>NZ_VFWK01000005.1:0-865271 GCF_006442655.1 Mesorhizobium sp. B2-1-3A
CTTGTGGGGAGGGGCTAGGGGTGGGGGTACGTGCCGGGCAAACCTTCGGGAAATTTCATATGCGATTGCCCTGCCCCCAAGGGGGAGGGTGAAAAGTCATCCCGCGATCGCCATCGGCACAGCGCTCTTGTTGGGGATCTGGATATCGATCTCCAGCGTCGACATGGTCTCGCCGCGATCCATCGAGACCTGCAGGTAATCCTGGTCGATCTGCACGTGCTTGGCGATAACGGCCATGATCTCCTCGCGCAGGATGGAGACCAGGTCGGGCTGGCTGCGGTTGCGGCGCTCATAGGCGAGCAGCACCTGCAGCCGCTCGCGCGCCACCGGCGCGCTGGAGCGCCGACGGAAAAGGTCGAACACGTTCATGCCGCCCTCCTTCCCAACAGCCGGTCGAGGAAGCCTTTGCGCTCGAAGGGAACGACGACCGGCAGGTCCTCGCCTTCCAGCCGCCTTGCGGCATCGAGATAAGCCTTGGCCGCGGTGTTGAGCGGCTCCGACAGCGTCACCGGCGCGCCGAGGTTGGAGGCGCGCAGCACATCCTGGCTCTCGGGGATGATGCCGAGCAGCGGCACCGACAGGATTTCGAGCACATCGTCGATGCTGAGCATTTCACCCCGCGCGGCCCGCGCCGCGTCATAGCGTGTGACCAGCACGTGCTTGGCGATCTGCTCGCCCTGTTCGGCGCGCATGGTGCGGGCGTCGAGCAGGCCGATTATGCGGTCGGAATCGCGCACCGACGACACTTCCGGATTGGTGACGATGACCGCCTCGTCGGCAAAGCGCATGGCGAGCTGCGCTCCGCGCTCGATGCCGGCCGGGCTGTCGCAGAACACGTAGTCGAACACCGAGCGCAGCTTGTCGATGACTTCGCCGACGCCCTCTTCCGTCAGCGCGTCCTTGTCGCGCGTCTGCGAGGCCGGCAGCAGGAACAGCGTCTCGACCCGCTTGTCGCGGATCAGCGCCTGCGACAGCTTTGCCGTGCCCTGGATGACGTTGACGAGGTCGAACACGACGCGGCGTTCGGCGCCCATGATCAGGTCGAGATTCCGCAGGCCGACGTCGAAATCGACCAGGGCCACCTTCTTGCCGGTCTTGGCCACGGCGGCACCGAGCGCCGCCGTCGAGGTGGTCTTGCCGACGCCCCCCTTGCCCGAAGTGACCACCACTACCTTGCCCATGAAAAATGCCTCCGTTGCTATTCGTTTATTTCCGGGCCGGCGTGCCGGCCTGTCGTCGGCCGTACCGGCCTGTTTTCTCAGTCGACCGCCCTGACGGCCGTTCTCAACTCAGCGTCTCGACCCGCAGCTTGTCGCCGTCGAGGAAGGCCTGCACCGGCTTGCCGCGCGAAACCCCTTCCATCTCCTCGGCGGTGATGTACCAGCCGTCGACGGACAGAAGCTCGGCCTCGTTGCGGCGGCAGAAGATGCGCGCGGCCGTGTTGCCCAGCGCACCCGCCGAAGCGCGCCCGCGCAACGTGCCGTAGACATGGATCGAACCGGCGGCGACGATCTCCGAACCGGACGCGACCGAGCCCAGCACGATGACATCGCCATGCGGATGCATGATCGCCTGGCCGGACCGGATCGGCGCCTTGATCATCAGCGTGCCCGAATCATAATGCGAAACCTGCGGCTCGCTCTCGCCCGCCTTGCTTGCGCCAGCCTTGCCCTCGCCAATCCTACCGCCGTCGGCCTTGCCGTTCTCCGCCCTGCCCTTGCCGGCGCTGCCTTCAGGCTGCTCGGCCTTGTCGGAAACCTCCGCCCTCGCTTTGTCGGCGCCCTTGCGGCCAGGCAGCAGCCCATCCGTCGTCGCCTCCTTGGCGCCGACCAGCAGAGGCGGCAGGTCAGGCCCGAGCGAGGCCCCTTCAAGCTCGATGGCATAAATGCGGATACCGCGCGTCCCCAACTCCGCCACAAGTGCCGCGATCTCGCTGGGCTGCGGCTTCAGCGTGTTCAGATCGAGCAGCACCGGCCGCCCGGCAAAATAGCCCGGCGAGTTGCCGATCCAGTGATCCAGCCCCTGCAACCATTCCGAAAGCGGCGCCTCGGGCGTCAATGTGAAAGCGACGAAAGAACGGGCACGAAAGCGAATGGATTTGGCCTCGAGGGGAGCGGCAAAGGTCACGGCTGGCGAATCCCTACTGAGAGGTAAACGCTAGCGAGAGAATGGTTAACGAATGGTTAACGAGGGGTGGGGTGAGATTGGAAAGGCGGTCCCCGGCAGGACCAGTGTAGGTTTGTGCGCTTGGCTTGCGACGACTGTGACCAGCGGTGGTAGAGACTTTAATAGCTGGAAGTGTCGGCGACGTACCTGAGTCATATCAACTCGACGGCCGAATCCTGAATTAAATCAGCCTAGCCGGCACCTGAGCTTTGCGGATTACGTCAGCAACATGACTTGTCAGGCCGACATTTCCCTTCAAGAGAAAACCCGTATTCGGAGGAAGCAAGGCGATGGCGATCCGAAGATTCTCCAATCCGAGGGCAAGATCGAATGCTTCCCAATTGTCCGCGTCTCCAGGAACAAGGATCGATGAGGTGCTTAATGTAGCCCCCTTATGTAGTTGTACGATCCAGACCGACTGTCCGTCGTGAACCCACTCAAATCGAACCGGGCCAAGTAGTGCCACCAGACGTTTGTGTAAATCTGATACGTTCTCAATCACAAGCTTCGGCAAAAGTTCGGGTGCAGCGTCGCCCTTCATAAAGGCGTCCCCCTCCCCGGCAGCACCCTCAACCACTAGCTTGTCGTCGGCTGTGACTATGGCTGCGCCAGAGTACCGAGCCGGTATAGCGGCCTGGCTCAAGACTGAAGCAATCTGACTGCCCGCAGGGTCCTCCCGTTCAATCAACGCGAATGGATCAACCCAGCCCTTTACAGTCGTAAATTTCCCTGGGACCTGTTCGGTGGGGCTCGTCCGAAACCATACCTCTGAACTTCCCGTCGGCCGACCAAAGGTAAACGGCGCTACTCGACGATTAATCACAGTTGTGTAAGGCACCCGAAAGCCCATAATGTGCGCAATCATCAAACCAAAGACTTTGTCACCTATCATGCGGCTAAAGCGATTTGGCCAGTTGTTTTTTGCTGTAAGTGTGGTCGCTTTGACCGCCGCGTACTCCCAGCCCAAAGTGTTTGTATGACGCCAACCTCGCGGCTTTGGATGCAGGCTAAATTCAAGTCGGCTAGCGTACGGTACGTTCAAATCAGGAACAAACCCATACACTTGGCGAAGCAGGGAAAGGCCCCATTCCCGCGAAAGTGAAGCGACGCCGCTCTTCTCAACCCCTCTTGGCGTATCATCTGGTGTGAACTCAATCACGTCGCCCATTAACACGCCGGAGACACCACCATCATTCACATCAACTGTCTCATTTGCTATGACGTATAACCCTTCTGAGGCCAATCGCCTTACAGCGCCAACGGCTTCGTCCAACGATTTGACACCATATATGAACTCACGGCTCTGCGGACTTTCAGGTGTAAAGCTGCGTAGGTTGACCGATTTCTCTGGGCTCCGTTCCAACAGAGTGGACATTGCGGTCTTTAGATTTGGAAATCTCCAATTGGGGGAATAGCCCCAAACGCGCGCAAACTCCTGATTCACTCCGGCAGTGCCGGTCGGCGAATAGCTGATGAACTGCGCCACGTTGATAGTCTCGGCGAGACGATCAAGCGATTCGTCCTTTCGGAGGAATTCAGATTGCCACCCAGCATGAACAGAGGTCGGACGAGATCGAGTTAACGCCCCCAGAACGGTTTCCAGCTTCTCGACTGGAACACCCAACTCACTAACCGTAGTTACCGCAGTCGACAAAAGCGAGATAGCATCACCAATCTCTACTGGAGCACCTTCGACCGAGACAAGCGGTATGCGCTTCTCAACAGCCCTCAGCAGCTCCGTGGCGCAACCGCTGCTAAATTGCCAGCCTGACATTAAGACGATTCGGCCCGCATAGCGCTCGATTACTCGCTCCCACAAAGCGATATAGTCTGATTGTCGCCAATTTTCGACATGTAATGTTGCAGGCTCCAAAACGGGCTCCGAGTAGCGTTGTCGGAGCTCATTTGCCACTTGTTTCAGTTCTTGAGTATTAGGATCGATAACCTTCATTCTGTGGGCTTCGACATAGGCGTCTCCTGACAGGAACGCGCCTTCGTTTCGATACCAGTCAAGGAATCGCGGCCCAGTCGTGATGGGCCCACTTAGATAAACAACCGACGTACCCGCGAAAACGGATTCCCAAGCCTGAAGCAGAAGTTCGTGCTCCTGGCTTTCGGGGGCTCTAGGTATTTCCATTAATTGTCTCATTCAGCAGAACGTTCGCTATCCGCCCTATCAAGGACGCCCTTTATCTTACCACCGAGCGCTGTCGATGCGAGGGTAGGGAAGGATTTTTCGAATCCTTCGGCATCGTCCATCGCCTGCTTTGCCGCGAGTATCGATCGCTGCGTGGCGATGCTGGTCAGGTCATCGCCGACTTCCGCCGCCAGTGCCAATAGCGCGAAAAACTCTTCCAAGGGATAGCTGTTGTCCATGGCCTCGTCACCGTTGTCGAATTTCAATCGATATGATGCCGGGTCAATTGTACGTGCGCGCTCAGTCAAGTTCCGGACCAACTCATCAACGGCTCCGGCACCTCTCTTCGCATACTCGATGACAGCCGCCTCCATGTCCGTGTATCCTAAAAAGAGGGACGACTTCTTCAACTTTTCCCAGTCGGACTCGCCCCATCCGTTCATTGTTCCGAGCGGTGATTTCTCTCTCACGAGATAAGTTAAAATCTGCCTTCGCGCCGATGCGTCTGGCGGCAACACTAAGTACCGCTTATCAACGCGGCCAGTCCGCTTTATGGCTGAGTCGATACGGTTCTCGTAGTTTGTGGCGATAACAAAAAGAATTCTTTCTGATTGGCGCAGATCATTCAACTTGGTCAGCATCCCAGGCGTCATGAACTGAAAGACTGAATCCTGCTTGCTGTAGCGTTTGCTATCGCGATCAAGCAGGAAATTATCGATCTCATCAAACAAAACGACAATTCCTGACTGCGATTGCAACACATCAAAAATTGCCTTTGCTCTTGCCTCAAGCTGGGCGCCTCCACCTGCAAGGAAGTCGCTGACAGTGATGGTCACCATCCTAACATTAAGGGCGTCGGCGATACTTTTTGCTACCGTAGTCTTTCCAGTCCCCGGGGGGCCATATAGGAGCATAGAAAACAGAGCCGGCTGAAGATTTTTCCAGCCAACCACAAAATCGGCTCCGATCTCGCTGTAAACCGCATACTTCTGTCCAAGTACCGTGACTGGCTGGTATTTATTTTCAAGTTCGCTCCATTCCTTCTTCTTTGGTTCTCGGAGCAAAAATCTAGAAAGAACCAAAGTGGTCCGGGCGATATGCGCCTGAAGTGCTCTCCGATAGTTGAGAAGGAACTCAAGAACCTGACTAGTCTCCCAAATATGTATGGAATCTGTCTCATTTATGTGCTCTGAATGCCACCCAATATATTCTTTACCGTCTTTGTGGAATCTAACGATTCTTGCTCTCAGCCACTGCCAGTAGCGCCGTAGCAGATGGATACTCATCGAGCCGAAGGTTTCGTGTAGGTTCGCCCCATCATAGAGCTCGCATGATCTCAATAGAGAGTTTGCAACCTCGACGCTGACCGGGAACAGCGAAAACCCCTTGCTATTTGCCATAAATGGTTTGACTGGGCGCCAGAACGCACTTTGCTCCTGAGCCTTTGCCAAAACCTCCAGAACGCGCTTGAACAAAGTTCTGTCTACCGCGTCCTTCTGAACTAACAGCAACCCCTCTAGGCAGAAAGCTAGTTCTGCTGGGTCAAATCTGCTATCGGGGATGGAGCTGAACGAAAGCTGCTCATGAAGATTCTTTTCAAAATATACTCTGAATCCATGGAGATTATCGGACGAGCTTTCTTGAAAAATAGTATTAGATTGTATTATCCTAAGATATATTATAGCGTTGTCGACAGCGTAATTTCCAATATCCTTGTCCAATTCACTAAAAATTTCACCGCTTGGCAAAACAATATCAGAATTTTTGTTCAGAAATTTCTGAATCTTATCTTCGATATACTCTCGAACTATTCCGTATTGCGGTATTCTTTTTACAAAATCGACCTCACAAATATTGGCTAAGAAAGAGAGGGTTAGAGGATCGTCTTTTCCATAACTACGCGATTTTGTCGATACAACTCCATCTTTCGAAACGTCGCCAAACAATATTGATGCCGACCTCTCCGCAATATCAAGTATCGAATCGGAATCATTTATCTCAACCTTCGGAAATGTGGGAGAATTGCCGAATTTGTTTGGTC
This sequence comes from Mesorhizobium sp. B2-1-3A, assembly GCF_006442655.1. NCBI lineage: Bacteria > Pseudomonadati > Pseudomonadota > Alphaproteobacteria > Hyphomicrobiales > Phyllobacteriaceae > Mesorhizobium > Mesorhizobium sp. B2-1-3A. The sequence continues at coordinate 6,345 of NZ_VFWK01000005.1, forward strand.
TCTTCCATTTATGTAGAAGTTTCCAAAGGGACAGAGACACCATACAGGTCGTGCTTTGCGACAAGTCATCTAGTTCGATTTTCTTTTTTCGATCCACCGCATAAGGCCAACCTTTGCTGCCATTAAATGTGGCTGCAAGTGTCTTACAGACGTCCTGAATGATATTCTCAACAGAGGAGATATCCCGAATATCTGCGACGTAAGGTCCGGTAAGATAGTCATCCAAAGTGTCCAAGAAACGCCTCCCCTGCCTGCACGGCTCACAAGCCGCTCAGCGTGGTGATTAGCAGCATCTAGAAAATTGAGCCACCCAGATTAACCTCTTGCTTGTCGATCTCCATCGCGGCCCAGTGGCCCTCGCGAGAAGCGGGCACCCGACACCAAAGTGAACGCGTGCCTAGGCATCCGTGCCGCTGCGCTGGTGAAAAAAATTGAAATGCGGTGTCGGATCAGCGGGTGGTCAACCGTCTTAAAGCAGGCGCCTGGACTGGCATCTCGACAACGAAAGGAATGATCGATGAGCAAGAAGATTTTCGTGAGCCTGCCGGTGACCAACGTAAGGGCATCCATGGCGTTCTATGAATCTCTCGGGTTCAAGAACAATCCCAGCTTTACCAGTGAGACGGCCGCGGGGATGGTGTGGAGCGAAGACATCAATTTCATGCTGCTCAGCCGTGAAAAATGGCAGACCATGACCACTCGCCCCATCCCGCCATCGACGTCCAGCGAGGTTATGCTGGCGCTGTCCCTGGACAGCCGCGAGGCGGTCGATGCGATGGCCACGGCTGCTGCCGCGAACGGTGGCGTCGCCGACATCAATCCGATCGAAGATCATGGGTTCATGTATACCCGCGACCTCGCTGATCCCGATGGCCATGCCGTGGGCGCGATGTGGATGGACGTTTCCGCGATGCCTTCCGGCGACAAGGCGGACTGACACAGTTACTCCATCGAGGACATAGGCAGCCGAGCGCAGATCCCCCACCTGTTCAAAACGGATGCACGACCCGACGACGCAGGCTATGCTGCCCCCATCGGGCCTACGTCATCCAAGGGGAGGACATGACATGCAGGCAATGCCGATAGCGCATCAGGCCGCGCAACCCGTGGCCGGCCCCATATCCTCCCTGGCCGGCTATCCGACCGCCGTCCTGTGCTGGCTGCTTTCGGCTGGTGTCTATATCGCGGCCAAATGGGTGGCGCCTGAAATGCCGCCCTGGGGGCTCTGCTTCTGGCGGTTGACGCTTGCTTGCGCCATCCTGCTGCCGATTGTGCGCCATCACCACGACGCGATGATCGGGCTTTTGCGAACGCGCGCCGTGGAGGTCGTCGCCGTGGGGGCGATCGGCCTCACGCTATGCCAGGGTATGATCTACCACGGCCTCAACGACACCGACGCCACCACGGCCGGCATCATCATGGCGCTGTCACCTGTCATGACGATGGTGCTCGCCCGCTTGGTGCTTGGCGAACCGCTGGGACTGTGGAAGTCGCTTGGCGCGCTGGTTGCGCTTGCCGGGATGATTTTCATCGTTGCCCACGGCAACCTGACGGCGCTGCTGCAACTCCAGGTCAACGCCGGCGAGCTGTGGATCGTCGGCAGCGCGTTCTGCTGGGGCCTCTACACCGTGCTTTTGCGCCGCGCCAAATTCGGCATCGAACTCCTGCCGATGGTCGTACTGCTGCTCGGCGCCGGTGCGCTGGTCGCCTTGCCGTTCCATTTGTGGGAATTGTTCAACGACGAACGCTCCGCCATGAACGTCCACAGCATTCTCGCGCTCGCCTATCTGGCAGGTCCCGGCGGGGCCTTGATGTACTATCTCTACAACAAAAGCGTGGAAACGCTCGGCGCCAGCCGGGCGAGCATGCTGCTCTACCTGCAGACGGTGTTCGTGGCTATGCTCGCCTATCTGCTGCTCGGTGAGAACTTGCATGATTACGATCTGGTCGGTGCGGCCTTCATCGTCGCCGGCATCGTACTCGCCACCGTGGTCAAACCCGCTCAACCACGCCTGGCGTAGGAATCTTGCGAGCGACGGCAGGGCCGTCAGCGCTTGGCCGACCGATGTCGGCTTTTGTGGTGCGTCACCATCGCGACAGTTCAGAGGCAAGCCTCAATGGCGTTTGAAATACTGCACCTCCTTCTCATGCTTCTCCGCCGCTTCCCGCGTCTCGAACGTCCCCAAATTTCGCCTCTTCCCGGTCTTCTCGTCCTTCTTGCGGGAATACAGCCGGTATTTGCCGTCCTTGAGTTTGCGGATCATCTCGCTCTCCCTCGCTAGGATCGATCAGGATCTCCTTTTGGCCTTCAGGCCGAGCGCTGCCTGCTCGATCGCGGCGCGGTCGGTGCCCAGGCGGTCGATCAGTGCCTGCGCCTCGTCGCCCGATATGCCGGTGCGCACGGCCAGTTGCTCGACCTCCAGCACGTCGGTGCTGGCGATTTCGCGGGTCTGCGGCAGGGCATCACCGGCTGTCAGCGGCAGGGCCGCTTCCCTGTCGATCTCCATTTCGGCCTGGTGCCAGTGCCGCTGATGGTCGCCATGGGCGCCGCCTTCGCGTTGCCAGATGGCGTAGGCGCGGTCTCGGATCTTGTCGCTGCGGTCGTCGGTCATCGTCGTTCTCCCTTGGTGTTCGGGATGAACGCCGCGCCCGCACGAATGATCCAAAAATTTTGCGTGATCGCTGGCCGGGTGGAAATTGCTGGACGGCCGGGATGAAGCGAGGCGCCGGGCGGAGCCGGGCGCAAAAATGATCCAGGCGGCGGGGCAAGCCCGCCGCCTGGATGCCGGCCGTTGTGGACGGCCTTGGCGTCAGTGGCCCCAGATGCCCTGGCCGGAATCGGCCGGCATGTCGAGGTGCGACTGTCCTGCCACCGTGCTGTCGGTGATGCTGTGGGTGACGCGCGGGTCGACCGCCTTGGCGCCCGACATCATCGCATGGGTGGCCGGATAGCCGCCGGCGGCAGGGACGAAGTCCGAGCCGAAGTGGTCGCTGCCGGCAAAGGCCATGCCGGAGGCAAACAGCAGTGAGGCAATGGTCAATACGATCTTCTTCATTTCAGTTTTCCATCTTCTTGAAGTTGACATCTGGCCCCGACGCGCCGCCCGCCCGCGTTTCATGGGACCGTGTTTGCTGCTCTTCAGGCGAAACCGGCCAACCGCGACCCTCACGGGGTCTTGCGATGTCCGGCTGTCAGCGCACGACCGTGTCGGTTCGTTGTTGCGCTGTTGGCCGCTTCAATAAGGGCACGGTGTTTGTGCGGGCGTGGTAGGCGCCGTGGTAAAACCCGCCGCCACAGTGGAATTTTGCGTGGAATGCGGCCGCGAGTGCCGCGCGCCCGGGCCGCAATCCTCCCCGCATGGCTCAAACCGGCAGCCGCACCTCCAACGAGAACTGGTTCTCCACGGCCAGCAATGCGTTGACCATTTCCTTGTCGCGCCGGCGCTTTTGCAGATAGCGGGCCAGCAGCCAGTCCAGCGACAGCGTGCCGGCGCCGACGGCGGCCAGCACGAACATGCCGCCCGATATGGCGAGGTCCTTTTCGAAATGCAGCAGCTCGTTCTGGCTGGCGAAGTTGACGTGGAACAGCAAGGCCGTGGACAGGCAGAACAGGCCGAGCCCGATGCCCCCCAGCCGCGTCAGCAGGCCTGTTGCCACAGAGAGCCCTGCCCCCAGCTGCAGCGCGATGGTTGCGACGAACAGCGGCAGCCCGACGCCTTGCGCGGCCATCGCCTTGGCGGCGCCGTCGAAATGGGTGGCCAGCGTCACGCCCTCATGCAGAAAGATGAAGGACATGAGCAGGCGGCCGGCGAGCAGGGTCACGTCCCTGATGTGGTATTTCGTGGCGAGGCCAGTGAGCTTCGCGGCGATGTCATTGGGTGTCATGGTCAGCCTCCAATTTTTGGACACAGGCAAGCGCCGCCCCGCCGTGGGACGCGCGAAAAGCGGCGCCTGCCGGATGTGATGTTCGAAAAGGCCGGAGCCGGCTCGAGGGAGAGGCGCCGGCTCCGGCAATGGGCGCCAGCCACGAGCGCCCGAACTTGTGGTGGGGGACTGGAGCGGTCAGTCCCAGTCCCCCACGCCGGCCGCTTCGCGGCCACCTCTCCCCCGCCCCCGCGGAGGGAAAGGAAATGGGTCGCGGTTTTACTGCGTCACCTTGGTGTCGATGGCCTTTTGCAGGTCGGAAAGCTCGTCGCAGCCGGCGGGGCAGAGTTTCTGCAGCGAGGCCAGCTGCTCCTTGGCCTTGGCCATGTCGCCGGTCTCGACATAGAGCTCGCCCAGATATTCGCGGGCGGCCTTGTGGTCGGGCTTCAGCTCCAGCGCCTTGTTGTAATAGGTCAGCGCGGTGGTGAAGTCGCCGGTCTTGCGCAGCGTAAAGCCGAGCAGGTTGTAGACGTCGGCCTGCTGGTTGTCCTGCGCGAGGTCGCGCAGATCGGCCAGCGCGCCCTTGTAGTCCTTGGCGGCGATCTTGGCCTGGACGGCGGTGAGGTCGGGCGCGTCGGCGCCCTCGATATCGTCCACCGCATAGGCCGGCATGATCGTCGCGACGGGAACCACGGTCAGCACGGCAATGGCGCCGAGCAGGCCGTAGAGGGCGTGCTTGCCCAGGTAGGATTGTTTCATTGTCTTTCTCGCTTGGTTTGAGTTGCCGTGCTCAAATCTGAACCGGTGTGAAGCCATAGGCATTGCCGTCTTTCACGAAGACGCCGGTGCCCGGGAACGGGAAGTGCGAACCGGAAATGCGGATGTTGTCCGCGATCACCCGGTCGATGATCTTGTGGCGCGTGGTGATGGCGGTGGGCCCATCCTGGTCGTAGCTGCCCTGCCATTCCGGATGCGGCGCCAGAAGGGCCGGCACATACATGGTGTCGGCCGAGATCATCAGCTGCTCCTTGCCGGAATTGGCGAGGTAGACGGAATGTCCTGGCGTGTGGCCGGGTGCGGCGATAATCTGGATGCCGGGCGCCACTTCCGCGCCGTCCTGGACCAGCTTCCAGTTCTTCCATTTCGGGAAGTTTTCGGCGATGCGCTTGCCCGCCGGCTTGCGGCCCTCGGGCAGCTTGGCCAGCCGGCTCGGATCGGTCCACCAATTGTATTCGGTGGCGTTGACGATCAGCTCGGCATTGGGGAACACCGGCGTGTTGGTGCCCTTCTCCATCAGGCCCCAGACATGGTCGGGGTGGAAATGCGAGATCATGATGGTGTCGATCGCCTTGTAGTCGATGCCGGCGGCGGCCATGTTGGCCGGCAGATGCGTGGCATTGGCCTGCCACTGGCCGACGCCCGAGCCGGCATCCATCATGATCAGCTTGCCGCCCATCTTGAGCACGACGACGGTGAGCGGGATGGGCATGAAGTCGGTGGTCAGCCCCGCCTTGGCAAGCGCTGCCTTGGTCTCGTCGACCGAGACATCCTTGATGAAGGCCGGGTCGTGCGGCTTCTTCCAGATGCCGTCATAGATGGCGGTCACCTCGATATCGCCGACCGTGTATTTGTAGAAGCCGATGGTCGGCTCGACCAGCAGCTCCGCGAAAGCGGGACGCGTGAACTCGAGCTTGCCGGCAAGGCCGAAAGCGGCAGCGGCGGCGGCGGATTGAAGCACTGTGCGGCGTGTCATGCTGAACATTGTGGTCTCCTGTGGGTTGCAGTGGCAGCAAGAAATCGCGGAAGGTGTGACGGAGGGCCACGCCACATGGCCCTCCGTCCTGAGTGCGGACCGGGTCGGGACCTCGAGGAGGGGTCCCGCCCCCGAACTCAGTTGCCCGGCACAGGCGGGCCGACGAATTCGCCCGCATCAGTCTGGGGAGCGGTCTGGCTGGGACCGGTCGTCACCTTGGTGTCGACCTTGTTCTGGCGCGCCTTGTAGGGGATTGACGCGGTGGCGTTGCTGTCGACGGCGGCAAGCGGCTGGTTTGCCGTGTCGGCGTTGAAATGGTCGCTGCCGGCAAAGGCGCTGGTGGTGGCCAACAGAATGGCCGCGGCGGTAAGAGCGAGGTTTTTCATGTCGATGATACCTGTTTGTTGAGGAACGGGTTGAAGGCCGGCAGTGCGCCTATCGGCCCCAGAGGCTGTCGCGATCATGCTGGGCGACGATGTCCTGAACCGAGGTCCGGTCCTGTCCGGTCCTGAGCTGTGCATCGGCGCCGTTCTGGGGTGCCGTGTAGGAGATCGAGGCCGTGACGGTGGTGTCGACGGAAGGCTGGTTGCCGCCTTCGAAATGGTCGCTGCCGGCAAAGGCAGCACTCGAGGCAAGCAACATCGCAGCCACGCTGAGAGCGAGCTTGGTCATTTCCAAAAATCCTTGTTTCGTTTCTTCGGGTCGCGGGCCGTATTGGCCCCGCTGTAGTGAAGACCCGGCGGGGCGGCGCTTTATTCCCGGAGGCGGTGAGATTTTTTTGAAAGAGATGATTTCAGGGGGACGCGGCCAAGCTAGGCACTTTCCGCCAGGACCATCGCATGGACGCACAAAGGCGCCGGCGCAGCGCGCCGACGCCTCCGATAATGCGCAGATCAGCGCCGCTTACGGACAGGTCTTCTTGCCGCAGACCGCGATGCAGATCGCCTCGTTGGAGCAGGTGTAGGTCTTCTTGGAACTGGTGCCCGATGAAGCACCGCCGCTGGAGGCGGCGAGTTGTCCGGACGCGCCGAGGTCCAGCGCCTTCATGTCGCGATTGCTGGCGCTGATCTTGCCGCATGTCTCGCTGCCGCAGACAGCCCTGCAGATCGCCGGGTTCATGCATTTGTAGGCCGCGAAGACCTCGGTTGGAAGAAGGGCGCAGAAAACCGAGATGCCGAGAATCCACCTTTTCGCCGCACGCATTGTTGCCTCCTGTGGCCAGTTTTCCTGATGTCGCGGAGGCCCGGCCGCCCAGCCTCCGTTCCCGCGCGTGCCTCCGGCACCGCGTCCGCGGGTGCGACTATGCTGATGTGAGGCCATGGGCGTATCGCAGGGATGGCACAGGTGGATGGCACTGACGGAACAGGCGCCTCTCACTGCGCCAGGCCGGCGCGCACCTCGGAAGGCGTCATGCGATAACGCGACCGGAACTGCCGGTAGAAGGTCGACGGCTCGACCAGCCCCGCCTCGAAGGCGAGATCGGCGATCGGCCTTGCGGCGAAAAGCGGGCTGGCGAGCTGCCGGTGGATCCGCTCCAGCCGCCTTTGCATGACATAGTCGGAAAAGCCCTGCCCTTCCTCGGCGAAAAGACGCCTGATGTAGCGCGGGCTGAGCCCGAGGCCCCTTCCCGCCATCTCCGCCGACAGCCGCGCTTTGTGCAAATTGTCCTCGATATAGCGCTTGATCGCCTCGATGCGCGCGGCGCGGACGCCGCGCCCGGCGATCACCTCGCCCACCTCGCGGCTGGTTCCGACCGCCGCGGCGAACAGATCGGCAATGTGCTGGGCGGCCAGAGGCGCCAGCTTGGGGCTCATCCCGCCGCGCGCCACCGCCGTGACATAGGCCAGGAGAAGGCGCGCCTCCGGCGTGCCGGGGTTGATCGCGTCGGGCCTGAGATCGCCGACATGGCGCACCAGCGGCTCGAGGGTCGACCTGTCGAAGCGGGCGCAGATGGTCCAGTCCCCGCCTGGCGCCCTGGCGCGCCAGCGTCCGTCCATCGGCATGATGCAGGGCGCGCCGGCCGGCGTCTCGACGGTTCCCTGGCCTGGCGTGTCGAAGCCCCAGCCGCCCGCGATCCAGGACACGACGAGATCGTCATTGGCGTCCTGCCGCAAGGCCGCCGTGCGTTCCCAGGCCATCGGCGAGACCTTGCCCTCGGCCACGCTCACGCCGGGCAGTAAAAGGGTGGAGGCGCTCAGATGCAGCGCGCCGCGATCGAGTGGAGCAAGATCCAGCCGCATGCAGATGCGGCCGTAGAATTCGCGCACGGCCGCTTCGCGCTCGCGGTCCGCGATCTCGTCCGTGGACAGGACGATGACATTGTCCTGGCTGGCCACCTGCGTCCGCCCCCCGTTCTTCCAATTGGTTTTCGTGCGGGCGGCGGCGGCAATTCAAGGCCTGTGTGAACGCTCCGCGCAAATGTGGCGGCAGGCGCAAGGAATGTGGCCGTGGGCGCAAAAACCGGCATCGGATTGCTGACTGGCGCGGCCTCAAGAATGGCCCTAGCGGAGGTCGCGGATCCAGCGCCATAGGGTGCGGTCCGGGCCATGTCCGGCAGGCAGGCCGCGCCCCTGCGCGGCGAGCGCCCGCATCTCGCGCGGCGTCATGTCGAAGCAACGCCGGAAGGCACGGACAAAACTCTTGCGGTGGCCGAAGCCGTAGCGGTCGGCGATCTCGCCGATGGCTTCGTGCCGGCGGGCGGGATCGACGAGCTCGGCGCGGCAGCGGCGCAGCCTTTCCTCCTGGATATATCTGGAAAGGCCGCCATACGGCTCGAACAGGTAATAGAGCTTGCGTGTCGAAATGCCGAACAGCGCGGCTATCGTTGCGGCGGAGAGATCCCGACTGCCGACATGCCTGTCGATGTGGCGGCGGATTTCGCCGGCCAGCGCCAATTGCACCGAAGCGGCGTTTGCCACCCTCACTGCCGAATTGATAGCCGCGGCGGCGAGGTCCAGCGTCGGCCTGGTCACCGCTTCGGCGTCCTGGCCGCTCATGGCGGGTGCTGCCTCGTAGAGGCCGAGGAGATGGCCGCGCAACAGCGCCGTCAAAGGGGCATTGCCCGGGATGACGCGCAGATTGTGCTCGTCCGGCGCCTTCAGAAGCGGCGCCAGCAGGCGGCGCGGCATGGTCAGGTTGAGGCTGTCGATGCCGGACGTCCCCGTCGACTGGACCTGCGCCAGGTCGGAGACGATCAGGTCGCCCGGGCAGGCCTTTTCATCCGGCCCGCCATCGCGGCGGCCGTGGCTGCCCCGCAGGCAGACCTGCACGGTGATCTGGTCGAGACCGTCGCGTCCGATGCGGGCGCGCGAGCGGTCGAAATTCTGCGCGACACATCGGTACGAACTGAGTGCGATCTCGCCGAAATGAAACGCTTCGGCACGGACATGGAACCGGTCGTCGCCGCCATTGCGCAGCCGAACGTCATAGAAGAAACCCATGTTCTCCTGCCAGAGCGCGACCGCGTCCCTGGGCGCCAGGCCGGCCGTGTCCAGCACCGAACGCGGCACCCCGCGACCCACGGGGGCACTTCCCGGCACCACGTACTGACCGTTGCCTCCCACTGCCATCCGCCACGATCCTGAAAGCCGCGAACCACCCAGCATAGGCATGGATGGCGGGCCGCGACAACACCGGGATTGCAGGGCAAGTGCAGGCCGGCTTCTCCGGCCCTTCCCCTGTTTGATGTCCGGCTCAGACACAATTCAGAAACAAGTTTCAACAGTTCAGAAAAACTGGCGAAAAGATCGGATGCCATAACCATCCCGCGGGGGACTGCCGGGATTCCTTTTCGGAAGCTTCGGGTCCGCCATCAACAAGGGTCAAATCGCAGCGGCGGCACAGCCGAAAATGCCGGCTCGAACAGCGGCATGAACAGCCGGGCGAATGCGCGGCCAGGACGAGAAAGTTTGGAAATGGATCACGGTGTCGATATCGCCGCACTCGACAGGGACACGGCAAGACGGGACGGAGAGCCCGAAACCAGCGTCGCAAGCTTCGATGCACTCATAAGAGGTGCCCAGCGTTCGGTGGCCGCGCACGGCCAGGTTCTGACCGGCGCGGACTTCGCCCGGGCAGGCAGGCCCGATGAGCGGCTGGATGCGGTTTTCGAGCAGCTCGCCGAGACATTCGCCACGCTGCCTGCGGTGATCTCCGAGGGACGTGTCTGGACATATCAGGAGCTCGACAAGCGCGCCAACCAGTTCGCCCGCCTGCTGGTCAAGCGCGGCGTGCGGCCGGGCGACCGGGTCGGGCTTATCCTCGACCGGTCGGCGGAGACCTATGTCGCGGTGCTCGCCGTGGTGAAGGCGGGTGCCGCCTTCGTGCCGCTGGCCACCGCGTTCCCGCAAGAGCGCATGGCGCTGATCATCGACGACGCCAGCGTCAGCCTGATCGTCACCATCGCCACCTATGCGTCGCGCGCCGACCAGTTGCCGGTTCCCCACGTGCTGATCGACAGCGCCGCCGCCGAGATCTCCAAACAGTCCGACGCGCCGCTGAAGCTGCATAAGGCGCCGGCCTCCGTCGCGGTCGAAGACATCTGCTACATCCTCTACACCTCGGGCACGACAGGCAGGCCGAAGGGCGTGGCCGTCCGGCACCAGAGCTTCGTCAACTTCATCCGGGTCGCCGCCGCATCCTATGGCTACCGGCCGGGCGACCGCGTCTACCAGGGCATGACCATCGCCTTCGACTTCTCCTCCGAGGAGATCTGGGTGCCGTTCGTCGCCGGTGCGACCGTGGTGCCTGCCCCCGGCCAGATGCCGCTCGTCGGCGAGGAACTCGCCGATTTCCTGCGCCATCACGACATCACCTGCATGGCCTGCAGCCCGACCTTGCTGTCGTCCATGGCGAGCGACGTGCCCAGCCTGCGCACGCTGCTGGTCGGTGGCGAGGCCTGCCCGCACAATCTGGTGGTGCGCTGGTCGAAGCCCGGGCGGCAGATCCTCAACACCTACGGCCCGACAGAGGCGACCGTCACGGCAACCATGGGCGCGCTGACGCCGGACAAGCCCGTCACCATCGGCGCGCCGCTGCCCACCTACTCCATCGTCATTCTCGACCCTTCGCTGCCGGAACTCGCCGAGGCTGGCGAACTGGGCGAGATCGGCATCGCCGGCATCGGGCTCGCGGTCGGTTATCTCAACAGGCAAGACCTCACCGAACAGAAATTCATCCCCGATTTCATCGGCCTGCCGAACAACCCGTCGAAGCGCATCTACCGCACGGGCGACCTTGGCCGGATCAACGGCGATGGCGAGATCGAATATGCTGGGCGCATCGACACCCAGGTGAAGATCCGCGGCTATCGCATCGAACTCGGCGAGATCGAGGCGGTGCTGCTGGACCAGCCCGCCATCGCGCAGGCCGCCGTCACCACCTGGGAGATCGAGCCCGGCCGTGTCGAGCTCGTCGCCTACTACGCGCCCAAGGCCGGTGCGCCGGCGATCTCGCGCGCCGATCTCGCCCAGACGATGAAGCGGCGCCTGCCGGACTACATGGTGCCCTCCTATCTGGAGGAACTGCCGGCGATCCCGATGACCGTCTCCAACAAGGTGGATCTTCGCCAGTTGCCGAAGCCGACCAGCGTGCGGCTTTCCGCCGACCGCGAGATGGTCGCGCCCGGCAATGACGACGAGCGCTTCCTGGCGGACGCGCTGGCAGCGGTGCTGAAATTCGACGCGGTCTCGGTCGAGGACAATTTCTTCGACGATCTCGGCGCCAACTCGCTGCTGATGGCGCATTTCTGCGCCCGCGTTCGCACCCGCAAGGAATGGGCGACGACGTCCATGCGCGACATCTATCTCTATCCGACCGTGGCGCGCCTGGCCAAGCATCTGAGCGTAGCGGAAGAGATGACAACGGCCACCAATGAGCCTGTCCTCACCCGCCAGGCATCAAACCTTGTCTACTGGACCTGCGGAATGGCGCAGCTCATGTTCTACCTTGTCTACAGCTATGCCGCGCTGTGGGTTCTCGACCACGGCCTCGACTGGGTCTATGACGCGCTCGACGAGCCGCTGCAGCTTTATATCAGGTGCGTGGCGCTGTCGGCTGGCGTCTTCTTCGGCATGTCGGGCTTTGCCGTTGCCGCGAAATGGCTGCTCGTCGGCCGCTGGAAGGCCGAGGCGTTTCCCATCTGGGGCCTGCGCTACTATCGCTTCTGGGTCGTCAAGACGCTGATCCGCACGGCGCCCGTCGTGCTCTTCCGCGGCAGCCCGCTCTACAGCATCTATCTCAGGCTTCTCGGCACCAAGCTCGGCCACAACGCCGTCATCGAATCCAAATCCGTGCCGGTCTGCACGGACCTGATTTCGATCGGCGCCAACACGATCCTGCGCAAGGAATCGATGATCCTCGGCTATCGCGCCCAGTCCGGCTATATCCACACCGGTCCGCTGACCATCGGTCGCGACGCCTTCGTCGGCGTCGGCTCCACGCTCGACATCGACACCTCTATCGGCGACGGCGGCCAGCTCGGCCATTCGTCCTCGCTGCAGAGCGGGCAAAGCATTCCCGACGGCGAGCACTGGCACGGATCGCCGGCCGTGCCGACCACGGCCGACTATTGCAAGGTGCGCAATGCCAACCCTTACGAGGTTCGGCGTTTCCTCTATGAGGCCGTTCAGCTGGTGCTGCTGTTCGCTGTCATCACCCCGCTGCCGCTCCTGTTCCACAGCTATTGGGAATATGTCGGCGACGACTATCAGGAGACGATCGGCCTTGTCGCCATCGGCACCACGGTCACGCTGTTCGGCTATATCGCCGTGGCCTTTCTCGCCGCCACGGTGGTGCCGCGCGTTTTCAGCCTGATCCTGAAGCCGGGCCGCACCTACACGCTCTACGGCTTCCGCTACTGGCTGCAGACCGTCTCCGAATTCTCGAGCAACTCGCGCGTGCTGGGCCTGCTGTTCGGCGACAGCTCGGCCATCGTCCACTATATGAGCGCCATCGGCTGGAACCTCAACAAGGTGGTGCAGACCGGCTCCAATTTCGGCTCCAACCAGCAGCACGAAAATCCGCTTCTGTGCGAGATCGGCACCGAGACCATGGTGTCCGACGGGCTGTTCATGATCAATGTGCACAAATCCGCCTCGGCTTTCCGGCTCGAGCCGACACGCATTGGCGAGCGCAACTATCTCGGCAACAACATCTACTATCCGCCGGATGGCCGCACGGGCGACAACGTCCTGCTCGGCACCAAGGTGATGATCCCCATCGATGGCCCGGTGCGCGAGAATGTCGGGCTCCTGGGTTCGCCTGCCTTTGAAATCCCGCGCATGGTGAACCGCGACAAGGAACTCATCGCCGGCGTCGATGAAGCCGACCGGCGCCAGCGCATCCCGTTCAAGAACCGCCACAATCTGGTGACGATCCTTCTGTTCATGGCAACGCAATGGGTCATGCTGTTCGCCACGCTGGCGATCTGGGACCGCGCGCTGAACTACTACACCGAATGGAACGAGGTCGCCCTCTTCGTCGCCGTGCTCCTGACCTCGGCGATCACCATTCCGTTCTACATTTTTGTCGAGCGGGCAAGCCTTGGCTTTGGCCGGCTGAAGCCGCGGATGACGACGATCTACGATGTCGACTTCTGGCGCCACGAACGCCATTGGAAGCTTGCCGATACACCGATTGTGCGCCTGTTCGGCGGCACGCCATTCCGGCCGATCATCCTGCGCATGCTGGGCGTCAAGGTCGGCAAGCGGGTCTATGACGGCGGCAGCAACCTGACCGAGCGTTCCCTGGTGGAGATCGGCGATGACGTCACGCTCAACGAGGGCTGCGTCATCCAGGCCCATTCGCTGGAAGAAGGTGCGTTCAAGTCGGACTTCATCCGCATCGGTGACGGTTGCACGCTCGGACCGTCCGCCTTTGTCCATTACGGCGTCGTCATGGGCAAGGGATCGATGGTCGATGCGGACTCCTTCGTGATGAAGGGCGAAGTGCTGGAGCCCAACTCGATCTGGCGCGGCAACCCGGCCAAGCTGCATCGTTTCGTCGAGCCGATCATGGATGACGGCTCCACGGCGTCATCCTGACGCTCGATGCCGAGAGCATCGGAGGTCACGTGACAGAGCGATCCGGAAGCACGCCGGACATCCGGATCGCGCCGGTTACCCCGGCCAATCGCGCGCTTGTGACAGCACTGCGGCTGGCCCCGGAGCAGATGGATTTCGTCGCGGGCAACGCGGCCTCGCTGCGCGAAGCCAGATCCGATCACGACGCGCGGCCGCGCGCGATCATGGCCGGGGATCGTGTTGTCGGGTTCCTGATGTACGAGGCGCCGCGCGATGATGACGAGGCGCGCATCTACCGGTTCATGATCGACCGCGCCAGCCAGGGCAAAGGCTACGGCAAGGCCGCGCTGCGCGAGGTGCTGCGCGAAATCGGCGGGCTCGATCACATCAGGCACGTTTCCATCTGCTACGAGCCGGAGAATGAGGCGGCACGCCAGCTCTACCGCGCCGCCGGTTTCGTGGAAGAAGGGCTCGACGAGGATGGCGAAATGATCGCCGACCTCGCCTTGCCGGCATCGATGGGCGATCGATGACGCCTGCCGCAAATCCTTCGCCTCCGGATCTGCCCGAGGAAACCTCCTTGGCCCAAGCGCTGGCCGCCCTCGCCCCGTATGGGGTCCGCACCGGATGCCGGCTCATACGCGAAGGCGACGAGACCCATCTTTTGCCCGAGGAGGCGCGCTCCATTCCGGCGCGCCAGCCGGCCATGCGGCGGGCGAGCGGTGCGGCCCGCTGGATCGCGCACCGGCTGCTGGCGGATATCGGCTTCGACGACGTCGCTCTCCCGCGTGCGCCATCCGGCGCACCCGCCTGGCCGGACGGGATAATTGGTTCGCTCGCCCATGACGACGACATGGCCGTCGCGGCGGTCGCGACGGTCGCGACGGTCGGCCGGATCCTCTCGCTCGGTATCGACGTCGAGCCCGCGCTGCCCCTGCCCGATGATATTTTCGGAATCGTTGTAACCGCCGCGGACCGGACAGGCGCGGCCGACCCGCGGCTTGCCGGCCGCATCCTCTTTGCCGCCAAGGAAGCGGTCTACAAGGCAGCCTATCCGCTCGATCGCGAGGTGCTGGGCTACGAGGATATCGCGGTGGATCTCGACGCAGGCCGCGCGACGACGAAGACCGGCCGCGGGGTCAGCCTCGCATATTGCGTTGCCCCGCGTGTAGCCGTGTTGGCGTTTGTTAGGGAATAGCAAACGGCCCTATTCGCTCACGATCTCCCGATACTCCCTCACCTTCCCATCCAGCCCGCGTATCCGCCAGCTCTCCCCGTCGCGGCCCTCGACAGGACACGGCCCGAGCGGCACCTTGCCGCCGCCTTCCGGCAGGTCGAGCACATAGACGGGATTGCAGATGCCCGACAGGCGCGCCCTGAGCGCTTCCACCAGCGCCTGGCCCTGCGCGATCGTGGTGCGGCGGTGGGCCATGCCGCGCGCGAGATCGCCATGATGGAGGTAATAGGGCTTTACCCCGAGCCGGTACATCAGCTCGCGGCAAAGCTCTTCCAGCACCTCGACGCTGTCATTGACGCCTTTGAGCAGGACACTCTGGTTGAGCAGCACGAATCCGGCTTGCCGCATCGTCCGGCAGGCCGCCTCGGTGGCGTCGGTTATCTCCCGCGCATGGTTGAAATGGGTGACGACGGTGACCATCAGCCGGCCCTGCAGCGCTTCGACCAGCCCTGATGTGATGCGCGCCGGCAGCGCCACCGGCACGCGTGTGTGGACGCGCAAGAGCCGCACATGCGGAATGGCCTCGATGCGGGCGCGGATTTCGGCCAGCGCCTTGTCCGGCAGCGACAGCGGATCGCCGCCGGTCAGGATCACTTCGCGGATTTCGGGATGCTCGGCGATATAGGCCAGCGCCGGCTCCAGCGCCTCGCGCGTATAGCCGCGGCCGATCGAGGTCAGCGATTCCTTGCGGAAGCAGAACCGGCAATAGACCGCGCACTGATAGGTCGGGAACAACAGCACCCGGTCGGCATGGCGATGCGTCAGCCTGGGCACCGGGCTGAACTCATGGTCGGCGATCGGATCGCCAAGCTCGCCCTCCGTTTCCACCAGTTCGCCCGGCGACGGGATGACCTGCGCGCGGATCGGGTCGGCCGGGTCGTTCCAGTCGATCAGGTCGAGATAGGCTTTCGGCGCACGCACCTTGTGCCGGCCGGCGGCCTCCTGCGCGGCTTGGCGCTCGGCGGGCGAAAGCGGCAGGGAGGCAAGGTCGCGCACATGGCGCACCCCCTGGCGGACATCGTCCTGCCAGGCGGCGTCCGGTTCGCGGGTTGCATCTTTGAGGTCGGTCATTGCAGGTCTCGGCTGTTCGCGCGGACCTATCGGCCGGATGGGCGGCGCGGTCAACCGTCACGGAGGCCAACGACGCCCGCCCCACTCCACGACCTTCGTGCGATGCCCTCAGAACTTCGCCGTCAGCGACCCATAAAACGTCCGCCCCGGTCCCGGCTCGGTCACCAGCCCAAGCGGATCGACATAGTATCTGTCGAACAGGTTCTCGATCCGCGCTGTCGCCGTCAGGTTATCCGTCAGCTTGTATTCGGCAAAGACATCGACCAGCGTGTAGGGATCCCATTTGACCAGCGAAATGAACTGGCTGAGCCCCTGGCTGGTCACCTGGCCGTGGCCGATGGCGCGCGGCCCGACATAGGACGCCCTGCCGCCCAGCGTCAGCCTGTCCTCGAAGAATTTCTGCGTCAGCGTCAGGTCGAGCGAATATTTTGGCGGCACCTGGTTGGTGGCGTAGTCGCCATACATCGTCTTTGTGTCGCAGGCGCCGTTCAGCTGACAGAACTCGACATTGAGATAGTAGTTGGCCGCGAAATCCGCCGCGAAGTCGCCGATCTCGTAGCGGCCGGACAATTCCACGCCGGAGAACCTGGCACGGTCGATATTGTAGACCTGCATGCCGTACCAGGTGTAGCCTTCGCCCGGGAACGACCGGAACGAGCGCGCGATATAATCCTTCACGTTCCAGTTGAAGTAGCCGAGCTTGAGCATGCCGGTATCGGTATCGGTGAACAGGCCATTCCTGTGGACGTTCATGCCAAGCTCCCAATTGCTGGAGCGCTCCGGGCCGAGGTTCGGATTGGGGATGATGGTGAAGGCCGAGACCGACTCGAACAGGCTGGGGAAGCGCAAGGCATTGGAATAGTTGACATAGAACTGCGTGCCGTCGAACGGCTCGACCGTCACGCCGACCGACGGGCTGAAGCCGCCGTCGCTGCGGTCGGGCTTGGCATTCAACTGATCAGGTGAGTTGGCCTGCGTGCGCCGGTCATGCGACCAGAACTGCGAATAGCGCAGGCCGGCATTCAGCGTCAGCCAGTCCACCGGCTTGTAGGCCAGCTTGGTATAGCCCGCCGCCTCCTGCCGCTCGGCGTCGCGCAGGTTGAGCCAGCCTTCGATCGTGTCGGTCAATCCGCTCGGCTTGGTGTCCTCGTTGCGGTAGGTCAGGCCGTAGGTGAAATCGAGCGCGCCATAGTCGGTGACGAATTTGGACTTGTTGGAGACCTCGCCGCCCCACATGACCGTATCGGAGCCCGTGCGGTAGTCCGCCGGCACACCCGGGGGCCGCTGGCCATAGGCGTTGCGCGGCGGGTTGCGCAGCTCGAGATTGGTCACCCACAGATTGGCGGTGAGATCCACGAGGTCGTTGCCTTCCGGATTGAGGCGGTAGCGCAGCGTGCCGGTGTCGACCTTGGTGCCGGTTGTCTGTGCCTGCTGGACCGCCTGTCCGGTAGCGTTGCCGAGCGCTGAAGCCAGCCGGTCGCCGGCCTCGCTGCGGAAGCCGGTATAGCCAAATTGCAGGCTCTGTCCGTCACCGAAACGCCAGGTGCCCTTGGTGATCCAGGACTGGGATTCAAGCTGCGTGTTGAGCACTTCCTCGCCGGGGCGATAATTGGCGATGCCGGTGTTTACGACATAGTCCCTGTAGAGGAGATAGGATGGGCATTCACCGCTCGCATAGCAGTAAGGCTGGGGACCTGTTCTGACGGGATTGGCGTGGGGGCCGTACTTGCCGGCGTGGTAGTTGCCCTGGTCACGATAGGCATAGCCGACGAGAAAGTCGAAGTCCTCCTGCTTGACCGCCGCGACGATGCTGGCCGAGCCCTGCGTGGGCTTCAGCAAGCCTGGCCGATCCAGTCCGGTTCCGGAGGGTGTGATCACGCCATAACCCGAATTCGGATCATTCGTGGAGCCAAGGGGGTTGCTGATGAGATAGCCGGCCTTGTCGCCAGGCTGGGGCGTGCTCGTGTTCGAGCCAAAGCCGCCCTTCAGCCGCACCCCGAATGTCTTGCCGTCCTCGACGATGTCGGACGGGTTCAACGTCCTCATGGCGACGGTGCCGGCAATGCCGTAGGACGCGACGTCCGAGCCCTTGGTGATGTCGACACCGCCCAGAAGGTCCGGATCGACGAAGGTGCGGTTCGAGATGCCCTGGTAGCCCTGATAGACCTGCAGCGAGTTTTCCGCCCCGTCGACGGTGACGTTGACGCGGCCCATGCCCTGCATGCCGCGCACGTTGACGTCGATGGAACCGGCGCCGTTGCGCGCCTCGCCCGACATCACACCCGGCGTGCCGCGAAAAATTTCGGCCGGGCTCGAGCCGCGGAACCGTTCGATGGTTTCGCCTGAAATGTAGGCGGTGGGAGCCGCTGTTCTGTACGGTTCCTCGCCCGGACTGCCGCCGCCGGCGACGACGGTTATCGGGTCGAGCGTCAAACCGTCCGCCGCGCCCGCCGACGGCGCGTGCGCGGCGGCGACCCTGTCGCTGATAGTCACCGTGTTGGCGCCGGTGAAGGCATGGGTCAGGCCCGTGCCCTGCAGGATCCGCGCCAGCGCCGCACCGGGTGCCGCCGCACCGGAGACGCCGGGCGACCGCTTGCCCGCGGCGATCTCGGGCAGATAGGTGACCTGCAGCCTGGCCTGCCTGCCGAACGCCGCCAGCGCGCCCGAAAGCGAGCCGGGCGGAATGTTGAAGGTCGCCTGCTGCGCGGGTTGCCCATGCGCCTTCCCTTGCACGGCAACCATTGCCGCGCCCACCGTCGATGACAGCAGCGCCGCGATCAGCAGCCTTCGTCCAAATCCTCTTGTCGCATCAGTCTTCTGCCCCAGCCCCATGGCCCAGCCGCTCCATTTTCATTTTTGTGGAAGGGAGGCCTGTTTGGCAGCGGCTGACGGCAACCCCTGTGAGATCAAACGAACGGGGGCTTCGGATTTTCTCCCCTCGGCTCGAATTTTTCAGATCGATGAAATAACGGTCAGCCACGGCGATATCCGCCGTACCTTGCCGTTATGCGGTTGCACGACCGCTTCCAGCGCGGCGAGCGGATTTGTGAGATCGAACACCCCGCTGATGCGCCCCGCGCCGAGGCCGGAATCGGCGATCACCACGCGGCCGGCCTGCCAGCGTGCGATCCTGGCCACGACCGAAGCCACGGTCTCGCGTTCGGCGACGATCAGCCCGTCGCGCCACGCAGCTATCTGGCCGGCGTCTCGCGTTCCACGCTCCACGGCGAGCGTGCTGCCGTCGAGCGCCAGCCATTCGCCGCCGGAAAGCCTTTGCGCCTGCGCCAGCGGCGAAGCGGGCATCGCCACCTCGACCAGCCCACGCGCCACCGACACCGTCAGCAGCCCGGCATCGCGGCTGACATCGAAGGCGGTGCCGAGCGCGGTCGACGTCAGCGTCTCCACCTGCACCTGGAAGGGCCTGGCGGCATCGGCCGCGACCTCGAAGAAGGCCATGCCGGCCAGCAGCTCGACCCGCCTCAGATCGGGCGTGAAGGCGCTGCGCATGGCGCTGTCGGGGCCGAGCGTGACGACGCTGCCGTCGGACAGGGTGACGCGGCGCAGCTCCGCCGTCGACGTGATCTGGTCGGCCTTGAGGCGGATCAACAGCTCCGGCCCGAAGAGCGCGCCGCTGCCGAGCGCGGCCAGCCCGGCAAGACCCGTCAGGATGACCTTGCGCCGCGACACGCCTTCCCCGGTGCTCGCGGCCTTGCGGCGGTCCTCGAACACCTTGCCGGCCATGCCGTGGATTTCGGCAATCTCCGCCCAGGCCGCCTCATGCGCCGGGCCGCGGGCGCGCCAGTTCTGGATCAGCTCGCGCGCGACCGGATTGGCCGGCTCGTTCTGCAGGCGGATGACGAGGTCGGCCGCCTCCTCGAAAAGCCTGTCGTCGTCGCTGATGTCCTCAATCATGCCTCTGCAAACCCGCCGGCGCCCTGCTTCCGAAGGCCAAATCCACCCTCCAGCCATTGAAACGAATGAACGGCGGCAATTTCCTGCCGCGACATGCGGTGCTACCGGCAATCATCGCGGCACATCCTCGTTGAGGCGCGCGCGCAGATGCTGGTAGGCGCGGCGGATCAGCGTCCAGGTCCGCGACGTCGAAAGCCCGAGCTCGACGGCGACTTCGCTCATCGTCTTCTCGCCCAGCCGGTGCATCTCGAAGGCCATGCGCGTGCGCTGCGGCAGTTCCAGCAGCGCCTTCTCGACGATCGCCAGCCGCTGCCGGTCATAGACGACGGTCTCGGCCGATGGCGCGCTGTCGGCGATGCGCTGAAAGTCGTCATCGGCCAGATGCACATGCTCGACGACGCGTTCGCGCCGCTTGAGGTCGATCGAAAGGTTGCGGGCGACGCGCCACAGATACGCGCGCGGGTTTTCGCCCTCGCCGTTCGGCGTCGCCGTCATCACCCGCACGAACGTGTCCTGCGTCAGGTCGGCGGCGGTCTCAGGCGTATGGCCACGACGGCGCAGGAACCGGTCGATCTCGCGCGCATGCGTGACGAACAGGCCGTGCAGATCCCACCTCACGCGGCCTCCGCGAACCGAGGCGGCCCCGACGCGTCGGTCAACAATGATCGCTTGCGTCTGCACGAGAGCCGCGAGCGGCTATGGAAATGACGATCAGTAGCCATTGGACGAATACAACAACTGTGAGTTGGCTCGCATCCTGTCACCCAAGCAAGCCGTCGATCGCCATCCCTACGGCTTCTGAAATTCTCCTGCAATGGCAACAGGTTAGAATGATTTTTCGAATCAGGACACGGCCACGGCTAAATAGATGACTATTTTAATCATGTTTTTCACGGTGATAGCGCTTTTTGGGCGACGGCGCAGCCTTGCCTGCCGCGCCATGGCGCGGCGGCATTTGCCCGGACGTGTTGCTCAAATGCCGCAGCGATTGCTTACGCTTTTCGCATCGACTGGGCGACATGGCCGCGACTGGCTGGTCGCCGAAGTGGCGGCGGACTGTTTTGGGATGACCGGGAAGGATCGAAACGAAGCATAGGACAGCGCGGGCACGAATTGAGCCAAGCTGTTGACTCCAGCGCGGATTCGCATGCCAATATCCCCGCATATCAGGCGGGGACCTTCGATGAAAAAAACTTACGTCAAGCCGGAGCTGACAAAGCACCAGAAACTCTCGGCCGTAACGGCACAGACGACCAATTCGAACGACTCCCAGGCGCCCGAGTAACCCTGAAGGCGACTTGGCCGCGGGAATTCTGATTTCCCTGAAACAAGAGCGAGCGAGACAGGTGGACAGCTCGGGGCTGTCCACCTGGCCCCCGCCTGGTGCATGTCGCCCCAAAGGGGGCATCGGTTTTCAGGGAACCGACATGCAGGCCCCGCCGACAGAGTGGACGTTGGCGTCCGCGGCGACCAGTCGTCATATGACGACTGTCGAGCGCGGCAAGGGCCGCTCCCCCTACTCCTTGGCGCGATAGGCCTCCGGCACGACGAACACTTCGTCGGCCCGGCCATAGCCGCCGTCGGCGACCTCTTCCACCAGCACCATCGTGGTCGGCCTGGCGACCTCGCCGAAAAAGTCGACGAACATGGCTGTGGTCCGGTGGATGAGGTCTTCCTTCTGCGCTCTGGAAAGTGCGGCCTGCGGCACCTTGATGTTAGCGAATGGCATGATCGTTTCCTTGCTTCTTGAGGTTGGGTTTCAGGCTTTGGGATGGAGCAGGTCGGCAAGGCCGATCCGTTCCATGAGTTGCGCGCGCACGCGGTCGGCAACACCGTTGACGATTGCCGCGCCATCATCGGAAGGGTCGATATGCACGCGCAGCGGGCGGCTGCCGTGCGGCATCGCCACGAGATCGACGATTGCCGTCGCGACCTCGGCCGGGTCGGCATCCGTCGGCTCCAGCGCCGCCAGCCCCTTCAGCACCTTCTGGTCGACATCGGCATAGGGACCGGACCAATAGAGGCCGGCGCGCTCGGTGTCGGCGGGTGCCGCCGCGTGATGAAAATGCTCGGTGCCCTTGGTGAAGGCGCCCGGTACCACGATCGTCGTTTCGATGCCGAAGCGGGCGAGCTCCAGCGCATAGCTCTGCGCCAGCGCGTCCATGCCGGCCTTGGCCGCGAAATAGGGCGCCAGGAACGGCGGCGTGCCGCCGCGCGTGCTGCTCGAGCCGACCCAGATCATCTGGCCCCGGCCGAGAGCGCGCATATGCGGCAGGGCCGCGCGGTTGACGCGCTGCGTGCCGACGACGTTGACGTCATAGAGCTGCGCCAGCTGTTCGGGCGAGAAAGCCTCGGCAGGCCCGAACCCCATATGCCCGGCATTGTGGATCAGCACGTCGAGCCGGCCGGCCTCACCGACGATCTGCCGGATCGCCGCTTGCGCCGAGGCATCGGAGGTGACGTCGAGCGCGATGGTCTTCAGCGCCACGCCCTCGTCACGAGCGAAGTTTTCCATCTCGGCGACCGCAGCTACACGCGCCGAGGGGTCGCGCATCGAGGCATAGACCGTGTGGCCGGCCCTTGCGAGCGCCCTCGCCGTCATCGCGCCGAAACCGCTGGAGGCGCCAGTGATCAGGATTGTCTTTTGCATCATCGCCTCCTCAGATCACGCCGCCATTAGCGCGGATGATTTGTCCGTTGACCCAGCCACTGTCCGGCCCGGCCAGGAACGCGACCACGCCGGCAATGTCGTCGGGCTGGCCGAGCCGGCCGAGCGGGATCATCTTGGCGATCGCCTCGATCTGCGCCGCGCTCTTGCCGTCCGTGAACAGCGCCGTCTCGACCGGTCCGGGTGCCACCGCGTTGACGGTCACGCGGCGCGCGCCAAGCTCCTTGGCGAGGATGTGCGTCATCGCCTCGACCGCCGCCTTGGTGGCGGCGTAGACGCCGTAGCCCGGCTGGTAGAGGCCGACGACGCTGCTCGAAAAATTGACGATGCGGCCGCCATCCCTCAGGCGTTTCGCGCCTTCGCGCATGCCACGGAACACGCCGCCAAGATTGATCGCGACCTGCGTGTCGAACGAGGCATCGTCGGTCGTAGCGATCGGCGACAGCTTCATGATGCCGGCATTGTTGACCAGGATATCGACGCCACCGAACGCCTTCTCGCCGGCGTCGAAAAGTGTTGCGATGCCGACCGGGTCGGCGATGTCGGCCTGCACGGCGATCGCCTTGCCGCCATCGGCCTCGATCGCGCCGACAAGCGCTTCGGCCTCGGCGCGGCCCCGTGCGTAGTTGACGACGACGGCAACGCCGTCGCGGGCGAGCCGCTGCGCGATCGCCGCACCAATGCCCTTGGAGGCGCCGGTCACGATCGCGGTTCTGGTTGGATTTGTCATGGAAGTCTCTCCGTTTGTTGGTGACACGGATATAGACCGGGCCAACTTCCGGATAATCAGCCGACACTTGACATCACTATTCGGAAATTGCGAACAAAGGCGATGGATCGGCTGGACACGATGCGGCTCTTCGTTCGCGTGCTGGAGCGGCGCAGCTTCACCGCTGCCGCCGCCGATCTCGGCCTGCCCCGCTCGACCGCAACGGAAGCGATCCGGCGGCTCGAGGAACATCTCGGCGCGCGCCTGCTGGAGCGGACGACACGGCAAGTGAACGCCACGCAGGACGGCGAGGCCTACTATCAACGTTGCCTGTCGATCCTGGCCGAGATCGAGGATGCCGAGGCCGCCTTCCGCAAGGCCGAGCCCTTCGGCCTGCTGCGCATCGACGCCAGCACGCTGCTCACCCGCACCTTCCTGTTGCCGCGCCTGCCGGAATTCCTCGCACGCTATGTCAGGATCGACCTGCAGATCGGCCAGAGCGACCGGCTGGTCGATCTCGTGCGCGAGGGCGTCGATTGCGTCATCCGCGTCGGCGAGCCGCCCGACAGCGGCATGATCATGCGACGGCTGGGGATGATCCGCGAGATGACCTGCGCCAGTCCCGCCTATCTCTCTCGCCACGGCACACCCGCTACCCCCGATGCGCTCGACGGCCACCAGGCGGTGGGCTTCGTCTCGTCGCGCACCGGCGAGGTGCTGCCCTTCGAGTTCACCGTCGGCGGCAAGACCCGCGAGGTCCGATTGCCGGGCCGCGTCGCCGCCAACAATTCCGACACCGCCGCCGACCTGGCGCGGCTCGGCCTCGGCCTCATCCAGGCGCCGCGCTATCGCTTCGAGAAGGACCTTGCCGACGGCACGCTCGTCGAGGTGCTGGCCGATTACCCGCCCTCGCCGACGCCGCTCTCCGCGCTCTACCCGCAAAACCGGCAGCTCTCGCCGCGCCTGCGCGTCTTCCTCGATTGGGCGGCCCGCATCTTCGCCGAGGCGAACTTGTAGCAGCGGCTCCGCCGTTGCCCTTTGGCCGCATCCGATGGCATTGTTGACCCGACAGCGCGCCATGGGGAGATGGGGCGCCGCCAGGGAGGACTGACATGACCAGGACCGGCTTGCCGCGCTACGAGGATGCCGTTTCGCGCTTTCGCATCGAGGATGAGATCGCCAGGCTCGACGGCGATCCGGCGACCGGCCTTAGTGCCTATGTCGAATGCTGCGGCCGCCATACCGGGCGGAACCGGCTGGCGCTGCGCGCGATCTCCGCCGCCGGCGAACTCCGGCTGTTCAGCTTCGATGACCTGGCTGATATGTCGGGCCGCGTCGGCAATATGCTCAAGAGGCTGGGCGTCGGCCCGGGCGATGTCGTGGCCGGCATGCTGCCGCGCATTCCCGAACTGGTGGCGCTCATCCTCGGCACATGGCGCATCGGCGCCGTCTACCAGCCGCTGTTCACCGCTTTCGGGCCGAAGGCGATCGAGCATCGCCTTGGCTACAGCGGCGCCAGGCTGGTGGTGACCAACCCGGCCAATCGCGGCAAGCTCGACGAGATCGAGAACCGCCCGCCGATCGCTACCATTCTTGGCCCCGGTGATGCCTTGCCTCAAGGCGACATCGATTTCCGCGCCGCGCTTGCCGCCGCCTCCCCCGATTGCGAACCCGTCATGCGCAAGGGCGACGACCTGTTCATGATGATGTCGACATCAGGCACGACGGGCCTGCCCAAGGGCGTGCCGGTACCGCTCAACGCCCTGCTCGCCTTCGGCGCCTATATGCGCGACGCGATCGGGCTGCGCCCCGACGACGTCTTCTGGAACATCGCCGATCCGGGCTGGGCCTACGGCCTCTATTACGCCATCACAGGCCCGCTGCTGCTCGGCATCGCCACCACCTTCAACGAGGGCGCCTTCACCGCCAGGAGTACCTATGAAATCATCGAGCGGCTCGGCGTGACCAGCCTCGCCGGCTCGCCCACCGCCTTTCGCCTGCTGCTGGCCGAAGGGCCGGAGGCGGCCGCCGGCATCAAGGGCCGCCTGCGTGTCGTGAGCAGCGCCGGCGAGCCGCTCAATCCGGAAGTGATCCGATGGTTCGACACCCATCTCGCCGCCCCCATCCACGACCATTACGGCCAGACCGAGAACGGCATGATGGTCAACAACCACCACGGCCTTGCGCATACGGTTCGCGCGGGCTCGGCCGGCTTCGCCATGCCGGGCTATCGCATGGTGGTGCTGGACGAGGCCGGCAACGAGCTTGGCCCCAACCAGCCCGGCATTCTCGCCGTCGACATCGCCAACTCGCCGCTGCGCTGGTTCGACGGCTATCACCAGGCGGAAACGCCGGCGGTCGCGGGCGGCTATTACCGCACCGGCGACACGGTGGAATACGAACCGGACGGCTCGGTCTCCTTCATCGGCCGCGCCGACGATGTCATCACCTCGTCGGGCTACCGCATCGGCCCCTTCGATGTCGGAAGCGCGCTCATCGAACATCCCGCCGTCAACGAAGCGGCCGTGGTCGGCGTGCCCGATCCGCAGCGCACCGAAATCGTCAAGGCCTTCGTCATCCTGGCGCCCGCCTATCAAGGCAGCCCGGAACTGGCCGAGGAACTCGCCCAGCACGTCCGCAAGCGGCTTTCGGCGCATGCCTATCCGCGCGAGATCGACTTCGTCGCCGAACTGCCGAAGACGCCAAGCGGCAAGATCCAGCGCTTCCTGCTGCGGAAGGCGGAGGTGGAGAAGCGGAAGGGGTGAGAACCCGCGATCAGACCGCGAACCCCATGGCCAATCCGATCTTCAGCCAAGGCGCGCACGAAACAAGGTGCTGCCATCCGCCAGGCGCGACCTGGAGATATCGCGCAATCCGGCTTCGGTCATCCAGGCGCGATACTGGCCTTCCGTGTAGGATTCGCCGTGGCGATAGAGGTTCAGGAAGGTGAGATTGAGAAAGACACCCTCGGGCGGACCGAGGCGGTCGTCATCGACGACGCCCCAGCCCGCGATTGCGATCTCGCCGCCTTGCGTGAGGCAACGCGCCGCGTTCAGGATCGCACTGCGCGCCTGGTCCGGCGGAAGGACCTGGACAACGGCCTTCAGGATCGCCAGATCGTGCCGGCCGATCGATGGCGCGACGGTTATGTCCCCCTCTTCGACAGTCACGTCGTCGGCACCGTATTCGGACAGGATAGAAGGCGCGACCGCCGCGACCGTCGGGAGTTCCATCAGCGTCGCCGCGATCCGTGGCCACCGCTCGCGAAGTCCGATCAGAATGGTGCCGGCACCGCCGCCGATATCGATCACCGAACGGATCGCCGAGAGGTCCAACTCACGGGCCAGGTTTCTGCCGAAAATCACCCCGCCCGGTGCGAGCATGCGGCTGAAGGCCGCCGCGGCTTCGGGGTCCGCTTCGGAAAAGTCGTGCAGCGCGGCCGGCCGGTTCTGGCGCAGCGAGTCCGCGGTCAAAAGGTCCGCTCCCCAGAGCTCGCGCAGCAGCGCATGATCGCCGCCGCGATAGGTCGGCTTGGACGCGTCGAGGAAGGCCGACGCTTCGGCTCCATTGCGAAAGCGGCCATCCCTGACTTCGAGGAGACCGATGCTGGCGAGCGCATAGAGGAGCCGCGACAGACGATCGGGCGGGACGTTGAGCGCGGCCCCAAGGCTGTCGGCGGTCGCCACATCGCCACCGAGCCGGGTGAAGATGCCTAGGTCCAGCCCGGCGCGAAGCGCCAGGGCTGCGGGCACCGCCGCGATCAGTCCGTCGATCCGATCATGATCCGTCATCTCACGTCCCCTGCCGCGATCCGGGACCGAGCTTGAAGCAGCTCACCTGAGATTGGAACCTCCGTTCTCCGAAAAATATTGCCGCC
Organism: Mesorhizobium sp. B2-1-3A; assembly: GCF_006442655.1. Lineage (NCBI taxonomy): Bacteria > Pseudomonadati > Pseudomonadota > Alphaproteobacteria > Hyphomicrobiales > Phyllobacteriaceae > Mesorhizobium > Mesorhizobium sp. B2-1-3A. The sequence continues at coordinate 33,457 of NZ_VFWK01000005.1, forward strand.
TCGACCAACTCGAGCGGCGTCGGCGGAGCGGCGCCTACCCCTCTTGCAGGTTGGTTCTAGATTACCGCGCGGACCCGGCCTGCCTTGTCGAGGCGACAGCCGACTTGCGCTTGCCGGACTTCGATGCCGCCTCGTCTGGCATAGTCTATTCGCACCTTGATCGGCGCCGTGCGTGCACCCCCGAATTGACGCAAGGCACCCGCGCTGACCGCACGGACACGAACAGCGCCAAGCGGCTTGGCAGCGGACATGATCGCCGCGCGGCAGGCCTGTACGACCGCGGCCGGCGTACCGGGTTTCGCTGTCAGGGCTTCCAGGGGTCCGAAGGGATATCCCACGGTGAGGCCGCCCTGACCGGCTTTGGAAGGCCTGAGGACGGGTGGCAGGACCATCGATTGCCTTGCGGCCTTGGCAAAGGTTGTCGCTGTCGTGGCAGTGGCCGTGGCTGTCGGGGCAGAGCCGGTGGTGGCGGCGGCCAGACCACCGGGAGCGGCCGCCGATCCGTTTTGGGCGGACGAATCGGCGCCCAGGCCGACGCTGGTCGACACGCCTGCGCCTGAGGTCCCAACGTTGCCGCTGGCACTGACGCCTGCATTGCCGACATTGCCGCTGGCACTGACCGACCCGCTGCCTGCGCCGACCGAAGCTCCGACGTTTGCACCGCCAACGCCACCGACGCTCGCGCCCACCCCCACGGATCCGCCTTGCGAACCGGCGCTCACGCCAGCGCCGATGCCGACCCCGCCGGCCTTGCCGCCTATACCTGCTTCGAGAGCCGAGGCAGGCCCGATTGCGATACCCATCGCGAACGCGGCCGCGAAGTATTTCTTCATTGTCATCCTCCCTGCGCCATGCATTTCGCTCACCTGTCCTTCACTGCACAGGTGGTCGCACCGGGAGCAATGCGGGAGGAAGAGCGATGGTTGCCAGCAGGACAGGTTGCGGCGACTTTGGGCCCTTCACTTTCCGTCTTTTCGGCAGGTCCGGTTTACGGGCTGCGAGCGAACGCGACGGTGAACCTGCGAGCGCGCTCTTGGAGGTACCTGCCTTGGGCGCGCGCACCTCGGCCGCGGTCCGACGCTTGTCCTTGATGGCGTCGATTTCCGCCCGCGCGGCACTGAGGCTGCGGGCCAAGCCGTTGGCCCTTTCACGCTCCTGGTCCAGCGCCGCATTCAAGCCTATCGAGCTCTGCTTCAGGGCGTCCCGTTCCTTGCGGGCACTGTCGAGATCACGCATGGCTGAATCTGCCCGCTGACGTTCCAGTTGGAGCGCTTCTGCAGCCTGGTTTGAGGCGGCAACGGCCACTTGCCGATCCTTCACGACCTTGGCCTGCTCGGCCGCGGCCAGATTTGCGCCCGTCTTGAGAGCATCGATCGTTTGACGAGCCGTGGCGAGTTCCTGTTCCAGAAGCTCGACCTTGTGGCGCTCCTCATCAAGCGCCTGCGTCGCGGCGGCATCGGCCACTTGCCGGTCCTTCGCGGCGGCCTTGGCCTGCTCGGCCGCGGCCAGGTTTGCGCCTGTCTTGAGAGCTTCGATCGTTTGACGAGCCGTGGCGAGTTCCTGTTCCAGGACCTCGGCCTTATGGCGCTCCTCATCCAGCGCCTGGTTCGCGGCGGTCCGGGAAGCATCCGTGGAGGGATGCGTTTCAGGCATCGCGCCTTTCTTGCTGTCCCAGAGACTGGCTTCCGCCCTGAAATCTTCGATGGCACGCAGCGCGGTCTCCAGATTGGCCGTGAGCGCTTCGTCCGTTTGCTGCTGCTCTTTCAGGGCCTGCGCTTGCTTGGCCAGCTCAGCCCGTGCAGCGGCCAATTCGCGGCGCAAGGCCTCCTCGCCGGGTGGCGTCTGTGCGAGGGCCTTCGCTTCGCCGGGCACCGGATCGAATATATCGGTTCCGGCCGCGCCGGATCGCACAGTGTCCGGTTCTTTCGCGATATCCGTATGGTCCGCAACCGCGACCGACGAACGGCCATTGAGCTCAGCCGTCGCGGACGCATAGGGTGCCAGCTGACTGTTTGCCGCAGACGCCGACAGCAGGATGAGGATGGACGAAACAAAGGACAGCATGGCGCCGGATCCGCTGCCACGTATCCTGTAAAGTAGAACAAAAGCGCGTCGCTTAATAAGGGTGAAGTCAAAGAGCGGATATTTGGACCTGGTACCTTGCAAATGATTCATCACTTGACCTCACCTGGCGCGACCCTCACCGCGATCGTATTCTCCACTTATTTCGAGCCACGGCGCTGGATGCCGTGTCACCTCGACGCTATCTTCTATTTCCCTGCTTGTTGTCATTCGAACGAACGAAACTTTTCCCCTGAGACGGCTCTGTTCGGATCAGCCATGCCGAGCATGTGCGGCCGGCACGCGACCAAACTTACGCGGGCCAGATCGGTCGCGCATCGGAGCCTTGACTGCGCAGGCACGGCAGTCTCTTGTCCCAACGCGGACGGCAAGGGAGGTGCCCACCATGGAAAAGATCATCCTGGACTGCGACCCCGGACATGATGACGCCATCGCCATCCTGCTGGCGGCCGGCAATCCGAAGATCGATCTCCTCGGCATCACAACGGTTTCGGGCAACCACAATGTCGAGAACACGACGCGCAATGCGCTTTCCGTATGCACCGCCTATGGCGTCAAGGTGCCGGTGGCGAAGGGCTCTCCCGGTCCACTGATCATCGACCAGGTGCTGGCCGTCGAGATCCACGGCGATACCGGGCTCGACGGCCCCGTGCTGCCGCCCGCCTCTTTCGAACTCGACAAGCGGCATGCCGTCGACTTCATCATCGACACCGTCATGGCGCATGAGCCGAAGACGGTCACGCTGGTGCCGGTCGGCCCCTACACCAACATCGCGCTTGCCGTGCGCAAGGACCCGCGCATCGTCAGCCGGGTGAAGCGGGTCGTCGCCATGGGCGGCAGTTTTTCGCGCGGCAACATAACCCCCGCGGCGGAGTTCAACGTCTATGGCGACCCGGAGGCCGCCGACGTGGTTTTCCGCGCCGCTTGGGACGTCACCATGGTGGGGCTCGACCTCACCCACCAGGCGCTGGCCACTCCGGACCTGCAGGACAGGGTGCGCGCCGTCGGCGGCCCGATGGCCAAGTTCATCCTCGATATCTGGGAGTTCATAGCGACCACGCATGGCGGCCTGCTGCAGATCGAATATCCCGCCATCCATGACGCGTGCTGCGTGGCCGCGATCATTGACGGAAGCGTCTTCACCACCGAGAAGGCCGACATCCGCGTCGAAACCGCCGGCCGTTGGACCAAGGGCATGACGGTCTGCAATTTCGAGAAGATGGGCGGCATGCACCATTTCGGCGGCACGGCGAGCGAGCAGGCCGACTTCCGCCACACCGTGGCGATGAAGCTCGACCACCCGAAATTCTGCGACCTGATCGTCGATGCCTTGGAGCGGCTGGTGAGGCAGAAGGCGTGAGCCGGCTTTTGTCCGGACCACCTGGTTGAAACGAGCGACTTGGCGCTGCAATGCTCCAGGCTCGGGTCAACGGCGCTCATAACCGAACAAGTGTTTTCCCGAAAGTCTCGCCGCGGAGCATGGCGATGAACCGCGAGGGCGCATGCTCGAACCCATCCGTAATGTCCTCGCGATAGCGCACGCGCCCGTCCCGAAGCCACACCGACATTTCCCCCCGAAAGGCTTCGGCCTGTTCGGAGTGGTCGTCAACGATAAAGCCTTCAATGCGGAGACGTTTCGTCAGCATGGCCCGCATCAGGCTTTGTGTCGCGGGCCCAATTGTCGGATTGCTATCGCTGTAGAGCGCAACCAGACCGCAGACGGGAACACGGGCGAAGGGATTGAGCAGCGGCAGCACGACCTCGAATATCCGCCCGCCTACGTTTTCCCAGTAAATGTCGATGCCGTGCGGACAGGCTTCGGCCAGACGCTCGGCCAAGCCTGAATCGCGGTGATCAAGCGCAGCATCAAACCCGAGCTCGTCCCGGAGATACTGACGTTTGCGTTCGCCTCCGGCGATTCCCACAACGCGGCAGCCCTTGATTTTCGCGATCTGTCCGACAGTGGAGCCCACCGGGCCAGCCGCGGCGGCAACGACCAGAGTCTCGCCCGGCTTCGGTTCCGCAATATTGGCCAGACCTACGAAGGCAGTCATGCCGGGCATTCCCAGTATCCCCAGGGCGGTGGACACCGGCGCGGATCGGGCATCGAGGCGACGCATGCCGGTCCCGTCAGTTATTGTGTAGTCCTGCCAGCCAGCATCATGCACGACAACGTCACCAACCTGCCAGTCGGAGTGTCGAGTCTCCACGACCGTGCTCACGAGTTCGGCTGGCATCGGCCGTCCCAGTTCGATACCGGGCGTATAGGATGGCCCTGGATCCATGCTGCCCCGCATATAGGGGTCAAGCGACAGCCAGAGCGTCTGTAGCAGAACCTGTCCGCCGCCCAATTCTGAAAGGGGCGCCTCAACCATTCGAAAGTTATCTGGCACCGGAGCACCTTGCGGCCTGGATGCAAGGACAAAGGAGCGGATCACGCGATGCCTCATATCGAAGTAACCTCCATTGCCGGCTCTGTCGGTGCTTGGCCAGCGGCCTCTTTTCTCTTTTACTCGGCAATGGCATGGAGGGACAGGACGGTCGGCTACCCGCACCGCTCCGCCGATACGACTCCCGGGCAACCCAAAACTGCGTCGATCGTAGATGTCCGCTTCCGGAATGCGCCGAAGTTGAGCTGAATGTCTGACTTCAGGCGCATTGCCGCCATTCGCGTCACCGACAATCAGAGCTCGATCGGGCTCGTCTGGCCAAGGTCAGTGCGCCAAGCCATCCGAAGCGTGCAGCAGCAGCCACATCAAACCAACGCGCCCATCGAACTGCGAGGCTCGACGATCGCCTCGTCGCATCCAGGCAAGCCGCATCCGACGCGGCCCCGGCCTTCTCAGCTCTGGCCAAGCTTCGTCCGGATTGCGCCGATGGCATTCACGATCGCGTCGGCGGCTTCGCGATCTAGCGCGATCTCAACCATGCCCTCGGTCGTCTGGATCGAGAGGATACCGAGCGTACCGCTGTCATCCTCGACGGTGCTGACGTGGATTTCAGTTGGCACGAAAGGCCGTGCCTTGTCCTTGCGCTTCATCGGATACCCACATCATCGAGCAACCGACAATCATGCAACTTTTTGACACATACAAGCCAGCTCAGGTTGAAATCTCGCCAGGGGGGACGATCTCCCGTTTGGCCCTTCGCGTGGCCACCCGCTTCATGGCTCTCTGCCGTCCGAGCGTTGCCCTGTCACAGCACATTCATTGTTGACGGATACTTTTGGCGGGAAGTCGTTTTCAGCTGCGATGCAGGAAGCGCCATGCCCGTTCACCCTCAGTATGATAGTGGTTGCCCCAAAACCTCCGTGGACCTGTCGGAGGGTTTTGGTGGCTGGTTTGTCCGCGTATGCGAGAACGACCAGGAAATTTTCCATCAATTCAGGCGTGAGCGCGATGCGATCGCCTTCGCGGACACCCAGCGCAAGCGCCTTGGGCTGCCCCGTCCGCCGTCGGAGCGGGCAGCACCCGACGGCCATAAGGCGATCAGGAAGATCAACCAGATAGCGCATGTGCTAAGAACCAAGGGGCCCGGTCGGTTCCTCCAGTTGTCGACGCTATCGCTAAGCGAACCAATCAGGTCGCAAAGGCTCCGGCGTCGCGTCGCCAGCGATGCACGACGGGCATTGTCCAGGCTCGAGGCGGCAAAGCGACCTCGCGGATTGTTCATCGATTGCGGATCAAACGTCGGCCAGGCGTATAGATTCTTTTCGCGATATTACACGCCCGATTACTATGACTACGTTCTTGTAGAGCCCAACAAGAATTGTTTGGAGCACCTTCATGGTTTGCGCTCGGAAAACGTAGCCATTGAGGTCGTGGCCAAGGCTGCGAGCGCGAAAGATGGCTATGCCGAATTGCTTGGTCCCCCGGGGCGGTCGGACCCTACCTACGAAGGTTGCTCCATAATCCCAGGCCACAATGGAGGCTTGTATCAGCCGCAGCGATTTGCGCCGGAGCTTGTCGAAACGTTTTCGCTGTCACAGATGATCCGGGACAGGCGTGGCCTGTACGAAGTGGTTGTTCTCAAACTCGATGTCGAGGGAGCAGAGTACGAGATCCTGGACGATATAATCCGCTCGGGGCTCCATCGCGATCTCCACGCGACATATGTCGAGTTCCATTCCCTCTACATGAGGAACCCGGAGGGGCGAAAGACCGCCGCGGTGGAGCGCAAGATCGTTAATGAGTTCCAGCAGGCGGGCACTCACATAAGCAGATGGATATAGCGCCTGCCATCGTAGTACCGGTCTTCGGCGCTTCTCGACGCCCGCCCGCCTGACGCGGAACAGGGTTCAGTGACTGATCAACTCATCATCGGCGCCGGAATCTGAGTATGGAACGGAACATAGACATCGGCGATGAGGTGGCGATGACGGCGACTATCTTGATGGTGCGTCGGAGTGGCCGGGCGTGCGTGAGCATCCCAAGCCACAGCCTCCCATTTGCCATTGAGCCGCCGCGGAAAGCGAAGCCCGGCGACAAGGTGGCGATAACGGGCCACGTGACGAGCGTCGATGACGAGGCGGGCAAGGTAACAGTCAAGATTAGCGCTCGCGTCATCGTCGAGATCGACACCATGACCGCCCACCGAAAATTGCAGCCATCCGAACGACAGAAACCGTTTCGCGAGAGATGGGAATGAAACCCGCAAAGGCCGGAGATCGCACGGGCCGTGCTCTATTTTTGGCGTCTTGTGTCGCGAGACATCATTTCTGCGACGATTCCATAATCGCCGACGATATCGCGGACAGGGTTTCAAAGGCGGCCGAGAGCAATGCGATCCGGCGATTTCATGGCATGGACAGATCGCCACGGGTTGCTGAAAGAAGATATCAGGTCGGGACGGTTCCCAGCCCGATCCGTCAAAACCGCGACCGACCTGGCCAACGACGTCCTCTCCGCCTTTCTGCTCCCTGGATTTCATACGCCCGCCATGGAACTTTGGCAGGCTTCCTGTTCGGTCTTTGGCAAGGCGCGCCGTCCTCACGACGCTGATCAGCCAAGCGTCCGATCGAGGTCCGCCTGGCCGCGGTCAGTGCGCCACGCCATCGGACGCGTGCAAGAGCCGCCACGTCGAGCCAACGCGCCCATCGAACTGCGAGGCAAAATGCTTCGCGGCCACATCCTCCAGGCCGTCATCGACGAGCGCCTCGATGCTCCGTCGCATCAGGGCGAGCTGCATCCGCCTGGCGTGCTCCAGGTCGGCCTCCCGCATGATAGCGGTGACGTGGTAGGCGACCACGGGCTGCCCGAGGCACGACAGCAGCGCGTTGGCCTCGGCTGTTACAGCGGTCACTGCGTCTTCGATCTTCATTCTGGCGCTCCTCATCAAGAATGATGCTGACGCCTCCCCGCAAGGCGACGGTGGTCCGTCGCTTCTTTTTGATTTCAGACTGCCGCGCGACCGAAGGCTGCGCGCCAGGCTTGCAATTGCTGTCTTCCCTAAGTCCCTCGAGCCGCCTCGTCTGGCCCGCAAACAGTATCCGTCAGATTTGATTCAAAGGCGACCGGATAGTTAATCGATGGTTAATGGCAGCGCTTGCCATCCCGCACCGATCAGGATGTTTCGCCTCGACGTTTCCTGCCGCGCAATAGCCGCAAAGCTGCCCGATGGCTGCCAGGCCTGTTGATCGCCACGAAGAAAGGTTCTGTCATGCGGTTGGTCTGGACGGTCATGTTTGCACTCGCCAGCAGTGCTGCCTTCGCCGCCTCGCCCGAGGACGATTATATCGCCGCGCGGGACAAGGCGATTGCCGAGATCGCGGCGATGGAGAGCACGAACACAGCCGTGGAAACGCTCGACGCGGCCAATGAAAAGGCCCGCGCCGATCTCGAGACGCGTCTCACCGCCCTGCTCGGCCCCTTCACGGTCAAGGATTTCCCGGCTGCCGGCACCATCAATATTGAAAGCCTCTCTTCCTCCGATGTCGGCTTCGGCATGCTCGACGGCCTGCGCCATGGCACCGAGGACGGCCCCAGCATCGTGGCCTCGACACGCGGGCTGGTCGAGCGTTGGCTCAAGTCGCGCGCCGCCGAGACGGACGCCGATCTCAAACTGCCCACCGGCTTCGACGCGGCGCTGAAGCTCGACGCCTTCTACACCCAGGCCATCGGCAGCGACGCCGCCTTCACCGGCACGCTCGACTTCGCGCTGAAGACGCCCGAGGGCGCAGACATGGCGATCGCGCGGCTCGGCGGCTGGGCACAGGATATCGGGCCGAACTACGACCAGGAGGTCATCGTCACGGTCGTCAAGGGCAACAGCGTCCTGATCGCCGAAGCCCCCGCGACACCGCCGGTCCCGAAGATCGCGGCCTGCGACGCCGCCTGGACCGCCGCCGACGCCGCCGCCCAGAAACTGGCCAAGCAGGCCACCGACGACAGCGACGAAAACACATCCGACGCCGCCAACGCCGCCTGGACGAAAGGCGACAACGACTTCCGCGCCTGCATGGGCAAGAACCTGCCCGGCACCCCGGCCTATCCCGCTCTGCTTGCCCAGGCGCAGGCGCTTGCCGATCACATGGCGGGAAAGTAGGGCCGCAAGCCAGGCGCGACGGCGCCCTCTTGTTGCTCCCGCACCCCACCACCATATCGTCGGCGCGCTGGCCTTGCTGAACGCAGTTGCCAGCACCGCAAAAAATGGTTGAAAGGAAGTCCTGAACGCGCCCCGGCGCGGCGGGCGGATGAACAGCGTGGGAAAATCTGAATGACGACGGATACGAAAGCGACGGAAACCAGGGCGTTCGAGGCGGATGTCTCGCGGCTGCTGCACATGATGGTGCATTCGGTCTATTCCGATAAGGATGTCTTCCTGCGCGAGCTGATTTCCAACGCGGCTGACGCCTGCGAGAAGCTGCGCTTCGAGGCCGTCAGCCGCCCGGAACTTCTGGCCGACGATCCCAAGCCGCGCATCTCGATCTCGGCTGACGCGGACAACAAGCAGATCACCGTCGAGGATAACGGCATCGGCATGAGCCGCGACGACATGGCCGAGGCGCTGGGCACGATCGCCCGCTCGGGCACCCGCGCCTTCATCGAGCGCGTCGGCTCCGGCACCGAGGACACGCAACTCATCGGCCAGTTCGGTGTCGGCTTCTATTCCGCCTTCATGGTGGCCGACCGGGTCGATGTCACCAGCCGCCAGGCGGGAAGCGAGGAAGCCTGGCGTTGGTCGTCCGACGGCAAAGGGTCCTATGAGATCGCGCCCGCCCCGCTCGAAGCCGCGCCGAAGCGCGGCACCCGCGTCGTGCTGCATCTGATGGACGATGCCGTCTCCTATACCGGATCCTACCAGCTCGAGCAGCTGGCCAAGTCGCAGTCGGGCCATGTGCCGGTGCCGATCACGCTCATCGAAAAACCCGGCGCCGAGGCGCGCGACATCGCCGACGGCACGGCACTCTGGGTCAGGCCGAAGAGCGAGATCACGCCGGAGGAATACACTGATTTCTACCGCGGCGTCGCCGGCCAATATGACGAGCCGGCCGCCACCATCCATTTCCGCGCCGAGGGCCGGCAGGAATATTCAGTGCTCGCCTTCGTGCCGGGATCACGTCCGTTCGATCTGTTCGACCAGGATCGCAAGGGCCGCATGAAGCTCTATGTGCGCCGCGTCTTCATCACCGACGATGCCGACCTTCTGCCGCGCTACCTGCGCTTCGTGCGCGGGCTGGTCGATTCCGCCGACCTGCCGCTCAACGTCTCGCGCGAGATGATCCAGGAAAGCCCGCTGCTGGCCTCCATCCGCAAGGGCCTGACCAACCGCGTGCTCGGCGACCTCGCCAAGCTGGCCGAAAACGAGGCCGACGCCTATGCGAAGATCTGGGACAATTTCGGCGTCGTCCTCAAGGAAGGGCTCTACGAGGACTATGAGCGGCGCGAGCAATTGCTGAAGCTCGCCCGCTTCCGCTCGACCGCCTCTGGCGAAGGCTGGCGCGGCCTTGCCGACTATGTCGCCGCCATGAAGGAAGGCCAGAAGGCGATCTTCTTCATGGCCGGCGACGACCGCGCCCGGCTCGAAGCCTCGCCGCAGCTCGAAGGGTTCAAGGCGCGCGGCATCGAGGTGCTGCTGCTTACCGATCCGGTCGACAGTTTCTGGGTGACGATGGCGCCGGAATTCGACGGCAAGCCGTTCAAGTCGGTCACGCAGGGCGTGGCCGAGCTGTCCGACATCCCGCTGCTCGACGACGCCAAGAAGCCGGAGACAGCGGCGACGCCGGAGGTCGACGGCTTCCTGGCCTTCGTCAAGTCCGCCCTTGGCGATGCCGTCTCGGACGTGAAGGCATCGGATCGCCTGACCGAAAGCGCGGTCTGCCTTGTCGCCCCCGAACACGGCCCCGACCGTCAGTTCGAGCGGCTGATGAACGCCGCCGGCCGCCTCGACAAGGCGGCCAAGCCCATCCTCGAAATCAACCCGAGGCATGAGCGCGTGCTGGCGCTTGCCGGCCTGGGCGAGGACGAGCAGGCCTTCAAGGACGATGCCGCCCATCTTCTCTACGACGAGGCGCGCGTGCTCGACGGCGACAAGCCGGCCGACGCCAGGGCGTTCTCGGAGCGGCTCGCAAGGCTGATCGCGCGCGGCATCTCGAAGGGCTGAGCAATTCCAGGAAAAGTGTGAACGGTTTTCCCCGGGAAAAGCGCGCAGCGCTTTTCTTACAGGAATTGCGCCAAACAAAGTGTAAGCGCCGCTTAGCCGCCGGGCCTCATTGCCCCGCGGCAATGGCCGGCATCCGGTTGGGATGCCTGAGATGGGTCGGCGTGATGCCGGTCTGCTGGCGGAACACCCGGCTGAAATGGCCGGCATTGGTGAAGCCGCAGCGATAGGCGATGTCGCCGATCTGCAGGTCGCTGCCTTCGAGCAGCGACTTGGCATGATGCACCCTGAGCGCCAGGTAGGCCGCCATCGGACCGATACCGAGCTCGGCCTGGAAAAGCCGCTCGAGCTGGCGCCGCGAGCAGTTCAGGCGGCTGGCGATCTCAGCCACCGAGAGCGTCTCCTGAAGGTTGCTCTCCATCAGGAGGAGAGCGCGCTTCACCGCGCGGCTCGAGGCCGCCGGAAACAGGTCGCCGACGGGCTGCACGTCCCGGCTGCTCCTGATCCGGTCGAGTACCAGGATCTTGGCGGCCTTCTCCGCCGCCTTCTGGCCGATGAACTGGGACACGAAATGGCCGGCAAGGTCGGCGGCGCCCGTGCCGCCGGCGCATGTCGAACGCCCACGGTCGACGGAAAACAGACTGTCGGCATGGGCGTTTACATCGGGGAATTGGCTGCGGAAATCCTTGATGTGGAACCAGCTGACGGCCGCGGCGTAGCCATCGAGCAGGCCGTAGCGCGCCAGCACGAAGCTTCCCGTGCAGAGCGCCGTCAGCGGCACCCCCTTCTCGGCGGCGCGCAGCAGGAACGTTTCCTTGTCCGAGCTGAGGCTGCGGTTGGTGTCGAGCAGGCCGCCGACCACGACGACGTTGTCGAAATCCTCCGGATTGCCGATCCCCTTGGTCGGCAGCAGTTCCACGCCGCAACTCGCCCGGATCGGCAGGCCGCGTTCGCCGACGATCTCCCAGTCGAACTCGATCCTGCGGCTGCGGTCGCCCTCGTCGCCCGCGAGCCGCAGCGTGTCGATGAACAGCGACAGCGGCGACAGCGTGAAGTCGCGCACCAACAGAAACGCAAACCGCCTTGCCATTTGTCCGGAACCGTCCCCTCGCCTGTGCTGGAGCCTGTTACCACCGATGCGTATTGTTTGGCACAGGCGTCAAGCCCCGCGATCCCCAGGAGCGGCCGCTGGATGTCGGAGATGAGACCGACGATCCGGATCGAACGGCCATGGCCCCCTGTTGCCATGCCGTCCGCCGGTCAAGTTTCGCCGTCGATCGCAGCCGGCGGCGTGCTGATATCCACTGGCTCAATCGCCCACTGTAGACATCGGGCCTTTAATCACCCAATCTTGGTACCGGGAACAAAACACGCGCTTCAAAGAAAGCGCACCGGGTGGTCATGAAACGACGATGGACATTGTATGATCCGCGGCTGGCCTGGATGTTGGTCGCGCCGGTGCTCTTGCTGCTGGTCTTCTTCCTGGTGCTGCCGATCGCCGTGATGGGCGCCTACACCTTTTTCACCTTCGTCACCGCCGGTGTGGAAACGAGTGCGCTGACAACCGCCAACTGGCACGAATTCCTCACCGACAGCTACTATCACGGCTTCCTCCTGAAAACGCTGCGCGTCGGCGCGATGACGGCGCTGCTCTGCGGCGTGCTCGGCTATTTTCCGGCCTATTTCATCTGGGCCACCAGCTTCAAGCACAAATGGCTGCTCCTGCTTTTGCTCATCGTGCCGTTCTGGATCTCCTTCACCATCCGCACATTCTCCTGGATCAACATCCTGGGCGAACAGGGGGTCATCAACGTCGCGCTGCTGAGGATGGGGATCATCAGCGATCCGCTGCCGATGCTCTACAATGAGGGCGCGGTGATCCTGGGGCTCCTGCACTTCCTGCTGCCCTACATGATCCTCAACGTCTATGTCAGCCTCGAAGGCATCGACCGCACGCTGATCTCGGCCGCCCGCTCCATGGGCTGCACCAGCGCGCAGGCGTTCCGCGAGGTCACGCTGCCGCTGTCCCTGCCGGGCCTCGCGGCGGGCCTGCTGCTCTGCTTCGTGCTGGCCGCCGGCAGCTATGTGACGCCGCAGCTTCTGGGTTCGGGGCGCGACGCGCTGTTCGGCAATCTGATCTACGACACCATCATGGGCGAGCTGAACTGGCCGATGGGCGCCACGCTTTCGATCGTGCTGTTCCTCGTGCTCGGCTTCTTCGCCGCCATCTACACCCGCTACATGGGCATGTCGCAGATCGTCAAAGGATTGGGCGGATGACGGGGTTGGGCGGATGAAGGCGCGGCGCAAGGAAGAAGGCAGATGGGCCTGGCGGCTGACCGGCTTCGTCACGCTCTGCGTCTACATCTTCATGTTCGCGCCGATCGTGGCGACCGTCATCCTGTCGTTCAACGCCTCGATGTTCGGCGGCTTCCCGATGACCGGCTTTTCCCTGCAATGGTACGCCAAGCTGATGACCAACGAGCAGGTGCTGGCCGCCTTCCGCACCTCGCTGTGGATCGCGCTGGTCACCGCCGCCGTCACCACGGCGATAGGCGTGGTCACCGCCTTTGCGCTGGTGCGCTTCGAATTCCCCGGCAAGCAGGCGCTGAGCACGCTGGTGATCCTGCCGGCGCTGGTGCCGGAGACCATCCTCGGCGTCGGCCTTCTGGTGCTGATCAAGGCGATCGACCAGCCAAGGACCATGCTGCTGCTGGTGCTCGGCCATATCCTGCTTGCCGTGCCCTATGTGGTGCTGATCGCGCAGGCGCGCATGGTCGGCATCCGCCGCGTCTACGAGGAGGCGGCGCTCTCGCTGGGCGCCTCGCGCTTCTCGTCCTTCCGCGAGATCACGCTGCCGCTGCTCATCCCCGCCGTCGTCGGCGGCGCGCTGCTCGCCTTCACCATCTCGTTCGACAACACGTCGGCCAGCCTGTTCTGGCGCCCGGCTGGCGTCGAGACCATGCCCACCCAGATCCTTTCGATGCTCAAGATCTCGATCAGCCCCGAGATCAACGCGCTCGGCACCGTGATGATCCTGGTGACCGTAGGCATCCCGCTGCTCGGCGGCCTGATCCTGCAAAGCCTGACCAGATTGAAAAGACGTGGCGAACCAAAGGAGGAAGCACGATGAAACTGTCCAACGGCAAGCGGCTTGAACGGCTGCATGATAGATATCGCAACGGTGATCTCAGCCGCCGCACTTTCCTGACGCTGACAGCCGCCGCGGCTGCCGCGGCGGGTCTCGACATGCCCTGGATGCGGCAGGCGCTCGCCGCGGTCCAGGAGGTTCGCTTCGACGGCTGGGGCGGCACGGTGCAGGACGCGATCGACAAATACGCCTTCCAGCCCTACACGACCAAGACCAAGATCAAGGTCGTCCAGGGCACGTTCGGCGACGAGGACGAGATCATCACCAAGATCAAGACTTCGAAGCCCGGCGACTACCAGGTCATCCATTCCTCCGGCGTCAACTACTACATCAAATACGTCAATGGCGGCCTGACCTCGGAGATCAACGAGGCCAACATTCCCAACATGGCGAATGTGCTGCAGCCGATGATCGACCCGTTCCGCAAGCTGACGCCGAAACTCTCGGCCGTGCCTTACGATTACGGCACGACAGGCATCGCCTACAACACCAAGGTGATCTCGCCCGAGGAAGCCAAGGAAAAGGGCGCCGCCCTTTTGCTCGACAAGAAATATGCCGGCAAGGTCGGCGGCTATGACGACATGACCACGCGCGTCTGGTACGCCGCGCTCGCCACCGGGCAGGACCCCAACAACATCAAGGACATGGACACGATCTGGGCCAAGGTGCGCGAGACGCGCGACCTCGCCAAGAAGTTCTGGAGCTCTGGCGCCGAGCTGATGGACCTGCTTTCCAAGGGCGAGATCGTGGTGACCGACGCCTGGTCGGGCCGCGTCGCCGCCTTGCAGGACCAGGGCCATCCGATCGGCTATCTCGACCCGGCCGGTTCCTACGCCTGGATGGAGGACATGCTGATCCTGAAGGGCTCGCCGATGGCCGAGTGCGAGGAGCTGATCAACTTCATGCTCGACCCGGCGACCTCCATAGCGGTGGCCGAGGGCCAGAGCTATCCGCCATCGCTCGACCCGACCAAGGTCAAGCTCACCGAGAAGATCGAGAAGCTGCCGGCCTTCGACAAGACCGGCACGATGAAGTCGCTGACTTTCGCCGACCCGGTCTACTGGGCGACCAACGAGGACGCCTGGACCAAGCAGTGGAACAGGATCTCGAAAGGTGCCTGACAGAAACGACCTTTCAGAATTGCCCCGGCCGGAAGCGGCCGGGGCGACGCTGTCCGGCGCGGGCAAGGCCGCATCGGACAGCGCCGAGGCGAGTCAGCCGGCGGTCGAGTTCCGCAACATCGACATCGCTTATGGCAAGTTCGTCGCCGTGCGCGATTTCTCGCTGTCGATCCGCAAGGGCTCCTTCGTCACGCTGCTCGGACCTTCGGGCTGCGGCAAGACCACGATCCTGCGCTCGATCGCCGGCCTGGTCGACATTTCGGGCGGCCAGATCATGATCGATGGGCGCCGGGTCGACGACGTGCCGATCTACAAGCGCAATATCGGCCTTGTCTTCCAGAGCTACGCGCTGTTCCCGCACAAGACCGTGTTCGACAACGTCGCCTTCGGCCTTAAATACCGCAACGTGCCGAAGCCGGAAATCGTGCGCAGGGTCGGCAAGGCGCTCGAGATGGTGCGGCTGCCGGGCAGCGAGAAGAAACTGCCCTCGCAATTGTCGGGCGGCCAACAGCAGCGCATCGCGCTTGCCCGCGCCATCGTCTTCGAGCCGCAGGTGCTTTTGCTCGACGAGCCGCTATCGGCCCTGGACGCCAACATGCGCGAGGAGATGCGCGTCGAGATCAAGAAGATCCAGAAGGAAACCGGCATCACCGCCATCTTCGTCACCCACGACCAGGAAGAAGCGCTCTCCATGTCGGACCGCATCGTGGTGATGAACGCGGGATCGGCCGAGCAGATCGGCACGCCCGAGGAAGTCTACGAGCGGCCCGCCACCGCCTTCGTCGCCGACTTCCTCGGCAAGGCCAACATGCTGCCCGGCACGGTGAGCGGATCCGGCAAGGCAACGGCTGTGGTGCTTGCCAGCGGCCAGACGGTCAACGTGGCCTGTCCAAGGCAGCTTGCCGACGGCAGCAAGGTCACCGTGGTGGTGCGGCCGCAGAAACTGACGGTCGGCGCGTCGGCGGGCGCCAACCATCTGTCGGGCCGCGTCGTCTCGGCGTCATATCTGGGCGGCAGCGCCATCTACGAGATCGACATCGGCGGCAAGACCAGCGTCCGGGCCAACGCAACGATCAGTGGCCGGGTCCTTCGCGAAGGCGAGACGATCGACCTCGGATTCGATCCCGAGGGCTGCGTTCTGCTCGACGAGGACGGTCAGCGCATTTCGTGATGCGGGCGGGCCGGCCTGAACGGCCTTGATCGCTTAGGGTTCACTGGTGGATCGGGATGAGCCTCAAAGCAATCGTTTTCAAAGGCATGCTGGCCCTGGAACAGGAATTTCCCGGATATCGCTTCGAGCGCGAGCCGATATCCGGAGAATGCGAGGTCGTTTATCCTGATGGCGCGCGCATCCCCTGGGAGGCCGTCAAAGTGTGCGAGCAATGGTTCGGGAACGTCTCCCATATCGGTACCCTTCGGGGAAGGATCGCTCGATATGTCGGCAAGGCATCGGCCCTGAAGCGGCTTGTTCTCTATTCCGGCAGCCATGCCGGAGACGTGATCGAGGAAGCGCGCTTCGGTGAGCTTGAAGGGGAACTGGCTCTCCTTGAAGCCAGTTCCGACGAATATGTCGGGGGATTTGCCGTCGCGTTGCGTACACTGATCGGCGCGGCACGGCAGGAGCGTAACCCGATCGTGTTTGTGTAGGTCAACGATCTAGGTCCGCGGTTCCGCCTTCGCTTCCGGGCTGCCCTGCCCCAGGCGCGGCTCCGTCCCGGCCATGAGCCGCCGGATGTTGGCGCGATGGCGCGCGATCACGTAGAGCCCGCCGGCAATCACCAGCAGCCGGGAGGGCAAGGGCTGCTCCAGGGCGCAGGCCACAGCGATCGCGGTCAACGCCGCCAGCATCGAGCTCAGGGAAACAATTCGGGAAAGAGCCAAGACCACACAGAAAACCGCCGCGGCCCCCAGGCCGATCGGCCAGGACAGCGCCAGAAGCACGCCGAGCCCCGTCGCCGCGGATTTTCCGCCGGTGAAATTCAGCCAGATCGAACGGCCATGCCCCAGCAGCACCGCAAGTCCGGAGAGGCAGACCGCCCAAGGCACAAAACTTTGCGGGTCAGCCCCTGCCGGTGGCGTGAGGAATGCAAAGAACCAGCGGGCAAAGACGATCGCCGCCACGCCCTTCAGCACATCGACCAGCAGCACCGCCAAGGCAGGCCCTTTGCCGAGCGTCCGCAAGACGTTGGTGGCGCCGGTCGACCGGGAGCCATGCTCCCGGATGTCGATGCCGCCCAGCAGTCTTCCTGCCAGATAGCCCGTGGGGATCGAGCCGAAGAGATAGGCGATCGCCAGTCCAGCCACGCTCGCTATCCAGAAAACCATGGCGGTCACCCCCCCGTTGCGGATCAATCGCTCTACCCTTATACAGCCGCTGTCGGAAAAGGCAGGGTTGGTTTGGTAAGCCCAACTCCTTCTGGTAACGGAAGCTCTGGTCTTTGGCTTCGTGCACGAGATCCCCACGACGAACATCGGACGCTGATCGAGCGTCCAATCGTTCGTCCGTGTGGCTCTCAAACGCGAGGAACGCTCCGGTCGAACACATCGACCAAGGAGCAGTTTCATGCACAACCCTATTCCCCATGATGTCATCATTGCCGGCGCTGGCCCGGTCGGCCTGTTTCTCGCCTGCGAGTTGCGCCTGGCGGGCCTTTCAGTGCTGGTGTTGGAAAAGGCCGAGGATCACCGTTCGCCGCTGAAGCGGCTGCCCTTCGGCATGCGCGGCCTGTCGGCCCCCACCATCGAGGCCTTCCACCGGCGCGGTCTGCTGGACGACGTTGCGCCGCCCGCGAAGGATGGCCCCGCCGGCGGCAAAGCGGCCGCCGCGCATTGGATGCAGCAGCCGCGCCGCCCCGGCGGCCATTTCGCCGGCATCCAGTTCTACCTCGATGCCGTCGACAGCTCGCAATGGCCCTATCGCCTGCCCGGCCCGGCCGGCACCAGCATGGCGGTCGAGATGGAGCATCTGGAAACCGCGCTTGCCGCGCGCGCGACCGCCATGGGTGTCGAGATCAGGCGCGGACTTGGCGTCGACGGCTTCAGCCAGTCGGACGAGGACGTGACCATCAGCGCCGGAGGCGAGATTTTTCGCGCCCGCTGGCTCGTCGGCTGCGATGGCGGCCGCAGCACGGTCCGCAAGCTTGGCGGCTTTGCCTTCACCGGCACCGATGCCGAGTTCACCGGCTATTCCGTCGAAGTCGAGATGGCCGATCCGGACACGCTGAGCCTCGGCCGCCACTACACGGCGACGGGCATGTACACTTACGCACGGCCCGGCACGATCGCGATGGTCGAGTTCGACGGCGCCGCTTTCCACCGCAAAGAGCCGATCACGCTGGAGCATGTACAGGCGGTGTTGCGCCGCGTGTCCGGCACGGGCGTCACGGTCGCGGATCTGCACCTCGCCACGACCTGGACCGACCGCGCCTACCAGGCGACCACATACCGCAACGGCCGGGTGCTGCTTGCCGGCGATGCCGCGCACATCCATTCGCCCTTGGGTGGCCAGGGGCTCAATCTCGGGCTCGGCGATGCGATGAACCTCGGCTGGAAGCTCGCCGCCACCATCCGCGGCGACGCGCCGGCCGGCCTGCTCGACAGCTATTTCGATGAACGGCATCCGGTCGGCGCGCAAATCCTCGACTGGTCGCGCGCCCAGGTCGCGCTGATGCGGCCAAGCCCCAGTTCGCGCGCGCTCGAAGCCATCATCCGCGATCTCATCGCCACGC
Source organism: Mesorhizobium sp. B2-1-3A (assembly GCF_006442655.1). Lineage (NCBI taxonomy): Bacteria > Pseudomonadati > Pseudomonadota > Alphaproteobacteria > Hyphomicrobiales > Phyllobacteriaceae > Mesorhizobium > Mesorhizobium sp. B2-1-3A. Next base: position 52,137 of record NZ_VFWK01000005.1, read on the forward strand.
GCGACGGCGCAACCTACTTCGCCGAGCGCGTCTGGGGCGTTTCCCTGCGCTACGATCTCGGCGGCAGCCACAGGCTGGTGGGCCGCGGCGCGCCCGACTTCGAACTAGCCGACGGGACGAGGCTCGGCGAGCGCCTGAGGAGCGGGCAAGGCCTGCTGCTGGACTTCGATGCCCACCCTGCCCTGCAAGCGCTTGCAAGCCGCTGGAACGGGCGGATCACCTATGTCGCGGAGGATGCCAGGGAGCGGATGGGCCTGAGCGCCCTGCTCCTGCGCCCCGATGGCTTCGTCGCCTGGGCTGCCGATGATGGGCCTGACCTCGAGCACGCCGCCCAGGCCGCGTCACGATGGTTTGGCGAAGGCGACTAGCCGCCCATATGTGATAGAGGAACCGTTTGAGCATGGTTTCGGTTGTCTGCTGTGGGAACTGTCGTTCCACGAAGGCCCCTGATGAGCGAACATGAAGCATGGCAGCCAAGAAGCGCGACTCCCTGCGGAAGGTCCTGAGCGGCATCGTCGCGGCGATTACCGCCGCGCCCGGTCGCACATCCGAGCAAGGCGCGAGCACCGCCAAGGCGTCAGTGGTCGCCGAATGGCCGCTGCCGCCATCGGCGACGCTTGGCTCCTCCTTGCGCCTGAAGGGGATCGAACGCGAAGTTCGAGCCCGCCTGCCGTGGGCAGTGAGGACGTTCGCCAAGGCTGATACCGGCCGCATCGTATTGCGCATGTTGAAAACCGACGCGGATGCGTTCCAGGCCGCCTCTGAAACCATCTCCAGGACGCTGGAGGGCATCGAGACGCTGGCCGTGCTGCCGCGCGAGGCAGAGGACATTCTCACCATCTCCGCCCGCGAGCGCCATAAATGGCTGAAGGACGGTCGCCTGAAGAGCATCGGCACCCGCACCGTCAAGATGCGCGGGCGATCCAAGGCGGTGACCTTCCATGTTTTCGATCCACGCCATATCGAGGACATTCTCGATCGTGACCTGGCGAGCGCCTGGCGGGAAGAAGACGCGCGGGAAGCGTCCGAAAACAGACGGCGCGGCGCCGGCAAGGCCGCTCTGACGCGAGCTGGAAAACGGCAGCGCAAGGCACGCAATGCCAGGAATTCGGGAAAGGATGATGCTCCACGGCTGGAAGGCTGGGACACATTCGAGGCGGAAGGCCTGCTGCGCTAGGAGCGAGGACGCACTGCTCCGGTTCGGGCCGCGAAATCCAATGGCCGAAAAACGAGATGGCGTGTCGGCAATGACGTCGGCCGTTCGTCCTCTGGGTGCCGCCAAGAACCGGACACCGAACCAACCACCGGAGCCTCCCAATGATCCCCACCATCACAGCCTTTGAACGATCGCCCGATGGCGGCAAGGGACTGGCGCGCGATACGCGCGTTCGCTGGGCGCTCGAGGAGGTGGGGCAGCCCTATGAGGTTCGTCTCGTCTCCTTCGCCGGGATGAAGGCGCCTGGCCATCTGGCCATCCATCCCTTCGGCCAGATCCCGACCTATGAGGAAGGATCTCTGTGCCTCTTCGAGACCGGCTCGATCGTCTTTCATCTTGCCGAGAAGCATGCCGGCCTGCTCCCCGGGGATCGCGATGCCCGTGCCCGCGCCATCACCTGGATGTTTGCCGCGCTCAACACCGTCGAGCTGCCCATCCTCGACTTGACGACGGCAAGGATATTCGAAGCCGACAGGCCCTGGGCCGAAGAGCGCCTGCCTTTGGTGAAAGACCGTGTTCGGGCAGTGCTGGACAGGCTCTCGGCCTATCTGGGCGCCGCCGACTGGCTCGATGGTGCGTTCAGCGCCGGCGATCTGTTGATGGTATCGGTGCTGCTGCGGCTGCGCATGTCCGGCATTCTGGACGAATATCAGAACCTGGCTGCCTATGTCGCACGCGGCGAAGCTCGCCCTGCTTATGCCAGGGCCTTCGCCGCGCAATTTGCGGTCAACGGGCCATAGAAGAGCTGACGCTATCGAAACCGATCAGCGATCCTGCGACCGGGCACCCAGCCCTGCCATGTCGGTCAGGCGGATCGCTGCCAGCGTATCGAGCTCCTTCGAGACCGGCGTCTGTCGGGTGGTCTGTGCTTCGGGTTCGCTCTTGGCTGCGATTAAGCGGGCTTGGCCAATCATGGCCCGAACGGCGGTCAGCATGTGCGATGTCCCTTCGCTTGTCCTGACGCTAAGAACTTGACCGGCGCATTTACGTTCCAGGGCTGGTGACAAAAACACTCGCTCAGGCCCATCTTCCCGGTGGCAGAGCAACTTGTCGGACACGAGCCGTTCAAACTGCCGCGCTTTTAGCCGCGCATGACGCGGGTCTCAACACCTTCGGCTGAGTCGAATCGCAGAGTGACATCACGGCGCAATGACTCTGCTTGCTTGACTACCACCCGATTAGCGGGAGGAGCTCTCAGCAGCCGGTGGTATTTCCCGTGTTAGCGACCAATCTTGAGCCACGATCTCAATTGTGTCGTCACGGAAGTAAAACAGGAATTGACGGGCGCTCGGCAAATCCGCCGACAAGACATCCCAATCGTCATCCTCGGCGACCCGAGTGTCGCCTATAACCTCGTAGAACTCGCCCCATTTCGGAGCCTGTCCGCTGTAGAGGCCTTCTCCTGCAAACCATGCATGATCGTTCGTCGCATCCCAACGAAAGCGACTGCAGCCGAGGAATCGCAGTGTCGCAATTTCTCCAGGCGCGGCACTGTAGGCCCATGGGTTAAGACGAAAGGAAAGACGGACGGCGTTGCCTTCGACCGTCAGCTCCACGTCAGGAGCATTGGGCTCGGCATTCCAATCGGTGTTCAGATGCTGGAACGTCAAATTGGCCATCAAGCCTAGGCTTTCATGTGAGGAGGGGTCGGATGGCTTGACGCGTAAACCGCCCCAAGCATTCTGCGTCCGAGTTGCTTATACCGTAGGTGACCCCAATCCCCGATAAGCCGTTCCTCTGGTGTGACGGCGCGCCGATACTCAACAGATCGCAAGATACTTCCGCCCTCAATCTTAACATCTGCGTGGGTCATCTTCGGTGTTCCGTCAGAAAAGCGAAGATACATATATGCAAAGACGATCAGGTGCTGCTTTCCCAGTGACGAAACGCGTTCATTTATTTTTTGACCGCAGACTGCACTGCCGCAAAATCAGCAATTCTGACCGCTCGCTCAAGCTGGACGAAATCCAGAAAAAGCAGCTTGTTCTTGATCGTTATCATCCCGTCTGGCGACCTATCGGCACCATGGGAGATCAGCTTCTGCCTGACGAACTTATAAATCGAACCGGACATTCTCACAGACCATATTGCAAGGACTGCACCCGCTGGGGTCGAAACGGACACGCATTCAAGACTTTACGACGAAGATGAGAAAAATTGTAACCCCGCGACCGTCAGCACAATCGGCGGCAATATCCGCGACCTAAGCTATATTGCAGCGAACCTGCAGCCGGAAAACAAGACAGAGCAACTGTCAGCTTGACGACCGGAGCCCTGCAACGCAGGCGCTGCACGCACTACAGTCAGAGCCTCTGTCCGAATTTGAATCGCCACAAAGAGGGATTGCTACGGATATTTCGCCTGTGCGGCCGCCGGGCTCAGATCCCCCTCGAGCTCCTTCGGCAAGGGCAGGCTCGAGCATTGCAGGTGCACGTTGCGGGCCAACAGCTTTCGCTGCTTGTGCTCGGCCTCCTTGGTTGCCGCGATGATGCCCAGGCCGTACGGGCCAAGCGCCGCGAATTCCCAGCCCGGGTGCTGTTTCTCGCGAACCGCATAGTCGGCGGCCGCCGCGCGGGCCTGCTGGCATCCCGGCGACGCCCATTTCGGGTCTTGCGGCGAAAGCGACGCGCCATAGTCTACGGGAGAGGTCGCGCATCCAGCCATCGTCGCGGCCAATGCGGACATTGCAACGCGTATCGCAAGTCTCATCCCCGAAGCCTCTGCTGTTTGCCGTTCCGCTTTCCGCGGACATTCCGGCCGCGACATCACGTATCCGCGATGTCCCGCCCCAGCGCTTGCCACAGGCCTCGCTTCATGTCGATCTTCCCGCGGCCAGATTCGGGCCAAGTGGCTGGAACCAAATGACCGGCGAGACTGTTCAGTTGTAACTTTGACACAGCGCTGACGCGCCCGGCCGGTCGGGCAAGCGGCGATCTTAAGGAGCTTTCATCATGAAGATTTCGTCCGGATTTCGGTCTATCGCGGTTGCAGCCATCGCCACGGCGGCAGTCAGCGTCGCCAGCGCCGCGCATGCCGACAGCGGCACGATCCGCTTTGCCGTCTACAAGGCTGCCTTCTTCGTCGGCGGCTCCGGCGGCGAAGGCACGTTCACCTTCCACGGCAAGACCTATCCCATCTCGATCGGCGGCGTCTCGGGCGGCCTCGCCTTTGGCGTTTCCAAGACCTATTTCCACGGCACTGTGCGCCACATCAGGCGCGCGCGCGATGTGACGGGGGTCTATGGCGCGGCAGGTGGCGGCGGCACGCTCGGCAAAGGTGCCCAGGTGATCGTCATGACCAATGACAAGGGCGCCCAGCTCGAACTCACCGGCAAGCAGGTCGGGCTGCAGGTCAACGCCGATCTCAGCGGCATGGCCATCTCGCTGCGGTAAGGGCGGTCGTTCCGCCCCGTTCACACGCAAGCTGGTTCCAAGGGCGGCGTCGGCTCGACAGCCGCCCTTATTGTCAGCTCCGCAAGCCCGGTGCTTCCTGCCCCGTCCTCTCGACATATTCCGTATAGCCGCCGCCATAGGTGTGGATGCCTTCGGGCGTCAGTTCCAGAACGCGGTTGGAGAGCGCGGCCAGAAAATGCCGGTCGTGCGAGACGAACAGCATGGTGCCCTCATATTGCGACAGCGCCTCGATCAGCATCTGCTTGGTGGTGATATCGAGGTGGTTGGTCGGCTCGTCCAGCACCAGCAGGTTGGGCGGATCGAACAGCATCAACGCCATCACCAGCCGCGCCTTTTCGCCGCCTGACAGCACCCGGCATTTCTTCTCGATCTCGTCGCCGGAAAAGCCGAAGCAGCCGGCAAGCGCGCGAAGCGGCGCCTGGCCGGCCTGCGGGAAATTGTCTTCCAGCGTCTGGAACACGGTGCGCTCGCCCTCAAGCAGTTCCATGGCGTGCTGGGCGAAATAGCCCATCTTCACGCTCGGTCCCCGCGCCACCGTCCCGGTGTCGGGGTCGGAAGCGCCGGCCACCAGCTTGAGCAGCGTCGACTTGCCGGCGCCGTTGACGCCCATGATGCACCAGCGCTCGCGGCGGCGGACCTGGAAGTCGAGCCCCTCATAGATGGTGCGGCTGCCATAGGCCTTGTGGACGTTCTTCAAGGTCACGACATCCTCGCCGCAGCGCGGCGCCGGCTGGAACTCGAAATTCACCACCTGGCGACGCTTGGGCGGCTCGACGCGGTCGATCTTGTCGAGCTTCTTCACCCGGCTCTGCACCTGCGCCGCATGCGAGGCGCGCGCCTTGAAGCGCTCGATGAAGGCGATCTCCTTGGCCAGCATCGCCTGCTGGCGCTCGAACTGCGCCTGCTGCTGCTTGTCGGCGATCGCCCGCTGCTGCTGGTAGAATTCGTAATCGCCGGAATAGGCGGTCAGCGAACCGGCATCGATCTCGACGATCTTGTTGACGATGCGGTTCATGAACTCGCGGTCGTGCGAGGTCATCAGCAGGGCGCCGTCATAACCTTTCAGGAACTGCTCCAGCCAGATCAGGCTTTCCAGGTCCAGATGGTTGGACGGCTCGTCGAGCAGCATGACGTCGGGCCGCATCAACAGGATGCGCGCCAGCGCCACGCGCATCTTCCAGCCGCCGGAGAGCTTGCCGACGTCGCCATCCATCATTTCCTGGGAAAAGCCCAGGCCATCGAGCACCTCGCGTGCCCGGCCGTCGAGCGCATAGCCGTCGAGCTCCTCGAAGCGATGCTGCGCCTCGCCATATTTCTCGATGATCTCGTCCATGCGGTCGGCCTGGTCGGGATCGGCCATGGCGGCCTCGAGTTCGGCCATCTCGGCCGCCACCTCGCTCACCGGCCCGGCGCCGTTCATCACTTCGGCGACAGCGCTATGCCCCGACATGTCGCCGACATCCTGGCTGAAATAGCCGATCGTGACGCCGCGATCGACCTGCACCTGGCCCTCGTCGGGCTGCTCCTGGCCGGTGATCATGCGGAACAAGGTCGTCTTGCCGGCGCCGTTCGGCCCGACAAGGCCGACCTTCTCGCCCTTCTGCAGGGCGGCGGACGCCTCGATGAAGACAAGCTGACGGCCGTTCTGCTTGCTGATGCTTTCAAGTCTGATCATGATGTTCCGAGGGACGCCTGGAAATTGAAGGAATTTCCCGGGCCTTTACGCGATCGGCCGCTCCGGTGGAAGCGCGCAAATTGTCCGGCGCGGCGAAGGCCGTCCCGAGTCCGGCACCAGGCGTCTCAGGACGTCAGGCCGGTGCCGGCGGCCAGGCCGTCCAGCCGCGCCAGGAACAGCTTCAGCAGCGGCGAGGTGTTGGACTTGGCATAGCCGAGCACGAGGTCGATGGTCGGCACCGGCCCGGCCAGCGGCCGGCTCACCACCGAGCGCGGCAAAAGATGTTCGGCATAGACCGGCAGCAGGCTGACGCCACCGGTCGAACTTACCAGCGAGATCGCCATCGACAGGTTCTCGGCTTCATGGGCGGGGCGCAGCGTGACGCCGACCCGCCGCGCATAATCGTCGATGACGATCTTCAGCGCCGGCGCTGCCCTGGTCGGCATGATGAAGGTTTCGGCGGCCAGATCCTCGATGCGCACGGCATCGAGCGTTGCCAGCGGATGGCCCGCCGGCAGGATCGCCACCAGCGGCTCGCGCGCCAAAAGCTTGAACGCCAGGCCCGACACCCAGTCCTCGCGGCGAAGGAAGGCAACGTCGATCGCGCCGCGCAGCAGCCCGCCTGCCAGTTCCGGAGAGGACTGGCTGGACACGGTCACGTCGAGATTGGGCAGTTCGCTGCCCAGGATGCGCAACGCCTGGGGCAGCCACGTCACCTCCTGTCCGGTCAGGAAGCCCAGCGCGAAGGCGGCCTTGGCCGGCTGCGCGGCGCGGCGTGCGGCAATGCCTGCCGCCTCCACCTGCATCAGCGCCAGCCTTGCATGGTCGAGGAATGTCCGGCCAGCCGCCGTCAGTTCGATGCCGCGCGCGCCGCGCACAAGAAGCCTGGTGCCGACCTCCAGCTCCAGGTCGCGCATCTGCCGGCTCAGTGAAGGCTGCGCGGTGTGCAGCCGCTTTTCGGCCGCGAGCGTCAGGCTGCCCTCTTCCGCGACGGCGATGAAGTAGCGGAGATGGCGCAGTTCCATGATCTTCAGCCATGCTTTGAAAGTATGGCTGAAGCATACAAAGTCTTGGTCGCCAAGTCATCACTCCCCCATCTTCGCATCCATTGGCGGTGCAGGTCGCACGCCCTTTCAAGGAGAACGAAGATGGATACCAAGATTGTCTTGATCACTGGCGCGCTGACCGGCATTGGCCGCGCCACCGCGCTGGCCTTTGCCAGGGACGGTGCGCGGCTTGTCGTTTCCGGCCGCCGCGAGGAAGCCGGTGCAGCCCTTGTCGAGGAATTGCGCGGCCTTGGCGCCGAGGCCGAATTCATCAAGGCCGATATCCGCGAAGACGATCAGGTCGCGGCCCTCGTCGACCGGACCGTCGCTCACTTCGGCCGCCTCGACGTCGCCGTCAACAATGCCGGCACCGAGGGCCAGCCAGGCCCGCTGACCTCGCAGACGGCGGCAAGCCTTGCCGCCACCTTCGACACCAACGTGCTGGGCACGGTGCTTGGCCTCAAGCACGAACTGCGCGTGATGGTCCCGCAGGGTCATGGCGCCATCGTCAACATCTCGTCGACATATGGCCATCGCGGCGGCGCCAACGCATCCATCTATGCGGCGAGCAAGCACGCGGTGGAAGGGCTGACCAGATCGGCCGCACTGGAAGCCGCCGCGGCCGGCGTGCGCGTCAACGCCGTCGCTCCCGGTCCGATCGAGACCGAGATGCTCAACCGTTTCACCGGCAATGCGCAAAACAAGGCAGGATTGCTTGCCGGCGTGCCGATGAAGCGCGGCGGCAGGCCGGAGGAGATCGCCAACGCCATCCTCTTTCTCGCCTCGGGCAAGGCCTCCTTCATCACAGGCCAGGTGCTCGGCGTCGACGGCGGCAAGGGCGCGGCCTGACCCGCCCATAACTCGGTTCACGGAAAGCAAAGACCATGTCGCACGACATCAAGCTCTATCATTCCACCAACTCGCCCAATGCCAGGCGGGTGCGCATTTTCATCGCCGAGAAAGGCATTTCCATCCCGTCGGTGGCAGTCGATCTCGGCAAGCGCGAGCAGTTCTCGGACTGGTTCACGGCCATCAACCCGCGCCAGCAGGTGCCGGCGCTTGTCGCGGACGGCACCACCATCGCCGAAGTGCCCGCGATCTTTCGCTACCTGGAAGAGGAATTCCCGGCCGTGCCGCTGCTCGGCTCCAACTCGATCGACAAGGGGCTGGTCGCCATGTGGGAGCGGCGCGCCGAACTGGACGGTCTTGCCCCGGCACTGGAAGGCATTCGCAACAAGGCCGAAGGGCTGAAAGGCCGGGCTCTGTCCGGCCCCTACGCCTATGAGCAGATCCCGGCGCTGGTCGACCGCGCCATGGCGCGCATCGCCCATTTCCATGCCGACCTCGACGTGCGGCTGCAACGCGTGGCTTTCATTGCCGGCGATCATTTTTCGGCCGCCGACATCACCGCGCTGGTCGCCCTCGATTTCGCCGCCGCCGCGATGAAGACGCCGATCCCCGAGGGATTGGACGCCTTGCGGCTGTGGCATGGCGCCGTCTCGGCACGACCGAGTGCCGCAGCCTGAGATCCTGCTCGCTCCGCCGCTTTGCCCAGCCCCGGCATTGTCCGAGGCGGCGCCGGCCCTGCCCGGCGCCCCGCTGCGATTGGCATCGATCGGGCCCCAGACACACTTCAGAAACAAGATTCAACATCCGGGAAAAACTGAGGAAAACATCGTCTGCGATAACCATCCTCGCGGCGGCCGAACGGAGACCGCCACATCAACGCAAAGGGATGGTCCCGACAATGCAACGACGTTCGACCCGATGGATGGCTGCCCTCGCCGGCATTTCGCTTGCCATGCTCGCGGTCGCATCGTCGGGCGCGGAAGCGGCGGTTACCCGGAGCGAATACTGCAGCCGGCTCGGTCTTCAACTCGACGGAGCCATCCAGACCAAGGCCAAACCCGGCGCCGGTGCGAGCGAGATCGCAGAGGCAACGGCCCTCCAGGACAAGGCGAGCCGGTTCTGTGCCGAGCGCAAGCAGGCGCAAGGCATTCGCACCTACGCCAACGCCTTGAAGCTCTTGGGCGTGACGCCGGTCGACCTCGACCAGTGACAGCAACCTACAACATGTGAAGGAAAGCCTATCATGAACAAGCCCATCCTCTCCGCGCTCGGCCTGGCCATCGCTCTCGGTCTGGCAATGCCGCTCGTCGGCACCGCCAATGCGGACACGACCACCACCACGACCGCTCCGGCAACGACCACCGCCCCCGCAACGACGACCGCTCCGGCGGCCCCTGCCGCGGCTGACGCGGCGAAGACGCCGGTCAAGGCGGCCGCGCACAAGCGTCACCGCCACCACAGGAAGCACCACAGGCATGTGCGCAAGCACGCTCACCGGCACGCGGGCAAGAAGCACGGCCACCGGCACGTCGCCAAGAAGCACCACCACATCCGCACCCACAAGAAGCATGGCCACAAGCACGCCAAGGCTGCTTGAGCTGCCCTGACTTCCCTCTGACTTCCTCCCGGGAAAAGGCCGCCACGCGCATGAAGCGGGGGCGGCTTTTTCTTGTGCCAGGGTTCGTACCCTGCCCTTTGCCCGAGCTATTTCTCGCCGAGATATTGGAAAACGGCCTGCTTCCACCAGTCGCTCTCCATCGCCTGCAGCAGGGCGACATCGAGCGGTTTGCGCAGCGGGCTGCCGAGCGGCAGCGCGATGGCGTATTGCTGCTGGTCGAAGCTCGCGTCGAGAACCTGCAGGCTGGTCGCGTAGTTCTGCCCGACCAGCCAGCCTAGCAGCGGCTTGTCGTGGACCAGCGCGTCGATCTTGCCGGCGCGCAGCGTGTCGAGGCCTTGCTCGACCGTGGCGAAGTCCTGATGACGGGTATGGGTCGAATCCAGATAGGACGCGGTCGACGAATTCTGCACGGCGCCGACCCTGACCTTGGCGAGATCGCTTTCGCCCTGCACCATGCCTTCCATCTGCGTCACCGTCAGCACCGATGTGACGCCGGCGGTGAACACCGCGATCGCGATGATCGAACCCATCATCCAGATCGCGGCGAGCACGCGTCCGGGCACGGTCCGCGGCCCGAAATCGCCGGTGCTTGCCTGTGTCGCGGCGATGGTCGACCACCACATGCTGGAAAACAGGCCCTTGGCGACGCCACCGCCGAAATCATCATTGTGGCGGCGTTCGAACATCCAGATCAGCACGCCGACCACCACCGATATGACGATCAGCCCCAGCACCGCCTGCAGGAAGCCGAACGAGGTCAGCGCGCGCAGCACCGGCCGCCAGGAGGGCTGGCTGTTGAGCGGCGTGGCAATGCCGAGCCCGGTCGAGAAAAAGGGCTGCGTGAAGTCGACGACCTTTTCGCGGTCGGCGGTGACCGTGATCGCTGCCATCGCCGCATCGAACTTGCCGCTGACGACGCCATCGATCTGGTCCTGCACGCTTGGCACTTCGACATAGCGGAAGCGAAGGTTGAGCCGCCCGGCTATTTTCTGCCAGAGATCGATGCTCAACCCCGACCAGGTGCCGTCCTGCAGCTTGAAGGCGAAGGGCGGCGCGGCCTTGATCCCGACCGCTATCTCCTTGGCCGACAGGGACGAGGACTGATCGGTCTGCGCGGTGGCGCCGGTTGCGGCACACGCGACGGCGGCGACGAGGAACAACGTCATTGCCCACGAAGCAACTCTTCTCAACGGCAGGGACTCCCGCAACCAGTTCCGCCGCGCGATCGTCGCGGCGTTCGAAAAGGTAGCCGTCACGCCGCCCTTCGTCCACCCGCGATGTTGGCGCCAGCCAGGAAGCGGGACACGATAGCTCGGCGCCGATTCAAACAAAAACAGGCAGTTAGCGCGATTTCGCGATTCACCTGTTGAACCGTAATCAGGCAATGCCGAGTGCGGCCCGAACCTGCGGACCGCTCATGCCGCTGTCAAAGACGACAGTGCCAGGATCGAAGCGGCGGGCCTGCGACAGCGGCCCGGCCCCAACCCGATCGAGGCCGGCACCGCCCACCAGCCGCGCCGCGATGGCAACAGCCCCGGCGTCATCACCGGCGAGCGCAATGCCGATCCTGTTGCCGGCGCGATGCGCCTGCGATCGCAGCGTCGTCCACATGACGGTGCTGAAGGCGCGAACAAGCCGCGCGGCACAAGCGGCGCCACGGCAAGAGCCACGCCGTCCGCAGGAATCGGGTGTCGGCCGGCATCGCGCCATGCGATCGTTGATCCGTCACGAGGATCGGCCATGCTCACGCTTCACGATTATCTGCCATCGCAAAATGGCTGGAAAGCCAGGGTTCTGCTCGGGCTGCTGAAGATCCCTCACAACACGCGCATCGTCTCGATTTTCGAGGGCGAAAGCCACACCGACGCCTTCCTGGCGCTCAACCCGGCCGGCGCGGTTCCCGTGCTCGAGCTCGAGGACGGCAGCGCCATCGCCGAATCCAACGCGATCCTCACCTACCTCGCCGAAGGCACGCCCTTGCTGCCGGCGGATCGCTATCAACGCGCCAAGATCATGCAGTGGCTGTTCTTCGAGCAATACAATGTCGAGCCCGTCATCGGCTCGCTGCGTTTCTGGACCTTGACCGGGCGGCTCGAGCGCAACCAGGCCATGGTTGCCGGCAAGCGCGAAGCCGGCGCGCGAACTCTCGCCGCCCTGAACCGCAGCCTTGCCGGAACGCCGTTCCTGACCGAAAACGACCTCACCATCGCCGACATCGCCGTCTATGCATACAGCCACCGCGCCGGGGATTGCGGCTTCACCCTCGCGGACCATCCGGCATTCCTGGCATGGACCCACCGCGTGCGCGATGCCATCGGTCCCGGCTACCCCGTCCACCCCTACAGCATCGACCCGCACTCAATCGAGCCGCACTCCGGCGCCTGAGGCTACTTCTTCCCCTGCGGATAAATCGTCTCGCCGCGCTTCAGCATCGCCACGAAGGTCTCGATCTTCTTCTTGCGTCCGGCCTCGGTCCTCATGTTGTGGGTACGGAAGGCGAGCGAGAAGCGGTTCTGCGCGCTGAGTTTGTCCAGCATCGCCTTCGCCGCCGGCTCGGCATCGATCGCCGCCTGCAGATCATCGGGGATTTTCATGTCCTTGCCGCTGCCATAGGCGCGCGCCCAGCGCCCGTCGGCCTTGGCGGCCTCGACCTGGCTCAGCCCATGCGCGGTCATGCCGCCCTCCTCCACCAGCCGCGCGACATTGTCGATGTTGATCTTGCTCCAGATGCTCTTCCTGCCGCGCGGCGTGTAGCGCTGCAGGAAACTGTTCTCGTCCAGCCCCTTGCGCACGGCGTCGATCCAGCCGAAGCACAGCACGACATCGATGGCCTCCTTCGGCGTGATCGACTTCAGCCCCGAGCCGACCTTGTGCACCTTGATCCACACCTCGGTTTCGGTGGCGTGGTGCTGGCCGAGCCAGGCATGGAAACTGGCCGCGTCGGGGAATTCCCGGACCTTGGCGGGATCGACCTTGACCGGCGCCATCAGCCAGCCCGCCGGTTCGGTATCATTGTCGCTGACGCCGTTTTCATCTTGCCTCCGTCATGGTGCGATTGCCCGCATCATGGCACAGTCCACTGTCAGTTTTAGGCAGCAGTGGGGCACGCCGCCGCGAAGCAACGGAACGGCCCATCCATCGCCGCGTTGCGGCTTCAGTGCAACCGCCCGATGGAGGTCCCGATGGCGATAGAGACCATTTTCGCCCATGTCAGCTGTTCCGATCTCGAAGCGAGCATCGGCTGGTACGAAAAGCTCTTCGGCAAGCCGCCGCTGCGCCGGCCGATGCCGGGGCTGGCCGAATGGCACTTCACCGAGAGCGCCGAGCTGCAGTTGTTCGAGGACAAGGACAAGGCCGGCACCTCGACGCTGACGCTCGGCGTCCTGCCCCTGGCACCCGAACGGCAGCGGCTGGTGGCGGCCGGCCTCCAACCCGGCCCGATCGAGGAGGCCGACCATTTCTGGATCATGCGCATGCGCGATCCCGACGGGAACCTGGTGGTGTTCGCAAGCGCGGAACGCGAGTAGGAGTGCCGAACCGCGCGCGCGGGACGCCATTTCGCCCGCACGGAGAGTAAGGCTGCCTAGCCCGGTGGCGGGGCGGCCGGCGTCAGCCCATGGCGGCGCATGATCTCCATCATCCCGGCCTTGTCCGGCGGCCCGCCAGCGGCGGCGTTGAGCAGGCCGAACGCCTCGCGGAAATAGTCCGGACCGATCGCCGCCGGCGAGATGACGCACAGCGCTTTCGCATCTCGGGTGCCATTGTTGTCGAACCGGTGGACGGCGCCACGTGGAATGCACAGTGCCTCCCCCGGCCCAACCTCGATCGGCTTGCCGTTCACGGTCCAGGTGAGAACCCCTTCAATGCCGTAGATCGTCTCCTCGTAGTGATCGTGGCTGTGCGCCGGCGCGGGCAAACGCTGTGCGCCTAGCACCGTCAACTCGAAAGCGGCGACACTGCCGTTCGAATTTTCGCCCGATACGAGGAAGCGGACCGACAGCCCCTTGGTGCCGATGGTCTCATTGGATGGGTTGACCTGAAGATTCATGGCTGACATTGCGCAAACCCCTCCGGTAAATTACATTTACTAACTATCAGTAAACTCAATTTACCGGATCGTCAATGGCCACCTCCACGGAAGTTCTGCAGACCAAGACCGAGGACCTTTTGATCGGCGCCCTGCTGCGCGTTCCGGCGCAGGCCATCCAGCGCCGGCTGATCAAGGAGCTCAACGCCGCCGGTTTCGACGAATTGCGCCTGCCGCATATGGCGGTGCTGCAGTTTCCCGGCCCGGACGGCGCGCGCCCCGGCACCATCGCCGAGCGTGCCGGCATGAGCAAGCAGGCGATCAACCAGCTGCTCAGCAGCCTCGAAGGCTATGGCTATCTCGTCCGCTCCGACGGCGAAGGAGGCACGCGCGTGGTGCACTCCACCGAACGCGGCCACGCTGCTTTCTGGAAAATGGTCGACATATTGCGCGACATCGAGGAGGAGTGGCGCACCGAGCTTGGGCCGGAGCGCTTCGCCCAGCTGAAGGCGCTGCTGTTCGCTGTCTGGGACAGCCCGCTGGTGCGTTGAACGAGACGGTCCCGCCGGGCGGACACCATCATCGGCATTTCCGATGGTGCCATCGGTTTCTTCCGTTTCCCCTGCCCCGCGCCGACCTGCCAATCCCTTGCCTGTGTCCATCCAGACAAAGGCAGAGCGAAATGAGCATTTCAAATCAGAAGATCCTGATCGTCGGCGGCGGCTCCGGCATGGGACTGGCGCTGGCCAGGCGTTGCGTCGAGGCCGGTGCGACGGTCACCATCGCCGGACGTGGTGAGCAGAGGCTGCAACAGGCGCGTGAGGCGCTAGGCAATCCAGCGAACCTCGAGGTGGCCGTGGTCGACATCGCCCGGGAAGATCAAGTCGCGGACCTGTTCGCGCGCATCGGCGGGCTCGACCATATCGTCAGCACGGCGGCCGACATCGAGGGCGCCTACAGGCTGCTGCCGGAACTTGACCTCAAGGCGGCGCAACGCGTGGTCGAGAGCAAGTTCTATGGCCCGTTGCTGCTCGCCAAGCACGGCGCGCCACGGCTGGCCAGAGCCGGCTCGATGAGCTTCGTTTCAGGCATCGCCGCCTACCGGCCGGCCGCGCGCGGCTCGGTCGTCGCCGCGGTCAATGCCGCGCTCGAAGGGCTGGTGCGGGCGCTTGCCGTCGAACTCGCGCCGATCCGCGTCAACGCCGTTTCGCCCGGCTGGGTCGATACCGAGATCTGGGCGCAGGTCGCCGGCGACCGCAAGGCCGAGACGCTCGCCGCGATGGCCGAACGGCTGCCCGTCGGCAGGGTCGGCCGACCAGAGGATATCGCCGACGCCATCGCCTTCCTGATCGGCAATGGCTTTACCACCGGAACGACATTGCATGTCGAGGGCGGGCACCGGCTGGTTTAGCTGGTGACGCTCATCCCCGGGGAGTTGTTTGGAAACAAGGCTTTGGATCCATCGGCCGATTCAAGACCTGAACGATCCCCGGAGCGTTCCGGCACCAGCATGTCTCGCGCGGCGGCGAGAAATTGCCTGAGCGCCGGCGGCTGGACGCGCCGGCGCCGCCAGATCATCGCCAACGGCGCCGCCCGCATCAGGCCGGGCCATGGCAGTTCGACAAGATCGCCACGCGCAAGCGCGTCGCTGGCGGCAAGGCGTGGAACAAGGCCCAGGCCGGCGCCCGCCGCCACCAGCCGGACAATGGCGCCGATGCTGCCGGCTTCGGCGGCAAGCCTCGGAGCCGCCATGCCCGCCTCGGCAAAGGCAGTGTCGACCATATGACGGTAGATGCACCCAGGCTCCGTCGCCACGAAACGCAGCGCGGCAAGGTCTTCCAGCGCGCGTGGCGCGGTGCCCTGCCCGGGAGCCGCGACCAGCACCAGCGGTTCGGCCCCTATCGTGCGGCGGGCCAGGCGTTCATCCGCGGCGCCCCCCACGCCGTCGCGACGCTCGAAGCAGAAGGCGACATTGATGTCGCCATCCTCCAGCAAGTGCAGCAGCGTGCCGCTGTCGGCCACCTTCATCCGCACGGTGATGTCGGGATGGCTGGCCTGGAAGCCCGGCAGCCAGGGCGCCAGCCGGGCCGAGGCGATTGTTTCCAGCGCGCCGATGGTCAGCGCCCCGCTTGTCTGCCCGGTGGCCAGCAGCACCGCCGCGCGCGCCTCGCCGTCGAGCCGCAGCAGCTCCTCGGCCATCGGCTTCAGCGCCAGTCCCGCCGGCGTCAACTCCAGGCCCGACTTAGAGCGCGTGAACAAGGAAGCGCCAAGCTCGGCCTCGAGGGTCTGGATCTGGTCGCTGACACTCGATTGCGCGAGGTGGACCGCCTCGGCCGCGCGCGTGATGTTGCGGCTGCGCGCCACCGCGAGAAAGGTCTTGAGCAGTCTTGGATGCATCGCCCGGCCGGCGCGCCTACTGCAGCTGCGGCTTCTTCAAAAAACTGCCGCGGTCGGCGGACTTGACGCGCAGCCAGGTCTCGCGGCCGTCGCGCACCACGCGCATCGGGATTTCGGCACCGGCCGAGCCGCTGTCCCACAGCTTGCGATAGAAATCGGCGAGCCCGTCGACCGCGCCGTCGCGGACCTCGGAGATGACGTCGCCTTGACGCAGGCCGGCTTTTGCCGCCGGGCCGCCTTCGGTCACGCTCATCACAACCACCTTGCCGTCGCTCTCGGCCGACAGGGCGCCAAGCCATGGACGCGGCGGCCTGGCCACCTGGCCGCGCGTCAGGAGATCGTCGAGGATCGGCGGCAACAGATCGATCGGCACCACCATGTTGATATCGGCGACCTCGCCGGCGCGGCTCATCTGCAGGCGAAGCGAGCCGATGCCGAGCAGCGTGCCATCGGCGCTAAACAGCGGCGCACCGCCCCAGGAGGGGTGCGCGGGCGCGATGAAGATCGCCTCGTCGAGCAGATACTCCCAATAGCCGGCGAATTCCTGCTTGGTGACGATCTTGGCCTCGACCGCCCGGCCGATGCCGTCGGCAAGCACCACCGCGTCGCCGATCCTGGCCTTGCCGGCGTCGCCAAGCGCCACGGCCGGCAGGCCGGTCGGCGCCAGCGCCTGGACCAGGCCGAAGCCCGATTCCTGGTCATAGGCCAGCGCGTGCGCCGGGATGACACGGCCGTCATGCGCGGTCAGCCAGACCTCCTCGGCCTCAGTGATGAGATAGCCGATGGTCAGCACCAGCCCGTCATCCCTGATGACGACGCCGCTACCTTCCCTGAGCGTGCCCAGCGCGCCGGCCGTGAAGGCATCGTCCGGAACGGTCGCCCGCACGGCAACGACGGAACGCGGATTGGGATTGATGGCCATGATTCTGTCCTGCGATGCAAATGCCCTGGCGGCTTCTTCTATAGGTATGCCTCGGAGGGGATGGTGCAAGGTGCGAATTGCCGGTTCTTCCTTCTCCCCTTGTGGGGCCCGTAGGGCGGGCGAGGCCCGCGACTCGCCCCGGGCGGTGGATCGCCGCGCAGCGCCGATCCACCTTCTCCCACAAGGGGAGAAGGAAGAAGGGGCAGCGCCGACATTGACAATAGTTCAATGCAAGTTGAACTTCCGCCTCCACAGCCCTAGTTGTAGATCGACCGCCCATCCTCCCCCAAGCCCCCACGACACGAGGCCCGACATGACAGAGTACACCCCGCCGAAAGTATGGACCTGGAACAAGGCAAATGGCGGCGCCTTTGCCAGCATCAACCGGCCGATCGCCGGGCCGACGCATGACA
The DNA here is from genome assembly GCF_006442655.1 of Mesorhizobium sp. B2-1-3A. Classification (NCBI taxonomy): domain Bacteria; kingdom Pseudomonadati; phylum Pseudomonadota; class Alphaproteobacteria; order Hyphomicrobiales; family Phyllobacteriaceae; genus Mesorhizobium; species Mesorhizobium sp. B2-1-3A. Next base: position 69,713 of record NZ_VFWK01000005.1, read on the forward strand.
AGGAATTGCCGGTCGGCAAGCACCCGTTGCAGCTGTACTCGCTGGCGACGCCGAACGGCGTCAAGGTGACGGTGATGCTGGAGGAGTTGCTGGCGCTTGGCCACAAGGGCGCCGAATATGACGCCTGGCTCATCAGGATCAACGATGGCGACCAGTTCGGCAGCGGCTTTGTCGAGGTCAATCCCAACTCCAAGATCCCGGCTCTGATGGATCGCAGCGGCGCCACGCCGGTACGCATCTTCGAATCCGGCTCGATCCTGGTCTATCTCGCCGAAAAGTTCGGCGAATTCCTGCCCACCGAGCAGCCGGCGCGCGCCGAGGTCCTGTCCTGGCTGTTCTGGCAGATGGGCTCGGCGCCGTATCTGGGCGGCGGCTTCGGCCATTTCTACGCCTATGCGCCGCAGAAATTCGAATATGCCATCGACCGTTTCTCGATGGAGGTAAAGCGGCAGATGGACGTGCTCGACCGCCGGCTTGCCGAAACGGAATATCTCGGCGGCAAGGATTATTCGATCGCCGACATGGCGGTATGGCCCTGGTATGGCGGGCTGGCGCTCGGCCGCATGTACAATGATTCCGGCGACTTCCTGTCGGTGCAGGACTACAGCCACGTACAGCGCTGGGCGAAGGCGATCGACGCCCGCCCTGCGGTCAAGCGCGGGCGCATGGTCAACCGCGCCTTCGGCGAGCCGGCTCTGCAACTGCACGAGCGCCACGACGCCGGCGATTTCGACACCAAGACGCAGGACAAGCTGGCCGCCGAATAGACAGCGGCAAGGGCGAACTTAACAAAAAAGCCCGCCACAAACCCGTGGCGGGCTTTTCCCAAGGCTAGACTGGTGTCGCACCCACTGTCATGGCCGAGCCATGGATCAGTGCAGCACCTCGACGATCTGACGCGTATCGGGATCGACCAGGACGGTCTGGTCGTTGATCACGGCGACGCGGTACTTGACGTTCGGCACCTCGCGCAATTCGACCTTGTCGGGCACCGGAGAGCCGAGCTTGAGCTCGAGGCCGAGCAGATTCACCGACGCCAGCGGCTGCTTCTTGACGTATTCACGAACGACCGTCTCCTGCTCGGGCTGAACGACGATTGTGTCCGCCATGGCCACGCCGATGCCGCCCATCAGAACGATCGCGGCTGCTGCACTCGAAAGATAATGTTTCATGGTAACCTCCATTTTAGATATCCGATTGCCGCCCGGGAGGAAAACTCGGTCGACACAATGAGGTTCCATCGCCTTTTGTGGAATAAATACGGCGCGCCCAACAAATGCCAATTTTTATTCTTTTTGCAATCGGGCGATAACACTCAAAGAATTCTTCAAAAATCCGTGATCAATCTTGGAATTTTGAGAGAATATAAAATAAATCCGCCATGGAAGGCGCATCTTGATGCCTCTTCCGGGAAACATGTCCGGCAACTGTCTTAGCGATAGCTAACGTAAAGCGCACGATGTCGTTCCGCATGCCGTTGCGCAGTACGACGAAAAAGGCCCGCTCTGCCGGGAGCAGAACGAGCCTTAGACGATGCCGGCGGAGGTGGCAGCCTCACCGGTCACATCAGGGAAACGCCAGCGCCGGCATCCGGTTCCCAGCCACGGCGGCATGTCCCTGCCCCGATGCAACCATGGCGCCCTGACGACGTTGTGCACGCATTCGATGAAATCCCAGCAAGGATATCGCGCCATGGCTCCCCGCCCTCCCGTGACCAAGCATCCCTTCACGCTGATGCTTGTCGTCATCGCGCTGATGGCGCCCTTTGCCGGCCTTGCCTGGCGCACGCGCGAATGGATGGGCTGGTAGGCATTCCAGGCAGCCGAGACACCAGGCAACGGCCACTTCAGGCGGGCATATCTGGCGGCAATATGACCGCCCGGGTGGCCGCCTGAATACATCTCTTTTAGCTAATGTATCGGAACGTCCAATGGACATTGCCGGAACCGAACGGGGCCTCCCGGACCTTTGCCAGAACCACCTAAGACCTTGGTCCTGCAAGGAAACGCAAAGGGCCGATGAGGTTCTTCATCGGGAACATCCCGCCTCTGCCATCGTTTGCCGCAAGGTCCCCAGACCGGATCATTTCGGAGGAAAAGCGATGTCACATCGGTCCATCATCACCAGGACAGGCCACGGCCCCGGCACGGCGATCGCCGTGTTGATGGTCGGGCTGGTGGCGGTGGGGATTGTGTTCCTCGTCCTTGGCGGCGCGCTCTATTTCGGCGAGGCGTCTTCGGACTCACACGCCCTGTCTTCGGTGCCGGCGCGGTCGTTTCAGCAAGCTGATCGCGGAGCGGCGAATTGATCGATCCGCGCTCCGGAGCATTCCATCGCCTTATGGCAAGGACGCCGCCTCAGCGCGCCAGTATCGTCCCGTCCCTGGCCACCGCCTTGCCCCGGCGATAGACCGTGCGGTCCTTAGGCACGGCCACCACCGCCTCGGGCACATGCAGCGCCCGCATGGCGACAAAATCGGCCTTGGCGCCAACCATGATGCCGTAATCCGCCAACCTGAGCGCCTTGGCGCCGGCATGGGTCACCACATCGAAGGCGTCAGCCAGTTCGCGGTCCTCGTAAAAGCCTGAGCGGTAGCCGATCATGTTGGCGCGCGAAAGCATGTCGCCATCGCCATAGGGCCACCAGGAATCGCGGATGTTGTCGGAGCCGCTGAACACGGTGACGCCCGCCTGCCGCAGGGCCGCAACCGGCGGGAAGGCATGGTTGCCGGGCGCATTGGTCATGATAGCCACGCCGGCGGCCGCCAGCATCTCGCCGGCCTTCGCCAGCGCGTCGGCCGGGATATCGCCGAGGCCATAGGCGTGGCTGACCGCGACATGGCCTGCCATGCCGAGCGCCTTGGTCCGCGCGGCGATCTCCTCGACTTGGAACAGGCCGAGCGTGCCGCCATCATGCAAATGGATATCGACGCCGGCGCCATGCTTTTGCGCCAGCCCGAACACCACATCGAGATGCCCCTTCACATCGCGGTCGAAACTGGCGGGGTCGAGCCCGCCGATCAGGTCGCAGCCGAACTTCAGCGCCTCGTCCAGAAGCTCCGCCGTGCCGGGCGAGGACAGAATGCCGCTTTGCGGGAAGGCGACGAGCTGGATGTCGATGAGGTCCCGATACGTCTCGCGCACGGCGAGAACGGTCTCGACATGGCTGAGCCCGACCGAAGCATCGACCATGACATGGCTGCGCATGGCCAGGCTGCCATGGCCGACACAGAGTTCGAGCTGGTTCTTGGCGCGCTCGGCCATCGGCGCGGCGGCGGCAAGGTTTTGCGCCTGGAAGGCAACGCGCTCGCGCACGTCGAAACCGTTGGTGCAAGGAATATGCGGCCGCCAGGCGTCGCCATGGAACGATGTGTCGAGATGGATATGTCCCTCGACGAAGGCCGGCACGACAAGCTGGCCGCCAAGGTCGACCATGATGGGATCGGTGGCGGCAGGACGGGCCGGCGGCGCCTTGCCGGCCGGCGCGATGGCGCTGAAGCGGCCGTCGGTGACGGAGAGATCGGCCAGCGACCCATCGGCCAGTTTCGCGTTGCGGAAAATCGTCTGTTCTCTCACCGGTGCTATTCCTGTTGAAAGCGCCAGTCCTCGCCGCCCGCCCGCCGCGGGTCAATGCGGCAAAGTCGAGAAACTGTTTCACGCACGGCGAACCGGGAATCACATCGCAGCTCCTGCCTATTCCGCTTTCGCGGAAGTTTCGGCGAGCCCCGCGATATGCAATGATACTGTCGCGGCGGTACGAGCCGCCCTGGTTGACGCGGGCGCCCAAGCACACCCCAACAATGCGCCCCCTCGCCCGCGTCGGCCACGGCAAACCTCTGCGGCTACCTCACTGCGGCGCGCCGGCAAACAGCACCACGCCGTCGCCGCCAGCCGCCGGCCAATCCCTGATGGTGCGGTCGTAGCCGCCGGTCAGCACCGTGCCGTCGGGAGCGAAGGCCACCGCGTAGATCGGGCCGGTCTGGCTGTCGAACATCGCGATCTGGTTGCCGGTTTCCATGTCCCACAGCCGCGCCGTGCCATCGAGCGAACCCGACAGCAGGCGCTTGCCGTCCGCCGACAGCGCGAGCGTGTAGACCGTGCCCTCATGGCCCTCGAAGCGCTTCACCTCGCGGCCGCTGTCGAGATCCCAGACCTTGATCGTCAGGTCACCGCTGCCGGTGATCAGATGGTGCCCGTCGGCGGTGAACACGGCGCCATAAGTACCTTGCTCGTGGCCGTGCCAGCTGCGCAGCTGCTTGCCGCTTTCGACGTCCCAGAGCTTCAGCGTGCCGTCGATGCTGCCGCTGAGCGCCTGCTTGCCGTCGGGTGAGACGGCGACCGCGCTGATCGACCAGTCGTGCCCGGTCAGCACATGCAGAACCGAATTGCTGACGAGATCCCAGACGATGACGTTGCCGGTATCGTGTCCGCTGACGGCGCGTTTGCCGTCCGGGCTGATCGCCAGCTTGTTGACGCCGCCATTCTGGCCGGCCTGGAAGACATGCAGCACGGCGCCGTCGGCAAGTTTGCGCAGAACGATCTCGCCGTCGTCGCCACCCGTCAGCGCGCTGACGCCGTCGGGCATGTAGAGCGCGGTGCGCGCCATGTCCTTGTGGACGCCGAGGTTGCGGATCAGGTGCTTGCCGCCAATGTCCCAGAGCTTGATCACATGGTCGGTGCTGGCGCTCATGATCGATTGGCCGTCGGGCGCCACCGAAAGCCACACGACCGCGTCGCGATGGCCATCGGGCTGCGTTGGAGCCGCCGGCGGCGGTGGCGGCAACGGCGCCACGGTCGGCGGCGGAATGACCGCGACCTCCGGCGGCGCAGGCGCGACGGGCGCGGGCGCCGGCTCGGCCACGGGCGGCGCTGGCGGCGCGGATGCTGGCGGCGGATTGGCGGCTACCGGCGGCGGAACTGGTTGCGGGGCTGGCGCGGGTGCCGGTTCGGGGGCCGGTGGCGCGCTGGCCACATCCTGGCCTTTTGGTTCACCGGGTTTGGGCTCGGCAAGTTTGGGTTGATCTGGCTTGGGCTCACTGGGCTTGGGCTCACTGGGCTTGGGTTCGCTCGGCTGGCTGGCAATCTCGCCGCCGCCATCATGCCACGGGCCGAACCGGTCGGCGGCCAGTGCCGCCAGCACGATCAACGGCAAGGCGAAAAAGATCTTGCGCAGGCCGGGCCTGCCGGTCTCCCGCACCTCGGCCGCGCGACCGAACAGTGGTGCTCCAGCCAGATGCGCCGGCCGCCCCGGCAACAGCCCGGCCCAGAACAGCAAGGCGCCGACCAGGCAGGCAAGTGCCGCCACGGAGAAAGCCGCCAGCCGGGGCAAATTAGCGCCCGGCCCGGAAAAGCCGTGCAAGACAACAGTGCTGATCAGCGGAAAGATCAGCGCCAGGCAGGCGATCGCAACCACGGCAAGGACAAGCGCAGCCAACCTGTCAGCCAATCTGTTCATCGCGCTCCCCCCTCGCCGGGCTCTCGGGCCAGACTACCAGCGTCAACCGTCTATCGCAAAACGCATCCGGTGCCTGCACGCGACGGATGGATGCGTCTGAGATCTTGAAGAAGATCGGTTAATGACCTCGATCAAGAAATCAGTTCGAATCTGATCGCGATCGCCTGCGTCGCGGCGCAAAAATGTGTTTTCGGCTTGATCAGGCGCCGCAAAAAGAACCGGTGTTAATTTACCACAGTCATCACTGATACGCGCTGGACTATCCCCAGCGAAATATTGACACCAGGCGGCACTGTGTCACTGTCCTCACGGGATATAGTGGAGAGCTTGCATTATGAAGAAGATTTATGAACGGCCCGCGCTGATCAAGAAGGGCAATCTGAAATTGATCACGGCTGCGACCAACGGCCCGATCGTGACCTCGGGTCCGACACCGCAATAGGTCAGCCCGTCAGCGTCAGGTCGTCCAGCACCATTTGCCAAGAGTGTTTCGTCGAAAGACGGACACGGGTAATTGCCTTGAGCATCGGCGCGTAGTGCAGCGGCGTCAGCGCCGATAGCGCCAACTGGTCGCTGGCGACCAGTTGCTCGCCCAGCCAGCACTCGATCAGTGCCATCTCCCCTTCAGACTTCAGCCACGCCGCGCTCAACAGCACCGAGTGAAACCCGAACGGGGTCTCGCGGCTGAACTCGGCCGGGTAGCCGCTGCTGGTATAGGCGACGTGATCGCCCGAGACATTCCGTTGACATAGCCTTCGCTGCCCTTGGTGTGGTCCTGTGCCATGGCATTGAGGTTGCGCCATTGCAGCCCGGCATGGCCGCATGGGATCTTGCGGAAGCCGCGCCCAGTGACGTCGTCGAAGCCGATCGTCCGCAGCGAGGCCTCGTTCGGCAGCGCCTGCTGCGATAGCAGCCCGAGATCGGTTGGATAGGGCGAAAGCGCGAGCTGCCGGTCAAGTCCGCCGCCGGCGATCGCCACCATGTCGGCCTCGGCGGCGAGGTCGAGCCGGAAGGGCGAACCCAGCGCCAGCACCCGGCTCTCCAGCACTCGCCCATTTGCCTTCACCGACAGTGTCGCGGTGCCATCCGCCGCCATCCGGCCGGCCAGGCTGCGCGCAGGCGCCAGGCCGACCGGCTGCGGCAGGTCCTGCGACACCAGCCCCGCCGGCGAGCCGGAGGCCAGGCGGAAATCCTGCGATTGGGTCTCATTGGCGCTGGGCGAGCGCCAGCCCGGCGGCACTGAAACCGCGAACCGGTAGGTGCCCGGCGAGCGGATCATGGCATTGGCCGAAGACATCGACATGGCGAAGTTGGCAAAGCCGCCATTGTTTGTCCTGGTTGAAGCGACGAAGCCGCCCTGTCCGTCGAACAGCCGCACCATGATGCCGGCCATCGGCCGGTCACCAACGCCATATGTCCCGTCGCGGTCGACATCCAGATAGACGAAAGACGAGTAGTTGACGGTGCCGGTGCTGTGCTCCCAGTCGGTGCGAACGGCATAGTCGTTGGCCGGATCCGCCCGGCGTCGGGCGCGGCGCCGGATGCGCGCCTTGCGCGACAGCCAGACGACGCATGTCGCGACGACAAGGATGACAGCGGCCGCGAGCAGGATTTCGACGGGGCCGAAATCATGCATGATCGGCGAACTTCGTTTGCCGCCGCTCGTGGCTATCAGGCATGCAATGCATCAAACGCCCCCCGATGCTGATCATCGCCAGACTAGCGCGAGATGTCGCCTGCGTAAAAGGACCGCGCGGCCTGGACATTCCTTGCCTCGTGCGAAAGAAGGCCGGGTCAATCAGGGGAGCATCCATGACACAGGCGACCAAACCCGTGCTGACCGGCAGCAGGGTAACGCTGAGGCCGCTGACCCGGCTCGACGCACCGGCGATCCACGCGGGGCTGGAAGAACCAGAATCGAAGTGGCTGACGGGCACGCACGCAGAGCACACACTGGCAGAGGTGGAGGCCCATTACGCAAGGGCCGAAACGGCAAGCGACCGCTGTGACTATGGCATCATCGCCGGCGGCGCTTTGATCGGCGAAGCCGTGCTGAACGGCATCGACTGGCCAAACAAGGCAGCATCGTTTCGCATCGCCATCTGGGCGGCAACCGGCCGCGACAAAGGCTACGGCACCGAGGCCGCCGCGCTGCTCCTTCATCACGGCTTCGAGGCGCTGGGGCTGAACCGCATCGAACTGGAGGTCTACGCGTTCAACCCGCGCGCCAGACGGGTCTACGAAAAGCTCGGCTTCCGGCTCGAAGGCACGCGGCGCGAGGCCTTGATCTGGGATGGCGAAGCTGTTGATGCCCACATCATGGGCCTGCTGAAGCGCGAATACTCCGGGACGCCGCCAAGGGTTGGATGAACACCGCCAGCAGACGTCGCCGCTTGCTCGAAGTCGTCCAGGCGCGACCTACTTCAACTCCACCCAGACCGGCGCATGGTCGCTGGCGCCATCCTGCCCGCGCACGTCGCGGTCGATGCCTGCCCCCTTCAGCCGGCGGGCGAGCGTCTTCGACAGCAATATGTGGTCGAGCCGCAAACCCGCATCGCGCGGCCAACGGTTCCGGCGGTAATCCCAGAAAGTGTAGAGCGTCTCCTTCGGATAGACCTTTCGCAGCGCGTCGACCCAGCCCTGCTCGATCAGGGCCGCGAAGGCAGCGCGGCTTTCCGGCTGCACCAGCGCGTTGTCGTCGTAGGAGCGCGTGGCGTAGATGTCGCGCGGCTCGGGCACGATGTTGTAGTCGCCGGCCAGCACGACCGGCAGGCCGGTGTCGAGAAGCTGCTCGGCATGCGCCTCCAGCCGTGCGTGCCAGGCGAGCTTGTACTGGAATTTCGGCCCCGGCTGCGGGTTGCCGTTCGGCGCATAGAGGCAAGCGATGATAATGCCGTTGACCGCCGCCTCGATGTAGCGGCTCTGCCGGTCGGCATCGTCGCCGGGCAGCACGTCACGGGTCAGCACCGGTTCCGCGCCGCGCGCGAGGATGGCGACACCATTCCAGGTCGGCTCGCCCTTCCACACCGCGCCATAGCCGGCATCGGCAAGCGCGGTGCGCGGAAACTGCATATCGCGCGCCTTGAGTTCCTGCAGGCAGACGACATCGGGCTTCGCCGCCGCCAGCCAGGCCAGCAAATTGTCCAGCCGGCTGTTGATGTTGTTGATGTTGAAGGTGGCGATTTTCATTGGGCGCATGAAAGCAGGAAGGCGAAGCGGGGAGCAAGAGAGGATGCGGCGCGCTGCGCCTAGGCAATAGCCAATGTCTGCGCTGCCCCTCATCCGCCTGCCGGCACCTTCTCCCCGTAAACGGGGCGAAGGGAGCGGGTGGCAAAGCCGCCGCCATTTCTGTTACATAAGCGATAGGCGAAAGCAGCGATGACCGCGTCTTTCTCCCCGCCACTATGCGGGGAGAAATGTCCGGCAGGACAATGAGGGGCGGCGCAGACGTTTCAGAAAGTGCGAAAACCCAACGCGCGCTCTAAATCCGCTCTACCCACCCCTTCACCGTCTCCACCACCGTCTTCAGATGATCCGCCGTCGAGAAGCCCGACACACTCTTGCGTGGCTTCAGATCATGGTCGCCATCCTCCAGCCACACCACCTCGATGCTATCCGACAACCCATATCCCGCCACCTCGTCCGGCGTCCCGAACTCGTCGCGCGTGCCCTGGAAGATCAGCGTCGGCGTCTTCAGTCCGGCCAGATGCCTGGTCCTGAGCTGTTCCGGTTTGCCCGGCGGATGGAAGGGATAGCCGAGGCAGACCAATCCAGCGATCTCGCCCTTGGCCAGCATCTCGTCCGCCACCATCGAGGCGACCCGGCCGCCCATCGACTTGCCGCCGACGATGAGCTTGCCCGTCACGCCCCTGGCCCTGAGATCGGCTATCGCCTTCACATATTCCGGGTTCACCGTCTCGGCACGCGGCGGCGGCTTGCGCTGGCCGTAGCGGCGCGCGGCCATATAGTGGAATTCGAACCGCGCCACCTGGAACCCGGCTTCGGCGAGCGCCCTGGCGGTGGCGGTCATCGAAGGAGAATCCATCGATGCGCCCGCGCCATGGGCAAGCAGGATGGTCGTCGGGGCGGTATCATGACCGTCGAAGAGGAAGCTGGTGGACATCAGGCCGGAACTCCCGGAAAAGCAAAGGCAATCCGCTCTGCCCGGCATGCTACCACATGAAGTCGCCCGTCGCCCGCGCCTCGGTCGCGATTGTGGAAAATCGGTCACCCGGCGTAGGGAATCTCCCCTTTCAGCGGCGCTGCCAGATTTCCGTCTGGCAGAAGATCTTGAGCGCGCAGCCGGTGAGTTTCAGCGAATTGCCCTTCAACATGGCGCGGCCCGAATATGTCCTCTCGTCGCGCGGATCGGTGATCGTCCCGGAATAGGTGCCCTTGCCCGCCGCCTTGACCCGGCCGATCTCCCTGCCCGGCCAATCGCCATTTTTCGCGATGATGCAGAAACGGTCGCCACACCCTTCGATCAAGGCGATGGATATGCCATCCGTCGTTATCCACTCCCCCTCGATCGGATCGGCCCAGGCCATGGCGGGCGCCATGGCCATGGTGAGCAGAACAGACAGTCGCGGCAGTTTCATGAAGCACCTCCCCCTTTTCGGCAAGATTTCAGCAGGCCATGCCGACGAAACCAGCGCCGCCGATGTCGCCTCGTCGATGATCCGGCTCTGTGTCAGCCTGTATTGCCTGACGCAGGGCAGACATCGCCGCGCTCTCCCGCGAAGACTGGCAGCGCTTCAGCGGCGCTGCCAGACTTCCGTCTGGCAGAATATCTTGAGCGCGCAGCCGGTGAGCTTCAACGTGTTGCCGTTCAGCATGGCGCGGCCCGAATAGGTCTTCTCGTCGCGCGGATCGGTAACCGTGCCGGCATAGATGCCCTTGCCCGACGCCTTGAGTCGGCCGATCTGCTTGCCCGGCCAGTCGCCGGTCTTCATGACGATGCAGAACTGGTCGCCGCAGCCTTTGATGGTGGCGAGCGAGGTATCGGCCGTCTTCCATTCCCCCTCGATCGGATCGGCCCACGCCATGGCGGGCGCCAGGACCACGGCGAGCAGAACTGACAGTCGCAACAATTTCATGGAGCATTTTCCTCTTGCAGGTTCTTAGCAGCCCGTGCCGACGAAGCCCGCCGAAACCAGCGCTTCCGATGTCGGCTCGTCGATGATCCCGGTCTGCGTCAGCCCATATTGCCGCTGGAAGCGGCGAACGGCCTCGGCCGTGGCCTCGTCATAGACGGTGTCGGGGAATTCGAGCAGCAGCCCCAGCCGGCTGAGCAGCCGTTCGGCCCGCTTGACGCGCGGCGAGATGTCGCCCGGCTGGAGCGCCGCGAACACATGGTCGGGCAGGACCTTGCACTGCTTGTTTCCCTCATCCCTGGAGACCCTGAATTTACCCACCAGCGAGGCGACGTCGGGCCCTGGCTGCACCGTGAAAAGACTTTCCGAACCGGTCATCGAATAGAGCAGCGAGCTGTCCAGGTCCCACGCCCCGTCAGGCGTCGACGAAACCGTGACGTGGCCTCCGTCGCAATCGATCTGGCATTCCAGCTTGCCCTTGACGAGATAGCACTTGGCGCTGGTCTCGAACTCGGTGTTGGGCACATCCCATTCGGTGAACGAGATCCTGATGATGTCGTCTTGCAGTCGTACGGCCATGTCCTTCACAGGCCCGTCCTTGCGGTCATTGTGCAGTGTCATGCATTGCCCGGACTCGAACTTGTCCGCCGCCCGCGCGATTCCCGGACCCAGTCCCAAAAGGACCATCGCCAGCATCATGGAAAAAATGCGTGTCATGCAGATCTCTCAACGCCAGTTGCCGGTGAGCAGGAAGGGGGCCCAGTAATAGGGGTGCGAAAGCCCGCCCTTCGCATCCGGCGGCACCAGCGAAATGGCGCCGCGCGCCGCGGTCTCGGTCACGATGCTCGGCCCCGCCGCGATATCCGTCGACCCGATCTTGCCGGCGATGAACTCGCGCTGGGTCAGCGCCAGCGCCATGGCCTTCGACATATTGCCCCGCTCGCGGATCTCGTAGAAGCGCTGCATGCTGAGTGCCGTCGAGGCATCGTCGACCGGCCACAGGCTGGCCAGGATGGCGCGCGCGCCACGGCTGCCGGTCAGCATGGAAAGGCTTTCGAGCTCGCGCCCGTCGAGACCCGGATCGACATAGCCGGTCTCGCAGGCGGACAGCGTCAAAAGGTCGACGCGGCCGAAATCGAAGGCGCGCCGATCCTTCTTGATATCGCGCAGCGACAGTTTTTCGCCGGTGCCGAGCAGCAGGAAAGACGACCCATCGCTTCCCGCCAGGTTGAAGTGCGAGGAGATATGCACGACGCCGAGGCCGGCCGGCGAGCGCGCGCCGATGCGCAGCGCATCGGCCAGCGCGTCCTTGTTGAACGCCGCGTCGAAGACCGCGCGCCCCTCGAAAAGACCGTATCCGTCCTTGCCCCTGATGATGCCGTCGATCTCGGCCTTGACGCCCGGCAGCGCCTTGAATCCGTCGGCGGCGCGCGTCATTCCAAGGGCTGCGAACGGAATGCCGGTCGTCTTCCTGCCGGCGATCTCGTAGCCGGCGTCGGACAGCATGGCGAATTCGAAATGCTCCACCGCATAGCCCGTGCCGTCATGGAGCGCGGCGAAGGGGATGTAGCGCAGGCGGCGGTCCGGCGACAGCAGCACAAGCTTGGTCTGGACCGCATCCAGATCGGCCCTGAAGGGGGCGATAAGCAGGTCGTAGAGCTTGCGCGCCTGTGGCTTCGGGTCGCGCGACGGCGACGTCATCGCGAGGTGCAGCTTCTGGATCTCTTCATTGAGATGCGCCTCCGAGAAGGGCTGGCCGTCCCATTGGTCGATCGTCACGCTTTTGCGGTCATAGGCGGTCGTCAGGATGATGTTCAGCCTGTCGGGAAGAACGAGATAGTGCAGCACCGCCGGCTGCTCCGGTTCATCCCTGAGATAACCCTGCAGCGATCCGAGCGCGTCGATCCGCGCGACCTCCTCGCCGCGTCCCAGCGCCTCGGCCTTTTCCACGATGGCATCGAGCGCCTTGTCATAGGCGGCGTCCGCCTCGGCGAGCCTTGCCTGGAGCGTATCGAGCTCTTTCGTCTCCGCGTCGTCGAGGCCGCCCTGACCGCGCTTGACGATCAGTTCCTCGGAGCGCCTTGCATCCTGCGTCGTCGGCGGACGCAGCGTATCGATCGCCGCCTTCAGCCCGCGCTCCGGCTCGGACAGCGGCAGCGTGTCATAGGAACGGCCCCGGAAATCGGCATCGCGGTCGACGAACTGGAAGGCCTCGAAATCCTTCAACATGGCAAGCACGGACTCGGCTTCGGCGAGACGGTTCTGGCGCACGAAGAAGTCGGCAAGCCAGCGATAATTGTCCGCGACCAGGTCGCTGAAACATGTCTGCAGATGTTCGGGCAGGCTCGACAGCGCCGAGCGCACCGTCTGCAGCGTGTTGACGGCGTCCTTGGCCAGCACCATCGCCACGTCATTCGAGCCCAGGGCCAGCGTCCGTTCGCTGGCCTTGGAGAGCAGGCAGACGCGCGTCAGGTCGCGCTGCAGGGCTCCCTCGGAAAGCCCAGCGATCTCGTTGAGCTGAAGTTCGGCCGAAAGCGCCGTCAGTTCCATGCGCAGCGCCTCTTTCGGCTGCTCTGCCTGCTTGAGTGCTCCCGACAGATCGCGTGCGGCATTGACGAAGGCGCGCGACAGGCCGCCTTTGGCGGCAACATGGCCGAAAGCCGCGCGGGCATCGTCAAGCGGAGGCGCCGTCGGCTCGGGCTTGCCAACCGAACCGCGCTGCATCAGCGTCTCGAGGAAGCCCCTCGCCTCTTCGTCGCCATTGTCCGCCAGGAAGGTCAGAAGCGGTACGAACCCTTCCGGCAGCGCCTTCAGGTTGGTGGCGTCGCGGGAAGCGACGAGGCGTCGGAAGGTGGGCGTCCGGGCGTGCTGCTCGCTGGGACCGGTGATCTGCGACATTTCAAAGCTTGTCGATTGGATCCGGCGGGCCCGCGCCAGCGCGCCGTCGAAGTCGCCATACGCGGCCAGAATGTCGACTAGCTCGATCGAATCGAGCTCGGTCAGCTTGGCGAGCCCCGGCGCCACCGCTGCAAGGTCGAGCCGGCCCGAAGCCATGGCCCGCGCGGAGCTTTCGCAGGCATACTGGTCGTCCTTGCAGACACGCTTGAGCAATGCCGCGGCCGCGGCCGGCACCGCCTTTTCACTGTCCTTCTGGCGGGCCTCCTCGAGAGCCGCGGCGACGAAGGAATCGATGTGCTCCGTCCCACCCGCGCGCAGGCGCTCCAGTCCTTCATTGGGCTGCTGCGCAAGATCGGGCCGGGCGCGCAACAGGAGGTAGAGCTCATAGCCGGCGTCCTGATTGCCGAAATCATGCGCCAGGCGAAGCCATTCAGCGGCCTTGTTGACGTCTATGACGCCGCCGCATCCGGTGCACAGATTGACCCGCGCCAGGGCGAGCGCGAAGTCGGGCGCCACCTCCGCCACGTTCATGATCGCGGTGGCCGCCGCCTCCGATGACAGCGCCGCACCGGGCGACATCATCCGGTTGGCCAAAAGCAGCGCCGCCGCCGTCGGTCCCTCGGAGGCGCGAAACCGCCCGGGCTCGGACAGGAACCGCTGATAGAGGGAGAGCGCCATGGAAGCGCCCGCGGGCGTCTCGTCCGTCTCGGCCATGCGCGCCAGTTGGTAGATGGCGAAACCATCGCCGGCATCGGCGGCACGTTGCGCCCACCGCCTGGCGGCCGCCTTGTCCTTCTCGACACCGAGGCCCTCCAGATACAGGAAGGCCAGGCGCGATTGCGCCAGGGGACTGCCGGCCTCCGCCGCCATTTCGAAAAGGCGCGCGGCAACGACGGCGTTGCGGCCATCGATCGTCCCCTCGAGCAAGCGTTCCGCCACGGTGACCTGCAACGCCGGCGGGGCGGGCCGCAACGCCTGCATCCCTGCCTCATAACGCCCGGCCAGCGTGGCAACGCGGGTGAGAGTGGCGATGTCGGCGACGCTGACCTGCTCCCAGGAATGGGTGACGAAAGGCCCTGCCGAGCCCAGTTCCGCATCCACGTCTTCAGGGCTGGCGGCGCCCGGCTCCTGCTGTGCGCCCTCGTCTGGCGGCATCCATTTTCCGGCAGCGACCTCACCGCGCACGAAGAACGTGACGGCGTCGGCGGCGGAAGCCGGCTTATCCAGTGCCTCCAGGTAACGTTTGTAGAAAACATCCGAACCGGAGGGCGTCGAAAAATCTTCGATCGCATCGCTTTGAGCCTGCGACGCACACACCCAGCACAGCGCCAAAAACGGCGCCAGCAGAACACCCCTCAAACGCATATTGCTGCCCACGCAAACTGCTATCGACCCACCCGGGCGCAGCATATCTGGAGCATTGGGACGATTTCAAGACACCGCGGCCAGCTTTGACTGCCCGTCAACAGTAACGTCGAACAGGCCGCCGAACAGAAGACTTTCCCTCACCCCGCCGTCCGCGCCAGCTGCATATCCACGAACTGCACCCCTTTGGCCGCCACCCCGGCCCATTCGCTATCCGTGTCGAGTTCCAGATATCGCACCCACAGCCGCCGTGCCTCGGGCAGATTGCCGGCGTCGAATTCCAGCCGCGCCAGGTTGAACACCGGGTCGGCATAGGCCTTGTCGAGCGCGATCGCCTTCTGCAGGTGCTTTCGCGCCGAGGCGTCGCGGCCTTGCTCGCTCATCAGGCCGGCAAGGTTGAACCAGGCTTCGACGAAGGCGGGGTCCAGTTTTATCGCCCTGGCATAGTCATGCGCGGCCTCAGCCGCGTGGCCGGCGGCGCGCAGGCAGTTGGCGCGGTTGAAGGCGGCGATGGCGTCGGTCGGGTCGATGGCGAGGCAGCGCTGGTAGAGCGCGGCGGCACCGTCATGGTCGCCGCCCTCCTCCGCCGCTTCGGCCTCGGCGAACAGATCCTCCAGCGTGTCGTCGCCCTGGGCGGCGCTGCCCAGGTCAAACAGCAACTGCCCGTCGAGTTCGCTCTGGCCGCCTTCGAGATAGATCGCGTCGGCGCGGCCATGCTGCGAGCCGACAGCGAGCGACTTGGCGGTGAGTGACGCCACCGGGCCGGAGCGGTGCACGGAGCGCGCGATCGCGCCCCAACTGGCGCCGCCCGCCACCAGCCCCGCATATTTGCGCGCCAGGATCAGGTCGCGGAAGGAATAGGGCTCCGCATCATGCTCGAACGCATCGAAGAGCGACAGCAGATCGAGGTCGGCGCCGGGCAGCCGAGACTGGTCGATCAGCGACTGCCGGGACAGCGAGGACGCCTCCGGCGCCTTCATCAAGCCGAGCAGACGCAAAAAGCCGTTCTCGCTGATCAGGATGCGCCCTGCCGCACGTTCGGCGGCGACGCGGCGCTCGATCTCGGCATCGCCGTTCTTGGTCAGGCCAGCCTTGGCGAGAAGCGTACGGCCGAACACGACACGCGTGGTGCGCCGGGTGATGCCGCGCCTGAGCTGGCCATGCTGGCGCTCGACCTCGCGGGCGGCGAGCCTGAGCGGAAACGCCGCCAGCGCGCCGATGGTGCCGAAGACGGCGCCCGCGACGGCCGATGCCGTCATTTCTTGCTCTTGCCGACCGCCTTGAGCAGACTGGCCTTCAGCGGATTTTCAGGAGCCCCACCTGCTGCCGCCTTCTTGGCGGCGGGTTTTGCCGCGACCTCGTCGGCCTTGCTCTTCGACTTGGCCGGCGGCTTCGACTGCGACAGGCTCGCCTTGAGCGCATCCATCAGGTTGATGACATTGCCGCGCTCGGGCGCTGCCGCGATGATCGGCTTGTGACCCTTGAGCTTCTCGCGGATCATCGCCATCAGCGCGATCTCGTAGCGGTCCTCGTAATTCTTCGGATCGAAGGTGGTTTCCTTCTGCTTGATCAGCGCTTCGGCGAGTTCAAGCATTTCCTGGTCGGGCTTGCCGGCCGGGATGTTGCCGAAATATTCAGCCGTGCCGCGCACTTCGTTCGGGTTTCTCAAGGTGCACACGAACATGCCGTTCTCGCGCGCGCCGATCGTCACCACCCGCTCGCGGCTGGACAGAACCAGCCGCGCGATCGCCAGCTTGCCGGATTTGCGCATCGCCTCGCGCAGCACGGCGAACGTCTCCTCCGCCATAGCGCCATCCGGCGCCAGGTAATAGGGCGCGTCCTGGTAGATGACATCGACCTCGCCTTCGTCGACGAAGGCCTCGATGTTCATCGTGTGGTTGGATTCGATGCGCACCGCGTCGAGGTCGGCATCATCGATGATGATGTACTGCTTGTCCTCATACTCGTAACCCTTGACCAGGTCCGAGCGCTCGACCAGCCCGAGTTCGGGATCGACGGGTTTCATGTTGATGCGGTTGTGGGTCTTCTTGTGCAGCTGGTTGAACGAGATGCGCTCGCTGGTCGTCGTTGCGGGGTATAGCCGCACCGGACAGCTGACGAGGCTGAGCTTGAGGTAACCTTTCCAACTTGCCCTGGGCGCCATGATATACTCCTACGCGGCCATGCACTGACATTTTAGCTTGAGCATGGTCTTGTCCGAAAACCGGTTCCCGCTTTTTGGGATCATGCTCTCTGCAGCGCTTTCGTCCGAAGGACGATTGGCGCCATGGAAATCCTACACCGACCCCGCATGATACCGGCAAATCCCTGACGAAATGGTTTAGGGCGCCGAAGGGGTCGCGGGCGGAGGATAATTCAAATTGTATGAAGCGTCGATGGCGGGCGAAGGGCTGGTGATTGGCCGAACGCCTTTAAGTTTAGCCATCCTAGGGTCTGCGCGCGTCGCTTCGCTCCTTGCTCCGCGCTAGGATGACGAAAGAAGGGTCGGCAAATCCCGCGCGAACTCGTCGATATCCGCCCAGGGATCGCCCGACGTTTCCAGCAAGCCCGGCAGCGACGAATAGTTCAGATCCTGCGGCGCATCGATCGCTTCCAGGTCGCTCCAGCTCACCGGCGTCGAGGCCGGCAGATTGGTGCGGGCGCGCAGCGAATAGGGGGCGGCGGAGGTGTGGCCGCGCGCGTTGCGGTGATAGTCGATGAAGATGCGCTTCTTGCGGTTTTCCTTGCCCATGGTGGTGGTGAAGGTGTCGGGCGCGGTTGCCGTCAGATGCGTGGCGATCGCGCTGGTCGCCTGATGCAGCTTCTTCCAGTCCTGCCTTGATGTAACCGGCACGGTGATGTGGATGCCGCTGCCGCCGGACGTCTTGGCGAAAGGCACCAGCCCCAGCCCCTCCAGCTCGCCCTTGATGTGGACGGCCGCCTCCACCACCTCGCGCCACGAAATCCCCTCGCCCGGGTCGAGGTCGAAGACGATCTGGTCGGGCTTGTCGAGACTGGCGCGATGCGTGCCCCAGGTGTGGAATTCGACGACGCCGAACTGCGCCAGCGCCAGATAGCCCTTGGCGCCTTCGACCGAGAGATAGGATTTTGTCTCGCCTTCTGAATTGGTCGCCTGGAACGTCACCACTGAGGGCGGCATGCCGGTGAAGGCGTGGCGCTGGAAGAAGCAATCCTTGGGCAGGCCGGTCGGGCAGCGCACCAGCGACACCGGGCGGCCAAGAATGTGCGGCAGCATGAAGTCGCCCACCAGCGCGTAATAGACGGCGATGTCGAGCTTGGTCGGTCCGGTCTTGCCGAACAGCCGCCGCTCCGGATTGGTCACCCAGATGGTGGCGAGGTCCGCCTCGGATATCAGGCGTTTGCGCTTGGCCGAGACCGGTGTCGACAGCCCGACATCCCTGAGACCGCGAAACACGCCATGGCGCAGCGAATTGTCCGCCGTTCGGTTGGCATAGTGGATGCGCGCCGAAAACAGCGGCTTCACCCAGTGCATCTCGCGCATGATCTCGCGCGGCACGCCTTCGGGCGGCGTCGCGCCTGATGTCAGAGGCTCCAGCCGGGCAAGCAGATCCTCCGCCGTCTCGGCATCGAAGCCGGTGCCGACTTTGCCGCGATAGTGCAGTTCGCCGTCCTCCCACTCGGCCATGCCAAGTGCTGCCAGCCCTTCCGCCGCTTGCGAGGTCGTGTAGCCCGCGATGACGAAATCGTCCTTCTGAAGCGCCTTGCATTTGGTCCAGCTCTTGCTGCGGCCGCTCTGGTAGATGGCGTTGGCGCGTTTGGACACGACGCCTTCCAGCCCGAGCTCCGTCGCCTGGTCGTAGAGCCCCTGCCCCGAGCCTTCGACATGGTCGGAGAACTGGATGGCGGAATTGGCGCCGAGGCCGGCGAGCAGTTCCGCCAGCAGCGCCTTGCGCCGGATGAGCGGCGCCTTCATCAAATCCCAGCCGTCGAGATGCAGCAGATCGAAGGCATAGAAATGCAGCTTGCTGCCGGCGCCCTCGGCCAGCGCGTCCTGCAGCAGCGCGAAGCGGCTGATGCCCTTGCCATCGAGCACCATAATCTCGCCGTCGATGATGGCCTCGCGGCATGGCAATTTGGCAAAGGCGTGCGGCAGGTCGCCATAGCGTCTTGTCCAGTCGATGCCGCCACGGGTGATCAACCGCACCTGCCCGTCGGAAACATGCGCCATGGTGCGGTAGCCGTCGAACTTGATCTCGTGCAGCCAGAGCTCGTTCGTGTTCTCGGCGACGCCTTCGCCGCCCGGTGGCTTTGGCACCTGCGTCGCCAGCTGCGGCTCGATGCGGCTGAGCGCCTGTGCCTTGACGGCGCCAGGCAGCGTGCTTGGTTTCAGGGAACCCGGCTTGGGCGCGGACTTCGCGGCCGGCTTCGCCGCTGCCGCCAGTTCCTCGATGCGCAATCCCGATTTCACGCTTTCCGGCCGCGCTTCGAGGATGTTCAGCGTCGTGTCGGCGGCAAGGTCGCGCTCCTTGAACAGCAGCCAGTTTTTCTTTTCCGCGTCCTCGCCGGGCTTGGGCTTCAGGCGCGTCAGCATCCAGCCGCCATTGAGCTTGTCGCCGGCAAGCCGGAACTTGAACGCCCCGGTCCTCAGGCTCTTTTCGACGTCGTCCATCGGCGCCCATGTGCCGGTGTCCCAGACGATCATCGGCCCGCCGCCATACTCGCCCTCGGGGATGACGCCCTCGAAGTCGATATATTCGAGCGGATGGTCCTCGGTCTCGACCGCCAGCCTCTTGTCGGCCGGGTTGAGCGAGGGCCCGCGTGGCACCGCCCAACTCTTCAGCACATCGCCGACCTGCAGGCGCAGGTCGTAATGATCGGCGGTGGCATGATGCTTGTGGACGACAAATCGGTTGCCGTCGCCGGCAATGAGGCCGCCCGCCGGCTCCGGCGTCTTGGAGAATTCGCGCTTGGCGCGATAGGTTTTGAGTTTGGAGGGAGCCGGCATGGGTCAGCGCCAGAAGCGTTTGGCAAGCAGGAGCAACCGCCGCGTTCCGGAACCGATGGAAGTCACGCTCTCAATCGTCGGCGGCCGGCGTCAGTTCGAGTTCGGCCGGCGATAGCCCCTGCTTCAGCTGGCTTAGCCGGAACTCATCCACCCAGTAGGCCTCGCCGTCGACCAGCACGCGTGCCCTGTAGGCACCGTCCGAAAAGCTCTGCGCGGTGATGTAGACCTTATGGGCGTCGAGCGCCTTGCGCACCGCGGCGCGTTTGGCATTCTGGCTGGTTACGGGACTGAACATGACGCTGCCCTCGGTCGCCCTGACACATCGGGCGACTGGGCTCAAGGATGACGGAGACAAGCAGTCCTGTCAATTTGGCGGCGCCGGCCCGCGCATTGGTCATGCGAAAAAA
The DNA here is from genome assembly GCF_006442655.1 of Mesorhizobium sp. B2-1-3A. Lineage (NCBI taxonomy): Bacteria > Pseudomonadati > Pseudomonadota > Alphaproteobacteria > Hyphomicrobiales > Phyllobacteriaceae > Mesorhizobium > Mesorhizobium sp. B2-1-3A. The sequence goes on from NZ_VFWK01000005.1 coordinate 89,917, forward strand.
CTCCGCTCCCTTGTCGAAATCCGCTCCCGGCGAACGACATTGGTGCGGCGCCGACGAGGCGCGATCACCTCAAACAGGGAGCACCACCATGGCCAAGATGCTCGTCATCTACAAAACCCCCGCCGATCCCGCGGCCTTCGAGCGCCATTATCACGACATTCACGTGCCGCTGGCCAAGCAATTGCCCGGACTGCGGCGCTACGAGATCAGCCGGTCGCCGATCATGAATGTCCTGCCGGGCGAGACGCCCTACAGGGTCGCCATCCTCTATTTCGACAGTCCGGAGGCCATTCGCACGGCCTTTGCCAGCGCGATCGGCCGGGCATGCGCGGAGGACCGGCGAAAGTTCGCCGGCGATGATGATCTGGTGACGATGCTGCTCTTCGACACCGAGCCGCTGTGAGCCGTCACACATCTTCACCGTCGAAGATCAGCATGTCGGCGCCGCCGGTCGCGAAGACCTGGAGGTCGGCTGCGGCAGCCTGCCCTTCGGCGCTGGCGAATGCATTCTGGATGGCGGCCAGATCGTCAAACCGCAAGGTGGCGACCAGGTGGACCTTCGCTGGTCCGGCCGGCGTCATCACCGGGCCGCGGCTGATTTCATAGCGCCGCAATCCCGGGATGGTCTTGGCCAGCGGAATGTGCTTTTCGCGATAATAGGCATTGAACGCCGCCGGATCCGCAGGCGTGCCGTACATCACCACCAGGCTTGCCATCAGCCTCCCGAAATCATTGCTCTTTCGGGAGCCTGATGACGTTGGCGGGAGCTTGTCAATCCACCCGTCCCTCCCAGGACGAAGTCGCCTTGACGAGCAGCCTCAGTTCTTCAATCGCCGCAACCGGCGCATCACACCCTGCACGGTCTTGTACAATTCCGGCCTGGAGCGCACGAAAAGCTCGATCCTGCCGCGCAGCTTGATATCGGCGGTCGCCACGCTGCCCCGCAGCGTGATCGGCTCGCACAACTCCGCCAGCACAGAGCTTGAAGCGCCGATATGCTGCTTGTAGCCCTGGCTGCCGACCGACAGGTCGAAATAGCCGAGCCCTTGCGTCACCCCCCACATCATCAGCTTGCCGATTGTCGTCAGGCCCGGCGAGGCGTTGGCCACCGCGTCCTGGTCGATCCCGAGCAGAAGGGCATGCAAGGTGCCCTTCATGATCAGCACATAGATGACGGCGAGATAGGTTTGCCCGACACGCAGCCCGAACAGCCGTACCGAGCCGTCGGACAGGCCTTGCAGGGCGGCGTTGCGATAGAACTCGACGACCGGTGCCTGCGTCAGGAGGTCGAAACGCCCGAGCTCGCGAAAGCGATTGAGCCTGAGTTCCAGCAGCGTCGCGAACTGCTTTTCCACCATATCCGGTGTCTCGGCTTCGGCCAGGTCGAGCTTGCCCATCTGTTCGAAGCGGCGGCAGTGCTTGTGGAAGTTCTTGGCGAAGGACGATTTGCAGATGCGCTTGATCAGCGTCGCCGGCTCGCCATGCATGGCCAGGCCCGAGGCGATCTGGATGGAATCGCGCGTCGCCGAAAGCAGCGCCAGCGGATTGGCGACGCCATGGATCTGTTGCGGAATGCCCGCGATGTGGATGCGGTCCGCCGGCGGCAGCACGGCGCGGACCGCTGCCCACGCGGCATCGGCACCTTGCCTGGTCCAGGGTCTCGCATCGGCCAGCAGCGGCGCCGAGTAATCGCACACGCCACAGCTCAGCCATTCGATGACATGGTGTCCAAGCGCCCGGCGCCGCATCAGCGGCAGCAACATGACCGGCGCGCCCGTGACGGCGTCGTTGACCTCGACGACCAGCAGCTCGGCACTTGCGGGCATCAGCCGTTTGGCGATCCCTTCCACCCAGGCAAGGCCCTGATGACCGGTGCATAGGCCGGTCGCCTCAAGGCGCTGCCACAGCGGCCTTACGCTGTCGAAGCTGGTGTGCAGCCGCGCCGTATAGTGCGCGACGGCGCCCAGACCGGCGACATCGGGGGAGGCCAGCTGGCCCGCTGCATCCGCTACCGCTTCTATTCGCATTGCCTGGCCTGCCACGTCCTTCTCCCGTCGTTCAGGCCCGCCCTCGTCATCCCCCACGAAGACGCCGCAAACCTCGCATCATCCCCTGGGCCGCGGTGCGCAGCCGGGGGTTGGAACGCACGAAGGCTTCGGTCCGGTTGCGGAGATCGATGGCAGCGCTCGCGACACGGCCCCGCACCGTCAACCCCTGGCGTAGTTCGGCCAGCACCGAAGCCTTGGCGCCCATACGTTCCTTGTAGCTCTGGTCGCCAACCGACAGGTCGAAGTAATCGAACCGCCGCTCGCGCGCCCAGCCTATCAGCCGGCCCATGATCAAGAGGCCCGGTGAGACATTGGGCACCACGCTCTGGTCCATAGCTATCAGCAGAGCATGAACAGTCCCTTGATGGACCACCGCATATTGGACGGCGATCAGGGCATCGCCGACGCGCAGCCCGAAGAGCCGCACCGATCCGTCCGGCAGACCCTGCAGGGCGGCGTTGCGGTAGAAATCGACAACCGCCTCCTGCGTCAGCAGGTCGAAGCGGCCAAGCTCGCGAAAACGGCTGAGCCGCATCCGGATCAGTTCGCCGAAGAGTTGCTCCACTTCGGCCTGCGTGGCGGCCTCGACCAGTTCCACGCCGCCGAGCCGTTCGAGCCGGCGCCAGTCCTTGCCGAATTCCTTGACGAAGGACGGCCTGCACAGGCGCTTGAGGACGGTTTCCGGGTCGCCGTCGATGGCCAGGCCGAAGGTGGTCTGGAGGGAATCGCGCGTCGCCGGAAGCAGTGCCAGCGGATTGTCGACGCCGTCGATCCGCCGCGGGATTCCCAGGATGTTGACGCGGTCCGCCGCCGGCAGCACGGAGCGCACCGCCGCCCACGCGGCCTGCGCGGATTGTGCCGTCCATGCGCTCGCATCGGCCAGCAGCGGTGCCGAGTAGTCGCAGACGCCGCAGCTCAGCCATTCGATCACCCGATGGTGGAAGGCCGGCCGCAGCATCAGCGGCACCAGCATCAGGGGCGCGCCCGTCACCGCGTTGTTCACTTCAACGATGAGCGGCTCCGCGCCTGCCGGCATCAGCCGCGCCACGATCCCCTCCACCCACGCGAAATGCTGGTGGGCGGTGCAGACGCCATCCGTCTGGAGGCGCAGCCAGAGCGGCTTGACCGCTTCGAGGCTGGTGTGCAATCGCGCCGTGTAGGCGTCGTTCGCGGCGACGATGGCGGAATGAGAGGCCTGCCCGTCGGGCAAGTCGGTCACCGCGGCAATGTGCACTGCCTGCTCTGCCACATCTCTCTCCTATCGCTTCGCCGCGGCGAACGTGACCGCCCGCCGCCAGGAGCCGAGGCGGCTGTGCCGCTGCTGGTCCGGATGCTCGATGTTCCACATGCGGTGATGCGCGAAATACCATGATGCCACGAGCACGAAGGTCTCGGAGACCGCCGAGCCCAGCAGCGCCCATGGCGGCGACGCGACGGCCAGCAGGATCGCGATCAGCGCCAGCCCGACGATCGCGCCGCCCATCGTGATGAACGCGACGATCCGGAAATCGCCGAAGATCTCGAGCACGATGCGGGGCATGATGTAGAGCATGATCGGCACGAAATTCGCGATCACGAAAAGCCCGATGAACCCGACCGAGGCATCCTGCAGAGCCTGGGATTTTATCATCGGCAGGACGAACATGATGGCGCATCCATAGGCCAGGCCGCCGAGCCCCATGACGAGCGACCAGATCTTCGCCTGCGCCCAGACGCGGCGCGTTTCGTTGGCCTGCATCAGCTTCGCGAGTTCCGGCTGCGTCATGTTGACGAAGGCAAGGCTGATGATGCGCAGAGGAGCGAACAGCACGAGGACCGCCGCCAGCGGCGCATAGGCGGCCGGTCCGGCAATGCCCGCGACCAGCAGCGCCAAGCATTGACCCTGGATGTTGGTGGTGGTGGCGCTGAAGGCCGACCAGCACAGCTGGCGCCAGAGCTTGGTGTAGCGCCGGCGCGTCGGCATGCGGAAACTGACGCGAACCCTACGGCCCGCCAGCCGGACCAGGACGAAGATGCCAAATAGATTGGCCGCCGCAAGGGCGTAGAACACGGTCTGCAGCACGTCCCTGGCGAACCAGATCGCCAACCCTGCGAGCACGATGCCGGCGATCGTGAAGGCGGCGTCGCTGATGGAGACGACCACCTGCTGGCGGCGCGTGAAGAATGCCGTGCGCATGTGGCTGCGCAGCGACCAGGCGCCGACGAAGCAGCCGGCGGCAATGCCGCTTGGGTCGCCCAGCAGATGCATCAGAATAGCCGTGCCGGCGGCCATCAGCAGCGCCACGACCAGCGCCGCCGTTCCGAAGGCCACGTCATGGGCATCGACGCCGGCCCTGTTCGTGCTCTTGCTCATCCAGATCGAGGCGGGGACGGCGGTAAGCGACCTGATGTAGGACAGGCCGACGCCGCCCATCACCATGGCAAGGGCGAAAAGGCCGTAGCCTTGCGCCGACAGCATGTGCAGCAGCGCGAGGTTGAGGGCGAAGTGAAAGCCGCTCTGCATTGCCTCGCCGCCGATCATCAGCACGAGGCGCCGCACCAGATGGACGGGGAACTTCACGGCTGTGTCTCCGCCTGGCGGGTGGTCGCCGCCTTGCCTGGCCTTGCCATGGCCGCCTTCAGCTTGTCGGCGGCGATCGCGGCGATCGCCGCGGCCGCGACCGGCTCGCTGAACATCGTCTCGTAGCGCTTGCGCCCGGCGGCGACGAACCCGCGCCAGGCTTCAGGGGCAAGGACGATCTCCTGCAATTTCGCGGCAAGCGCGGCTGCATTGTCAGGCGGAACATGCCAGCCGGTCTCGCCGTCGCTGACCACCTCGACCAGTCCGCCGATCGCCGACACCAGCGGCGGCCGGCCATAGGCCATGGCCTCGATGGCGACGCGGCCGAGCGATTCCGGGCGCCGCGACGGCACGGTGACGATATCGGCCCAGCGATAATGCTCGGAAGGGTCTGAGATGAAAGGCAAGGTGCTGACCTGATCGGCCAGCCCCATGGTGCCGACGAGTTCGGCCAGGGCGCGCTCGCGCTCGACGCTTTCGAAAGCGCCGCCGACCAGCCGCACCTCGATCCTCGACTTCAGCTCCGCCGGCATCGAGGCGATCGCCTCCAGAAGCACTTCCTGGCCCTTGATCCGGTTGATGCGGCCAAGCAGCAGCACCCGCAGCGGGCGCTTGCCGTCATAGGTCATCGCCTCGGCCGCCGCCGGGCCGGCGACGCCATTGTAGACGACATATGAGCGCGCGGATTTGGGATCGCCGAACGCGGCGCGCGTGGCGCGTGAGTTGAAGATGAGATCGGCACGGCTCCAGTGCATCAACCCGACCAGGATCCGGCGCAGCACGCCTTCGGGAATCTCGTGGATGTGCAGCAGGGCCTTCGTCGGCAGCAGGCGCGAGGCCAGCGCATAGTCGGCGACGATCGAGGTGTTGACGTAGACGAGGTCGCAATCGCGCAGCCGCCGCCATGCCCGCCACAGCGCGACCGGCAGCCGCGCCATCTCGATGGTCGCCAGCCTCAGCATCGCCTGACGCCGCAGCACCCAGAGCGGTTCGAAGACGATCCGGCTGGCATGAGGCTCCAGGATCTCAAGGATCGGCCCGCTGCGCGGCAGGACCACTTCGATGTCGGCGGACGGAAACGCGGCGCGCAGCGCCGCCACGCTCTCCGCGAAGCTGCGGTCGGAGCCGTAGAGTTCGTAGCCCTGGTGGATGCAGGCAATCCGCATCTTCACATGCATCTTTCTGTCAGGGGTGGTGTGACGATCCCGCCGCCTGACGGTACCGGCGACCGGAAACACCCCTTTGGACTTCACTGGTTGCGAGTGTGGTCATGAACGGGGATCACCACACCAATGCTGCACGCCCTCCGCCGATTCCGGCGCGCAGAAGTCCATCAGCAAGGATCATACCGGGCTAATATACCCATCTGCGGGCCGACTGGCCCCGGCATTGCCTCGTTTCGATACACATACGTGCGGAAAGTTGACCGATAGTGAAACAACTCCGGCGGTTGGAAGAAATATTTTACAACCCCAGTGCGATGATGGCCGGAACTGAGTCTGGCATGGATATCGCTAGGCTGCGGTTCTGAGATGACACAGCCTCGCATCACGGATCGAGCGGACCTGAAAGTACCAGCAGCCATGAAATCGGAACAGCCTTCCATCCTGATCCTGGGAACGCGCGGCATTCCCGCGGCCCATGGCGGCTTCGAGACCTTCGCCGAGAAGCTGGCCCTTTTCCTGGTCGCGCGCGGCTGGAAGGTCGGCGTCTACTGCCAGGAAGAGGTCGAGCGGGTTGACCAGCGTGTGCGCCTCGACAGCTGGCGCGGCATCGACCTGATCCACATCCAGGTCGCCTCGAAAGGCCCGCGCGCGACGCTGGAATTCGACTGGCAGTGCGTGCTCGATGCCGCGCGCCGGCCCGGTGTCTGCCTGGTGCTCGGCTATAATGGCGCGGTATTCCTGACCTGGCTCAGGCTGATGCGGCGCAAGATCATCACCAATATGGACGGCATCGAGTGGCGCCGCCCGAAATGGGGAGCAGCGGCGCGCACCTGGTTCTGGCTCAACGAATGGATCGGCGCCTGGGCTTCGCACCGCCTGGTCGCCGACCATCCTGTCATCGCCGATCACCTGGCGACGCGCCGGCCGCGCAGCGCCATCGCCACCATCACCTATGGCGCCGACCCGGTGACATCGGCACCCGAGGCGCCCGTACGCGCGCTCGGGCTCGAACCTGGAAAATACCTCATCTCGATCGCGCGCATCGAGCCCGACAACAACATCCTGCCGATCGTCGAAGCCTTCTGCAGCCAGAAACGCGACATGAAGCTGGTGGTGCTGGGCACGCTGTCCGACCAGAATCCCTATCATGTCGCCATCCGCAAGGCGGCGAACGCATCGGTGGTCCTGCCGGGCGCCATCTACGACCAGGCGGCGGTGAAGGCGCTGAGGTATCACGCGCGCGCCTATATGCATGGCCACACCGTCGGCGGCACAAACCCGTCGCTGGTCGAGGCGCTGGCCGCCGGCAACATGGTGATCGCGCACGACAATCCCTACAACAGATGGGTCGCCGGGGCCGCCGCCGTCCACTTCACCGACACGCAGAGCTGCGCCGAGCGGATGCGGCACGCGATGGAGGATGACGCGCTGGTCAAGGCCTGCGGTGAAGCCGCCAGGACGCGCGCCCGCGAAGCCTTCCGCTGGGAGGATGTGCTGCTTGCCTACGAGGATGAAGCCTACCGGCTTCTCGGCGTGACATCGGAGCGGACAGCCGCGATCGACCGCCCCTCGCCCGGCGCCGTATGACGGGCTGGTCGCGGCGGCGGTTGCTGTGCACCGCGCTGTCGACGGCGCTGGTGCCCGCGGCGCTGGCGCAGCTTCCCGCGCCGTCCGCGCTTGCCGCCAGCGGCGAATGGCGTTTCCGCCGCGGCGTCAACGCCTGGCCCTGGTTTGCACTGACACGCGAATTTCCCGCCCCGCGCACCGACTATGACTGGCCGCCCTTCCAGTCGCAGCGGCCGGTGCCAACCCCCGACGACCTCCGCCGGCTACGTGCCACCGGGCTCGATTTCATCCGCTTGCCCGTCGATCCAGGCCCGTTCCTGGCCGCCGACGCCACCACGCGCGGCAAGTTGCTGGATATGCTGGACGCGGCCGTCGCCGCCACGATCGACGCCGGTCTCGGCATCATCGTCAACGTCCAGGCCAATGGCGCCACCCATTACTGGAACCCCGACCGCATGGTCTCCAGCACCGCGGCACCCGAATTCGCGGCCTATCGGGCGCTGGTCGGCGAGCTTGCCGGCAGGCTGGACCGGTTCACGCCCGGAATGGTGGCGCTGGAGCCGGTCAACGAACCGGCGCAATCCTGCGATTCAAACGTCTGGTCGCAGGTCCAGGCATCCCTGCTGACGGCGGCGAGAGGGTCGTCCCGAGCCTTGCCGCTGGTCGTCACCGGCGGCTGCGGCTCGATGGTGAGCGGGCTGGCCGCGCTCGATCCGGCGCCGCTGGCGGCCTTCGAGCCGATCCTGTTCACCTTCCACTTCTACGAGCCCTATCTGTTCAGCCACCAGGGCGCGCCGTGGATGCGCGAGCCCGTCTACCGCGCGCTGAACAACGTGCCGTGGCCGGCCTCCGCCGGCTCGCTCGAAAAGACGCTGGCCTCCGTCAAGGCGCGCATGGCCGCGGATACCGAGACCTCCGAAGCGGACAAGAAGGCCGCTTATGCCGAGACCGAGCGCGTGCTGAAAGTCTATTTCGACGCCCGGCCCGACCGCTGGTTCATCGACAAATATTTCAGCCAGGCGCGCGACTGGGCCGACAGAAACGGCATCGCGCCGGCGCGCGTCATCATGGGCGAATTCGGCGCGCTGCGCACCGACGCGCGTTATGTGGCAGCACCCAACCCCGACCGCGCCCACTACATCGCCGACGTCCGGCAGAGTGCAGAAGCCGCCGGCTTTCCCTGGGCCTTCTGGGACCTCTTCGACGGCATGGGCATGATGGACGACAAAACCCGCGCGCTGGACCCGGCGATGGTCGAGGCGCTTGGGTTGATGATGCCGGAGTAGGCGCCTTCCGTCCCGATTGACAGAACGCCTCCCTCTCTTCGTCATCCTAGGGCGGAGCAAGGAGCGAAGCGACGCGGCGCAGACCCTAGGATCCATGCCGTGACATTGGCTGTAGAATGCAGCGGTCCCCTGAACCCACCCTGAGCTCAAGTCACGCATGACCGGATATGTCTACATGACTGCAAGCCAGAAGCGCGGCACGATCTACATCGGCGTCACCAATGACCTCGGCCGCCGCATGCCTGAGCACAAGTCTGGCCAAGGCGCGGGCTTCACCAGTCGCTACGGCGTGCAGCGCCTTGTCTGGTATGAGGAGTATTTCGACATCACTGATGCGATACAGCGCGAGAAGTCGCTGAAACGCTGGCAACGCCAATGGAAGATCGACTTGATCGAAAAGACCAATCCGGAGTGGTTTGAACTTTTTCGCGGCACGGGATGGTGAGCATCCTGAACCGTTGCGGCGCTTCACCGTCCCGGCATGAATCCTAGGGTCTGCGCCGCGTCGCTGCGCTCCTTGCTCCGCCCTAGGATGACGAAACGCGGGGTTGCGTCTGGGGTCGGTGCCCAGCTTGTGCGCCCGAACGCCCCACACCCCTTGCCGGCCGATACAGCACCAGCGCGATCACCACGAATTTGGTCATGAGCGTGGTCTTCGACGCCAGGCTTTCGGAGGTGTTGAGCAGGATCAGCCAGCCCAGCATCAGCAGCCAGATGCCGGCATGGCAGCGGCGCGCCACTTCGTGCATGAACAGCGCGAAGCTGACGAACAGCAGCAAGGTGAAGAAGGCGCCCTGGTAGAGGACCATGCGGATGATGGGGTTTTCGATACCCTGCTCGAGGCCGCTGATGCGGCGCAGGCTCTCGATGAGGTCGATATCCGGCCCCACGATCACGTCGCGCAATTCCAGATGATTGAACAGGTCGAACATCTCGACGCGGGCATTGGCGCTGCCGGAGTCGGACACGAAGCGCTCGAGCAGCGCGTCGAAAAAGCCGTAGGACGCCGCCACCGCGATGACCACCGGGACCAGCGCGGCAAGGATGAGGCCCAGCGCCGCGCCAAGCAGGTTGACGCGCCCCGTGCGCAAGCCGCGCAGGCCCAGGATGAGGAGGTAGCAACCGCCGAGCACGATCGTCAGCACCATCGCGGAGCGGCCGCCGAAGGCGACGAGCGCCGCGCATTGCAGGCCGATCATCCCGAGCCGCAGCGGCATGGACAGCGATTTCGAGCCGGAGAGCAGCGCCAGCACATAGATCGAGGTGACCGTGGCGTTGGACAGCGGATGGCCCTGAAGCGCCGTCGAGCGCAGGTCGGTCATGAACGCCTCGCCGTCGAGGCGATAGGGAAAGATCAGCGTCTTGGTGGCGAACTCGAACAGGGCCAGCAGTGCGTTCACGGTCATGATGGCGTGAACCACGGTCTGCATCCGGGCGAAGGTCTTCTCGTCCTGCTCGCCCAGCATCATCACCAGCAGCGCCGGCGCCACGAACGTGTCGATCATGCCGGCCATGCCCGGGCGCTGGCGCGCGATGACGACGACCAGGAGCACGATCGACATGACCGCCAGCAGCGTGCTGGCCGGGCGCCGGTCGGCGACGGCAACCATGTAGCCGACCGGATTGCCGAAGGTGCAGGCGCGCCAGGCAAACACGAGTATCAGCAGATAGGTCGAAGGATGGATCTTGGTCGCGGGGTTGCCGGTCAGGCCGTCGTAATTATAGCCCACCAGCCACAGCATGCCGCCGGAGATGGCGAACAGCAGCGCCACGACGGTGACCAGGCCGAAGCTCGTCAGCCAATCGACGGAGCTGCCGGCGCCGGCCTGACCCGAACCGGCCCAGCCGGCTGCCGGGTTGGCGGTCCGGATCGCAACCATGTCAGGCCGCCTCGTCGACCAGCAAGGCGCCGGTCGGCAACCGCCCCATGACAGAAATGGCCTGCGACGCCGTCGTGACATCGCGCATCGGCGTCGAATTCAGTGTCGCGACCATCACGATCTCGTCGACCATGGCGACCAGCGGCGAGGCGTTGAGATTGTCGGCCAGCGCGCCGCCATCGACGACGACGAGGTCGAAATTGCGGCCCGCCTGGGCCAGCATGTGCTGCGTGAAGTAGACGCCCTGCGCCTCGGAAAAGACGGCCTTTTGCCGGCCCCTGCCCAGAACAGCGACATTGCTGCCGGCCGTGTACTGGCTCAGCGACTCGAAGGCATATTCGCCGCGCAGCACGTCGAGGAGACCGGGCTGCGGCTCCTTCTTGCCGCCGCCGGCATTGTTGGTGTCGATGAACAGGACACGGCTGCCCCTGGCCGCCGCCGCATTGGCGAGCAGGCGCGCCACCCTGCCCCGTTGCGCGGCGTCCTCGGGCGGCGATGTCAGCAGGATGGACGGCACCAGCGGCCAGTTCGGCGGACGCCGGCTGGAGGCGAACAGGCGCCTCAGCGCCAGGCCCGCGACCGCATCCGTCTTCTGCCCGGCCGAGGCGGCCGCGCCGCCGAAAGGCCACCAGCGGTGGCGCGCTGATTTCGCCGGCAGGACGCCAAACACCGGCGCGTCGATAGCCGATTGCATCTGCGCGCTGGAAAGCACGGTCGGCGAGGAATATTCCGCGATCAGCGCGAGCGCCGTGCCCAGCCCCAACCCGCCGAAGAGCGCGCCGAAAAGCAGCAGCGGCAGGGGCGGCCAGCTCTTCTTCAAGGCGGGCATGGCCTGCGAGATGATGCGCGCATTGGTGCTGTCGACATTGATCTGCTCGCGCGTTTCCTGCGCCCGCTGCAGATAGGTGGCGTAGACCGAGCGCACCGCCTCGAGGTCGCGCTGCAATTCACGCAGCTTGACCGAAGCCTGGTCGGTGTCGAGCGACTTGCTCTTCATGCCGGCGACCTTGGCCTCCAGCGCCTGCTGGTTGGCCAGCGCCCGTTCGTAGTCGGTCTCGGCGGCGGCGCCGATGCGACCGAGTTCGCGCGCGATGAGGGCGCGCGTGTCGCGCAGTTGCTGCTGCGCCGCGATCATCGAGGGGTGGCGCGGCCCGAGTTCGGTGCCAAGCTGCGAGACCTGGTCGACAAGCGTCGCCTCCTGCGCCCGCAGGCTCGATATCACCGACGAGCGCATCGCTTCCGAGGTCGCGTCCGGCGCGCCGCCGGACCGGCGCAGCTGGTCGACCTGCGCCTTCAGCGTCGCGGTGCGGCTCTGCGCGGCGGAAAGCTGCGTGTTGATCTCGGTCAGCTCCTGGTCGCTGACCAGATTGCCCGCCGCCATCACCATGTTGTGGGCGGACTTGTAGGCCTCCACCGCGTTCTCGGCCTGCTGCACGCGCTTGCGCTGTTCGTCCAGCCGAGCGGTGATGGAATCGGAAGCGTCGGTGGCCATCTTCGCGCGCGCGCTCGCCTGGTCGGCGAGGTAGGCCTGCGCGATGGCATTGGCGAGCTTCGCCGCCTTGTCGGGGCTCTTGGCGGTGACGATCACATCGAGGACCAGCACCTTGTCGGCCCGCTTCACCGCCAGCCGCCGGCGCAGCGCATCGAGCGTCTTTCCGGTCCTGTCGGTTTCAGCCGACCCCGAACCCAGCAAGCCGCCGAGCAAACGGCTCACCAACCCGCCCTGCCCGTTGAATTCCGGATCCTCGGTCAGGTTGGTTGCCTCGATGGCCCTGAGCAGAACGCCCGTCGACTGGACGACGCTGACCTGGCTTTCCACCATGGTGATGCCGCCATCGGGCGGAACGCGGCTCGGATTGACGTCGTTGGTGACCACCTGCAGGTCTTGCGGATCGATGATGATCTCGGCCACCGAACTGTAGAGCGCCGGCGTGAACAGGCCGTACAGCAGCGCCCCAAGGGTCAGCAGCGCGGCGGTCAACAAGATCAGAAAACGGCGGCGCACCAATATGCGCTTCAGGTCACCCAGCTCGACGGTCGAGGATGCATAGGATGCCGTCGGCGTTGGCTCCGGGGCGTATTGGATCACCTCTGGAGCGTGTTGTTGCGGCAACGAGAGCAGGGATGATTGCAAAGGTCGCTCCGACAACACTCCATATGCCCCAAAAGATTAATTGCGGCCTCAGCCTAGCTATTCCTCCAACTGTTAAAACACTGTTAATTATGTTGGGAGCTCTTCTGATTTTTGGCACGGAGTTTGCCTAATAAAGGCACGAGCGTGGTGACGCGAGCGCGGGCGAGCAGGAGACGGACGGAAATGGGGCAACACTTCACTTCGACCCATCCGTCCGGGCCTCTGGCGTGTCCAATTTTCGAACACCGGCCAGATGCCGAACGTCAGGATGCTAGGGGTGCGACATGCGGGTGAGCCTGCGCCTGGACAGCGAGCGCGTCCGTGCTTTTCACCTGCTGCTGCTGCAGCGTCTGGCCGAACTGGCCCCTGTCGAGGTTTCCGTCGACGCCAGGCCGGCCGGGGGCGGCATTCCAGGCAGCGCCACGGCGCTGTTTCAGCTTGAGATGGCCATCCATGGCCTGCCGGCGGACGGGCTGGCCAAGCGCCTGCCGCTTTCGGCTTTGGCGCCCTACCGGACGCAGCAGCCCGCCTCCCCTGATCTGGTGATCGACCTCTGCGGCGACGTCCAGCTGGAAGGAACGCGGGTCTGGCGCGTGACCTATGACGGCGCTGCCGGCGAAGCGGCCCTGCTGGCGCTGATCCTCGACGGCCGCACGCCGATCGCCCGCATCGAGGAGAACGGCACCACTGTTGCCGAAGGACGCCTTGGCACCGAATATGGCGGCATCGCGCTTGCCTCGTTCCAGGACATACTGGCGCGCACGGCAAGCCTGATCGTCGCCGCCATGGCCGGCACGGCGCGCACCGTGCCCATCCTGCCTGAACCGGCGCAGGCCGGCGCCTCGCCGCAGATGCCCTCCACCACCAAGCTTGGCATCAGGGCGGGCAAGGCGCTGGCGCGGCGCGTCGTCCAGAAGATCTATCACCTCTGCTACAATGCCCCGCACTGGAAGGTCGGCTGGCGCCAGACCAATGGCCGCGACCTGTTCGACCTGCGCGCCCATCCGGCAACGGGCTGGCAGGTGCTGCCCGACGACGGCAGCCGCTTCTACGCCGATCCGTTTCCGATCCTCCATCAGGGACAGGTAACCCTGTTCGTCGAGGACTATATCCACCGCCTCGGCAAGGCCATCATCTCCGCCGTGCCGTTTGGCCCATCGGGGCCGATCGGACGTCCCGAGCCGGTACTCGATCTGCCCTACCACCTCTCCTACCCCTTCGTCTTCGAGCGCGACGGCGAGGTCTGGATGGTGCCGGAAAGCTGCGCCAACCGCACGGTCGACCTCTACCGCGCCACCGCTTTCCCCGGCGGCTGGGTCAAGGAAGCGACGCTCTTGTCCGATATCGTCGCCAGCGACGCCACGTTGGTCGAGCATGGCGGCCTCTGGTGGCTGTTCGCCACTGTCCGCGACGGCGGCGGCGCTTTCTCCGATGCGCTGCACCTGTGGTCGGCGCCGGACTTTCGCGGGCCGTGGACGCCGCACCCCAAGAATCCCGTATTGGTCGACATCGCCTCGGCGCGGCCGGCCGGCCGCATGGTCAGGCGCGGCAACGACCTGCTGCGCCCGGTGCAGGATTGCCGCAGGAGTTACGGCGCGGCCCTTGGCATCGCACGCGTCGCTCACCTTGATGTGAACGGCATGGAGCAGGTTGTCGAGACCATTTTAACCCCTGGTGCGCTATGGAATGGGCGCAAGCTGCACTCGCTCAACGAGGCGGGCGGCCTGGAATTCATCGATGGCTCGGCGATCGCGCCGCGCTGGAAACAGGAGAGGGGCCCACCATTAACCTGAACATTGGGTACTACCAGCCACCCGCGCTGGTTGCTTGAGGTTGATATGGGCCGGAAGATATTTCCACCACAGATTGCGGACACGGAAGATGACCAGCAGAAGGGCAACGACATGACCACCGCCGAGGCTGCCCCGGCCGAAGTCGACGTGGCGATCATTGGCGCCGGAATGGCCGGCACCACCCTGGCAACGCTGTTGGGAAATGCCGGCCGCAAGGTGGCGTTGATCGATCCGCACCGCGTGCATCACGACGAGTTCCGGGCCGAGAAGATCGGCATGCAACAGATGGAGCTGTTCAAGAAGCTCGGCCTCGACAAGATGCTCATGCCTCTCGTCACCCCGTTTACCGACATTCACGTCTTCCGCCTCGGCCAATTCTTCGCATGTGAAAAGAAGTGGGAATACGCATTTTCCTACGGTGCGCTGATCAATGGCCTGCGCGACGCCTTGCCGCCGCAGGTGCCGCTGACGGTCGGCAAGGTAACCGAGGTCTCGACCGGACCGGACCGGCAGCGGCTGGTGCTGGCCGACGGCTCCGTCATCAATGCCCGCCTGCTGGTGGTGGCCACCGGCTACAGCGAGGCGGTGCGGCGCGCCATCGGCGTCGAGCGCATCGAGCTGTCGAAGGCGCATTCGCTCTCGATGGGATTCGATCTCGCCATTTCGCCGCGTGAATTCGCGTATCAGTCCATCAACTGCTTCGGCAAGCGCGCCAAGGACCGTGTCGCCTACATCACCATCTTTCCGATCGGCAACAAGATGCGGGCGAACATGTTCGTCTATCGCACCGTCGCCGAACAATGGACGAGGGACTTTCGCGCCAATCCGCAGAAGATGCTTTGCGAGCTGATGCCCGAAATTTCAGCGCGGTGCGGCAACTTCGAAGTGGCGAGCCCGGTCGAGGTCAGGCAGGTCAACCTGACGACCACGGCGGGCCATCGCCGCGACGGGGTCGTCTTCATTGGCGACGCGTTCTGGACGACATGCCCGACGCCGGGCGTCGGCATCGGGCGGGTCATGATCGATGTCGACCAGCTTCATTCGGTTCATATTCCGCGCTGGCTGGAAACACCGGGCATGGCGGCCGACAAGATCGGCACTTTCTATGACGACCCGGTCAAGGTGGCGTCCGACGAGGGTGGCATGCGTGCGAGCATCTATGCCAAGCGGATCACCACCGAAACCGGGCTGGAATGGCGCGCGCGGCGCCTGCGCAACAACACGGCGCGCCGGCTGATGATCATCAGCCGCAAGGTGCGCCATCTGGGACCGCGGCGGGCGCCCGGCATAGCGTGAGGGGCTTCCCCTTTCCCGCCAAAAGCAAAAAGGCGCGATCGAGCGACCGCGCCTTGCACCTCGCCCCATCGGGCGAAAGCGTCGTTCCGGCCCGCTCAGGGCGGCGGCGGCGGCGTCGAACCTGATGATGGGACCGCCTGGGCCGTGACGGCCGAAAGCCGCTCACGCTTCTGCCAGCTTGGCTTCTCGTATTTCTTCATCGGGTAGGGCCTCCGCGTTGGATACCGCGCCATAAAGAACCGCTTCGGCACGCAGTGTCAATTGTGCCAGGCTTTCACAACCTGCCTGAACGATCCCGTGCGGCTGCATCTCCCGAGCGTGCCCGCCGGCTTCCACGCATGGCGGACTATTGTCGGCCCCCGGAATGCGGGCCGCTGCCTGGCGCGCCAACGGATTCCCGCATCAAGACCCGGCAAGGTTCGAGCCGCGCCGTCGGCGGCCCCTGCTTGCCTTCGATCCTGGCAAACAGGACGTCCATGGCGTGGCCGGCGATCTGGCGCACCGGCTGCACCACGGCGGCGATGGCCGGCCATGTCGCCTGCATCCATTCGGCGTCGTCGAAACCGACGAGCGAAATGTCGTCGGGGCAGTGCCAGCCGCGCCGGCGGAATTCCGACAGCGCCACCAGCGTCCCCTTGAGGAACAGCGAATAGACCGCCGTCGGCCGCTCGCCTTTTGCAAAATAGTCGCGCAACCGTGCCCTGAGCGGCTCGACATCGGTTTCGGCAAGCACGACGTCGATGCGCGCATCCGGCGCCAGTCGCAGCGCGGCGGCTCGAAACCCGTCGAGGCGGGCGCGCACCGTCGCCGCCTGCTCGCCAAGGCCGACCACCAGTACGTGGCGGTGGCCCTTGCCGAGCAGCTCGCGCGCCACTTCGGCGCTGGCCGAGGCACTGTCGGCCGACACCGTGTCGAAGGCATCGTCCGACAGCACGCGGTCGATCAGCACGCCGGTCATGCCGTTGGCTTTCATGAATGCGGCCGCCGGGCCATGCTCGTTGCGCACCGGCGCCAGCACCACGCCGGCGACGCGCCAGTCATGCATGCGGGCCAGGATCTCCGTTTCGCGCGCTTCGGATTCGCGGCTCGACGCCGCCACCAGCGTGTAGCCGCGCTGCTCGGCGAGGCTCTCGAGCTGGGTGAGCATCTGGCCGAAGAACTCGCTTTCGAATTCCGGCATGATGGCGCCGATGATGCGGCGCCTGGCCCGGCGCATGTCGGAGGCCAGCGGATCCACGCGGTAGCCCAATTGCTCGACGGCATCGAAGACGCGTTGCGCATTCTCGCGCTTGACCGTGGTGACACCGGCCATGACCTTGGAGACGGTGGCGGCGGATACGCCGGCCCGGCTCGCCACGTCGTGGATCGACGGACGCCGCAGCTGGTCCTGCCTATGTGCCATGGCTCCTCCTCCCGAGGCGCGGCCAAAGGCATTTTCTTGTCCGCCGGGGACATGAATAATCGATTTTTCCGAGTTGTAAATCGGTTCACGCGAGGTGATTATTGCCGCGAGAGCGCGGGTCGCGCCGGGAGGAATCATCATGTCGAACAAGGATTTGCCGCTGGTGATCAGCGCGCCGGAACCACGCACGCTCGAGCTGATCTTCACGCCGCCGCAGCTGGCGCGCTTCAAGGCGAAATACCGCGTCGTCGAAACCACGGCCGATGGCGTCGCCGGCCTGCCGGCCAATGTGCTGGCGCAGGCCCGCTACATCGTCGGCCAGCCGCCGATCGCGCCCGAAACACTGGACGCCATGCAGGCGCTGCGCTGCGTCTTCAACGTCGAGAGCAACCTCCTCAACAACATGCCTTACGAGGCGCTGTTCGCGCGCGGCATCCATGTCGTCACCACCGGCCTCGTCTTCGCCGAGCCGGTGGCCGAGCTTGGCCTTGCCATGGCGCTGAACCTTGCCCGCGGCATCGTCGACGCCGACCTCGCCTTCCGGCAAGGCAAGGAGTTGTGGGGCGGCGACGGCAATTTGACGGCACGGCTCTTGTCGGGCGCCGATGTCGGCATCGTCGGCTTCGGCGATCTCGGCCGCGCGCTGAACCGCCTGCTGTCGGGCTTCCGCACCCACACAAGGGTCTTCGACCCCTGGCTGCCGCCATCGATCCTGATCGACAATGGCGTCGAGCCGGCCTCGCTCGACGAGGTGCTGTCGCGCAGCGACTTCGTCTTCGTCGTCGCCTCGGTGACCTCCGAGAACCAGGGCTTTCTCGGTGCCGATGCCTTTGCGAAAATGCGCAAGGGCGCTGCCTTCATCCTGCTCAGCCGCGCCGGCGTCGTCGATTTCCCCGCTTTGATGGCGGCGGTGAGAAGCGGCCACATCGTCGCCGCCAGCGATGTCTTTCCTGAAGAACCGCTGGCGCCGGACCATCCGGTGCGCACCTTGCCCGGCTTCCTGCGCTCGGCCCACCGCGCCGGCGCGCTCGACATCGCCTTCAAGCGCATGGGCGACATGGTGCTGGAGGACATGGACCTGATCGACCGCGGCCTGCCGCCGCTGCGCTCCAAGCGGGCGGAGCGCGAGACGGTGTCGAGGATGCGCTCGAAGCCGGTGGACAGGAACTGACGGGAGGGCGGAGAGCGTTTGTACGCCCCGCGATTTCGGCGTCTTGCCGGCTCTAGCGTAAGTATCCCACCACCAGCCGCGTGGCCTCGTCGACCAGTGCCCGCACTGTTTCGCCGCTGAGCTTTTGCGGCCCATGCAGGACCGCCGTGTGGGCCAGTGCCTCGATCGATGTCACCGACACGAAGGCGGCCATGTCGAGATCGGTCGTGCGCAGCTCATCGCCATGGGCTTCGAGATAGGCCCTGAACAAGGCATAGGTCTGGCGGCCGAAGGCTTCGACATCCGCAAGGCGTCCCGTACGCGGGATCTGTTCGGCAAGCACGCGGTGCAGTCTTGGGTCGATCTGGTGTGCCTCGATCGCCACCGCGACCAGTCGGCGCACCGCTTTATCGACCGGCTGTGAAGCGACCTCCGCGAAGGCGGCGGTCACGACCCGCATGATCGCCCGATTGTGGCGATCGATGACGGCTGCCACGAGCGCCTCCTTGCTCGGATAATATTGGTAGAGCGAACCGACGCTGACACCCGCTTCCTCTGCGATCCGGTTGGTGCTGGCCTTGTCGAAACCCTCCTTGACCAGAATGCGAGCAGTCGCCTCGACCAGCGCGTCGACCGTCACGCGCGCCCGCTCCTGAGTGGCGGTCTTCCTGGGTTTGGTGAGCGGTTTTCGCGCCATGGCCTCCGGTCCGAATGCGAGTAGGAGAATGCGAGCAATCGCTCGTATTATAGCTCCGGGCGCCGGCGAATGGCCAGACGCCATGGAGCGTCGGGAGGGCAACCAACCGAATTCGGACAGGACATGGACATGAACATCGCGAAGATAGTTTTGGCGCACGACATCCAGGAGGACGGAAGACCGCCGCAGGCGTCTCCGGACGATGCCGGACCGAGTTGGCAGAGCCGCTGCATCAACGTCCTGCTTGGACTTCTGCCCTTCAAGAAGCGGCTGGCGTCCGCCGCTTCGGTGCGGCGGCATGCGCGCAGGCTTGCCTTGCGGCCGGCTTCCCATGAACCGACAGGGCTCGGCCGTGGCGTGGCGGTGACATCGATGCATGTGGCGGGATGGCCGGTCTACTACACCGCGCCATCCACTGGATTCAGCACCGGCAACATCATCGTCTTCCTGCATGGCGGCGGCTATATCAACGAGATCGTCCGCGCCCATTGGCGCATCGTTGGCATGCTGACCCGCGAAGCCGGCGTGCGCTGCGTGGTGCCGATCTATCCGCTGGCGCCACGCGCCACGGCGAGCGAAGTCGTGCCGGCGACAGGCGCGCTGCTGCGCAAGGTTCTGGAACAGGCTGGGCCTGCACAGGTCACGGTGATCGGCAATTCGGCGGGGGCCGGGCTGGCGCTGGCAGCCGCGCAATGGCTGTGCGATCAGGGATACCCGCAACCGAGCGGCCTGGTGCTGATCTCGCCCGGCGTCAATGCGTTGCTGGATAGTCCCGAGCGGAAGGCAATCGCCGCCGTCGATCCCCTGCTGGATATTCCCGGAACGCTCGAGGGTGCCCGTCTCTATGCCGGCGATCTCGACCCCGCCCATCCCTATGTCAGCCCATTGAACGGCGACTTTCACGGCCTGGCGCCGATGCTCGTTTTCTCCGGCACTCGCGACCTGCTCTACCCCGATAGCATCGAACTCGCCGCGAAGGCGCGGGCGGCGGACGTGCCGGTCGAGCTTCACCTGCGGAAGGGCCAGCCCCACAACTATGCCGGACTGCCCACACCGGAAGGCCGCGAGGCGCGCGCAACCATCCTGCGCGCAGCCCAGGGACTGGGGTGATCCCTTTTCCGAAAGAGAGGAACCCTTTCGCGGCTTTTGCGTTTCCCTCCCGGATCGTCTCCCATTCGATCCACTCCTCCAATCAATACCCCGCCAGGCTTAGGCCGGCGGGGCTTTTTTTGCGCCGTTCGCAGCGAAGAGGTCCTATTGGCCCCGTCTTCTGGTGCCCGGCATTTCGCGCCTTTTGTGGGGTTTTGGCATCAGCATGACCTAAATCATCTGATGCCAGCGGTTTCAGGGACCGAAAAATTTGACATCAACCTTTCCCCCGCGTCACCTGTGCTGGTCAATGTTGAGGCAAGGGGGAATAAAATGAAGAAGAACTATGTGAAGCCTACGCTTCTGAAGCGCCAGAAGCTGTCTTCAGTCACAGCTCAAGCTTGTCCGGTCTCACAGTGCGTGGACTAAACCTACGCCAAGCCGACGCTTTAAGCGTGAGAAACTCTCGGCGGTTACAACAGACACATGCACCTCGATCTGTGTGAATCGAAGGCTCGTAGCAGCGCCGAAGCTGGAGACATGGGCGAGGTCCAGCGACGTCGCGGCCGGAAAATCCGGAATGATCCGCGAGGCCGGAAGAACCGCAGGCTTCTTGTCGTGATGGAACGATCGCCCCGCTGACAGGTTTTGCAAACGGCCGGGCGGTGGGACGCCCGGTCTACTCCAGAAGGCCTGTCACCAGTCGCGTCGGTGGCGGGCCTTTTCGTTTGCCGCGCTCTCCATGGCGTGCGGAACCTTCCCGACAAAGCGACGTTGGTCCTCGCCGGTCAGGCAGACAATTCGCAAAAAGGAACATTCCATGGGAAGCACCAGTGACAAGGCCTCGGGTCTCGCCAATCAGGCTGTAGGCAAGGCCAAGGAAGGCGTCGGCAAGGCCGTGGGCAATGATCGCCTGCGCGCCGAAGGCGCGGCGCAGGAAGCCAAGGGCAAGGTCCAGAAGGCTGTCGGCGACGCCAAGTCCGCCGTCAAGGACGCGACCAACAAGACCGCCGCCGCGATCAACAAGAACCTCTGAGGGCTCTTCCCTCTTGAAGCCCTTGAAGGCCGCCGCGCCAAACGGCGGCCTTCTTCACGTCCGGATTTGAAACCGGCAGGGAACGCATTGCCCTGCCAGAGATTGAGGGACCAGCGCAGCCCGCGCATTGCCCCCTCGAGGATTTCAGTCATGGCCAAGCAAGCATCCAAGCCGGCCGGAACGGCGGCGACCATTCACGATCAGAAACTGCAGCGTGGCGAAGGCGGCGAACTGCACCAGACCGCGTCCGGCGCGACGCCGGTGCTGACCACCGCGCAAGGCGGGCCGGTCTCGGACGACCAGAACTCGCTCAAGATCGGCGCCCGTGGCCCGACAGTGCTCGAAGACTTCCATTTCCGCGAAAAGATCTTCCATTTCGATCACGAGCGCATCCCCGAGCGCGTCGTCCATGCGCGCGGCTATGGCGCCCACGGTTATTTCGAAACCTATGAATCACTGGCCAAATACGCCCGCGCCGACATCTTCCAGCGCGCCGGCGAGAAGACACCGGCTTTCGTGCGCTTCTCCACGGTCGCCGGCAACAAGGGTTCGGCCGACCTTGCCCGCGACGTGCGCGGCTTCGCCGTCAAGCTCTACACCAGGGAAGGCAACTGGGACATTGTCGGCAACAACATGCCGGTGTTCTTCATCCAGGACGCGATCAAGTTTCCCGACCTGATCCACGCCGCGAAGGCCGAGCCCAACAGCGATTTCCCGCAGGCGCAGACCGCGCACGACAATTTCTGGGACTTCATCTCGCTCACGCCCGAAAGCATGCACATGATCATGTGGGCAATGTCCGACCGCGCCATTCCGCGCTCGCTGCGCTTCATGGAAGGGTTCGGCGTCCACACCTTCCGGCTGCTCAACGCCAAGGATGAATCGACCTTCGTGAAATTCCTCTGGAAGCCGAAGCTCGGCCTCCAGTCGGTCGCCTGGAACGAGGCGGTCAAGATCAACGGCGCCGACCCCGACTTCCATCGCCGCGACCTGTGGGACGCCATCCATGCCGGCAATTTCCCGGAATGGGAGCTGCAGCTGCAGCTCTTCGACCAGGCTTTCGCCGACAGTTTCGACTTCGACATCCTCGATCCGACGAAACTCATTCCCGAGGAGGTGCTGCCGCCGATCGCGGTCGGGCGCCTGGTGCTCGATCGCATGCCCGACAATTTCTTCGCCGAGACCGAGCAAGTCGCGTTCATGACGCAGAACGTGCCGCCCGGCGTCGAGTTCTCCAACGATCCCCTGCTGCAGGGCCGGAATTTCTCCTATCTCGACACCCAGATCAAACGGCTGGGCAGCACCAACTTCACCCACATCCCGATCAACGCGCCGAAATGCCCCTTCCACAACTTCCAGCAGGACGGCCACATGGCGATGCGCAACCCGGTCGGGCGCGCCAACTACCAGCCCAACTCATGGGACGAAGGCCCGCGCGAATCCCCGCAAAAGGGTTTTCGTTCCTTTGCCGAGGCCGAAGCCGGACCGAAGGCACGGCTGCGGTCGGAAACCTTCGCCGACCATTACAGCCAGGCGCGCCAGTTCTACATCAGCCAGGACCCCGTGGAGCAAGGCCATATCGCCGCCGCACTGACCTTCGAACTGAGCAAGGTGCAGACGCCTGTCATCCGCGAGCGCGTCGTTTCCCACCTTCTCAACATCGATGACGGGCTGGCCGGCAAGGTGGCGGATGCGCTCGGCCTGAAAGCCATGCCGAAGCCCGCCGATGCGGCGGTGCCGACGCGCAGGGATCTTCCCGCCTCGGATGCGCTCAGCATCCTCAAGAACGGCCCCGGCCGCTTCGAAGGCCGCAAGCTCGGCATCCTGGTGACCGACGGAACGGATGCCGGTTTGCTGAATGCCTTGAAGCAGGCGCTGACCAAAGCCGGCGCCAAGTTCGAGATCATCGCGCCGAAGGTCGGCGGCGCCAAGGCGAGCGACGGCAGCTGGATCGACGCGCAGCAGATGATCGCAGGCGCACCGTCGGTTCTCTACGACGCCATCGCGCTCCTGCCGGCAAAGCCCGCAATGGCCGACCTGCTGAAGGAATCGACCGCCCGAGACTTTGTCGCCGACGCCTTCGCGCACTGCAAGTTCATCGGTTTCGTCGAAGCGGCGGCACCACTGCTGGCGAAGGCGGGCGTGGCCGAGGACGAGGCGGTGATCCCGCTTGCATCGCCCAAGGACGTCGCCGGCTTCGTCGCCAGTCTCGGCGACCTGCGCTTGTGGGCGCGCGAACCGAAGGTGAAGCTGGGCTGAAGCCGATCTTTAGCGACCATCCGCTGGAACCGGCTTCTTTCTCGGACATTACATCAGTCAGTCCGATCGGCGGGTTGCCGATCGGGAAGGAGCCCGCTGCCCTCATCGGGATGGCGGGCTGCTTGCATCCTCAGGCGGAGATTTGGGTGGACAGACCTCTCTATGCCCTCGCCGAGTTCTTCTCCAAGCCGCCGGGCTTCTATGTGATGCTGGGCGCGGCGCTTGTCTGCGCACTGCTCACCAGCGCGACGCTCGGAACCTACATCATCTCCATTTCAGCGATGTGCCTGACAGGCGTGGTCCTGATCCAGAACTACCGCGACACCTCGGCCATACAGGCGAAACTCAACGAGATAATCGTCGCCCTGGACGCCGCCCGCAACGAGGTGGTGGGGCTTGAGCATGCTTCGCCCGCGGCCATCGATGCGGAGCTGAAAAACACAGAGAGCCGGGCCTCGGCCGCGCCCTCACGCGAGACGACGCGGATTGGTACCTCGTCTGCTTGATGCTTGATGCATACGTGGCGTGGTCGTCCATCCGAGCCCAACAGGCCGTAAGCTTCGGAAGCATGTTTGGGGCGCCCGGATCGTGTTGGCCATACGCAAACCGGACATCCCCAAAAGGGCTAAAGTCCCGACCACATCCCTCCGTCAAGTCTCAGGTTCACACCCGTTATGTAGCTGGCGCGCGGACTGACAAGGAATGCGATGGCATCGGCGATCTCCTCGGTTGTTCCGACCCGGCCGATGGGAACATGAGCGAACATTGGCAGTACTTTCTGCTCGATTTGGGTCCACGAGGCATCGGCCGCGATGCCTTGGTTCGAAGCCACCTTTCGGAACGCCTCGTCGAGGCTGACGCTGTGGATCGTTCCAGGTGAAACGGTATTTGCAGTGATTCCATCGATCGCCACCGCCTTTGCGAGCGAGGCAGTCATCGCGATCATGGCCACCTTGGCTGCCGCATAGTCCGGTCTTTTCGACGGTGGCATCAACGCTGCCAGGCTTGAGATGTTGATAATCCTCCCCCATTTCGCCTTGCGCATGGCTGGCAGGAGGCGAGAGGTGACCCTCACAGCCGCAAGGACGTTCCGGTCGTAGCTTGCAGCCCATGTCTCGGGTCGTGTCGTGGACCAGTCTTCCGTTTCGCCGGAGCCGCCTGCATTGTTTACCAAAATCTCGACAGGTTTGACGAAAGCCTGCGCATCCTCGACGAGGCGTTGCACCTGTTCGTCGTTTGTCAGGTCGCCGATGACGGCGTAGGCCCGCCCGCCCTCAACGACGATGTCGTGAGCGACTTCCTCGGTCTTGGTCTTTTTGCGACCATGGACGATGACGATGGCCCCCTCCCGCGCAAGCCCTCTGGCCACCCCTTCGCCGATGCCCTTGCTGCTGCCTGTGACCAGCGCCACCTTGCCGTCGAGTTTCAAATCCATCGTGCAATTCCCATGTTAATATCGGGAATGCATAAGAGGACACGGCGATGAACGAGGCAATTACGCACTTAAAAGTGCCTGTCAAACGAGAGCAGAGAGATGTTTGCCTCGGCCCGAATGGATCTTTCGAGCACGTTACCAGAGTGCTCCGCATGATCAGTGGACGATGGAAGCTGCCGATCCTGTTCCGATTGTTCGCGGAAACTTCGATGCGATCTTCACAATTCATGCGAGATATACCCGACATCTCTCAAAAGATGCTGACGCAGCATCTCAGGGAGTTGGAGAATGATGGACTTGTCGCGAGGCACGATTTCGACGAGCAGCCGCCGCGTGTCGAGTACGGACTGACGAATTCCGGTCGGGGTCTGATGCCTGTCTTGATGTCGGTGAGGGAGTTCTCCCGGCACCATCCGGAAACATCTGGCTCTCCATGATGCCCGGCCAGTGGCGGCTCCTGGCGACCCGGCGCTCCATCCAGGCGTCCGGCTCAATCCACTAGCTCTTCTTCGCTGCCTTCGGTTTCGCCACTTCCTTGGCTTGCTTGGCCTTCTCGCAGATGGCGCGGAATTCCTCCACCTCCCTCTCGGTGAGGTGCTCTATGCCGATGAAGTCGTTCTTGCCCAGGCCAGACCGGATCAGTTCATCCAGCTTGACCTGGATCGCCGCGCCGTCCCTGTTCTGGGTGTTCTGAATGAGAAAAACCATCAGGAAGGTGATGATGGTGGTTCCGGTGTTGATGATGAGCTGCCAGGTTTCGGAGTAGTGGAAGACGGGACCGGTCGCTGCCCAAACCAAAACCGACGCCAGGCACAGGGCGAAGGCCCAAGGTCTGCCGGTGGCACGGGCGACCGCGCCGGCCATGCGGTTGAACGTTTTTTCCATGCAGGAGCTTTCGAAAGGGTTGGAGGGAGCTTTCCCACAACTTCCCCGTCGACCCCCGGTTCCGGGCAATGAGTTCGTTTTCGCCCCATCCCCAGGGACATGCCCCCGGCACGCAAAGCTCGACCGAAGGCGATCGACGTCGACTGACGCCGCGCGGGCATCTCGAAAGCGGCAAAAATCTACTTGCGCACGATCCAGTCCAGGATGTCCGGATCGATCTCGTCGAGTTCGGTCAATTCGCGCGCCAGCACCCGCGCGTGCATGCGCCATTCCCTTTCGGCGATACGATTTTCGACGACTGATTTCCTGAAGGCGCCGCGAAGAATCTCGCAATCCAGCGCTGTTACCGTTTTGCCTGAATGGTCGTCAGCCATTTCAGTCTCCGCGAACGTGGCGGGAGCACCTGAGTTGGCTACCAAGCGTCCGTGTGCCGTGGAAGGCGGACGACCGGCGCGACTGTACGCCTCCATACGGTAATGGCGAGTCAATTCATCATGGGGAACGTTGCAAGCACTTGGTGGTTGTAGCCTGAGGAGGGCTGCCCGTGTCAAACCAACCCAGCGTTGTCGAGACCCTACGGATCGTCAGGGGATTTTTGACCCTCGCGCGAAAGGCGGTCATCGACGCGCACCATGTCGAAGCCATGATCGAGATCGATACGCTGATGCAGGTCGCGCAGGTGGAGACCGACAGGCGCATTGCCGTCCTCGAACGGGCGGCGGCGTCAAAGAGATAGGTGCCGCGCGCGATCCCCGATGGCACGACGCGGGCCCCATGCCTTTTGGACAGTGGCCGGGCCGGTGCAGCCGTCGAACAGTGCAAACGGCCTATTGGCCAAAGGTCCCATTCGCGTCGGCGCGGTGATGTGAGAGAGTGACGAAGTATAAGCAATTGCTTGAATAGTGGTCCGGACGGCTGTCGAGAGGCGGTGTCGTGCCCATCCGCAGGAATCTTGCCGAGAATCTCCGACGGCTGGTGAGCAGCCATGCGTCGGTGGCCGCCGTATGCCGCGGACTGAACATGAACCGCACGCAGTTCGAGCGCTATCTGCAAGGCAAGAGCGTGCCCAACCGGGCGACGGCCAAGCTGATCTGCGACTATTTCCGGATCGACGAGGATGAATTGTACCGCGCGCCGGACGCGCCCGCGCCCGCGGACGCCGGCCTGTCACCGATCCACCAGACGCTTT
Source organism: Mesorhizobium sp. B2-1-3A (assembly GCF_006442655.1). Lineage (NCBI taxonomy): Bacteria > Pseudomonadati > Pseudomonadota > Alphaproteobacteria > Hyphomicrobiales > Phyllobacteriaceae > Mesorhizobium > Mesorhizobium sp. B2-1-3A. The sequence continues at coordinate 116,788 of NZ_VFWK01000005.1, forward strand.
ACGAGAACATGGTGCGCGGCCCGTCCCCCGCCATCGCAGGCGGCATCTATTTCACCTACTTCGCGGTTCCGGACCGGCCCGACCTTGTGATGCGGTCGGTCACCTTCGTGCGGCGCGAGGCCGAGCGCGTGACTTTCAGGCGCGTGACCCGATGGGCCGAAGGCCACCGCCAGGGCGGAGCGCGGGCGCCGGGCTGGCACTATGGCGTGGCGATCTCGCGGCTGAACTGGATCTATTTCGCCGGCATCAACCGCCGCCAGACCGGCGAACCATCGATCGTGGCCGTGCAGTGGGCGCCTTACTCTGAGCCGGTTCTGGTCGGCAACGCCTTCATCCTGACCGCGGTTGGACCGGTCTGTGTAAAGGTCATCATGCGCCAGGAGGTCCGCAGGATCAGCCTGCGGCAGGCGCTGCGCATGTCCGGCGTCGTCAGCCTCGACGACCCGCGCCTCGACCAGCTTGTGGCAAGCCTTGTGCGCGAGGGCTAGAGCAATTCCAGGAAAAATGTGAGCGGTTTTCCCGGGACAAGCGCGTAGCGCTTGCCCTTGGGAATTGCGTCAAAACAAAGAGTTAGAGCGGTTCGCCGTTTCCGCGAAACGGTGAAATGCTCTAGAGTGCTGTCCCGGGTCAATGGAATTGGCCGGGAGCAACAAGGGTTCGCGATGCTCAGCAGTTTCGACTATGGCGGCAAGGAAGCCGACACCGTGCACGCTCTGGAGGAGGACATCATCTTCGGCCGGCTGGCGCCCGGCACGCGCCTGGTCGAGGATGTGCTCTTGGCCCGCTTCCCGGTTTCGCGCCACTCGATCCGCCAGGCGCTCTACCAGTTGGAGAGGCTGGGCATCGTCACACGCGAGCGCAACAAGGGCGCCATGGTGCGCCGGCTCTCGCCCGAAGAGGTGCGGCAGATCTATGAAGTGCGCGAAATGCTGCAGCGCCAGGCGGCACTGATGATCCCCCTGCCGGCCAGCGACGCGCTGGTTGCCGAACTGACCCAGATCCACGCCATCTACAGCGGCCATGTCGACGCAGGCTACCTCAGGGGCATCCACGAGGCCAATGACCGCTTCCACCTCACAATGTTCTCGGCCTGCGGCAATGCCTATCTCGTCTCATCGATCGAACATTACATGCGCCTCAGCCTGCCGGTGCGGGCCAATTCCCTGGCCGACAGGGAAAAACTCGACATCTCCCGGCAACACCACTTGATGATGATCGAGGCGCTGAAGCGCAGGGACAATTGGGTGCTGGCGCAGCTCTGCGTCGACCATCTGCAGCCGAGCAAGACGTTCTATCTCCAGAAGATCGAGGCAGCGCCGGCGGGCAGCGAAGCCGGCTAGGGGCAATTCCCAGGAAAAGTGCGAGACGGTTTTCCCCGGGGAAAAGCGCGACCAGGCCGGCTCGAACAGAAGCCCGAACCGGCCTTTGCCCCAGCCGTTCGGCCTCGGTCTTGGCCCGAACCCGCCCGCCCTGGCCGCAGGCATTCAAAAGCACAAGATGCGACACACGCTCGGGATGCCTCAGCGCATAGGCGATGCTGAGCGCGACAGGCCGGCCTCAAAACCTGGCGGCAGCGAAAGGCGCAAGTCTTTCGCTGTTGGGCCGCCGGTCGGCGATGAGATCGCCAACCAACCGCGCGGTGACAGCCGAGAGCGTCAGCCCGAGATGGCCATGGCCAAAGGCGTAGATCACGTTCGGATTGCCTGGCGACGCACCGATGACGGGCCTCGAATCCGGCAACGATGGCCGGAAACCCAGCCATTGTGACGACGGCTGACCCAGCGCGGGGAAGAACTGACGCACGCCGCGATCGAGCAGCGCCAGCCGGCGCGGATTGGGCGGCGCGGCCAGCCGGCCGAGTTCGACCGTGCCGGCGACGCGCAGCCGGCCTGCCATCGGCGTCATGTAGAAGCCGAGATCGACCGGACATACCGGCCGCGTCAGCACCGGCACTTCGACCGGAAATTCCAGGTGATAGCCGCGCTCGGTTTCGAGCGGAATGATGTCGCTGGCCTGTGCGGCCAGCGGCCGCGAGAAGGCGCCGGCGGCAATCACCACCTTTCCGGCGCGCAGCCGCAGACCAGGCCCACTGAGTTCGACACCGCCGGCATCGGCTCGCAGCCCTGTTACCTCGCCCCGCAGCAAGGCGGCACCCCGGTCTTTTGCCGCCTTGAGCAGCCGCCCCATCATCGCCATGGGATCGGTCAGGTTCATCGATTGCGGGAAAAACAGCCCGCCGCCCTGCACCGCCGGCAGGTTTGGTTCCAGCGCGGCCACTTCACCAGGGTTCAGCATCGCCTGCTCGACACCGAATTCGGCGCGCAACGCGCGGCTCGACGCGCCGCCGGCTAGATCGGCAGGGCGACGGTAGAGATAGAGGCAGCCATTACGGCGCAGCAGATCCCCGGCATTGGCCTCTACCGCCATCTCCTCCCATGCTGGCAGGGAATCGGCCAACAGCCCGGCCATCGCGACCGCATTGGCATGGGTGGCGGCCGGCAGCGATTGCCTGGCGAAGCGCAGCAGCCACGGCGCCAGATGCAGCAGCGCTGTCCAGCGCAGCGAAAACGGACTGTCGGCGTCGAGAAGCAGTTTCGGCAGCGCGCGCAGCACCGCGGGATTGCCGACCGGCATGCAGGCATATTCGGCCAGTGTCCCGGCATTGCCAAACGAGGCGCCTGATCCCGGCTCGTTGGGATCGATGAGCAGAACTTCGCGGCCGTCGCTGGCCAGGCGCAGCGCCGTCGCCAGCCCGACCACGCCAGCTCCGACAATGGCGATTTCGACGCTCTTTGAAGATGTCACTTGTTGTTCCCTCCTGCCCGTCCTTGTCCCAAAACCGCTGCGCACTTTTGGGCGACAGTCATCAGACGAAACCGGGAAGCTGCAGGTGCCCGGCCGACAGCAACTCAGCCATCGTGGTCAGCGCGGTGCGCAGATCGTCCCGTGAGCGCGCGGCACCCACATTGATGCGCACGCCATGCTGGACCGGCTCGCGGCCGACGGCGAAGGCATCGCCCGGCAAAAGGGCCACGCCGCGCTCCAGGCAGGTGCGGGCAAATCCGGCGCCGCGCCAGGGCTCGGGCAGGCGCAGCCAGGCATGGGTAGCGCTCGGCTGGCTCTGGACATCGTAGCCGCCAAGTATTTCGCTCAGTATCGCCTGGCGCTGGCGAAGCTCTTGCTTCTGCACTTCGATAACACGCGCCGCCGCCCCATCCTCGATCATGCGCGCGCCGATCAGCGCCGTCAGCGGGCTGATGCTCCAGCAATTGATACGCAGTGCCGCCGCCACCTGGCCGGCAATGGCGCGCGGCGCGATGACGAAACCGAGCCTGAGGCCCGGCGCCAGGCATTTCGACAGGGCGCCGATATGCACGGTCAGCTCCGGTTCCAGGCTGGCGAAGGAGGGCAAGGTCTCGTCAGCCAAGGGCCTGTAGACGTCGTCCTCGATGATCAAGACGTTGTGGCGGCGCGCGACAGCAGCAAGCTCATGGCGACGCGCTTCGCTAAGCGTGATGGTGGTCGGGTTGTGCAGCGTCGGCACCAAAAACACTGCGCGCGGCCGCAGCTGCGCGCAGGCGGCATCGAAAGCATCCGGCCGCATGCCGCCGCGATCCATGGCGACGCCCCTGAGATCGAGCCCATGCACCCGGCAGAGCGCGTTGATGCCCTGATAGGTGACCTCGTCGGCCAGCACCACCTCGCCCTGCCTGGTCACCGCGCCAAGCAGGCAATCCAGCCCATGCTGGGCACCGGCCGCCAGCACCACGCGGCCGGGGTCGCCCTCGCCGGCAACGGGCTTGAGCCAGTCGGCGACGGCCGCGCGTGCCCAGAGCGGCCCTTCCGGCGGATGGTAATCCTGCAGCGAGGCATAGTGCGGATCCCTGGGCAGGCGCGGCAAGAGCAACGCGAGCGCGTCGAGATAGGCCGAAGTGGCGGGGCGGTTGACCGAAAGGTCGATGATGCCACTCTCGTCGCTCGGCGCCGAGACGAAACCGGGCCGCTCGGCCGCCTGCCTGGCCGCCACGGTCGTACCCCGCCCCGGCCGCGCCTCCAGCAGGCCGCGCTGCTGCAGCGTCGCCAGCGCCCGCGTCACCGTGGTGACGTTGATGCCCAGCGCCCGCGCAATGTCGCGCTGCGGCGGCAGCCGGTCGCCGACAGCCAGCGTACCGGCGCTGATGCGCTCGGCGATCGCGTCGGCGAGACGGCGATAGACCGGACTTTCGTCCTCGGCAAGTCGGAGATCACTGAGCATGCGGACAGGATTCGGGCTGGGAGCGTTGTAAGCGCTCTAGCATAAGACAATTCATCGGACAATAGCGCTTGTGTGAGCCTAATCGACCAAAGCTCCAGCAAAAATATCACACAATCCTTGAAAAAATCGACTTGACGGCCAAAGTTGTCTGCATTTATGGTCAGATTCAGATTGATTGTGTGAGCATACAAGTTTGGGTGACCCGCCGAGATGCGGGCTTCCAATGGGATGGAACCATGCACCACAAGCCGCATAGCGCTTCAGCCTGCCGCACGGGCAGCGCACCTTGGGATTGCACCCGATGAGCACCCAGGCCGTTTCCTCGCCGGCCGCGCCGGCGCCTGCCATCGGTCCGGGGTTCGTCGAATTCGCCGATGTCGAGAAGTCCTACGATGGCCGCGCCTTCGCGGTGACGCGGATGAACCTGACCGTCGCGCGCGGCGAATTCCTGACCCTGCTTGGCCCGTCCGGCTCCGGCAAGACGACCACGCTCAACATGCTGGCCGGCTTCGAACGGCCGACGCATGGCACGATCACGCTCGAAGGCCAGCCCGTCGACCGCTTGCCGCCCTACCAGCGCAACATCGGCATGGTGTTCCAGAACTACGCGCTGTTCCCGCATATGAGCGTGGAGGAGAATGTCGGCTTCCCGCTCTCCGTGCGCCACGTCAGCAAGGCCGACATCGCGGCCCGCGTCGGCCGTGCGTTGGACATGGTGCGGCTGAAGCAGTTCGGCGACCGCAAGCCGGCGCAGCTTTCGGGCGGCCAGCAGCAGCGCGTGGCGCTGGCACGCGCGCTGGTGTTCGAACCAAGCCTGGTGCTGATGGACGAGCCGCTCGGCGCGCTCGACAAGAAATTGCGCGAGCACATGCAGCTCGAGATCAAGCAGATCCACACCATGCTCGGTGTCACCATCGTCTACGTCACCCATGACCAGAGCGAGGCGCTGACCATGTCGGACCGCGTCGCGGTGTTCAACCAGGGCGGCATTGCCCAACTCGGCTCGCCCGACGATCTCTACAACACCCCGCAAAGCGCCTTCGTGGCGAGCTTCATCGGCGAGAACAACACGCTGGACGGCGTCGTCGGCCACGTCTCCGGCAAGGAATGCCGCGTGCGGTTGAACGGCGGCGGCGAACTCACCGCGCTCGCCATCGGCGTGGCGCCAGGCAAAGCCTGTCACGTCGCCATCCGCCCGGAGCGGCTGAGCCTGAGAGCCTTGGCCGGCGGCAACGCCCTGCCCGCCACGGTCGACGGCCGCATCTATCTCGGCGACCATCTGCGCCTTCTGGCCAGGCTCGGCAACGACCAGGTGCTGACCGTCAAGGTCGGACCCGAGGCGACCATGACCAATGGCGAGGCCGTCACGGTCTCCTGCGCGCCCGCCGACTGCCGCGCCTTTCCCGCCGATGCCGCAACGGGCGGCGGCATTTCGAAATCAGGTCCGTCCTGAACCAGAGCCAGATCAAAAACAGAAAACAGGGGAGAACACACATGAAAATCGCAAGGACCCGGCTGCTCGCCTATGCCGCCGCCACCGCACTCTTCACCATCGGCCACGCCGCCTTCGCCGACGAACTGTCGATCATGGCCAGCGGCGGCGCCTGGCAGGACGCGCAGCGCAAGGCCTGGTTCGAGCCCTTCACCAAGGAGACCGGCACAAAAATCCTCGAACAGGAATATCTGGGCGACCTCGGCAAGGTCAAAGCCATGGTCGACACCGGCAACGTGCCGATCGACCTGGTGACGGTGGAGACCGCGACCGTGCTGCAAGGCTGCGACGCCGGCATTCTCGAACGCCTCGACTATTCCAAGATCGGCCCGCGCGACAAGTTCATCGAAGGTTCGGCGCTGGATTGCGGTGTCGGCCTCGATGCTTACGGCGACATCCTCGCCTATGACCCGACCGTGCTGAAGGAAGCCCCCACCTCGGTGCTCGATCTCTTCGACACCAAGAAATTCCCGGGCAAGCGCGCCATGCGCAAGTTCCCGGCGCAGAACCTGGAATGGGCGCTGATGGCCGACGGCGTGGCGCCCGCCGATGTCTACAAGGTGCTGGCGACGCCGGAAGGCGTCGACCGCGCCTTCAAGAAGCTCGACACGATCAAGAAGGACATCGTCTGGTGGGATGCCGGCGCGCAGCCGGCGCAACTGCTTGCCTCGCAGGAAGTGGTGATGACGACGGCCTGGAACGGCCGCATCCAGAACGCCATCGACACCGACAAGAAGCCGTTCAAGATCGTCTGGAACAACCAGATCCTCGAATACGACATGATCGCCATTCCCAAGGGCGCCAAGAACCCGGATGCCGCCTATAAATATCTCGCCTATATCTCCAAGCCGGAAAACAACGCCAAGCTCGCCAGCTACATCACCTACGGGCCGGTGCGCACCGACGCCGCCTCCTTCGTGGCGCCGGACGCCCTGCCGAAACTGCCCAACGCGCCCGACCATCTTGCAGGCGCCTACCTTGTCGCCGACACCGAATTCTGGGGCGACTATGGCGAGGACCTGGTCAAGCGCTTCAACGCCTGGCTGGCGCAGTAAGCGCTGATGTCGGCCTCGCTGCCCAGCGAACTCGACCGGCCCGCGCTGGCCCGCGGCCGGTCCGCCGCCGGCACCGATCCAAAATCGGTGTCGGCGGCGCTCAGGCGAGCCGAATTCGGCGACCGGCTGCGCTCACTGGCGCTGGCCGCCCCCCCTGCTCCTGCTCCTGGCCTTGAGTTTCGGCATCCCGATCGTGCTGCTCTTGTCGCGTGCCGTCTACGACCCGACCATCGCCGACGCCTTGCCACGCACCAGCCAGGCGCTTGGCGACTGGAACGGCCAGGGCCTGCCCACCGACGCCGCCTTCATCGCGCTCGCCGCCGACCTCGGCGAGAATCAGGCCAAGGGCACCGCCTATGAGCTGGCCAAGGCGCTCAACGCCCGCCTGCCCGGCGCCCGCAGCCAGGTGCTCAAGACCGTGCGCCAGCTGGAAGGCGCCGGCGGCAAGCCGCCGCTCGAAGTGATGAAATCGGTGCCGTTCTGGTCGGCGCCCGGCACCTGGCCGGCCATTCGCACCGGCACGCATTCGCTCACCTCCTTCTATCTCCTGAGCGCGCTCGACCTCCGCTGGAACGCCGATGGCGGCATCGAGCGTGTGCCGCCCGAACAGGCGATCTTCCTGCAGGTGTTCCTGCGCACCTTCTTCGTCGCCGCCGCGGTGACGCTTGCCACCTTGCTGCTCGGCTTTCCCCTCGCCTTTCTCATCTCCAGCGTGCCGAAGGGGCTGGCCGCCATCCTGATCGTGGCGGTGCTGCTGCCGTTCTGGACCTCGATCCTGGTGCGCACGGCAGCCTGGACTGTGCTCTTGCAGAAATTCGGCCTGGTCAACGACCTGCTCCTGTGGCTCGGCTTCGCCTCGGAGCGGCTCGACCTGATGTACAGCCGCATCGGCTTGATCATCGCCATGACGCATATCCAGCTGCCTTTCACGCTGCTGCCTATCTACTCCGTCATGCGCACCATCGCGCCCTCGCAGATGAAGGCGGCCTATTCGCTCGGCGCAAAGCCGTTCACCGCCTTTCGCCGCGTCTACCTCCCGCAGGTTTTCCCCGGCGTCATGGCTGGCTGCCTGCTCACCTTCATCCTGTGCCTCGGCTACTACATCACCCCTGCCCTGATCGGCGGTGCCAGCGACCAGCTGATCAGCAATTTCATCGCCAACTACGTCAATGTCGAACTGAACTGGGAGATGGCGGCGGCGCTGAGCTTCATCCTGCTGGTGTTCACGCTGGCCCTGTTCGGCATCTTCGCCCGGATCCTCGGCCTCGACCGCTTGAAGATGGTGTAGCCATGCTGCTGTCGCCCTATCCAACTCCTGGTGAACGCATCCGCGTCGCGCTGCTCTGGCTGTGGTGCGGGCTGGTTATCCTGTTCCTGCTGGTGCCGATCCTCATCCCGGTGCCGCTCTCCTTCAACAGCGGCGCCTTCTTCATCTTCCCGCTCGAAGGCCTTTCGACGCGATGGTACGAGGTGGTGCTGGGCACGCAGCGCTGGCAATCGGCGATCGGCAACAGCCTGATCGTCGCTTTCGGCACGACGTTGATCGCCACCACGCTCGGCACGCTGACGGCAATCGCGCTCTCCAATGAGAAATTTCCCGGGCGCCGTATCGTCATGCCGCTGCTGCTATCGCCGCTGATCGTACCTGTCGTCATCACCGCGGTAGGCTCGTATCTGTTCTACGCCCGCGTGGGCCTGGCCAGCACCTATGCCGGCATCATCCTGGCGCATACGGCATTGGCCAGTCCCTTCGTCGTCGTCACCGTGGGCGCGAGCCTCACCGGCTTCGACCGCAATCTGATGCGCGCCGCCGCAATCTCGGGCGCAAGGCCGCTGACGGCGTTTTTCCGCGTGATGCTGCCGCTGATCCTGCCCGGCGTGCTTTCGGGCGCGGCGTTCGCGTTCGTCACCTCCTTCGACGAGGTGGTGGTGGTGCAGTTCCTGGCAAGCGCGAGCCAGCGCACCATGCCGCTCGAAATGTTCATCGGCTTGCGCGAAAAACTCTCGCCCGCCATCACCGCCGCCGCGACGCTGATGATGGGGCTGTCGATCGTGCTTTTGGTGGTGGCGAACCTTTTGGCCCGGCGCGGACAGGGTCGGCGCGCGGCAAGCGGCTGATGCCGGCCACTGGCAACAGCCGGCGCGGAAACTGTGAAACTTTTCGCAAGCCGTTTCTCGTTGCTCCAGGGATCGCCTCCCCGGGCGATCGCAGACCTCCGATCAATGCCCCGCCGGCCCTGCCGGTGGGGCCTTTTTCGGCGGCCGGCAAGGAACAATCACGGGGCCGGGAAATTCTGAAATTGGCCGGATGCTGCGTCCGGTCCTCCAGTGCCGTCCGCGTTTCGCGTCGGCAGCGGGATCAACGCGTGGTCGCCATGGAGAAAGAGAGTTCTTGTGCGGGCATACGGCAGAATTACCAGAAAAGTTTCAAGATTTTTTGGATATATTTTTGGAAAATCAAGCGCGTTTCACGTCGGAAACCGGAACTTTTACCCGAATTCTTCCGTTATGACCTTGATCGTTGCTTCGACGGTCACAAAGCAACAGGGAAGGATCCTATCATGAATATCAAGATGATCTGTCTTGGCGCCATGGCGCTTTCAATGGCCACCGGCTCTGCCCTCGCGGGCGGCAGCACCGGTACGTCAGCTCTCGACGACCCGGCCAAGATGCAGCCTTTCTACACGGATTCCAGCATGAAGACGCTGCGCGGCAATGACGATTTCGTCAAAGCCTGGAAGGCGATGACGCCGGACGACCAGGCGTCGATGAAGACGGCTTGTGCGGACGAGGCCAAGAACGCCACTCCCGCCAATTCCCATCCGGAATTCTGCAGCAGCGTGAAATTGAACGGCGGCAGCTGATAGCGCTTGCCCTCCATAGAAAAACAGCCCCGTTCGCGGGGCTGTTTTGTGATGGCGGCATGCCGAATAGTCGAGGTGCCCGACAACAGTCCGCCTCCCCGCCCGCCTGCGAGCGGCGAAGCCAGCCGGCTTAGACGGGCTTTCCCGATGGCACGGCCATCGCGGTGACGCGGGAAAGTTGCTCGCGCTTCACGAGCACCGGCTTCTCGTAGGTCTTCTTCATGATATCCCCTTGCCCAAGTGACGGGCCGACATCGCATCGCCGCCGCATCGCGTCAAGCACCGACCAGCATGTCAGCCCGACTGCCGCGACCGGAAACGCCGCCCTGTTGCATTGTCACCACGGTGCATCTGGAATGCATACCGGCTGGAATGCCCGGCCGCGCCCGTTCAGAATCGACCCGACACCACGACCGCAACGATGCTGGCCAGCTTCTCGCGTTTCACGAGCACCGGTCTTTCGTACGTCTTCTTAATGGAATGCCCCATTGCCCGGGATTTCGCCTCGCGCAGGTCGCTGCGGAAGCCCTGCCTTGCCAAGCAATGGCCAGACACTGTTCCGGGATCGCCGACCGTGCGGCCGTCGCACGCCTTGAGTTCTCTGCGCCCGTCTCCTTGTTCTGGCCATGTTGCACTGCGAAAAACTTGCTGCATTGCGATAGCGGCCTGTAAGGCCGCGATTGGCAAGCATTGGGCTTGGGCAGGGTTGTTGGGCTTGGGGGGCACGAAGGAGGCCTCGTGGCGGCATCGTTCCGGTCGGACATACAGGGGTTGCGCGCGCTGGCGGTCGGCGGCGTCGTTGCCTATCATTTCGGCCTCTCTGGCCTGCCCGGCGGCTTTGCCGGCGTCGACATCTTCTTCGTCATTTCCGGCTGGCTGATCACGACGCATCTGATGGGCGAGATCACCAGGACCGGCCGGCTTGATCTCTGGCGATTTTATGCCCGGCGCGCCCGTCGGCTTCTGCCGGCGGCCCTGTTCGTCATCCTGGCGACGCTTGGCGCGGGCTATTTCATCCTCGCGCCGCAGGAGCAGGCGCTCTATTCGCGCGGCGCCATGTACGCCTCGGCCTACACCATCAATCTGTGGCTGCTGCGCTGGTCGTTCGACTATTTCGCCGCCGATGCCCTGGGCAATCCCTTCATCCATTTCTGGTCGCTGTCGGTGGAGGAGCAGTTCTATCTCGTCTGGCCGGCGCTGCTGCTCTTCGCCGCCTGGCTGCACCGGGGCAAGCGCATGGCGGTGGTGGTGATCGGCGTCGTCGGCCTCGCCTCCTTCGCCGCCTGCCTGTGGCTCACCAGCCTCTCGCCGGCCTGGGCCTTCTACTTCTCGCCATTGCGCGCCTGGGAGTTCGCCGCCGGCGGCCTGGCAACACTGGCGCCGGCGGCCTTGTGGCAGCGCCGGCCATGGCTGCGCGCGGCGCAGGGATGGATCGGCCTGGCGCTGATCGTGGCGGCCTATCTGACCTTGAGCGAAGACCTGCCCTTCCCCGGCTGGTACGCGGTTCTCCCGGTTGCCGGCACGGTGCTGGTGCTGCTGAGCGGCGCGGGCGAAGAACGCGACGCGGCAGCCAGCCCGACCGGCTGGCAGGTCCTTGCGCCCGCTTCCGTGCTTTCGCTGCCGCCCCTGCAATGGATCGGCACGCTCTCCTATTCGCTCTATCTCTGGCATTGGCCTGTCATCGTCTATGCCGGCATGCTGGCGCCGGACCTCACCGTCTTCCAGCGCCTCGGTTGCGCCGCGCTGGCGCTGGTGCTGGCATTCCTGACCTACCACCTGATCGAGAACCCGGCGCGCCTCGGTGGCGGGCTGATGGCAGGCGCTCGGGCGCTGGCCCCCGCCCTGGCTCTGACCGGCGTCGGCGTGGCCGTGGCCTATGCCAACGCGCATCTGGCCACGCGCAACATCGACCCGGCCCAGCGCGGCATCGAAGAGGCTGCCGAACAGCCCTCCATCGCGCGCGCCGCCGACAAGAACTGCCTGCTCGACTTCCACACGGTGAAGCCCAAACCCTGCACGTTCGGGCCGACCGACGCGGCCCACACCATCGTGCTGTTCGGCGACTCGCACGCCGACCACTGGTCGACGCCGCTGGTCGAGGCGGCGAGCCGCAACGACACCAAGGTGGTCACCTATCTCAAATCCTCGTGCCGCGCCTCGCGGCTATCGACCTTCAACACGGTGCTGAAGCGCGACTACACCGAATGCGACGCCTGGCGCGAACAGGCGATAGCGGAAATCATCCGCCGCAAGCCGCGCCTGGTGGTGATTTCGGAATTCTCGATCGGCAATCTGACGCGCGACATGACCGCCGCCGGCCGCAAGCAAGAAACCGCGCGCTGGCAGGCCGGCCTGCGCTCCACCTTGCAGGCCTTCAGCCAAGCCGGCGTCGAGACGGCGGTCATCCGCGACACGCCGATCGGCGACAGCTTCGCCGATTCCTGCGTGGCCCGCGCGCTGTGGTGGCGCGAGGCTCCCTCGCGCTGCGACACGCCGAGGGCGCAGGCCGCCAATGACGGCACCGCCGCGCAAGAGCGCGCCGTGGTGAAAAGCGTGCCCGACACGCTCTATGTCGACCTCACCGACCGCTTCTGCGGCCCGACCGAATGCCACGTCTTCATCGGCGGCAAACTGGCATTTCGCGACCGGCATCATCTGGCGACGGCCTTCGCCGAGACGCTGGAGGGGCCGCTGGAGAAGGCGCTGTTTTAGAAGAGCTTAGCTTACTTTTCTCACCTGTGGGAGAAAGGAGAGACACACCTCTGCCGCCACCCGCCAGACGCCGTGATCCGCTCCCCGCTCACCCACGCCGCCCCGTCGGATGCCAGGAACACCGCCACCTTGGCGATATCGTCCGGCTGGCCGAAGCGGCCGAGCGGGGTGACCGCCACCAGCGCCTTGTCCCGGCGCGATCGAATTGACGCGGATGTTGCGGCGGCCCAGTTCGCGCGCCATCGACAGCGCGATCGAATCCACCGCCGCCCTGGTGGCGGCATAGACCATTGAATTGGACTGCGGGTTGAAGCTGGGCCCTGGCAACGCGCCCCCCCGCGTCACCGGTCTTGGCGCACCCTACGCATGCCGCCTGTAGCGCAAATGCTCGACGAGGGCCGCAAGCGCGGCCGATTTCTGGTGCCTGCTCGGATAGTAGAGATGGTAGCCCGACCAGACGGGGCAGAACGTTTCCAGACACGTTTCCAAACGTCCCGAGGCGAGGTGCCCGGCAACGTGCGGTTCGAAGATGTAGGCCAGCCCCAGACCAGCCAAGGCGGCTTCGATCATCACGGGCGCATCATTGACGATGACGGCGCCCTCGACCGGCACGTCGACCGTGCGCGCGCCGTCCCTGAACATCCAGCGGTAGACGTCGCCATGGCTTGCCGTGCGAAAGTTGATGCAGTCATGCGCCGCAAGATCCTCGAGCCGGACGGGCCGGCCTCTCCTGAGGTAGTACGCCGGCGCGGCGACAATGGCCGCACTGACATCCGGCCCCACCGGAACAGCCACCATGTCCTTCTCCAGATGCGCTCCGAAGCGTATGCCGGCATCGAACCCTCCCTGGACGATATCGACGAACCGATCGCTGACGTGGATGTCGACCCGAACACCCGGATGGCTGGCCAGGAATTCACTCAGCGCCGGCACCAGAATGGCGCGCGCCGGATATTCCATCACGGTCAGCCGCAACGTGCCGGACGGCTGGTCGCGGCTGTCCCGCAACTCCAGCAGCCCGCTTTCGATCTGGCGCAGCGAAGGCGTGATCCGATCGAGCAGGCGGCGGCCCGCCTCGGTTGGCCGCACGCTGCGGGTGGATCGCGCCAGCAAGGGCACGCCCAGCCGCGCCTCCAAGGCACTGATGGTCTGGCTCAGGCCGGACTGCGCACGCCCCATGACGGAAGCGGCCCGCGTGAAGCTGCCCGCCTCCACAATGGCCTGGAACACGAGCAGGTCGGCAATATCGCGACGATCCATTTATCAGCCAGTGTGATAGACTCATTCATATAAATCACTCTAATGGCGAAATGCAATTCGCCTTAGGTCTCTGGCTCCAACCAACCGGAGCTCCAAAATGGACAGGATCAGCACCCTTCTCGCCTCGCTCATGATTGTTGCCGCCGCCGCGGCACTGCCCGCGCCCGCCGCGGCGAAAGCCGGCAATATCGTGCTCGTGCACGGAATGAACATGGATGGCGGCGCCTGGCGCGGCGTCTACGACCGCCTGACAGCCGACAAGTATCATGTCACCGTGGTGCAGCTGCCGATGACCTCCATTCAGGACGATATCGCCGCCACCCGCCGCGCGGTCGACGCGCAGGATGGTCCCGTCGTGCTGGTCGGCCACTCCTATGGCGGCATGGTGATCAGCCAGGCCGGCACCGAGCCGCAGGTCCGTGCCCTCGTCTACGTGGCTGCGTTCCAGCCCGACATCGGCGAAAGCCTGGGCTTCCTCAACGCCTCCATCCCCGGCAAGCTGCCGGCGGACGCGCTTACCGTGTTCAAGGACGGCTTCTACCTTGTAAAGCCCGACGCCTGGATCGCCGATGTGGCGAACGGCCTGCCCGAGGCCGAGGCACGCTATACCGCCATGTTCCAGACGCCCGCGAACACGGCGATTTTCGGCTATAAGGCCGAAGCCGCTGCATGGCATAATACGCCAAGCTGGGCAGCCATTGCCACGGAAGACCGCACCATTGCGCCGGATCTGCAGCGGCGGATGTCCAAACGCTCGGGCGCCAAGGTCGTAGAGATCCACGGCGGCCACTTGCTCCCGATATCGCATCCGTCGGAAGTCACCGCTGTCATCGAGGACGCGGCCGCCTCGGTGAAGTGAAGCCGGGTGTCTCGCGCCCCGGCGCCCGCATCGGTTGCCTTGCGAATCCGTGGAACGAGGTCGCGCCTGGCGGGTTATATTAGACAGGCCTTGAAAAGGAGGTAGCCATGAAGAAGCTCCTGTTTGCCTCGCTTATCGCCATTGCGTCGGCCGCGGCGATGATCGCCCCCGCCGAGGCCCGCAGCCACGTCTTTATCGGCATCGGCGGCTACGACAATTATTACGGCAACGACTACGGCAATGACTATTACGATGGGGACTATGGCGGCCGCTATGTCTATGGCCCCTACGACCCTTATGACGACGGCTACAGGTACAGGCCGCGTTATTTCCACCGGCACCACCGCTGCCACCTCGAACTGGTCAGTCATTGGCGCCACCACCACCGGATAGTCGAGGAAATCCGCGTCTGCGGATGACCTGATCCTGGTGAAGCGGATCCGGCCGGCATCGCCGGCCGGATTGTTGCGGCTCTCTCTCACCCCGCCCGCCGCTCCATCATCATCCCGTAATGCACCGCCAGCAGGTCGAGCCCGACCTTCAGCAGCTTCGTCATCACGTCGCGGCCCTCGCCGGTCTGTTCCGCCACGCCTTTCACCGACTCCCCCGCGCAGCAGACTTTTTGCACCACGGCGGCCACTTCCCAGTGGCCGAGCGCGCGGGTGGCGGCGGCATGCGCGCGGCCCGCGTCGAGCACGCTGTCGGCGATGCCGCCGCCCTTGCGGCCGCCGTCGACACGTTCGCTCCAGCGCATCGGTTTCACGCCGGCCTGCTGGCTGCACTGGAAATCCTCGCGGTAGCGCTGGCCTGCCTCGCGCTGCTGGCGCGACAGCGAGGTGATGCCGATAAGCGGATCGACCGTGCGGACCCGCACGATGCCGCCGGTCGAGGTATGACCGTCATTCGACACCTCGTAGACGCGCCGTGCTTCAGCCGTACCGGCGGCGAGCCGCTTGCGGCCAAAGGCGTCGTCGCTCAGCGCGAAATCATGGCCGATCTCGCGGCGGATGCGCACCTGCTCGGCCTCGCCCTTGGGCAGTTTGGGGGCCTGCGGTTTGGCGGCTTTGGCTTTTTTGGGCATGGGTGGCTCCTTGGGGTTGGGGTGTGGCGTTTTTGGTTGGAGAGGTTGGCGGGACAGCGCCCCCCTCTGCCCTGCCGGCCATCTCCCCCACTAGGGGGGAGATCAGATGTGTCGCGGCCTTCGCGCCAGCGTTGCAAGGAGGGCGACGCTGCCGATCTCCCCCCTAGTGGGGGAGATGCCCGGCAGGGCAGAGGGGGGCGCTGTCCCGCCGACCTGCCTGATCATTCCGTTACTTGCTTCACGGGCGCCTGCACCGCCCTTCTCGCCATCAGCTCGCGCATCGTTTTCCTCTCCCGCACTTCGATGCAGAGCTGAGCGCTCGACGGGCAGAACTGGGCGTTGCCGCTCCTCACCTCGCCGCGCACGAAGCGCTGGATGGCGGCCTGCAGATCGGCAAGCTCGGCGTCGCGCACCGCGCCGAGATAGCCGCGCATCTGCATCTCGACGTCAGTCAGGGCGGATTGCGGGAAGCATGAGAACATCGCGGCCAGCGCCTTCGTCGCCTGCTGCAGTTCGGCTGCGGTCATGGCTGCGGATCTCCTCGATGATGGCGTTGGCGGCGTCGGTGTGGGTTTTCGGCCGGTGCCAGCCTGGTTTCTTCCCCGGGAAAACGGGAGCTGTCTTGCCCGCGCGGGACAAAGGCTCCGCCTTCTCCCGGGAGAACACCGCCGCGTCCTGTTCTCCACGAGCCGAAGAAGCTTCCGCATTTTCAGGGGAAAAAGCGGGAGCTTTTTCATTCTGGTTTCTGGAGTCTGGAGAATGCCGCGGCAACGCGCCGGCATTTGGTCCCGCATGCGCCTTTGTTTTCAAGGCGGTAGCGGCCCCGCCGCGTGCGCCGGCGGCGGCCCTCGCCTCGCTTTTGACCAGTGCCTTGTGCAGTTCTTTCGTCAGCCTTTTGTGGCCGATCTCGCCCGCCTCGCGCTGGAAGAAGGTCAACAGATCGGCGCTGATGGCACGCCATCTCCTGAGCGACAGGCGCGCCACGCGCGCGAGCTTGGCGTCGTCGTCGGGCAGCCGGCCGCCGGCGTTCCACATCGCCATCAGGATGAGCATGTAGGCGCCGATCTGCTCGGTGGAGAGCTGCAGCGTGTCGCCGACGAAATCGGAGACATAGAGCTGCATGAAGGGCCGCTCGCTCATGCCGGCCCCATATCTGCACGCATGCTGATGGAACCAGCCGCCGGCCCGCACGTTATGACGCGTCCACGCCAAGGGGAGGTTTGCCGATGACAGCTTTCATACCGGTTACGCTGCGCTTTTGCGACAACAAGACCATGCTGGTGGGGTCGGTGGCCGAAGCCGAAACGGCGTTGCAGCACCAGTGGCCAGACAAAACAGCACCCGCCTTTCTCGACGCCGCGCGGCTGGTCAGGCAGGCGATCGAGGGCAATTGCTGCCCGCGCACCGCCTTCGAAGCCTTCACCGGCGCCGCCGGGCAACAAGGCATATTGGTAGTCAAGCCGCGAAGCCGAGCGCATGACTGGCTCGACGCCGCCGCCAACCCCTGAAGCAGGCACGAAGGCGATGCAACCGCCTGACGGCCTCGCGCGTTTATAAGCGCAGGCTTGAAAGCCGCGCCCAGAGCGAAGGTGAATGCCGTGGGTACGATGAAAACCGGAGTGCCGCTTAAAGTGTCGATGGACGGACATGTCGAGGAGATCGACAGCGTCAGCGACGCCGCCGATTTCCTGCAGCGCTGGCCGATCGAGCGGCGCGGCCATGTCTACCGCAGCGCGCTCAACGCCTGCAGTGCCGCGATCGCGGCTCAGATCTCCGAATCCGACGCGATAAAAGTGTTCACCGGCTTCGCCCGCGTTACCGGCATTCTGGTTGCCGACAGCGGCCCGGCCATGAGGCTGGAGGCACGCACGGTGCAGAGCCGCATGCCCAAACAGGGCCGCCAGATGCCGAAATAGGCTCACGTGCAGACCCGGCGCTGAAATCGGGCCTGGTGGTAACTGCAATAGCTCTTCAATGCCTTCGTGCGCATGCCGCAGCACAGCATCTCGGCGCCCGGCCGTCCGCCCGGCGCATCGTTTTGCGGATCCTCCTCCAATGTCAGGTCGAGCGGCGCCCGGCAGCGTGAAAACAGGCAGTCGATGAAGCGCATCGCCACGCCATGCGGCTGGCGGCCGATGGGTCCGCGCTGCGGCGCAGGCACCTTGAAACGGTAAGCTTCGCCATCTGCGATCAGCACGCCCACCTCGCGCACGAACAAGCGCGGCGGCAACCATGCCGGCGACGGATCGTGCCTCGCCCGGACCTTGTTCTTGCGCGCCACGGCGGCCTTGGCGCCATGCGCCTCGGCCATCGCCCCGGCGGCCGCCTTGCCATCGGCCTTGCCCTTCGCCGGCTTTGCAGCCGCCGGCTTGCGCATTGCCCGTTCGGCACCCGGCGGCATCCCACGGCCATTGGCAAAGCCGATCGCGCCCAGCATGGCGTTGCGGTGCACGATGCCGATGATGGCGTTGCGCGAGACCGGACTGCCGCGCAGCGCGCTGAATGCCGTCGCGATCCGCGAGGCCGAAAGCCCATCCTTCAGCCAGCGGGCGATCTCTTGCAATTCGGCGTCGCTGTAGCTTGCCATGTCCAGGCTCCATCCAGGGCTCCGCCTTCGGCAGCACTCGGGAGCGCGCCGTCGGCCAGGCGTCAGGGTTCAGGCCCGGTTCAGGCCACTGTCAGGGGTGTTCGGTTCGGAAGCCGGCCTGCGGGCAGCAATCAGCCGGAGCGGATCGAGTGCCCGGCGCTCAGGCGCGTCAGCCGCGCCTCCGCTGTCTTTCTGTCGGGGGCGGAAACCGCCCTGCCCGTCATCGGCTCGAACAGGATGACGGTGCCGTCCTGCGTACGGATGCAGCAGCGCGCAGAGGGACCGGCGGCGTGCCGGTCGAATGGGGGGCCGGAGCCGAGGGGAGCGGCGGCTCCGGCCGTTCCGGCCGCCGGTGACGGGCGGGCCGGACCCGAGGCATCAAAGCGCTCGGGCTTCGCCCCGGCCGGGGAGGAGGACGGCCGGGACGGAAGGGAATGGCTGGCGACTTCGGTCGCCGGATGCGCCTCACGGGAGGCCGGCGCTACCGCGCCATGAAAGCTGGACAGGTTCTGCATGGCCAGATATAAGCATAACTCAAAAATATATGCAAGCCATTCTTTCGTAGACGAGAGCCGCTTTCATCGCTCACATGGTCGCCATGGCAAAAACGGAACTGTCGATCAAGGTCGGGGCGGCGATACGCCAGGCACGCAAGCAGCGCGGCCTGGTCATGCGCCACATAGCCGAGCACAACGACACCGATGTCGCCGCCGTCGGCAATTGGGAAACCGGGCGCAACCTGCCCAAGACCGAGAACCTGTTGAAGACCGCCGCCTTCCTGCGCGTCGACCCGGTCGCGCTGGGCCAGGGGCATGTCGTCTTCCTCGACGATGCCGGCCCGGTGGCCGACGCCGAGATCGTCACCGATGCCGGCCCGATGCCCGCCGGATCAATGGATATCGAGGTGCTGGGCGCCGCTGTTGGCGGCGATGACGGCGACTTCACCTTCAACGGCGAGCCTGCCGGCTACGTGCAGCGCCCGCCGGGCGTGCGCAACCTGCCGAAGGTCTTCGCGCTGCATGTGCTCTCCGATTCCATGGTGCCGCGCTACGAGCCCGGCGACCTCATCTACTGCGGCGGCCGCGACGCCGTGCCCGGCGACCATGTGGTGATCGAGACGTTTCCGGAAGAAAACGAGCGCAACGGCAAGGCCTTCATCAAGAAGCTGGTCAAGCGCACGGCGGGCGAGCTGGTGGTCGAGCAGTACAATCCGCCCAAGACAATCACCTTCAACCGCTACGCGATCAAGCATGTCTGGCGGGTTATCCCGCTGAAGGAATTGCTGGGGTATTAGCGCGCCTGCCTTTCCGGATGCAGGCCGCCCTCACCAGCGCGCCGACGCTCTTAACCGTTGATATTTGGCGAAACCATCCGCAACAGCTTACTTTCTCCCCGTCTCTATACGGGGAGAAATGTCCGGCAGGACAATGAGGGGCAGCACCAAGATTTCGGCAAGCGGCATCTCGAATGCCACCTCAAAGAAAACGACCAAGCTTGCAAACTCTCTCGCACCATCAGAATAAGAGTTCAAATTCGCCAAATCAGCGCCGCCCCTCATCCGCCTACCGGCACCTTCTCCCCGTATAGTGACGGGGAGAAGGGGGCTGGATCGCCGCGTAGCGTCACAATGTGGCGAAATCGTCCATGACGGCACGTCCTTTGCTCAAGCCCGCCTCGCCTCCACCAGCACCTCGCGCTCGCTCAGCATCTGCGCTTCGCTGCGCACCCGCTGGCGCTCGTCGATGAACGCCGCCTGGATCGACACCGCCGTGCCCGGCAGCCCGTCGGCGCGGCAGGCCGAGCAGACGATGCGTCCCGAAAGCTCCGCCAGCGGCGTGCTGCCCGTCACTCCGAAGCGCCGGAGTTCATCGGGTTTCCACCACCTGTTTCGGCCGCAATCGGCGCACTCGACCGATATCGAGACGACATGCGCGATGACTGGTTTCCTGCCCGGCAATGCCATTGCCTCTCCACCCCATTTGTTCCTGATTTGTTCGTATATTCCTGCCTTTTGAGCCCGGAGTCGAGTCGCAGTTTTCACACTTGGCCAAAAGTTTCTCTTCTATAGTTTTTTGAGTTATGCTTATATACATAGATAAATGCGAGTCGCCTGCCGCACAGACCCGGGAGCAACGATGGATGCCGCCGATTTCGCCCGCGCCTGCGGTTACACCGGCGACAGCCCTGCTTTGCTCGAAGCCTTCGAGGCGATCCTCCGCAGCGGCATCGCGCAGGCTCGCCAGGACCATTTCCGGCGCAAAGCCCTCATTGACGAACTGAAACAATCCGAGCCGCTGTTCCTGGCCGCGATCGGCCCGGCGCTGTCGGCCGACGAGGCCATCGAGGACACCACCCGCTTCATCGCCTTCTGGCGCGCCATGCCGCGCTGGCGCCAGGAGCGGCGCCTGCCCGACCTCGCCAGGGCCAGGCAGCAGCGTCTCCTGGCGCGCTTCTTCCGACGCTACGGCCACCGCCTGTGGGCGCTCGAAGCGGCTTGAGGCCCGGGCGTCTTGACCACCCGGCTGGCTTGGCACCGCGCCGGCCCTGATTCCGTCGGATTGCTGCGCTGATTGGTATCTCGAAACCGCCGGAAGGACCCGCCATGACACGCACTGTTCTCGCCGCCCTGTGGATGCTGGCGCTTGCCTTATCGGCCCACGCCGCCGGCGACAGCACATCAGGGCTTGCCGACGCCACCGTGCTGATCGTGCGCCATGGCGAAAAGCCCGACGGCGGCACCGGCCTGTCGCCCGAAGGCGAAGCCCGCGCGCAGGCCTATGTCGCCTATTTCCAGCCCTTCATGCTCGACGGCACGCCGTTCCGGCCCAACATGCTGGTGGCCAGTACCGATTCCAAAAACAGTGCGCGCGAACGGCTGACGCTGACGCCGCTCTCCGAAGCCTTGAAACTGCCCATCGACCAGCGCTTTGCCGACAAGGACGTCAAAGCCCTCGTCGCGGCGCTCGCCAGCGAAACGCATGGCAAGTCGATCCTGATCGCCTGGCATCACGGCGAGCTGGGAAAACTCATCAAGGCCTTCGGCGCCGACCCCAAGGCGCTGCTGCCGAACGGCAAATGGCCCGGCGATGTCTTCAACTGGGTGGTGGTGCTGCGCTTTGATCACGCCGGGCACCTGGTGCCGGGGTCGGCGCGGGTGATTGAGGAGAAGTTGCCGGGGTGAAATGGATTTCGGCTGGTGCGAGGCGCCCCCCTCTGTCCTGCCGGACATCTCCCCCACAAGGGGGGAGATTGGCAGTTTCGTCGGCATCGCTTTTTCTTCAGCGCTGAAAATTGGCGAAGGCCGTATGGCATCCGATCTCCCCCCTGGTGGGGGAGATGTCCGGCAGGACAGAGGGGGGCGCCTCGCGCAGACCTCTCGTCCCTACCTTCTCACCCGCGACTTCAGCCAGCGGTCGAACGCCACCGCCAGGATCAGGATGAGCCCGATCACGATGCTCTGCGTGTAGGACGAGACGTTGTTGAACTGCAGCCCGTTCTGCAGCACGCCGATCAACGCCGCGCCCACCACTGTGCCGCCCACCGAGCCGATGCCGCCGAACAGCGAGGTGCCGCCGATGACGACGGCGGAGATGACCGTCAGCTCATAGCCGATGCCGGCCACAGCTTCGGAAGAGTTCAGCCTGGCCGACAGCACGAAGGCGGCAAGGCCGGCGAAGAAGCCGACGATGACATAGACCGAGACCAGGATGCGGTCGACGCGCAGGCCGGACAGGCGTGCGGCCTCCGCATTGCCGCCGACGGCATAGACGGCGCGGCCATAGCGCGTGTAGCGCAGCACGATGTGGCACAGGATGGCGGCAATGGCGAAGATGATCGCCGGCACCGGCACCGGGCCGATCAGGCCGGTGCCGAACCAGCGCATCGAGGCGTCGAAGCCCGAGATCGGGCCGCCATTGGAGATGGTCAGCGTCAGCCCGCGAAACACCGTCAGCCCGCCCAGCGTGACGACGAAAGGCGGTACTTTCAGCCGGGTGATGGCAAGCCCCTGCACGCCGCCGGCGGCGGCACCGACGATGACGGCGGCGAGCAGCGCGGCGAACCAGCCATAGCCCTGCGTGCCTGATGTCGACAGCGACAGCGTGTTGGCCGCCCCGCCCTTGGCGACGACGGCGGCCACCATGCCGCAGAAGGCCAGCAGCGAGCCGACCGACAGGTCGATGCCGGCAGTGAGGATGACGAAGGTCATGCCGAGCGCGATCAGCCCGGTGATCGAGATCTGCCTGGTGATGTTGAACAGGTTGATCGGATCGATGAAGCTCGGCTTCAGCACGGTGAACACGATGACCAGCGCCGCGAGGAACAGCAGCGGCCCGAAACTCATCAACAGCCGCGCGATCGTCACGCCGCCGCGCTGGCTCTGCTCTTCGGCGATGCTCATCGTGCCTGCCCCTCCGCTGGCTGTTCCTGCGCGTCCTGGCTCAGCGCATCTTGGCTGTCGAGCGCCATCAGTTCCATCAGTTTTTCCTCGTTTGCCTCGACGCTAGGCATTTCGCCGGTGATGCGCCCCCGCCGCATGGTGACGATGCGGTCCGACACCGCCAGAACCTCGGGCAGTTCGGACGAGATCATCATCACCGCGATGCCGCGCGCCGCCAATTGCGCCAGGATCTGGTGCACCTCCGCCTTGGCGCCGACATCGACGCCGCGCGTCGGCTCATCGACGATCAGCACTTTGGGATCGCGTGCCAGCCAGCGCGCCAGGATCACCTTCTGCTGGTTGCCGCCCGACAGGCCTTCGATCGCCTGCTCGGCGGACGCCATGCGGATCGACAGCATTTTCCTGAAACCCGAAAGCGCATCGCGCTCGCGCCGCTCGGCCATGAAACCGAAACCATTGCTGAATGCGCCGAGCGAGGCGACGGAGAAATTCGGCAAGATGCCGAGGGCTGCAAAGATCGCCTGGTGCTTGCGGTCCTCCGGCACCAGGCCGATGCCGAGCGCAATGGCGTCGGCCGGCGAGGCCGGTGCGATGGATTTGCCCTCAAGCGTGATCGTTCCCGCCGCGATGCGGTCGGCCCCGAAGATGGCGCGCGCCAGTTCCGTGCGGCCGGAACCGACAAGGCCGGCGACGCCGAGGATCTCGCCCGCCTTGAGGTCGATGTCGACGCCGTCGAGCACGATGGCATGCGGCGCCTCCGGGTCGCGCACGGTGCGCAGGCCGCGCACCGACAACACGACATCGCCGGCCACCGCGCGCTGCGCAGGTCGCGCGTAAAGTTCGGAAGCCGCGCGGCCGACCATCTTCTCGATGATCCGCGGCAACTGGATCGGCCGTCCCTTGTCGCGGTCGAGATGCCCGGCCAGCCGGCCGTCGCGCAGCACCGTCATGCGGTCGCAGATGGCGGACGCCTCCTCCAGCCGGTGGGTGACGAACATGATGGCGACCTTGTCCTGGCGCAGCCGGTCCATGATCGACAAAAGCCGCTGCACCTCGGTCTCGGTCAGCGCCGAGGTCGGCTCGTCCATGATGATCAGCCGGCTTTTCAGCGACAGCGCGCGGGCGATCTCGACCAGTTGCTGCTCGGCCACCGACAGCGCCGAGACCGGCGTCATCGGATCGATGGAAAGCCCGACGCGGGCGATGATGGCGCGAGAGTCATCCTCCATCTTGCGCCAGCTCACCAGCCCGAGCGGCCCGACCGGCGCGCGGCCGATGAAAATGTTCTCCGCCACCGTCAGCGTCGGGATCAGGCTGAGTTCCTGGTAGATGGTGACGATGCCGAGCCGCTTGGCATCCTGCGGGCTGGAAGGCGCATAGTCGGCGCCGTCGAAAGTGATGCGCCCGCTGGATGGCGGCATGACGCCGGACAGGATTTTCAGCAGCGTCGATTTGCCGGCACCATTCTCGCCAAGCAGGCCGAGGATTTCGCCGGGACAGACATCGAGGGAGACGTCGCTCAGCGCGGTGACACCGGCGAAATGCTTGGTGACCCCTTCGACGGCAAGCAGGACAGGTGCGGCTTCAGCTGGCAAGGGTTGCTCCCGGATTACAGCAGGCAGCGGGACAGCGCCCCCCTCTGTCCTGCCGGACATCTCCCCCACGAGGGGGGAGATTGGATGTCACGCCGGCTTTCGCCAATCTCAAACGTCGCAAGAAAGGCGCGGTCGAATAAGTTGCCGACCTCCCCCCAAGGGGGGGAGATCTCCGGCAGGACAGAGGGGGGCGCTGTCCTACCAACCTTGCCAATGAGCCTTTCCCCGCCAAGTTCTACTTCGTCTCGTTCAGCCTCTCGGCCTTGTCGAGATTGTCCTTGCCGATGACGATCGGCGTCAACAGCACCAGCTTCTCCTTCGGCTCGGTCTTGTTCTTGGCGTAGGCGACCGCGATCTGCACGGCGGTGCGCGACTGCTGGCCGGGGAACTGTTCGACCGTGCCGGCGAGCTTGCCGTCGCGGACCGCGACCAGCGCTTCCGGCAGCGCGTCGAAGCCGTAGATCTTGACGTCGGTGAAGTTGCGCGCCGCACACGCCTCGAGCGCGCCGAGCGCCATGTCGTCATTGGCGCAGATGATGGCGTCCGGCTTGCCGTTGGCGGCAAGGCCGGCTTCCGTCACCGACAGCGCTTCGGCGCGGGCGAAGTTGGCGGTCTGCTCGAAAATGATCTGGTACTTGTCCTTCAGGGGATCGAGCACATTGTGCACGCCCTTGTTGCGGTCGATGGCCGGACCGGCGCCCGGCTGGCCCTGCAAGTGGAACAGCTTGGCGCCATTGGGGAACGCCGCCACGACCGCCTGCGCTTCCGCCTCGCCGCCCTTCACATTGTCGGCGCCGACATGGGCCAGTATGCCCTGGACACCGTCGACGCGGCGGTCGATCGTCACCACGGGAACGCCGGCCTTGACGGCTTCCTCGATGGCCGGCGCCAGCGCGTTGACGTCGAGCGGCGAAATCACGATGGCGTTGACCTTCTGCACCAGGGCCGCCTCGATGTCCGCTGTCTGCTTGGTGGCCGAATTCTGGCCGTCGCTCTCGGTCAGGTTCACGCCCTGCGCCTGCGCTTCCGCCTTGATCTCGTTCAACATGTGCACGAAGAACGGAAAGCCGAGATTGGGCACCGAGCCCAGTATGGTGAGCTTGTCCTCGGCGAACGCCGAACGTGCGGCCAGCACCATCGCGCCCGCGGCCACGGACGTCATCAGGAATTCACGTCTGTTCATGGTTGATCCTCCTCCACAAGAACGCACGGCCCCGGAAACCGGGACGGTTTCAGGAAGGGATCATGCGTCGGTTCAAAGTGTTGGAGCATCCTCCTTGCGCCCGATGGCGCATGCCGCTCCAGCTGATCGCCGTTGCAAAAAACTGCCTCCCATCGGCATCAGCAAAGGGATGCTAACCCAGGGTCAACCATTTGTGCAACATCGATATAACACTGCCGGGCGACGAATTATCGGAATTGTCGGATTTTTGGATTCCCGGCAGGCAAGGGCGAGCCGACCTTGCATCACCTGGAACACACCGGCCAGAGCGCAATGCGCCATGACAATGCATGGCAGACGGTACTCCGGGATACCGCACTATTGCGTTTGGGCAACAGAGGCTAACCAACCGGGTAACTTCTGTCAGGCGGGTTGACAATCGCCATCGGCCCGGCAGTTTAGCGCGGTTTGAGGGCCAACGGGGATTCCCAGCATGAAAAAGACTTATGAGCCGCCGCGGATAGTCAGGCGCGGTAAACTTGGTGCGCTCGCCGCCGAGCCGATACCACTCTCACCGCCGCCGCAGATTGATTGATTGCGATTCCTTTGGCCGCCGTCACACGGCCCGTGGCCGGTTGACAGGGTGCCTCGCCGCACCAATTGATGGTGGTAGCCAGACACTATCGCGCTTCGCGGGAAGCCCGTTGCCCAGGAGGTGGCGGGCTTTTTGTTTGGACACCAGTTGGAGAACCCGCATGAAGCCGCACATCATCTGCCATATGCTCGCCTCGCTCGATGGCGGCCTTCACCCCAGCCGCTACACCGCCAGCCCGGACGGGACCCGGGCCGAGTGGTCAGGCCTGTATGAACAGATCCACGGCGACCTCGAAGGCGACGCCTGGATCGTCGGCCGCGTCACCATGGCCGAGATGAGCAAGGCCGGCGCGCACCCGCCGGCACATGCCGGCAAGGTCGAGCGGCCGCATCATTTCGCGCAACGCAATGCGGGACCCTATGCGGTTGCGCTCGATGCCTCCGGCAAACTCCATTTTGCCAAGCCGGATGTCGGCGGCGACCATGTCGTGGTGCTGCTCGGGCACGGCGTCTCCGACAGCCATCTGGCGGAACTTATCGGCGACGGCGTGTCCTACATCGTGTCGGAAACGGCCGAGCTCGATCTCGCCGCAATGCTCGATGTGCTCGGGCGCGAACTCGGCATCCGCCGGCTGCTGCTCGAAGGCGGCGCCGGCATCAACGGCTCCTTCTTCGCGGCCGGGCTTGTCGATGAGTTGAGCCTGCTGGTCGCCCCCGCGCTCGATGCGCGGGCGGCAAACCAGGGCTTTGTCGAGTTCGGCGAAAGCGGCCTCGCCGGCAGGGCGCAGCTGTCGCTGACATCTTGCGAAACGCTGGCGCATGGGGTGATCCACCTGCGCTATGCCGTCAGCGCTGCATGATCCCGAACAGGAGGAACCGTCTTCCGCCAGTAGCTTGGCACAGAAGTCTAATGGCCGGGTGTGCCTGCATTGACGAACCGCAGGCCTCCATCATCGTCATCCTATGGCGGAGCAAGGAGCGAAGCGACGCAGCGCAGACCATAGGATCCATGCCGGGACTCCTGAGCCCCGCCACGGTGCAGAATTCTGCTCCGCTGCACATTCGTTCAACGTCACGGCATGGATCCTCGGGTCTCCGCGACGGAGCTTCGCTCCTGCTTCGCCCGTGGATGACGAAGTCGGGGAGGCTTCCGCCAACCTCGAACGGTGCTATGCCCCTCAGTACCGCATCGCATCCAGATCGGCGATCAGCGTCGGGCCGGTCGGGTGCCAGCCGAGCCGTGCCTGGGTCAGCGCGCTGGAGGCAGGCAGGTCCATGGGGGCGAACATCGCCATCCAGCCGAAATGCTCCGCCGCCTTTTCCGGCGCGATCGAGACGACCGGCAGGTTGAGGCCCCGGCCAAGCGCCTCGGCGATCGCGCGCACTTCGACGCCTTCCTCGCCGACCGCGTGATAGCGCGCGCCCGGCTGCCGCTTTTCCACGGCCAACCTGTAGAGGCGCGCCGCGTCCAGGACATGGCCTGCCGAAAAGCGGTTGCGGCCTTCGCCGACATAGGCCGAAACGCCTTTCTGCCGCGCGATCTCGATCAGCGGCGAGATGAGCCCCTGCTTGACCGGATTGTGCACCTGCGGCAGGCGCACCACCGACACATTGACACCGGCCTCCAGCAAGGCATTGCCGGCGAGTTCCGAGGCGATGCGCGGGTTGGGATGGCTGGGATTGAAGACATCCTCGACCGCCAGCTGGCCATGTCCCGGGCTGCCCATGCCGACGCCCGACGTGATCACCAGCGGCCGGTCGGATCCGGCCAGCGCCGCGCCAAGGGCCGCGATAACGCGCTTGTCCTTTTCGCAATTTTCCGCAAACCGCGAAAAATCATGGTCGAACGCCGTGTGGATCACGGCATCCGCCTTCGCCGCGCCGTCGCGCAGGCCCTCCGGCTCTTCGAGGGTTCCGCGATGCACCTCGGCACCTGCCGCAGCGAGTGCCTCGGCGCCTGCCTCGGAGCGGGTGACGCCGACCACCTGGTGGCCGGCCTTGATGAGTTCGGGAACGATGGCCGAGCCGATGAAGCCGGTCGCGCCGGTCAAAAAGATACGCATGCAAAATCTCCTGCGGTTGCCTGCGTAATATCGACGGTCTATTATTCCATTAAAGTAGTGACCTTATCATGGTATAATCTTTAACAGGGTGCCTGACAGAATGCCTTCCCCCGGTTCACTCGCAGCCTTCCTGAAAGACCGGCGCACCCGGCTCGACCCCGCCTCGTTCGGCTTTTCCGGCCGCCGGCGCACGCCGGGGCTGCGCCGCGAAGAAGTCGCCCAGCGCGCCAACATCAGCCCGACCTGGTACACATGGCTGGAACAGGGCCGCGGCGGCGCGCCCTCGGCCGATGTGCTGAACCGCATCGCCAAGGGGCTGCTTTTGACCGAGGCGGAGCGCGAACATCTCTTCATGCTCGGGCTCGGCCGCCCGCCCGAGGTTCGCTACCGGGGCGACGAAGGCGTCAGCCCCCGGCTGCAACGCCTCATCGACACGCTCGATGCCAGCCCGGCTCTGGTCAAGACCGCGACCTGGGACGTCGTTGCCTGGAACCGCGCCGCTGAGGTCGTGCTGACCGACTACAGCACCATCCCCGCCGGCCGGCGCAACGTCCTGCGCTTCATGTTCCTCACGCCCCACATTCGCGCCAAGCAGCACGATTGGCAAAACCTCGCCCGTTTCGTGGTCGGCGCCTTCCGCGCCGACGCCGCGCGCGCCGGCGCGGTCTCCGAGGTCACCCAGCTGGTGGACGAACTGTGCAACGGCAGCCCCGAATTCGCCACCCTGTGGCGGGAGAACGACGTGCTCGCCCATGGCGACGGAACAAAGCGCCTGAAGCACCCGGAACTGGGGGACATCGAACTGGAATACTCGTCTTTCGCGGTCGACGGCAGGCCGGATTTGAACCTGACCGTCTACAACCCGATCGACAGCAAGGTCGCCGACCGCATCCGCGCGCTGGCCCGGCACCCCAAGGCGGCTTGAAGCTCCAACTTCATCGCCTAAGCTATTACCTTGGCAAGAAAATCCCGGGTCTCGGCAACCACGCGATCCTGGAATTGCGGGTCACGGGCAAGCGTCGAGGCGAGCATAGGCTCACCGAGCTCATCGTAATAGACGCCGGTCGCCCCTGATGGATTGAGCAAGGCCTTGGTTATGACGCGGGCCGCCCGCTTTGGCGTGCTCCAGTATTTGACATAAGGGGCGACCAGCGACAGGACAGGCAGCAGCAGGTAGCGCAGCAACACATTGGCATCGCGCCCGAGTCCAGTCGCCGGTGCGAATCCCGGTTCGACGGCATTGAAGCGCAGACGCGGCGTCTCGCGCGCGAACGCCATGGCCGATGCGAGAATGCACAGCTTCGACGTGGCGTAGGCATCCGCACCTGGCATCGTCGAGCCGCCCCGCAGCCACTCCCCGCGCGCGCTGGCTTCCACGCTGACGAAGCGGCCGCCGCGAAAACCGGCAATCCGGGCCGGCCTGCGTTCAGGGTCTTCGACCCCCGAGGCGATGAAGACGACATTGGCGCCGTCGGGAAGATGCGGCACGAGCGCTTCGGTCAGCGCGAACGGACCGAGATGGTTTGTGGCGAACGCCAGGTCCCAGCCAAGCGCGTTCTGCCGGGCGCCTAGCGGCATGATGCCGGCATTGTTGAGCAGGCCGGCCATGGGAAGATCCAGAGCGACGATCTCGGCCACGGCCCTGCTCACACTCTGGGGATCGGCCAGGTCGCACACCACGGACACGGCATGCTGACCTCGTCCCGCAATGATCTTGCGCACATCGCCGAGCTTGCGCTGGTCGCGGCCAACCAGCACCACGGTGCCGTGCTTGGCCAGTTCGAGTGCCGTGAAGCGGCCTATGCCCGAGGTCGGGCCTGTGATGACGAAAGCCGGTCGTCCGGTCATCTGCGTCTCCTTTATAATTGTCTGTCTAGTCAGTCATTAATCAGCGAATTTTTTTTAGGCGATCATGCGCCACATCGCGTCGAACGAGTCCGCGCAATGCTTCTCCGCATTGGCAGGATCCCGGATGATGAAATCGACGACGGCGTCGGCCACCCCTGTCATCAGCGTGGCGACAAGAGCGATCGGAACATCGCGCATGGGGCCTTCCGCGCGGCTCTGCTCCAACAATTTCGCCACGCCGGCCATGGTCCGGTGCCCGATCTCACGGCTTTGCGGCGTGATGTCGTCCGAGACCGCCAGATGCGCGAGCGTCCGGCGCTTTTGCGGCCAAGATGTCGCCCATTGCAGCGAGCCGAACCACACATGGCGCATCTGCGTGCGGACGTCGCTTTCAGTCGGAAGTCCATCGAGGGAAGCGGCGGCCATCTCCGTCTTCAACTCGACATAGAGCTGGTTGAGCAGGTCGGCCTTGGTCTCGAAATAGGTGAACAGCGAGCCATTGGAGACACCCGCCTCCTTCGCGACAACAGCCGTTGGCGCACTCAGACCCTGGGCCGCGATGACACGCGTGGCCGCCGCCAGAATGGCGCTGCGCTTGTCCTCGCTTTTCGGTCTGGCCACGGTTTTCTCCTGGATTTGCAGCGCGGTTTATAAAAGAGTGACCAGTCAGTCAAGAGATTTTGCGCGACACGACGCGCTCTGGTGCAAGGCCGACGACACTGCCGGCAACGACCAACTGGCCGCCTAACGTCGCCGAGACGTTCTTGTCCTCTTGCCAGGACCCGACGTAGAAGTGACCGAACAGGAGACACAGGCAACATGGTGGGTGACACGAACCTTCGGGCTGGCCAGTGCCATTGCGGCGCGGTGCGTTTCGAGGCGACGCTCAGCGACGGGTTCAACTCGATCCGGCGCTGCACCTGTTCTTACTGCCGGATGCGAGGCGCCGTCGTCGTCATGGCTGAAATGGGCGGGGTCAGGATCCTGCAGGGGGAGGATGCCCTGACGACATATCGCTTCCATACCGGATCGGCGCAGCACTTCTTCTGTTCCCGCTGCGGAATATACACACATCATCAACGACGTTCGAACCAGAACCTGTATGCCGTGAACGTGGCTTGCCTGGACGGGGTAAGCCCATTCGATTTCCCGGAGGTGCCTGTCATGGATGGCGTCAATCATACGAACGACACCGGTAGGCCGACGCGCCGAGCAGGCACCCTGCGCTTCATCCCGACTGACTGACTGTCGTCATGACCGCCCTTCGCAGACCGCCTTCAGGATCCGCAAGGTCGGCCCCCAATAGAGATTGGCATGCGGGCGGATCGCCGGTTCGGCGAAATCGCTGAGCGTCAGCGTCAGCAGCGTTCCGCCATTCGCCGGCGCCAGGGCGAAGCTGACAACCGTGTGGTTCTCAGGCAGGTCCGCCAGGCGCGAGGCCGACAGCGTGCTCCAGTAGCTGTAGGCGAACCGCCTCTCCGGCTCGAACACCCGCACGGTGCCGTGGTTTTCGAACGGCATTCCATGCAGCACGCCGCGTATCACGATCGTACCGCCTTCATGTCCCTGCAGGCTGACGGTCAGGTCCTCGTCCGACATCCATTGCGGAATCATCCCTGGCGTCGTCAGCACCCGCCAGACCTCAGCCGGGCCGGCATCGATGGCGATCGACTTGACGATCGGCGCGGCGGCGGTGGAACCGTTCACGGGCGCGGGATCCGCGCGGTCGCGGCAGCGGCGCGGCCGGGACCACGCCAGGCGTGGCCGGCCGTCAAAAGGACCGCATCCGCGCGCCGCATCATCCAACAGACCACACTTGCAAGATCCGGCCCTGGAGGGTAGCGAGGCACCATCCTGCACCCACCCGCACAGGTAGACAGCTGACTGCGTTTTGCGCCTATGCCGGCCTGTTCCTGAGCGCCCTGGTCGCGGCCACGATCCTTCCTGCCCAGTCGGAGGCCGTTCTGGCCGTCATGCTGGCCAGCAAGGCCTATTCGGCCCTGCTGCTGCTCGCAGTCGCCAGCGCGGGAAATGTCCTGGGCGCCGTGATCAACTGGTTCCTTGGCCGGGAAATCCTGCGCTTCTCGGGTCGCCGCTGGTTTCCGGTCACGCCGGCCGCCCTTCAATCCGCCTCGAAATGGTACCATCGCTACGGCAGATGGTCGTTGCTGGCCAGTTGGCTGCCGATCGTCGGCGACCCGCTCACGGTCGTCGCCGGCGTGTTGCGCGAACCGTTCTGGAGCTTCCTTGTGCTGGTCACGATCGGCAAAACGGCGCGATACGCGGTGCTGGGCTGGATCGTCCTCAGCTGGACATGACAGAGAACCGCTTGCCGGTGACGTCCCCGGCAGTGTCATTGCGCCGGCTCGGGCGCCAGCACCAGCGCGATCTCCCGCGCCGCCTCCGCCGCGTGGCGGCGCACGGTGGCAAGGTCGAGCATGCTGTAGGTGGTCGCCACATAGGGCACGGTGAGTGCCGCGACCGACTGGCCGAACGGCCCGATGACCGGAAAGGCAAGATCGATGACGCCCGGCTGCAGCCCGTCCGCCACTTCCTCATGGCCGGCGGCGCGGATGCGGGAGAGCGCATCGCGCATTTCGGCCTTTTCGTCAGGGATACCAGAGGCTTGCAGCCATTGGCTGACTCTGTCCTGCGGCTGGAAAGCCATCAGCGTGCGGCCTGTCGCGGTGCCGAACAGCGGAAACTCGGCGCCGACGCGGACACGGAAGCCGAACGCCGCCGGGCTTTCCACCTGCGCCAGGATCAGCACCCTTCCGGCATTGTGGACGCCGAGATTGCAGGATTGCTGGATGGCGTCGGAGAGCCGCCGCATCGACGGCAGCGCCGCCTGGACGAGGCCACGCAACGGCTCGTGCCGGTGCGCCAGTTCGAAGAGGCGCGGCGACAGGAAATAGAGCCCGGCCGGGCGGTCGCGGAAGATGTAGCCGCGCCGCTCCAGCGCTTGCAGCACGCGGTATATCTGGTGGATGGAGCGGCCGACCGCTTCGGAAATCTGGCCCTGGTTCAGCCCGTCCTTCTGCTCGGCCAGCAGTTCGATGATGTCGAACGCCTTTTCCAGGGCCGGTACCGAATAATCCGGCGCTTCCGCGGTCTTGCCAGCCATGCCCCACAATCCTTCAGAACCAGAATCAAGGGCTTACTATAGTTACAAGGCGGCCCCCATCGTAGCCGTCATCAGCCGGGCGATGCGCCGGTTGATGTCGTCGGGCACGGGCTGCGCGCCCCCCACAAATCCCTCGCCCCTGGCCACCCGCTCCAGCGACAGCGCCTGCAGCATGAAGCCGATATCCATGGATTCGATCGAATTGCCCTTCGGCTCGACGCCGGCAAGGTTGAACATGCGCCCCTCGGCAACGAGGATGACATGGCGTCCATTGGCAAGGTCGAGGCGCCGCAGCGTGCCGTCCAGGTCGGTGGCGGACGTGGTCATGGCGTTGAGACCTTCGGTGTCGATCTCCCACGGGAAATGCCCGGAATTGGCCAGCACCGCGCCGTCCTGCATGACGGCGATCGCTTGCGCCGGCAGCACGCCGGCGCGGCCGGTGGCGGTGATGAACACTTCCGCCCACGGTGCAAGGTCGGCGAGCGGAGCCACGCGGTAGCCGTCGAGTGCCGCCTCCAGCGCCTTGATCTCGTCGATTTCGACGATGGCCACGCGGCCGCCCAGCGCCCGCAAATACTGCGCGATGCCGCGCCCGCACCAGCCATAGCCGATGACGCAGAAGCGCCGGCCGGGGATCATCAGGTTGGTGATGCGCATGAAGCTTTCCACCACCGACTGGCCGACCGCGTGCTTGTTCTCGCCGATCGCCTTCAGCGGACTGTCATTGATGACGATGGAGGGGAACGGCACCTTGCCGGCCAGTTCGCCGCGCAGCCGGTCGCCGCCCGAGGTCGTCTCCTCGGTGCCGCCCAGTATGGACGCCGCCCTGCCCCGCTCGACGATGCCGGCGGCGAGGTCGGCGCCATTGTCGAGCAGCATGTCGGGCTCAGCGTCCAGCACCCGCGCCAGATTGGCGTGATGGTCGGCGAGCGAGTCGGCGCGGCGGCCGAAAATGCCGATGCCCTGGCTCTGCAGGAAGGCGACGACATCATCCTGGGTCGACCCGTGATTGCCGGTGCCGACGATCTCGGCGCCGCCTTCGGCCAGCACTTCCAGCAGCACCGCCGTCTTGGGCTCGACATGCAGCGACACGCCGATGCGCCGGCCGGCAAAGGGCCGCGTGCGGCGGAATTCCCCGCGCAGTCCGGCCAGCAACGCCATGCGCGAGCGGATCCAGGCGATGCGGGCGCCACCGCGCTCGACCAGCTCGGGGGTCGCCGGATTGGCCTGGGCTTGGGTCATTCGAAGTCTCCGATCACGATCCAGATTCAGCACTTGCAAAAAAGTTTTTTGCATGTGACAAATCTTGCAGAGGGTCGTCAAGCCCCCATGAGAAGGGGCAACGGACAGCAGCGCGGCGCGCCCCAGGGCATGCGGCGCGCCATCGGCTTTGCATGTGAAGGGGTACGAAATGGGAAATCTGGATATAGCTGTCGTCGCCATCTATCTCGTGGCGGTCACCGGCATCGGGCTGTTCTTCGCCCGCTCGATCAAGACCGAGGAAGACTACATCGTCGCCGGCCGGCGCATGGGGCCGCTATGGCTGACCATCTCCGCCTTCGCCTCCTGGACGGGCCTGGCCGGCCTGTTCGGCACGCCCGAAATGGTCGTGCGCTACGGCATATCGGGAACCTGGTGGTGGTTCACCTTCCCGATCGGCCTGCTGTTGATGGGCATCTTCCTGGCCAAGATCGTGCGCCAGCGCATGCATGTGACGACGCCCGACATCGTCGCTCAGGAATATCCCGATTCAGTGCGCGTCGCCGCCTCGCTGGTGACGAGCTGGAACTATCTCGCCTGGGCGGCGGCCCAGGTGTTCGGCATCTCCATGGTGTTCACGCTGTTCTCCGGCATGGATCCGAAGACCGGCGCCATCGTCGCCTTCCTCGTCGTCATCGTCTACACCATGCTCGGCGGCTTCCTTGCCGTGGTGGCGACCGACGTGCTGCAGGCCGTCATCTTCCTGATCGTCATCGGCGTGGTGGCGCCTCTGTTCGTCATCTTCGGGCCTGGCGTGCCGCACATCTATGAGGCGACCAAGGACATTCCCGGCTTCTACAATCTGTTCGCCAACGTGCCGCCGGCGACGCTGTTCGTCTGGTTCCTGCTCCTGCCCGCCGGTTTCATCGACACGATCGGCTTCCAGCGTGTCTTTTCCGCCAACTCGCCCGACACGGCGCGCCGGGGCATGATCAACGGCTTTCTCATCATGGCCGTGTTCGGCGTCATCCTCACCTTCCTCGGCGTCGCCGCCAAGGCGCTGCTGCCGGCCGACACCAACCCGGTCAACGCCATGCCCGACCTGATGGTGCAGCTTCTGCCGCATGGCGTCATCGGCGTGCTGGTCGCCGCCTTCCTGGCGGTGGCGATGTCGACGGCGAGCACGACCCTGCTGGTGACAGCCACCACGCTGCAGCGCGACGTGATCTCGCGGCTGCGCCCAGATGCCAGCGACCGGGAAAGGCTGTGGACCAGCCGCATCCTGCTGCTCGTGCTCGGCCTCGTCGCCCTGGTCGTGGCGCTCAGCGTGCCCGGCATCGTCACCATCCTGATGCTCGGCTTCTCGGTCTATGTGCCGGGCCTGCTGCTGCCGGTGCTGTCGGCCACTTTCGGCTGGCGCATTCCGTCCTGGTCGATGCTGGCGACCATCGTCATCGGCTCCGGCTCGACCGCGATCCTGGTGCTGCTGGGCGAGCCGGGCGGCATTCCAGCCTCGCTGGTCGGCTTCATCCTCTCGGTCGTTCCCTTCGTCGCGGGACTTGTCACGCGATCGGAACGGCAGCCGGCCTGAGCCAGCGAAAGACCGGGAAAAGCAATAAGATAAGGCTCCATCCTGAATCAGTGCGGGATGGAGCCCCGATGCGGAGAAACCAATGCTGAAGACCACTTTCGACAGGCTTTCGAGTGCCGACCAGGCGCTCGTCACCGCCGCGGCGCAAGCGCGCGACAAGGCCTACACGCCCTACTCCAATCACAAGGTCGGCTCGGCCGTGCGCACCGCATCGGGCCTGCTTTTCGCCGCCTGCAATGTCGAGGTCGTCACCCTCCAGCAATCGGTCCATGCCGAGCGCAATGCCGTGATGCAAATGGCGGCGGCGGGCGAGCGCCAGATCGAGGCCATCGTCTGCCACGGTCCCTATTCGGGCGTGCCCTGCGCCGAATGCCGGCAAGTGATCTGGGAGTTCTGCTGCGACGATCCGGAGGTGAAGATCATCGGTTCGACGCTCGACGGCGAGATCGAACTGATGACCATCGGCGAGATCTATCCAAGCCCGTACGGCCCGGGCACCAAGGGCATCGACCCGCGCAAGTTCTGAGGCGGGCCGCCGTCCGCCCTCTCCCGCAAGGTGGTTTGCGGACCACCTTCGGCAACCCGCCGCACATTTCCGCGCGGACCTCTTGCACCAATCATCATTATACATTATGTGCAATTGTATATTGAAGCAGGTGCTCGAACATGACCATCATCCGTGTAAATGACGTGCTAAGCGTCGGCCCTCAGCCCTCGATTCCCGAAGTCCGGTCGCTTGCGGGCCACGGGTTTGCGGGAATGATCAACGCTCGACCTGACGGCGAGGAGGCCTCCCAGCCCGGAAACGCCGCCGAGCGGGAGGCGGCCGCTCACGCCGGTGTTTCCTACACCTTCATACCCGTCACCATGCCGACCATCACGGAAGCGGACGTGCGGGCCTTCCAGGCGGCCATGGCCGATGCCGGCGGCCCGGTCTTTGCTCATTGCAAGTCCGGCACCCGCGCCCTGACCCTGTATGTGCTGGGCGAGGCCCTCGATGGCCGCATGTCGCCCCGGCACATCGAGGCTCTTGGCTCGAAACTCGGCTTGGACCTGTCGGCGGCGTCGCGATGGCTCGAAGCGCACAGGCGGCTGCGACCGGACGTGAAAGGGTTCTACGATCCCCGCACAGGAAGCGTGCAATATGTGGTTTCGGACCCGGATACCCGGAAATGCGCCATTGTCGATCCGGTTCTTGATTTCGACGAGAAGTCCGGAGCGACCGCGACGCGTAACGCCGACGCTATGCTTGCCTATGTCGCCGAGAACGGGTTGATCGTCGAATGGATTCTCGACACCCATCCTCATGCCGATCACCTTTCGGCCGCCCAGTATCTGAAGGAGAAGACGGGCGCCCCGACCGCGATCGGAGCGCGGGTGGTCGATGTCCAGCGCTTGTGGCGAGGCATCTACAACTGGCCGGAACTTCGTGTCGACGGTTCGCAGTGGGACAGGCTGTTCTCGGACGGTGACACTTTCAAGGTCGGTTCCATCGAAGCGCGCGCGATGTTCTCGCCCGGTCACACCCTGGCGTCGATCACCTACGTGATCGGCGATGCGGCGTTCGTCCACGACACCGTCTTCATGCCCGACAGCGGCACGGCTCGTGCCGATTTCCCCGGTGGGGACGCTCGCATCCTGTGGAAATCGATCCAGAGGATCCTGGAGCTTCCGGACGAAACCCGCCTGTTTACGGGCCATGATTACCAGCCGGGCGGACGCGAGCCGAAATGGGAAAGCACGGTCGGCGAACAGAAACGTACCAATGCGCACCTGGCGGGCATGAGTGAAGAGGCCTTTGCCGGGTTGCGCATGGCGCGTGACCGAACGCTGCCGATGCCCAAGCTCATCCTGCATGCCCTGCAGGTCAACGTTCAGGCCGGGCGTCTGCCGGAGCCGGAAGCAAACGGTACGCGCTATCTGAAATTTCCCCTCGATGCATTGCCGGGAGCAGTATGGTGAGCGAGATCCAGCCCGATACGGTTAACATGTCGCCCGCCGCCATGGAATCGCGCGCCGGTGAAGTGGCGGCCTTGCTGAAGACACTGGCGCATCCAATGCGGCTGATGCTCGTCTGCACCCTTGTCGAAGGCGAGTATTCGGTCAGCCAGCTGGAAGAAAGGCTCGACATCCATCAGCCGAACCTTTCCCAGCAACTGACCGTGTTGCGCGACGCCAACATTGTGGAAACGCGGCGAGACGGCAAACAGATCTTCTACCGGCTGACTGCCGAAAAGGCCGCTCGATTGGTTGCGGCACTTTACACGATCTTCTGTTCGGACGGCCGGCCATGACCTCCTATCTCGTATCCCTTGTCGGCGGAGCCCTCATCGGTCTTTCATCGGCCATCCTGCTGATGCTGAACGGCAGGATCGCCGGCGTCAGCGGGATTGTCGGCAGGGCGGTCTAGGGCATCGATGTCCGGACAAACGCCGCCTTCGTCGCCGGATTGCTGCTTGGCCCGGTGGTGTACTTCACGGCTTTCCGTCACTGGCCGGCCGTGACCGTGACGGCGTCGCTGCCATTGGTGATGCTTGCGGGATTGCTGGTCGGCTTTGGGTCCCGGATGGGCTCGGGTTGCACCAGCGGTCATGGCGTCATGGGGCTGGCCCGGCTGTCGCCACGTTCGATCGTCGCGGTCGTGACGTTCCTTGCGAGCGGCATCGCGGCTGTCGCGGTTCTGCGCGGAGCAGTCTTGTGAAACACACCAAACTACAGCCTGTCGCCGCCTTGGCCGCGGGCACGCTTTTCGGATTCGGCCTGGCACTGTCGGGCATGCTCGATCCTGTCCGCGTCCAGGGCTTTCTCGACGTCTTTGGCGCGTGGGATCCGAGCCTGGCCTTCGTTCTGGGCGGTGCCGTCGCGGTTGCGATGGCGGGCATGGCCTGGATCCGGCGGATGTCGCGACCGCTGCTGGCGGATCGCTTTCATTGGCCGATGAACGCGCGGATCGACACCCCTCTTGTCATCGGCTCGGCGATCTTCGGCCTTGGCTGGGGCCTGGGCGGGTTTTGCCCCGGCCCGGCACTGGCTTCGCTGTCGCTTGGTCTGACGCCAACCCTGGTCTTCGTGGCCTTCATGCTGGCGGGAATGATCGTCCATGACCGCTTCTTTCCCAGGAGACCATCATGACCGGGACATTGGTTGCCGCCGTCGGCTCCGGCGGCCTGGTCGGCTTCACCCTTGGCCTTGTCGGCGGCGGCGGATCGATCCTTGCCACGCCGCTCCTGCTTTATGTCATCGGCGTCGCCCAACCCCACATCGCCATCGGCACGGGCGCGCTTGCGGTGGCCGCCAACGCGTTCGCGAACTTCGGCAGCCATGCGTTGAAGGGTCACGTCTGGTGGCGCTGCGCGCTTGTCTTCGCCGCACTGGGTTCCGTGGGGGCCCTGGCGGGATCGACGCTTGGAAAGTCGATCGACGGGGCGCATCTGCTTTTCCTGTTCGGGCTGCTGATGCTGGTGGTGGGCGGCTTGATGGTCCTTCCCAGGCGCGGCGCCTCGACCACGGCCCGGCCCGTCGACGCCAAGATGTGCGCGATGACCGCTGCGGTCGCCGTCGTCGCCGGCGCGGCCTCCGGCTTCTTCGGCATAGGTGGCGGCTTCCTCATCGTGCCCGGGCTGATCCTGGCCACCGGAATGCCGACGATCAATGCGATAGGCACGTCCCTGCTTGCCGTCGCGGCCTTCGGTCTCGCCACGGCCTTCAACTACGCGCAATCGGGAATGGTCGACTGGCAGTTGGCCGGCGAATTCATCGTTGGCGGTATTGGCGGCGGCTTGATCGGCATGTTGGCGGCAACCCGCCTGGCATCCTACAAGAACGTGCTCAACCGCATCTTCGCCGCCCTGATCTTTGTCGTCGCGGGCTATGTCCTCTACCGGAGCATCGGCGCGTTTACCCTGGGGTAGCGGCCTTGTGCTCGAACACCGCCCCGTAGTGATACGGCGGCAGATCGACCATTCGCAGAAGCCGGAAACCGGCAGCCTCCATTACCGCCGACACCGCTTCGGGTGACATGCGCATCTCCGTCCTGGGGCCGCGCGGCTGACCAAGCACGGTCGTGCTCTCTCGCGGCAGCCGATGCCAATTGACGAACGCAAACAGGCCGCGCGGCTTGAGCGTACGGGCGACGGCTTTGACGAGGGCCGGCTGATCGGGCACTCCGTGGAAGGTGTTGGCGATCAGCACGAAGTCGATCTTCTCGGGTATCAGTTCCGCGACTTCGCCGGCATCCGCGACAATCCACTTCAGGACCGAAACGCCGAGCCGCTTCACCTCGGCCTTGGCCGCCTCGATCATGGCCGGGTCGAGATCGAGCGCATAGACGCGGCCACCGACGATTTTCGCAAGCGGAGCGGTGAAATAGCCATCGCCGCAGCACAGGTCCAGGGCCGTCATGCCCGGCTCGACGCCCAACGACAGCAAGAGCCCTGACGGGTCTGGCCAAAGTGCCTCCCACCAATCGCGGTCAGGCATGGAGGTGGCGGGAAACATTCCAGTCATGGGCGGACGCTCTAGAGCAATTCCAGGAAAAGTGTTAGCGGTTTTCCGTCTGGAATTGCGTCAAAACAAAGAGTTAGAGCGTTTCACCGTTTCCATGAAACGGTGAAACGCTCTAGAAATTGCGCTGTAGGCAGCTTTGACCGGCACGCAGCCAAAGGCAATGCGGCCGTTGCCGGTGGCGGATCGACCGACGGCCGTCAGCGAAATCCGCCCGAGCCCTTGCGGCCCCAGCACCAAAGGCAGCGCCTCGCATAAATTCCGATGGCTGGGCACCGGCGACAATCATCCAGCCGCGTGCGGCGCGACCGCGGCCGTGCCGCTCTCCGCACCCTTGCGCGATTGCCGGCTGATCAGCGCGATGGCGGCGAAGGCCGCGATGCCGAACAGGCCGACCACGACATTGAGCCACAAGGCCGGCAGGACGCCGAGGCCTGATATCATCAGCGTCAGGCCGAATGGGGCGAAGGCGGAACTGAACTGGCGCGCCGCCGTGATCCAGCCGACATAGGAACCGTAGCGCTCCTGGCCGAACAATTCGAGCGGCAGCGTGCCGCCGACAATGCTCATCAGGCCCGAGCCGAAGCCGAAGAGCACGGCAAACAGCATGGCGCCGGGAACGGAGGGCGCCACCACCAGCAGCACCGCGAGGCCGCCGGCAAGGGCTGCGGTCGCGCCGAGCGCCAGCGATGTCTGCGACAGGCCCCGGCCGAACAGCATGTTGACCAGCCGGCTCGCCACTTGCGACGGGCCAAATAGGCTGGCGACCAGCACCGAGGCGCCGCCGAGGCCGACCAGCGTGAGCAGTGGCACCATCTGCACGAGAACAGCCGAAAGCACG
The DNA here is from genome assembly GCF_006442655.1 of Mesorhizobium sp. B2-1-3A. Taxonomy (NCBI): domain Bacteria; kingdom Pseudomonadati; phylum Pseudomonadota; class Alphaproteobacteria; order Hyphomicrobiales; family Phyllobacteriaceae; genus Mesorhizobium; species Mesorhizobium sp. B2-1-3A. The sequence goes on from NZ_VFWK01000005.1 coordinate 157,873, forward strand.
AACCCCTCTATGGCAAATCCGGCCAGCACCAGGATGAACAGAGGCGACCATCGCCGGTCGGACGCCGGACCAGACAGGCCTGACGTCATCGGGACGATCTTCTCCCGCGCCTTGCCCGCGCCGCCCGGAAGCCGGGCCAGCCACCAATGGATCGGCAGGCAGACAAAGGCGTTGAGCGCGGCAAAGAGAACCAGCACCTCGCGCCAGCCGAGATGCTGGTGCAGCAGCGTCGTCAGGGGCCAGAACAGGGTCGAGGCGAAGCCGGCGATCAAGGTGAGATGGGTGATGGCGCGCCGCGCGCCGCCGAGCTGCACGATGGCGACGAAGGCCGTGCTGTAGAGCACGAAGCAGGAGGCAAGCTCCATGGCCAGCACGCCAAGGGCAAAGCCGGCACGCCCCGGCGCCAGCGCGCACAACAGCAACGCGCCCGCCGCCGCCAGCGATCCCGGCACCATCAGGCGCCCTGCCCCGACCCGGTCCGCAAGGCTGCCCGCGAACGGCGCCAGGATGGCGCTCGCCAGCAGCGACACCGACAGCACGGCGAACACCCATTGCTGCGACCAGGCGAGTTCTGCCGCCACCGCCGGCGCCAGGATGCTGTAGCTGTAGTAGAGCGTGCCATAGCCGATGATCTGGGTGGCGCCCAGCGCCCAGATGGCGGAAGCGGGGATCTTGCCGTCGCTCACTCGGCGGCTTCCATCTTGCCAGTGCAGCCGCAGCCGCCTTTGCCGGCGGCCTTCGCGTCGGCATCGGCCACGCAGCAGGCTTCGATCGCCGCCGGCGCCGGTCCGCCGCAACAGCCCTGCGAAGCGCCGCCCGCCGGCACCGTGCAGACGCCGGTTTCGGGCAGCACCAGTTGCACCGCGTCGGCCGCCGCCATGTCGCCGGCGATCGCCGCCGCGACCGAGCGAACCTGTTCGTAGCCGGTCAACAGCAGGAAGGTCGGCGCGCGGCCATAGCTCTTGATGCCGACCGTGTAGAAGCCGGGCTCCGGATGGCTGAGCTCGCGGTGGCCGTGCGGCGGCACGTCGCCGCAGGAATGCTCGTTGGGATCGATGAGCGGACCAAGGGCCTTGACGCTTTCCAGCCATGGATCGAGATCGAGCCTGAGCTCCCTGGTCAGCGAGAGGTCCGGACGCTGGCCGGTCGCGGCGATGATGCGGTCGACGGGGCCCAGTTGCATCAGGCCCTCCTCACCCTGCCTCGCCACGATCAGCCGGCCGTCATGCTCGCGGATCGCAAGCGTGGCAAAGCCCGTCACCAGCCGGACGCGGCCGCTTTCAGCGAGGTCGCGCACATCGGCACCGAGTTCGCCGCGCGCCGGCAACTGGTCGGCATCGCCGCCGCCATAGATGCGCACGAGGTCGGTTCCGCGCACCGCCCAGATGAAAGCCGTGCCGGGTTCGTCATCCGCCAGCCTGGCAAGGTCGAGCAAGGCGTTGGCCGCCGAATGGCCCGATCCGGCAACCAGCGTCGTGCGGCCGGCATAAAGCGCCCGGTCGCGGCCCAGGACATCGGGTATGCCGTAGGCGATACGGTCGGCGAACTCCGCCTCGCCCTCCGCCGCGATGCCGCCGGCGCCGAGAGGATTGGGCGTGCGCCATGTTCCGGAGGCGTCGATGACGGCCCGCGCGCTGTCGCGCCTGGTGCCGTCGGCGGTCTCGACGACGAGCATAAAGGGCCGCGCCCCGCGCTCGCTGCCGCGCACCTTGTCGGCGCCCCAGCGGGATATGGCCACGACACGCGCATTGGTCTCGATTGCCGGCGCGAGTTGGCTGGCAAGCGGCTCGAGATAGTGCGCGACGAGTTCATCGGCGGTGGGAAAAGCTTCCGGGTCCGGCATCCGCCATCCCTGGCTTTCGAGCAGCCGGCCGGCCGCCTCATCGACGCAATAGCGCCACGGCGTGAACACCCGGACATGACCCCAATCGCGCAGGCTGGCCGCGACGCCGCCGCCGGCCTCGTAGAGTTTTACCGGCAGGCCCCGGGCCATGAGATGAACGGCGGCCGCCAGCCCAACCGGACCGGCGCCGATGACGGCGATTGGCGGATCTTCTCGTGTGGCCATAGTTTCCATCCTTCCGGTATTATCGAAATAAAAGGCAAAAAAATCAGGCGGCCGCGTCATCCGCCGCCGGATTGCAAGCCGCATCGGCGCAGCATTCATCGGCCAGGAAGCCGATGAGATCGTTCATCATGGGGTAATTGGCGCGGCAGATCAGCGTCGTCGCCTGCCGCTCCTGGCTGACCAGCCCGGTCAGGATCAGGCGATGCAGATGGTGCGACAACGTTGAGGCGGCGATGCCGAGGCTTTCTTGCAGGACGCCGACCGGCCGGCCCGCCTCGCCGGCCCTCACCAGGATACGATAGAGGTTCAGCCGCGTCGGATTGCCGAGTGCTTCCAGCTGCTTCGCTGCTTGTTCGAGTTTCATGGAAATAGCATGCGGCCGGCGACAGGACTCGTCAAGGGTTATTTCGAAGAATATCGAAATAGCAGTCAGGCGACCCGCTTGCCGGCGGCATCGACGACGACCTCGCCGTCCTCCTTGGTGAACGGGCCGATGTCGGGATTGGGCAGGAAATCGAGCACCGCTTCTGACGGCCGGGCCAGCACGACGCCGAGCGGGCTCACCACGATCGGCCGGTTGATCAGGATCGGATGCGCCAGCATGAAATCGAGGATCTCGTCGTCGCTCCATTTGGGATCGCCAAGGCCGAGTTCCGCATAGGGCGTGCCCTTCTCGCGCAGCAGCGCGCGCGGCGTCATTCCCATCGCCGCGATCAGCTCGACAAGCTTTTCACGCGACGGCGGGTTCTTCAGATATTCGATCACCTCCGGCGCCTCGCCGGACTGGCGGATGATCGCCAGCGTGTTGCGCGACGTGCCACAGGCCGGGTTGTGATAGATGGTGATGGTCATTGCGCGGCTTTCATCTGGGTTGGGGTCTTGTCGGTAAGGGTCTGGGGTTCGGCCAGCAGCCAGCCGGCAAGCGCCAGCGCCAGCAGCGCGCCCGCCAGTTCCGCGGCTATGAAGGCCGGCACATCGGAGGGCCGGATCCCGGCAAACGTGTTCGAGAAGGCGCGGGCAATGGCCACCGCCGGATTGGCGAACGAGGTCGAGGCCGTGAACCAGTAGGCCGATGTGATGTAGAGCCCGACCAGCCACGGAATAGCGTCGCTCCGGAAGCGCAAGCCGGCAAGGATGGTGAAGACCAGGCCGAAACTCGCGACCAGTTCGGCCAGCCACTGCCCCTGCCCGCTGCGTACCGTCGCCGACACCTCGAGCAAGGGCAGGTCGAACATGGCATGGGCGACCAGCGTGCCGGCGAGGCCGCCAACAATCTGGACAGTGATGTAGCCCAGCGCCGCCGGCCAGCCGATCTCGCGCCGCAGCCCGAAAACCAGCGTGACGGCCGGGTTGAAATGGGCACCGGAAACCGGCCCCAGCGTGGTGATCAGCACCACCAGCATGGCGCCGGTCGGAATGGTGTTGCCGAGCAGCGAAAGTGCGACATCGCCGGTCAGCCGGCTGGCCATGATGCCCGAGCCGACCACCGTGGCAACCAGCATGGCGGTGCCCAGCGCTTCGGCCGCGAGACGGCGTCGAATGTCGGTCATGACTCCCGCCTCAACATTTGCAGGTCACGGCCTGGATGATCGGCTGGCAAAGCTCCGGCGCGCCGTTGCAGCAATCCTCCATCAGATAGGCGAGCAGATCGCGAAACCCGGTCATGTCGGCCGTATAGCGTATGCTGCGCCCTTCGCGCTCGGCACGCACCAGCCCGGCCCGGCCGAGGATCTTCAAATGCGCCGACATGGTGTTCTGCACCGTGCCCAGCCGTATGCCGATCTCGCCTGCCGGCACACCCTCGGCCCCGGCCCGGACCAGCAGCCGGAACACTTCCAGCCTTGTCTCCTGGCCGAGCGCGGCGAGCGCCAGCAATGCCGAAATCTTGTCCATCAATCCATTCATCCAGATTTATGGATTAATGGCAGCGGACCATGACAGGGCCGTGACAGCCAAAAGGCTCACGCCTTGCGCTGGGAACTCGTCGCGCGTGGTTCGCTGAGATGCGGGCGCCAGCCATGCACGCGGTCCCGTCCGGCAGCCTTGGCGCCATAGAGCGCCTCGTCGGCGCGCCGCAGGAGATCGGCGATCTCGATGTCAGCGCTGCCGTCGAACGTGCCGACCCCGATGCTGACGGTGACAATGCCCTTTTCGCTGCCGGCATGCGCGAGCCCGAGGTCGCGCACCTTGGCCCGCAGCGTTTCGGCGATGACGAAGGCGCCCCTTGCGTCGGTTTCCGGCAGGACGAGCGCGAACTCCTCGCCGCCATAGCGGGCCGCCGAGTCGCCGGGCCGGCGGGCCGTGGCGTCGATGCAGCGGCTGACGGCGCGCAGGCATTCATCGCCAGCCGGATGGCCATAGTGGTCGTTGAACCGCTTGAACCGGTCGACATCGATGATGAGCAGGCTGAGCGGCGCCATGGTGCGCCGGCCGCGACCGAATTCGCGCGCCAGCGCCTCGTCGAAGGCGCGCCGCGTCAACAGTTCGGTCAGCCCGTCGCGGTGCGCCAGGAGGTTCAGCTTCTCGTTGGCCGCCAGCAACTCGGCCTCGACCTGCTTGGCTTCGGTGATGTCGGAAAACACACTCAGGCTGCCGCCATCGCCAGTCGGCCGGGTCCGCACGTCGAGCCAGCGGCCGTCGGCGAACCGGACCTGGCGATGGTTGGCAATCGTCTGCATGGCCATGATGTCGGCGATCCACTCCTCGATCGCGTCCGATGGAGTAACGCTTTCGCCGCGCGCCACCGAGGCGCGCAGAATATCGCGGTAGTCGGCGCCCGGCACCCTTATGTCGGCCGTTTTCGGAAACAGGGCGCGGTACTGCGCGTTGCACAGCACCAGCCTGCCGTCCGGGTCGAACATCACCAGGCCGTCCGCCATATGCGTCAGTGCGTCTCCGAGCCTGGCCTGGCTTTCCGCCAGTTCGGTCTCCAGCTGCTTGCGCTGGGTGATGTCGCGATTGTGCGTGATCAGGCCGACGATCGTGCCGGCCTTGTCGCAGAACGGCGCCTTCAGCGTCGCCAGCCAGGCATCGGTGCCGTCCTCATGGTGCACGTGCTGTTCGATGGTGGAGGCGACGCCGGACGCCAGCACCGCAAGCTCGTCCTCGCGGAATTCCTGCGCCGTTTCAGGCGGATAGAAGTCGAAATCCGTCTTGCCGATGAGTGCCTTGGTATCAGCCGCCTGCATCAGTTCGGCCGTTGCGGGATTGGCGGCGATGAACCGCCCATCGAGGTCCTTGACATTGAGGCAGTCGGGCAAGGTCTCGACCACCGCCTTGAAGATGCGCCTCGACTGCAGCGCCTCGATGCGCCGCCGCTCCTGGTAGATCGCCAGCCCGGACATCGCCACGGAGACAAAGATGAGCAATGTGGAGGGAAACACCACTTTCGGCAAAACCGTCTCGATAACAGGCTGCGGCAGGACGCTGAGGCCAAGCAGCGATCCGCATGCGGTGGCGGCACCCAGGATCATGATATCGCCCATGCCGGGCGACCGGCCCCTGAGCGCAAGATTGCCGGCAATACCGACCAGCATGGTGGCCGCGATGCCGACCGCGCCGGCGAAGGCGCCGACACCACCCTCGAAAGAGCGGAAGGCGCCGGCCATGACCCCCGCGACGATACCGGCGACAGGACCGCCGAAGAAGCCGGCAACGGCAATCATCGTCGCCCTGAGATCGACCAGGACGCCCGGCTGCAACTGCATGGGTGTCAGCATCAGGATGATGGCGCCGGCGCCCATCAGCAGGCCGAAAGCCGTAGCCTTTACAGCGGCCGGCCTGCGGTCCAGCCACACATGCGTGTGGATCCAGACCGAAACGAACATCGCAACGACCGCGAGATTGGCCAGCAATTCGGACCAGGGCGAACCCATTTTCCTGCGCGTCCCCCTTCTTCCATGCGTCGAGGGTGCGTCGGCTATTGGCGACGCTGCCCCCGTGGATAAGGCGGGCGAGGAAACAAAGTGTTACGGATCGCGCTTGGATTGTCCGGATGTGCCAGCAAGTTGCATAGGCGCACGCTCACCCCCAGCGCATCGTGCCGACAAAATCGATGAAGGCGCGCAGCGGTGCCGGCGTGAGGCGGCGGCCGGGATAGTAGAGGAACGGCCCGGAAAATTCCTGCCACCAGGGTTCCAGCACCGGCTCCAGCCGGCCATCGTCGAAATAGGGTCGCAGCCAGTCCTCGAACAGCGAGACGATGCCGCCGCCGGCAACCGACACTTCGAGCGCAAGGGCCATTGCCGTGCCGGTGCTTACCAGCAGCGGCCCGGTCGGTTCGACGCTCACCACCTCGCCGTCGCGTTCGAATTCCCAGGCCGGCGTCAGGCCGCTGGCGAAGCGGCCGCGCAGGCAGGCATGGTCGAGCAGGTCGCGCGGGTGCCCGGGCCTGCCGTGCCGGTCGAGATAGGCCGGAGCGGCGGCGGTGGCAAAGCGCTGCCGGCGCGGACCGATCGGCACGGCGATCATGTCCTGCTCCAGCCGCTCGTCATAGCGGATGCCGGCATCGCAGCCGCTCGCCAGTATGTCGACGAAACTGTCCTCGGCGGTCACTTCCATGCGGATCTCGGGATAGGCGGCGAGGAACGGCGGCAACAGGCGCGGCAGCACCAGTTTCGCCGCGACGACGGGCACGTTGAGCCGCAGCGTGCCGGCCGGGCGGCCGCGAAAGCCGTTGACCACGTCGAGCGCCGCCTCGACCTCGCCGAGCGCGGGGCCGAGCCGCTCGAGCAGCCGGGCCCCAGCCTCGGTGGGGGCGACGCTGCGCGTGGTGCGGTTGAACAGCCGCACGCCGAGCCCGTTCTCCAGCCGCCGCACCGTTTCGCTGAGGCTGGAGGCGCTGACGCCGCCCACCCGTGCCGCTTCGCGAAAGCCGCCGGCGCGCGCCACCGCCATGAACGCCTGGAGGTCTCCGAGATCCGTCGCCATTGTTCGCCTTTCCGCACAGGGTGTGCCGATTGCACCATATTATCGTGCAAGCGCGCTTTGTCTACATTGGGCCGATCCAAAGGAGATGAGACTATGACCGACATCAGCAAGGCCGGAACCTTCAAACTCGGCGACCGCACCGTGAAGCGCCTCGGCTACGGCGCCATGCAACTGGCGGGGCCGGGCGTCTTCGGTCCGCCGAAAGACCATGATGGCGCCCTCGCCGTGCTGCGCGAGGCGATCGCCAGCGGCGTCGACCACATCGACACGTCGGATTTCTATGGCCCGCACGTCACCAACCAGATCATCCGCGAGGCGCTGCACCCCTACCCCGCCAGCCTCACCATCGTCACCAAGATCAGTGCCCGGCGCGGCGCCGACGCATCGTGGCTTCCCGCAATGTCGCCGCCGGAACTGACGCAGGCCGTGCATGACAATCTGCGCAATCTTGGCCTGGACGTGATGGAGGTCGTGAACCTGCGCTCCATGCATGGCATCCACGGCCCCGCGGAAGGATCGCTCGAGCCGCAATTGAACACGCTCGCCGAATTGCAGCGCCAGGGCCTGGTGCGCCATATCGGCATGAGCAACGTCACCCGCGCCCAGATCGCTCAGGGTCGCGGCATCGCCGACATCGTCTGCGTCCAGAACCAGTACAACATCGCGCATCGCGAGGATGACGCGCTGATCGACGAGCTGGCCGCCGACGGCATCGCCTATGTGCCCTTCTTCCCACTCGGCGGCTTCACGCCGCTGCAGTCGGACACGCTGGCCAATGTCGCCCGCAAACTTGGCGCGACCCCCATGCAGGTGGCGCTCGCCTGGCTGCTGCAGCGCTCGCCCAACATCCTGCTCATCCCCGGCACGTCGTCGGTCGGCCATCTCAGGGAAAACCTGGCGGCGGCGGAACTGAAGCTGCCAGCCGACGCGGTCGAGGTGCTGAACGGCATCGCGAACGAGGTCGGGCAAGCGGCCTGAAACGTCCAGCCGGGGCGGAAACGCCCTCCCCGGCGGATGCTTCCACAAGCGCCCACACCACTCCGTAAGCGCGTTGACGGCGCGGCTGGAACCGTTTATAGAACCAATTAGTTCCAGAACTGATTGGTTCCGTAATGGCTGTTGAACCCTCCCTCGACGACACATTCGCGGCGCTGGCCGATCCGACGCGCCGGGCGATCCTGGCCCGGCTGCTCGATGGCGAGGCCTCGGTCGCCGAACTGGCGCAACCCTTCGCGCTTACCGTGCGCGCCGTCTCCAAGCATGTCGGCGTGCTGGAACAGGCCGGCCTCGTTACCCGCAGCCGGGCGGCTCAAAAACATCTCAGCCGCATCGAACTCAAGCCGCTGCGCGACATCGACCGCTGGCTCGACGACTATCGCAAGCTGTGGGAAGACCGTTTCGATCGCATGGAGGACCTGTTGCGGCGCGGCGCGGACAGGCCGGAATGAGCGCGCCCGCTACCGCCGACCGCAGCTTTGCCATCGAGCGGATTTTCGGCGCTCCGGTCGAGCGCGTCTTCCGGCTATGGACCGATCCGCTTCTGGTGGCGCAATGGTGGGGCATCAGGGATTGCACCATCCCCCATTGCGTGCTCGACGTGCGCGCCGGCGGCCGCTGGCGCATCGACATGCTCACCGCCGGCGGGGCGCTCTACCGCAACCGGGGCAGCTATCTCGAAGTCGTCGAGAACGTCAGGCTGAGTTACAGCGACGAACCGGATCCTGAAATCCGCGAATGGGCCGGCAAGCCGCCGGGCCACAGCCGCCACACCGTCACCTTCACACCGGACGGCGCGCGCACCCATGTCCATTTCGAAGTCACCTTGGCCAGCGTCGCCGACCGCGAACGCCTGCTGGCGCTCGGCATGCGCGGCGGCTGGACGCAGAGCTTCGACCGGCTGGAACAGCTGATAGGCAAGGGAACCAACCATGCTGGCTGAGAACGCGAAACCGACCACGCAAGCCGCCTCGTCGCGGGATGGAACGCCGATCGCCTGCGAGCGCCGGGGCCAGGGTTATCCGCTCATCCTCGTCGATGGCGCGCTCTGCTCCCGCGCCATGGGCCCGAGCGGCCCTCTGGCCAAGGCGCTGGAAGGCGATTTCACCGTTTTCCGCTACGACCGCCGTGGTCGCGGCGACAGCGGCGACACCTTGCCCTACGCGGTCGAGCGTGAGGTCGACGACATCGAGGCCGTGCTGCGGGCGGCCGGTGGTGAAGCCTATGTTTGGGGCATGTCCTCAGGCGCCATGCTGGCCCTGATGGCGGCGACCCGCTTGCCCGGCATCAGGAAGCTGGCGCTCTACGAAGCGCCGCTGATCGTCGACGACAGCCGCGCCGCCACGCAAGGCGACTGGACAACGATCAGGCAAGCCATCGCGGATGACAGGCGTGGCGACGCTGTGGGCGCCTTTCTCAAATCGGTCGGCATGCCCGGCCTGCTGATCGCGGTCATGAAGCTGACGCCGATCTGGCGCAAGCTCAAGGCGGTGGCGCATACCTTGCCCTATGACGGCGCCATCGTCGCCGGCGACCAGCTCGGCAAGCCGCTGGACCCCGCCCGCTGGGCTTCGCTCGGCGTGCCGACACTGGTGACCGATGGCGGAAAAAGCCCGCTTTGGATGCGCCATGGTAACAAGGCGTTGGCGCAGGCCCTGCCAAATGCCCGTTACCAGACGCTGGCAGGCCAGAACCATATGCTGAAGTCAGCCGCGCACGCGCCGGTGCTGACCGCATTTTTCAACGGGCGCGATTGAGCGACCGGCCCCTTCGGCGCGGCCGGTGTGCGGCTTGCGGAGCCATCGCGGCCCGTGCCATCTGTCTGATGCAACCGACATATCCGGATCAGCATGGCATCAAGACCACCACCCACCGGCAGGCCGGCCAAAGCCGGCGTCAGCCTGAACCGCGCGCTCTCCAAGCTCGGCCTGTGCTCGCGCACGCAGGCCGAGGTGCTGATTACCGCGGGCCGCGTGCGCGTCGGCGGCAAGGTGGTGCGCGATGCCGCACTGCGCGTCGACCTCAACCGCGACCGCATCGTCGTCGATGGCGAAAAGCTGGTCGCCGAGCGCAAGGTCTATGTCATGCTCAACAAGCCGCGCGGGCTGGTCACCACCCGCGACGACCCGCAGCAGCGCGACACCGTCTATGCCTGCCTGGAAGGGCTCGACCTGCCCTTCGTCTCGCCGGTCGGCCGCCTCGACAAGGCTAGCGAAGGCCTGCTCTTGATGACCAACGACACGCACTTCGCCAACCGGCTGATGGACCCGGCCTCGCATTTGCCCAAGACCTATCATGTGCAGGTAGGCACGGTGCCCGACGAAACGATGCTCGAGACGTTGCGCGCGGGCGTCACCGTCGACGGCGAGACCCTGACCGCCAATTCGATCGCGCTTTTGCGCAGCGGCGGCCGCACCGCCTGGCTGGAGATCGTCCTCGACGAGGGCCGCAACCGCCACATACGCCGCCTGCTCGCCGCCCACGGCATCGAGGTCAAGCGCCTCATCCGCATCGCCATCGGCCGGCTGCCGCTCGGCGACCTCGCCAAGGGCACGGCGCGTCATCTGACGCCGGAGGAGTTGGCGCTGGTGGGGGAGTGAGCAGCGATGTTTGCGCGTGCAGCGTTAGTCGACGTCGATGCTCACGACCGTCTTGTGGGCATTTCCCATATAGGTATGGGTCGAAAACGTGACCTCGTCATGTCCCTTGAACCCGGGATTCGAGCGGTAGAGCCCCTTGATGCCGTTGACCTTGTGCGAGTTGCATTTCCAGCGCTCATTCGATTTGGGGAAACCGGAATAGAGCTTTGCGTGCACAAGCCTGACCTTGCCGTGGCTTGGGCCGGCGATGACCCTGACATCGTTGGCGCCCGCGCTCGAACAGTCCTCATTGAGACTCACATCCCTGAGGATATAGATTTCCTGTCCGGACAGCGCCGTCTTTCGATAGCTCTCCGTCCCCGCGGCCGCCGGCCAGGCCGCCAATCCCAGAACCGTCAATGCCGCGACGAAACCTGCGGTTTTATGCACCATTTTTCAGCGATCTCCTGGCTGCATGAAGTCTCCTCCGGCCGAGAGGCGGGCGATTGCGGCATCGCTTTCCCGCTACTCGACCTTGATGTTGGCGACAAATCTGAAGGCATTGCCCTCATAGGTGTGGACCGAGAACGTGACCTGGTCCCAACCCGTGAACCCGGATTTCGACCGGTAAAGCGCCTTGACGCCATCCACCATGCGGGCATTGCATTTTGAACGCTCGTTGGATTTGGAATAAGTCGGATGAACCTTGCCGTGAACGAGTTTCACATTTCCATGGCTCGGGCCGGAGACCACTCGCACGTCATCCTTGCCGGCGCTGGAACAGTCCGGGTTCAGGGTCGTACCACCGAAGACATAGATCTCCTGGCCCGAAAGCGCAGTCTTCTGGTAGGTGGATGAGCGGGTGTAGGCAGCGGCCGGAAAGGCCGTAAATCCCAGAAGCGCAAGCCCCGTAATGACACTTGTCGCGCGGCAATTCATGCCAGCTCCCCCAACCTGTGAATTCTCCCACCGACGGTTTTATGACAGCCGCAGGAAAGCGGCCAATCACGGAAGCAGTCGCATCCATCAATTCATGGTTATCAGCACAGAATCGAGACAAGCTCCCGTGGCCTCGACTTTCAATATTCAGCCTGCACGGGACAGGAAGATACAGTCGCAAGATCGCTTGAAAAGAGTCGTAAAAGGTCATCCGAGCCAAGAACAGGGCGCCTTGCGAAACAATGGAGAGGCCACTTGCGTGCCGGGTATTCGCCAGAGATCTGCGAATAACACGCGATCGGACACCGCCTGCCGCCAAAGACTGGCCAGCTGAGCGGCGAACCGCATTTGACTGGCCTGCCGCTGACCGCAAGAGATTGGCCGGAGCCCCACCTTGGCATCGCCTTGGAAAAAATTCTCGTCCCACCGATGATTTCCGCCCGCCCGCGCTGTCTTCACCTACAGGCGCCGGAATTGTCCGGACCGGAAATGCGAGGTGATCCATGGGATCGTTGCAAGGTCAAAATGTCGTCGTGGTCGGAGGCAGCCGGGGTGTCGGCCGTTCGATCGTGGAAGCTGCACTCGGCGAAGGCGCAACCGTGCTTGCCGTCGCCCGCGGCGCGGAAGCCTTGAAGGAGCTTTCCTGGGAAGCGTCCGGGGTCAGGACGCTGGCCGCCGACGCCACGCAGGACACCGCCCCCGATAGGGTGTTCGCCGCGCTGGAGCCGGACGTGCTGGTGATCTCGGCCGGCGCCTTCGCTCCGTCGGCCCCCATCCAGGACCAGAGCTGGGAAGACTTCTCGGCGAATTGGGAGACCGACGTCAGGGCCTCGTTCCTGTTCTGCAGGGCCGCCCTTCAGGGCCGGCTGAAGCCCGGCAGCCGCGTGGTGCTGATTTCCAGCGGCGCGGCGCTGAGCGGCGGACCGCCGAACTCCGGAGGCTATTCCGGCGCCAAGCGCATGCAGATGATCCTTGCCGCCCACAGCCAGAAGGAAACCGACCGGCTTGGCCTTGGCCTGCGCTTCATGGCTCTGGCGCCGATGCGCATCATGGCCGGCACCGGCGTCGGCGAGCGCGGCATAGCGGGCGTCTCCGCCTATCTCGGCATCAGCCCGGCGGATTTCATGGCCAGCATGAGCGACGTGCAGACACCCGCCGATGTCGGACGCGCGGTGGTCGTGATGGCTGGCGGCAAGATGCCGGGCACCGCCTTCACCGTGAGTGGCAGCGGCCTTGCCGCGGCCGCGTGAGGCGCGCAGGATGACGGCCGCAACCAGCATGGCGGGCTCGACATGACAGACGCTCCCGGTGCTTCCGAGCCCCAGGATCGAACAGACCGGCCGGTTCTCGACCGGCCGGCCTTCGAGCGCCTGGCCGCGACCCACCGACGCGAACTCAAGCTCCACTGCTACCGGATGATGGGCTCGCTGCACGAGGCCGACGATCTCGTCCAGGAAACGTTCCTCAAGGCCTGGCGCGGCCGCATGCAATTCGACGGGCGCGGCTCGCCGCGCGGCTGGCTCTACACGATCGCCACCAATGCCTGCCTCAACGCCATCAAGGCACGATCGTCGGCGCACCGCATTCTCGAAGAGCCCGCACGGCCGCCGACCGAAGGACCTGCCGTCGCCGGGCCGGCAGCCGGGCTTTCCTGGCTGGAGCCCTACCCCGACGCCGAGCTGCCGGACCTTGTCGATGGCGAGCCCGGCCCGGACGCGCGCTACGAGACCGGCGAAGCGGTGCGGCTGGCCTTCGTCGCCGCCATCCAGCTGCTGCCGCCCCGGCAACGCGCGGCCCTTTTGCTGTGCGATGTATTGGGCTGGTCGGCGCTGGAGACCGCGCAGTTGCTGGGCGGCACGACCGCCTCGGTTAACAGCGCCCTGCAGCGGGCGCGGGCTACGCTTGGCCAGTGTTACCCCCAGGGTCGCCCCTTGCAGCGATCGCAGCCCAACCCCGAAGAGGGCCTGCTGCTCGAACGCTATGTCAGGGCTTGGCAGGCCGCCAATCTCGACAGCTTCATCGAACTGCTGCGCGAAGACGCCACCTACCACATGCCGCCATGGCACGACTGGTACCAGGGCCGCCCCGCGATCCACGATTTCTTCAAGAGCGTATGGGGCAATTTCGCCGGCTACCGCGCCGTGGCCACGCGGGCCAACGGCCAGCCCGCCGTGGCGATCTACGCGCGGCGCCACCAGGACCCCGAATGGCGCGCGCAATCGCTGCACGTCATCGAGCCGGCCGATGGCGCCATCGCCTCGCTGACGGTCTATGTCGGCCCGCTCGGCGCCGGCCTATTCGCCGCCTTCGGCCTGCCACCAATGGTGCAGGAGAGCTGGTCCGAATCGGAAGCGTGAAGCCCGCATCTCTCTCCTGACAGAAAGCTGGCAGGAGGCCTGGCCTATAGATCGGTTGGGAGCCCGGCCGCGGCTTCGACGATCAAGGAGCCCTGCGATGAATTTCGTTTCTGTCCGCATCATCACATCTGATGTCCAGCGCCTCGTGCGCTTCTACGGCGAGATCACCGGCATGCCGGTGACGGTCTACACCGAGGATTTCGCCGAACTGGCGACGCCTTCCTGCACGCTGGCGATCGGCAGCACGCGCACCCTGATGCTGTTCGGCGGCGACATCGCCCGCCCCGCCGACAACCACACAGCCATCCTCGAATTCCGCGTCGGCGACGTCGATGCCGAATTCGCCAGGCTGTCCGATTTGATCAGGAACGTGACTGTGCAGCAGCCGACCACCATGCCCTGGGGCAACCGCTCGCTGCTGTTCCGCGACCCCGACGGCAATCTGGTGAACTTCTTCACGCCCGTGACGGCGGAAGCGATCCGGAAGTTCGATAAATAGGGGGCGGGTTGCGCAGGTTTCGCCGTTCCCCAAACATTCGGAATAGCCGGAGCCTCCCCGCGTTCGTCATCCTAGGGCGAAGTAGGAGCGAAGCTCCGTCGCGGAGACCCTGGGATCCATGCCGCGACATTTGTCGGAGAACGCAGCGGAGCAATATTCTGCACCGCGGCAGTGCTCGGAGGTCGCGGCATGGATCCTCGGGTCTGCGCCGCGTCGCTGCGCTCCTTGCTCCGCCCGTGGATGACGAAGCCACGGCGTTTCCCGCCGAGCCAGCGTTGCTTTCCGGCTACTTCAGGTTCCACCTGCGCACGACCGGCTCGCTGAGATCGTGCTCGTAGCCGAGCACGCTGATGCTGGCCGTATCGAGCACGAACAGCGCCCCGCCTTCCGGCGGCAGGCCGAGCCATCGGGCGGCAAGCACGCGCAGGAAATGCGCGCTGGAAAATATCAGGATCGAGCCGCCGGCTTCACGAATCTGTCTGATGATCCTGTCGGCGCGGGCGCCGACATCGGCCGCCGTCTCGCCTTGCGGGCAGCCGTCGCGAAAGACGGTCCAGCCCGGCCGCTCGGCCAGGATCTCCTTGGTGGTGCGCCCCTCATAGGCCCCGTAGTCCCACTCCTGCAGATCGTCGTTTCTGACGCTTGTCGCGCCAAAGCCGGCAAGCACGCTGGTGTTGTAGGCGCGCTGCGAGGGACTCGACCACACCGCCGAGAACGAAAGGCCCTTGAGCCGCTCCGCCACCCCCCGCGCGGCGGCTTCACCCGCCGGCGTCAACGGCATGTCGGTGCGCCCGGTATGCTGCCCCGAAAGGCTCCACGCCGTCTCGCCATGCCGGACCAGATGGATCTGCGGATATGCGTTGCTCATACGCTCGGCCTTTCGTTGGTGTCGGCCAAGCTGTAGCGGTCGGCGCAACACAGCGAAAGACCCGGCGGCGACGCAGCACCTTCAGCGCCATCACCGCTGGCTTACGAATCCGTAAGGTCCTTGCCAACGCGTTTTCATGAACCTGTCATATCCACTCGCCTATCCTTGATCCATCGCGGGGCTGCGAGACGAGGGACACTTCAATGAAAACGCTATCTCTGGCGCTGGCGGCGGGCACGCTGACGGCGGCGTTCGCTGGCACGCTGTCTGCTTCCAGCGCCGTCGCCGCACCCTACAAGCACGTGTTGCTTATCAGCGTCGACGGGCTTCATGCGCTCGATCTGGCAAACTATGTCGCGGCAAATCCGGCAAGCTCGTTCGCCGCGCTCGCCCATACGGGGATTTTCTATCCCAACGCGCTGACCAGCGCCCCGTCCGACTCGTTCCCTGGCTTTGTCGCACAGGTGACCGGCGGCACGCCCAAATCGACGGGCGTGTTCTACGACGACAGCTACGACCGCACCTATTTCGCGCCGGCCTCGGATTGCAAGGGCGAGCCGGGCGCCGAGGTGGCCTTCGCCGAGAACATCGACGTCGATTCGACGCGCCTTGATGGTGGCGGCAAGCCGGGCGATTTCCGCAGCCAGATCGACCCGGCAAAGTTGCCGATGACGCTGATCAAAGGCAAGTGCTCGGTGGTCTATCCGCATGATTTCGTGCGGGTCAACAACGTCTTCGAGATCGTGAAAGCGCATGGTGGCCGCACGGCCTGGTCCGACAAGCACCCGGCCTACGAATGGCTGAACGGACCTTCGGGAAAAGGCGTCGACGACCTCTATGCGTTGGAACAGGACAGCCTGATCCCCGGCACGAAGGTCAAGACGACCGGCAGCTTCAAGGCCGAACGTGACTTTGACGAAGCGCGGGTCCAGGCGGTGATCAACGAAATCAAGGGCCTCGACAGCACCGGCGCGCATCATGTTGCGGTTCCCGCGCTTTTCGGCATGAATTTCCAGGCGGTGAGCGTGGGGCAGAAGCTTCCCAAGGCCGGTCCCGGCGACGAGGCCGGTCTGGTCGGCGGCTATGTGGATGCCAGCGGCGCGCCGGGCAATGGTCTTGCGGGGCAACTCGCCTATGTCGACGGCGCCCTCGGCGAACTGATGGCCGCACTCAAGGGCAATCATCTCGCCGACTCGACCCTGATCATACTGGCCTCGAAGCATGGCCAGTCGCCTATCGACCCGGCGACGTTCCAGCCACTGGACGATGATCCGTACACGAAGACACCGGGCTACGCCTTCCACATCGCCGACGACGCCGCGCTGATCTGGCTCAAGCCGCAAGACAGGGTGAAGAACCTCGCGGCGGCGCAGGATTATCTCGAGAAATCGGGCAAGGCTGAAGGCATCGCCCAGATCCAACCGCCGAATGCGCTGGCTCTCGCCTATCAGGATCCGGCCACCGACAGCCGTACGCCGGACTTCATAGCCACGGTCAATCCGGGTGTGGTCTACACATCCGGTTCGAAGATTGCCGAGCATGGTGGCGCCAATGCGAACGATCGCAACGTGGCGCTCCTCATCAGCGGTCCTTCGCTCAAGCCGAGGTCGGTGCCAGCCCTGGTGCAGACGACACAGGTGGCGCCCACCATCCTGCGGGCCCTTGGCTATGACGCGAACGAACTCCAGGCCGTGAAGCTCGAAGGCACCCAGGAGCTGCCGGCGACGCCGTTCTAAGCCTGGAACGGGATCATACGGTTTCACAATTGGCCGCCGGGCATGCCCGGCGGCCAATTGCTTGCGACCGGCATTGTTTGCGAAAAGGCGACCGCATCGCCAATGGCAGGCTGCATCGGACCGGCCTGACGCTGGTTTCAGGTCCCACCCTCCTCGCCTGGCCCTGATCCACATAAAGCTGGCCCTGTGAGGAGGCCCGCCGCGCAACTATATCAGGGTAAGCCGCTCCAAGGCTCCCGCCACCCCAAGGGCATCGGCCCTTGCACAACAGGTCAGATCACCATGTACAAACATCTGCTCATCGCCACCGACGGATCGGAACTGGCGGACAAGGGCGTCGCCCATGGCCTCACATTGGCCAAGGGCATCGGCGCCGCCGTCACCTTCGTCACCGTCTCGGAACAATTCCCGATCTTCGCCTGGGGCGGTGCCATGGCCGGCTATGCCGCCGGCGACGAACTGGCCGTCTACCAGGAAGAATCGCGCAAATACGGCAAGGAGGTTCTGGCCAAGTGCAAGGCTTCGGCCGATGCGGCCGGCGTCTCCGCCGAGGTGGTCCATGTCGAGGACAAAAGGCCCGCCGAGGCGATCCTGGAACTGTCGCAGGCGCTGGGCTGCGACCTGATCGTGATGGCCTCGCATGGCCGCCGCGGACTGGGCAAGCTGCTTCTGGGCAGCCAGACGGCGGAAGTGCTGTCCTACACCGCAATCCCGGTGCTGGTCGTTCGCTGAGCAGTGCCCCCCGAGAGCTGGAGCCGGCTTTCGGAATCATGCTCAAACAACAGACAGGGGCGGCACGGCCTTCAGGCGCCGGCATTCATTCGAACGCGCCCTTCAGGAAAGCGACGAATGGCCGATGACGGTTGCACCAGGATAATCGCCGGAAGAACGCCGGAATCGGCGGCAATGTTGGCGGACGTCAAACGGGCGATGTCGATCACCGCCCGTCTCAACCGTTTGAAGTTCAACGACGCGGATGAGGTTCGGGCCTTGTTCAGCGAACTCATAGGCAGGAAGGTGGACGACAGCTTTTTGCTGATCCCGCCCTTCTACACGACCGGCGGCCCCGACATCCGCGTCGGGCGCAATGTCTTCATCAACCAGAACTGCACTTTTTACGATCTTGGCGGGCTCGACATCGCCGACGATGTGCTGATCGGGCCGAATGTCAGCCTCATCACATCAGGCCATCCCCTCGAACCCTCTCGGCGGCGCGCCTTCACCACCGCAAAGCCGATCGCGATCGGACGCAACGTCTGGATTGCCGCCGGCGCGACAGTCACCGGCGGCGTGACAGTGGGCGAAAATTCGGTCGTCGCGGCGGGCTCGGTCGTGACCAGGGATGTTCCCCCAAACACGCTTGTCGGCGGGAACCCGGCGAGGGTCATCAGGTCGATTGCAGAGTGAAGGCACGGGCAGGCCAAGCGTCTCCCTGACGACATCTTGGCCGTCACACTTCATCCAGGTCGAGATGCAGGAAGTGGTTGAAATCGGTCTGCGTGTAATTCGAATAGGCTTCGCCTTTGCGGAACCCAAACTTCTCATACAACGAGCGCGCGGCCTCGAATGAAGGTCCGCTTCCGGTTTCAAGGGAAAGACGACGGATTCCGCGCGCCTTTGCTGCATCTATGATGGTCGCAAGAATGCGAGTGCCCGCACCGCGGCCCATGAAATCCGGATGCGTTCGCATCGATTTGATTTCGCCTGTTCCGTCCCTCAGCATCTTCAAGGCTCCAATGCTGGCGATCCTCGTTCCATCCCACGCACTCCAGACCGTGACGCCAGGCTGTTGCAACTCCGAAAGGTCGAGAAAGAGCGCGCCTGGCGGAACGGTCGCGCCCATTCCAACCAGATGCAGGGCAATCAGATCGCGCGACTGGTGGTCGGATAGATCGTCTTCGCGGACCATCAGCATGCAGCCACCCATTTCAGCCTACACGGTCTCTCTGGTCGGAGCGTTGTTGACCCAGCTCAGTGCTCTTCCCAGGCCGGATGTCAACGTCGCCTTTCTGGCACGTCTCGACGCGCCGGCTCCTGTCAAGCCGTGAGGTGCTCGTAGAGTATGGAGCCGCCAAGGCCGATCAGAGCCAAGCCGCCAAGGATTTCCGCGTAGCGGCCGAAGCGGGCGCCGAGGAATCGCCCGGCAAGGACGCCGCCAGTCGACATCAGCGTGGTCGCCGCGCCGATGGCAAGCGCGATCGCCACGATGTTGACATCGAGGAAGGCCAGCGACACGCCGACCGCCATGGCATCGATGCTGGTACCGACGGCGGTTGCTATCAGTATCGCCAACGAGCGGTTGTTTTGCTCGGCCGGCGCGGCCGCATCGCGCTGAAACGCATGCAGGGCCATTCGTCCGCCGACACCGCCTAGCAGCACGAAAGCGATCCAGTGGTCGATGTGCTGGACATACTGGCTGGCGGCAATACCCATCAGCCAGCCACACAGCGGCGTCAGTGTCTCGATGAAGCCGAATACGGCGCCGGTCTTCAAGGCCTCGCCCCAGGACGGACGAACCGCTCCCGCGCCCCGCCCGATCGATGCAATCAATGCATCGACGGACATGCCGACAGCCAGGATGGCGATCGCGAATGGTGACATGATTCTGTGTCCAGGAGGACGTGATCCGGGCGGAGACGTTCGGCCTGTCCAACGGCCGAATTCCACCACGGTCTTGCCGAGCCGGACTGTTCCGGCTGAACGCACCACGCGGCATTCGCGAGTGTGTTGATGCGTTCCCGTCGGGTGGACGGTGGCTACTCCCCGATACCCGCTACCTAGAATCCGCCTAAACCAGAGTCAAGAAAGAACGATAGAAATCTTATTGAATTCAATGGCATAGCACAGGCTATACTTTCCAGACCTCACTCTGAAGACAAGTCAACGCTGATCAGCCTCACCACAGCGCCTCCCCCGCAAGATACGCGCCCAGCACCAGCAGGCCGATCAGGAACACCGTGCGAAACGTCTCGACGCTCATTGTCCGGCGCAGTGCCTGGCCGATGAACATGCCGGCCAGCGCCGGCGCCAGCGTCAGGACCGACCCCATCAGTTGCGTCGCCGGCGACGCCAGGGCGCCTGTCCGGAGCAGGCCCATGGCGAGAGCAACCGTCGATATGGTGAAGGACAGGCCGAGCGCCTGGATCAGGTCTTCCTTCTCCAGCCGCAGCGATTGCAGATAGGGCACCGCCGGAATGACGAAGACGCCGGTGGCGCCGGTGACCAGCCCTGTCGCCAAGCCGACCAGCGGCGACATCAAGGCCTCGTGGCGCGCCGGCATGGTGACGCCAGACTTGAACAGGCCGAGCAGGGCATAGAGCACCAAGGCCGCGCCAAGCCCTGCCGAGGCCGCGCCTGAATGCGCGCCGGTGAGCACCCCTGCGCCGGCGACGGTGCCAAGCACGATGCCAGCCATCATCGTCCACAGCCGCCTGATGAGCCCGCCGAAGGAAGGGCCGGTGAACAACTGCCAGAGATTGGTGACCAGCGACGGGATCAACAGCAGGGCGGCGGCCTCGGCCGGCGGCATCGTCACCGCCAGCAGCCCCATAGCCACGGTCGGCAGCCCCATGCCGACGACGCCCTTGACGAAGCCGGCGGCGAGAAAGACGGCGCCGATCCACGCGATGACGCCGGCGCTCAGCACGACCGCACCTTCTCCACGGGATCAGTCATGCAGCAGCATGTCCGTCGCGTCGGCATCAGGACCGGGTCTTGGCGCGGCATCGCGGCTGGCGGCTGATGCCGTGCATCCCCGCGAACCAGACTGCGCCTGCGCCACGGCAAGCGAGGCAACCGCGACCGCCAGCACGATCGCCGCGCTTTCAAGGATGCCTTGCCGGCCTGAGGTCTTGTCACTCATCGCACATCTCCATGGCGAACGATTTGACTGACACATGGACCGCGCACAATGTGGAAGTTGCGCTGCCAGCCTTCGGCTACGGCGAAGGCTGATCATCGGGGTCAACCGACTTTCCGAACCGCCAGACTGTTTTGCAGGGAACAAAAAGATGCGCTTCGACCTCACTGATCTCCGGCTGTTCCTGCTGGTTGCCGAGCGCGGCAGCATCACCCATGGTGCCGAACTCGCCGGGCTGGCGCTTGCCTCGGCCAGTGCCCGCATCAAGGGCATGGAGGAGCGGCTCGGCGCGCCGCTGCTGGAGCGCCGCCGCCGCGGCGTGGTGCCGACCGCCGCCGGCCACGTGCTGCTGCATCATGCGCGCGCCGTGCAGAACCAGATCGAGGCGATGGCCGGCGACCTCGGCGCCTATGCCGGCGGCCTGCGCGCACGCGTGCGGCTGATGGCCAACACCGCCGCCACGGCCGAGCTGCTGCGCGATATCCTGCCGGCCTTCCTGGTGGCGCATCCCGGCATCGACGTCGATCTCGATGAACGCTCCAGCCATGAGATCGTCGAGGCGGTGGCCAGCGGTGCGGCCGATCTCGGCATCGCCGCGACATGGGCCGGGCTTTCGCATCTCGAGCAGAAACCATTCTTCATCGACCGGCTGGTGGTGATCGTCGCGCGCGACTGGCCGGGGCTCTCCGGCTTGCATGCCGTCAACCTCGCCGACATCCTGGGCGAATCCTTTGTCGGCCTCGGCCTCGGCCACGCCCTGCAGGAGCACATCACCCGCCAGGCCGCCCGTCTTGGCGGCCACCTGCACATCCGCATCCGCGTGCCCGGCCTCGACAATGTCTGCCGGCTCGTCGCGCAAGGCGCCGGCATCGCCATCGTGCCCGAAAGTGCCGCGCGCCGTTCGGCCCGCCGGCTACGCAGCCTGCGGCTGACCGACGACTGGGCGACGCGCCAGCTCAATCTCTGCGCCCGCGGCTTCGACGAGCTGACGCCGCAGGCGAAACTGCTGGCGGCGGCGCTGGCCTGAGGACTATGGACCGGTGTTGTCGATGCGAAAGAACCGCCCGAGGCTCGCATAATTCTTGCGCGGTCCTTTGACCCGCCAGACCTCTACCCATTCGTCCCGCCCGCGAAAGAAGAATCGCCCGACATAGAGATCGGCGCCGCAGAGATGGCGGACGGTCTGCGCCGCCTCCGGCCCAAGCTCGATGAAGTCGCGGCCATCGGCATGAAGGATGCGCACCGAGCGCTCGCCCGGCTCGAGCCGGTAACGCCGGCTTGCCGGCATTTCTTGGGATCCGATCCGCATGGTTCCATGCTCGGTGAAGGCATCGGCCGTGACCACGGCGTCGCCGGCGAAGCGGTAGGCCGCGCCGGCCAGGAAATCGATCATGGTGCGGCGGACTTTCCAGTCGCCAACGAGGTTGTCCGCCATTGCTCCCTTCCTCGTCACAAGGGTCAACCGCGCTTCCTTGGCCAAATGCGACAGGGCACGATGCCGACTTGATCAGGCAAATTCTTGATCGCCGCAAGTCACCGCCTAAAGAAATCCGCTCAACCCGGCTCCACCTCGGCCACGCAGGCGACGTGGCCGCCCGCGCGGATCAGCCGGATCGGCACGCCATACGCGCCTGACAAAACCGACTCGGTGAGGATCTCCCCTGTCGGGCCGAGCACCGGCGGATGCCTGGGCGACATCACCAGCGTGCGATCGGCCAGCGCATAGGCGTGGTCGGGCGCGTGAGAGGTGAAGATCACGGCAAGGCCATTGGCCGCCAGCCGGCGTATCAACGCCAGGAAGCGCGCCTGGTTGGCGAAGTCGAGATGCGCGGTCGGCTCGTCGAGGATCATCAGCTTCGGTGCCTGCACCAGCACGCGGGCGATCTGCACCAGCTGGCGCTCGCCGCCGCTGATCTCGCTGTAGGCGGCGTCGATGAGATGGGCAATGCCAAGCGTCGTCAGCGCCTCGCGTGTCATCCGGGCAGCCTCGTCGCCCGGCGCGTCAAACAGGCTAAGATGCGGCGCCCGTCCCATCTCGACCACGGTGCGCACAGAGAAGGCGAACACCGTCTCATAGCTTTGCGGCACCAGCGCCAACAGCCGCGCAATGGCCGCGCGCGACAGCGATGCGATTGGCTGGCCTTCGAGTAGCACCGAGCCGGTGCTCGGGGCGGACAACCCAGCCAGGCAGCGCAGCAGCGTCGACTTGCCGACGCCGTTGGGGCCGAGCACGCAGACCACCTCGCCCGCCGCGATATCGAGGCCGATGCCGGAAAATACCGGACTGACGCGGCCGGGATAGGAGAAGCCAAGAGCGTCGGCGGCCAGGATCATGGCAAATCCATCATGACTGGCCCATCATGCCCAACCCAGCCTGCCGCGCCCGAGCAGCAGCATGAACACCGGCGCGCCGATCAGCGCGGTGAGGATGCCGAGCGGCACCTCGGCCGCCGTCACCGTGCGGGCGACATCATCGATGATGAGCAGATAGCAGGCGCCGAGCGACAGGGTCGCCGGCAGCAGGCGGCGGAAATCCGGCCCGACCAGGATGCGGGCGAAATGCGGAATGACCAGCCCGACCCAGCCGATGATGCCGCTGATCGACACGGCGGACGCCGCGATCAGCGTCGACAGCAGAATCATCGCCAGCCGCAGCCTGTTGACCTCGACGCCCATGATGCGGGCCTGTTCGTCGCCCATTGCCAGCAGGTTCAGCCGCCAGCGCAAGGCGAGCAGGCCGAGCACGCAGGGAATGGTCACGACCAGCACCGGCACGAGATCTGATGTCGACACGGAAGATAGCGAGCCGAGCAGCCAGAATTCGATGACCGGCAGTTTGGAGTTGGGGTCGGCGACATATTTGAGCAGCGACAGAAGTGCCGTGAACAGCGAGCCGACAATGACGCCGCCCAGCACCAGCGCGATGGTCGAGTTCAGCCGGAAGAAGCGGTTCATGGCAAAGCACATCGCCACCGCCAGCAGACCGAAGGCGAAGGCGCAGGCCTGCGTCGCATAGCGCTCGCCGAAAAGCAGGATCGCCACCGCCGCGCCAAAGCCGGCGCCGGCCGAAACGCCAAGCGTGAAAGGCGACACCAGCGGGTTGCGGAACACGCCCTGATAACAGGCGCCGGCAATCGCCAGCCCGCCGCCGACGACCATGGCGGCCAGCACGCGCGGCAGCCGGACATCGAGCACCACGGAACCGACCACCGGCGGCCAGTCCTGCGCGATCGGCAGGAATTGCGCTAATATGACCTTGATGACGGTGACGGGTTCGACGGGGTAGCGGCCGAGTAGGAAGGAGAGGAGAAAGAGGAGGACGGGCAGCGCGATGAGCAGGATGGCTGCGAGGCCGCGGGCGGGCTTGCGGGGTTCGGGCGCGGACACGGATTAATGCCTCACGCCGCTGGTAGTACGGGCGTGCATCCCTTGTGTATCGTTTGCGCTGCCCCTCATTGCCCTGCCTGGCATTTCTCCCCGTAAACGGGGCGAAAGAAGCTGTGCCGTCGCCGGCGCCCTTCCTTCAACGAAAGTGATTGGCAAAGCCATGGACAAGGGCGTCTTTCTCCCCGTCACTATACGGGGAGAAATGCCCGGCAGGGCAATGAGGGGCAGCGCGACAGTCACGATTGGCCTCGCCACTCGCTCTCAATTCGGCCCGCTATAAGCCTGCCCATAAAACTGCTGATAATACGCGTCAGCCCGCTCCTGCATGTCGATGTCGGCGAAGCGCTCGGGATAAAGCTTCTTCGCCATCCACAATTCGCCGAGCGCCAGTGCTTCGGGCAGCGGATAGCCCCAGGGCTTCACATACTCGGGCGTGATGTAGATGCGTTTGTTCTCGACCGCGTCGACATGCTGCCAGGCAGCGCCTGCCTTGATCTCGTCGGCCACCGGCGCGTAGCGATCCTGCACGAAGATCACTTGCGGATTCCAGGCCAGCACATCCTCCATCGACACCTTGGTGGCGCCGCGCACGCCGGAAGCGACATTGACGCCGCCGGAGCGCTTCATGATGACGCCGGTGTATTTGCCCGAGCCGTAGGTGTTCATGTCCGGGTTGGCCATATAGAGCTTCACCCGCTCGGCATCCGGGATCGAGGCGACGCGGTCTTCCACCTGCTTGCGCTGGGCAAAGGCATAGTCGAGCAGCTGATCGGCTCGCTCGCGCTTGCCGACGATGTCACCGATCAATTGAACGCCGATCTTCAGGCCTTCCGTATAGGCAAAATCGTCATCGGCGAATGTCGGATTGAGTTTCGGCGCCTCCACGCCTTCGCCTTTCGACAGCGAGATCGCCACCACCGGCAGCCCGGCCTGCGACAACTGCTCGATCATCGCCGGCGGCGCATAATTGGTGACAAAGACGACATCGGGCTTCAGCTTCAGCACTTCCTCGACATTGGCCGTCGAGAGATCGCCGGGCATCGGCAGGCCGGTGAGCTGCGGTGCGTATTTGTCGAGCCCGGGAATGAGCTTCGGCCAGGTGCGCAGCACGCCGACGATTTTGTCGGCGGCGCCAAGTTCGACCAGGATGTCGAGCGTCTGGTGCTGCAGCACGACGATGCGCTCGACCTTGTCCGGCACGGTCACCGTGCGGTTGAGCTGGTCGGTTATGGTGCGGGCCATCACTGGCGCCAGCGCCAGCAGCGACGATATCAGGGCAAGGGCGAGCACGCGGCCAAGGCGCAGATTCATTGGGGACCTCTCGATGGGCATTCGATGTGTTCGCATGCATATAGCGTGGTGCTGAGCGCGGCAAGCTCATCTCGGCTGGCGATCGCGCGCCTCCCCTTCTCCCCTTGTGGGAGAAGGTGGATCGGCGCGCAGCGCCGAGACGGTTGAGGGGTGTTCCAGCGGAGTGAGGCGTTGGTGTTCCCTGGAGCACCCCTCATCCGACCTCGCTTCGCGAGGTCACCTTCTCCCACAAGGGGAGAAGGAAGAGAGGCCGCGTCACAGCCCCTGCGGCAGAGCCACCGGCAGAAACCCGAAGTCCCGCAAGATCCCCTGCCCGACCGACGACAGGATAAACAGCGCCAATGCCTGTCCCGCCGGCGAACTCCCTTCCAGCGTCGCCAGCCCATATTCCGGCACGACATTCACCGCCGCCGGAATGTCCACGATGTCGACGCCCTCGGTCTCCTGCACCAGTCCTTTCAGGCCGGTGCGATAGCCGAGGAAGACATGGGCGGTGCCGGCGGCGAGTGCTGCCGCGATCGGGTCGTAGCGCCCGGGAATATTCGCCGTTTCAGAGCCGCCAACGAGCTTCTGCGCCTTGGCGTCGAGCAGCGCGAAGCCGCCGGGCCGCGCCTGGTCGATGCGCCGGAAGATCGCCCAGGCATAGTCGCCCGAAGGATCCTTCAGCGGCGTCGAGGTGGCGATGCCGATCGCCGGATCGAGCAGCCGGTCGACAAGATTCTGGGTGGTGATGCCGGCATCGCGGCGCACGGCGGCGGCCATTGTGTTGCGGGCAAAGACCACGGCCGGCCGCGCCAGCTTCAGTTCGGCGAGACGAGCCGGATGGGCAAAGCTTGCCGAGAGAAAGATATCGGGCCGCTCCCCCGCCTCGATGCGCTCGCGCAGCAGGCCGGCCGGGCCAAGCCGCGTCTCGGCCGTCACGCCAGTCATCGCCTGGTAAGCCGAGACCAGCGACGGCAGCACATGACGCAGGCTGCCGGCCGCATAGATCATCACCACGGGTTTTCTTGCTGGCGCCATCTCGCGAACCTCTGCCTCGAACCGGCAGACGTTATATCAATCCGAAAATAGCGTTGCCTTGCATCGCGTCTGTACGTCGTCGCGGCCGAATGTCAATCCGGCCGCGGATCAGCGAGGCTGCCGGCCCCATGGCAGGGCAATTGCATATGAGTTTTTACGAAGAGGACCCCCACCCTAACCCTCCCCACAAGGGGGGAGGGAACGCTGCCGCGCGCTACGCTTTGGCGTCGAAACTTCTACAGTTTGCCGAGTTCAGCGCCGGCGCGTGTCTCCCTCCCCCTTGTGGGGAGGGGTTAGGGGTGGGGTATGTGCCGGGCAAACCTTCGGGAAGTCTCATATGCGATTGCCCGCCCCCATTGGGAGCGGGCTGCTCTTCTCTTGTGGGCAGGCGACGGCTCAGGCCGCCGTCGGATAGTCCGTATAGCCCTTGGCATCACCGCCATAGAACGTCGCCTTGTCCGGGGTGTTCAGGTCGGCATTGCGCTTCAGCCGGCTGACGAGGTCGGGATTGGCGATGAACAGCTTGCCGAACGCGACAAGGTCCGCATAGCCGTCGGCGACAGCCTTTTCGGCCAGTTCCTTGTCGTAGCCATTGTTCACCAGCCAGGCGCCTGTGCCGCCGGCCTTGCGATAGCTGGCCTTGAGTTCTGCGTAGTCGAACGGCTTGTCGCCCTGGCTGAAATCGCGCGCGCCGCCGGTCGCGCCTTCGACGATATGGACATAGGCCAGGCCGCGGCCGCCCAGGCCTGCCACCGCGTGGTTGAAAAGCGGCTGCGGATCGGCATCCGAGGTGTCGTTGGCGGGCGTCACCGGCGACAGCCTGATCCCGGTCCTGCCGGCACCGACAGCACCCGTCACCGCGTCGACCACCTCGAACAGGAAGCGCGTCCGGTTCTCGATGGAGCCGCCATAATCATCGGTGCGATGGTTGGTGCCGGAGCGCAGGAACTGGTCGATGAGATAGCCATTGGCGCCATGGATCTCGACGCCGTCGAAACCCGCCACCTCGATCGCCACCTTGGCGGCGCGGCGAAAATCATCGACGATGCCGGGGAGTTCGGCCGCATCGAGCGCGCGCGGCTCGGAGGTCTCGACGAACTCGCCGATGCCATCGGGCTTGACCAGGAAAGTCTTGGAGTTTGCCCTGATCGCGGACGGCGCCACCGGCTTGCCGCCGCCGGGCTGCAACGCGGTGTGCGAGATGCGTCCGACATGCCAGAGCTGGACCACGATCTTGCCGCCGCCCCTGTGAACGGCGTCGGTGACGCGCTTCCAGCCGGCAAGCTGATCCGCGCCATAGAGGCCGGGCACGTTGGCGTAGCCCTGGCCCTGATGGCTGATGGCGGTGGCCTCCGTCACGATCAGCCCGGCCGTGGCGCGCTGGCTGTAATAGGTCACCGACAGGTCGCCGGGCACCGCATTGGGCGAGCGATTGCGCGTCAGCGGCGCCATGACGATGCGGTTCGCCAGCGCCAGGTCGCCGACCCGCAGGGGATCAAAAAGGGTAGCCATGAGAAAATGCCTTTCATGCATTCGGGGGGAGGAAGCGGGGAGGATCGTCAGAGATCGGACAAGGCGGCCTGAAAGGCGGCGATGGTTTCTTCGTTGCGCTTGTAGAACACCCATTGGCCGACCCGCCGCGTGGTAACGAGGCCGGCCGACGCAAGCGTCGCCAGATGCGCCGACACGGTGGACTGCGCCAGGCCGCAACGTTCGAACTGGCTGGCGCAGACGCCCATTTCGAGCGGATGCTCCTGCGCGGTGAAGTGCTTCTCAGGCTCCTTCAGCCACGCCAGGACATCGCGTCGAACCGGATGCGCCAGCGCCTTCAATATGATGTCGCGGTCCATCTTCACCTCGCATCGATCTCAACCGATATATAGATCGGGCGGAGGCGATATGGCAGGAAATCCATGCCATTATTTACGACAATCACAGCATGTTGATCTCCGGCCAGGGCACGAAACCGGAAATGGCGCCGCCGGGCGCCGGCCTCCGCGGCGAACGCGCCGCCATCCCGTCAGGTGACCGCCAGCACCTTGCCGGTATCGTGCTGGCGCACGAAGTCGACGCGCGCACCGTCCCAGTGGTAGCTGTAATGCCGGCCCTGCACCGGGACAGGGATGACGTCAGGCCAGAAGATGCCGATGCATTGGCCCCCGGGCATGCGCACGCTGTTCCAGAGAAGCCCGTCGCTGCCTTGCGCCCGCAGCGCCTGCCCCTCCGCCTGCGAGGCGGTGTAGTCGTTCGGTTCGAGCACGCCGGGCACGGCGTTGACGTCATCGAGGTCGCGGTCGACGCTGCCGATCAGCACGCGAAAGTCAGCCGTCCAGCCCGGATCCTCCTTGGTGGCGCGCATGAAATTCTGGTGATGGTGGATGGTTTCGGCCAGCGCCACATCCTCGCTGTCGCCGGCATAATAGAGGCCGTAGCTGCCATCCGAGAAGCGCCCGGGCCGCAGTGTCGAACAATGCACGAAGGGCGCCATGACGAAGCTGGCGCCGGGGCCGGACACCCGCCTTGCCGCCGCCACCTTGCCGAGGTCGCCGATCTCAAGCCTGATGCGCGGATTGGTCTTCTCCTCGACGGAAGCCAGCGCCTCCCAGTCGCGCGGATCGGCAATGTCCTCGAACAGGTCGATCGGCGGATGGATGGAGCGGATGATGCGAAAAGTCTGGGGCCAGTGGACGCGGCGCCGGACCGCGACCCCACTCACCATGCACCACGCTCCGCATCGAGCCATTCGCGCATGGCGGCAAGGTCGGAGATTTCGCCGCGCAGCATCAGGTCGAGCGCCGACTGGCCGCCGAAAGTGGCATTGGGCTTGCGGATCCAGGCATAGCCGCGCGCCGGCTCGGTGAAGAGATAGCGCAGGCCCTTGTGGATGCCCATCAGATGCGCCATGCGGGTGCGCAGGTCGCGGTCGATCCGCCCGATGCCGCCCTCCTTCCAGCGAGCCCAGGTCCGTGCCGACATGCCGCCGAGCAGGATGCAGGCCTCGAGGTCGGTAAGGCCCCACGCCTTGAACAAATTGACCGTTGTGCGCGCCAGGGCGCCCGCCTCCTCATCCGAGATGGCGCTGCCGACCGTGGCCGGCGTTGTGACGATCGACTGAAGCTGCATGTTGCTCACCCTGCTATTGGCAGAGATATAGCATGCATTTGCCAATTGGCAAGAAGAAGAGAGAAGCGCCACGCGATCGCTTCGTTTCGAACGCGTGACGAGAACCTAAATTGACAGCACCGACTTCGGAAATCAGCTCCACTGCACCCATGTAGCAAGATCAGCGCGCCGCATGAGCGGCGCGCTGTATCGGCATTACTCAGCCGCTTCGTACCCCGCGATGCCCTTGATCTCGAGGAAATCCTCGAGCCCGTATTCGGCGTATTCGCGGCCGTTGCCCGACTGCTTGTAGCCGCCGAAGGGCAGCCCGGCGTCCCAGGTCGGGTAGTTGATGTAGACATTGCCGGAGCGCATGCGTGCCGCCACGTCGCGGGCCTTCTGGATGTCCTTGGCCTGGATGTAGGAGGCAAGGCCGTAGACGGTGTCGTTGGCCTGCTCGACCGCCTGTTCGACCGTATCATAGGGCAGGATCGCCAGCACCGGCCCGAAGATTTCTTCGCGCGCGATACGCATGTCGTGGGTGACGTCGGCGAACACGGTCGGCCTGATATAGTAGCCGCGGTTCAGTTCGGCCGGGCGGCCGGGGCCGCCGGCGACCAGCGTCGCACCCTCGTCGATGCCGCTCTGGATCAGGTCCTGGATCTTGTCGAACTGGATCTGGCTGACGACAGGGCCAAGCTTGGTGTTGGCGCCGTCGGCCGGGCCAACGGTGAACTTTTCCGCCGCTGCCTTGGCATAACCGGCAGCCTCGTCATGACGGTCGCGCGGCACGAACATGCGGGTCGGCGCGTTGCAGGACTGGCCTGAGTTGCCGAAGCAGCCGGCGACGCCCTTGGTGACCGCGGTTGCGAGGTCGACATCCGGGAACAGGATGTTGGCCGACTTGCCGCCAAGCTCCTGGTGCACGCGCTTGACCGTGTCGGCGGCGGCCTTGGCCACCAATATGCCGGCCCGGGTCGAACCGGTGAACGACATCATGTCCACGTCGGGGTGGCTGGACAGCGCCTGGCCAACGCCGGGGCCATCGCCGTTGACGAGGTTGAACACGCCCTTCGGCACGCCCGCCTCGTCGATGATCTCGGCGAAGATGATGGCGTCGAGCGGCGCGATTTCGGACGGCTTCAGCACCATGGTGCAGCCGGCGGCAAGCGCCGGGCCGACCTTGCAGGTGATCTGGTTCAGCGGCCAGTTCCACGGCGTGATCAGGCCGACGACGCCGATCGGCTCCTTGACGATCAGCGCGCTGCCCTTGACGTGGCGAAACTGGAAGGTCTTCAGCGTCTCGGCCATCTTCTGCAGATGTGCAAGGCCAATGCCGACCTGGCTGTCAAGCGCCATCTGGCGCGGCGCGCCCATCTCGCGCGATACGGCGAGCGCCAGGTCCTTGGAGCGCTTCTTGTAGACCTCGATGACGCGGTTCAGGATGTCGAGCCGCTCTTCGACCGAGGTGAAGCCGAATGTATTGAAGGCGCGCTTGGCGGCGGCCACCGCCTTGTCGACATCGGCCTTGGAGCCGAGCGAGATCTGCGCGAAGGCATCCTCGTTCGAGGGATCGATGACATCGAGCGTGTTGGGCACAACAGGATCGACCCACGCGCCATCGATATAGAACTGCAGATTGTGTGACATGGTTTTCTCCTTGGGGGTGCCGCAGGCCGTTCCGGCCGTGATATCCAGCTAGAGATAACGATGCGCAAACGCCGCTGTCAAACGCAACCCCCGAAGTGGTTGAGCCAGCACGCCAGTGATTGAGCCAGAGTGCAGCATGCCGTCGTCGGACTTCGGACTGTGGCACTTATCCCGAACGCCAAGAAACCACAGTCGAGTTCCTTCGCGCCCCCCTCTGTCCTGCCGGACATCTCCCCCACTTGGGGGGAGATTGGCTACAACCGCGGCCTTCGCCAATCTCCAACGTCGCGGGAGGAAAGCCAGCGCCAAAGCTGCCAATCTCCCTCATATCAGCCCGCGAGCCTCTTGCTCATATAAACCGTCATGCCGCCCATGAACGGCTCCTCCCGGTCGATCACATAGCCGTGCCATTTGTACAACGACACATTGTCGGCGAAGGCAGCATTGGTCAGCAGGCGCAGCTCCGGGCGACCGGCTTCGAGCGCCTTCTGTTCGGCCCGCTCCAGCAACAGCCGGCCGATGCCCCTGCCCTGCGCCTCCGGCGCGACGCAGACATTCTCGATCCACAGGTGATCGTCGGCCAGCACGGTTTCGATCATGCCGACGACGCGGCCGTCCGCGATTGCAAGATCGAACGGATGCTCGGCAACGGCCTTGTCGTAGTCGGCGCGCATGGGCAGCGGCTCGCGGCCGATCACCGGCACCCATTTGGCATAGGCCGATCGCACAATGTCCCGGATCGCGGCGGCGTCAGCGGGCCCGGCCGGCCGAAACCGGATGGAATTATTTGTCATCACAAGACTCCAGACATGAAAAACCCCGCCGGCGTTGTCACGGGCGGGGCTGGAAACGAACGAACCGGATCTATCCTGCCGGCCTTCGTCGTCGCGCAATCAGCTTGCCGCTCCGCGATGGGCGGCGGCGTCGGTTGGTGTTGGTGGGCGCGAGGGCGAACATGGCGGCAGGCTGGAGCAGGAAGCGTACGGCTGTCAAGGTTTAGGAATTGTCCCAAGCCCGCGACTTCGTCATCCACGGGCGGAGCAAGGAGCGAAGCGACGCGGCGCAGACCCGAGGATCCATGCCGGGACTCGGAAGCGTCGCGGCGGTGCAGAATTCTGCTCCGCTGCACCCGTCAGCACGGTCGCGGCATGGATCCTCGGGTCTCCGCGACGCCGCTGCGCGGCTGCTCCGCCCGTGGATGACGAAGTGTTGGACGTTTGCGCCAATCACCAAAGGCGTGCGGCGCTTCAATGCGAGCGAGCGTCAAACGTCCCTGCCGCGCCCTAATACTCCTGCGCTGTCGGCCTAAACAGGATCTCGTTGATATCCACCTCGTCGGGCTGGCTCATGGCGAACACCACCGTCCTGGCGAAGGAATCGGCGGGGATGGCCACCCGGTCGTAGAGCGCGCGCACGCCCGCCGCGACATCCGCCTCGGTGACGCTGTCGGGCAGCTCCGTCGCCACGGCACCGGGCGAGATGATGGTGGTGCGGATATTGTAGGGTTTTACCTCCTGCCGCAGCCCTTCGGAGATGATGCGCACCGCGTGCTTGGTGGCGGCATAGACCGCACCGCCCGGCCCGACCTTGTGGCCGGCCACCGAAGACACGTTGATGATATGGCCGCTCTTCTGCGCCTTCATATGCGGCAAGGCGGCGGCTATGCCGTAGAGCACGCCCTTGATGTTGACGTCGATCATCCGGTCCCAGTCCTCGACCTTGCCGCGCTCCAGCGGCGAGTGCGGCATCAGGCCGGCATTGTTGATGATGACGTCGACGCGGCCATGCATCTTCACCGCATGGTCGACGAGCCGCCGGACCTGGCCGACATCGGTCACGTCGGTTGCCAGGACGGCATCCTTGCCCAGCGACAACTCGCCGGCCAGTGCCTCAAGCCGGTCGAGGCGGCGCGCGCCCAGCACCAGCTTCGCACCCTCTTTCGCCAAAAGCCGCGCGGCGGCTTCGCCCAGCCCGCTGCTGGCACCGGTGATGACGACGACCTTGCCCTTGATGTTCTCAGTCATGATGATTTTCCTTTCTGATACGCGTCAGCGATCGATCCTCGCCGCCTGTTGCGGCGAATAGCGCTCGCTCTGCACGGCAATCGCCGAAACCGCGTTCTCGATGTCGGCAAGATCGTCCGCCGTCAGCGTAACGTCGCACGATCCGATGTTCTCCTCGAGGCGATTGAGCTTTGTCGTCCCCGGGATCGGAACGATCCATGGTTTTTGCGCCAGCAGCCAGGCGAGCGCGACCTGTGCCGGGGTCACCTTCTTCTCGCCCGCGATCGCGACGATCGCATCGACCAGCGCCTGGTTGGCTTTGCTGGCCTCCTCCGCGAAGCGCGGAACGGTGTTGCGGAAGTCGCTGCTGTCGAACGTCGTGTTGGCGTTGATGGCCCCGGTGAGGAAACCCTTGCCCAGCGGGCTGAAGGGCACGAAACCGATGCCCAGTTCCTCGAGCACGGGCAGGATCGCCTCCTCGGGCTCACGCCACCACAGCGAGTACTCACTTTGCAGGGCCGCGACCGGCTGCACCGCATGGGCGCGCCGGATGGTGCGCACACCCGCCTCGGAGAGGCCGAAATGCTTGACCTTGCCTTGGCTGATCAGGTCCTTGACCGTGCCCGCTACATCCTCGATCGGCACGACCGGATCGACGCGGTGCTGGTAGAGGAGATCGATGCGATCTGTCCTCAGCCGCTTGAGCGAGGCCTCGACGACGTCGCGAATATGCCGCGGCCGGCTGTCCATGCCTTGATGTCCGGCCGTGCCGGCAATGTCGATGCCGAATTTGGTGGCGATCACCACCTGGTCGCGGATCGGCTGCAGCGCCTCGCCGACGACCTCCTCGTTCGCGAAAGGTCCATAGACCTCCGCGGTGTCGAAGAAGGTGATGCCACGCTCGAACGCGGAACGGATCAGGCGGACGGCATCCGGCGTCGCCATCGGTGCCCCGTAGGACTGGCTGATGCCCATGCAGCCGAGCCCGATGGCCGAGACTTCGAGGCCGCTTGTTCCAAGTGTGCGCTTTTGCATTTCAATTCTCCTTCGGGGTGATCCGCACCGTGGCGGCGCGGGCGTGCGCCGCGATCATCGGCGCGAGATAAGAGCTGGCTGCGTATTTCGCCCGGTAGGCGTCATCGATGCGGGCGTTGACGGTTCACTCGACTGCTTCGAAGGCGACGGCCCTGGTCAAGCCGGCGGCCGTGATGCGTCCGGCCTTCTGCCTGATCGCGGCCTGGTACCAGCGTGACTGCTGGCCGTTGTAACCGCGCACGTAAAGCGCACCGTCGGCAACGACCGACCAGATCCAGGTCGGCGTGCCCAGGGTCACGCCGTCATCGCGCAAAGGCGAAATATGCAGATCGTCGGTTGCCGCGATCCTTTCGAGTTCGTCCTTCGACCAAGGCATTTTCCTATTCCTTTTTCTCGGCGTCGGCCTGGTCGAAAACCTTGCGGGCAATGCCGATCGCCGTGCTTGCAACAGGCCATCCGGCGTAGAAGGCAAGATGAGTGATGGTTTCGATGAGTTCGTCTGGGGTGACGCCATTGTCGAGCGCCCGCTTCATGTGGAAAGGCATCTCATTGATCCGGTAGCCCGAGATCAGGCTGCTGACGGTGACGAGGCTGCGGTCGCGCGGGGAGAGGCCGGGGCGCTTCCAGACGTCACCGAACAGCACCTCGTCGGTATATTTGCCGAGCGCGGGCGCGATATCGGAGAACGGATTCCTGTGCGGTACTGGTGTATCGGTCATTGCGATTTCCTTCGTCGGTATGTCGGTTCGGCCGCAAAGCGCGGACGCTTGTTCAAGCCCCGTATTGCTCGTCGGTGACGTGCTCCATCCAGTCGACGACCTTGCCGTCGAGGGCTTCGGCGATGGCGATGTGGCTCATCGCCGTCGCCGGCGCCGCGCCATGCCAGTGCTTCTCGCCGGGCGCGAACCAGACGATGTCGCCAGGACGGATCGGCTCGATCGGTCCGCCCTCGCGCTGGACCAGGCCGGCTCCCGACAGCACGATCAGCGTCTGTCCGAGCGGATGCGTGTGCCAGGCGGTGCGCGCGCCGGGCTCGAATGTCACGATGGCGCCACCGACGCGGGCCGGTTCGCTGCCCTTGAAGGGCGCGTCGACGCGCACCGTGCCGGTGAAATATTCGGCGGGGCCTTTCGCGGAGGCCTGCGAGCCGCTTCGCCTGATATCCATGGTCTTTTCCATTCTCGATGCCGGGCAGGACATTGCCGCCGGCGTCCTGGGCCGCCGGGTTCGGGCAGCCGCCTATGCTGAAATCTATGTGATGGCGATTATGTAGCGGCTGCGATTGGCCTGGATTAGGTGCTATATCCGGCATGTACTTATGAGACAGGCTCATCAATGCCGCGAGACAATCTCAACGAGCTCACCGCCTTCCTTGCGGTTGCGCGCGAAAAAAGCTTCACCAGGGCGGCGGCACAGCTTGGCGTGTCGCAATCGGCGCTCAGCCACACGGTGCGCGCGCTGGAGGAGCGGCTGGGCGTGCGGTTGCTCACCCGCACCACGCGCAGCGTGTCGCCCACCGAGGCCGGCGAGCGCCTGGTGCGCTCCGTCGGCCCGAGGCTTGACGAGATCGAGGCCGAACTCGCTGCGTTGAGCGCCTTGCGCGAAAAGCCCGCCGGCACCATCCGCATCACCGCCGGCGAGCACGCGGCCGACGCAGTGCTGTGGCCGGCGATATCAAGGCTTTTGCCCGACTATCCCGACATAAGGATCGAGATCATCGTCGATTACGGCCTGACCGACATCGTCGCCGAGCGCTATGATGCCGGCGTGCGGCTTGGCGAACAGGTGGCGCACGACATGATCGCGGTTCGCATCGGCCCCGACATGCGCATGGCCGTGGTCGGCTCGCCGGCCTATCTCGCCCGGCGGCCCAAGCCGCGCACGCCGCAGGACCTGACCACCCACAATTGCATCAATTTGCGCCTGCCGACCTATGGCGGGCTCTATGCCTGGGAATTCGAAAAGGCCGGGCGCGAGCTGAAAGTGCGCGTCGAGGGCCAGTTGATCTTCAACACGGCAGGGCTGCGCATGAATGCCGTGCTGGCAGGCCTCGGCCTTGCCTATCTGCCGGAGGACCAGGTGAAGGCCCAATTGGCCGACGGCCGGCTGGTGCGGGTGCTGGCCGACTGGTGCCCGCCCTTCCCCGGCTACCACCTTTATTACCCCAGCCGCCGCCAGGCGACGCCGGCCTTCTCGCTGCTGGTCGATGCGCTGCGGTACAGGGAATAGTCCCGCTCCATCTGGACTGTCCCCACGGTCGTTCTATCTTCCTGCCGGATCTGACGAACCCGGAGCCGATGCCGTGACCCAAACCGACCTCTACCGAGGCTATATCGACTGCCTCAACAATCAGGATTGGCAAAGGCTGCATCGCTTCGTCCATGACGAGGTGCACTATAATGGCGACCGGGTCGGCCTGTCAGGCTACCGCGCCATGCTGGAACGGGATTTTCGGGAAATTCCGGACCTCTATTTCGACGTCCAGCTGCTGATTGCCGAGCCACCGTTCATCGCCAGCCGCCTTCAGTTCAACTGCACGCCGAAGGGGACCTTTTTCGACTTGCCCATCAACGGCAAAAAGGTCTCGTTCAGCGAGAACGTGTTTTATGAGTTTCTCGACGACCGGATCAGGAACGTCTGGTCGGTCATCGACAAGGCGGCGATCGAAGCGCAGCTTTAGAATCTGTTGAGCCATCACGGCTGCTTAGGTTTTCAACGAGGTAGCGTGCCTTGAGGTTCCGGCATGGATACCAACCGTTCGTAAAAATCGATCATTCTAACCACAACAATTCGTTGGAAAGATCGATTATGAAATGGCATTCCTCCAGTATACTCGCCTGGAGAATTGCATTGTCTTCCGCCGCCCGCATCGCGAACGATATTCCGAAAAGCCTGATACCGGCCGAGCTGGCCGCCGGCCGCAAGCGCCTCGATTCGACGTGGAACGGCGTCATTCCCGGCATCGTGCTGGTGGCGATGATCACGGCGGTTGCCTTCTCGGCGCACAATGTCTCCGGCTTTGCCCTGTTCAGCCCTATGATCCTGGCCGTCGTCGCCGGCATGGTCTATTCCAACGTGCTCGGCACGCCTGCCCACGCCAGGGCCGGCATCGCCTTCTCGCAAAAGCGCCTGCTGCGCTTCGCCATCGTGCTGCTCGGCTTCCAGCTGACGCTCGGCCAGGTCGTCTCGATCGGCGCCGGCGGCGTCGGCATCGTGGCGGCCACGCTTGGCGCCACCTTCGTCTTCACCATCACGCTCGGCCGGCTGATCGGCGTCGACCGGAAGCTGGCGCAACTGATCGCCGCCGGCACCTCGATCTGCGGCGCCTCGGCCATCGTCGCCACCAACATCGTCACCGATGCGCGCGACGAGGACGTGACCTACGCCGTCGCCTCGATCACGCTGTTCGGCACCGTCGCCATGCTTGGCTTCCCGCTGCTGACGCCGCTGCTCGGCCTCGACCAGCACGCTTTCGGCCTGTGGGCCGGCGCGTCCATCCACGAGGTGGCGCAGGTCATCGGCGCCGGCTTCCAGAACGGCACCCAGTCCGGCGAGATCGCCACCGTGGCCAAGCTCACCCGCGTCGCCATGCTGGCGCCGATGGTCATCGCCCTCGGCCTGATGGCGCGCCGCAAGACGAGCAGCGACCAGTCAGGCGATCAAGCCGGCGCGCGCCCGCCCATGCCGTGGTTCGTCGCCGCCTTCGTCGCCGTCGTGGCGCTGAACAGCCTGGTCACCGTGCCCGCCGAAGTGAAGTCGTCGGTGGCGCTCGCCACCACCATCATGCTGACCATGGGGCTCGCCGCCATGGGCCTGCAGGCCGACATCTCGCAACTGCGCTCGCGCGGCCTGCGCCCGCTGGCGCTGGCCTTCTGCGCCTTCCTGTTCATCGGCGGATTCAGCCTGATGCTGGTGAAGTTTGCAGGCTGATCAGTCCTCGAACGAACTCGCAGCCGCATAGATCGCCGCGAGCTTTTCGATACCCGCCTGGTCGGCCTGATCGAACCTTTCCGGCAGCGGGCTGTCGAGATCGAGCACGCCGAAGACACCTTCTTCGTCTTCCAGAAGAACGACCAGTTCCGAGCGTGAATCCGCGTCACAGGCAATGTGGCCGGGGAAATCGTGCACGTCCTTGATCAGCATGGAGGTGCCGAGTTCGACCGCCGTTCCGCACACGCCCTTGCCGACCGCGATGCGCACGCAGGCCGGCTTGCCCTGGAATGGTCCCAGCACCAGTTCCTCGTCCGAGGCCAGGAAATAGAAGCCGGCCCAGTTGAGGTCGGGCACCATCTGGAAGATCAGCGCCGCGGTGTTGGCGGCATTGGCGATCGAGTCGTTTTCGCCTTCGAGCAGTGCCTTCAGTTGAGCGGCGAGGTCGCGGTAGAACGCGGCCTTGTCCGTGGTGTCGATGGGCTTGGCCGCAAACATGGCTTGTCTCCGAACTGAGAACGCGGTTCCGTTTCCGCAAGCTCTCTGCACCAAACGACCACCGCACGATACTAGCTTGAATTCCTGCCGCCGCGAAAGTGGCAAGAAGATGCCCTGTCCGGCATTCGGCAGCACGGCACGTCCATCGAGCCGTGCTGCCTTGATCAGGAAGGCAAGTCCATCAGCCGGCGGGTTTGTAAGCGCCGGCAGCCTTTTTGGCGGCCGCGAGCACTGCCTTCATGTCGAGTTCTTCCAGTACAACCATCTCGGTCAGCGAGCCGCTCGCCCGCACCGCAAGGGACATGCCAATCCCCGCCGACTGGTCCGGCACCTCGCCATTGACAACGACGTCATAGATGCCGCGCGTGAACATCACGCTGGTCACCTTGCCGCCCACACTTTCAAAAAGCGCCTTGACCGCGGCCTGCCTGTCCGAGCCTTGCATCAATCCCTTGGCTGCATGAGGCGCATAGTTTGCCAGGATAGTCACTTTCATGGGTATTTCCTCCAAATGTCATGTCTCGTGCTGCTCCACAATTCGAGCGTCACGGAGTGATTTATTTTTCGGAACAATCGCAGGCGCCCTTGGACGCGTTGGCGGCCAAGGGCCCACTGCCGGATAAATATGCGCTTAGGCTAATATAATGACAATACCGGAAACGCCGATACTGCCGACACGAAGGTGTCTGGCTGGATCACGCTCGGCCCGCGACGATCGAACTCGCGCCGCTGACACGCGATGTGGTGTTTGAATTGAACGGCCTGCAGCGTCGTGGCGCAGCGCTCACATCGGGCGCTTCGGTTCGCCCTTTTGTGGCGTTGCCGTGTCGGAATCGGATTTCTTGTGCTTGTCGGCGGCAATCCTGCGGATGCGGTCGAACCCGCTTTCCTCGGTGGTTTCGGTCGTGACGACCGTCTGTGGCTTCTGCGCGAACACGATCATGGATCGATCTCCTGGGCTAGAGGCCTGTGCGCCGGGAGAGAATCCCCCGGCGGTAGTCTTCCCCGGCTCAGAGAAGAGCCGACTTGGCGAGATTCAGGTCAGGTCGAAAGGCGGCTTCCCTGAATCCGCCCTTGCAGCCGGCTGAATCCTTAGTAGCCGCCCATGCCGCCGCCGCCACCCGCTGGTGCCGCATCCTTGGCCGGAATGTCGGTGATCATGGCTTCGGCGGTGATCAGAAGTGCGGCGATCGAGCCGGCGTCCTGCAGCGCGGTGCGCACCACTTTCGCCGGGTCGACGATGCCGGCCTTGATCATGTCGACATAGGTCTCGTTCTGGGCGTCAAA
This sequence comes from Mesorhizobium sp. B2-1-3A, assembly GCF_006442655.1. NCBI lineage: Bacteria > Pseudomonadati > Pseudomonadota > Alphaproteobacteria > Hyphomicrobiales > Phyllobacteriaceae > Mesorhizobium > Mesorhizobium sp. B2-1-3A. The sequence continues at coordinate 197,926 of NZ_VFWK01000005.1, forward strand.
GCCCTGATTGTGGTCCTTGCTGTCGGAGAGCTTGCCGACGACGATGGAGCCTTCGACGCCGGAATTCTCGGCAATCTGGCGGATCGGCGCTTCCAGCGCGCGCAGCACGATGGAGATACCGGCGGTGACATCGGCATTGGCGCCGTTGAGGCCGGCAAGTGCCGACCGGGCGCGCAGCAGGGCCACGCCGCCGCCGGGTACGATGCCTTCCTCGACCGCGGCGCGCGTCGCGTTCAGCGCGTCGTCGATGCGGTCCTTCTTCTCCTTGACTTCCGACTCGGTGACGCCGCCGACACGGATGACGGCAACGCCGCCGGACAGCTTGGCCAGCCGCTCCTGCAGCTTCTCCTTGTCGTAGTCGGAGGTGGTCTCCTCGATCTGGCCCTTGATCTGGGCGACACGCGCCTGGATGGTCGCCTTGCTGCCGGCGCCGTCGATGATCGTGGTGGTGTCCTTCTCGATCAGCACGCGCTTGGCGCGGCCGAGCATCTCGATGGTGACGTTCTCGAGCTTGATGCCGAGATCCTCCGAGATCATCTGGCCCGATGTGAGCACGGCGATGTCTTCCAGCATGGCCTTGCGGCGATCGCCGAAGCCCGGCGCCTTGACCGCAGCGACCTTGAGGCCGCCGCGCAGCTTGTTGACGACCAGCGTGGCGAGCGCCTCGCCCTCGACGTCTTCCGAAATGATCAGCAGCGGCCTGCCGCTCTGCACCACCGCTTCGAGGATCGGCAGCATCGCCTGCAGATTGCCGAGCTTCTTCTCGTGGATGAGGATGTAGGGCTCTTCCAGTTCAGCGCGCATCTTGTCGGCATTGGTGACGAAATACGGGCTGAGATAGCCGCGGTCGAACTGCATGCCCTCGACGACGTCGAGCTCGGTTTCGGCGGTCTTGGCTTCCTCGACGGTGATGACGCCGTCATTGCCGACCTTGTCCATCGCCTTGGCGATCATCTCGCCCACGGTAGCGTCGCCATTGGCGGCGATGGTGCCGACCTGCGCGATCTCGGCCGACGACTTGACCTTCTTGGCCTTGGCCTTGATTTCCCCGACGACGGCGGCAACCGCCTGGTCGATGCCGCGCTTGAGGTCCATCGGGTTCATGCCGGCGGCAACCAGCTTGGCGCCCTCGCGCAGGATCGAGGCGGCGAGCACCGTGGCGGTGGTGGTGCCGTCGCCGGCGAGGTCGTTGGTCTTCGAGGCCACTTCGCGCACCATCTGCGCGCCCATGTTCTCGAACTTGTCGGCAAGCTCGATCTCCTTGGCGACGGTGACGCCGTCCTTGGTGATGCGCGGCGCGCCATAGGCCTTGTCGATGATGACGTTGCGGCCCTTGGGGCCGAGCGTGACCTTCACCGCATTGGTGAGGATCTCGACGCCGCGCAGCATACGGTCGCGCGCGTCGGTGGCGAATTTGATTTCCTTGGCAGACATATTTTTTATCCCGTTCGAATTTGGAGTGGATTCGTCGCCGCGCGGAACGCGCGGCGCTCCAGTCAGGCGGCCTTCTTGGCTTCGACGCTCTTTTCGATGACGCCCATGATGTCGGCTTCCTTCATGATCAGCAGGTCCTCGCCGTCGATCTTGACCTCGGTGCCGGACCATTTGCCGAACAGGATCAGGTCGCCGGCCTTGACGTCGAGCGGAACAAGCGCGCCGTTTTCGTCGCGCGCGCCGGGGCCGACGGCAATGACTTCGCCTTCCTGCGGCTTTTCCTTGGCATTGTCGGGAATGATGATGCCGCCTTTTGATTTGGTATCGCCTTCGGCGCGCCGGATGACGACGCGGTCGTGGAGTGGCCGAAACTTCATGAAAACTTCTTTCTGGGGCCGGCATAGGCGGCCGCTGCTCTGCTATAGGCGCTTTGGCACTCGATAGATAGGAGTGCCAAAAATTATTCGAGGGACCAATTAAATATTGAAAAGTATTATTTCGCCTATCCGTTTCGTGATATCCGAAAGCGGTCAAATAATTCAAAAAATTGAATTTTGCCGGTCGAGTGCCTATTTATCGGACAAGTTCATTTTCACGATTCCAGGTACCAAGGAGATTTATGCGATGGCCGACGGCAATCAGACGATCATGGAAAAAGCTGAAGCCCGCTTTGTCGACAAGCAGAAGAAGACGGCCGAGCGCAACAAGGCAACCGCCGAATACATGTCCGAGGCAAGGGCAAGGGAGATCAAGACGGCAAGGCTGCGGGAATTGCGGCTGGCCAAGGAAGAGGCGGACCGCGTCGCCGAGGCCCTGAACCCGACGCCGAAAAAGAAGCGGGCGACCAAGAAGGTGACGGAGGCCAAGACATGAGCCTGACCTTCCCCAATCGCAGCCGCAGCTACGACGAAGCCGGCAGGCGCATCCGTTTCGTCGGCCATGACGGCATGTTCCAGATTTCCTTTTCGGTCGCCGCCGATGCGATGACCCGGATCCAGCCGGCGACCGCCGCCAACGAGGCAGGCTACCTCGCGACATTCGACACCGAGAGCAGCGCTATCCGCAACGTTGCTTCGAAGGCTTACGACCGCACCCGCAAGAGCATGTATGTGCTGACGGCCGACGACTTCAGCTGAAGCTATAATGGTCTGGATGGCCGCGGGACGGCCAGGGGTCAGGGCTTGCGCTCCGCCCTCTCCCGGCGCTTGACGTCGCGGACATTCATCTGATCGAGCATGGCGTTGGCGTCGCGCGGGTTCATGCCGACCATTACTCTTTGCCTGACCTCGACCGGCTGGCCGGTGAAGACATCGATGATGGCCCAGCTCTGGGGCAAGTCCATGCGCAGTGCGTATCGATTTGCCATGCTGCTCAGCCCTGCATCATGAAAAACACCGTGCCCAGGACCAGTATCGTCCAGGCAATCACCGACAGCTTCAGCGCCATGCCGCCATGCGTGGCCACAGCCTCGCGCAGGCGCGACGCGATGCCCGCCGAAGCGGCCGGCGCCGCCGTGACGGCGACGGACGGCTTGGTGCCGAGTTTTCCAAAGACGGGCAGCAGCGACGGTTCACGCACGAAAATGACCTCGAATGTCGGGGGAAAATCGGAGCAGCATGCCCGCCCCCTTGCCATAGCACTCTTTTGGCGAGCGCCCTGCATGCCAAATTCAAATAGATGGTTTTAAGCTCGCCCCTCGCCTTCATGGCCGGAACGCGCAAATCGGCCGCGACAGGGGGCCGGCGCAGGGTCTCTTCCAAATGATTTTTGGAGGCCTCGCCTCGGGATCGAACCGAGGCTTCAGAGATTTGCAGTCTCCAGCGTCGCCGCTCCGCCACGAGGCCATCGCGGTCGACCTAACCGGCAAATGCTTGCGGAAAAGTTAAGCGCCGAGCGCGTTCTGTCGGCACGTTGAAAAATGCCTCCCCGCGTCGTCATGGAACCGTTTTTCGGGAGCCGGGCCGCTCACCGGCCGAGGATGGAATCCAGCACGGGAAGGCTGACGATCGAGGCCACGGCGATGAGCCCGTAACAGGCCCAGCGATAGCCGCGCTCGCTCGTGCGGCCGAACAGATGCGAGCCGAGATAGAGGCCAAATCCATAAAACGGGCCTGTGACCAGCGCCAGGGCAAGGACCGGCAGCGTGATCAGCCCTCCGGCGAGATAGCTGGCCGCGGTCAGCGCGCTCGACAGGGCGAAATACAAGATGATGTTGGCGCGCACGATCTCGCCATTGCCGCCCCCGCCCAGCCAATAGGCCACGACCGGCGGACCGCCGACCTGGGCAGCACCAGAGAAGAAGCCGGCGAGCCCGCCGACGCCGACCGTCAGCGGTGTCGCAGGACGGCCGTGATAGCGCCAGCCCGACATCAGCAGGCCAAGCAGCAGCACCACCAGGGCCACGATGCCCCAGCGCAGCGCCAGCGGGTCCATCCGCGCCAGCGCATAGGTGCCGAGCGGCACGCCGACCAGCGCGCCGAGCGTCATCGTGCCGACGCTAGGCCGGTCCGCCAGCAGCCAGCCGCGCGGCAGCAGGCCAAGGGCGGCGACCGCGTCGATGATCAAGAGCAGCGGCGCCGTCAATTTCGGCCCGATAATCGAGCTTGCCAGCGGCATGAAGATCAGCGCCGCGCCGAAGCCGGAAAAGCCGCGCGCCAGGCCGGCGATGAAAGCCACCGCCAGCAGGAACAGCACCGCGCCGCCTGAGTGGCCAGAGACAGACAAGTCGGCCATGCTCATATCCGATCGGAGCCGTAGGCTCTGTACTTCATTGTGCGCGGGAAGTCGTAGGCGAGGATCACGTCGTCTCTCCGATGATGGACACGGCGACCTTAACGCAGCATTCTCGCAGCTTGATGCTGAAAGATTGCCTGATAGAGCTGCAAAAATGCACGAGATCGACTGGAATGACCTGCGCTACGTGCTGGCGCTGACCCGTGAAGGGTCCTTCGCCGCTGCCGGTCGCCGGCTCGGGCTGGATCCGACGACGGTGGCGCGGCGCCTGCGGGCGATAGAGCGGGCGCTCGGCGCGCGCCTGTTCGAACGCGGCGCGGAAGGCGAAATGCGGCCGACGCAGGCCGGCGAGGTCGCGGCCGGCCGGGCCGAAGCCATCGAGGCCGAGATCGGCGGGCTGACGCTGGCGGTCAAGGGCGCCGACAGCGAGATCAGCGGCACGGTGCGGGTCACCGCCGTGCCGATCCTGATCAACCGGGTGCTGATCCCAGCTGTTCCCGACCTTGTCGCCCGCCATCCGGGATTGCGGCTGGAACTGGTCGCCGACCCGCACGACGTCAGCCTGACCCGTCGCGAGGCGGACATTGCGCTGCGGCTTGCCCGGCCGGGGTCGGAGACCGGCGGCCGGATCATCGCCAGGCGCATCGGCACGCTCGCCTATGCCGCCTACGCGGCGAGCAATCGTTCGGCGCCCGATTTGCTCGGACAGAACACCGACCTGCCCTGGCTGACCTACGAGGACGGCATGGCATATCTGCCGCAGGCGCGCTGGATCGCCGGCGTCGCCCGCAAGGATGGCTATGCCCCGCTTTTCGTCAACGATGCCGAACCGCTGGTGCAGGCGATCCTCGCCGGCCTTGGCCGCTCGCTGCTGCCCTGCATTGCCGCCGATCACATCGCCGGGCTTACGCGCATGCCGCAGGACGGCCACCCATTCCCGGCGCGCGAATTGTGGCTGCTGACCCATCCCGATCTGCGCCACCTCGCCCGCATCGCAGCGGTCACCGCATGGATCGAAGCAACGATCCAGCGCCTCGATACCAGGAAGGCCTAGTGGTTACGCAGCGGCACTGCGGCCTTTCGCGCCGGTCACCGCCTTGAAGATGCGGAACGTGTTGCGGCCCGCTGCCTTGGCGGCATAGAGCGCGGTGTCGGCCTGCGCGAACAGGTCGCAAGGCAAGCCTGTCCCGGCAAACGCGACGCCGACCGAGGCGCCGAGCCTCAGCGACTGGCCGCGGATCGCGACCGGCCTGCTCATCGCCTCGATGATGTCGCGCGCCACGCCCGAGACCGCGCCGCGGTCGAGATGCGACCCGAGCAGCACCGCGAATTCGTCGCCGCCGACACGCGCCACCAGGTCCGCCTCGCCGCACCCGCCGGCGAGACGCTCGGCCGCCGCCTTCAGGCACTCGTCGCCGATGACGTGGCCGAACGTGTCGTTGACCGCCTTGAAGCCGTCGAGGTCGATCAAAAGCAGCGCGCCGAGCGGACGTGCTTCGTCGGCATGCGCCAGCCGCGCCTGGAACCGGGCGCGGTTGGCAAGCCCGGTCATGGCGTCGAATTCGGCGAGATAGCGCATCCGGTCCGACAGGATCTTTTCCTCGGTGATGTCCTGCTTCATGCCGAAGATGCGCACCGGCACACCGGCTTCGCACTCGACGCTCGCGGTGATACGGATCCAGCGGCTATGTCCCGCGAAAGTGGTGATCTCGGCGTCGAGGGTAAAACCGCTGCGTTCGGCAATGGCCTGGCTGCGCAAACTGTCCAGCGCCTTGCGCGACTCCGGCGGATAGCACTTGATGATTTCGCTTCGATCGAGCGCGGCGCCGCGCGGCAGATCGAACAGATCATAGATCACATCTGTCCAGGTCAGCCGTTCGCCGGGCAGGCTGCATTCCCAAACGCCGATGCGCGCCGCGACCGACGCCCGGTCGAAGATCTTGCGGCTGTGGGCCAGCGAAACCTGCTGCGTGGCGATCAGCGCGGCCTGCGCGGCGAGTTCCTCCTTGAGCCTGGCGATGGTTGTGGCATCGCGGCGCTGTTCGTCTGCGCTGCCCTGCCCCACCCGCTTGCCGGGCTGCGAGGCCGGGCCTTTCGGGGTGTATGATGTATCGGGCATGGAGAAACTCCTGGCGGGCGACCACCATGGCGCACAGCCCTTAAAACTTCGCTGACGGCCGCTAGCTTAGCCGGAAACTGCGGGGAGCCTATGGGAACAAGGTCGCAGCGGGCCACTGGCTGCGGACCGCCCGTGGCCCAGTGAGATGCTGGTGTGGCTGCGGGACGGCTGAGGCTGGCCTCCCGCTGCTCGACTATGTGCGGCTTGATTGGGCGGCAGTAGCGGGCAGCGCCGCCTTCGATGCCGCTTGTGGCGCGCTGTTGTCGACATGCGCCCAGGCCGGCCGCTCGAACAGGAACATGCCGAAGCCGACACGCTGGATGATGAGGTAGAGCACCACCGGACTGATGATCGAGACCAGCAGCACCGCCAGGCTGAGCATGCCGGTGTCGGTCAGCAGGCCGCTTGCGAGTGCCGCACCGCGGAAGAGTGACATCGGGATGGTGAAGGCGACATAGACGACCAGCGAATGTTCGCCGAGCCAGCGCAGCCACTCCATGACAGGGAATGTCGACAGGAAACCGCCAAGCACGCAAAGCGCCACGGCGCCGGCGACGGCCAGAGTGAGATGCAGCGGCGGCCATGCCGCCAGGCCCATCTGCATGCCGACCGGCTGCATGGCATAACCCGGCGAATAGACGAGCAGGCCGTTGACGACAGCCCACAAGAGCAGGCCCGCGACGGCCAGCATGGGGCGGGGTTGCGTCCATTCGACGAGCCGGAACACCAGCGGCGCCAAGAGGAAGCCAAGATAGAAGAACACGAAATAGGCCGCGAACTGTTCAAGCGCGTAGCTGTCTGGATGCGGCGCCCACATCTGCAGGCCGGCAGCGACCGGGATGACGATCCAGGCCGGCACGCGAAACTGCCGCAAAAGCTTCGCGACCAGGCCGAACACCGCCAGCATGTAGATGAACCACAGCACGCCATAGGGCTGGACGACGGCCATTGCGAGGTCGTGCAGCATGCCGCCCGGATCCCGGCTGAATATGCCGATCTTCAGTCCGATCGAGATGATCGCCCACAGCACGTAGAAATAGAGATAGTGGACGACGCGCCGGTCGACATAGCGCCGCCACGGCCGGTCGATCACCTGCGACAGGAACAGTCCGGAGATCAGGAAGAATTCCGGCATGCGGAACGGCGTCGCGAAGCCGATGACATAGTGCAGGAAGCCCACACCGCCCGTGTACTCGCCGGTGTTGTAGGCGGAATACATCATGACCACGAGGATGATCGAGAGGCCTTTGGCCGTGTCCACCCACGGCATGCGCATCGGGCTGTTCATGGCAAATCCATCCGGGGCCGGCCAAGGTGGCCAGCCATCATTCCGAGATGTCTAGCACCATCAAGCTTCCCAGATCGTAAACGCGGCTGGTTTTGTGGGGCAGACGGCGAGCCACTCTTGCTTGCTGCCTTGCAGCGTCAAAGTCATTGCCAATCTTCTGGCGTCGGCGACGGTTATGCGCAATGGGCCATGACGCAGTTACTTCCGCCCCTTCGATTTGTTCAGCGCCACGGCAGCCCGCACCAGCGCCTTGAAGGCTTCTTCGTTGACCTCCTCACCCTTCTGAAAATCAATAGCCCGCCGCGTATTCCCTTCAAGGCTGGAGTTGAACAGCCCTGCGGGATCAGGCAGCGCCGCGCCCTTGGCGAAGGTCAGCTTGACGACGCTCTTGTAGGTCTCGCCGGTACAGATCATGCCGTCATGCTCCCACACCGGAACCCCGCGCCACTTCCATGTCTCGACCACATCGGGATCGGCTTGATGGATGAGCGCGCGCAGCCGGCCGAGCATCTCGCCGCGCCAGTCGCCGAGTTCCCTGATCCTGCCGTCGATCAGTTCGGAGGGGGATTTGCTCTCCTGCGATCCGGTCATGTCGTTCTCCTCAAAAAATGAACAATAGCGCGCTCACATGCGCTCGCCAGGCAATTGGCTGGCCTGCTTCACCCAGGCGCTGAATTGCGCCTCGTCGAACGGATCGTCCTCGTGGATGTTGAGGTAGCGCGTGTCCTGGCTCTTGGATTCGCCTGGCGGCACCGGATCCAGCGACATGCCGCGAAAGAAAGCCACCTTGATATATCTGGTGAAGCAGTGAAGGCCGAGGAACCAGCCCTGGCCTTCGACACCATAAAGCGGCGAATTCCATTTCACCGCCTTGTGCACGCCGGGCACGGCCCGCTCGATGAGCGCATCGAGCCGCCCGCCCATCGCGCGCTTCCAGCCCGGCATCGCCGCGATATAGGCCTGCACCGGGGCATCGCCATAGCCCTTGGCGATCTGCGGATTGCCGCCGGAAAGCAGCTTCGGCTCAGCCTTGGCCGGAGTCGACTTGGCCATACGCTTTCCTCCTATCCGTTGACCCGCTGCACGCCGCGTCCTTTCCCGACATAGGGCAGCACGAACATATAGAGGCCGCTGAACAGCATAAGGAAGAGCGGCGGCAGAGGCGAATAGACCACCCAGGCGGGCGGCTGTCCAAAGGCCATGGTGACGAAATTGGCGACGACGGTTGCCGTGAAGACGACCGACAGCCAGCGATGCGCCTGCCTGATCCACTTGCTCCAGTCCAATCTTACCTCCCTTGGAAAAACGCTTGAAACCAGCCGGGCGCTGCTACCAGCGCGCCAGCTCCGTGATCTGGATGAGATTGCCGCAGCCATCGTTCAGCTTGGCGATGGTCGAGCCGGTCACTTCGGTCGGGGCCATGGCGAAATTGCCGCCGCGCGCCGTGATGCGCTCATGATCGCCCTTGATGTCGTCGGTGAAGAACATCACCGCCGGCTGGCCCTGCTCGAACATCGCCTGCTGGTAGGCCTTGGCCGCCGGCTGGTTGTTGAGCGCCAGCTGCAGCTCGGTGCCCTCGGGCTCATCCGGCGAGGCGACCGTCAGCCAGCGGAACGGCCCATTGCTGAAATCGGCCTTCTTGGTCAGGCCGAGCACGCCGGTGTAGAAGGCAAGCGCCTTTTCCTGATCATCCACATAGATGCTGGTCAGTTTGATCTTCATCATTTTCCTCCATAGGTCTTGCTGGCGGCCAAGCCGCCCGGTGAAGTCAGGTGTTGGGTTCGTTCGGCCGGTGGAGCTCAGTCCGTCCGGTCGAGAAGCTGCTCCAGCTTCTCGAAGAATTGCGGCCAACCGGTTCTTGCGCCGCCATAGGCGCGCCGCTGCTCGGGCCGGAAGCCGGATTGTTCCATGCGCAGATGCGTTCCGGTCGATGTCGGGGTGAGCGTGAAGGTCACCACGCTCCTGAGATCGAACGCCGGATCCTGGTGCACGAGGTTCCAAGTGTAGGACAGCGTCCTGTTCGGTTCGACGGCCAGCACCTCGCAGTCCAGCACGCCGCCCCAATCGGCACTGATGTTGAAGCGGTGGCCGACAGCGGGCTTGAAATCGTTCTTCATCAGCCACTCCTCGATCAGATGCGGTTGCGTCAGCGCGCGCCAGAGTTTTTCCGGTGGATGGGAAATCTCCCGCTCGACGACGACAGTGCGGTTTTGCTGGGCACTATCGTTCACTGGTCCATCCTTTTGAGCAAATCCTCGAGATCGTCGAACCGGCTCTCCCAGAACCCGGCCATCTGACGCGTCCAGTCCATCAGCGGCGCCAGCGCGCCAAGCTGCGCGCTGTAATGGGTCTGGCGCCCTTCATGGCGGTCGCGCACCAGACCGGCCTGTTTGAGCACGCCCAGATGCTTCGACACCGCCGGCTGCGACACGCCGGACTGGCTCGTCAGCGCCCCCACCGTCTGCTCGCCCTGGCGGCACAGCCGTTCGAAGATCGCCCGCCTGGTCGGGTCGGCGAGCGTCCTGAAGAGCATGTCATGAGCGTCCGGCATGTCGGATCGATAACCCGTTGACTATTGGTTGACGTATAACCAGAGAGATATATGTTCGTCAAGAGCGAGATTGGAGCGGCAGGAATGATCCTCGTCACCGGAGCCACCGGCCATGTCGGACGCGCCGTCGTCTCGAGGCTGGTGTCGTCAGGCCACGAGGTGGCAGCACTTGTCCGCAAGCCTGAGGCCGCGCAAGGGCGCCTGCCCCGGGAAACAGCGCTGCGCGTCGGTGACTACGAGGATGTCTCCTCTCTGAAGGCAGCCTTCGCCGGCATCGACGAACTGGTGCTGATTTCAAGCGATGGCGACGCGGATGCGGTCATGCGCCATCACGCCAACGCCATCTCGGCGGCAACGGCGGCCGGGGTCCGCCACATCACCTTCACCAGCATCGTCGATGTCGGCGAGGCGTCGCCCTTCTACTACGCACCGGCCTATCGCGACGCCGAACGCCGGCTGGCCTCCTTGCCCTCGACCATCCTGCGCTGCGGCCTCTACAGCGATCTCATCCTCGACACCTGGCTGACGTCAGCCTCGGGGGAACTGGTGCTGCCTGCCGGACAGGGCCTGGTTGCGCCTGTCTCGCGCGACAACGTCGCGGCGGCCGTCGCCGCTGTGGCGGCCAGACCGGGCGCCGCCCGCGCCCTTTACACGATCACCGGAAACCAGACGCTGAACTTTGACGAGATCGCCGCAGGTTATGGTGAGGCGACAGGACAGCCCTTGCGCTATCGTCCCCGCACCCTGGACGACTACCTGGCCTCCGCGTCGGCACGCCTCGACGCCCCCTGGCCACAGGCCTTCGCCACTCTATGCGCCGCGATCGCCGAGGGCCGCTACGCCTCGACCTCCAGTGATTTCACCGCGCTTACGGGTAAGCCGCCGGAAAGCTTTCGGGATTTCCTGGTTCGCATGGCGCTTGGAGCGCGGAAGGAAGCCTAGACGGCGGTACCGTTATTCTGGTCGGTTCGGGGCCTGCCGGCAGGCAACACCGTGGAGATTAGCCGAGGCCTTCCCAACTTCGTCATCCACGGGCGGAGCAAGGAGCGAAGCGACGCGGCGCAGACCCCTGGAGCTGCTCCGCAGCCCAAGGGATCCGTGCCGCGACTTCAATGCGCTGCAACGGTGCGGAATTCTGCTCCGTTTGCACTTACGGCAAAGGTCGCGGCATGGATCCTCGGGTCTCCGCGACGCCGCTGCGCGGCTGCTCCGCCCGTGGATGACGACGCGGTGGTGTTTGCGCCAATCCTGAAGACAAGCGATCCGTCGACGCAGGCGATTGGTATAGAGCCACTAGACCCCGGCATGCACTCGCCCGATCTCCTGCGCCACCAATTCCTGCAACTGCCACAGATTGCGGTCGCGGATCCCGCAGGCGTCGAGGTGGCGGATCGTCTCGAACAGATATTGCGCGCCTGAGCCCCAATGGCCGACGGCCCTGGCCAGCGTGGCCGCGACCGCAGGCTTGTCGAGCTTGCCGGCATAGCGCGGATTGGCGGGATCGACGACGAAGCCCAGCGCCCGGCTCGCCCCGCCTTCCGTGCCGACCTGCAGCCAGCGCGGCACGTTGACGGCAGGCAGGATGGTCATCTCGCGGCGCAGCAGCGCTTCCAGATTAGCCGCGACCGGCTCGGCGATCTCGAACACCATGCCTTGGCACTGGCCGCCGCGGTCGAGCGCCATCATCAGGCCGGGCTGCTCGAGCGTGCCGCGAAAGCGCTGCACCGTAAAGCAGAACGACCGGTGCCAGCCCCGCGCCACCGCCCGTTCGCCGCCCCCGACCTCGCCGGCCGGCTTCCACAGCAGCGAGCCATAGGCAAACAGCTTCAGCGGTCCAGGCGGCGCCGAGGCCAGGATCTCGTCGCGAAACCGCGCATAGTCGGCGTCAGTCATATGGACCATGCCCGGCGTCGGCCCGGCATCCTCGACCACGCGCATGGTGCGCGCCACCAGCGCCTCGGTCAGCGCCATCGGCGCCTTGCGCGGCGGGGTGGTGGAAATCGGCTTGCTCATGTTCGTCATGTTGCTGAAGGCAGAGGGATTCTCAAGGGCGTGCCGCCGGGCAATCTCTTTCGGTTTCGAGTTCGGCTATGATATTCAGCAGACGTCAGCGCCGCCCCTCACCTGCCTGCCGGCATCCTCTCCCCGTATAGTGACGGGGAGAGGGACGCTGTCATCGCCGCTTTCGCCAATCACCGACGTTTGCAGGAAGGGCGCCAGCGTCGCGGCAGCTCCTTTCTCCCCGTCCCTATACGGGGAGAAATGCCCGGCAGGGCAATGAGGGGCGGCACTGACGCTGGCAATCGGAGGTACGACCGCGCCGACTCAAAATCCTAGCACACACGTCCAAGCCCCTGAAAAGACTCCCTCTCCTACCGCCCCGGCGCGGCACTCAGTTCGCTGCGCCGCCAGGCGGCCGGCGAAATGCCCACCGAGCGTTTGAACTCGCGGCCGAAATGATAGACGTCGCAGAAGCCACAGGCTTCCGCCACTTCGGCCAGCGGCTGATCACCCTGCACCAGCAGCGATTGCGCCTGCATCAGCCGCTCGCGCATCAGCCATTGGTGCGGGCTGGTGCGCAGATATTTCTGGAACAGCCGCCGCACCTGCGAGGCGCCGAGCCCGGTGACGGCGGCAAGGTCGGGGGCCGCCCACGCAAAACCGGGTTCGGCGCGCATGGCGTCGAGCGCCGAGGCCAGCGGCTTCGGCAGGTCGTCATTGCCGGCGCCGTTCACCGCGCGGTCGACCAGAAGCAGGAACTCGGCGACCAGCTGGTTCAGCCGCAGGTCGAGACCGGCGTCGCGCCGACGCAGCGCCGAAAACAGCCGCTCGAACCATGGCGCCGGGCTGGTGGCTTCCGTGAAGGCGGTGCGCAACACGCCCTCGCCGAACAGCTTGCGCCGCAGGATCGCCGGGTCCGGACCGTCGAGCCGGAACCACAGCAGCGTCCACGGCTCGTCCGGATCGGCGCAATGCACATGCGGCGCCTCGTTGGCCATCCACACCAGCTGGTGAGCGCGCACGTCCAGCCGCTGCCCCAGCGTCTCGACATGGCCCCTCCCCGACAGGCAGTAGAGGATGTCCTGGCCGGGATAGACCGGCCGTTCTATGCGGTAATCGCGCGCCGCCGCCACCTTGCCGGCGCGCAGCACGCTGAAGGCCGTGCGCGTCCACCCCGCGGCCGGCACATAGTGGAAACTCTCGAAAACATCCGTCTTGTTCATATGCGCGTTTTATACAAAACAAGCGCCTTGCTGTCCATTTTGTTCGCCGCCCAGCGTCGCTATGGTTGCTCGCATGAGGTCGGGGATTTCTGCGGGCTTTTACCGAGAACCCCAGTTTCACGGGTTTTCCCGGCGCCTTGCGCCGCTGACGGCCCGACAGTCCAGGGAGGCAAGACGATGCTGGCGATGACGAGGAAAGAGGCGGAAGACTACGCCCGTGATGGCTATATTATCCGCAGGGGACTGCTCAGCGTGGCGGAAGTGGAGGATTTTCGCGACCATGCCCGCGCGCAGCTGGAAGCGGAAAACAAGAATGGCGCCGTGATGGCCAAGGGCGACAAGGAGGGTAAGACCACCCTTCTGAAGATGTGGACCAAGGCCGAGGACGACAAATACGGGCTGCTCGCCCGCGACGAGCGCATGGTCGATCTGGCCGAGGACGCCGTCGGCAAGCCGATCTACCTCTACAGCCACAAGATGACGATGAAGCAGCCCAATGAGGGCGGCGCCTGGGAATGGCACCAGGATTTCGGCTACTGGTACAATTACGGCTGCCTGGCGCCGGAGATGATGAGCATCTATGTCGCGCTCGACAAGGCGACCCGCGAGAATGGCTGCCTGCAGGTGCTGAAGGGTACGCACAAGCTCGGCCGCCTCAATCATATCCGCGAGAACGACCAGACCAATGTCGAGCAGGAACATCTGGACGCAGCACTCAAGCGCTACGAGCACATCTATGTCGAGATGGAAGCCGGCGACGCGCTGATCTTTGACGGCAATCTCCTGCATCGCTCCGATGCCAACCGCTCCGACACCTATCGCTGGGGCTACATCTGCTCCTACAACGCCGTCGAGAACGCGCCGTTCAAGAAGGTTCGCGAATACGGGAATTTCGACGAACTGCGCAAGGTGCCGGCCGGTTCGTTCCGCCAGGCGTCCTGACGCCGGAGAATACCGGCATGGGCGGCGACGCCCACGCCTTGGCCATGATCCCCGGAGCCGCGCACGGCTTACCGGAAGATCATGGCTAAACAGGGAGATAGAGCCCGACCCTGAATCAGTTTGGGATCGGCACGAATGCATCGGCCCGCGCACGAGCTCGGCCCGGGTCGATGGAATGGAAGAGTGGTCACGCTGGTGAGGACCGGCCGATCACGCTGAGGGAGGATGCTGTATGGCCCATGCGGTCAGGACCGGCGCGCGCGCGCCAGCCACGGACCGATTCACGCTGGCGCGGCTTTTGCGGGCGCGCGAGGCAGGTGTGTTCATCGCCCTGCTCGTGCTGTGCCTGTTCCTGTCCTTCGCCACCGATGGATTCCTGACATCGCTCAACCTGCTCAATGTCGGGCGCCAGATCTCCTTGCTCGGGATCATGGCGGTCGGCATGACGTTCGTGCTGATCGCGGGCGAGGTCGACCTGTCGGTCGGCTCGACCTATGCGTTTTCGGGCCTCGCCACCGGCATGCTGATCATCGCCGGCTGGGCGCTGCTGCCGGCGATCTGCCTCGGCCTCGCCACCGGCGTCGTCATCGGCCTCATCAACGGCGTGCTCTCCACCTATGGCCGCCTGCCCTCGCTGATCGCCACGCTCGGCATGCTCTCGATCGTGCGCGGTGCGGCGTTGATCCTGACCAATGGCCAGCCAGTGACGGTCAACGCCCGCAATGGCGCGCTGCCCGATGTGCTGCAGGCCTTCTCCTTCATGGGCCAGGGCTATCTCTTCACCATCATTCCCATGCAGTTGGTGTTCCTGGTCATCGTCGCGGTGCTGGCCTGGCTTGTCCTGTCCTTCTCCAATTTCGGCTTCCGCGTCTATGCCGTCGGCGGTAGCGCCAAGGCGGCGCGCGTTTCCGGCATCTCCGTCAACAAGGTCAAGATATCAGCCTTCATCCTGATGGGAGTGCTTGCCGCCTTCGCCGGCATTCTGGGCCTCGCCTTCCTGCCCTCCAGCCAGGCTGGACGCACCGGCCTTGGCCTCGAGCTCGACGTCATCGCCGCCACCATTGTCGGCGGCGCCTCGCTGTCGGGCGGCGAAGGCACGATCCTCGGCACCATTCTGGGCGTGCTCATCATCGGCGTCATGCGCAACGGCCTTGTGCTGCTCGGCGTGTCGCCCTTCGTGCAGGAACTGATGATCGGCCTGGTCATCATCATCGCGGTCGGCATCGACAAATGGAGCACGCGCCGAGCCGGTTAATCGCAGAAGACAGAAGCAACCAGAACCAAAAAGGGAGGACTATCCATGAACATAAGACACGTCATTCTCGCGGCAGCGATCGGCCTTCTTCCGCTCTCGGCCCACGCCGAATCCAAGCTCGCCGATTTCCAGCTTGCGCCTCGCATCAAGGCCAAGATCGATGCCGGCCAGCCGCTCGACTTCTATGTCTCCTACCATGACGTCTCCAACGAATTCGCGCCGTTCATGAAGGCGGGCGTCGAGCGCGCCGCCAAGGAGGACAAGGTCGGCGCTCAGTTCATCGGCCCGGTCGGCGCCGATGCCGACGGCCAGATCTCGGAGATCGAGACGCTGATGGGCAAGATGGACGGCCTGGCGATCTCTTCCGTGTCGACCGACGCGCTGGCGCCGGTGATCGACCGCGTCATTGCCGCCGGCATCCCGGTCGTGACCTTCAACACCGACAATCCCCAGAGCAAGCGCCTCGCCTTCGCCGGCCAGGACCTCGTCCAGTCCGGCCGCGAGGCGGGCAAGCTGATGTCCAAGGTGCTGGGCGGCAAGGGCAAGGTGATGATCACCACCATCGACGCCGCCGCGCAATGGTCGCTCGACCGCGAGAAAGGCGCTCGCGAAGCGCTCAAGGCCGAGCCCGGCATCGAAGTTGTCAACACGCTCAACACCGGCACCGACCCGCAGAAGATCTATTCGGCGATCGAGAACGCCATGCTCGCCAACCCGTCGATCTCGGGCGTGCTGTCGCTCGAATGCTGCTCGACGCCGGCCGCCGGCACCTGGGTGGAACGCAACAAGGCCGCCGACAAGGTCAAGGTGGTCGGCTTCGACCTGCTCGACCAGACGGTGCAGCTCGTGCAGGACGGCAATGTCGACGCCACGATCGACCAGGCGCCGGAAAAGCAGGGCTTTGCCGCCGTCGACCTTCTGGTCAAGTTCCTCAAGGGCGAGCCGATCGACAATGTCGACACCGGCGTCGGCATCTACACCAAGGAAAACATCGCCGAGGTGGCAAAGAAGTAACAAGCCAGCCCTGCGGGTCCGCCGGTCCTCGTGACCGGCGGATCCGCCTGGCCAGCCAGCCGATGACAGAACAACAGACCCCTGCCCCGATCGTCGAAATCTCCGGCCTGACCAAGCGGTTCCCCGGCGTGCTGGCGCTTGACCGCATTTCCGTCGCCTTCCGCGCCGGCGAGGTGCATGCCGTGATCGGCGAGAACGGCGCCGGCAAATCGACGCTGATGAACATGCTGGCCGGCGACCTGCAGCCGGATGGCGGCGAGATCCGCATCGACGGCAAGCCGGCAATTATCGCCTCGCCGCTCGCCAGCCGCGCCGCCGGCATCACGGTGGTCTACCAGGAACTCGCGCTCTGCCCGACGCTGACCATCGCCGAAAACATCATGATGTCGGACATGGCGACCCGCTCCGTCATGTCGCTGGTGCCGCGCGACGAGATGCGGCGCGAGGCGCGCGCCGCGCTCACCCGGCTCGGCATGGGCACGCTCGATCCCGACACCAGGGTCTCGCGCCTTTCGGTGGCCGAGATGCAGCTGGTCGAGATCGCTGGCGCCATCCGCCAGCGCGCCCGCGTGCTGGTGCTCGACGAACCCAATTCGGCGCTCTCCAAGCGCGAGAGCGACCGCCTGTTCGAGATCGTCAAACAGTTGCGCGGCGAAGGCGTCACCATCATCTACGTCTCGCATCATCTGAAGGAAGTGCTCGACCTTGCCGACCGCATCACCGTGATGCGCGACGGCCGCACCATCGAGACCATGGACAATGACGGCCTGTCGGAGGACCGGCTGATCCGCGCCATGGTCGGCCGCGAACTCGACACGGCGGCGCAGTGGTCGCTGCAGGCCGAGGCGCGCTCGCATGAGGCGCCGATCGTGCTCGCGGTCGAAAAGCTGACCGCACCGAGCCTGGACGAGCTGAGCTTCCATGCCCGCGCCGGCGAGATCCTCGGCATTGGCGGCCTGCCGGATTCCGGCAAGGACATGCTCGGCGAAGCCCTGTTCGGCCTCTGCGCCCGGCGCGGTCGCGTCACCATCGACGGCACGGAATTGCGCGCCGCCGACCCGCGGGCCTCGATCCGCAACGGCATGGCCCTGGTGCCGGCCGACCGGCGCGGCGCCGGCGCTCTGCTGAGCATGAGCGTCGCCAACAATGTCGTCTCGGCCTCGCTGCCGCGCTTTTCGCTGGCCGGCTTCATGCGGCGTGGTGCCGTGCGCCGCGAGGCCCGCGCGCAGGTCGCCCGGCTCGATGCGCGCATTTCACATCTCGGCCAGAAGCTCGCCACGCTGTCCGGCGGCAACCAGCAGAAGATCATCCTTGGCCGCAGCCTCGTCACCAATCCGCGCGTGCTGGTGCTGCACGAGCCGACGCGCGGCGTCGACGTCGGCGCCAAAGCCGAGATCTACGCCATTTTGCGCGGTATCGCCGGCGAAGGCGTGGCGGTGGTGATGATCTCGTCGGAGATTCCCGAATTGATCATGAACGCCGAACGCGTTCTGGTGCTGCGCAATGGCCGCGTTTCGGGTGAACTGACCGGAGCCGGCATCAACGAGGAAGCGATCCTGGCGCGCGCCATGGCGTCCTGAACGAGGCGATTGATGAGCAAACCCCAGACCGCACCAAGGATCACCATCGTCGGCAGCTTCGCTGTCGGCCTGACCATGCGGGCGCCGAAACTGCCGATCTTCGGCGAAACCATGCTCGGCACCGATTTCGACATGGGCGCCGGCGGCAAGGGCTCGAACCAGGCGGTGGCGACCTCCAGGCTCGGCGCCGCCTCCTCGCTGGTCGCCATCATCGGCACCGACAAGCTCGCCGGCATCGCCACCGACCTCTATGCCGCCGAGGGCGTCGATGCGAGCTTTGTGACGACACGGACGGAACGCGCCACCGGCGTCGGCTTCATCATCCTCAACGACAAGGGCGAGAATTTCATCATCCTCGACATGGGCGCCAACGAGCTGATGGATGCGGCGGTCGTCGACACGGCCGAACAGCGCATTGCGCACAGTGATGTGGTGATGACCGTGCTCGAAGTGCCGATACCGGCCGCCGCCCGCGCCATGGAGCTTGGCCGCAGGCACGGCGCCCGCACCATCCTCAACCCCGCACCCGCGCGCCAGCTTCCCGACGAGATCTTCGCCAATGTCGATTATCTCACCCCGAACGAAAGCGAATTGCGCATCCTGCTTGGCCTGCCCGCCGACGATCCGCGCTCGTCACGCGAACTGGCCGGCGAACTGCGCCGCCGTGGCGTGCGCAACGTCGTGGTCACGCTCGGTCGCAGCGGCGCGCTCATCCTCACCGACGAGCTCGACATCATGGTGCCGGCCGTGCCGGTCGAGGTGGTCGACACGACCGGCGCCGGCGACGCCTTCAACTCGGGCTTTGCCGTGGCACTGGCCGAGGGCCGCGACATTGTCGACGCCGTGCGCTTCGGCGTCGTCTGCGGCGGCATAGCCTGCACAAGGCTCGGCGTCATTCCCGGCCTGCCCGAACGGGCACAGGCCGACGCGCTGTTCGCCGAAGCCCTCAAGACAACATGGCCCCAGAAATAACACGGAAGGAAAAGAGATGAACCGGAACCGCCTGCTCAACGCCGAACTGTCGCACGCCATCGCCTCGATGGGCCATGGCGATCTGATGATCGTCTGCGACGCGGGCTTTCCGATCCCGTCGAGCGCCTGGCGCATCGACCTCGCCATCTCGCCCGACGTGCCGGACCTGGAAACGGTGCTCGGCCCGATCGCGTCGAACCTGATCGCCGAGCGCGTCGGCTATGCCGACACGCTGCCGGTGCACAACGCGCCGTTGCTGGCGAAGCTCAAGCGCCTGTTCCCCGACGCCGATTTCGAGACGACCACACACGAGACCATCCTCGGCGAGATGGCCAAAAAGGCCAAGGTCATCGTGCGCACCGGCGCCTTCGACCCCTGGGGCAACATCCTCATCTATTCCGGCGTCGACGTGCCGGCCTGGTTCTCCAAGCCCGGCGTTGTCGCACCCGACTACTACGCGAAGAAGCTGAAGGGCTGACATGCCCCGCATCTTCGACTTCGGCGGCCGCGAGGTCGAGCGCAGCGCGACCGTCGCCGGCCTGCGGGCGCTGAAGGGCAGCGGCCGGCACGTCGCGCAGGTGACGGCCGAGACGGCGGACGAGGCCGCGGCGGCGGAGGCCGCCGGCATCGAGATGGTCGTCTGCCGCGCCGCCAATGTGGCGCGCGTGCGCGAAGGCTCGCGCCGTGTCTTCGTCACCGCCGCCCTCGGCTTCGCCGACGCGGTGACATCGGACGAGATCCTGCGCACCGCTTTCAGCGCGATCACGACCGGCGCCGACGCCGTCATCACCGGGCGCGGCCACGAGACCGTGCGCATGCTCGCCAACGAGCAGATCCCGGTCATGGGGCACCTCGGCTTCGTGCCGCGCAAATCGACCTGGGTCGGCGGCATCCGCGCCGTCGGCAAGACCGCCACCGAGGCGCTCGAATTGTGGGACCGCTTCCGCCGGCTGGAAGATGCCGGCGCCTTCGCCGTCGAGTGCGAGATCATTCCAGCCGAGGTCATGGCCGAGATCAACCGCCGCACCGGGCTGGTCACGGTCTCGCTGGGTTCCGGTCCATCAGCCGATGTGATGTTCCTGTTCACCTCGGACATATCAGGCGAAAGCGCCCGCCTGCCCCGCCACGCCCGCGCCTGGGGCAATCTGGCCGCCCTCCACAAGGCCGTCCGCGATGCCCGCATCGAGGCGCTGTCAGGCTTTCGCAGGGAGGTCGCCGACGGCAGCTACCCGGCCGAGACCGAGATCGCCGGCATCGCCGACGCCGAGCTGGAGGAATTTCGCTCCCGTCTCGAGGCGGACGAGATTAGCCAGGGATAAACAAGCGGATAGAGCCGGACCTTGATTCGTTCAGGGCCGGTTCTCGATCATCTGCCGCAGGCTGCGATAGGTCCGCTCCAGCCGCTCGAAACCGCCCTCGGCAAGCGTGATCGGCGCGGCATTGTCGGCTATCACCGCGAACAGCAGCGCGGCGTCGGCGGGCACCACATTGGGCGCAAGCTCGCCGCGCCGGCCCGCCGACGACAGCGCCTCCGCGAACAGAGCCGAGAGCTCGACGCCGAAATGGCCAAGCATCTGCCGGCCGCGATCGCCCAGCAGATCGGCATCCTGGCGCAGCCGCGAGATCAGGCTCCAGCCGTGCCCCTCGGTACCGGTCGGATTGAAATGGCTGAAACGCGCCCGGCTGTAGGCGATCATCGCCTCGACCTGATCCGAGAGGCTGGATCCCTGCGCCGACCACACCGCGCGCAAGCCGCTCAGCGTCGCCTGCATGTAGTCGCCAAGCACCTCGTCGACCAGCGCCTGTTTGTTGCCGAAATGATAGTGGATGTTGGCGCGCGTCGTGCCGAGCGCCGCCGAAATATCGCCGAAGCTGGTGCCGCGATAGCCATGGCGCACCAGAAGCTCCAGCGCCGTATCCTTGATCGCCTGCCTGGTGTCGGTCTCGTCCATGCTTCCATCATAGCCAAATGCGTTGGCCTTGGACGCCGAAGCTTTGCGGCGTCCCCAGCATTTGACGGAACACTGACTTGCAGGTAAGTAAGTCTGAAATCAGCGGGGAGGATACGTGGTGAGGATGCAGACATTCAGCGATATCGAAGGATCGGCGCCGCAGGCCGTCCGTGCCGGTGACCTGGTCTTCATCGGCGGGCTGATGGCGACGGATGCTAGCGGCAATATCGTCGCAACCGGCATAACCGCTCAGGCGCGCGCCATCTTCGACCGGCTGGCGGCCCTTCTCGCCCAGGCCGGCG
Source organism: Mesorhizobium sp. B2-1-3A (assembly GCF_006442655.1). Taxonomy (NCBI): domain Bacteria; kingdom Pseudomonadati; phylum Pseudomonadota; class Alphaproteobacteria; order Hyphomicrobiales; family Phyllobacteriaceae; genus Mesorhizobium; species Mesorhizobium sp. B2-1-3A. Next base: position 219,292 of record NZ_VFWK01000005.1, read on the forward strand.
CCGGCATGGCCGATGTGGTCAAGCACAACATCTATTTTAGTTGCGACGCCGATGCCGTCGGCGCCTTCCTCGACGAACTCGATGCCGTGCGCGCCGGCTGTTTCGCGGCCCCCGGCCCGACCACCACCGAAATCCGCTGCGGCCTCGACCGCGAGGGCGCGCTGCTGATGGTCGACGCCTGGGTGGTGATCGGCGGCAAGCGCGAACTGCTCGACCCGCCGGGTCACTGGCGCTGGCGCAAGCAGCTGCCCTTCGTCCATGGCTGGAAGGTTGGCGACATGCTGTTTGTCGGCGGCCAGCGCTCGCTCGATGCCGAAGGCAATGTGCTCGGGCTCGGCGATATCGAGGTGCAGACCGAGGAAGCCTTCCGCAACCTCGATACCATGCTGCGGTCGGGCGGCGGCGACCGCCACAGCCTGATGCGCCAGAATACCTATTTCCGCTTTTTCGGCGAGGGCCGCGAGGTCACCGACTACTGGGAGAAGATGACCAATGTGCGCCGCCGCTACATGTCGGTGCCTTCGGCGGCCGGTGCCGGATTGCGCATCCAGGGCATGGGCAATGCCGACGAACTGATTCAGGTCGAGGGCATCGGCATGCTCGGCGACGACAAGCAGCGCCTGCAGCCGGCCAACCATTGGGACTGGAGCATTCCCAACACCCAGTTCACGCAGGGCTGGAAGATCGGCGAGCTCGCCTTCATCGGCGGCCAGATCTCGGCCGACAACAAGGCGCAGGCCGTCGGCGGCGACATGGAGACGCAGACCCGCAACGTCTTCGAGTTCATCCGCCGCACGCTGGCCGAAGGCGGGCTCGACGAAAGCGATGTCGCCAAGCTCTATATCTACTATCATGCCGAAGGCGGCTGGACCGGGATCGAGGCGACGCGCGCGGTGATTGCCCGCGTGCAGCGCGAATTCTACCCCGAGCCCGGTCCGGCGGTGACCGCGATCCGCGTCGCCGGCTTTGCCTTCGAGAACCTGCTGATCGAGATCGAGGCAATGGCGGTGACGCGAGACTGATGTCGAAACACGACTTCACAGCCGCCGAGTTCGCCGGACGCCTCTCCAGCGTGCGTGAGGCCATGGCCGCACGCGGCCTCGATTGGCTGGTTGCCGTCCATCCCGCCTCCATCCATTGGCTGACCGGCAGCGACGCCAAGAGCTACCAGGAATTCCAATGCCTGCTGGTCGGCGCGCGTGACGGGCCGCTGGTCGTGCTGACACGCCAGGGCGAGGTGCATGAATTCGAGACGGACGCCCTTGTCGGCGAGGTCCAAGGCTATGGCGGCGGCGAGAACGAGGATCCGGTCGCGGCCTTCGCCGGCATGGCGCGGCGTCACGGCATGCTCGGCAGGCGCGTCGGTCTCGAAGTGCCGGCCTACTACCTCCACCCGCATCACTATCTCGGCCTCCGCGCCGTCATCGGCGATGCCCTGGTCACCGAGGCGACCGAGCTGATCGCCGGCCTTAAGCTGGTGAAGTCGCCGGCCGAGATCGACTATATCAGGCGCGCGGCGGCCCTTGCCGACCTTGGCATGGAGCGTTTTGCCGGCGAGCTCGCGGCGGGCCTGTCGGAACTGGCGCTGGCCGGCGGCATCCACGAGACCTTGCTACGCAATGGCAGCGGCATCGCCGCCAGTCCGATCAACCTCGTCTCCGGCCCGCGCTCCGCCTACAGCCACGGCGCGCCGACAGCGCGCCGGCTTGAACATGGCGATTTCGGCAACATCGAATTCGGCGCCACCTTCAACCGCTACACCGCCACCATCGGCCGCAATTTCGCGCTGGGCACGCCGACGCCGCGCATGGCCGAACTGCACGACATCGTGCTGCGCGCCAGCGACGCCATGATTGCTGTCATCCGCGACGGCGTGCCGGCAACCGTGCCGCACCAGGCGGCCCGCGCCGTCATCGGCGAGGCCGGGCTCGAAGCCTGCCGTGTCCATACATCCGGCTATGCGTTGGGGCCGGGCTTTCCGCCGAGCTGGGCCGAGCCGCTGCACATGATCGGCGACAGCCCGCACATGCTGAAGGCCGGCATGGTGGTCACCATCGAGCCGCCGGTCTATATCGGCGCCGAAGGCCTTGGCGCCCGCATCATCGACAATGTGCTTGTCACCACGACCGGTGCGCAGGTGCTGTCCCGCACGCCGCGCGACATCATCGTCGCGGGCTGAGCCAGCTACCCTCCAAGCTCATGCGCGATCTCGGCGCAAGCGAGCTTCAGCCGCGCCAGCATGGCCTCGAAATTGGGCGCGGCACTGCGCCGGCTGACCGCCGCCACCGTCACGCAGGCCACGGCGCGCCCGTCGCCGGCGATGATCGGACAGACGACGTCGGTCACGCCGATGATGTCGCGGCTCTCATGGATGATGGCGCCGCGCTCGCGCACCGCGTCGAGTTCGGCGGCGAGCGTCGTCGGGTCCGGCGGCTCGCGCATCAGCATCAGGCATTCGGCGATCATCCGGTCACGCACCGGCTTGGGCTGAAACGCCATCAGCACCAGCCCGGAATGGGCATCCGCCAGCGGCCGGCGATAGCCGAGCTTGAGCGAGAAGTTCATGTCCGCCCCGCCCGACGCGGCCGCGATGATAACGGTTTCGCCGCGATGCGCGACGACCAGGTGCGCCGCCTGGTGCACTTCCTCGGCGAAGCGCTCGACGATGGGGGCCGCCGTGCTGACCAGGTCGCGGGCGCGCGCCGTCTGCATGCCCAGCCCGAACAGCTTGTTCGACAGCATCAGCCCCTCGCCGCCCTCGTCGCGCTGGAGGTAGCCGCGCGCAAGCAGCACATGGACCATGCGGAAGATCTCGTTCTTCGATCGCCCCAGTTCCTCGGCGATCTGGCGCGTGCCCATGGGCTGGCCGGCATTGGCCAGCAATTCGAGGATATCCAGCCCCTTTTCGAGGGCCGGCGCGCTGTAATTGAGCTTGTCGTCCGTCATTTGCATCCGCTTCATAGATGACGCTTGACGTCACATATGAAGCGACGATAGCGTGGTGTCCAGCAAATCCGAGCGGAAAATAGCGATCTGTCTGGAGTTGCATAGGGGGACGCTCTGCATCCATGAGCTATAATTTCAAATTTGATGTCCTGCTGCGCTATATCCCCGAGATCGTGCAAGGCGTGCTGCTGACCTTGCAGTTCTCGGTCGTCACCATGCTCTGCGGCCTTGCCATCGGCTTGATCGTCGCCATGGCCTCGATCAGCCCGCTGATGCCGCTGCGCGCCTGCGCCCGCGTCTATGTCGAGGCGCTGCGCAACACGCCGCTGCTGGTGCAGCTGTTCATCGTCTTCTTCGGCCTGCCTTCGATCGGCATCAAGCTTGGCGCCAACACGGCCGCGCTGATCGCGCTTTCGATCAACATGGGCGCCTATGGCGCGGAAATCCTGCGCGCCGGTTTCCAGTCGGTGCGCCAGAGCCAGGTCGAGGCCGGCCGCTCGCTCGGCCTCACCGCCGGCCAGACCTTCCGCCATGTCGTGCTGTTCCAGGCGGTCAAGACCATCTACCCGGCGCTGGCCAGCCAGTTCGTGCTGATCATGCTGACCACCAGCGTCGTCTCCTCCATCGGCGCCACCGAGCTGTTCCACCAGGCCGCCTTCATCGACTCGCGCACCTACCGCTCCTTCGAGACCTACACGCTGATCACCGTTTCCTATCTCGTGCTGACGCTGGGCTTCCGAGCCTTCTTCGCCGGCGTCTACTGGATGGTCTTCGTCAGGAGGCCGCGCCGATGATCCGCGAATTTGGCGGCACCGATATCGTCTACCTGATCGAGGCCGCGCGCTGGACGCTGCTGCTGGCGCTCACCGCCACGGTGGGCGGCGGGCTGCTCGGCATCGTCGTCGCCGTCCTGCGGGTCATCCCGTTCAGACCGCTCAACTGGCTGGCCATCGCCTGGATCAACCTGATCCAGGGCACGCCGCTGCTCGGCCAGCTCTTTGTCTTCTTCTTCGGCCTGCCGCTGATCGGCCTCTCGGTCGACGCCTGGACGGCGGCGGCACTTTCCCTGTCGATCTACGCTTCGGCCTTCTTCGGCGAGATCTGGCGCGGCAGCCTGCAATCGGTGTCGCAGCGGCAATGGGAGGCGGGTGCCGCGCTCGGCCTCACCTACGTGCAGCGCCTCGGCCATGTCGTGCTGCCGCAGGCGATCCGCATCTCCGTCGCGCCGACCGTCGGCTTCCTCGTCCAGCTCGTGAAGAACACCTCGCTCACCGCGCTGATCGGCTTCGTCGAACTGACCCGCGCCAGCCAGATCATTAGCGGCGCGACCTTCGCCCCGCTGCCGGTCTACCTCACCGCCGCCGCCATCTATTTCGTTATCTGCTTTTCCCTCTCCCAGCTCGCCCGCATGCTGGAAAGGAGACTTCATGTCGCTCGTTGAAATCGCCGATATCCGCAAGCGCTTCGGCGCCGTCGAGGTGCTGAAGGGCATCTCGCTCAACGTGGAAAAAGGCGAGATCGTCGCCGTCATCGGCCGCTCGGGCTCGGGCAAGTCGACCATGCTTCGCTGCATCAACGGGCTGGAGAAGGTGCAAGCCGGCCGCATCGTCGTCGACGGCATCGACGTCACCGCGCCCAGGGCTGACCTCAACCTTCTGCGCCAGCGCGCAGGCATGGTGTTCCAGAGCTACAATCTGTTCCCGCATCTCAATGTCGAGCGCAATGTCACGCTGGCGCTGAAGCTGGTGCGCAAGCTCGACACGCCGGCCGCCCGCGAAGTCGCCCGCGCCGTGGTCGCCAAGGTCGGCCTCGCCGACAAGCTGCTTGCCTATCCCGACGAGTTGTCCGGCGGCCAGCAGCAGCGCGTCGCCATCGCGCGCTCGCTGGCCATGCAGCCGACCCTGATGCTGTTCGACGAGATCACCTCCGCGCTCGACCCCGAACTGGTCGGCGAAGTGCTGCGCGTGCTCGAAAGCGTCGCCAGCGAAGGCATGACCATGATGCTCGTCACCCATGAGATGAACTTTGCCAAGAACGTCGCCGACCGCGTGATCTTCATGCACGAGGGCCGCATCCACGAGGATGGGCCAGCGCGTGAGACCTTGCTCGAGCCTCGTACGGCCGAACTCAGGAGCTTCCTGAGCGCCGTCCTTCACTAAGAAAAGAAAGTCCAACCAGAAAAAGGGGAAGTTCCATGTTCAAGCATCTCACCAGGATCGTCACAGCCGTGCTCCTGGCCGGCGCCGTCTCGGCAATGCCGGCGCGAGCGGCCGACCTGCAGAAAATCCTGTCCGCCGGCACGGTACGCATCGGCGTGCCGATCGACGTGCCGCCCTTCGGTTCGGTCGACGCCAAGAACGAGCCGCTCGGCCTCGATGTCGACATGGCCAAGAAGATCGCCGAGGCGCTGGGCGTCAAGCTCGAACTGCAGCAGATCACCGGCGCCAACCGCGTGCCCTATCTGGTCACCGACCGCCTCGACATCGTCATCGCCGCCATGGGCGCGACGCCGGAACGCGCGCTACAGATCGCCTTCACCTCGCCCTATGCGGCGCTTTCGATCGGCGTCTTCGGCCCCGACAGCATCACGGTGAAGAGCCCGGCCGAACTCAAGGACGAGACCATCGCCGTGGCGCGAGGCACGACGCAGGACCTCGAACTGACCAAGGCCGCGCCCAACGCCAAGATCGTGCGCTTCGACGACGACGCCACCGCCGCGGCCGCTTTCACCTCCGGTCAGGCGCAACTGCTGGCCACCGCCGATGTCGTGGCCAAGGATTTGATGGACAAGGACGCCAAGGTGCAGCTGAAGCCCAAATTCATCCTGCAATTCTCGCCCTGCTACATCGGCATCCAGCAGGGCAGCCCGGAACTGCTGCGCTGGCTCGACACCTACATTCATCTCGGCATGCTCGACGGCTCGCTTTCGGCGCTGTCGCAGAAGTGGATCGGCACCACGCTGCCGACCCTGCCGCCGATCTGACCTTTTTGGCGGCGGGGGCCTTTCCGCCCTCGCCGCCTCTCCTCGCCACCTCATCCCCACAGAGTTTCAAAGAGAAACATGGCCCGCATGTCCACCGCCCGCACCACCATCGATTTCGACCGTTCCGGCAAGCAGATCGGCTTCGTCGACATTCCGCATTCGCCGCATGACGACGCCTGGGGCGCGACCCGCATTCCGCTCGCGGTGATCCGAAACGGCAACGGGCCGACCGTCATCCTGCAGGCCGGCAACCATGGCGACGAGTATGAGGGGCCGATCACGCTCGGCGAACTCATCCGCGATCTGGACCCGGGCATGGTCAGCGGCCGCATCATCTTCCTGCCTGCGATCAACCTGCCGGCCGTGCTGGCCGGCCGCCGCACCTCGCCTGTCGACGGGCTGAACCTCAACCGCACATTCCCGGGCGACCCGACCGGCACCATCACCCAGCAGATCTCGGCCTATGTCAGCGACGTCGTCATGCCGCTTGGGCATGCCTATGTGGATCTTCACTCCGGCGGTTCCTCGCTCAACATCCTGCCCAGCGCCATCATCGAGCCGGCGCCCGACGCCGCCCACCGCAAACGCAACATGGAAGCGGTGCTCGCCTTCGATGCTCCGCTCACCGTCGTCATCGACAATCTCGGCGAGCCGCGCACCTCCACGGCCACGTCGGTGCGGGCCGGGCTGACCACGGTCGGCACCGAGATGGCCGGCGCCGGCACGGTCTCGCTCGACGCGCTCGGCATCTGCCGCAAGGGCGTGCGCAATGTGCTGAGCCACCTCGGCGTACTGCCGCCGACAGGCAGGCCGCCTGCCGCGAGGCCGGAAAAAATCCTGCGCATTCCCGGCCATGACGGCTATGTGCTGGCCACCACCAATGGCGTGTTCGAACCGTTCCACGCGCTGGGCGCCGAGGTGCATGCCGGCGAAGACGCCGGCCGCATCCACAATCTGGCCGACCCCGGCCGCGCGCCCGAGACCGTGCGCTACCTCTCGGACGGCATCGTCTATGGCCGCCGCCAGCCCGGCCGTGTCGTTGTCGGCAATTGCTGCGTCACCGTCGCCACGCGCTTTGAAGGAGCGCTGGCGTGATCGCGCTGGAAGACATCCGCACCGCTGCCACGCGCATCGAAGGCAATGTCAGGCGCACGCCGATGATCGCCGCCGGCAACCTCAAGACGCCGCTGGCCGGCGGCGTCGACCTGACGCTGAAGCTGGAACTGCTGCAGGTCACCGGATCGTTCAAGGCGCGCGGCGCCACCAACAGGCTGCTCTCGCTCGACCCCGCCGCGCTGGAGCACGGCATCGTCACCGCGTCGGGTGGCAACCATGGCATAGCCACCGCCCGCGCGGGCTTCATGGCCGGCGTGCCGACAACAATCTTCCTGCCGACCAACGCCTCGCCGGCCAAGATCGAGAAGCTGCGCGCCTGGGGCGCGGCCACCCACATCGTCGGCTCGGCCTGGCACGAATCCAACGAGGCCGCGCAAGCCTTCGTCCGCGAAACCGGCGCTGTCTATTTCCACCCCTTCGCCGACCCGGCCGTGGTCGCCGGGCAAGGCACGGTCGGCCTCGAAATCCTCGACCAGATGCCGGATGTGACGACAGTGTTGGTCGCCATGGGCGGCGGCGGCTTGGTCAGCGGCGTCGCGACCGCGATCAAGGCGCTGGCGCCGCATGTGCGCGTCGTCGGCATCGAGGCCACAGGCTCGCCGGTGCTGCTGCGCGCGCTCGAAGCCGGAAGCAACGTGGCGCTGGACAAGGTGACGACCTCGGTGGCGACCATGGCCTGCGCCAAGACCGACGACCGCATCTTCGATATTGTCCGCGACAAGGTCGACGAGATCGTGCTGGTCGACGACGACGAGATGCTGCGCGCCGCCAGAAGCCTGTGGTTCGAGATGGGCCTCGCCGCCGACCTCAGCGGCGCCGCCGCCATCGCAGCACTGGCCGAGAGCCGGGTGCGGCTGAAGCAGGGCGAGCGCGTTTGCGCCATCGTCTGCGGCGCCGGCCCGGATGCCATTCTGGGATGATGGCGGCGGAGTTGCGCTTGAATCATGGTCTCAACGATAGCGGCCAACCGATTGATTGGATTCGGATCCTGCCTTCGAAAGACCTCTTGCTACCGCGGCAGCCCATCCGAACTGATCGATGAAGTGAAGGAGCCTCGGTGCAATGGCATCGGGTAGTGACTCATTGCCTGCGGTGGAAGACATCTCCTGAGATCGAGAAGGCCGACTCGTCGATCCACACGATGCTGAAATAGACCGGTGCCGGCTGGTAGGCGTTGACGTTCATTATGGTCAGGATGCCGCCATCCGACGATGGGTTCCAACTGCATGATCCGATCGCGCCAACCATGCCATTGGCCTCTATCTTGCACGTTTGCCCGACAACCATCGTCTCGCCCGCATCGCTGTCCCATATGCCGACCGGTGCCGGCGCGGATTGGGCAAGGGCGCAAGGGACGGACATCGCGATCGCGGCCATGCCGGCAAGAGCGGTGACGGAACAGCACAACCTTGTCAAAAGCGAAGTCAAGGTAACCTCCGGCTCACAATAGCGTTGCATCTGTCAAGGCGCCGCGCCGGCAAAAGAGCACCGACCCCCGCCCGGGGTCGGTGCCATATGCGCCCATTGGTGGTATCGAGGCCAGGCGAACCGTCCATGAAGCAGTCGCCCGGCCCTCACCTGAGGCGCACATTCCGCTACCCGCCGTTAGCCTCGCCCGTTACTTTTTCTTGTGCTTGAACAGGCGCGCCTTGCAGGACGCCGACAGCGCGTCCTTGTGGTCGGTCAGGCACTTGGGCGCGGCGCCCGTCGTGATCACGCCGCCACCGCAGAAGCGATTGGCATCGGCCGCGCAAGGGCCCTGCGTGGTGGTGTAGCGGGCGAACGCTTCGTTTGAGCTCACAAGAGCGACCGCGGCTATCATCACGGCATAGAAGATTTTCATTACAAGGCTCCCGACAAGAACACTGGATCCCCCAGTGCAGGGTTGGTTATGGATGGTTCCTGGAGCGGCGCGCTTTCATGGCCCGCATGCCGGCATCGTCACGGATGGTCATGCTGGCGGCCTGCGATCCTGGCGTGCTCGCTGCTGCCGCGGCGAAGGGGATTGGCGTCCATGCTCCAACCGCCCGCCGCTGCGTGCGACAGACAAAAACAGTCCTGCTTCCGTCCATCGACGACCGCCCCACTTCCCGCCAACGCAGGGATCCCTGCGGTTAATGTCCTGATGCGGGAATGACTAAGGCAGTTCGGACGCGGGCGCATCCTAGCTGAAAAGCGGAGGTGGAAAGCATGTCGCGCGCAAACGCAGCCACCGCCCCCACGGCAGGTCGCGCACTGGGATAGAAATGAACTAGAACAAAGGCTTGAATCGCATCGCTAAACGGATCCGGCCAACACCAGCAGCGCCACGGCTTCGCTGCGGCTGCGCGTGCCTGCCTTCTTCTTCACGTTCTCGATATGGTAGTGAACCGTGGCGGGCGCGATGCCCAGGATGATGGCGATTTCCGCATCCGTCTTGCCCGCCGCGACCCAGCGCATGCAATCCGCCTCCCTGGGTGTCAGCAGGATCGGTGAGCGATTGGTGAGACCAAACCCCACGGCTTCATAGGCCTTGTCATGCACCGCGAGCGCCATTGAGCGTATGATGGCTCTCTCCGCCGCATTCATCGTCACCGGCTTCAGGGAGGCGACCGAGACCAGCCCCTGGTAGCTGGAAGGCCCGTGGATCGGTATGCCCATGACCTCGGCCCAACCATAGGCTTTCGCCCCGGCGGTGACCGCGGCCCCCTCGACGGTAAAACTTCGTGCATCCACCATTTCGGTCCACAGGAACGGTGTCATGCGGCGGCGCGCCTCGAGGATCATGGGGTCGACCTCCATGAACCCGTTCGCCATGTAGGAATCGAACCAGTCCTTTGGCCAATTGTTGAAATAGAAGCGATAGGATCGCGAACCTCCGGCACCCGCCCAGGCGCCTCCCGCCGAGGCGGTGAAGCCGAAAACGCCGATCGCCTCGATGAAGCGCTCGATGACTTTGCCGACGTCGCCTTCCGCTGCGCAAAATTCGAGAAAGTCCTGCCCTGCCGCCGTCCGCATATGCTGCCCCCAAGCCACGCGGCAAATCTCCGCGATCCCATGCCAGCGCACAAGGCGTTTTCATCGAATTGAGCCCTCGCCGCCGAGCCCCGGATCGAATTGGCGCTTCCGCGTCACCCGCCCAGCCGAAACAGCCCAACGCCAATCACGCCAGCAACTTCACCGGCGCCTCCAACCCCTCCAGCAATGCGTCGCGAAACAGCGCGATCGGGCGGCCGAGCCGGCCGGCTGGCGGGCGATGCAGCATCCACGCCCGCACCCGCGGTTTGAAATCGGTGCAGTCGATGATCTCGACCTTGTCGCGCCACGGGCTGTCGGCGAAGGCTGCCGGGGTGACGAGGCCGATGCCATGGCCGCGCGCGACCAGCGACATGCGCAGATCCGCGCTCATCGCCTCGACCCCGACCTGGAAAGGCAGCCGTGCCGCCTCCAGCGTGTGGCGAATGAAGGCGCGGAAGCCGCAGCCATTCTCGTTCATCACCCAGGGAAAGCGCGAGAGAGTGGCGAGATCGACGGGCTTCGGCACGCCGAGACCAGGTGCGGCGACCAGCAGCACCGACTGTAGGCCGAGATCGTCACAGACCAGCTCGTCCGGCGGCTTGACGCCATCGGGAAGACAGACCGCGACCGCGTCGAGTTCGCTGCGCACCGCCTGCTCCACCAGCCGTGGCGACCAGCCGGACGTAATGCGCAAGGTGAGGTCCGGAAACGCCGCTCGCAGCCGGTCGAGCGGCAGCGCAAGCGCCGCATCCGACAGGTAGGGCATGATCCCCAGCCGGAACTCGCCGTTCAATTCGCCCTGCGGTGACACGCCGGCCTTGAGATCTTCAAGCGAACGCAGCACGCGCCTTCCATGCTCATAGGCCTGGCGCCCCGAGGCGGTCGGCTTCAGCGGCTTCGACTGGCGGTCGAGCAGCGCCGTCGCCAGCCCGTCCTCGAGGTTCTGGATGCGGCGCGTGACACCCGGCTGGGTGAGGTTGAGCCTGGCCGAGGCACCGACGATCGAGCCGGTTTCCACGACGGCGATGAAGGCTTCGAGATCATGGATATTCATGCGTATCTCGCATAATCATTATCGAATTGATTGAATTGTAGCATGATAATTCTTCGGCATAAAGTCGTCGCCCGATATGCAACCTTATTGAGGGCCTTATGCTCGACACCAATGACGGCCAATTGTGCGAGCGGCTGCCCGCCGGCACCATCACCGGTCCGCAGACGCTGCTTTTTGCCGCCTCTACCGGCATCATCGTCACCAATCTGTTCGCGCCGCAGACGCTGGTCGGGCTGATCGGCCCGTCGCTCGGCGCCAGTGCCGCGAGCGTCGGTCTCGTCGCCATGGCCACCCTGCTCGGCTATGCCGCCGGCCTGTTCTTCCTGGTGCCGCTGGCCGATCTCGCCGAGAACCGCGCCCTGATCCTGCGCATGCTCGTGGCGGCCGCCCTGGCGGCTGGCGTCGCCGCCTTCGCGCCCACCATCGCCTCGCTGCTGCTCGTCCTGTTCGTCCTCGGCGCCGCCTGTTCGGCGATCCAGATCCTGGTGCCGATCGCCGCCTCGATGGCGCCGCCCGGCGCGGCCGGCCGCGTCATCGGCGATGTGATGGGCGGGTTGATGATCGGCATCCTGCTCGCGCGGCCGCTGGCGAGCCTTGTCGCCGGCGCCTGGGGCTGGCGAGCCTTCTACGGCCTCAGCGCCGCCGCTCTGGTCCTGCTCGCCTGCGTGCTCGCCTTCACCTTGCCGCGCCGGCGCCCGGAGGCGAAGTCCTCCTACGGCGCGCTGATCGCCTCACTGTTCGACCTGCTGCGCGACGAGCCGATGCTGCGGCGCCGCGCGTTGACGGCGGCCCTGGTGATGGCGGCGTTCAGCCTGTTCTGGACGGCGGTTGCCTTGCGCCTGGCAGAGCCGCCCTTCGGCCTCGGCCAGCGCGGCATCGCGCTCTTCGCATTGGTCGGCGCCGGCGGTGCCGTTGTCACGCCGCTGTTCGGCCGCGCCGGCGACCATGGCTGGACCCGATCCGCCACCATCGTCTGCCATCTCGTGCTGATCGGCGCGATGGCGCTCGCCGCCTGGGCCGGCTCCTCCCGGTCCGGAGCTTCATGGCAAGCCTTGGCGTTGCTGGGCGCCAGCGCCGTGCTGCTCGATATCGGCGTCACCGGCGACCAGACGCTCGGCCGCCGCGCCATCAACCTGTTGCAGCCCAGGGCGCGCGGCCGCCTCAACGGCCTGTTCGTCGGCATTTTCTTCCTTGGCGGCGCCATCGGCTCGTTGCTGGCCGGCATGGCCTGGAGCTGGGGCGGATGGCCCTGTGTCTGTGCCATCGGCACGACGTTCGGCCTTGCTGCCCTGCTGGTCGACTGGATCGGCGGGCCGCAGTGACGGCCAGCCGGCTCAGGGAAACACGTTCACCTTGCGGACCTTCACCTCGGCCGATCCGTGGTTGTGACGGTAGAAGAAGTCGTAGACCCAAGGCAGGCCGAACACGGCATCGTTGACATAGACATAGAGCTCACCCGATGCCTTGGGCTTGATCTCGGCGGTCAGCTTCATGTTCGCGCATTGGCCGGGGATCACCGGCTCGACGGCATTGAGGACATACTCGTCATTGCCGAAGCGGCTGACGCGGGCGATGGGCTTGAAATAGGGCTCCGCCCACCAGCGTTTCATCAGCGTTCCCAGATAATGCGCGACGCTGCCGCTGGCGACGCCACGTGTATCGGCACAGGCTTTGTCCTTGTTCCCGTCTCCGTCGATCCATGGGTCCCCGGCAATGATGGACATCTCCACCTCGTAGCGAACCCCTTCCTGTAGCCAGTTGCCGGTGTCGCCGCACATGTCGGCGGTGTGGAGGAGATAGGGTGTCCCCGTCAGCCTTTCGCCTTCCGGCGGGTCGCCAAGCCCGGGTTTGGCGCAGAAGGCGCCCATCGAATCGGCGACCTCGAATGTGGCCTTGTTGACGGCAAACAGGATGAGGCCGATCGACAGGATAAGAAATACCGCCGGCAGCACAAGTTCCCTCAGCTTGTCGTAAACCCATTGGGCGAGCGGGTTCGTCCGCACGGCGCGGGCGAAGCGGAGCGAGACAGGGGTCGGCGCGACCCCGCGGCGCGGCCCCCTGCGGGTCAGCAGGAGATAGGCTGAGAACGAGCCGAGCGCCCCTGCGGCGAAGACCCAGCCGGTGTAGTAATTTCCGCCAAGCCACACGGCCAAGGCACCGATGCCGAAGCTGACCGCTCCCAACAGCGACGTGCGGCGATGCGCGTCATTCCTGCTTGATTGCAACATTGTCGCGCTGCGCCCGGCATTGACATTCCAGGCGGCCCGCGCACGGTCGTTGATACGCGTGCGCAACACGCCGTTGACCCAAAGGAGAATGCCAAGCAGCGCGGCCAGGATCGCGGCCGCCGGCGGATGATTGACCACCGCATCGATCCATGGCGCGGCAAAGCCGGGCAGCAAGCCGCTGACCAGGCCAAAGATCGGCCCGATGAGGCCGGAGGCGGACTTCCCGAGTTCACCGCCGACATCGAGCGTGACGTAGCCGGCAAACAGCGGAAACGCCAGGAACAGGACCCCGATCGACAACAGCGCATAGTACAGCCCACGGCGCCACCACACGGTGTCGCGCATCAGCTGCGCGCGTTCCAGGCGACCCTGCGAATGACCGCGGCCGCCGGCGGTCTTTTCGCCAGACGCCGACGCCTCGCCGATGTCGTTCTCCTGAAGCTTGCCCAGCGCTTCGCGGAAGTTGTTTTCCATGTCGGCCAGATCGCGCTTGCGTCCGGCCGGGAGCGGCAATTTGTCGATCGGGGCGGCCTCGCTCATCGGCGCCAGGCGATTGTCCGGCAGGCCGGTAAAAGGTATCCGTGCGCCGAGCGGCGACAGAACGTCGATATGTTCGGGCAGCGCGATCGGCGCGTAGTCGTCGCATCCCTTGGCCATCCGGATTATGACGCTCGCATCGACCAGCGGCTTTACGCCATGATTGATGCGCCGGCCGTCGCGCTCCATCAGATCCTGGGCGTCGCGCGGATGGTAGCGGTAAAAGACGCTGATGCCGGATCGCGAATCGTAGATGCGCCCCGCCTCGGACGCGTAGTCCCAATAGTCGGCGACCAGGTCCTTCTTGAATTGCAGCCCCTGCTCCGCGGCTTCGCCGATCATCCAGCACAGGGGTATGTGGGCAAGCCTGTCGTCCGGGTAGCCGCCGCCGACATTGGCATGGCAGCCGGCGAACCAGACCTGCAGCAGGCGTGGATCGGCCATTGCGGCGGCGCGTTCATTCCAGGGAATCGGAAAGAATGTCCGCCGTTCGTCGTCGATGCTGAAGGCCTGCCGGGCACAATCGACGGCACCGAGAAGGTCCCTGTTGGCGAATGTCATTGGCCAGACCCATTTGTCCACCGCCTTGGTCAACTCGTCGACCGGCAGGCCATAGGCGGAGACGGTGTCCCATACACCAATGAAGGCGACGCGGATCCTGGCGGCGGACCGGTCATCGTCATCCCCGGGTTTGACCTCGCTGTAGGGGCGGCTCCCCGTGATCTCATTCCAAAGGTCGACCGCCCTGTCGCGCACGAAGCGGGCGAACACGACCCAGGGCAGCGAGGAACCGAAGGCCTGGGGGCGGTATGCCCGATAGGTGGCGAGCGCGTTGCGGTCGAGTTCCTCTTCCGACTTGAAGTTGACCAGCCCTTCGCGGGCAATCATCCCGACCAGCACGCGAATGGTGAAGGCGCCGCGGCTGAAGCCGAAGGCGAAGATCCTGTCGCCCGGCTCATAGTTGAGACAGAGGAACTTGTAGAGCGCCAGCACGCGGCGCTTGACGCCGAAGCCGAGCGCCAGGCCGATGATCTCGAACGGCTTGAACTGCGAGGTGCCGACGCCGTCGCTGAACACGGCGATCTGGTCGCCCCCGGTGAGGTCCAGCGCCTGGTAGAGGCGCCAGACATTGGTCTTGAACGCCTTGGCGGCGCTGTTGCCGGTGCCGTCGGCGAAGACGACGATGTTCCTGCCCATCTCCTGCCCCCTCCAAGACCTACACTGCTGTGCTACTCCTGTTCGATCGCCGCGCTGCCGGCTTCAGGCTGTCAATCGACCGCGCCGCTGATATCCAGCCTGCGCAAAGCTCGCCCCTTATCCTGTCCTGCGAAGGGCAATGGACATGCAGCGCCTGCGCGCCGGATCCGGGAATGAGGCAGCCAGGGCCAGAAGTCTCCTGGCGATCGCCTGGTTTTCACTCGAACCCCCAGTTCGTTGGCGTCACTATCCAACAACCACGGGCGGCGTGCAAGTTGAGGCAGTAAAATCGCCGCTTTGACTTCGTTGAGCGGGAAATCGACTGGAATAGAACCTGACAGGATCTTTCTGGACGGCCTCTAGGCACGAATTTCCGGGTTTCCCCAAGCAAACGGCGCCCCTCGCCATAACAGGGCAATATCTTTCTTCAGAACCGCGTCGAGAAGCTTGCCTTGAAGGCATTCTCCATGGCCCCGGAGGCGAACTGGCCGTCATAGGTGAAGCCGAGCCGGCTCGCCTGGCCGATGGCGACGTCGATGCCGGCCTGCAGCGCCAGCGCGTCCCTCGCGATCGGCACGCCGGTCACCGTGAAGGCGTCCCCGCCGGCGAAGGACAACCGCGCCGCCGGCAGGTCGGCGAAGGCATGCCGCCAGCCGAGCGAGGCACGCGCTTCGAGCGCCGAGCCGCCGACCGTGAACGTCCGCGACAGCCGCGCGCCGAGCGTGGTGAAGGTGGCGTCGTTATCTATGCCCTCGGAAGCAAGGGCCGCCGCGCCGCCCTCTTCGCCAAAGCCGTTGGTCGAGAGGTGGACATAGGCGAGCCCCGCGAAAGGCTCGACCTTCATCGCGCCGACATCGAAGGCGCGCGATGCCTCGCCGAACACCTGCACGGTGCTGGCGCCGTAGCTGGCCTTCAGCTGGTCGCTGAAGCCGGAGAAGGCCGGATCGCGCGTGGTGTCGATGTCGTGATGGCTGTAGCCGGCGCCGAACTTCAATTGCACGCTGTCGACCATGCCGCCGCCATAGGCGGCCAGATGCACGCTGGTGATTTCGGCCGAGGAGGCGCGATCGTCGACGTCGAGCGAGGTGACGCTGATGCCGCCGAGGAAACCGAGCGTCCAGCCGTCGGCCACCGTCGCGTCGACACCGGCAAAGAAGGCGCCGGTGCTGGCGTCGACATCGGCGGCATTGCCGTCGCTGTCGAGCGAGCGCGCGAGACCGGCGCCCTGCATCCAGAAGCCCCGCGCCCCGGGATTGGCGATTGCGGCCCCCGTCCGCGCAAGTGCGGCGTCGCGCAGCAGCCGGCTTTCGTCGAGCAGCAGGCCGGACACGGCCGCATGCACCTCGCCCGACAGCTGGTCGAAGGCAAAGCGTGCGCCGTCGGCCGAAAGCGGGGCGACGGCATTGTAGACCGGATTGCCGGCGCCGAGCGCCTCGATGCCGCCGGCCGCCGCGCTCTGGTTCGGCGTTTTGGCCACGGACGAGAAGTCGACCGCGTTGCGGGTCAGCGTCAGCACGACGTTGTTGCCGTCGCCGCCGGTGTAGATCACGTCGGGCGTCAGGAAGGCGTAGACATGGCTGATCGCGGCGAACTGTCCGGTCACCGCGCCGGCGCCCTGATTGTCGATGATCGTGTAGGACTGGCTCGGCTGCCAGCCGGTGCCGGTCAGCTCATGCAGCGCAAGCGTGCCGCCGGTCAGGTCGACAGTGCCCGTCACCACGACCTTGTCGGCACTGGCCGTGTCGACCTCGATGTCGAGCGTGCCGGCCAGCTTGTAATTCCCGTTGATGGTCTGCGTGCCGATCGAGGCGCCGGGCGCATGATGGCCGCCGGCCTGGATGGTCACCGTGCCGCCGGCCACGCCTCCGATCGAGCCGTTGCCGCCAAGCGTGGCTCCGCTCGCCACCACAAGATCGGCCGAGCCCAGCGAGCCGTCGACCTGCAGGATACCGGCATTGACCGTCGTCGTGCCGAGATAGGTATTGGCGCCGGACAGGATGAGCTTGCCGGTGCCGTCCTTGGTGAAGTTGCCCTTGGCCAGCGCACCGCCATCGGAAATCACGCCCGAAATCGTCTCGTCGAGATTGAGCGCGCCAACTTTGAGCGTATGCGCACCGAGAAGGATGTCGCCGCCACCGGACACCGAGCCCAGCGAAACGCAGTTGCACAGGCCCGCCGCGTCGAAGGTCGAGAGATCGACCTTGCCGCCGGCCTGGTTGACGATCCTGGCCGCATTGGACGCATTGTCGCCGCGGAACGCCGTGCTGCCGCCGCCCTGGTTGGTGATGACGGCCGAACCGCCACTGCTGCCGGCCAGGAACACCGTCTTGCCGTCACCCTGGTTGGTGATCGTGGACGTGCCGGCGCTCGACTGGTTGTCGAACACGACCGAACCGTTCTGCGTCGAGATCGACAGGCTGCCGGCGCTGACCGGGCCGGCGAAGCGCAGAACAGGCTTCAGCGTTGCCGCCGGCGCGCCGGCCACCGAAACCCCGCCGGTGCCGAGCGCGCCATTGGCCGCCGCAACGAGTTCGCCCTCCTTGATGGTCGAGCCACCCTGATAGGCGTTGGCCACGCCCAGCGTAAGTGAGCCGTCGCCGAGCTTGACGATGCCGCCCGTGCCGGAGATGCCGACATTGACGATGGCGTTGTTGACGCTGGCCCCCGGATCGGCGGCGACGATGATTTCGGTGGCCGCCGAATTGGAGACCAGCGCGCCGCCCGCACCGGCTGCGAGCGTGTAGGTCCAGTCTGTCGGATGCGAGACGAACCGCAGGCCGGTGAAGGTCTGCGCACCGACCACCGTCACTGTGCCCGGCGTGCCGGCGAACACCGCTTTCTGGCTTGCCCAGGCGGCGTTGATGTCGCCGGCCGCATTCGTCCAGTTGGTGCTGGAGGAATCCCAGGTGCCGCTGCCGCCACGCCCGTTGGCGACAACGCCGGGCGTCATGTTGGCGCCGTCCCAATATTGTTCGCCGGCGCCGGTCGCCACCAGAAGGTTGACCGCGCCGCCACCGCTCTGGATCGACCAGTCGCCGGGGTTGAAGCCCGGCGGCACGTTGCCGATCACCAGGCCGTTATTGGTGAAGGCGCCGCCATAATTGGCGATGCGGTAGGTGCCGTTGCCGAAGCCGCCGGCATCGCTCACCGACAGCTTGCCGTCCAGCGTCAGCGCGCCGGTAACATCGAACAGCGGCGTGGTGCTGGCCGCGCCCAGCGAGACGTTGAGGTTGGAGGTGTCGTTGAGGCTGAGCGAGGCCATGGTCAGCGTTTGCCCGGCGACACCGAGAAGCGTGCCGCCATTGGCGATGGTGGTGGCGCCCAGCGATCCGGTGCCGCCGAGCGTGCCGCCGGAATTGACATGGAAAGTGCTCGAGGCCATCGAGCCGTTGACCAGAAGTGTGCCGGCATTGACGTTGGTGACGCCGGAAAAATTCTTGTTGCCGCTGATGGTCAGCGCACCGCTGCCTTGCTTGGCAAAGGTGCCGGTGCCGTTGATCTGGCCTTGGTAGAGCGTGTCGGCCGACGCGCCTGCGGTCAGCGTGCCCGTCCGGATCTCCAGCCGGCCATAACCCGAGAGATCGCCGACCGTCTGGTTGAAACCGTTTAGGTCCAGCACACCGCCACTGCCGATGATCGCGCCCGTCGTCAGCAGCCGGTCGTTGCCGCCCAGGATCAAGCTGCCGAAAGTCAGCTTCGTGCCACCTGTATAGGTCTGCACGGTGTTTAGCGTCAGCGTTCCGTTGCCCGACTTCTCGAAGCTGCCCTCACCCGAGATGACGCCGGAATAGGTAGGCGTGGCGTTGGAATAGAACAGCAGCCGGCTGTGATTGACATAATCTCCGGTTAGCGTGCCGTTGCCGAAGATGCCGCCCACGTTCAGTTGTCCGCTGTTGATCGTGGTGCCGCCGCCGTAGCTGTTGGCGCCGGTCAGCGTCGACGTGCCGGTGCCGTTCTTCATCAGTTGGCCGTTGCCGGAGATGACGCCGGCATAGCCGAGGCCGAAATCGCTGGAGCGGTCGATGATCAGCGTGCCGTTGTTGGTGACATTGCCGGTGATGCTGCCCGTCGTGCCACCATTTCCGAGTTGCAGCACGGCGCCCGGGGAAATGGTCGTCACCGGCGTGTAGGTGTTGTCGGCGGTGAAGATTGTGGTGCCTGATATGATGTTGACGGCGCCGGGCCCATTGCCGTCGAGCTTCGGCGCGAACACGTAATTGCTGGACGTATGGTTGAAATTGACCGCCTGAGGCGCAACGGCGGTGCTGACGAAAATGGCCGTCGAAGCCTCGAGCGTGCCCGGCGCCGCCGCGGGGCTCGCGGCCGCCGCGCCGATGTTGATGGTGCCCGAGGAGCCGGCGATCCCGCCGATGCCCACGCCACCCGTGCCGCCATTGACCCTGACCACTCCGCCGTCGGCGATGGTCAGCACGCCCTTGCCGGCACCGCCCACGACCAGTCCCTGCG
Organism: Mesorhizobium sp. B2-1-3A; assembly: GCF_006442655.1. Taxonomy (NCBI): domain Bacteria; kingdom Pseudomonadati; phylum Pseudomonadota; class Alphaproteobacteria; order Hyphomicrobiales; family Phyllobacteriaceae; genus Mesorhizobium; species Mesorhizobium sp. B2-1-3A. Next base: position 238,817 of record NZ_VFWK01000005.1, read on the forward strand.
AGGCGTTGGCCGGAGCGCCGAGCGTGTCGCTGATCGTCCACAGCGAACCCGCGCCCGTCACCGTAACCGTGTCGGACGTGGCTGCCGTGGCATCGCTGGCGCTGGCGATGATGGTGTAGCCGGTGTTGAGGTTGCCGCCTCGGGACACGGTCACCGTGGCCGTCGAATCGGCGGCGTTGCCCAGATAGAGCCTATAGGGGGTAGTGAAGCTGGAACCCGAGCCATCGATGTTGATCGCCGCCTTGGAATTGGCCGCGTTGGCGATGCGGGCATCGCCGGAGAGGTAGCTGCCGGCGGTGGAATCGATCACCACCGTGCCGCCGGCAAGCACATTGAGCTCGGAGGTCTGGGTGGTCGAACCCATCGCCAGCGGTATGTTGTTGTAGACGCCCGTGATCTTCCACTGCGAGCCCGCGCCGGTGACGGTCGCCGTGCCGTTGAAGATCCTGGCGGCTGTGTCGGAGCCGGCCGCGTAGGTGGTGGTGAGCTTGCCGCCATTGGACACGGTCAGCGTGCCGGTCGCCGTCTGGCCGACAACCAGATTGCCGGTCGACCACGAGGCTCCGCCCGAGACGGTGGCGGTGCCAGTGCCGGTCGTGCCGACATTGCCGCCGACATAGGTGCGGATGGTCGTTGCCGTGGCGTTGTCGAGCAACTGGAAATCGCCCTTGCCGGTCGCGCCGATGACGAACTGGGTGGCTATGGATCCATTCATGGTGAAATCGGAACCGCTGCCGGTGACGATCAGCTGGCCGTCGGCGAGCGCGGAACTTTCGCCGATCATGACATTGCCGGTGGACAAAAGCTTGCCGCCGGCCTCGACCCGGACGCGGCCAATAGCGCCGGCATCGGCCGAGATCGACAGGAAAGTGTTCGTCCATTGCGAACCGGCGCCGGTGATGGTGACCGTGCCCGAGGAGGACGGATTGTTGGCGACGACACTGCCGGCGCTGGTGATCTTGCCGCCGCCCGACACGGTCAGCGCGCCGGTGCCGAAGTCACCGACGATGAGGTAGTTGCCGCCCACCGATAATGCGCCGGCACCGGTGACGACGAGCGCGCCGTTCGAGCCGGCCGAGCTGCCGATAGTGACGGTCTGGGCGGCCGCTCCGGCGGAGCTGATGGTCGCCGTGTTGACGCCGGCGCTGTTGATGGAGAGCTGGTCGCTGGCGGTCGGCAGCGAAGATGGCGTCCAGTTGCCTGATGTGAACCAGTTGCCCGAGCTTGACCCGTTCCAGGTCAGCGACGCGCCCAGCGCCAGGGACGAACTGGACAACAGGAGCGCCGCCAGCCCCAGCGCAAGCGAGGCACGCCGGCCTGCCATCGGTCGACGGCCTGCCATCGGTTGATTGTCCATTCCGCCCCTGCCCCATCGCCTGCGGACCGGCCTTCGGCCCGCGCACATCCCCTCGGGCACACCGGCCGGTGGCCCTCCGAAACGCTAGAGGCGTGCGCCGATCGTCGATACCGGCAGTTAGGGACAGATGCGGGCAATTCAGGACATCGGGGCGTCCGCCGGCTCGCGATTGCCGTCACGGCGCTGTCGCCGGGACAGAATCGCTCCCTTGTCGCGCCGATCGGGAATCGGCGATCGGCGCGCCGCCCGCGGAAACCGGGAACGATATTGCCGGCAAACTGTTTTAGTCCTTGCCGGAGGATGCCATGAACGACGCGTCGGCAAAGCCTGCTGGCCCCGCCCTTTCATCGACGGAGCGCGTGAACACGCTGTCGCATTTCCACCGTGCCGAGATCGCGCGCATGGCCGGATGGCGCGATCGTCTGGACAGGACGACGAACTGGGCGATCACCGTCGTGGCGGCCATGCTGTCGGTGTCGCTGTCGACGGCCAGCGCCCATCATGGCGTGCTGCTGTTTGCCATGCTGCTGATCCTGCTGCTCTTGTGGATCGAGGCGCGCCGTTATCGGTTCTTCGACTTCTACCGGGCACGCGTGCGCCAGTTCGAACGCCACTATTTCGCGCAGATATTCTCTCCGCAGCCCGACTTCGCCTCGGATTGGCTGCTCATTGTCGGGGAGGGTCTGCGTGCGCCGAAGTTCCTGTTGTCGCAGCGTGCCGCCCTGGCGCGCCGTCTGCGCCGGAATTACATCTACCTGTTCCTCATCCTGCTGCTGGCCTGGGTGCTGAAAATATCGACACCCAGCCTTCAAACTGTCGGCGTCAGGACCGGCTTTGTCGGCTCGCTGCGCGAGGCGGTCGACAGCGCCGCCCTCGGTCCCATTCCAGGCGTCGCCATCGTCGCGATCGTGGCCGCGTTCTATGTGGGACTGCTCGCCATCGTGCTTTTCGCGGCGGGCGACGACGGCGAACTCTCGTTCGGCGATGTCCATGTCTGAGTTCGATGGCTGAGGCCACGCGGCTGCAACGCAAACACCGGTCGCGCGTTGTGAGGGTCAGCCCGCCGCAGCGCATCTTGAGGGATCCATGAACCGTCAACCGGCTACAAGGTCACACGGCATCGTGGCCGCCCTTCTGCCGGCCCTTGTCGTCCTGGCGCCGGCAAGCCAGGCGTTGGCCGCGCAACCGGCCGGACATGCGTCGGGCATGGGCGGCTCGGCCGAAGGAGTGTTCGTCGCCGAGATCGTTCTTCTCCTGCTGGTCGGCCGGGGGCTGGGCGAAATCTTCCAGCGCTATGGCCAGCCGGCGATCATGGGGCAGTTGATCGGCGGCATCCTGCTCGGGCCATCGCTGTTCGGCTGGATATGGCCCGACGCCCAGCACCTGATCTTCTCCAACGACCCGGCGCAAAAGAGCATGATCGATGCCGTCTCCCAGCTCGGCATCCTTCTCCTTCTGCTGCTGACCGGCATGGAGACGGACCTGCGCCTGGTGCGCCGGGTGGGCGCCGCCTGCTTCTCGATCTCGATCACGGGCGTCGTCGTACCCTTCGCCTTCGGCTTCACGCTGGCGCAGTTCCTGCCCGACTCGCTCTTGCCGGACCCGACGCAACGCGTCGTCGCCGGGCTGTTCATCGGCACGGCGCTGTCGATCTCCTCGGTCAAGATCGTCGCCATGGTGGTGCGTGAGATGAACTTCATGCGCCGCAATCTCGGCCAGGTCATCATCTCCTCGGCCATTATCGAGGACACGATCGGCTGGCTGATCGTCGCCGTCACCTTCGGCATCGCCACCAATGGCAGCTTGCAGGTCCTGCCGCTCGTCACCACGGTGGCCGAGGTGGCGCTGTTCATGGTGTTTTCCTTCACCATCGGCCGCCGCCTGGTGTTCACGCTGATCCGCTGGAGCAATGACTACTTCCGCAGCGAATACGCCGTCATCACGGTCATCCTGATCATCATGGGCGTGATGGCGCTGATCACCAACCTGATCGGCGTCCATACCGTGCTCGGCGCCTTCGTCGCCGGCATATTGGTCGGGGAATCGCCGATCCTGTCCGATCACATCGAGAGCCAGCTGCGCGGCGTCATCACGGCTCTGTTCATGCCCGTGTTCTTCGGCATGGCCGGCCTCTCAGCCGACCTCACCGTGCTTACCGACCCGACGCTGGCGTTGCTGACGCTTGCGCTGGTGGCGATCGCCAGCGTCGGCAAGTTCGGCGGCGCCTTCCTCGGCGGCCGGCTGGCCCGCATGTCGCTGAAAGAAGCCACCGCCGTCGGCAGCGCCATGAACGCGCGCGGCTCGACCGAGGTGATCGTCGCAAGCATCGGCCTGTCGATGAATATCCTGTCCCACAATCTGTTCACAATGATCGTCACCATGGCCGTCATCACCACGCTCGCCATGCCACCCATGCTGCGCTGGGCGCTCGGCCGCCTGCCCGTCAACGATGCCGAGAAGCAGCGCGTCGAGCGCGAACTGCTCGACGAGCGCGGCTTCGTCTCCAGGCTGGAGCGCCTGCTGCTGCTGGTGGACGACAGCCCGGCCGGCAAGTTCACGGCTTACCTCGCAGGCCTGGTCGGCGGCGGCAGCGGCATGCCGACCACGCTGCTTCATCTCCAGGATGGCAAGCTCGCCCGGCAGGTCAACGACAAAGGTCCGGAGCGCGCGTCCAGGGAAGTCAAGAAGGGTGCCGCCAGGAGTGCGAAGGCCGTCAGCAAGGCCGAGGACACGCCTGTCGACAAGGTCCATCTCACAGCCCGCACCGAGCTTGAAGCCAGCGCCGAGACAATCGCGGCGGAAGCTCGCAAGGGCTATGGGCTTCTGCTGGTGGGGCTGGAGAACACTCTGAGCGACAAAGGTACCTTCAGCGGCGCGCTGAAGGACATCAGCAGTGGCTTCGACGGCCCGCTCTGCCTCGTGCTGAACGGCGCCAAAGCCAATGGAAAGATGCCCGTACTGCGCGCCGGAACGACGATACTGGTCCCCGTCAACGGCACCGAGGTCGCGCGCCGCGCCGCCGATTTCGCGCTGGCGCTGGCGCGGCCGCACCGGGCCCGCGTCAAGGTGCTCTATGTCTCGCAAGCCAGGCAGGGCAACCGGCCCGGCTCGGTTTCGCACCGCCGGGAGGAAGCCGTACTCAAGGACGTCGCCGATCTCGCGGACCGCTACGGCGTCGCCGTCGACACCGCGATCCGCACCCGGGCCACGGCGGACAGATCGATCGCCAGGGAAGTGGCCAAAGGGGCCGCCATGGTGGTGATGGGTGTCACCCAACGGCCGGGCGAGGAGCTGTTCTTCGGCGACACAGCGACAGCGGTACTGGCCGCGGTCGCCTGCCCGGTCGTGCTTCTGGCCAGCGAACGCGTCAAGCGGGCTGACGCCAACACCGAGGAGACGGCAGCCGAAATCAGCCCCTGAAACACCTCGGCCGAGGTGCCGGAACCTATATGCCGAAGAACTGCCGCCCGATCATGTAGCCCAGCGCGGCCACGACGAGCGGGAACAGCGCCGGCGCGGCCTTGCTGAAGAAGGACGCTTTTGTGTCCTTGGGCGGCACATAGCGTGCATTGCCGAGATTCTTGGTCATTGCGTACCCCGCGCTAAACCAATCAGTTTCGCGCATGTCGTTATCCCGAAACCGCCACGCGGTTTCGGTGGACATGCATTAGAATGCACTTATTAACAGCATGGCCGAATTAACGGCCTGCAAAGAAATTAGATCAAATAGCCGGCTTTCCCTCCTCGATCCGACAACCCTGTCGAAGGAAAATCGACAGGCACCGGGAACCGAATGGCTTGTCCCGGGGTTGTGGCGATCGGGGAGGAAATGCCTGTTCACGTCTTGCCAGATGCTATCTGTCATGGCCACGGTCGCGCCCGCGCCGCGATGTCGTGCGGGCCGCCACGAAGCGAACGATCCACGGAATCTGACACGTTAGCCAGACCAATCGACCCTCGAGCAACGCCGACCGATCCAGGACTCCATGCCGCAAACCAGCACAGCGACCGTAGGCAATCCCCACCTCGCTTTCCTGTCGGGCGGCGGAGAGCTTGGCCGCCTGATCGCCGCCTTCGACTGGGCCTCGACGTCGATCGGACCGATCGGGGGCTGGCCGCAGAGCCTGAAGACAGCGATCTCGCTGATCCTGCGCTCCAGGGTGCCGATCGTCATGCTGTGGGGCGAGGACGGCGTCATGATCTACAATGACGGCTATTCGGAATTCGCCGGCGGCCGCCATCCGCAATTGCTCGGCTCGAAAGTGCGGGAAGGCTGGCCCGAGGTGGCCGACTTCAACGACAACATCATGAAGGTGTGCCTGGGCAAAGGCGGCACGCTTGCCTATCGCGAACAGGTGCTGACGCTGAACCGCACCGGCAAGCCCGAGCAGGTCTGGCTCGATCTCGACTACTCGCCTGTGCTCGACGAAAGCGGCGAACCGGCCGGCGTCATCGCCATCGTCATCGAGACGACCGCCAAGGTCGCCGCCGAGCGCTGGCGCGCCGGCGAGCGCGACCGCCAGCGCCAGATGTTCGAACAGGCGCCGGGCTTCATGGCCATGCTGTCCGGTCCGCAGCATGTCGTCGAACTGACCAACGCCGCCTATATGCAGCTTGTCGGCCACCGCGACATCATCGGCCTGCCGATCCGCCAGGCCTTGCCGGAGATAGAAGGCCAGGGCTTCTTCGAACTGCTCGACCAGGTTTTCACCAGCGGTGAGGCATTCATTGGCTACGCCTTGAAGGCGGAGTTGCAGCGCACACCGGGCGCGGCGATCGAAGACCGCTTCATCGACCTTGTCTACCAGCCGGTGCGCAACCCCGCGGGCGAGGTGTTCGGCATCTTCGTGCAAGGTGTCGACGTCACCGAACGGCTGATTGCCGAACAGGCGCTGCGCCAGAGCGAAGCGCAGTTCCGCACCTTCGCCGAGGCAATGCCCAACCACGTCTGGACGGCCACGCCGGAGGGACTGCTCGACTGGTTCAACCCGCGTATCTACGATTATTCCGGCGCCAAGCCGGGCGAACTTGACGGTCGTGGCTGGGCCGATATCGTACACCCCGACGACATCGTCGCGGCCTCGGAAAAGTGGCAACGGACGGCGGCCGCCGGCACATTCTATGAGACCGAGTTCCGGCTGCGTCGCAATGACGGCATCTATCGCTGGTTCATCGCGCGCGCAGTTCCGATCCGCGATACCGACGGCGCCATCCTGCGCTGGATCGGCACCAACACCGATATCGACGACCAGAAACAGGCGGCCCAGGCCCTGCTGCAGAGCGAGCGTCGCTTGCAGTTGTCGCAGAATGCAGCCGGCATCGCGGCACTCGAACTCGACATCCCCACCGGAACCGTGGTTGGCTCCGAGGGCTTCTGGGGTCTCTGGGGGCTTTCGCCGCGCGACAGCGTGCACATCTCCGTGCTGGAAAACATCGTCATTCCCGCCGACAAGGACGTCCGCTCCAACCCGGAAACGCGTGAGAAGGGCACCGCCGTGCCGGCGGTGGAGTACCGCATCCGGCGGCCCGACACCGGCGAGTTGCGCTGGCTGTCGCGCCACATCGATTTCGTCCACGACGAGAACGGCAAGCCGGTCAAGATGTTCGGCGTCATGCAGGACGTTACCGACCGGCGCGAGGCACAGGCGCGGCAGGAGCTGCTGACCCATGAGCTCGAACATCGCATCAAGAACATCCTGGCGATGGTCGCGGCCATCGCCTCGCAGACGCTGCGCAATACCGACATCGCCACGGCAAGCGCCACCTTCAACGAGCGTCTGCGCGCACTGGCCAACGCCCATGACATCCTGAACAAGACCCGCTGGACCAGCGCCTCGATCCGCGAGGTGGTCGACAACACCGTCGCCACCTTCCCGCTCGAACAGATATCGATTTCCGGCCCGGCACTGCCGATCAATCCCAAGATGGCGCTGACGCTGGCGCTCGCCGTCAACGAACTCGCCACCAACGCGCTGAAATATGGCGCGCTGTCGACAACGGACGGCAAGGTGGCGATCGAATGGTCGCTGCAGCCATCGCAAGACAAGCCCAGCGATATCAGGCTGATCTGGCGCTGGCGCGAGAGCGGCGGTCCGCCGGTAACGCCGCCCAGCCGGCGGGGCTTCGGCCGCTTCCTGATCGAGCGGGTCTTCGGCACCGACTTCGGCGGAACCGTGCGGATCGACTACCACCCCGACGGCGTTGAATGCGTGTTGAACGCACCGGCACCCCAGTTGCCGACAGCACCGTACTGACTACATAGGGCATGCCATGACCATTCAGACCCCCGCCACCGTCCTCGTCGTCGAAGACGAAGCTTTTCTGCTGTTCGCCATCGCCGACGAACTGCGCGAGGCGGGGTTTGGCGTGCTGGAGGCAAGCAATGCCGACCAGGCGATCAGCCTGCTGGAGACACGTCAGGACATCAGCATCCTGTTCACCGACATCGACATGCCGGGATCCATGGACGGGCTGCGCCTGTCCGCCGCCGTGCGCGACCGCTGGCCTCCGGTCAAGATCATCATCACCTCAGGCAAGCAACAGCCGGCCAGGGACGCGATGCCGAGCGGCGGCGTCTTCCTGCCCAAGCCCTATGCGCCGGCGGCGGTTGCAGCGACAGGGGTTGCTGGACTAGTTCGCTACTCCGAGACAAAGCAACCCGAAGGGCTGCTTTGCACTCCAGCTGTGCGCAAGAGCTGTCCTTAAGCGCCCCGGAACCATCCTTTCGTCATCTGAAGCTATTGAAGCTACTCCGAGCCACGAATTTCCAACGGCGACGCCTGAGCTTGGAACAGGTCGATCGGACAGGGAGAGAATACCCAAACGCATGTGCCATAGGCCGTAACGAAAGAGATCATCAGGGCGGTCAAGACGGATAAACGGTGCATGATAGCGTTGGGCCTCTTTGTTGCAGACCCGTGCACAACCCACTGCAACCTGATCGGTTCTCCATAAAATATTTACCTTGTTGGAATGGTTTACGAATAGTTTCGAAGGCTGGCTGAGGCCAACCTCCACCAACTGTAGCGGCGATAGGTCTGGCCTACGCGACGGTCGGCTACGGCCTACTTATCGCTGTTTTCGAACGCCCCGATACCCTGCGCGATGAGATTGGTGGCCATCACCAGCGAGATGATGGCGGCCGAATTGAACACCACCACCCACCATTTGCCGCCGGTCAGGAAGCCGTAGCCGTCTGCGATCGCCAGCCCCCAGTCGGCCGATGGCGGCTGGATGCCGAGGCCGAGGAAGCTCAGCGTCGCGATCGAGAAGAAGGCGTAGCCGAGCCGGGTGATCAGTTCGATCAGGATGGTTTCCCGCACATTGGGCAGGATTTCCAGGAACATGATGGCCAGCCGTCCTTCGCCGGCGAGCCGCGCGGCGCTGACATAGTCGCGCTCGCGCTGCTCGCGCGCTGCGGTGCGCACGGTGCGCGCAACCAGCGGCGCATAGGCAAGTCCGATCACCGCGATGACGGTGAGGTTGGATGGGCCGATCGCCACCAGCGCCATCGTCACCAGCACGATGAAGGGCAGCGACATGACGGCGTCGAGCAGCCGCGCGCCAACGGCATCGACCAGGCCGCCAAAGGTGCCGAGCACGAGCCCGATGATGCTGCCCGCCGTGACGCCCGCCAGTGTCGCCAGCGGCGCCACCAGGAGGATGTCGCGCGAGCCGACGATGATGCGTGAAAGCACGTCTCGCCCAAGCTGGTCGGTGCCGAACCAGTGCACCGCGTCGGGCGGCGTCATCATCGACAGGAAATCCTCGGCATAGGGGTCGAACGGCACGAATTGCGAACCGAACACCGCGCAGGCGACCCAGAACAGAAGCACCACCGAGCCGATCACCGTCGACGGCGCGGCGTCAGGCAGAAGGCCACGCAGCCGGCCGATCCAGGAAAGCCGGATGTCGCTACGCACGGGAGACTGCGCGAGGTCGGTCATGGCGCGCTGCGCCGGCGCTGGCGCGGATCGAGCAGCGCCTGCAGGAGGTCGCCGATCGCCGCCGTCGACACGAAAATTGTCGCCATCACCAGCACGCCGGCCTCGAGCATCGGGAAATCGCGCGCCTTGGCGGCACTCAGCACCAGATTGCCGAGACCCTGTATGCCGAACAGCGCCTCGATCACCACCAGCCCGCCGAGCAGAAAGCCGCTCTGCGTGGCGATGACGGCCACCGTCGGCACCAGCGCGTTGCGCAGCACATGCTTGAACAAGATTTGCGACGGGCTCAGACCCTTGAGGATCGCGGTGCGCGTATAGTCCGCCGCGCGCGCCTCGATCACCCCTGCCCTGGTCATGCGCGCGACATAGCCGATCAGGTTCAACACCAGCGGCAGCGCCGGCAGGATGAGATAGTAGCTGGACGTCCAGAAGCCGGCCCCATCAGGCGCGGTGCCGGTGATCGGAAACCAGGCCAGCCACAGGCCGAAGACCATCAGCAACAGCAGGCCGGAGACGAAGTCCGGCACGATGCTCAGCGAAACGCCGGTCAGCACGATCAGGCGGTCGACAAGGCTCCCCGAGCGCAGGCCCGCGACGACGCCGGAGCCGATGCCGACCGGCACCAGGAACAAAAGCACGACGCCGGCCAGTGCCGCGGAATTCTTGATGCTGGACAGAACGAACGGCGCCACCGGCGCCCGCATCGACAGCGAGTCGCCGAAATCGCCTGAGATAGCCCGGCTGAACCAGTGCCAGTATTGGGCAAGGATCGGCTGGTCGGTGCCGAGCTTGCGATTGAGTTCGGCGACCGCCTGCGCATCGGCGAACGGGCCGAGCATGACACGGCCGACATCGCCGGGCAGCACCTGCCCGGCGAGGAAGACCAGCGCGCTGACCAGCCACAGCGTCAGCAGCAGCGAGCCTGCGCGTGCGGCCAGAGGCCGGACGATCGCCATCGAGGCGATGCCGTTCAAACGAACGACACCTTGTCGAGCAGCAGGTGCGAGATGGCGGTGAAGCGCACGCCTTCGACCTTCGAGGAGACGATGCGGCTGTATTGCGAGAAATAACCGATGATCAGCGGCGTCTCGTCGAGCAGCAAGGTCTGGATCTTGCCGGCGGCCACGCGTTGCGCCTGCAGGTCGCGCGCCTTGCCGTAGTCGGCCAGCAGCGCATCATAGTCGGGGTTATTGAAATGCGCCGCGTTCCAGGCGCCCGAACTCTTCAGCGTCGCGTTGAGGAAGATGTCGGGTGTGCCGCGATGGCCGAAATCGGTGATGCCGAGATTGGAATCCAGCCATGGCGAGCTGCCGAATGTCGCCGAGCCGTAATAGGCATCCTGCGGCAGCACGTTGAGCTTGATGTCGATGCCGGCCTTCTTGGCGAAGTTCTGGATCAGAACGGCATAGTCGGGAATGTCGTAGGCACGCTCGGTGGTCAGCGTCACCTCGAAGCCGTTGGGCACGCCGGCCTCGCCAAGCAGCCGCTTGGCCTCCTCGATGTCCTGCCTGCGCTGCGGCACGGACGGATCGGCCGAGGGGAAGATCGGCGCGAATGGGGTGTCGTTGCCGACGATGGCGCGGCCCTTCAACAAGCCCTTGACCACGGCCTCGCGGTCGATGGTGAGCGCCAGCGCGCGGCGCACGCGCTTATCGGTGAACGGCGCCTGGTCGGTCCGCAGATGCACTTCGTCATGCGAGCTTGCCTGCACGCTGAGCAGCTTGAAGTTGGGATTGCCCTCGATCGCCAGTTCCAGCCGCGTGGTGGAGGGGATGACGTCGAGCTGGCCCGCCTGCAGCGCCAGCACCTGTGCCTGCTCGTCGTCGAAGAACTTGATCTCGACGCGGTCGGGCAGTGCCTTGTCGCCCCAATAATCGGGGTTGCGCACGAAGCTGGCACCTTGCTTGGGACGGAAGGAGTCCAGCTTGAACGGGCCGGTGGCGTTGAAGTTCTTCTCGAAATCGCCGGCATAATCGGCCGGCAGGATGACGGCATTGTAGACGTCGGAGGAGACATAGAACGGGAAGTTGCTGTTCGACTGGTCGAGATCGAAGGCAACGGTTTCGTCGTCGACGATCTTGGCGCCGCCCTTGGAGAGGATGCCCTTGTAGGCCGACAAGGCGGACGAGCCGCTGGCCGGATCGACAAGCCGCTCGAAGCTCGCCACCACATCCTTTGCGGTGACGGTGCGGCCATCATGGAATTTCACGCCTGGCCTGAGCTTGAAGGTCCAGCGCTTGGCCGTCTCGTCGGCTTCCCACGAGAGCGCAAGCTTCGGCTGCAGCCCATCCTTGGGGTCGTCGAGGATCAGATATTCACCCACCTGACTGATCACCCCGATGCTGGCCGGGTCGGTCACCGTGACGGGATCGATCGCCTTGGTCGGCTGGCCGAGACCGACGCGGACCGTGCCACCGGCTCCCGCAGCGCGTGCCGCGCCTGGCGTGAACAGCCCCTGCGAGGCGGCAAAGCCGGTGAGGCCGAGAAGTGCTGCGTATTTCAGGAGGTCGCGGCGCTTGAGGAAGCCTTGCGCATACTCGTCCACCGCGACATTCCAGATGTCGCCTGTGTGGTCACGTCCAGCCTGGTTGCGCAGCAAATCGATATCGGACCGTTTCGTCATTTTTTCTCTTTCTTGAATTGGATGATGGGCATGAATGGTGGGAAAGCCGCCGTCAGGCGGGCTGGCCGTCGAGATGGATGCGGTCGACCGCTTGCGGATAGAAGGCGATCAGGCCCTTGATCTTGGGCATCTCATCGATCGGGTCGCGGTAGGTCCAGGCAATGTCGGGGCGAACCGAACCGTCCTTCAACAGACCCGACCAGTAGGAAGCGATGCCCTTGTAGGGACATCGCGTCGTCGAATTGGACGCCGTCAGCCGCTCCAGCCTTATATCCTCCGCTGGCAGGTAGAAGCGCGTCGGCAGATGGGTCTCGAACAGCAGCACCGGGCGCTTGCTGTCGGCGATGATGTCGCCATCGAACCAGACCTGGACATGGCTGGAACTTTGCAGCACGTCGATGCGCGCATAGGGGTCGCGGGCGTGGACGAAGACTTCCTCTTCCTCCTCGAACCACTGGTCGACCGCCTTCCAGGTGAAGGCGATGCGGCCGGCGAGCGGCGAAAGGTTTTCGTCCGGCGGTGCTGTGAACGACCACGCCGCATTGGCGGCACGCCTGTCGCCGCTGTCGATGTCCCAATAGGCGGTCTCGCCGCCGACGGCGTGCGGCTCGCGATGCAGCGACGGCTTCAGCACCGACGGATCGACCGAGGACGGCGGGAAGAAATAGATCGGCAGGAAATGGTTGGAGCGCAGCACCAGCACATTGCGGCTGTCGGCGATGGTGCGGCCGCCAAACTTGACGCGCACCCGCTTGGGGCTGTGCAGGACGTTGACGAGACGCGGAGCGGTGGCTTCGCGAGGCTGAAGGTTCGGTGCCGCGGTCATGGCCATTCCCCTCAGGACACGGCGCGCGCATTGGCGCGCTGCTCGGCGAAGCGGTTGGCCGGGCGGGCGAGCCCGAAGCGGTCGCGCAAGGTGCCCGGCGCATATTCGGTCGGCACCAGCCCACGGCGCTGCAGCTCCGGCACCACCTGTTCGGCGAAGTTCACCCAATCCTCGGGCAGCAGCGGGAACATCAGGTTGAAACCGTCGGCGGCTCCCGAGACGAACCAGTCCTCGAGCTGGTCGGCGATCTGCTTCGGCGTGCCGGCGACCGTCGGCACCGAGCCGCTGTTGGCGAGCTTGCGGGCGATGTCGCGCAGGCTGAGATTCTGCTTCGACCATTGCTTGACGCGGTTGAGCGAGGTACGCCCGCCATTGAAGGTGCTCTCGTCCGGCAGGGGCGGCAGCGGGCCATCCGGCGGGTAGGCCGACAGGTCGATGCCGCTCCAGCTCGACAGAAGATCGATGCCGACCTGGTCGGGAAGCAGCGTCTGCAGATACTCCTGCTTGTCGCGTCCTTCCGCCTCGGAGGCAGCGACAACAGGCAGGATGCCGGGCAGGATCTTGAAGCTTTCCGGCCGCCGGCCGTGGCGCGCCAGCCGCTCGTTGATGTCCTGGCGGTATTTGATGCCGTCTTCCCTGGTGCTGTAGATGGCGAAATGCGCATCGGCCTGGGCAGTGGCGAAATTCTTGCCGTCCTCGGACGAGCCGGCCTGGACGATCAGCGGATGGCCCTGTGGCGGCCGCGACACGTTGAGCGGCCCGCGCACCTTGAAGTGCTTGCCTTTGTGGTCGATCGGATGGACCTTGTCCGGGTCGGCGAAATAGCCCGTCTCCTTGTCGATCAGGAGCGCTTCGTCCTCCCAGCTGTCCCACAGCGCCTTGACGATATCGAGGAACTCGCCGGCCCGCTCATAGCGGAAGGCGTGCTCGATATTGCCGTCGCGGCCGAAATTGCGCGCCTCCTCGTCCATGGCCGAGGTGACGACGTTCCACGACGCCCTGCCCTTGCTGATATGGTCGAGCGAGGCGAACAGGCGCGCCACATTATAGGGCTCGCTGTAGGAACTCGACGCCGTGGTGATCAGGCCGATATGCTTGGTCACACCGGCCAGCGCCGACAGCAGCGTCAGCGGCTCGAGACGCGCATTGGCGTAGTGCGCGACGCCGCTCTTCACCGAATCCCAGATCGACACATGGTCGGCGACGAAGATGGTGTCGATCCTGGCCCGCTCGGCCGCCTGCACCAGCTCGCGATAATAGTCGAAATCGAGCACTTCGCGGCCTGGCGCGCGGGGGTGGCGCCATGCCATGCGATGGTCGCCCTGCGGGTTGAAGAAGAACGCGCTGAGGATCATGTGCGACATCTGGATACCCTTCCCTGCGGATGCGGAAAAACGCCGGAGCCGCGGCCTGTGGCCGTGCCCCGAAAATCTTCCAGTCAGCGAAAGTTAGATTGCGCTCGGGCTTAATTCGAGTAATTTTATAGAGATTGTTCCATATGAAAGCGGAAGCGATTGCCCCTGATCGCGGCGCTCGCAGAAAGTGGTTTCCGGTCCCCCCATGCCTTCGGTTTTGCCAACCATGTCTTCGGTTCTTAATGTCGAGCACCTCTCCGTCTCCTACAGGGGAGCCCGGCGCGTCCACCGCGCGGTGGATGACATTTCGCTCGAGATCGCGCAGGGCGAAGCGCTTGGGCTGGTCGGCGAATCCGGTTCCGGCAAGAGCTCGGTGGCGCTGGCGGTGCTGCGCTACCTGCCCAGGCACGCCCGGGTCGAAGCCGCGCAACTGGCCTTTGAGAACCGCGAGATCCGCGACCTCTCGACCAACGAGTTGCGCCGGCTGCGCGGCGATCGCATCGCCGCCGTCTACCAGCATCCGGGCTCGGCGCTGAACCCGAGCATGACCATTGGCGGACAGATCACCGAGACGATCCTGCGCCATCGCCCGATGCACCACGACGAGGCCCTTGGCCGTGCGGCACAGTTGCTTGGCCGCGTCCGCGTCGCCAATCCCGAACGCGTGCTGCGGCTCTATCCGCACGAATTGTCGGGCGGCATGCAACAGCGCGCCAACATCGCCATTGCCATCGCCCTCGACCCGTCGCTGCTGGTGATGGACGAGCCGACCACGGCGCTCGACGCCAGCGTGCAGTCCGAGATCATCGCCATCCTCGACGATCTGCGCCGAGAGCACCGCACCTCGATCCTGCTGATCAGCCACGACATCAATCTGATCCGCCGCTCCTGCGACCGGGTCTCGGTGATGCAGGCGGGCGCGATTGTCGAAACCGGCGCCGCCGGGGAGGTGTTCGACAACCCGCGCCATGCCTACACAAGGGCACTGGTCGCCGCCATTCCGACGCTCAACCGCACCAAGCGCGACGGCAGGCTGGCCGAGGATGCAAGCCCCGTGGACGTGGCTTCGGATAAGCCGGCCGGGGAGAGCGAGGACAATGCCCTGCCCGCGCCGCAACGCGAAATCGCCGTCTCGTGCCGAGGCATCAAACAATCCTTTGGCGGCCAGCCGGTGCTGCACGGCATCGACCTCGACATCGCCAGCGGCGAGACCTTCGGGCTGATCGGCGAGTCCGGCTCCGGCAAGTCGACGCTGGCCCGCATCGTCACCGGCCTGCAGCCGCCGACGGCTGGTACCGTCGCGCTGTTCGGCAAGACCGTGGCGCCATTGGTCGAACAGCGCCAGCCAGGCGAGCGGCGCGATGTGCAGATGGTGTTCCAGTCGCCCGACCGCACGCTCAACCCGCGCCAGCGCATCGGCCGCATCCTTGGCCGCCCGCTGCGGCGACTGGCTGGCCTGTCCCGCCGCGCGGTGCCACAACGCGTCGGCGACCTCCTGGCTTCGGTGCGCCTCGCGCCCACCACGGCGGAACAAAAGCCCGGCACGCTGTCGGGCGGCCAGCGCCAGCGCACGGCCATCGCGCGCGCCTTCGCCGGCCTGCCGAGGCTGGTGGTGCTGGACGAGCCGACCTCGGCCCTAGACGTCTCTGTGCAGGCAACCGTGCTCAACCTGCTCAACGACCTGCAGAAGAGCAAGGACACCGCCTACCTCTTCATCAGCCATGATCTGCGGGTCGTGCGCTACATGGCCGACCGCATCGGCGTGCTCTATCGCGGCCGCCTGGTCGAAACCGGTTCCTCCGACCAGATCTTCGCCGGCCCCAACCACCCCTACACGCAAATGCTGCTGGCGGCGTCCTCGAACGATGGGCAGGCGACGGCCATGGCCGAAGCGCAAACCGCCATCGAGGCTGGCCCAGGCGGCTGCGCCTTCGCCGGCCGCTGCCCGCTGGCGGATGCCGGCTGCCTCGAGGCCGAACCTGTCGCCCGGGAAGTTGAAGCCGGCCATTTCATCGCCTGCTGGAAGCGCGCCGGCTGAGACATCCCCTGGAGAACCCGGTCGCGCCGGGAAGCGTTACGCCGGCAGTGACGGCTCGGTGTTCGGCTCCAGCGGCTCTTCCGCCTCATGATCGTCCGGAAGCACATCGCCATGCACCCCCAGCGGCCGGCCGATCCAGACGGGATCGACCAGATGGTCGCGCTTGGGGTTCTCCGTATTCGGGTGGATGAGGATGCTCAAGCCGCCATGGTTCAGCATCAGCCAGGGAACGAGCGTGCCGAAAATCTCGTTGGCGAAGGAGACCTGGTACATGGCCTGGTCATGCGGGCCGACTTTGCCGTCGTGCCAATTGCCCAGGCGTACGCGGAAACGCTCGCCGATGCGAAGACGCAGCCATTCGGCGCGTTGCCGCTCGGTCTCTCCGTCATAGTAGATGTGGGCGTGATAGCTGGCGATTTCCGCGAGAGGCCTTGGACTGGCTTCGTTCATCACAATGCTCTCCTTCGATGATTCTCGCGCCCGGCAGGCCGAAGCGCGGAGCGGACCCTGTTCACTTGTTTCGGCAACGTGGCGAATGTCCAGGCATTCAGCCCAAGAACGAGGTTTTAAGCAAGATCGCCCGACCGCCCCGAGGTTCTCGTCGGCCAGGCAGACCCGCCGCGATCGATCGGCAAAGGCGCGCCACTGCCGATGCGAACCACGCCAGCGGACGAGAGATCGGGGACGGCCTTGCCGCCATCGCGGCGACATTGCGCGAGAGGCAAACGTTTTTGTTGTGAGGGTGAGCGCTCGGGCCGACGACCGACATGTGTCGGCCTGGATGGGTGCCCGAGCAGCCTGCGTAGTCCGGTCGGACGGTAAAATCAGTACGAGATGCAGCCCCGCCGGATCGCTCCTGGGGCTCGAACCACGCAACTATTCAAATCCTGAGATGCCTGGTCACGCCACGGCGGTCTCATTGACATGCTCTCCCAGGATTCGCTTGATGATCCTGTCGAAATCGTGAGGGTCGGCGCCGTTGACTTTTATCAAGGGCCATCCGTCCTGGCGCAAGCATTCGCCGACCTCCCTCGATATATTGGCTTGCTTCAAGCCCCTGTCCACGCCGAGTTCGAACAGGAGGACCTCGATCAGCGGTTGCCCGGCATGGCGGTCCGTAAGACGGCGGCGCAAGGTTTCCTGCGGCGCATCGATTTGGATAAGGACATCCGGTCGCGGCAGGAACGCCAGGGTCTCGCGAACCGCGTCGATGCTTGGAGTGCGCGCCAGCAGAACCAGCGCACACAAAGCCTGGATCAGGCCTTCTTCGAAAATGAAGTAACCTTCCGATTCCTGCGCCTTGCGCCAGGACTCGCATAGCAGGGCGATGTCGACCTTCATGCGCCACGACCATGTCCGGCTCCGCAGGGGGATTGATGCCAGAAGCCGCGCCGCTACCCCGTCCTTTGGCAAGGTCGACAGCAAGACAGGAGCGGAGGTGGCGATCTTTTTGCCAATACGGCCAATGCCATGGCGTACCTCCGGGCCGTCATCCTGGGCCGACCCGTATTCAATCAGGCGATAGCCGTTCACTGTCTTTATGTTGATGCCTTGCTTCGCCATCCCCTGGCAGAGGCCGCGAAGAAGTGTGGTCTTGCCTGCACCAGGCGGCCCAAACAACTCGATGATCATGCCGAAATGCCCAGCGTCTCCAAGCAGGCAGTCACTCACCTGCGACTCAAAGCTTAGCCAGATTACAACCCCCACCAACATTCATTTGAATGACTGTCAGCTCCGTGGCCCCCTTGGGAAGGCTCATGGTTTCCTGCCGCCGGGGCACGCGGCATTGGTCCTGGGCAAGCGTCTCGCGGCCGCGGGACCTTGGGGCGGGCCCGGCCGTTGCTGGTAGGAATTAGAGTACTTCCGCCGAGGCCGATCGTGAAAAAGCTGTCCGCTCAAGATCGAGGCATCATCCGAATGATTGATGAAAAGATTCCGGTGGCGAGCGATGGTCGACATTCAGCTTGGTGGGGCTCTGAATGTCTCCAGCGTATTTGCAATCGGAAGCGGTGGACCAGGATCTACAGGCGGATTGTCGGCCAACGACACCCCGCGGATGGTTTGACGTGCCCGAATATGCTCTCGATGAGGGTGGGCCTGTCTGGCGCCACTATCAGCGGATGGGCGCCGATTTCGCGGACATTCCCATCTTCGATCACCTTGCAGATGTCGCAAGGCAATATCCGGACAAGCTCGCGATCAGCGACGGTGCCGACCGCCTGACTTATTCCCAGCTTTTGCGGGCTGTCGAGACACTGTCCAGCCGTCTCACCGCCGTCGTCCCCGAGGGACAGGCGGTCGGAATCCTTCAGGCCAACTCGGTCTGGTACCCGGTGGCAATGCTGGCGAGCATGGCGGCCGGACGGCCTTCGGTCCCGCTCAACATGAGAGATCCGGGCTCTCGGATCATCGAGATTGTGAATGCCGCCCGGCTCGGCGCCATCATAGGCGCTGGAAATGGTCGCCCCGTCGATCTGGCACGGGACGTGCTGTGGATCGACATTGCCGCCGGCGTCGCGCCGGACGCTCAGCGGGCGTCACAACAACCGCCGCCCGTTTCCGTCGATGCGCCCGCAATGGTGCTTTACACCTCAGGTAGCACCGGACGTCCCAAGGGGATCGTCAACAGCCAACGCAGCCTGCTCTGGCGCGTCCTGCAATATGTCGACGCGTGCCATATAAACGCGGAGGACGTTTTCCTGCCGCTGACCGGGCCGGCCACGATTGCCGGTTGCCGGGAGATTCTCGCCGCGCTGCTGACGGGCGCCGCGTTGCATCTTCTCGAGGTGGAGGCGGTCGGCCTGCGCGCGGTGCGCGCCCGGTTGCAGGCCGAAGGCGTGACGGTCGCCTATCTGGTGCCGGCGCTGCTCCGGGCGCTCCTGACCGAGGCCCCCGCCGACGCTTTCCACTCACTCAGAGTGGCCCGGATCGGTGGGGAGAAGGTGTCGTGGACCGACATCGCGTTGCTGCGCAAGGCCGTTTCGGACCAGTGCCTGATCCAGATCGGCTACTCGTCGACCGAGACCACCGGTTCGCAATGGTTCTTGCCGGCGGACTGGCCGGAGCAAGACACGTCGGTCCCCGTTGGCAGGCTGCTTCCCGGGATGGCATTCGCCATTGTCGACGAAGCGGAGCGCAGTGTCGGGACAGGCGAGAGTGGGGAGCTTCTGATCAGGAGCCCCTATGTGCTGCTCGGTCACTGGGAGAACGGCGTCGTCGTTCCCGCGCGGACGGACCCTGACGATCCCGGCGTCCGAATTTTTGCGACGGGCGACCTCGTTCGGCTGGACGATGATGGGCTGTTGTGGGTCGTCGGCCGCAAGGGGCGCCAGATCAAGATCAATGGTCGACGCGTCGAACCCGCCGAGCTCGAACGGGTCCTGCGTGGCGCGCCTTCGGTGGCGGATGCGGTGGCAATCGTGACGCCGGAGAAAGAACTCATCGCATTCGCGGTTGCCAAGCACTTGGTCGGGGCTGCTTTCGCGGAGGAGCTTCGCCAGCTCGTCAGAACGACGTTGCCGGCGCCACTGCGTCCCTCGCGGTTGCACACCATCGCCGCCATCCCGCGCCTGCTGGGCGGGAAGGTCGACCTGGCAAGCCTCGCCCAAATGGATCGTTCGGACAGAAAGACGGCGCCAGCCGCCCAACCGCCCGCTGCCCGACCGCCGCCCGCCGGAGGCGAACTGAACACCAGGCAAATCGTGCAGCACGCGTGGATGCAGGTTCTCAACACGGGCGTTGCGGCGGGAAACTGGGACGATGCGGGAGGGGATTCGCTGCAGCTGCTGCATTGCGTCATGGCGATCGAGAGCGCTATCGGCCAGGAACTGGGCCTTGAGGCCTTCACCGTCGGAATGAGCTTCAACGAGATGGTTGAGGCGGTCGCGTCCGCGCAGGCAGGCGAACGGCGCGAGAAGAAGCATCACCCCCCCGTTCTTTTCCTGTTTCCTGGATCCGTCGGCTATGGCCCGAGCCTGGCCGCCTTCGCGGCCGCCATGGGCAAAGTCGCCCGGGTCAACCCCATCAGGTACCCTGGTCTCGCCCAGATATTGGACGGACATAACTCTCTCTCCGCCATGGCTGCCGCCGCGCTCGACCAGATAGGCCGCGCCCAGCCTGCCGGCCCTGTGCGACTTCTCGGCCATTCGCTTGGCGGCGCGGTCGCATTCGAGGTTGCCGCACGGCTGCTGGCCGCCGGTCGGCCGGTCAGGTTTCTGGGCATCCTCGACACGAGCCTTCTGAACGAGCCGAGCGACCCGTGGGCGACGCTGACCCGCACATTCCATCGCATTCGCACAAATCGCATATCCGCCCACCGGATGGCTTGCCGGGCCCTTGCGAAGATCACCGTTGCAATGGGCTGCGAGGCGTATCTCGCCAGGTTCCTCGACCGCTCCGCCAAGGGAGAGTTCAACCCGACGAGCTTCAGAACCAAACTGGAACTGCAGGAGGTCCTGCGGGCGCGGTCTTTCTTCCAGTGGCTGGACGCACCGAAACCGGCCCTGCCGATCGGCGGCACCTTGTTTCGATGCCGCCGCGAGGGAATGCCTCAGGCCTTGGGCTGGGATAGCGCCCTGGCACGGCTGGACGTGGTTGCGATCGACGGCAACCACATCGACCTTGTCGTCGAGCCTCATCTTGCCACCAACCGTCCCCTCATCGAGAGGGCCGTTGTGCAGACCTACTCCGCGGCAGAGTCTCGCAAAAGGGAGGATTTGTCATCGACGTGATCTCACACTTCAGCAAGGACGCGCTGCTGCTCGATGCTCCCGCGGAGGTCGAGCGCATCGTTGACACCTTGCGCGCGCAGGTCCTTGGCACGCTCCATCGTCGCGGCGTGGTTGTCGGCCTTTCCGGCGGCATCGACAGCTCCGTCGTCGCGTCCTTGTGCACGCGCGCGTTCGGCAAGGACAAAGTCCTGGGACTGTTCATGCCGGAGCGGGATTCCTCCGGCGACTCGCTGAGACTTGGCCGCCGTGTCGCGGCACAGCTTGGCATTGAAAACGTCGTCGAAGACATAGCACCGGCACTGGAGGCCACCGGCGCCTACCGCCGGCAGATCGAGGCGATCCAGACCGTCGTTCCCGACTATGGAGACGGCTGGAAATGCAAGCTGGTGCTCGCCTCAGTGCTGGAGAGCAACGGCCTCAACATCACCCGGCTCACGGTCCAGGATCCGGAGGGCAAGGTCGACACGGTGCGCCTGTCGCCTGCCGCCTACCTGCAGATCGTCGCCGCGACCAACTACAAGCAGCGCCTGCGCAAGATGACGGAATACTACCACGCCGACCGGCTCAAATACGCGGTTGCCGGGACACCAAACCGGCTTGAGTACGACCAGGGCTTTTTCGTCAAGCAGGGTGACGGAACCGCCGACGTGATGCCGATCGTCCACCTTTACAAGACCCAGGTTTATCAGCTCGCGGACTATCTCGGGGTGGACGAGGAAATCCAGCGGCGGCCACCCACCACCGACACATTCTCCATGGCGCAAAGCCAGGAGGAATTCTATTTCGCGCTGCCCTATCACCTGATGGATCTATGCCTCTATGGCCTGAACCACGGGATAGCCGGCGATGAGGTCGCGGCGGCGTCAGGCCTCACCGAGCCCCAGCTTCAGAAAGTCTTCAAGGACATCGACGCGAAACGGCGGGCCGCCCACTATCTTCACGCGCGGCCCTTGCTGTCCGCCGGAATTGACGAGGATTGACCGGGGATGTGCGGCATCGCTGGAATAGTGGCGCTGAACGCCGCGGCGGCTTCTCCCTCGCGTGAGGCGCTGATGCGGATGGTGGGCGCGCTGGCGCATCGCGGCCCCGACGAGCACGGCCTTTACCGGGACAGACGCGCGGGGCTGGCGCATGCGCGGCTTTCCGTCGTCGATCTTTCCAATGGCCAGCAGCCGCTCGCTGACACGGGCGATACGACCTGGATCGTGTTCAACGGCGAGATCTTCAACTACGTAGAGCTGCGGGAAAAGCTCATCGCGCTCGGCCACCGCTTCCGGACCCGCAGCGACACCGAGGTCGCGCTCCACGCCTATCGTGCGTGGGGCGAAGCAGCCTTCGAGCGGATGAACGGCCAATGGGCCATCGCCATCTGGGACTCGATGGCGGGTCGTCTCGTATTGTCGCGCGACCGGTTCGGCATTTGCCCCCTGCATTTCTGCGAGCACGCGGGCCGCCTCTATTTCGCCAGCGAGGTGAAGGCCATTTTCGCGGCCGATCGAACCATATCTCGCGCCTTTGATCCGGCTGGCATCGATCAGACTTTCACGCTCTGGACGGTCGTTCCGCCGCAAGGGGTATTCCAGGGAATCAATGAGCTCGAGCCGGGGCATGTCCGCACCTACCAGGACGGCACCGTTCGCGACCGGGCCTTTTGGCAGCCCTCCTACCCCGAGATTTCCGGATCGCGGCAGGGCGAGTTCACCGGGTCGTGCGATGACGCGGTGGACCGCGTGCGTGACGCCCTTGAGGCCGCGACGGCGCTCAGGATGGTGCGCGCCGACGTGCCTGTCGGGTGCTACCTCTCCGGAGGACTGGACAGTTCGCTCGTGGCCGCGCTGGGAAGGCGCTTCGCCGGCGAACGCTTCCAGACCTTCTCCCTGCGTTTCGCCGACGCCGAATATGACGAGACCCGTTTCCAGCGCCTGGTTGCCGAGGCAACCGGCAGCGAGCACCACGAGGTGGTGGTTTCGCGTAGCGATATCGCCGCCATCTTTCCGGAGGTGATCCACCACACCGAGCGCCCGATATTGCGGACCGCCCCGGCGCCGCTGTTCCTGCTCTCGCGGCTGGTGCGCGAGCGTGGCATCAAGGTCGTGCTGACTGGCGAAGGGGCTGACGAGATGTTCGCCGGCTACGACCTGTTCCGCGAAGCCAAGGTCCGCCGGTTCTGGGGCCGCCAGCCGGCATCGACACGGCGCTCGCGGCTCCTGGAACGCCTTTACCCCTACCTCACCCGCTCGCCGGTGCAACAGCAGGCGATGGCGCGCCAGTTCTTCGGGCGCAACATCCAGGCCTATGATGCGCCGGGCTTTGCCCATGACACACGCTGGCATACCACCAGCGCCATCAAGCGCCTGTTTTCCGCCGACATGCGCGCCGAGACCGAGCGCCGCGACGCCGTGTCCGAGTTGCTCGCCCGCCTGCCCGCGGAGTTCCCGCGCTGGAGCCCGCTCGCGCAGGACCAGTATCTCGAGGTCCAGACGCTGATGTCGGGCTATCTGCTCTCCTCGCAAGGCGACAGGATGCTGATGGCCCACTCCGTCGAGGGGCGTTTCCCCTTCCTGGACGATGAGCTTGTGAAGCTGGCGAATTCGCTTCCGGCCGCCTACAAGCTGCGCGTCCTCGACGAGAAGCACGTGCTCAAACGCGTGGCCGAACCGATCGTGCCCTCCGAGATCGTGACCCGCAAGAAGCAGCCGTTCCGCGCGCCCAACGCGCTTTGCTTCGTCGCCGACGACGCACCGGAATATGTTCGCGAGGCGCTTTCGGAGACGGCGCTGCGCGAGGCCAATATCTTCGATCCGAAGGCGGTCACGCGCCTGCTCGGCAAGTGCCAGGCCAGGACCGGCGACGGCGATCTGTCCAATGCCGACAACATGGCGCTGGTCGGCGTGCTGTCGACCCAACTCCTTCACCGGCAATTTGTCGCGAGCTGTCCCAGTGCAACTCGCGAATATGCGCTCAGCGTCGACGTCGACCGCGAACATCGGGAAGAACGCTTGCATGTTGCATGATGCCGTACCCCTGCTGCACGACTACCTCGCCCACTCCGCCCGCCGGCTCGGCGGCAAGGTTGCGCTGGTGTGCAACAAGCAGCGTGTCACCTATGGCGAGCTTGAGACGCGCGCCAATGCGATCGCCCGGGATCTGGCCGCGTCAGGGGTCGTGCGCGGCGACCGCGTGATGATCTTCGCCGACAACACCGTCGAGACGGTGGTGAGCTTCTGGGCGGTGCTCAAGGCGAACGCGGTGGTGTGCATCGTGAACCCGCTCACCAAGAGCGACAAGCTCGATTATCTGCTCAACGACTGCAAGCCGACGGCGCTGATCACGGACGGGCATCTGCAGGCCATCTTCCGCGAGCCGGCGCGCGGTTGTCCGTCACTTCTGCGCATGATCGTTTCCGGGTCGATCGACGACGTCGAGCTCTCCCGATTGCCGCATGCCGTGCGCTGGGACGCCGCGGTCGCCAACGACGGCTCCGCACCGCCGGCGCGGCGCTGCATCGATGTCGATCTCGCCGCCATCATCTACACCTCCGGTTCGACGGGCGAACCCAAGGGGGTGATGCTGACGCACAGAAACATGATGACCGCCTGCACGTCCATCGCCTCGTATCTCGAGCTTGGCGAAGACGAGGTGATCCTCAACGTCCTGCCCCTGGCTTTCGACTACGGCCTGTACCAGATGATCATGGCGTTCCGCACCGGCGCCCGGCTGGTGCTCGAACGCTCGTTCGCCTTCCCGGCGCGGGTCCTTGAACTGATCAGGCAAGAGGGGGTTACGGGCTTTCCCGGCGTGCCGACCATCTTTGCGGCGCTCTCCGAGCTCAAGTCCCTCAAGGACCAGGATTTCTCACGCATTCGCTACGTCACCAACACCGCGGCCGCCTTGCCGCTCAAGCATATTCTCATGCTTCAGGATCTGTTTTCGAGCGCACGCATCTATTCGATGTACGGCCTCACCGAATGCAAGCGTTGCACCTATCTGCCGCCGGAGGACCTCGAGCGAAAGCCGTTGAGCGTCGGGATCGCGATCCCGAACACGGAAATGTGGATCGTCGACGAACATGACAGGCGGGTCGGCCCCGGCGTCGTCGGCCAGCTCGTCATTCGCGGCGCAACGGTGATGAAGGGATATTGGGGCAAGCCCGAGGCGACGGCCAGGAAGCTCAAGCCCGGCCCGCTGCCGGGCGAGCAGGTCTTGTACACCGGCGACTACTGCCGGATGGACGCGGAGGGTTACCTCTACTTCGTCGGCCGTGGCGACGAGATCATCAAGTCGCGTGGCGAGAAGGTGGCGCCGAAGGAGGTCGAGAACGTGCTCATGAATATTCCAGGGGTCCGGGAAGCGGCGGTCATCGGTGTTCCGGACGAACTCCTTGGACAGGCGGTGAAGGCATTTGTCGTGATGGAGAACGGAAAAACCATCGGCGAAAAGCAGTTGCAGATGGAGTGCCAGAAGCGACTGGAAAACTTCATGGTCCCGAAGTCCATCGTCGTCGTGGCCAGCCTGCCGATGACGGACACCGGCAAGCTCAAGAAGACCGCCCTGTCATGAGGCGGGCTACCGCATGCCATTCGAAAGTGACCCCGGTCCTGGGAGAACGACATGCAATGAAAACAAGGACCTGGAAAGAGCGTCGCATGAATCCGTTTCAACGCGAGGCGCTTTGGGGGACGAAGTTACTGGATTTATAAGGCCGCAACGGAGGGCAAAGTCATGTTGACTACCAAGGAACGCAACGGAATCTACAGCGAGCAAATTCGCAGTTTCCTGGTTTCCAATTTCTACGTGAGCGACGCGAAGGCATTGGTGAACGACACGTCCCTGCTCGATCAGGGCATCGTCGACTCCACGGGGGTTCTCGAGATCATCGGCTTCATCGAGGAGACCTTCGGCATCATCGTCGAAGACAGCGAGCTCTTGCCTGAAAACCTCGATTCCATTCAGGGCATCGAGCAGTACATCCTGCGCAAGATGAACTGATTGCCGGCGTGGAGCTTGATGCATGTCGCCCGGAAGCGACCTCGGCTTTGGGAAAGCGGCATGAATGAAAACAAGGACTTGAAGCGCATCGCATGAATCCGTTTCAACGCGAAGCGCTCTATCTCCTTGTTTTCACGCAACTTCGAGCGACAGACCGCTACTGAGTTTTCCTGGAATTGCTCGGGCGTTCCGCACGGCTCACGCCTGCGCTTTGGCTTGCCCCAGGACCACCCGGCCCTCGCCCGCTTCGTTGGAAACGGCGCGGATGTTCTCGTATGCCTTGCTGCGCTCCAGCAGGGCCATCACCTGCCGGTCCTGGCCAAGGCCGACCTCGAAGAGCAGGACGCCGCCGGGCCGCAAATAGCGCGGCGCGTCCTTCACCACCCGCATATGGATGCTGAGGCCGTAGGGGCCGGCCGCGAACGCTTCACGCGGTTCGAGCTCGACCAGATGCGCGCGGTCGCCCTCGAGCCGTTTTTCCGAAATGTAGGGCGGGTTGCAGACGATCACGTCGATCGTCCCTTCAAGTCCCTGGCCCGAGAGGGCGCCGAACAGATCGCCCTGATGCACCGAGACGCGGTCGGCCATGCCGTGATGGGCGGCGTTGCGCCGTGTCGCCTCGACGCATCCATCGGTGAGGTCGCTCGCCCAGACGCGTGCGGCGGGCACGCGGTGGGCGATGGCACAGGCCAGGTTGCCGGCGCCGCAGCACATGTCGATGATGCGCGGTGCCGGCAGGTTCATCTGATGCAAGACACCAAGGGCCGTCGTGCCGAGCAACTCCGTCTCCGGCCGGGGCACGAGCGCACCGGGCGCGACGAGCAGCTCAAGTCCCATGAAGACGGCGCGGCCCGTGCCATAGGCGTCGGCGACACTGAACTCTTTGCTCATGGCGACCCCCCACTCGCTTGGTCCTACCAGTATAGATGTTCGGCATCCGCGCGCCAGTCAAACCTGCGCCGAAGCCAAATTTCTCCGGCTTTTGTCTCGAAACCGGGGCACGCAGGACAGGGGGTCATGGACGCTTCCTGCGATGCTCCGCCGCGGCCCGCCGCCCGCCTTTATTTGAGAGATACGCCGTAAACCGCTGAAATCCTTAACACGATTTTCATTCCACTGCCCTAACCACGATGCCATGGCAGGGCATTTCGAGCGCTTGTTTGCTGGCCCCTCTCCCCGGGGGCAGAGCGAAGCCGTGGCAACCGGGATCCTCCGCGATCAGTTCGCTGATCTGCGGAAAGGGGTCTTCATTTCCATGCCGATCGCCACGGTGCTGTCGGCGCTGATCCTGGCCGTGCAGATGCTTTCGCATGGCGGCCTTGGCGCGGTGCTGTGGTTCGCCGCGGTCAGCATCATCAACAGCGCGCGCCTGGCGCTTGCCGCCGCCCAGCCCGACATTTCCGGGAACGGCCCGAGGCCGGTCAGCGCCCGGCTTTCCCTTTACGGCGCATTGGCGCTGGCGTCCGGCATTGCCTGGTCTTTCCTGGCCGTGCTGGCGGACGGATACACCACGGCGCAGGCGCCGCTCTATCTGATCGTGCTCGCGGGCCTGTCGGCCGGCTCCGTCACCTACTCGGCCTCGTACACGCCGGCGGCGATCAATTTCATGACGCTGCCGCTTCTGGTCGCCGCCGGATGCGTGCTGGCCAGGGGCGGCATCGAGAATTACGTCCTGGCTTTCACCATCGTGCTGTTCCTCGGCGGAATGGTCCGAAGCGCGCTGATCGGGCAGGCCAGCTTCCGCGAGACGAGCCGCCTCAAATACGAGGCGCGGGAATTCGCCGCCGAGATGGACCGCAATTCCAGGCGCGATCCGCTGACGAACTTGCTCAACCGGTACGGGCTGGAGCAGGCAATCCGCCAGCTGGGGCCTTCCGACGGCCCGTTCGTGACCATGCTGATCGACCTCGACGGCTTCAAATCCGTCAACGACACCTATGGCCACAACATCGGCGACGACCTGCTGGTCAAGGTCGCGCGCAGGATCGAAGACCATGCGCCGCAGGGCGCCACGATCGCGCGCATCGGCGGCGACGAGTTCGTGCTGTTGTTTTCCGCCGCGCGATCCGCGCATGCGGCCGGTGCGCTCGCCGGCGCGCTCATCGCGGCGATCGCGCAGCCGGATCCGGCGTTGAACTCGGTGCGCGTCGGCGCCTCGGTCGGCATCTACGTTTCGGACAATCCACGACTGACGGAGATGCTGCTGCGGGCCGATTTCGCGCTCTATGCGGCCAAGCGCAAGGGCAGGAACGAATACTGCATCTTCGATGCCGGGCTCGATCAGGCGCTGGAGCGCAAGCACTGTATCGAGCGCGACCTGCGCGGCGCCATCGAGGCCGGCGCGCTGTGCTCATGGTTCCAGCCGCTGGTGCGCCTGGACACCAGCGCGGTGGTCGGCTTCGAAGCGCTGCTGCGCTGGCAGCACCCGCTCCATGGGGCGATCGCGCCGCCCGAGATCGTCACCGCGGCACGCGAGACCGGCCTGCTGCCGCTGCTGACGGAAACGGTGTTCGGGAATTGCTGCGCCATGATCGAGGAACTGGCGGGGAGCGGCCGCGGCGATGTGCGGGTCGCGATGAACCTGTCGCCGCGCGAACTCGAGGCGGGCAATGTCGACGACATGATCCTGGACATGCTGAAGGCCAGGAACCTGCCCGCGGCGATGCTGGAGATCGAGATCACCGAGGAAGCGCCGGTCGACCGCGACCGGGTCGATGAGAAGATCGGCCGCCTCGCCGACGCCGGCATATCGATCGTGCTCGACGATTTCGGCACCGGCTTTTCGACCCTGGTCGCGCTGAAGGACAGCCGCATCCGCAAGATCAAGATCGACAAGCATTTCGTGCGCGACCTGGCCAAGTCCGTGGAGGACCAGGCGCTGGTCAGGACGGTCATCGATCTCGGCCGCACGCTGGGCATAGAGGTGATGGCCGAGGGCGTCGAGACGGACGCTGACCGCCTGATCCTGCGCTCGCTCGACTGCATGGTCGCGCAAGGTTTCCTGTTCTCGCCCGCCCTCCCCGCGCCCGAGGCGCTTGCCTATGAAGCCGCCCGTTCCAGCCGCACGCTCGCGGCGGAAGCGCTCTTCGATCCCGCCACAAGGCGCCAGAGCGGCAGCGCGGCCTGACCTTGCACAGCCGCTCGCGGCGCGAGGCTTTCGGCCCGGCGCGCATCGTGTAATCTGATGATCTCCTAGAGCCGGATGATTTCAGGTCGAACCGACCTGAAATCTGAATCCGTCTCTAAAATCAAACAGATAGAGCATGATGTCGTCCGAAAACCGCTTCACACTTTTCGGCATCATGCTCTAGGGAACATGACAAGATGAACAACCAGTCCCCGGCCGCCGAAACGCTGCCCTATCTGTCGTCGGCGGTTCTCGACCGCCTGGCGATCTCCACGCCCGATGTGGTCGACGAGATCGAACGCCAGATCGTCGGCCAGAGGCGCGGCGAAGTCTGGTGCGCGCCCAAGGCCGCCGTGTGGCCGGGCGACGACCGCTACTTCATGGCCACGCTCGGCGTCGCCTCCGTGCCCTCGGTGCTGGCCACCAAGTCGCTGGTGGTGAACCCGCGCAACGCCGCGCGCGGGCTGGCCACGATCAATTCGCTGATCAGCCTGCTCGACGCCGAGACCGGCCTGCCGCTGGCCCTGGTCGACGGCAATTGGGTAACGGCCAAGCGCACGGCGGGCCTGAGCGCCGTCGCCGCAAGGCGCATGGCACGGGCCGATTCATCATCCGTCGCCTTCATCGGCTGCGGGGTGCAAGCGCGCGGCCATTTGGAAGCCTTCGCGGACCTCTTTCCCCTGCGCGAAATCCGCGCCTTCGGTCGCGGCAAAAGCAATCGCGATGCGCTGTGCGAAATGGCGCGCTCGCGCGGCCTGGAAGCAATCCCCTGCGACACGGCAAGGGAAGCCGTGGAAGGCGCCGACATGGTAGTGACGACGGTGACCCTGGTGCCCGAACCCGAACCGTTCCTCGACGCCAACTGGCTGAAGCCGGGAAGCTTCACCGCCATCACCGACCTCGCTTTGCCCTGGCTGCCCGAAACCATGCGCCGCTTCGACCGCATCGTCGTCGACGATTTGGAGCAGGAAAAGAAAATGCCCAAACCCATGGTCGACGCAGCACTGGTCGCCGGCGACCTGACGGGCCTTGTCTGCGGTGATTTTGCGGGGCGGCAGAACTCGGGCGAGGCCACGGCGTTTGTGTTCCGGGGGATGGCCGTGGGGGATCTTGCGGTGGCGGCGCTGGCGTATGTGCGTGCGCAGGCTGCGGGGGTGGTCTGCTAGGAAATGGACAGGATCTCGAGTTCGCGCGGCCCCAGCTGGACAACATCGCCAACGCTCTTGCCGATCAGCGCGATGGCCACCGGCGAACCATGCGAAATGGAAGCTCGGGGCGGGTCGGCCTCATCCTCCCCGACGATGCGGAAGGTCTGGGTGCGGCCATCATCACGCGCGAAGGTAACGGTGTGCCCGAAGGCGATCACGTCATTGGACGTCGGCACAGGCACAAGCTGAGCCGTACGGACGCGTTCGGCATAATAGGTGACATCCCGAACCGGAACCGCCGACTGCCGCCGCCTCTCATTGACATCTTCCAGCACGCTGGCCGCCTCCAGCGCCTGCCGGGCGCGAGCCAATTCATCATGCAGCATCTTGAGACCCGCCTCGGTGACGAGGTTGATCCGATCGGAGATAGGCCGAGCCGGCAGGACGGTTTCCGACGCCGCCTCCGCACTTTCCTCCTTGGCAAAGGCTACGCTCAATGGGTCGCAACTCCGTGTCGAATGGTGTTGGTTAGGGGATAACCGATGGGCGGTGATAAAGCTGCAAGAATTTGACGGGTGGTTTTGGGGGAAGCGGAATGGTCGCGAACGCCCAGGCGCTTGAGCGGCTGGGTCGCGAGGTCCGCGCGCTCGAAGACCAGATCCGCCATCAGCAGGAAAACGACCACATGGCCCAGCGCTATCAACATGAACCGGGCACGCTGGCGGAGAAGGATGCGGTTCTGGTCGGCCAGCGGAGCTGTAAGGTCGATGCAGGAAGGTGTGGCGGGGGACGCGATGCTGATGGGCAGGCGTGAGATTGAGGGCGGGATTGCGGCGATCACGGCGACGTTGCGGGAGCGACAGACGTTTTTGTTGTGAGCCGGCGCGAGCGAACCGCAGAAATTGCGGCAGCCTGATGATCAGCGCGCAATCCCCGCCTCAAGAGGCGCTTAAGGAATTGAGCCAAGCAGCTGACTTTGCCGGAACCTACTTGGCAACGAAGGTGGCATGGGGTTGGCGGCATTTCAACGCAATTTGTTCGAAGGCCTAGACCGTCAGCTTTTCACAGCACGCGGATTCGCGCGTGACCATCCTTCATCCATTGTGGAACCTCCATATCAGCGTGGATTACGACTTTCGTTCGGACGTGTCGCCGTTTAAACTTCTCCTCAAATGCGGCCGTGCCGCTGTTAGCTAACGCCTGCAGTGTGAAGGCGTAAGGCGATAAATTCAAAGCGATACTCCCTAAACGGTCTCGTTCGGCAGCAAGGATGGCAGTGAGAGAATCCGCCTTCAGGTCACAAGTGTTGAGTAGATCGACGACCGACGTGGCGAGCCGCTTCACGTCCTTTGGCAACTGGTCAGCCTGCCAAAAGGCGACAACCTGTGTGATTACTTCCTCAAGCTGGACAGTGCTGGCATCCTGCTTAGCAACGGACCGGGATGCGGCGAGGTTAGGCGCCTCAGCGATGGCGATCTCAGCGTGCTCAAGCATGGCCTTCACCTGGAATGCAATACGCTCCTTGGACCAGCTGACGGCATCGCTTTTATAAACCAAGTCGTGTGTGGCAATGGTCCACGCATGTTGCAGTATCGTTTTGATCTGCACCTCGAATGGAAGTCCCGTGAGGTCGCCATTCCGGCCGCTGATCGTGTCTCGGCGGGTGACGTACATGCGGATATCGTCAAAAACGAAACTATGTGGCGGCTTGTGGGTCTCCGTATCGCTGCTAGGGCGTCGTTTTTTGAAGTCGTAATGCTCGAGCACAAGCGCTTCAGCCGCAGGGAGTGCCAGTGCGTTGGGAACTACAATGGTGCAGCCGAAGAAATCGTCCGGTGCCGTGATATCATCGACACGCCCGGTTTCAATTTTGAGGGCAAAGCTTTCGAGCTTCTTGACGCGGCCGAGAAAGAACCAATGGCTCTCCTCGACCCGCGACTTGAGCGTTAGCGTAACTTCATCCTGCAGGCGGAGGTATCGTTCTTCATTGTGGGCGTATGCGTCGCGAACCGCCTTACTAATTTTCACCGGCCGCGGTCTCCTGTCCGCCGATGAGCGTCACCAGTGCGTTTAACCGCGTCTGGCGCTGAGGAAGCTCTGTGCTGGCACCCGTGGCGTTGGCAGCGTAGGCATGCGCGGCCTGATCGAGAACTGAAGGGGTATCGGGAAGCGGTTCGGGATTTTGCCCCTGAAAGGTGCCTACCCGCGCCAGAAACTCCTTATAGATAACCGCAAATTCCGCCGCTGGTGGTAACTGGTCAACGTGAAGCACCAGTAGTGACCATAAAGAGTAGAAATGCGTCTGAACCTTGAGAACTGCGATGATGGTAGGATCTAGGGTTACGACATCGGCTGCCCTGGCCATCGCGGCAATATAAGCCTTTGCGGCTTCAACCTTCTGATCAAAGTCGTCTTCAATCAACTCCGGCTGGTCCGCCAAGTCCTCGTAGTCTGCGTACAGATCATCGAGCATGTCCTGGTCAAACCCGTGCACCTTGTCGGTTATGACGATCGCAAGAAGTTCGGATATAAACTGCGCATCCGCCATGCGCTTGATCCGGGCAGCAGTCACAACCCCAAAGTCGCGCCATTCCTTCTTATCGGCTTCGGCTTCCGCACGCGTGATGAGCCATCCATCGTACTTCGCATGACGCAGTTCCTGCGGGGTCAGCTTCCGCGAGTTCCGGTTAATCCGCTCGAAGATGTTCCGGATGGCGGCATCACTAATGTCCGGTAGCATTTCAACAATCATGACGTAATTCCAGAACTTTTCGCGCGTCTCGCGCTGTAGGTCGACCCATTTCCGCCCCTGCAAATTGACGTCGCTGAAGTCGTCCGGGATTCTCACTTTGTTTTGCGTGAAATCGATAAAAGTCTGGATGCGCTGCTTACCGTCCACGACGTGGTAGGTTGCTTTGCCCTGATCATTCAGTGACTTATGTAGAAACACGGGTGGCGCGGGGTAGTTGTTCAATATGGTGTCTATGAAAAATCGCTTATCCCGAGGAGACCAGACGCTACGACGCTGATAAGGCGGATTCAGATTGAGCTGCCCTTTCTCGTTCATATCGAGAAACCAGCTGATGTCCTGGTTCGTGAGGTTTCGCGCCATTAGGATAATTCTCTGTTAGGTCGGAAAATATATTCCGGATGTCTCGTTCAGTGCAATCAGCGGCGCTGGCCGCTAGGCATTCACCTTCATCATCTTCCAACTCGACCGAGAATGTCAAAGACAGCGTTCAGCCCCCGCCGCCTAGCAGCGCGGTCCAGGGTGCTTTGTACTTCTCTCGGGAAAATTCGCTCAAGCATATGAACCCATACTCAAAGTGTCGCCACTATGATGGCCAGTACTCAGCTCGCGAGCAGCGAATATCACGTTATTATAGTAATGCCAGACCTGCCGCCGGACTTCGCCTCGATGCGTGAAACGCCTTTCGATCTGATACTGACCGACGGGTTTAATATGGAGGAACACTGCCATGACGCCGGCGACTTCACCGGTCATGTGATCCATCAGGAGCATGAGGGCACGGCCACACTATATTCCCTCCAATATGCAGTTGGTCAGGTTGTCGATTGCCGAAGACAACTAATTTCGCAGCACATTTAGTGACGACGCTGCGCCGGCACCATTAAGGTCGTCAATGGCCGGATTAAATCTGCCGGATGTAGCGCTAGCGCAGGGAGGTTCGAGCGGGTCCGCTTAGTTCCATCAACAGCTCGGGCTCACCCATAAACCACGCAAAAGTGCCGTAAGCCAGCATTTCCACGGTTTGTTTGAAGGGTGCTCTGCTCCGATCGAGATAGGCGGTGACGAACGCAACATTTTGGAGATCGAACTTGCCCTCGGTTGCAATCTTTTCCAGCGCTTCCTTGCGCCGGTCGCCGATGGGCCCGTCAGTCGCGACTACCTCCACGAACACCAGCAGCGGTTGAGCTGGCTTCAGGTCAACTAGAATAAGGTCCGGCAGCTCACGCTGCGCATTGATGGTGAGGCCGATGGCTTTAAGCAGATGCTCGTCGCGGGCAACGACCTTGTTTCCGCTCTCGCTCAAGAATAGCACAGCAGGGTCACCAAGAAATCTCGGCGCGAAGACCTCAATCACCGCTTTGGTGATGTTGGAGCTGGGGCCGGCTTTCAGACGACGGGTCTCGCCGCTTGGGAAGATCACTGAGACTTGCTCGCCGCCCTTGGCGGCGCCGGCTCGCACTACGGCGACGCGGGCAATGGCCCCGGCCGTCAAGTGTTTTGCCTGCCAGGACTTGACTGCGTCCTCGAGCTGAACACGATCCAGTGCCGGATCGAATAGCGCCGCAAAAGCCGTCTGAAGCGAATACCGACCCTTGCCGGAGGTTGTCGGCACGGTGTCATCGTCGAGAACTGCGCCGACCACCACGAAGGCTTCGCGGATGGTGTCGTCGCGGACACCTTCACGAGAGTTGTCTTCATACCAGCGGTTGCCCGGCACCTTGCCGTTGGCCTTCATGATTTCCGCAGCATAGCTAAGCCGATCCGCATCGGCGGTCTGGCCGGTCTGCTCTTCAGTCATCCGGTAAACGTGCTTTGGCGCCAACAGGATGCCGGAGCCTTCGACGGCATTGACGTACAGGAATGTGTATATGGTCCGCGCCGCCATGACGCTGACCAAACGCGAGCCCTTTGTTTTAGTGCTACCGGCCGGGAAGACCGCTTGCAGCCGTGTCTGAATATCCTGCCACGGCAGCAACGCCGGAAGACCTGCCATCATTTACCTTCCAGGAAGATCGATTCGATGTTCTGGTCCAGTGTTGCGCGATCTGCGCCGCGGTCAATCAGCGTGGCGATCGGCGCGAGCTTTTCGGCAACCGGCAATGGCAACGCCTCAAGTTCAAATGCAGATACAGCGACACTTCCACTGATGCATCGGAAAGCCCGGTCAGCAATTTGGCTATTGAGCACTGCGGCTACCAAGGCCGGTGATACCTTCGGTCTAGGACCAGTCGGCTTGACCATGTTGAGGTGGTTCTCAACGATGACGCCGCCATGGGATGCGATGAAAGACGCGGGCAGCTCGGCCGCGATGAGGCGACGGGCTTGTTCCTTGGACGTCGTGCGCTGCAACAGCACGCAGGGCGCCGAGACCGTGAGCCACTCGTCGCAGGCCCTTGGCTTAAAATAGGGGGCATGGTTGCGCTTCTCGGCGCGGAAAATGAACCGGCCGTCGGCAGTCACCGCTTCCGCCCAGATGACCGGAAGAGTGTCACGGCTAGACTTGGTGCGGAACTGATCTTTGAAGCGGTTCCAGACCAAGGGGCCGGTCGAAACTTGGTAACCCCAGTCGACAAGACGTGCTGGCAGCTTCTCGAGCGCGTCGACCAACGCCATATCAGTCGGCGTGCGCGGTGCCATCCACGGTGCGGCTCGGTCGGCTGGCAACGCAAATGTTCCGGCATGTGTGACCGCGGCAGTGCCGTTGACCGACAGGTAATGCACGCTCGGGTTTTGCGCGACGCCTCCCCGGCGATAGGCCGCTAGCAGGGTTTCCTGCAGCACATCGTCGAAAACGCCGCGGCGTTCCGTGATGAAATCAATGGCAATCGGCGGCGCATCCTTTGCGAGCAATGAGCGCAGCGCCTTGAAATACTCGCCGGCGAGGAATCCGGTCGGCGTGAGATACGCGACCACCCCGCCCTCGCGTGCCCATTGCAGCGCAAGGTCGGTGAACATGCCGTAGAGGTTGGCGTGACCGTAGAGGCTACGCGCAAAGCGTTGGCGCAGTTCCGGGCCGACCTTCTGGCGACCGTAGGGGGGATTGCCGATGACTAGGTCGAAGCGCTTGCCTGAAACTGGCTCTTGCAAACTATCACATACGCGGACGACCGTCGGAAACGCGGTTCCGGCGTCGGCCACGACCTCGCTGAACGCAATCTCGAGCCAGGTCTGGGTCAGTTGTGCCGCGAACGGATCGATCTCGAAGCCGGCCAAGTGCTTCGCGAAATGGCCCAGCAGCTTCGTTGCCGGGAGGTGAGCTAGCTCGCCCTGCATTTTCAGAGCTACAGGCAGGAGAAAGGCCCCTCCCCCACAGGCCGGATCGAGCACGCGAGCAGTTTGCCAGTACACCCCAGCTTCGGTGGCGAGATCCATCAAGCGTTGGGTCAGCGCCGGTGGCGTATAGAACGCTCCCCAAGCACTCCGCAGATCCTGCGGCAACATGGCTGTATAGCACGCGCTCAGCTGGAATGCGGCGCTTTCAATCGGAAGGTCCGCCGCGGCGCGGCCGAGAGTATGGGCAAGACCTGCCGCGGCAGCATCGAGTTTGTAAGTGACCGCCACGCTAAGGTTGGCTGCGGTCGGTATCGTTGAAGGCTGCCGTCCGGAAGCTTCAATGTAGGCCTGCACAGTGGCAGCCACGAAGGCCCAGATCGCCGGTAAGCGCTTGCGACCATCGAGCTGTTCCGACCAGCCCCGCGCCATGGCGCGGCACACGTCAAGGCTTAGCGGCACGTCAGCGACGGCAGCTGCGCTCAGCTTGCGTTTGCGTTGGGCGGTGCGGTCTGCTGCGAACATGGTACACGGGAACGTTTCGTGTACACGCTAACCCGATTTGGCTGGGGCCGGCAATCGGAATGCGCGCCTTCGCGGCACAATTCCGGTCCACAAGGATAGAGCTGTGCCATTTCGGCGTCATGTCCTCGTCAGCGGTTGAAGCTTCAAACGGGACGTCGCCCAAATTTGAGCGATTCTTACCGGCCAGTCTCGTCTAGTAGACATGGACGGTCTGTTGGTGGACGGGATTAGCCGTTCGGAGTACTGAGAGTTCGTACATTTGGATTTTGACGCAACGGCTAGGACGGGAATAGACGGCGCAAGCCAACCAATTAAACGACCCCGATCGCGCACCCAGAATGGCAGCTTTCGACCAAACTTTGCCAAAGCGGGACCTTCCGCTGCCGGCCCCCACCAAGACGTTCGAGACCTGGAACAAGCCGATGGCAGCGAGTCGCCCCCTCAGCCCCCAGCCAACCGTGGCAGCAGAAAAATCTCCGCCCCCTGCGGCAGCTTCTTCGACCACGTATCCCTGTAAATCACCCCGTCGATCGCCACCGCGATGCCCTTGTCGATCCATGGCTCAAATCCGGGATACTGTTCAGCCAGTTTCCTGAACAGTTCCCTTATGTCCTTGGCCTCGACCTCGACCTTGCTCTTGCCGCCGGCGAGCTGGCCGAGCGCGCCCCAGAGGGTGACTTCGACCATCGTTGCTCGCCCCTGCCCTAGCCCCGTTCCGCCTCGATCGCCGCGAGAATCCGCGGCGGCGACATCGGGATGTGGGTCATGCGCACGCCCGCCGCGTTCGACACCGCGTTGGCGATCGCCGCCAGCGGCGGCACGATCGAGGTTTCGCCGACGCCGCGCACGCCATAGGGGTGGTTGGGGTTGGGAATTTCCAGGATCTGCGTGTCGATCATCGGCAGGTCGGAGCAGACCGGGATGCGGTAGTCGAGGAAGCCGGCGTTCTGCAGCCTTCCGTCCTTGCCGTAAATATACTCCTCGTTGAGCGCCCAGCCGATGCCTTGCGCCGCACCGCCCTGGTACTGGCCCTCGACATAGGTCGGGTGCACCGCCTTGCCGGCATCCTGCACCACCGTGTAGCGGATCACCCTGGTCGAGCCCGTCTCCGGGTCGACCTCGATGTCGCATATATGGGTGGCGAAGGAGACGCCGGCGCCGTCGGCGACGAGCTCGCTGTGGCCGGCGATCGGCCCGCCGGTCTTGCCGGATTGCGCCGCGATCTCCTTCAGCGAGAGCGCCGCGAGGTTGCCGTACTTCTCGCCCTTGGCGATGGCATGGCCCTTTTCCCAGATCACGTCGTCGACCGGGATGTCCCACATCTGTGCCGCGCGCTCGCGCAGGATCAGAATAGCGTTGCGGGCGGCCGAGATCGTCGCCATCGAGGACGAGAACGTGCCGCGGCTGCCGTCGGTCATGTCGTTGTAGCCGAGGCTCGACGTGTCGGCGACGATCGCCTTGAGCTGGGTGTAGTCGATGCCGAGCTCTTCCGCCGCCACCAGCGACAGCGAGGCGCGGGAGCCGCCCACGTCCACCGTGCCGACGGCCAGCGACACCGAGCCGTCCATGCCGATGTTGAGGTCCACGCAGGTCTGTCCGCCGAAATTGAACCAGAAGCCGCAGGCCATGCCCCTGCCCTGGTTTTTCTTCAGCGGCGCCTTCATGTGCGGATGGTTCTTCACCGCTTCCAGCGTCGGGCCGATGCCGATCGGTCCGTAGATCGGGCCGTAGGACGAGCGCGTGCCTTCCTGCGCGGCGTTCTTGATGCGGAAGTCGACCGGGTCCATGCCGAGCTCCTTGGCGAGCTCGTCGACCGCGCTTTCCACGGCGAAGGCCGCCATCGGCGCCGACGGCGCGCGATAGGCCGCGGTCTTCGGCCGGTTGACCAGCACTTCGTAGCCGACGGTCTTGACGTTATCGAGCTTGTAGCAGGCAAACGCCGTCATGGCGCCGATCTCGGCCCAGGCGCCGGCATAGGGGCCGCAGGAATAGCGCAGCGTCGCTTCCGCCGCGGTGATGGTGCCGTCCTTGCGGGCGCCGATCTTGACGTCGATCGAGGTGGCGCTGGTCGGGCCCGAAGCGCGGAACACCTCGTCGCGGGTCATCACCAGCTTCACCGGCCGTCCGGCTTTGCGTGACAAGGCAAGCGCCACCGGCTCGGCCCAGACATGGGTCTTGCCGCCGAAGCCGCCGCCGATCTCGGAGGAGGTGACGCGCAGCTTCGAGGCTTCCATGCCGAGTAGCTGGGCGCAATGCTGGCGATAGACGAAATGGCCCTGCGTGCAGACCCAGAGGTCGGCGGTGCCGTCGGACGAGACGCTCGCCACGCAGGCATGCGGCTCGATATAGCCCTGGTGCGTCTGCTCGGTCTTGAAGGAACGCTCGACGATGAAGTCGGCGTGGCCAAAGCCCTGGTGGACGTCGCCATGGCCGAACTGGCTGCGCTTGGTGACGTTGGAGGGCTTTACCGGCTTTTCCTCCAGCCCCTCGGTGAAGATCGTGTCGTTGATCAGCGGGGCGTGATGCTGCATCGCCTCGTCGACATCGGTGACATGCGGCAGGATCTCGTAGTCGACCTCGATCAGCTTCAGCGCCTGCCGCGCCGTGCGGGCGTCGACAGCGGCGACCGCGGCCACCGCATGGCCGTCATAGAGCGCCTTGGTGCGCGCCATGCAATTGTCGAGGATGTCGTACATGGCGGCATCGCCATCGGTCAGGTCCGGCAGGTCTTTCGCCGTGATCACCGCCTTCACGCCGTTCAGCTTTTCCGCCTTCGACGTGTCGATCTTCCTGATGACCGCATGCGCGTGCGGGCTGCGCAGCACGCGGCCGACCAGCTGGCCGGCCATGTTGAAGTCGGCGCCGTAGCGGGCGCGGCCCGTCACCTTGTCGACGCCGTCGGGACGGATGGGGCGTGTGCCGACGGATGTGAATTTACGCCCGGAAAAACGCGGATCGAAATTCATCTTCAGGCTCCCTTCATCACATGTGCCGCGTCCTGGACGGCGCGCACGATCTTGTCATAGCCGGTGCAGCGGCAGAGGTTGCCGGCGAGACCGAAGCGGATCTCCTCCTCGCTCGGGTCGGGGTTTTTCGCCAAAAGGTCCTTGGCCGCGATCAGGAAACCCGGCGTGCAGATGCCGCATTGCAGCGCGGCATGCTCGAGGAATTTCTGCTGCAGCGTGTGCAGCTGGTCGCCATGCGCCATGCCTTCGACGGTCTCGATGCGCCGCCCTTCCGCCTCGGCGCCCAGCACCAAGCAGGAGCAGACCAGCCGGTCGTCGAGGATGATCGAGCAGGCGCCGCAGTCGCCGGTGCCGCAGCCTTCCTTGGCGCCGGTCAGGCCGAGCCTGTCGCGCAGCACGTCGAGCAACGGCTCGTCAGGCTGGCAGAGATATTCGATATTGTCGCCGTTGATTGTCGTCGAGACTGCTATGCCAGCCATCATTTGCCTCCTGCACGTGCGTAGGCTGATGTGGCGGCACGTCTGGCCAGCACACCCGCAACCTTCCGTCTGAATTCGATGGTACCGCGCTTGTCGTCGATGGGGCGGCAGGCGCCGGCGCAGACTTTTGCCAGCCGCTCAAGCGCCGCCTCGTCCAGCTTCCTGCCGATAAGCGCCTCGGCGGCCTCCTCGACCAGCAGCACGGTCGGCGCCGCGGCGCCCAGCGCCACGCGGGCGGCTGTGATGACGCCGTGTTCGTCGATCGTCAGGTTCACCCCGGCGCTGACCACGGCGATGTCCATCTCGGTGCGCGGAATGAAGCGCAGATAGGCATCGCCCGAACGCGGCGCTTGGCTGTCGAGCAGGATCGCCTCGATGATCTCGCCCTTGGCGAGCGAGGTCTTGCCCGGCCCGGTCGGCACGGCCTCAACGGGGATGGTGCGCTTGCCCGAAGGCCCGGCAACCACGGCCCTTGCACCCGCCGCCACCAGCGCCGGCACGCTGTCCGCCGCCGGCGAGGCGTTGCAGAGATTGCCCGTGATTGTGCAGCGTCCCTGCACCTGCTTCGAGCCGATCAGCTTGGCCGCCTCGACCACGCCTGGCCATGCCTTCTTCAGGGCGGCGTTCTCGCCCAGCACGGCGCAGGGAACGGCCGCCCCGATGCTGAAGCCGTCGGCCGTTTCGCGGATTTCGCTCAAGGACGCGATCGACTTGATGTCGACGATCAGGTCGGGCTCGACAAAGCCCCCCTTCATCCTCACCAGAAGGTCGCTGCCTCCGGCCAGGATGGCGGCCGTGCCAGCCGCTCCGGCCAGTTGGCCGACGGCATCTTCGATTGAAAGCGGACGTATGTAGCGCATCGTCTCCCCTTGGATATCGCGATTTCAGCGACCGTTATAAACACTCTCCTCATAATGGCTATCCGGTTCGTCATTTGCGACGATTGGTCCAGCCGCCGCAAAATCGAGTCCCAAATCAACCGGAATTGCCGTACGCCAACCCTGCACGGCCGCATTGACGCCGGTTCTCAAAAAATCTGAGAGCCTGTGTCGGATCGGTCAAGCCCCGTTCGTCCTTGGGACATCGAACACGCATCATGAAAGGACACGATATGCCCGGAACCGTACGTCTGCACCGCGTTCTCACCACCAGCCCGGAGAAGGTCTATCGCGCCTTCGTCGAAGCCGACGCGCTGGCCAAGTGGCTGCCGCCGAACGGCTTCACCTGCACGGTCGATCATCTCGAGGCAAAGGTCGGCGGCACGTTCAAGATGTCCTTCCGCAACTTCACGACAGGCGGCAGCCATGCCTTCGGCGGCGAGTATCTCGAACTCGTTCCCGGCGAGCGCCTGCGCTACACCGACCAGTTCGACGACCCCAATTTGCCCGGCGAGATCCAGGTGACCATCACCTTGAAAAAAGTGTCGGTCGGCACCGAAATCGACATCATCCAGGCCGGCATTCCCGACGTCATCCCGGTCGAGGCCTGCTATCTCGGCTGGCAGGAATCGCTGCGAAACCTGGCCAAGCTCGTCGAGCCCGAGATCAATCAATAAGGCCATTCCGTAAAGTGCCCGCCGCCGCCGATGACATGCCCGTCGGCGGCGGTTGTGCATTGGGCCTTGACCGCGCGATCGCGGGCGTGAATCCTTTCCCGGTCAAAGGGAGGAGTTTCCATGCGACATCTGTTGGTTGTGTTGCCCGCCTTGATCCTGGCGAATGCGGCGCAAGCGAGCACGATCTACTACGGCAACAAGGTGGGAATGGAACTGACCATCGTCAAAAAGTCAGGCATCGGCTCCACGCATGCCAGCATCCTGGCCAAGCACGACAGGCGCAAAGCGGGCGTCTACTGCCGCGAATACGGCCACGATTTCTCCAAGGAGTGCATTGACGCGGAAATGAAGTCGCCCCTGCACTTCGAGATCACCGCCAACTGCAGGACCGGCAAATTCACCACCTTCTACGGCGCCAACATGCTGTTCCAGGGCCGCAACAAGGGCACGGACGTGGCCACCGACTACCTGATCACATCGATCGATGACAATGTGGTGCTCGATGGCTCCGGCGCCTCGTCATACGATGTCACGCTGGACCAGTTCAAAGCGCTCTGCCCCAATCGCGTACGCTAGCGGCGTTTGCGACACTGCGCCGATCGCAACAAGCGGCGGAGGAAACGCGTGACCCTCACCAACCGGGATATCGTCGAGATCACCGAGTGGCGGCGCAAGCTGCACCGGCAGCCGGAAATCTCCAATGAAGAGGAGAAGACGGCGCAAGAGGTCGTCTCCTTCCTCGCCGATACCGGCCCGGACAAGGTGCTGACCGGATTGGGCGGACACGGCGTGGCGGCGGTCTATGACAGCGGCAAGGCCGGTCCCACCGTGCTGTTCCGCTCCGAACTCGACGCGCTGCCGATCGAGGAGCTGTCGGGCGTGCCGCATGCCTCGCAAGTGCCGGGCAAGTCGCATATGTGCGGCCATGACGGGCACACCGCGATCCTGGCCGCCCTTGGCCGTCAGTTCGGCCGCGAACGCCCGGCCAGCGGCCGCGTCGTGCTGATGTTCCAGCCGGCGGAGGAGACCGGCAATGGCGCGGCCGGCGTCGTCGCCGACCCCCGCTACGGCGAGATCGCGCCGGATTTCGCCTTCTCGCTGCACAATCTGCCCGGCGTGCCGTTCGGCGAGGTGCGGCTGAAGCCCGGCGTGGTCAATTGCGCCTCGCGCGGCATGCGCATCGTGCTGGAAGGCAAGACCGCGCATTCCTCCATGCCGGAGACCGGTATTTCGCCCATGCCGGCGATCTCGGAGTTGATGCCGGCACTGCCCGCGCTCGGCCGCGCCACCTTCGCCGACGACGATTTCTCCATGGTCACCGTCACCCATGCCGAAATGGGCGAAGCCGTGTTCGGCATCGCGCCCGCGCATGCGCAGGTCTGGGCAACGCTGCGCACCCGCCGCGACGAACGCATGGCGGACCTCTGCGCCGCCGCCGAGGCGCTGGTCAGGGAGATCGCGGGCAGGCACCGTCTTTCCGCGCGCTGGGATTACCACGAGATCTTCGTCGCCAGCGTCAACGCGCCGGATGCGGTGGAACACCTGCAACGCGCGCTTCAGGAAGAAGGCGTCGTGCATGGTGAAGAAGCCCTGCCGATGCGCGCCTCGGAGGATTTCGGTCTGTTCGGCCACAGCGCCAAATCGGCGATGTTCTTCCTGGGCGCCGGCGAGCGCCACCCGGCGCTCCACAATCCGGACTACGACTTCCCCGACGACCTGATCCCGATCGGCTCGAGGATCTTCATGCGCACGGCGCGCAATCTGCTGGGGTGAGTTGGCGCGCCGCCGCAAGCCGGTCGCGGCCTCGCAAACCGCGTTCGCCCGCGCCTGTCAGGCGGACCTGAGGAACGGGCGTTTGTGGATGGCCCTCTTGGCCTGGAAATTCGCGGCGGGGACGGGTCGGCCGACGCGAAAGCCCTGGATCTTGTCGATGCCGAACTCGCGCATGAGGGCGATCTGCTCGTCGGTTTCCACCCCTTCGACCAGGATCTGGTGGCCGCGATTGCGGACCAGGGCAATGATGTCCTGGAGCATGGCCATGCCCTTCGGGGTGCCGCAATCGTGAAGAAACGAGCGGTCGATCTTCACCGTATCGAAATCGATCAGACGCAGCCATGAAAGGCCGGCGAATCCGGTCCCGAAATCATCGAGCCAGATCTTGATGCCCAGCAGCTTCAGGTCGCTGATGCAGCGCAGGATGTCCGAGTGCATCTCCATCTCGAGCCCTTCGGTGATTTCGAAGGCCAGCCTGTTGCCGGTCACGCCGGTCTCGCCCAGAATGGTCGCGACGGACGCCGCGAAGCCGGGCGTCTTGAGCTGGATCGGAGAGACGTTGACGCTGACGAGACGGATGTGATCGTCCGCCAGGAGTTCGGAGCAGACCGTCCTTATCGCCCAGCGCCCCAGTTCCAGGATCGCGCCGGTTCGCTCCGCCACCGGAATGAACAGGCTCGGCGGAACCAGTGTGCCGTCGAGCATCTTGAGACGCATCAGCGCCTCCACGGCTTCGACCCGGCCCGACACGACATCCTGGATAGGTTGATAGACGAGCGAAACGAGGCTCTGGCCGATCGCGATCTTCAGCAAGGCCGCGAGGTTTTCGCTCTCGTCGCTGCTTTGCGGATCGGTCGGGTCGAACAGCCGGGCACAATTGCGGCCGCTGGCCTTTGCCAGATAGAGCGCGCGATCGGCCTCGTGGATGATCTTCTCCAGCTTGGCGCCGGCCTGCGTCCTGGTGAAGGCGGCACCCACGCTCGCCGTGACGATCGAGATCCCGTCCCGCCTGAGCTCGTGGGTAAGCGCCAGGTTCTCCACTGTGCGGCAGATGGCT
The DNA here is from genome assembly GCF_006442655.1 of Mesorhizobium sp. B2-1-3A. Lineage (NCBI taxonomy): Bacteria > Pseudomonadati > Pseudomonadota > Alphaproteobacteria > Hyphomicrobiales > Phyllobacteriaceae > Mesorhizobium > Mesorhizobium sp. B2-1-3A. The sequence continues at coordinate 283,333 of NZ_VFWK01000005.1, forward strand.
TCCGCCAGCTCCGCGACCTGGCTCTTCTTGTCCATGCGGGCGAGCACAATGAATTCCTCGCCGCCGTAGCGCCCGATCGAGCCATTGTAGTTCTTGATCAGATCGCTCAGCGCATTGGCGACATGGATCAGGCAGCGGTCGCCTTCCTGGTGGCCGTAGCAGTCGTTGAATTTCTTGAAGAAGTCGACGTCGATGAGGATGGCCGCGAACTTGCTGCCGAGCTTTTGCCAGTCGCTCCAGTAGTCGCGCAGCTTCTCGTCGATGGCGCGCCGGTTCTCCAGGCCTGTCAGCGGATCCGTCCGCGACAGCCTCAGCAGGGCCTTGCCGCGTTCGGTGGCCTCCTTGTGCTGGATCTTGGCCTCGAGAGCGTTCAGGAAGACGTTGTAGCGCTCCTCGTTCAGCTTCCAGTTCACATAGGAGGTGAACGTGAAGCACGAAACGTAAAAAGTACCGAATACCATCTTGTACGTCAGCGACGCCGGAACAAAGTAATTTACCACATACAAGATGCACAATATGATTGTCGACGTTATGATCGACACCTTGAACCTGAATGTAAAAAATAGATTGGCACTCATCATGAAAATGGTGCCGAATACCATGTAATAGGCGACACTTTCCTTGTTTGCGCCCATGGATGCCGGTAACAGCCACCCGATATAGCCAAAGATGATGGCCGCGGCGCAAGTCACGTCAAGCCATTCCGTCGCGGCGCCCCGGCGAAGCTGTGCTTCCAGGACCAGCAGTGCGGTCAGGCCAACCGCGAAGCGCGCGGTGATCGTGTAGGCCGCCACGTCAGGTATCAGCAGCAGATCCGATACCGAAAACAACACATAGATGACGACGGCGATCCACAGGCCCGGCCTGGCCTCTGCCCTTCGCTTCGCCTGGGCTTCCCTGCGGTAAAGGATGCGGAGTTCGTCGGCCCCCAGTTCGTGGCGCGGATCATACGGCTCCACATCCACCGTATCGGCCAATCTGGATGACGCGCGCTCGTTCACAAACCCCTCTCGAAGGGGGCTTTGCGATCCGAACTCTTTTCCAGCTTCTGCCCCCACGCAGGACGACTCCTTGGGACGCGACACGATTGCCACGCGGTAAAATGCAGTGGCGCCAGACAAGTTTGCGTTAACTCGAACCCGGATTCTTATCTGCAAGATCGCTAATAAATTGAGATGGTTAGCGGGAAATTAATCATAACAATAAAATGCTCCGAACCCTCCGTTGGCAAATGGAGCATTCTAAGTAATAAGTTAACTGACTGTTAACCAAGGAGTCCTGGTGTGCAAACCGTGTTCGATGGGCAAAGCCTGATTACCGCAGAGATCATCGCCGGCAGTCTGCGTAAAGGCACGCTTGAACATCATGGCGAAGCGTTCGAAACCGCCCGCGCCGAACTGGCGCTCATCCTCCACGCGACACAGCAACAGGTCGAGCAGCAGAAATTTCCGGCCGAGATCGTGCGCCGCCTGCTGTCGCTGCTCAATGCGCTGCGTGCCAAGGTTCATCCCGACGTCTGGCAAGCCCTGATACCGGTGGCGCAGAACCACCCGATCCTGAACTACTTCCTCCAGGATCCGCTGACGCACTGGTCCTTCACCAAGCCCAGGGGGTATTCCGGCGACGCGGAACTGCTCGACTACATCTATTGCGACCCGCACGTGGCCGAGAGCGTGGCCAACGCCTCGGAGGTCGGCAAGGCGCTTTACAGCCATACCCAGAACGTTCCGTCATGCGTCGCGGCGCGGGAACGGCGCGATCTCCTGACCCGCTATGTCGACGAGGCCGCGGCCAGGAACGGACCCGAAACCGAGGTGCTGGCGATCGCCGCCGGCCATTTGCGCGAAGCCAATCGTTCCGTCGCGCTCGCCGAGGGCCGGCTCAAGCGTTGGGTCGCGCTCGACCAGGATCCGCAGAGCGTCGGGCTGATAGCGCGCGACTTCCATGGCACCGCGGTCGAGGCCATCGACGGCTCGGTGCGGACGGTGCTGACCAGGGGCCACAAGCTCGGCAAGTTCGATCTCATCTACGCCTCCGGCCTCTACGACTACCTCCAGCACAACGTCGCCGTGAAGCTGACCAAGACCTGCCTGCAGATGCTGAAGCCGAACGGCAAGTTCCTGTTCGCCAACTACGCCGAGGGCACCCCCGACGCCGGCTACCGGGAAACGTTCATGGATTGGGTGCTGCTGCTGCGCTCGGAAGTCGACATGTGGAACATCGTCAATGCCAGCGTCGACCGCAACACCGTCGAGGCGCAGGTATACTTCGGCGAGAACCGCAACGTGCTGTACGCCGTGATTGAAAAGCGCGGGTAACAACCTCCGCTGAACCTCGCCATCAGCCCGGCGGTGATGCTCGCGCATCGCTGCCGGTAGCCAAACGTCGCCAAGCGAGATCGGCGCCAGGTCGCCGCTCATCAGTATCCGGTGCCGCGGCCGAAGGATCCGGCGTCGCCTGGCAGCACCAGTTCGGCATCGTCGGTGACATAGCCGACATAGCGATAGTCGCGGATGAAGCTGATCCGCCCTTCCCGCCATTCCAGCCACATGAAGTGGATTGGCTTCGGGGCGGTCCGGTGCTCGAACACGGCGATCACCTCACGGCCCTCGACCCATGCCGGCTTGAGCCACAGGCCATCGCTCTTCGCATAGATGGTGAAGAACATCCCGACATCGGCGGCACCCGAGCGTGGCGGGTGCATGGACTGCTGAAGCCTCACATCGTCGGCAAGCAGCGCGCGCAAGCCATCCCAGTCGCGCTGGTTGAACAGCGTCACATAGCGCACCACGGCGGCCGACGCGATGCGCGCGTCGGGAAGCGGCTCGGCCTGGGCATTGATCTGCCGAAGCCGGGCGCGGCCGCGCGCCAGATGCGCCTTTACCGCATCGACCGAAATGCCGAGCAAGGCGGCAATTTCGGCCAGCGGCTCGTCGAGCACATCCTTGAGGATAACGACGCTGCGCTGAAGCAGCGGAAGCTCCGCGAAGCGCGACACGGCGGTCTCTATCGCCTCCCTGCGCATCAGCATCTCCACCGGATCGACCTTGCTGTCATCGGCAATTTCAAGCGCTGCCTCGATGGGCTCCGAGGCGCGGATCGCGCGACTGCGCAGCAGGTCCAACGCGCGGTTGTGGGCGATCCGGAACAGCCAGGGCCTGAGCTGCGGCACGTCGCACAGTTCGTCCAGGGCGACGAAGGCTCGCGCGAACGTGTCCTGCACCACGTCCTCGCCGTCGATGACCGACCCCATCAGGCGCGCGCAATAGCGGTGCAGTTCCGGCCGCAGAACGGTCGCAAGGGCAAGCAGCCCTTCCTGTCGGTCGCGATCCACGGCAGGCTCCCGCTCGCTCAAGCCGCTGTGCCCTCCATGACCATTACGCCCGCGTCGCCGTTGAGGCCGAAGACGACGCCCTCGGCATATTGCGGGTCTTCCAGCACGGAAACCACCCTGTCGCCGAACGCGCGGGGCGGCATCGGCGCGCCGAAACGGGTGACGAATTGTTCTGGCGTGATGCCCATGGAGCCGGCATAGGCGCCGGCTGCCGCATCCCCGATTCCCGTGCCGAGGATCATCTGCCGCGGCACGATCGCCTGGAAGCGGATGCCGAGCTTCTTCTCCTGCGCCACGCCATTGGCATATTTGGCCATGAACCACAGCATGCGCTTGGAGCCGCCATAGCCGCCCGACATCTGCGATCCGGTAACGGCGGCACCACTCGATCCCACCAGCACCCGGCTGCCCGGCTTGAGCGGCAGGTTCAGCGCCGCCTGCAGCCAGTAGAGGCCGGCCCTGACGTCGGTTTCCCAGGCGACGGAGAAATCCTCCCACTTCAGCTGATCCAGCCGGCCCATCCGGGGGGCGGCACCAGCGTTCAGCACCACTATGTCGGGGCGAACCTCGCCGAGGATGCGATAGGCGGCGTCCTCGTCCGTAACGTCGGCGCGGATCGTTGCAACGCCAAGCCGCGCACCGACCGCCTCCAGCGCCTCGGCGCCGCGCGCGACGACGGTCACCTCTGCGCCCCGCTCGACCAGCGCTTCGACCAGCCCGAGGCCAAGTCCCCGGCTACCACCGGTGACCACGATTTTCTTGTCCTTGAGGCTCATTTGACCCTGCTCCATTGCTTCACTGTAGCTAAGACGTTCGAGCTTTCGGAAAAGAGTCAGCACTGCCGGAAGAGACGTGGCGGCGACGAGCGATTTGGCGGCAAGGGCCGCAGCGTGCGCGCCGCGGCACATGCCGCTCGTTTCACACGATCCCGGTGTCACAAGGACGATAGCGGACAGCCTTATGGTCACGCGCGACGGGCTGATTCGTGCAACATAAGGTACCGACCAGTCCACCCGGGTCAGCGCGCCCCGCAACCCGTTCACGCCAAGCTACAGGCCCTGCCATGACCATACAATTTTCGCCTGATTGATCGTCCCTCGTGCTATCGATCCGGGCTCGGCAAGGTCCTCGAGACGCATCACCCCGATGATGTCGCCGGCCTTGCCGACCGCGAAACCCACCTTGAAACAGCTTCCTTATAAGAGACATCAGATGTGGCTGAGTGAATTCGAGATCGTCCTGCGCGACCGTGTCGTCCCGAACGGCGCCGTCAGGATCGAAGACGGCCGGATTGCCGAGATCCGCGACGCGCCAGTCGAGCATGCCGACATTGAGGGCGGCGGGCGCCTGCTGCTGCCGGGCTTCATCGACATGCATGGCGACATGGTGGAGAAAGAGGTCGAGCCGCGCACCGGCGTCCACGTGCCGATGCGGATCGGCATCGCCGAGCTCGACAAGAAGCTTGCCTCATGTGGCGTCACCACGGCCTATGCCGCGCTCTCCTTCATCGGCGCCAGTGTCACCAGCGGCGTGCTGCGCTCGGAAGATCATACGTCGGCGATTATCGAGACCATCGCCGAACTGAAGGACGACCTGCTGGTCGACCACCGCATTCATGCCCGCTTCGAGGTGACCTTCACCCCCGCGATCGCCATGCTGCAGAAGCTGATGGATGCGGGCCGGCTGCACCTGATCTCGCTGATGGACCACACACCCGGACAAGGGCAATACCGCGACGTCGAACTCTACATCGCCCGCGTCGCCAACGAGCGCGGCATGTCCGTTGCCGCGGCCTCCGAGGTCGTCGGCAAGCGCATGGCCGGCCGCAAGGGCCAGGGCGATGTGCTGAACGCGCTACAGGACCTGTCGGCCCGCGCGCGGGCCCATGGCGTCGTGCTGGCCTCGCATGACGACGACACGTTGGAGAAGGTGGAGCTCGTCCATGGCCTGGGCGCCGCGCTCAGCGAATTCCCGGTGACACTCGAAGCAGCGCGCGAAGCCCGCAGGCTTGGCATGTACACCGCCATGGGCGCGCCCAACGCGTTGCGCGGGGAATCCTATTCCGGCAATCTTTCCGCGCGGCAGGCCTACGAGGCCGGGCTGCTCGACATGCTGGCCAGCGACTACCATCCGGCCTCGATCCTGCCGGCCGTGCTTGGCCTGGCGGAGTTGCGTGGCGAAGGGCTCGTGACGGCGGCGGCGCTGACAAGCGCCAATCCTGCCGGGGCCCTGGGGCTCACCGATCGCGGCGCCATCGAGCCCGGCCTCCTGGCCGATCTCGTGGTGGCCGACCGCCATCCGGTGCCACGCGTCCGTGCTACCTTCCGCGCCGGCCGCATGATCTACGGCGACGGCACGCTGGCACCGGCGCGGCAAGCGGAACACCTTGGTCACGCGGCTCAACGGGTACCGGCTGGGTTCGAATTGCGCTGAGGCTGCTCCAGGAAAAACGTGAAACGGTGGCTTGCCCTAGACGTCGAGCATGACAGTCATGCCACGCACCTCGGCCATTTCCAGCAGCAGGTCCTGCAGGGTTTCGACGGTCTGCACCGCGCCGGTCATGGCCAGCAGCTCGGTGACACTCTCTTTCATGGAAATGACCGCGGCTCCGGTTTTCTCCGAAAGCAGCCGTCCAATGGCCGCGCGGATAAGGGCATTCTGGTCAGACATGATTCCCCTCTCATGCTGGGATAGCGGCGGTGTTTTCTTCAATCATATGCTCTTGGCGCAACTTCTGCGAGATTCAACTTACGCTTGCAAGCCGTCCGATTGATGATCTTTCAAGTCATTTTGTTGACGCCAGCCGCCCAGCACCGCGAGTGACGGTAGCAGTGACCCGGCTCCAGGCCTGAAAGCCTCCATGACGGCGAGCAGGGCCAGCGGCACTTCGTGCCGGTAGAGCCCGATGAATGTCTTGCCTCCCGCCGTCGCCGGCAACTCCGTGAATCTGTCGAAAATCGAATACGTGCCTGTCGGCTCGTTCAGGATCTCAAAACGGTCCAATGCAAACCTCGTGTCCCCGGGAGCCGTTAACGCAACCGCTCGCCTGAAGTTGCAACAGGTGATGCTTTTTTTATCACAATGGAACGTATATGCCAGCGGCATCGCTGACATAGGGCCATGTCATGCGGAGGGACGCGCAAAAATCGCTTGGCTGGCGACCGCGGGAACAACACGTTCCGACAAAGACTGCGTGTTGGCCCTTGCCGAAGCCGGCGGCCTCGCTCATCCATGGCCTGGAAACGAGCCGGGGACCAGAAGATGACCGATGCCAGCCTGCACATCGTCGAAGCCACCATCGAACAATTGCGCCGGGCGCTCGACGAGGGCCTCGTCACCAGCGTCGAACTGGTCGGGGTGTATCTCAGGCGCATCGCGCATTTCGACCGTCACGGCATCAGCCTCAACGCCGTTCCGGTGCTCAATCCTGATATGTTCGAGGAGGCCGCCGCTTCCGACCGGCGGCGGCGCGACGGCGCCTTGCTCGGGCCGCTCGACGGCATCCCTTACACCGCCAAGGACAGCTACAAGGTCAAAGGCCTGACGGTCGCCGCCGGCTCGCCTGCCTTCGAGCATCTCGTCGCCAATGAGGACGCCTTCACCATCGCCCGGCTGCGCGCCGGCGGCGCGGTGCTGGTCGGTCTCACCAACATGCCGCCAATGGCCAATGGCGGCATGCAGCGCGGCGTCTATGGCCGCGCCGAAAGCCCCTACAATGCCGATTACCTGACCGCCGCCTTCGCCTCGGGCTCGTCCAATGGCTCCGGCACGGCGACATCGGCCAGTTTCTGCGCCTTCGGGCTCGGCGAGGAAACCTGGTCGTCCGGGCGTGCGCCGGCCACCAACAACGCGCTGGTCGCCTACACGCCCTCGCGCGGCGTGATTTCCGTGCGCGGCAACTGGCCATTGGTGCCGACCATGGACGTGGTCGTGCCTCACACGCGCAGCGTGCCCGACATGCTCGAACTGCTCGACGTGATCGTCGCCGACGATCCTGCGACGCGAGGCGACTTCTGGCGCGCGCAGCCCTGGGTCGCGCTGCCCAGGAGCTCCGAGGCGCGGCCGCCACGCTACACCGAATTGACGCTCGCGGGTTCACTGAAGGGCAAACGGCTCGGCGTGCCCCGCATGTATATCGGCCGCGACAGCGGAGCCGACCGGCCGATCGAAACCCGCGCCTCGGTGCTTGCGCTATGGGAACGGGCAGCGTCCGACCTTAGAGGGCTGGGCGCCGAGGTGGTGGAGGTCGATTTTCCCGTCGTCTCCAATTACGAACGCGACCGCCCCGGCGCGCGCACCATGGCAGAGCGCGGGCTGGTGCCGCCGGATTTCGCCGAACGCGAAATCTGGGACCTCTGCATCTGGGGTTGGGACGATTTCCTGCGCGCCAATGCCGACCCGGCGCTGCCCGATCTCGCCTCGGTCGACGGCCCCAGGATCTTTCCGCAGCCGCCCGGCACGCTGCCCGACCGCTACGAAGGCGGCTTCGATGTTGCTGAATATGTCGAGCGCGCGAAATCCGGCGTCACGCCCTTCGAGGACATCCCGACGATTGCAGATGGGCTGAAGGGGCTGGAAACAACAAGGCGCGTCGATTTCGAGGACTGGCTGGACGCACACGGCATCGACGCCGTCGTGCTGCCGGCCGCCGCCGATGTCGGACCGGCCGACGCCGACATCAACGAGGCGTCGGCCGACCTTGCCTGGCGCAACGGCACCTGGGTCGCCAACGGCAATCTGGTCTGGCGCCATTTCGGCATCCCGACCGTCACCGTGCCGATGGGCACAATGGCCGATATCGGCATGCCCGTCGGCCTCACCTTCGCCGGCAAGGCCTATGACGACGAAAGGCTGCTGCGCATGGCCGGCGATTTCGAACAATCGACCCAGCGCCGGACGAGCCCGCCACGCACGCCTGAGCTGGCCGATGATGTGTTTTCGGGCCGATCCACTCAAGCCGGCAGCGGCAAGGCGCCACCGCTCGCAATCGCACTTGCCGCCGAGACGCGCACCTTGGACGATCAGGACGAAATCGTCATCACGCTCGATCTGCCCGTCGAGGCGAAGAACGCCGGCATCAAGGTGCACGTCAACGGAGAGCCCGTCGCCATGCAGCGGAGCGGCACGCGCTTCAACGGGAGCGCCTTCGTTCTCGCCGCCGAGCATCAGAGGTCCCACAGCGTCTGGCGCGCTTCGTATGGCTCGATCGTGACGGCGGTGGTGCGGCTGGAGGATGGGCGTAGTGCTGGCGCCTATGTGGTTACGGGCGGGATTGGGTGAGCAGCGGTAAAGCCAACACCCACCGTCGAGTTCCGTCACGCCCCCTCTGTCCTGCCGGACATCTCCCCCACGAGGGGGGAGATTAGCAGCTTTGACGCCTCGCTCTTTCCTGCAACTTTGAAAATTCGCGAAGGCCGCGGTGACGGCCGATCTCCCCCCTCGTGGGGGAGATGTCCGGCAGGACAGAGGGGGGCGCCGTAGAGCGCCAACGGCTACTGTTACCCCCGCGCCGCCCAGAGCAAACCGCGTTCCACTATCAGCGCCATCTCCGGCACCGCGAACTCATCCGCCGTGTGCCCAAGCGAACTGTAGAAGACCTTCCCCGCGCCATACCTGCGCTTCCACACCACCGGCATGGCAACCCCGCCAATGCCCGGGAAATGCGCATCGCTGAAAATCGTCGTCGCGAGCACCTCATTGCTCGGGTCGACATGCATGTAATACTGCTCCGACCGGTAGGCGAAATTGCCGATCCCCCTGGTAATCGGATCGTCCGGCCGGGTGATGACCACCTGATAGTCGATGATGTTGCCGGGATGCGCGACCCACTGGCCGCCGGTCATGAACTGGTAGTCGGGCTCGTTGCGAAAACTGTCGCCCATCGTGCCGTGGAAGCCGCCGAGCCCGCTTCCCCCGCGAACGGCCTGCGTCAGGTTCTGGAGCTCGGCCTTCTCGATCGTCGACATGGTGATGACGGGCACGATCAGATCGAAGGAAGGCAATTCCGGATCGGCGAACATCGCCGTGCCCTCGCCCAGCGTGACATCAAATCCGTTGCGCTCAAGCAGTTTGCGCACAACCTCGGCGCTGCGCTCGGGCGTATGGCCTTCCCAGCCGCCCCAGGCAATCAGGGCCTTCTTCGCCATGCCGTGAACCTCCCGAACCGCGCGCCGCGCCTCGGGAGATGGTTACACGGCGTGGCCGTCAGCGCCAGCCCAGTGCCGGCGCGACATGGGTCAGGATCGCCTCGATGACGTGGGCGTTGTAGTCGACGCCGAGTTGGTTAGGCACGGTGAGCAGCAGCGTGTCGGCCTCGGCGATCGCCTCGTCCTGCGCCAATTCCTTGATCAGCACGTCAGGCTCGGCGGCGTAGCTGCGGCCGAAGATCGCCCTGGTGTTTTCCTCGATGAAGCCGATCTGGTCGCGGCTCTCATTGCCACGCCCGAAATAGGCGCGGTCGCGGTCGTCGACCAGCGCGAAGATGCTGCGGCTGACCGAGACGCGCGGCTCGTGGCTGTGGCCGGCCGCCTTCCAGGCCTCGCGATAGACGCGGATCTGCTCGGCCTGCTGGATGTGGAACGGCTTGCCGGTCTCGTCGAATTTGAGCGTCGAGCTCTGCAGGTTCATGCCGAGCTTCGCCGCCCATTCCGAGGTGGCGTTGGTGGCCGCACCCCACCAGATGCGCTCGCGCAGGCCCTGCGAATGCGGCTCGAGCCTGAGCAGGCCAGGCGGGTTGGGGAACATCGGTCGCGGATTGGGCTGTGCGAAGCCTTCGCCACGCAGCGTGTCGAGGAAAACCTCGGCGTGATGCCGCGCCATGTCGGCGTCGCTTTTGCCTTCCTGCGGCTGGTAGCCGAAATAGCGCCAGCCATCGATCACCTGCTCGGGCGAACCACGGCTGATGCCGAGCTGCAGGCGGCCGCCGGCGATGATATCGGCGGCACCCGCATCCTCGGCCATGTAGAGCGGGTTCTCGTAACGCATGTCGATGACGGCGGTGCCGATCTCGATGCGGCTGGTCTTTGCGCCGACAGCCGCCAGCAGCGGGAACGGCGAGGCGAGCTGGCGGGCAAAATGATGCACGCGGAAATAGGCGCCGTCCGCGCCGAGCTGCTCGGCGGCGACGGCGAGATCGATGGACTGCAGCAGCGCGTCGGAAGCTGAGCGCACCTGCGATTGCGACGAGGGCGTCCAATGCCCGAATGACAGGAAACCGATTTTTTTCATGGCCCTGAAGTATATGCGAGCGGCGCGTGCTTCAATGACAAAACAGCGGGGTTACACACCGTCGCCTTGAGCAATACCAAAGGGCGCCATACACAGGGGGTGACCGGCCGCGTCCTGTCTCATGCCCCCGCGTCCTGTCTCATGGGGCCGTCGATCGCCTGCGGTCCCGCTGAAAGGCAATGATTGGCGATTTGAGAAAGTGGTCCATGGCGGTTCGGCCGATCATAAGGTTCCCCAATCCCCTCCTCCGCGCCGTGGCGGAACCTGTACAGCTGTTCGACGGCGACCTGCACGGATTGGCCCGCGACCTTGTTGACACCATGCACGCGGCGCCGGGGATCGGCATCACCGGCCCGCATATCGGCATTCTGAGGCGCCTGGTCGTGATCCAGCTTCCCTCCGCCGCAAAGCCGGGGATCTACGTAAATCCATCGATCATCCAGGCCTCGACCGAAATGATCCGTCATGCGGAAGGCAGTGTCTCGATGCCCGGTGTCACGGAGGATATCGAGCGCCACGCCCGCATCCGGGTCCGCTATCAGGATCTGGATGGCAACGAGCGGTTCGAGGACGCCGATGGCCTGCTGGCGGTTTGCCACCAGCATGAGATCGATCAACTGGACGGGGTCTTCTGGACGCAAAGGCTGACGCGCCTGAAGCGCGACCGGCTGATCAAGCGTTACGGCAAACTGATGCGAGCCTCGTAGGCGCCACGACAAACCGCAGGGAACCGGCACTGGCCGGCAACATCGTTCCGCGCTGATTGCAATCCAGGCCAGGAATGGCTGCGCCCCGATCGCTTTGCGGGATGGGAAGCAGCCTGAATCTCTCCGGCCTTCATTTCCCGCAGTGATGATCGTTGATCTTGTTCGTCGCGTTCGCGTCCGGGCTCACCCTGTCGTAGGAGCAGGCGCCGGCGGCGGTCGTGAACAGCTGCTGGTCGTAATAGCGCGGGCCACCGAACAGGAAGCCGATGAGATCGTCATCGGCGGGAACGTAGCGTTCGGACCCGGCCTGGCCGTAGTATTGGCTCTGAGTGTGGTGATGCCGGTGGTGGTGGTGCTTGGCTCCGGCAAGTGCCGGCGCGGACACGCCACAGGCCATCGCCAGGGCAAGAGCGCAGATCGCAAAGCGTTTCGTCGTCATCGGCAACACCCTTCTGGCCATTCGCATTCCTATATAGGCAAAATCACCAGCCGAACAAAGGTTCCCGGGCAGCGGTTTACCTGTCCCGCGATTTGCCGTCCGCCGGGGCGAACTGCACAGCGTATCAGAAAATCGAAATTGCCCCTTCCGCCCCGAGCCGCAATGGTCTTCAGGGAGGCAGCCGGCTCAGGGCTGTGGAGGAAACGCCGGAGCGGCAATGCCGCTCGGGCAAGCTGCCGCTTGACGCTGGCAGCGAGGGAGGAATGAAATTGGCTGGTTCGGGCAAATCCGACGGCGCGCGCATGGGCATCAAGATGTCCCAGGAGCTCGTCGTCGTCGCGATCTCGGTCATCCTCTTCCTCGCCTTCTCCGCGACGCTCAACAATTTCCTGACCCAGGGCAACATCATTGCCATCCTCAAGAACGTCTCGATCCTCGGCACGCTGGCGGTCGGCATGGGCTTCATCGTCGTCGGCCGCGGCATTGACCTCACCATGGTGGCGGTGATGGTGGTCGGCGTCGCCTTCTCGATCTGGATTTCCACCTGGGGCGTGGACTTCACGCTGGCCGTGGTCTGCGGCGCCCTTCTTGCAGCGGCCATCGGCCTGTTCACCGGCATCATGGTGGCGATTGCCGAAATCCCGCCGATCTTCGCCACGCTTGCCATCGCCTCCTCGGTCTACGGTTCGGGCCGCATCGTCTTTGCCTCCGACGTGCTCTATGCGCCATCAAACATCGCCTGGCTGAAATTCATCGGCAGCGGCACCATCCTCGGCATCCCGATGGTCGTGATCATCTTCGCGGCGGTGGCGGCGCTGATGGGCTTCTTCCTGCGCAAGACCCGCTTCGGACGGCTGGTCTATGCCACCGGCGACAATCCGAACGCGGCCCGCACTACCGGCTTGCCGACGCGCCCGATCATCGTGACGCAATATGTGCTGAGCGCGCTGATCGCCTTTACCGCCGGCATCATCATGCTGGGCCTGGTCACCGGCATCGACACGCGCCTCTACAATTCCAGCCTGATCTACGACGTGCTTTTGGTCGTGGTGCTGGGCGGCATCGGCCTCTCCGGCGGCCAGGGCGGCGTGCGCAACGTCATCGTCGGCACCATCCTGGTCGGCATCCTGACCAACGGCATGACGATCCTCAACTTCAGCTACACCAGCCAGAACCTGATCAAGAGCGTGATCCTGCTGGGTGCGCTGGCGATCGACGCCATCATCAATCCGCGCGACGAGCAGACCTCGCAGAGCGGCGATATCTGAAAAACATCAAGCCGAAACATCAATCAGGGAGGAAACCATGAAGTTGTTCAAGAACTGCCTTTTCGCGGGCCTGACGGCGCTCACGCTGCTCAGCGCCGCGAACGTCACCACCGCGCAGGAAACCGACCAGGTCGGGCGTGCGCCCTATCTGGAATCGCTCAAGGGCAAGAAGGTGATCTTCGTGCCGATCTCGCAAGGCATGGACCTCAACCAGTCCTGGGTGGTGGTATGGCAGCGCCATGCCGCCCGCTACGGTTTCAGCATCGAAGTGCGCGACCCCAATGGCGACACCAATGCCGGCATCCGCGCCATGCAGGGCGCCATCGCGGAGAAGCCGGACCTGATCATCGTGCAGAACCCCGACGTGCAGACCTATGCCCGCCTGCTGAAGCAGGCGCAGGCCGCCGGCATCAAGGTGCTGCAGGTCAACATGCAGTCGGCGACCCAGACCGACTCCTATGTCGGCAATGACTGGATCGAGATGGGCCGTCTCGAAATGGGCGAACTGGCCAAGCACTGCACCGGGCCGAATGCCGTATCGCACAAGGTGGTCTGGCTTGCCGGCGTCCAGACGGGTGCGGCCAACATCTACATGCGCACCGGCATCGATGAGGTGCTGAAGGCCAATCCCGAACTGCAGCTCGTCTCCGACCAGCCGGCCGACTACATGAGCGAAAAGGCCCGCCAGATCACCGAGACGGTCCTCCAGCAGCATCCGGACCTGTGCGGCATCATGGGCATCTGGGACAACGCCGAAGTCGGCGCCGGTGCCGCCGTCGCGGCCGCCGGCAAGCAGGACCAGGTGACCATCGTCACCAATGGCGCCGGCAGCGCCACTGGCTGCGAGAGCATCAAGAACGGCCTGCTCGATGTGATCTTCAACTTCAACTCGCCCATCCAGGCGGAGATCGCGGCGCAGCAGATTTCGGAACTGCTGCAGCATCCCGAGCGGCAGGCGGGCAGCGAGAAGACCATCTTCTTCGGCCCGATCACCCGCGTCGACAAGACCAACGCCACCGGCAGGAACTGCTGGAAGCTGGACGAGCTCAAGTAACGGACTGTTCTGATGAGCATGGCCGAAAGCTTTGTGCGCTGGCGCTACCGCCTGCTCCCCGACCACGTGGTCGGGGAGATCCTGACCAAGAAGTGGATCGACAGCGTCATCCCCTTCACGGCGCTGATCATTCTGTGCGCGATCTTCGGCTCGATCGTGCCGGGCTTCTGGAGCGTCGCGACGCTGACCAATCTCAGCGGCCAGACCGCTGAGCTCGGCCTGGTCGTGCTCGGCATGACCATCGTCATGGTCTCGGGCGGCATCGACCTGTCGGTCGGTTCGACCTTCGCCCTGGCCGTCCTGGTGACGCTCTACGGCATGAATGTCGGGCAATGGAGTTTCGGCACCGGCCTGCTGGCCTGCCTCGGGCTTGGCATCGTCTGCGGCGCCATCAACGGCTTCCTGGTCGGCTTCCTGCGCATGCGGGCCTTCCTGACCACGCTGGTGACGCTCATCATCTACCGCTCGACCTTCGACGTCATCTTCCCGCAGGTCTCGACGCCGATCGTCACCAGCGGGCCGGATTCCCCGATCTATGATTTTCTCGGCTTCGGCACGATCTGGGGCGTACCGACCTCCTTCGTCGTCTTCGTGGTCATCGCGCTGGTGATCCATCTGGTGCTTTCGCGCGCCCGCTATGGCTGGCGGCTGTTCGCGGTCGGCGGCGCGCGCCGTTCCGCCTACAATGCCGGCATCAATGTGCGCTTCACCCTGTTCAGCGCCTACGTGCTGTGCTCGGTGCTGGTCGCGCTCTCCGGCTTCTTCTTCTCGGCCCGCATCGGCAGTGCCGCTTCCGATATCGGCACCGGGCTCGAACTGCAGGTGCTGACCGCGACGGTGCTCGGCGGCATCTCGCTTGGCGGCGGGCGCGGCTCGGTGGCCAAGGCGCTGATGGGAACGATCTTCGTGCTCGTCCTGTCGAACAGCCTGCTCGCTCTGGCCGTTTCCGGCCCGGTCAACTACCTGATCCTCGGTCTCGTGCTGCTTTTCTCGGTCCTGCTCGACGTGCGCTGGGTGAAGAACCGCCACAAGATCCTGCGCAGCGTCTACATCTCGCCGACCTTCGCCAAGATGCGCGAGCCGATCTCGACCGCGCCGGGCACGCCGATAGCGGTGAACGACCGGCTGAAGGATGTCGGCGTCATCGGCCTTGGCGTCCTCGACGGCGCGGAGGATGTCATCTTCGACCGCCAGGACCGGCTCTACACCGGCACTCGCCAGGGCGACATACTGCGCTTCAAGCCGCCGCATTACACCGAGAGTGAAGTGTTCGCCCATATTGGCGGCTCGCCGCTCGGCATGGCCTTCGACCGCGACGACAATCTCGTCATCTGCGTCGCCGGCATGGGCCTCTACCGGGTCGCTCCGAATGGCGATGTGAAGCTGCTGACGGCCGAGACCAACCGTTCGCTGACATCAGTCGTCGACGATTCGACCATGAAGCTCGCCGACGATTGCGACATCCTTCCCGATGGCCGCATCGTCTTCTCCGAAGCCACCGTGCGCTTCGAGATGCACGACTGGTACGCCGATGCGCTGGAAAGCCGCGGCAATGGGCGCATCATCGTCCACGATCCGAAATCCGGCTCGACCCGCACGCTGCTGTCGAACCTGGTCTTCCCGAACGGCATCTGCACGGCCTTCGACGGCCAGTCCGTGCTGTTCGCCGAAAGCTGGGCCTGCCGCATCAGCCGCTACTATTTCGACGGCCCGAAGAAGGGCAAGGTCGAGCGCGTCATCGAGGGCCTGCCCGGCTATCCCGACAACATCAACCGCGCCTCGGACGGCACCTACTGGCTGGCCTTGATGGGCATGCGCACGCCGGCGCTCGACCTGTCGCTGGAAATGCCGGGCTTTCGTCGCCGCATGGCGCGGCGCGTTTCGGAAGATGCCTGGCTTATGCCCAACCTCAACACCGGTTGCGTGCTGCGCTTCGACGAAAAGGGCCAGATCCTCGAAAGCCTCTGGGACCGCGCCGGCGAGAAGCATCCGATGATCACCTCGATGCGCGAACACAAGGGCGTGCTTTATCTCTGCGGCATCTTCAACAACCGCATGGGCACGCTGCCGCTCAAGGGCGTCGATCCCAACTGGTTCAGCTCGGATTCCTACTGGGGCAAAAAGGCATGAGCGCCGTGAGCCAGCTTTTCGACCGTTTTCTCGGCCGTGGCGACTGGGCGGTGACGGTGCCGACGCTTGACGGCCCCTTGCTGCCCAACCAGGGCCTCGAGGAAGCCGAGACCTTCGCCAGCCTCGCCGAGGCCGACAATCTCGTGCGCACCGACAAGGGCGTGCTGGCGAGCAGCGCCGCCTCGCTGGTGCGTTTTGGCACCGACGGCCATGCGGAGGTGTTGCAGGAATTCCCCGGTGAGATCACGGCACTTGCCCATGCGCGCGGCATGACCGCGCTGGCGATCGACGGCAAGGGTGTCGTCATTCGAGGCGGCCTGCATGACGGGCGCGAAGCAACAGGCGACGAAGCGCGGCGGCTCTCCTGCATCACCGCCCTCACCTTCCTCGACAGCAACAGCCTGCTGATCGCCAATGGCTCGGCATCGGTACCCGCGACCGGCTGGCGCCGCGACCTGATGCAGAAGAACGCTTCCGGTTCGCTCTGGCGTCTCGATCTCAAGAGCGGCCGGCTGGAATTGATCCGTGACGGCCTCGCCTGGCCGGCCGGCATCGCCACCACCGGCTCGAACCGCATCTACGTCACCGAAGCCTGGCGTCATCGCGTGCTGGCCATCGACCTCGCCACCAGGGCGACAATGCCGGTTCTGGAACACCTCCCGGCCTATCCCGCGCGCATCGCCCCCGCCTTCAATGCCGGCTACTGGCTGACCTTCTATTCCGTTCGCAACCAGCTGGTGGAGTTCATCCTGCGCGAGGAGGCCTACCGCAAGCGAATGCTGGCCGAGGTCCCCGAAGCCTATTGGATGGCGCCGTCGCTGAGTTCATGGCGCGACTACCGCGAACCGATGCAGGGCAGCCAGCTCAAGCAGATGAATGTGCTGAAGCCCTACGCCGTCACCCGATCCTACGGGCTGGTGGTGCACTGCGACCAGAACATGAAGCCGCTGTCGAGTTTCCATTCGCGCGCCGACGGCACGGTGCACGGCACCGTGAGCGCCTGCGAGGCGGGTGATGACCTGCTGGTCGCCTCGCGCGGCGGCTCGAGGGTGGTGCGCGTGGCCGGCGCCGCCGGTGGCAAGCGGGGTTAAGCGATGTCGGATAACATCATCGAACTCAGGGACGCCACCAAGGCCTTCTCGCGCATTCCTGCCTTCAAGAATGTCAATTTCGACCTGCGCAAGGGCGAGATCCACGCACTGCTCGGCGAAAACGGCGCCGGCAAGTCGACGCTGACCAAGGTGATGGCGGGCGTGTTCAAGCTGACCGAGGGCAAGATGACCTTCGACGGCAAGGACGTGTCCTTCGCCACGCCCGCAGAAGCGCTGCGCGCCGGCATTGCCATGGTGTTCCAGGAGACCAATCTGGTGCCGGCCATGACCGTGGCGCAGAACCTCTATCTCGGCGAAGAGAAGATGTTCAACCGGCTGCGCGGCCTCTACATCCAGGCGCGCCAGTTCCTCGCCGGCATGGGCTTCCAGGTCGACCCGACCGCGCAGGTCAGCACGCTTGGCGCGGCGCACAAGCAGATGGTGGAGATCGCGCGCGCCGTCCACCACAAGGCCCGCGTCATCATCTTCGACGAACCGACCGCGACGCTGACGCCCGAGGAAAAGAGCCACTTCTTCAACCTGCTGCAGCGCCTGGTCAAGGAAGGCATCGCCCTCATCTTCATCAGCCACGCGCTGGAAGAGGCGCTTGATGTCGCCGACCGCATCACCGTCATGCGCGATGGCGAGATCGTCGCTTCCGGAGACGCCAAGGGCTTCACCCGCGCCACCATCGTGCAGGCGATGGTCGGCCGCACCCTGACTGAAACGCTGCATGGCGAGGTCAAGCGCGCGGCGCGGCCCTATGGCGACAAGGTGCTTTCGGTCGAGAACCTGTCCTGTGCCGGCCTGGTGCGCAACTCGTCCTTCTCGGTCTTTTCGGGCCAGGTCACCGGCATGTTCGGTCTCGTCGGCGCCGGCCGCACGGAGATGGCCAAGGTCGTTGCCGGCCTGTTGAAGCGCAACATCTTCCATGGCGGCGAAATCCGCCTGCTCGGCAAGTCGGTGCGCTACCGCGTGCCAAGGCCGGCGGTGCGCGACGGCATCGTCTATGTCACCGAGGACCGCAAGCTCGACGGCTTCTTCGAGACCATGACGGCCGGCGAGAACCTTCAGGTGGGCGAACTCACCGAGGGCGCCAACCCGGTCTCGATGGTCTCGCTGGCGCGTGCCAGGCAGCTTGCCCGCGAATGGGGCGAGCGCCTCAGCCTGCGGCAGACCAGCGACCGCGCCCGGATGATCGAACTCTCCGGCGGCAATCAGCAAAAGGTCGTGATCGCCAAGTCGCTGATCCAGAAGCCGAAACTGGTGATCTTCGACGAGCCGACGCGCGGCGTCGACGTCGGCGCCATCGTCGAGATCCACCAGCTCATCAGCGATCTCGCCGACCAGGGCATGGCCGTCGTCGTCATCTCTTCCTATCTGCCTGAAATCCTTGCCGTTTCCGACCGTATCCTGGTCGTCAAGCGCGGCCGCGTGGTCGAGGAGATGATGCTGTCGGAAGCGACCGAGGAACGCGTCATGTTCGCCGCCGTCCACTGAGCCCCGGTTGCAGGGGAATATCTTTGCTGGCTAAGCCAGGACCAATGCCTGGCCAGGCCTATTGCCTTGCAATCGGTTCCGCGTCTGAATAGGTCAGGAGGTCAGATCACCTGCCCGAGCGGACATGTCCAGCATCAACCTCAAACTTCTGCAGACGTTCCTGCTTGCCGCCGAAAACGGCAGCTTCCGTCGTGCCGCCGAAGAGAGCAACCGCTCGCCATCGGCGGTGTCCATGCAGATCCGCGACCTCGAGGAGCAGATCGGCATCTCGCTCTTCATCCGCACCGCGCAGCGCGCCAGCTTGACGCCGGAAGGCCAGGTCCTGTTCGAGGAGATCGCCAATGCGATGTCGCAGGTGCAGACCAGCCTCGACCGGCTGACCGAGATCGCCGCGCGGCGCAAGGGCAAGGTGCAGATCGCCTGTGCCCCGACGCTTGCCGCGAGCCGGCTGGGCGACATATTGGCCACCTTCAAGCTGCGCTATCCCCGCTCGGTCGTCGAGGTCATCGAGACCCCGCCGCAGGCGGCCCTTGCCCTGTTGCAGCAGCAGGAGGTCGAGTTCTATATCGGCCCCGAACTGCCCAACCTGACCGACTTCCAGTTCGAATCCATCCTCGACGATCCGCTGATGGCCTGCATTCCCACCGAAATATACGGCGGCGAAAAGAAGCTGCTGCTCTCCGACCTGCTGCGCTATCCGCTGATCCTGCTCAACCGCAAGACGGCGGTGCGCGGTCTCGTCGACCGGCTGACGGCGGCCGAAGGCATCGAACTCAAGCCGCAATACGAGGTCGAGAGCGCGCAGACCGCCGTGGCGCTCGCCTCCTCCGGACTGGGCGTGTGCGTTGTGCCCGGCATCGCCATCTCGCGCAATGACGAGCGCATGCGCGTCGTGCCGATCGACCACCGCGACGCCCACCGCTCCGTCGGCATCATCACCGCGCGCGGCTACGTGCACCATAGCTTCTCGGAGCAGCTGATGAACCTCATCCGCACCAATCTGCGCGAACTGGCGCATTGATTGTTCGCGGTGCTTCGCAGATTGGCGTAACCGGCCCTATCCTTCGTCATCCTAGGGCGAAGCAAGGAGCGAAGCGACGCGGCGCAGACCCTAGGATCCATTCCGTGAGGTCGATCGGAAAATGCAGCGTTTCAGGATAGAAGGCGCTCGTTTTGACAGCTAACGTCAATCCATGACCGGTTATGTCTATATGACCTCCAGCAAGAAGCGCGGCACGATCTATATCGGCGTCACCAATGATCTTGGCCGCCGCATGCCCGAACATAAGTCCGGTCAAGGCTCAGGCTTTACCAGTCGTTACGGCGTTCAGCGGCTGGTCTGGTATGAGGAATATTTCGATATCACCGATGCTATTCAGCGAGAAAAATCGCTGAAGCGCTGGTCAAGACAGTGGAAGATTGAGCTCATCGAGAAAGCGAATCCGGATTGGTTTGAGCTTTTCCGCGGAACCGGCTGGTGAGCGTTCTGCACCGTTGCAACGCTTTGACGTCACGGAATGGATCCTAGGGTCTGCGCGCGTCGCTTCGCTCCTTGCTTCGCCCTAGGATGACGAAGTGTTGGGGGGCGCACCCACCGTTCGCAGGCCGCCCTCACCTGAATATCGGCATACCCTCAGTCGGTCTGGATCCAGACGGCCTTGGTCTCCAGATACTCATGCAGGTGCTCGATGCCGCCCTCGCGGCCGTAGCCGGACATCTTCATGCCGCCGAACGGCACGGCGGGGTCGATGGCGTGGTACATGTTGACCCAGACCGAGCCGGCCTTGACGCGGCGAGCCAGCTTGTGCGCGGTGCCGAGATGGGTGGTGAAGATGCCGGCGGCCAGCCCATAAGGCGTCGCATTGGCGCGCGTGACCGCTTCGTCGAGCGTGTCGAAAGGCATCGCGGAGATGACCGGCCCGAAAATCTCCTCGCGCGCGATGGTCATCTTGTCCGAGACCGCACCGAAGACCGTCGGTGCGATGAAATTGCCGCCGTCGTAGAGCTCGCCCGTCAGCCGCGATCCGCCGGCGACCAGTTCTGCGCCCTCGTCGCTGCCGGCCTTGATGTAGCCCTCCACCTTGCCGGCCTGCCTGGCATTGATCAGCGGGCCGATTTCGGTCTCCGCCTCGATGCCGTGGCCTATGCGCAATTTGCTGGCGAACTCGGCCACCCGGCGCACGAATTCGTCGTGGATCTCGCGCGCCACGAACAGCCGCGAGCCGGCAATACAGATCTGGCCCGAATGCACGAACACCGCCATCGCGGCGACCGGGACGGCCTTGTCGATGTCGGCGTCGCGGCAGACGATGATCGGCGACTTGCCGCCGAGCTCAAGCGAAACGCGCTTGAGATTGGTGACCCCTGCCCGCGCGATCGCTTGTCCGGTCAGCGTCGAGCCGGTGAAGACGATCTTGTTGACGTCTGGATGTTCGGCCAGCCGCGCGCCGGCCTCGGCCCCGGTGCCGGTGACGATGTTGACGACGCCATCGGGCACGCCGGCTTCCTGCATAAGCCTGGCGATCAGCAACGGCGTCAGCGATGCGTCCTCGGAGGGCTTCAGCACGATGGTGCAGCCGGTGGCGAGCGCCGGCGCGATCTTCCAGATCGAGGCGGCGGTCGGCGCGTTCCAGGGAATGATTGCTCCGACGACGCCGACCGGCTCGCGCCTTGTGAAGGAGACGATCTCACCGGGAATGGAATTGTCGATGGATTCACCATGCAGCGCCGTCGCCATGCCGGCATAGAAGCGCAGCATGCCGATGACGCGGCGCCGGTTGGCCAGCGTGCGCGTGATCGGCAGGCCCATGTCGAGCGTGTCGGAAACGCTGAGCTCTTCCCAATGCGTCTCGAACAGATCGGCGATGCGCAACAGCACGCACTGCCGCTCGTAGGGCGAGAATTTTGACCAAGGTCCTTCGAAGGCAGCGCGTGCCGCCTTGACCGCGGCATCTATGTCGGCCGCGCCGCCGCGCGGCACCGTCGCCAGCACCTCGCCCGTTGCCGGGTTGAGCGCCTGCATTTCCTGGCCGGACTGTGCCGCGACCCACTTGCCGCCGATGAACATCGGCCGGAATTCGCCATGGTAGAGCGTCGTGGCCTTCGCCCTCGGGTCGAAATTCAGCGTCATCGCGTCCTCCTCACGAATTCCGTGGCGACTATTACTCCCGCTGCCGGCGACCTCAAACAAGGAAAGCTAAAAGGGCGTTCAGATAATCGGACTGTGCAATCACAGCGACTTCCCCGATGGTGCCGGCAACGGAGGAACAGATATGAGACTTGCTGGCAAGGTCGCCATCGTCACCGGTGGCGGTTCGGGATTTGGCGAAGGCATCGTCAGGAAATTCGTCGCCGAGGGCGCGCTGGTCGTGCTGATGGACCGTGACGAGGCGGCAGCGGCCAGGGTCGCGGGCGAGATCGGCGAAAAGGTGCGGCCGATCACCGGTGACGTCTCGACACTGCAAAGCTTCGAGGCGGCCGCCGACCTCGCCCGGTCGGCCTTTGGCGGCCTCGACATACTGGTCAACAATGCCGGCGTCGCCCAGCCGCCTCTGCCGCTGGAGACGATGGACGAAAACCTGTTCGACAGGATCGCCAACGTCAACATGCGCTCGATCTACAACGGCGCCCGCGCCGTGGTTCCGCATTTCAAATCCATGAAGTCGGGCGCGATCCTCAACGTCGCCTCCACCGGCGGCGTCTCGCCGCGCCCGAACCTCACCTGGTACAACGCCTCCAAGGGCTGGGCGATCGCCGCAACGCGGGCCATGGCGGTGGAACTCGCCCCCTTCGGCATCCGCGTCAACGCCATCAACCCGGTCGCCGGCGACACGCCGCTTCTGTCGACCTTCATCGGCTCCGGCGAGGAGAACCGCGCCCGCGTCGTCGCCACCATCCCGATCGGCCGTCTGTCGACGCCTCAGGACATGGGCAATGCCGCCGCCTTCCTGTGCTCGGACGAGGCCAGCATGATCACCGGCGTCGACCTCAACGTCGATGGCGGCAAGTGCATCTGAAAAACTGTTGCCCGTGAGGTTTTGGCGATGAAGGATATCTACGAAATCGCCGTGGTGCATGGCGACGGCATCGGTCCGGAAGTCTGCGCCGCCACGATCGAGGTGGTGAAGGCCGCACTCGGGCGCGACAGCCCGCTGCGCTTCAGCGAATATCCGGCCGGCGCCGAGCACTTCCTGAAGACCGGCCAGAGCTTTCCCGAACCGACCTTCCAGGCCTGCCGGGCGGCGGATGCCATCCTGCATGGCGCCGGCGGCCTGCCCGGCGTCGTCCATCCCGACGGCACCGAAGCGGGGCTGGATTTCACGCTCAAGCTGCGCTTCGAGCTCGACCTCTACGCCAACATCCGCCCCATCAGGCTCTTCGAGGGCGTGGAGAGCCCCTTGCGCGGCGTGAAGGCCGGCGACATCGACTACATCATCCTGCGCGAGAACAGCGAAGGGCTCTACGCCGCGCGTGGCTCGGGCGCGCTGCTGCGCGGCGAGGTCGCGGTCGATACGCTGGTGCAGACCCGTACCGGCATCGAACGTATCGTCCGCAAGGCCTTCGAACTGGCGCGCCAGTCGGGCGGCGCACCGCGCGACGGTGTGCGCCGGGTGACTTGCTGCGACAAGGCCAACGTGCTGCGCAGCTATGCCTTCTTCCGCTCCGTCTTCGACGAGGTGGCGAAGGACTATCCCGACATCGCGACCGAATATGCGCTGGTCGACGCCATGGCCATGCACCTCGTGCTGAAGCCAGGCCACTTCAATGTCATCGTCAGCGAGAACATGTTCGGCGACATCCTGTCCGACCTTGCCGCCGCCACCGTCGGCGGCATGGGCATGGCGCCCTCGGCCGAGATCGGCGACGCCAACGGCTTCTTCCAGGCAGCACACGGCTCGGCGCCCGACATTGCCGGCAAGGGCATCGCCAATCCCTATGGCACCATCCTGTCGGCCGCCTCCATGCTCGACTGGCTCGGCCACAAGCATGGCGACGCGAAGCTCAACCACGCAGCCGAGCGCATCCGAAGCGTGACGGAAGCCTGCCTTGCCGGCGGCCTGCTCAGCGCCGACCTGAAAGGCAGCGCGTCCACCCGCCAGATAACCCATTCCGTCTGCGACCGGCTCGCGGCCGCGGCGTGAGGTATCACGCCAAAGCCGCTGGCCGGGGCAAGTTTCCGCCTGTTTTGCCAAAGCCGATCATATAGCCTTCGGCCAATGTCGAATGAGGCTGAGATGACGAAGCTGAAGATCAATCTGATTGGGCCCGGCAAGGTCGGCCAGACCCTCATGCGCCGGATCGTCCTGGCCGGCGGGCACGAGGTTCAGGACATTGCCGGCCGCGGCGCGGAAACTGCCTCCCGGGCGGTTGAATTCATCGGCGCGGGAACCGCGGTTTCCGGGCTTGCCGACATGCGACCGGCCGACCTCTGGTTCCTCACCGTGTCGGACACGCGGATCGCGGACGTGGCGGCCCGTCTTGCGGAACTGGCCCCGGCCAGTCCCTCCATCGCCGTGCATTGCAGCGGCTTCCTGCCGGCGGCCGAGATGCAGCCCTTGCGTGCCCTTGGCTGGCATCTGGCAAGCGTCCATCCCGTGCTGACATTCGCCGATCCGGCAAGGGCTGTCGGACAGTTCGAAGGGACACTTTGCGGCGTCGAAGGCGATGCCGAGGCTGTCAGGGCTGTCGATGCACTGATACGCGGCATTGGCGGCCAGCCGTTTCCGCTCAGCTCGCAATACAAGGCGATCTACCACGCGGCTGCCGTGTTCTCGAACAACTTCACCGTGGTGCTGCAGGCGGTGGCGCGGGAAGCCTGGGCGCGCGCCGGCGTTCCACAGGAAATCGCCGGGCAACTGAATGCGCGCCTGCTTGCCGCCACGGCCGAGAATGTCGGAAGGCTGGGGCCGGCCGCGGCGCTGACCGGACCGGCGGCGCGCGGCGATCTCGCGATCGTCGCGCAACAGGAGGCGGCGGTGCGCTCATGGCATCCGGACGCCGGCAAGGCCTATGCCGAGCTCAGCCTCCTTGCCGGCCGCCTCAAGCGGACCGGCACGACGCTCGAAACAAGCGGAGTTTGAGATGGGCGCTCTCGCGCGCAAGGTTTCAGTCGACGATTTCCGCACCCTTGCCCGCCGCCGCCTGCCGAAGTCGATCTTCGAATTCGTCGATGGCGGGGCAGGACAGGAATTGACGCTCCGCGCCAACCGCGCCGATTTCGAGCGTATCCGGCTGCTGCCACGCGTGCTGACCGACGTATCGCGGCCGGACCTGACCACATCGCTGTGGTCGCAAACCTTCGCCACACCACTGGTGATCAGCCCGATGGGTTCATGCGCGCTGGTATGGCCGCAAGCCGACATCGCCATCGCCAGGGCAGCGACCGCGCGCGGCATTCCCTACACGCTGTCCACCATGTCGACGACCAGCATCGAGCGCATGGCCAGGGCCGTGCAGGGACCGCTCTGGTTCCAGCTCTATGTGCTCAGGGAATTCGACTTCAACCGCGAGCTTGTGCGGCGGGCGGAAGAATTCGGCTATTCGACGCTGGTGGTGACCGTCGACCTGCAGGCCGGGGGAAAACGCGAAAAGGATCTCAGGAACGGCATATCGATCCCGCTGCGCCCCTCGCCTCGCCATCTCTGGGAAGGCATGCTTCATCCCGGCTGGTCGCTGCGCCTGCTGCGCGGCGGGCTGCCTCAGTTCGAGAACGTTCGCGGTTATCTTGGCGACACCAGCGCCGGGTTGACCATCGCCGCGCGTGTCGGCCGCAATCTCCACGCCGGTTTCGACTGGGACGATTTCCGCCGGATCCGCGACTGGTGGAAGGGCCGGCTGCTGGTAAAGGGCGTCCTGCACCCCGCCGATGCCGCTGGCTTGGTGGCGGCCGGCGCCGACGGCATCTGGGTCTCCAACCATGGCGGCCGCCAGCTCGACAGCGCCATATCAAGCATCGATGCGCTGCCCGCCATCCGCCAGGCGGTGGCGGCCGAGGTTCCGATCCTGATCGATTCCGGCATCCGAACCGGAATGGACGTCATCAAGGCCAGGGCGCGCGGCGCTGCCGCCTCAGCGATCGGCCGAGCCGCCCTGTTCGGAGCGGCGGCCGGCGAAGCCGGCGTGGCCAGGGTGCTCGACATCCTGCTGGACGACATCGCCAACGGCCTGAAGCTCGCGGGCACGCCGGCGTTCAGCCAGATCGGTCCCGACCTTATCGCGTGAGACGGCCGCGCATCGGCAGGCAGGACCGGTGGGCGCGATCGCTGCCGCCTTGGACCAAGCCCAGCCCATTGCTGACGCTGCAAATCCGTTAGTCCAATCTGGACCAAATTGCCGTCATCGCACCCATCATCATTCTGTAGCGTAGCCGTCATGCCGTTCAAACGGTTGTGGGAGGAAATCATGGAGACGCCAGCCGTTCTGACGGTCAGAGGCCTGCGGAAATCTTTTGGAGGTGTCCAGGCTCTGAAAGGCGTCGACTTCGATCTCGAAGCCGGTGAGATCCATGCGCTGTGTGGCGAGAACGGTGCCGGCAAGAGCACGCTGGTGCGGATGATCGCCGGGCTGATGAGCCCGGACGAAGGAGAAATCCGCGTCGATGGCAATCTGCTCAAGCCGGGGCAACTGACCAGCGTCAGGCAGGTCTCGGTCGTCTACCAGGAACTGTCGATCATTCCGCATCTGTCCGTTCTGGACAACGTTCTTCTCGGCGATCCCGATGTCGGTCAGCTCTATATCCGCAAGCGCTATGCCGCCCGCGCGCGCCAGACCCTCGACCAGCTCGGCCTGGCCGAAGTGCCGCTCGATATCGAGGCCGGCCGCCTGGCAATCGCCGAGCAGCAGCTGCTCGAAATCTGCCGTGCCGTCATGCGGGGCGCCCGCATCCTGATCCTGGACGAGCCGACCGCGAGCCTTTCCGACGCAGAGATCCAGCGCGTCTTCAAGACGGTCCGCTGCCTGCGCGAAAACGGCACCGCCGTCATCTATATCAGCCATCGTCTGCCCGAGATCTTCGCGCTCACCGACCGCGTCACCGTGTTCCGCAATGGCCAGCGGGTTCTGACCAAACCCACGGCGCAGTGGACCAACGAGGAATTGGTCGCCGAGATGATCGGCCGGGAGATAAAATCCGCCCATTCGGTGCGTGACCGGGCCGATCTCCAGCAGGCCGCCAAGGTTCTTGAACTCAAGACGCTCGCGGTGGCCGGAAAATACCGGCCGGTGACGCTGGATTTCCGCGCTGGCGAAGTCGTCGGCGTCATCGGTCAGCTTGGATCGGGCGCCAATGCACTGATCGAGACGCTGGCAGGGTTGGAAAGCCGCCACGAAGGCACCGTGTTCCTGAATGGCGCCGCCATCGACGTCACCTCGCTGTCGTCGGCGATGGCCTGCCGCATTGCCTATGTCCCGGAAGATCGCGGCGGCAAGAGCCTGTTCCTCGGCGCGCCGATCGAGGTCAACCTCACATCGGCCATACTCGACCGCCTGAACCGCGCCGGCGTGCTTTCCCTGGGCGAGGCCCGCAAGCGGGCATTGGATCTCGCGCGCCGTTTCCAGATCGACGGCCGGCGGCTGCCGGCGGCGGCGTCGACGCTTTCGGGCGGCAACCAGCAGAAGGTCGCCATTGCCAAGTCCGTCGCGCTGGAGCCGAAAGTGCTTGTCCTCAACGAGCCGACGCGCGGCGTCGATGTTGGGGCGCGCACCGAAATCTACCGCGAGCTCCAGGCGCTTGCGCGCCAGGGGCTCGTCGTCCTGTTCTTCTCGACCGACCTCGAGGAAATCCGCGAACTGTCGCAGCGTGTGATCACCGTTTTCCGCGGCGAGATCGTCAACGATCTGCCGGTCGAGGAGACCGCCATGGACTCGATCCTGGGTGACGTCCTGCGCGGACCAGGCATGGCGAGGGCGGCATGAGCGTGGAAACGAGGACAGGAAGCGGAGGTTCCGGCTTGGCCGCTCTCGAGATGAAGTCGTTGGGCGCGGCATTGCTGAGCCCCGAGCGTGTGCAATCGACGGCCGTCTGGATCGGCACCATCCTTCTGGCCATCTGGGCCAGTGCCGCGGTGCCCGGCTTTGCGTCGAGCGCCAACATTTCGGCGATCATGTATTCGACATCGGCGGTCGGCATCGCCGCCGTCGGCATGGCGTTCATCACCCTCTCGGGCAACCTCTTCATGCTTTCGATGGGCGCCACGGCGGCTGTTTCGACGATCGTGTTTGCCTCCTTTCTTCATCTTGGTCTCCTCCCGAGCATCGTCGTGGTGGTGTTGGTCGGTGCCTTGTTCGGACTTGCCCAGGGCATTGCCGTGGGCGTCTTCAAGACAAACCCGATCATCACCACCATTGCGATGGCTTCAATCATCACCGGCGCCGGCTCGTTCTATTCGGGCGGCCTGACCATTGTCGGGCAAGGCGATGCGAGCTGGCTCGGCATCGGCCGCATGGCCGGCATCCCCAACCAGATCGTGCTGTTCCTGCTTGCGGCGCTCGTCTTCAGCTTCATCGTCGAGCGGACCCGTTTCGGCCGCGAATTGCGCCTGATCGGGCTCAATCCGAAGGCCGCGCATTTCACCGGCCTGCGCGTCGGACGAACCCTGGTGATCGCCTATGTGCTGGCGGCGGCGGCCGCCGCCTTTGCCGGTGCGCTCTACGGTTCGCAGGCCGCGCAGGGCAACCTCAAGCTCGGTGCCGGCCTGGATTTCGACGCCATCGCCGCCGTGCTCGTCGGCGGGGTGGCGATCAAGGGCGGCCAGGGCCGCATCCTCGACGCGGCCATCGGCGCGGTTTTCCTGGCCATCATCACCAACATCCTGCTGCTCAAGGGCCTGTCGCTGGAAATCCAGCTGATCGTGAAGGGCCTGGTCGTGATCGCCTCGGTCATCCTCGGCGCGCTGGCGCTCGGCGGGAGGAGATGACCATGGCCTCCCCAAGGAAGTCACAGCCCATGTCCACGGCCACCTTGCTGCGCATCGCGCTCCTGATCGCCCTGGTCGTCGCCTTCGCGCTGTGGAACCCGGCCTTTATCAGCGGGCGCAACATCTATGCGCTGACGCAGTCATTCGCGCTGCTCGGCCTGGTGGCGCTTGGCCTGTCGCTCACCATGATCGCCGGTGAATTCGACCTCAGCGTCGGCTCCATGGTCGCGGTCGGCGGCCTGCTGACGCTGGTCGCGGGCGGGAGCAATCTCGTCCATGGCATGGGTGTCGCCTTGGCCTTCGCGGTGGTGATCGGCGCGGCCAACGCCTTCGTCGTCAACCGCTTCAACGTATCCTCGCTGGTGGTCACCGTCGGGTCGATGATGGCGCTTTCGGGGTTTGCCTTCTGGCTTGCCGGCGGCAAGGTGATCAGCACCGACAATTTCGACCTGGGCTTTGCCCTCGACAATCCGATCCTGACGGTCCTCTCCTGGCGCAGCGTGATCACGCTGGCTGCCTTCCTCCTGGCCGGGCTGTTCATGCGCCACACGCTGATGGGCCGCGACATCCGCGTCATCGGCAGCAAGCGGCTGGTGGCGGCGGCGAGCGGGGCGAAGGTCGGGCTTTCGCTTTATATCGTCTTCATCGTCTCGGCCCTTTGCGCGGCCCTCGCAGGCAGCCTTCTGTCGATGAGCCTGGCCAGTGCTGCGGCGACCACCGGGAACAATCTCATGCTGCAGGCCGTGTCGGCTGCCATCGTCGGCGGCGTGGCCCTGTCGGGCGGAGCCGGCTCGCCGCTGCATGTGCTGATCGGCTCGCTGATCCTGACGGTGATGAACAACGGACTGAGTTTGATGGGCATGGGCGCGACGGGAATCCTGTTCGCGAACGGGCTCGTGCTGATGGGAATCGTGCTGCTCGACGGACAGTTGGGGGCATGGATGAGTGAACGGTTCGCGGCATCGCGGGCCAGGCATTCCGCTTAGAGTCGGATGATTTCAGATCAATCGATCTGAAATCTGAATCCGCCTCTAAATCAAAGAGATAGAGCATGATGTCGTCCGAAAACCGCTTCACACTTTTCGGCATCATGCTCTAGCGGAAGTAACCGACGAAACCCAGTTCTGCCTGCGCCGTGTTGGGCGGCGGGGATGGGTGAAGTGCAACCTGAAACGGGAGGAACGACGACATGAATACTGCGAAATTGACCAAACTCGCGCTGATGGCCAGCGTGTTCACGGGACTGGCCATGCCCGGCATGGCATTCGCCGGTGCCAAGGGATCGAAAGTGATCCTGCTGACGGTGAGCGAGGAATGCGAATACTGCGCCCTCCACCAGCGCGCCTTCAAGGAAGTCGCCAGCGCCGCCGGCATCGATCTAGAGGTGAAGATCACCAACTTCGATGCCGCCGAGCAGGCATCGCAGGTCGACCAGGCGCTTGCCCAGAACCCAGCCGCGATCGTGCTGTGGCCGGCGGACGCAAGCGCCATCGTGCCCTCGCTGCGCAAGATCAACCAGGCCGGCATTCCGCTGGTCATCACCAACTCGAAGCCCGACGACAAATACGCGGACTATTGGAACGTCTTCACCGGCCCTTCCGATATCGGCAACGGCCAGTCCGCCGGCGAAGCCATGATCAAGGGTTTCGCCGAGAAGAAGTTCGGCACGGAAGGCAAGATCTTCATCGTCGAGGGCGTGCCGGGAACACCGCCGCAGATCGCGCGTTCCAAGGGCCTCGAGGAGGTGCTGGCCGAGAAGGCCAAGGGCATCGTCGTCGCCGGCAAGCAGAACGGCAATTGGGACCAGACGAAGGCCACCGACGCCGCCGCCGCGCTCTTCACCCAGGTCGGTCCCGACGTGAAGGGCGTCTACGCCCAGGCCGACAACATGATGTCGGGCGTGATCGTGGCCGCCAAGCGCGCCGGCATCGATCCGGCCAGCCTCGTGCTCGTTGGGTCCAACTGCTCGATCGAAGGCGTCAACCAGATCAAGGACGGCACGCAATACGCGACCGTGCTGCAGTCGCCGATCGATGACGGCAAATACGCGGCCAAGGCGGTGATCGATCTCCTCGACGGCAAGAAGGTCGAGAAGGAGATCTTCCTGCCGCACGAGATCGTCACCAAGGCCAATATTTCCGACTGCGACGGCGCCATCGGGCGCTGATCCCATCCGGGCGCGGCGGGCCTCCCGCCGCGCCTTCCAATCTGATTTAGGAACCGAGGAGTACCCCATGGCCGAGGAGCCACTGTTTACCAATGTTCTGCCTGAACTCGTCGTGGTTTCAGGCACGGCTTCCGGTCTGGGCACCAAGATCGCCCATCTTCTGGTCGCGAGCGGCGTGCGCACCATTGGCGTCGATCTCGCGCCGGCGCCCTCCGAGCTCTCCAGCGAGCTCTACACCCATGTCCGGGGCGATGTGTCGCTCGAGGAGACCTGGAGCGATATCGCCCGCTCCGTGACCGCCATCGATCCGGGAACGCTCGGACTGGTCACCTCGGCCGCCATGCTGAACGTCGGCACCGTGCTGGAGTTCGACAAGGCGGCGATGGAAAAGACCATGTCCGTCAACTTCATCGGCACGGCGCTCGCCTTCCGCGCGCTGCTGCCGCTGATGATCGCGCGCGGCGGCGGCCCGATCGTCGCAGTTGCCAGCATCGACGCGACCTTCGCCGAGCAGCAGCTCGCGATCTACGCCGCCTCCAAGGGGGCCGTGCGCCAGCTGACGCGGACCGTGGCCATGGACCACGCCCGCCAGGGCATCCGAGCCAATGTGCTGAGCCCCGGCCCCATGCTGGCCGGCCTGTTCGAACGGCATATGAAGTCGGCCAGCGACCCGGACCGCTTCCTTGCCACGCGCGCCAATCGCCAGCCTTCGGGCCGGATCCTCGATCCGGGCGAAGTCGCCCGCGCGGCGCTTTTCCTGCTCTGTGACGCCTCGACCGCGCTCAACGGCGCCGAAATCGTCGCCGATGGCGGCCTGACGACCAGCTTCGACTTCCGGACCGGGTCCGAAGGCGCATCGGTCTGAGGGGGCGAGCCATGACCAAGAGCACGGAACTCGTTGCCGCCTACTGGACGATCGCGGGCGATGTCTATCCCTTCGCGCCCAACGAGATCAGCCCCTTCCCTTTCGCCCAACGCGTCGAGGCGGCGGCCAAGGCCGGCTACAAGGGCGTCGGTCTCATTCACGCCGACCTCCAGGCCACGCGCGAGCAGATCGGCCTCGAGGAAATGCGCCGCATTCTCGATGCCAACGGCATGCCGCATGTGGAGCTGGAATTCATCACCCACTGGTTCTCCGGCGGCGAGCTGAAGCTTGCCTCCGACAAGGTGCGCAAGGAGCTGTTCGAGGCGGCCGAGGCGCTTGGCGCGCGCGACGTCAAGATCGCACCGGAATTCGACGCCAAGACCATCGACCTGGCGCATGTGACCGACAGCTTCGCCGAGATCTGCCAGGATGCGGCACGCTACGGAACCAGCATCGCCCTGGAGGTGATGCCCTTCTCCAATGTCGGCACGCTGGAAACCGCATGTGCCATTGTCGAGGGCGCGGCACAGCGCAATGGCGGCCTGCTGCTGGACATCTGGCATATCGGCCGCGGCGGCATCCCCTATGAGGCGGTGGCCAAGGTTCCCCGGCAGTATGTCGTCTCCGTCGAACTCGACGACGCCGATGCGGATGTCGTCGGCACGCTCTGGGAAGACACGATCTATCAGCGGCGGCTTTGCGGCGAAGGCGTGCTCGATCCGCCGGCCTTCATCGACGCGATCCAGCGTACCGGCTTCGACGGTTTCTACTCGGTCGAAGTGATCTCCAGGAAACACCGCGTCCTGCCGCTCGAGGAAGCGGCACGGCGTTCTTTCGAAACCACCATGGCGCAGTTCGCCGGGACATAAGGGAGGATAGGATGGATACCAATCTCAAGGGCAAGACGGTGCTGATCACCGGCGCCGCCAAGGGCATCGGCCGGGAAACCGCGATCGCCTTCGGGCGCGAGGGGAGCCACCTGGCGCTGCTCGACATCGATGCCGCTGGCCTCGGCGAAACGGTGGAGGCCGTGACGGCGGCCGGCGGACAGGCGACGGCCTTCAAGGCCGACCTTTCCTCCGCCGGCGATATCGAGGACAAGGTCGGCGCGGCGATCGCCCATCTGGGTGGCGGGCTCGACGTCCTGGTCAACAATGTCGGTTCGGGCGCGGTCCGCACCTTCGACCAGCTGACCGATGCCGAATGGGACAAGACCTTCTCGCTCAATTTCATGAGCTATGTGCGCACCACGCGCATCGTGCTGCCGGTGATGCGCAAGCAGGGCAAGGGTTCGATCGTCAACAACGCTTCCGATCTTGCCCGGCAGCCGGAAGGCGTGCCGATCGACTATTCAGCCTCGAAGGCGGCGGTGCTCGCGCTGACCAAGGGGCTGGCCCGCAGCGAAGGGGCAAACAACATCCGCATCAACGCCGTTGCCCCGGGGCCGGTCTGGACGCCTTTCTGGACGCAGCCGGGCGGGTTTGCCGAGACCATGGGCAAGTTCCACAACATGGAACCGCAGAAGGCTGTCGAGCACGAAATGTCGTTGCGCCAGCTTCCGCTCGGCCGGCTCGGCAAGCCCGAGGAAGTCGCCAATGTGATCGTCTTCCTCGCCTCCGATCTTGCGTCCTTCGTCACGTCCTCGGTCTGGGGCGTGGATGGCGGCTCGGTCCGCGCCATAGCTTGACGGGTCAGACGCCGATCGTGCTGTCGATGATCCGGTCGAGGCGGTTCTGCGCGTCCTTCAGAGCCGCCCGGTCGGATTTTCCGCCCGACAATGCGTGATGGATTTCCTCGCCGATGATGCGCTCCATGTCGGTGTAGAAGGGAACCGGCGGCCGCTGCCAGTTCCTGAGCAGGTTGCGGTTGCCTAGGTTGCCGACGAAGCGCACCAGTTGCGAGCGGCCGGTGGCTTCGGGATCGGCGCTCACCGAAAAGCGAGGCGCGACCGGAAAGCCGTTCTTCACATGCTCCTTCATCGCTTCGCGTGAGGCCATCCAGGCAAGCGCCTCCGTTGCCAGCGGCAGTCTCTTCGGATCGATGTTGGACGGGATGCAGAGCAGGAAGCCGCCGATCGGCGACGTGTTGGTGCCGCCCGGCCCGCTGGGCTGCGGCACATAGGAGACCCGGCGCTTCACGGCCGAGCGCACCTCCGCCTCGAACTGCGCCGCGCGCATGGTCCAGACATAGCCCATGGCGCTCTGGCCCTTCAGGAACACCGCGCAGGAATCGTCCCAATGCGCATCGAGCGCGCCCGGCTGGGCGATCTCGAGTAGCCGGTGCATGTAGTCAAGCACGGTGAGTGCGGCCTCGCTGTCGATCTGCGGCCGCATGTGCTGACGGTCGAGATTTTCCGTCGAGTAGCCGGTCGGCGTGCGCCGGATCGACAGCACCGTCTGGCCGCAGCAGCCGAGGAAGAACATGAAGCTTGACGCGAGCGGCATGCGCGCCGCGTTCCAGGCAATGCCGTAGCGCTCCGCGGACGGATTGTGGAAGACCCGGCCGGCCGAGATCACCTCCTCGAAGGTCCTGGGCAGCGCGAGCCCGGCACCGTCGAAAAGGTCGCTGCGGCAGGCGAGCACCTCGATGGTGCAATAGATCGGCACCCCGTACTCCACCCTCTGCCAGGTCGTCGTCGACCAGATCGACGGGTGGAAATCCATTGGGTTGATGCCGGATTCGCGGATCATGTCGCCGATCGGCATGATCAGGCCCCTGCCCGCGAACTCGCCCAGCCAGGGCATGTCGATGGCGATGATGTCATAGGCCGACACCGCGCGCTGGCCGTTGGCCAGGCCTTCGCGGTAGAGGTCGTTCTGGTGGACGAGCTTGAAGCTCCTGGCACTGGCGAGGTTGTTGCGGAAATCCGACCACATGTTGCGCATCGCCGCGAAATAATTGTCGTCGTTGAGCAGGAACTGCAGCTCGACGCCCTCGGTGACCCGGCTCTTCAGCAGGTTGATCGGCGGAATGACCGGGTTGCCGCGCCGCGGCGCGCCGAAATAGTAGTTGGTTTCGTGTTCCTCCGTGCCGCGCCCGCCCAGGATCTCCGCGATCAGAGCCTTGGTTTCCGCCGCATAGTTGACCGCGAGCGTCGTCAGCTCCTCCGTGGGATGCAGCGTGAAGCTCCTCGGCTTGTCCGGCGACGGCCGGCGCTCGACAAGCCCCTTGCCGATCATGTCCTGGATGCGTCGGATCGCCGTCCCATGGCTGAGGCCGGAGACGAGCGCGAGCTTGCTCATCGTCACCGGATAGCCTTCGAGCTCCGATCGCATGATGTAATGGACCATGCGCCACGACGCCTCGTCCTCGACATCGGCGACACCGAGGAACGGCGTCCTCAGCCGGTCGACGAAATCGTAGACGCGCAGGAATTCGTGGTCGTTCATGAGACCTCCTCTGGGTCGCGCCAAACAGGGCGGCGCCATGATTTAGTCCAAAATGGACAAAACTATAGCGGTGTCGGAGGATTGTCGGGTCTCAGGCCGTGCCCGCCGATTTGCGCGCCAGCACGAAATCCCAGTTCACCGCCCAATAGGGCGACGTGAATCCAAGCTCCGCCGCGCTTGTCGGATCGGTGATCGCCTTGAAATCCGCGATCAGCGAATCCTTCACGCCGAAGACCGCGTCCTCGGCGAGATACTGGCAATCGGGCGTGAAGATATGGGTGATGACCGGGTCATAGCCCGGCGCGCTGATGATGAAATGGATATGGGCGGCCCGATTGGGATGGCGTCCCAGCGCGGCAAGCATCTTGCCCACGGGTCCGTCGTCCGGGATCGGATAGTAGCGCGGCTTGACGGCCCGGTACCAATAGTCGCCGTTTTCGCCGCTGGTGAACACGCCGCGCAGGTTCCAGTCCGGCTGCAACCCCTTCTGCTGGACGTCGTAGAAGCCATCGTCATTTGTCTGCCAGACGTCGATCAGCGCGCCGGCGACCGGTTTGCCTTCGGTATCCACCACGCGCCCGCGCACCACCAGCGGCTCGCCCTTGCCGTCCAGGCAGATGTTGGCGCCATGCTTGTAGCGCGGCGCCTCCGGCACGTAGAACGGTCCGAGAATCGTGTTCTCGGTGGCGCCATTCGGGCGCCGGTGATTGATGGCGTCGACCAGCATCGAGACGCCGAGCGTGTCGGAAAGCAGGATGAATTCCTGCCGCCACTCTGAACACATCTGGCCGACTTCGGTCAGGAAGGTGATGCCCTTGAGCCATTCCTCATGGGTCGGCTCGATCTCCTTGACGGCGGCGTGCAGGTGCTTGACCAGCACGCTCATCACCTCGCGCAGGCGCGGATCGACGTCCGGCCCCATGCGCGCGTTGACGACATCGACCGAGGTCTCCTCCTCGAAATACGGATATTTCGGCGGCCGCGCATGGCTGGCCTCTGCTTTGCCCAAGGTCGGTCCTCCTCCAGATTTCGCCGCGCGTCAGGAGCGCGGCCGTTCGCCTGCGTAAGCCCGGGCGATCAGCCCCTTCAGCGCCTCGCGCTCAAGGGGGCGCGGGTTCCAGTAGGGGTTGGACAGCGCCCTGTCCGTCGCAAGCTCGATACCACTTTCAGGCATGCCGATATCCGCGAGCGCACGCCGTGCGCCGACCTTGCCGACAAGGTCGTAGAGCGCCATGGCCGGGTCGTCCGTGCCGAGCACGTCGCGCAGCCGCTGCATCACGTCCGGCACCGCCGGAGCGTTGTAGGCAAGCGCGTGCGGAAGCACGATCGCATGCGTTTCGGCATGCGGCAGGTCGAAGCTGCCGCCGAGCGTATGGCAAAGCTTGTGGTGCAGCGCCATGCCCACCGAGCCCAGGCAGATGCCGCAAAGCCAGGCGCCATAAAGCGCCTTTGTGCGCGCTTCCCGGTTGCCGGGCTCGAGGGCGATTGTCGGCAAGGCGACGGCAAGCGCGCCGATCGCTTCCGTCGCCATCAGGCTGATGACCGGATTGCGCTCGCGTGCATAAAGCGCTTCGACCGCATGCGCGATCGCATTGAGCCCGCTGGTGCCGGACATGGCCGCGGGCAGCGACAGAGTGAGGTCGATGTCGTAGATCACGATTTCGGGCAGCACCTTGGGGCTCGACTGGGTGACCTTCACTCCGTCCCTGGTCTCACCGAGGATCGGCGTCATTTCCGAACCGGCATAGGTGGTCGGCACCACGATCTGCGGCAGGTCGGTGCGCAGCGCGATGGCCTTGGCAAGGCCCGTGGTCGAGCCGCCGCCCACGGCAACGAGCCCGTCGGCCTTGAGGTCCAGAATGACACGCAGCGCATCCTCGGTGACCTCCACCGGCGTATGCATCGTCGCCCGCGCGTAGACGCCGGCGGCGCGGCCGCCGAGCTGTTCGACGAGCCGTCGCGCTTCCGGCTCTTGCGGCGGCGTTGCCAGCACGGCGACCCGCTTCAAGCCCAGCCGGTCCAGTTCCGCCGGCAGCTGCTGGATGGTGCCGGATCCGAAAATGACGCGGGCCGGCTGGCCGTTATAGACGAAGGGTTCCATGAATTCGCCTCGGACCTAGCTCCGGTTGTCGACGCGCATCAGGAACGGGTTGATGCTGACCGACTGCCAGACATTGGCCGCGCTGAAGGGATCCGCGGCATTGAATGCCCTGACATCCTCGATCTTTTCGGCGGAAAACACAAAGAGCGAGCCGATCATCGTCTCCCCGTCCTCTGCCACCAGCGGACCCGAGATGAGGGTCTTCACACGCCCCTGCGCGAGGTGCGCCTTGTGCGCGTCATAATTGGCCAGGCGCCTCGGCAAGGCATCGGCATGGTCCAGACAGTGGACGGCAAACAGTGTCACGACATTCCTCCCAAAAGGCCCGGCAGGCCGTTGCCAGCGATCGGAACGAAACGACCCTCAAAACGGGTCGAGTGACCTTCGAGGGCTGGCGACGAAAGACGGGCTAGAAGAGGTTAGCCCGAAATAGGGCTGACCGGTTTCAAGATCTGTCCAATTTGGACAAATGCGATCGTGTTGTGAACCCGTGCGATCGGTCCATCCCAACACCGTCGCATTGACCCTGCTTTCGAACCGATCCCCAGCGCCGTTGCTTT
This sequence comes from Mesorhizobium sp. B2-1-3A, assembly GCF_006442655.1. Lineage (NCBI taxonomy): Bacteria > Pseudomonadati > Pseudomonadota > Alphaproteobacteria > Hyphomicrobiales > Phyllobacteriaceae > Mesorhizobium > Mesorhizobium sp. B2-1-3A. The sequence goes on from NZ_VFWK01000005.1 coordinate 321,079, forward strand.
GGGCCATTGCGTTCTGCAATGCCGGCGAATATGCTTGTTGTACGATCGTTCAACAAGCATATTCGCCGAGCCCCGATGACCTGCAATCCTCGCTACGAGATCCTGTTCGAGCCGATGCGGATCGGGCCGGTCACCGCGCCGAACCGCTTCTACCAGGTGCCGCATGCCAGCGGCATGACCAACGCCCTTCCAAGGGTGCGTGCGGCCTTCCGCGAAGCCAAGGCCGAGGGCGGATGGGGCGTGATCTGCACCGGCGCCTGTTCGATCGATCCGAGTTCGGACGACGCCCCGCTGCCTTTCGCCACCTTGTGGGACGACAATGATATCCGTGCCCATGCGCTGATGACGGAGGCCGTGCACCGCCATGGCTCGCTTGCCGGCGTCGAGCTCTGGCATGGCGGCGCGTCCGTCATGAACAGGACAAGCCGCCTGCCGCCGCTGTCGCCATCGGGAATTCCATGGATGGCCACGCATGTCGGCTTCATGGGCAATCTGCGGCCGAAGACCATGGACAAGGCCGACATGAAGGAGGTGCTGCGATGCCAGGCCGAGGCGGCGCGCAAGGCGCGCACGGCCGGCTTCGACGTGGTCTACGTCTATGCCGGCATGGGCTATCTCGGCTACGAGTTCCTGCTGCCGGAGTACAACCATCGCACCGACGAATACGGCGGACCGATCGGGAACCGCGTGCGCTTCGTGCGCGAGATGATCGAGGTCACCAAGGATGCTGTCGGCAAGGATTGCGGCATCGCGCTGCGCGTCAGCCTCGAGGAACTGCGCGGCCGGCCCGGCCGCAACCAGCCTTCCGAGGCGCATGAGCTGATCGAACTTTTGGCCGACCTGCCCGACCTGTTCGACGTCAAGATGGATTCCAGCCCGACCGACTGTTCGGCGTCGCGCTTCACCGGCGAAGGCAGCCATGAGCCGGTGATCGATTTCGTCAAATCGATGACGAAAAAGCCGGTGGTCGGCGTCGGCCGCTTCACCTCGCCCGACACCATGGTCTCGCAGATCAGGCGCGGCGTGCTCGACTTCATCGGCGGCGCGCGGCCCTCGATCGCCGACCCCTTCCTGCCGGCCAAGATCCGTGAGGGCCGCGAGGCCGAAATCCGCGAATGCATCGGCTGCAACATCTGCATTTCGAGCTGGCATGACGGCGTGCCGGTACGTTGCACGCAGAACCCGACCGCCGGCGAGGAATGGCGGCGCGGCTGGCACCCCGAGCGTGTTGAACGCGCCGACAGAGCGGAGCGCATCCTGATTGTCGGCGGCGGACCGGCCGGGCTCGAATGCGCTCTGACGCTTGGCCGTCGCGGCCATGAGGTGATGCTCGCCGACAGCAGCCGCGGCTTCGGCGGCCGGCTGACCTTCGAGAAGACCCTGCCCGGCCTTTCCGCCTGGAACCGTGTCGTAGACTACCGGCTCGGACGGCTCGGCGAGATGAGCAATGTCTCGCTCTATCCCGAGAGTGTTCTGGGCACAGACGAAATCATCGACCTCGCGCCGGAGCGCGTGGTGCTGGCGACCGGCGCGCGCTGGACCAACATGCTCTATTCCTCGATGGAGATTCCGGTCGGCACGCTCGAGCACCCGGATGTGTTCACACCCGACGACATCGCCGCCGGCCGCCTTCCGCAAGGACCAACCTTGGTCTTCGATTTCGACAATTATTACATGGGCGGCGTGCTGACCGAGCATCTGGCCGCACAAGGCATCCCGGTCAGCTACGTCACCCCGGCCGGCCAGGCGTCCGCATGGACGATCATGACCAACGAGCTGCCGCTGGTGCATCGTGCGCTGGCGCGCCGCAACGTGCCGGTGACGACGTTGCATCTGTTGAAATCCTTCGACGGCGAGACGGCGACGCTGGCGCATCTGTTCACCGGCGAGGAGAGCCGCATTGCCTGCCGCTCGGTGCTGATCGTCGGGCTGCGCTTGCCGCGCAACGAGCTGTTCGAGACGCTGACGCAACGGGCGGACGCGCTTGCGGCCGTCGGCATCGGCAGCGTCGATCGGATCGGCGACACGCTCGCGCCGGGCGCCATCGCCCATGCCGTTCACAGCGGTCACAAGCTCGCCCGTGAGATCGGCGCGAAGGTCCGCTGGCAGCCCTATCGCCGCGACACGCCTATCGTCGACGCGGTAGCGGATTTCGATATGCGCACGGCAGCCGAATAGGAGCAATTCCGGGAAAAGTGTGAAGCGGTTTTCCCATAGGAATTGCGTCAAAACAGGGAGGTCTGGAAGGCCATGGAACGCACCGCCGCACGTCGCAGACCCGGCCGCCCGCAGCGCGAGATCGGCGGCATCGAGCAGCGTCCGTGGAAGCAGCTGACGCGGCCCTATGCGCCGATCGAGATACTGTCGGCAGACCAGGTCCAGACGATCCACGAAATGGGCCTCACCATTCTCGAAGAGATCGGGATGCGCGTGCTGCAGCCGCGGGCACGGCAGTTCTATCGCGCCGCCGGCTGCGATGTCGACGAAGGCGCGATGCGGGTACGCTTCGACCGCGCCATGGTGATGGAGCGCGTCGCCATGGCGCCATCATCCTTCGAGCTGCGCGCCCGCAATCCCGCCAAGAACGTCAAGGTCGGCGGCCGGCACTGCATCCTGTCGTCGGTCGGCGGCCCGGCCTATGTCATGGACAATGATCGCGGCCGCCGCCCCGGCACCTATGCCGAGATGTGCGACTATCTGAAACTCATCCAGTCGTTCAATGTCCTGCACCAGGAAGGCGGCGGTCCGTTCGAGCCGCTCGACCTGCACCAGAACACGCGCCATCTCGATCTCTACTATGCCGAGATCACCTTGCTCGACAAGAACTGGCAGCCGCAAACCCTTGGTCAGGGCCGCGCCATCGACGCGCTTGAAATGGTGGCGATTTCGCTCGGCACGACACGCGAGAACCTTGCCCGGGAGATGCCGGTCTTCACCGGCATCATCAACACCAACTCGCCGCTCCAGCTTGACGAGCCGATGGCCGAAGGGCTGATCGCATTGGCCGAGCATGGCCAGGTCAATGTCATCACGCCGTTCACGCTGGCCGGCGCGATGAGCCCGGTGACACTGGCCGGCGCGCTGTCGCAGCAGCATGCCGAGGCGCTGGCCGGCATCGTGCTGACCCAGATCGTGCGCCCGGGCGTGCCGGTTATGTATGGCGGCTTCACCTCCAATGTCGACATGAAGACCGGCGCGCCGGCCTTCGGCACGCCCGAATACACACAGGCCGCGCAGATCACCGGGCAGCTCTGCCGGCTGATCGGCGTGCCGTTCCGCTCCAGCAATGTCACCGCCGCCAATTCGGTCGACGCGCAGGCCGCCTATGAGAGCGCCATGTCGCTGTGGGGCTGCCTGATGGGCGGCGCCAACCTGGTGCTGCATGCCGCCGGCTGGCTCGGCGGCGGGCTGACGGCGTCGTTCGAGAAACTGGTCATCGATGCCGAGATGCTGCAGATGATGTCGGCCTATTTCGATCCGCCCGTGGTCGATATCGACACGCTGGCGCTGGAGGCGGTGCGCGAGGTCGGCCCGGCCGGGCATTTCTTCGGCGCCGCCCACACCATGCAACGCTACGAGCGCGCCTTCTATTCGCCGCTGGTGTCCAACTGGGATAATTACGACACCTGGGTCGAGCGCGGCCAGGTCACGGCACGCGAACGCGCCAATGTGGTGTGGAAGCGCATGGTCGCCGAATACGAACAGCCGCCGATCGATCCCGGCATCGACGAAGCGCTGCGCGACTATATGGAGCGCCGCAAGCGCGAGGGTGGTTCGCCGCTGAACTAGGCGTCCCGCAAAGGCCCCACCTGCGCCTCCAGCATCTCGAACCCCGCAGCCTCCGCCGCCTGTGGTGTCACCACGCTTTCGTCAAGACACCATTCGAGCCACAACCCGTCGACAAGCGCGATGAAATTGCGCGCCAGCGACGGCGCGTCGACTTGCCTGCCGCGCGGTATGGCGACCGCCGCGATATCTTCGGCGAGTTCCGCCCGGTAGGCATCGTAGAGTTCGCGATGCGCCGCCTTGAGGCGCGGGTTGACAGCGATCTCGCCCCACAGCGACAGCCAGATCAGCAGGTTCTCGCGGCTGAAATATTCGGGCGAGAAATTGGAGTGCACCAGGGCGGCAAGTGCGGCCTGCGGCGACCAATCGGAAGTCTCCGCACGGCGGCGCTTGGCTTCGGCGATCTGGTTGTTGACGCTGGCGTAGAGCGAGGATTTGTAGACCTCGACCAGCAGCCCGTCGAGACTTTCGAAATGATGGTTGATGAGGCCGCGCGAGACGCCGGCCTGCCTGCAGATCCGATCGATGGTGAAGGCGCCGATGCCGCCGATCGACAGGCAGCGCGTCGCGGCTTCGATCAGCATGGAGCGGCGCACGTCAGCCTGTTCGCGGCTGAAGCGCGGCGGAGCCTTCTTCGCGCCGCGCTTCTTTTTTGCATCTTCTGGTTGGGCTTCCGTCATGGACTCCAGCTAATCGATAATGCCCTTTCTGTCCATGAAAGCGCGCTCACGCCTTCTTCTTGAACAGCACCGGATTGGGGTGACCATCGGGATAGATGACCGGGTCGAAAGCGGTCTTGTGGATGGCGACCAGCGGCTGGTGACAGATGAAGACGAAACCGCCGGACTGCTCCATCAGATCCTCCATGCGGTTCGACAGTGCGATGCGCTTGGCCTCGTCGCTTTCGGCCACCAATTGCTGGTAGCTGGTCTCGAATTCCGGACTGTCGAAGCCCGACCAGTTGTAGGCGCCGATCTGGTCGGGGCGGAACCAGACCAGGTTTTCCGACGGATCGATGCCGCCGGCGAAATCCATCAGCGCCAGGTCGATATTCTTGTAGCCGTCGCCTTGCGTCTTGTCGCCGACGCCCCAGAAGGCGGCTTCGTCATAGGGCTGGATCTCGACCTTGATGCCGGCCTGTTCGAGGCTGGCCTGGATGATCTGCGCGGTCGCGGTGCGGATGGAATCGTTCATCACCGTCAGGGTCAGCGACAGGTCACCGACGCCAGCCTCCTTGAGGAGTGCGGCCGACTTCTCATAATCCGGCGCCGCGATCAGATTCGACGCCCGCGCGAACTTGGTACCGGGCTGGACGACACCGGTGGAGCGCTTGGTGAGATCGTCATACACGCCGGTGAGGATCTGCCCGACATCGACGCCATACTGCACCGCCTGGCGGACCTTCAGATCCTTCAGTCGCGGGCTGAGCATATTGATGGTCAGCCAGACATAACGGGTCGACTGCGCCTCGATCAGGTTTGTGTCCGCCGGCGGCTTCTCCTTGACCGCCTTGGTCGCCGAAATGGCGATCTTGGTGTAGTCGAAGGCATCGGCTTCATAGGCAAGCTGAGCCGCCTGATCGTCCGACACGACATAGATTTCGACCTTTGAGAAATCCGGCTTCGGGCCCGGCCAGTCCGGGTTGGCCGTCAGCGTCACCTTCTGCTTCTGCTGCCAGTCCGAGAAGAGATAGGGCCCGCATGTCGCCGGCGGCTGCGTGGTGAACTTGCCGCCGGCCTTCTCGGTGCCGGCGCGGCTGATGATGTGGCCGCCATAGTAAGGCAGGCTGGTGACGAAGATCGGCTGGTAGGGCTCCTTCAGATGGATGATGCCGGACCTGCCATCGACGACCTCGACACGGTCGAGTTTCTCGAACTGATAGGCCCAGGGCGATGCCAGCGCCTTGTCCGCGATGCGCTCGAACGAGAATTTCACGTCGTCGGCTGTCACCGCGCCGAAACCACCAGACCATTTCAACCCGTCAATCAGGGTGAAGGCGATGGTCTTGGGGTCTTTCTGCTCGAGCTTTTCCGCGCCCCACAGCGACCAGGGCGAACCTTTCCGAATGTCGCCGAAATGGTTGAGCGAGACATAGATGCCGCGCATCATGACATCCTCGATGCCGCCATTCATAAAGGCGGGATCAAGGCACTGAAGATCGCCTTCCATGCGGATGCGCAACGTGTCGCCGGACGCCGACCAGGCAAAGCCCGGCTTCATCGCCAGGCCGGCGCCCAACACGCCGGCCGCCTTCAGGAATGTACGTCTGTCCATGGTCCATTCTGACATCTCAGTTTCCCCTTTGGTTGATGGAAGCGCGTGAGAAGGCTTCCCGTTCTTGCCCGCCTGTCTGCAGCGGGAAATGGCAGCGCACCATGCGATCGGCGCCCATCGGCCGGTAGACCGGCGCATCAGTCCTGCAGCGTTCGCGTGCGATCGGGCAACGCGTGTGGAACTCGCAGCCCGAAGGCCGCCGGAACACGCTCGGGATCTCGCCGGTGACGGCAGGGTTGTGGCTGCGCCGGCGCGGATCGGGTATCGGCTCTGACTGGATCAGCGTCGCGGTGTAGGGATGCAGTGGTGCCGAAAACACATCTTGCGTCGGCCCCGTCTCGACCAGCCGGCCGAGATACATGATGGCCAGCCGGTCGCTGACATGGCGGATCATGGCCAGGTTGTGGGTGACGATCATGGCGGCGAAACCGAGCTCGCGCTTGAGTTCGCCGATCAGGTTCAGCACGTCGCCTTGCACCGAGACATCGAGGCCGGCTGTCGGCTCGTCGGCGAGCAGCAGATGCGGCTTCATCGCCAGGGCGCGCGCAACACCGACGCGGCGCGCCTGCCCGCCCGACAGCTCATGCGGAAAGCGGTCGACAAAGGAGGCCGGCAAACCGACAAGCGCCAGCAGCGCCTTGGCAGCGGCGCGGCGGTCCGGCATCGGCAAACCCTGGATGATCTGCGGTTCGGTGAGCAGCGTGCCGATGCGCAGGCGCGGGCTGAGCGAGGCGACAGGGTCCTGGAACATCATCGCCGAGCGCCGGCGCATGGCGCGGAAATCAGTTGGCGTCCGCACCTCCCTGCCCTCGAAGACGATGCGGCCGGCGGCTGCCCGGATGAGCCCGAGAATGGTGCGGGCCAGTGTCGTCTTGCCGGAACCGGATTCGCCAACCAGCCCGAGCGTCTCGCCCGGCATCAGCGACAGCGTCACCCCGTCGATGACGTTGAAGCCCGGCAGCGGGAACGGATTGATCAGCCGGTTGAGCAAGCCGCCGCGCACGAAGCTGACGGAGAGATCCTCGACGGCAAGCAGCGGGCTCATGGTGTCACCGCATGGCAGCGCGCGACATGAGAAGCGGCGAGTTTCACCAGCGGCGGCGCGACGGTCGTGCACGGCGCGAAGGCACGGTCGCAGCGCGGTGCGTAGACGCATCCGGACGGTGGCTGGGTGAGGTTGGGCAGCGAGCCCGGAATGGTCGGCAGCCTGTCCAGCCGCTCATGGAAGCGAGCGGGGTCGCAGGCGAGCAGCGCTTGCGTATAGGGATGGCGCGCGTCGTGGAAGATCGCGTCGACCTCGCCACCCTCGACCACCTCGCCGGCATACATGACATAGACCCGGTCGCAGAGTTCGGCGATGACGCCGAGATGGTGCGAGACGACGATGATGATGCCATTATAGTCGCGCCTGAGCTCCCGAAGCAGATGGATGATCTGCGCCTCCATGGTGACGTCGAGCGCCGTCGTCGGCTCGTCGGCTATGAGCAGGCCGGGATCGGTCAGCAGCGCGGCGGCGATGGCGACACGCTGGCGCATGCCGCCGGACAGTTCATGCGGGAAGCTGCGCATGCGCCGCTCGGCGTCGGCGATGCCGACGCGGCCAAGCATGGCGGCAATGCGCGCCCGCTTCTGCGCCCGGCCAAGGTCCTTGCGGTGGTGCTGGAAGTCGACGAGCTGATCGCCGATGGTCAGCACCGGATTGAACGCCGTCATCGGATCCTGGCTGACCAGCGCGATCTCGTCGCCGCGCAGCAGGCGCTGGTGGTACGCGTCGAGCTTCGCCAGATCGACGCCATTGTAGGAGATCGAGCCGTCGATGCGGGCATTGGCCGGCAGGAGATTGGCCAGGGCAGTGACCAGCGTGGACTTACCGCAGCCGCTCTCGCCGACAATGCCGATCACTTCCCCCGGATGCGCCTCGATGTCGACATGGCGCAACGCGTGCACCGCACCATGCGGCGTCTCGTAGCGGACGCTGAGATCGCTGGCGGCGAGCGAGCCGGTCATGCCGGCCTCCGCAACTGCAGGCGCGGATCGAGATAGTCGCGCAGGCCTTCGCCGAGGAAGGTGAAGCCAAGTGTGGCCAGCACCAGCGGCAGGCCGCCGAAGATGACCATGAAGGGCGCCGAGCGAATGCTGGTGTAGCCATCGTAGAGGATCGAGCCCCAGGATGGTGTCGGCGGACGCACACCGAGGCCGAGGAAACTCAAGCCGGCCTCGACCATGATGACGACCGGAATATCCATCGACAGAAGGATGATCAGCGGTCCGACGACATTGGGCAGCAGATGGACGAAGATGATGCGTGCGGCACTGGCATCGATCAGGCGCTCGGCAAGGATGTAGTCGCTGTTCTTCAGCGCCAGCGTCTGCGCCCGGATCAGCCGGGCATAGCTCGGGAATGAGGTCGCGGCGATGACGATGATCAGCGTGCCGGTGCCGGCACCAAGCACGGTGATGATGGCGAGCGCGAACATGATCATCGGCAGCGAGTTCAGGCTGTCGAAGCTCAGCACCAGTATGGCGTCGAGCCAGCGCGGCCCGTAGCCGGCGATCAGGCCGAGCAGAAGGCCGATGGCGCCGGCGATGGCCACCGACACCATGGCGATGGTAAGTGCGGTACGCGCGCCGTAGATGACGCGCGACAGGAGATCGCGGCCGAGATGATCGGTCCCGAACCAGTGCTCCGCCGATGGCGGCTGCAGCTTGTGCAGCACGTCGATCTTGACCGGCGAATAGGGCGCCAGAAACGGCGCGAAGAGCGCGGTGACGAGGAAGCCTGTCACCAGGATCAGCGCCACGCAGGTGAACGGGTCGGCAAGCAATGCGCGCAGCAGGACGAACCGTTGTCGGTCCGGTACGGACAACGAGGCATCAGCCACGGAAGACATCGCGCACCCTCGGATCGAGCCGCGCGATCAACAGATCGGCGGCTATGGTGATGGAGACATAGATGGCGGTCATGATCAGCACCGTGCCCATGACGACCGGGTAGTTGCGGGTGTTGACGGCATCGGTGATCAGTTTGCCGATGCCGGGCCGGGCGAACACCGCCTCGACGAAGACGGCGCTGGACAGGATGCTGCCGAGGCCGACCGCGACCAGCGAGATGGTCGGGATGATGGCGATGCGCAGTGCGTATTTGGAGACGATCTTCCACTCGGGCAAACCAAACGAACGCGCGGTGCGGATATGGGGCTCGCCCATCACCTCCATCATCGAGGCGCGCACCATGCGGGCGATGTAGCCGATCCAGCCGAGCGCGATGGCGGCGGCCGGCATGACCAGTGCCTTGGCCTGGCTGATGAAGTCGCCGGCGTCGCCGGCGCCGATGGCCGGCAGCCAGCGCAGCGTGACGGCAAAGACCAGCAGCGAATAGATGGCGACGACGAAGGACGGCACCGCGATGACGCCGACCGAGAGCACGCCGATGACGGCATCGGCCGCCGTGCCGCGCCGCATCACCGACAGGCAGCCGAGTGGAACGCCGATCAGGAGCGCGACGGCCAGCGCCGTCAGGCCGAGGATCAGCGTGTTCGGCAACGCTTCCAGCACCAGGGTGGAAACGGGCCGGTTCGACCAGACGTCGTAGCCGAGATTGCCGGTCAGCGCGTTGCGGAAGAATTCGATGATCTGCCACCAGACCGGCTGGTCGAGCCCCATGCGCTCGATCAGCAGCCGCTTCAGTTCCGGCGTGGCGCGCGGACCAAGAGCCACGGTTGCCGGATCGCCGGGAACGAGGAAGACGGCCGCGTACATCGCGATCATGACAAGAACGAGGATCAGGAGGCCGAGACCGATGCGCTTCACTGCATATGCGAGCATGGCCTCTCTCCCTTCTACTCAGGCGAAATCGCGCCTGATGCGCCGCGTTTGCGAGGCGCTGTGGACGAGCGTGCCCCGTTCTCGCGCCTCGAGCCGCCAACTCAGGTTGAAATGGGTTTCGTCCGCTGTCAGTTCGGTCACTGCGATCGCCTCGGTGTCGGCATCGCCGCTGGCAATCGCCCAGCGATATTCGGTGACGAGTTTCGCCGACAGCGGATCGTCACTGCGGATGCTCATCGTGTCGCTGTTGGCAGAGGAGACGGTGATGGCGCGATCGTCATAGCGCCGGCGCCCGTGATCGGAGGTCAGCGCAATGGTCTGCATGCCCGAACCGACATCGTCGGTGACGATGCGGCGGTCGAAGCCCTCGTCCAGCGTCGTGGTGGGGACCGGTGGCGCGGTTTCGGCAGGCTCGAAACGGACGTCGCGATCGCGCGGCGACGACGGCCGCACCGGAAGCATCACGGTGCTGTCGCCGCTTGATACCGACAGCGTCGACAGTCTCGGCTGCGGCCACAGGATCGGCCAGTGCTGGTTGGCCAGCGCCAGCCGGATGCGGTGGCCCTTGGGCACGGTGCGGGCGAAATCGTTGAGCTTCAGCCGCACGCGAAACGGTGTTCCGACGGGACAGGGTGTCGGATGCCCGTGGCTGTCGCGGTGGCTGAGATTGAGCACGCCATAGGTCATCAGCGCCGAGGTGCCGTCGGGATAGACATCGCACAGCCGCGCGGCGAGATTGACATGCGGCTGGTCGACGCTGACGAGCAAGTCCAGTTCCGGCGCGCCAAGCAATGTCAGATCATCATCCAGCGGCCGCGTGTCGAAGCACAGCGCCATCCCGTCTTCGCGGCGCTGGTCGATGGGCATGTCCGGGCAGGCGCCCCCATAGCCGCCCCAGCGGCCGCAGTCGCGTCCGGCGGTGGCGGGCGACCGGACGGAGAAAGTCGCGCCCGGTGCCGGTTCGCTGCCCAGCCCGGCGGCGTTCAGGCGCAGCGTGCGCCGCTCAATGCGCGGCGACGGCCACTGATCCTCGGCGGCCCAGCCGCCGGCGTGATCGGGAAGATAGAATGGCCGCGGCCGCTCCTCGCCGGTGATCCAGACGCGGTAGAGCGGCTCATCCATGATGCCAGTGTCTTCGCCGGCGAGCCAATGGCGCCACCAGCGCAGCGCCTCCTGCAGATAGCCGATCAGCGGCCCCGGCGCGCCGCGGCAGGGATAGGCATGCGACCACGGCCCGACAATACCGAGCTTAGGCCCCGGCAGATGTTCGAGCAGGCGCGGCACGAAGTTCGAATAGCTGTCTTCCCAGCCGCAGACGGCCATGACGGCGCATTCGATCGCGGAATGATCCTCGCAGACAGAACCTTGCCGCCAATAGTCGTCGCGGCGCTGATGCGCGAGCCACACTTCCGAGAGCGAGCTTGTCGCAACGAGCCGGCTTTCCCACATGGCGCGCCAGGCATCGCCGACGATCTGCGGGTCGGGCGCCATCGCCTTCTTCACCAGCATGAAGTTCGACCACATCTCCTGCTCGGTCAGCAGCGCGCCGCCCATATAGTGGATGTCGTCGGCATAGCGGTCGTCGGTGGCGCAGTTGGTGATGATCGCCTTCAGGGCCGGCGGCCGGCGCGCCGCGACCTGCAGCGCGTTGAAGCCACCCCAGGAAATGCCGGTCATGCCAACATTGCCGTTGCACCAAGGCTGGCCGGCGAAATGGGCGATGATTTCGCAGGCGTCTTCCTGTTCGCGCGGCAGATATTCGTCGGCGAGATCGCCGTCGGAATCGCCCGAGCCCCTGATATCGATGCGGGCGCAGGCGATGCCGTGGCCGGCTAGCCAGGGATGGATATCGACATCACGCGCCACGGTGCCGTCGCGGCGGCGGTAAGGCACCATCTCGACAACGACCGGCACCTTGCCCTCGGTGCGCGGACGCCACAGCGTGGCGGCAATGCGGGTGCCGTCGGCCAGCGTGATCCACAGCGGATCGACGGTTTCGACGGCAAAGGGAAACTCGGTTCGTACCACGGCAGGTACCCGCAAATGCTCTTGTTGAACGTTCGTATAACAAGCGCATTTGCGGCGCAATCCCGCTTCGCTTTTTTTGATGCCGAATGCGAACCGTTCTTCGGTAGCCGTGAGGCGCCGTGGGGCTTCCTGATCGGGTGGCGGCCGGTGTCCGTCATCGCGATGTTGAAGCACAGCCGATATGCCTGCGCGGTCGAACCGCATCCGCGAGGGTCGGAAAGCTCTCCGGAAATCGGCGGGTTCCATCTTCCAAATTTCGTTGCTTGATATGTGCTGCTATGGCATCGCGGCAGCGGCAGTGCTTTCAGTCAGGAGTTCCGATGACGATCCAGAGCAAATTCAGCGGCCTCGGCACCGACGCGGCGCCCGGACAGGAGAGCCGCCAGTTGTCCGGCGGGATCGACGCCGTGTTGCTCGGCGACGCGATCACCGGCCGGCCGGTCGACTTTTCGCATGGCGACGTGGACGCGTTCACCCCGACACCCGGCTCGTTCGAGGTCTTCTCGGCCGGCGTCGAAGCCGGCGGCAGGCAGGCCTACACGGAATATCGCGGCGATCTCGGCATCCGCGAAGAACTGGCCACGCGGCTGGCAGGCTTCACCGGAGCCCCTGTCGATGCGCGCGACGGCCTGATCATCACCCCCGGCACCCAGGGCGCATTGTTCCTGGCCGTCGCCTCCACCGTGTCGCGGGGCGACAAGGTGGCAATCGTCCAGCCCGACTATTTCGCCAACCGCAAACTGGTGGAATTCTGCGAGGGCGAAATGATGCCCGTCCGGATGGACTACGCAACGACCGAAGGCCGTTCGGGCCTCGATCTCAGCCAATTGGAAGACGCATTCAGGTCGGGCGCAAAAGTCTTCCTGTTCTCGAACCCGAACAATCCGGCGGGCGTGGTCTACTCCCGAGCGGAGATCGAAGCGATTGCCGCGCTGGCGAGCCAATACGGCGCGACCGTCATCGTCGACCAGCTTTACTCACGGCTCCTGTATGCCGGCGTGGACTACACCCACTTGCGCGCGCAAAAGCTGGACGCGGAGAACGTCGTGACCATCATGGGGCCATCGAAGACGGAATCGCTCAGCGGTTATCGGTTGGGGGTGGCCTTCGGATCGAAAGAAATCATTGCCCGGATGGAGAAGCTGCAGGCCATCGTCTCCTTGCGCGCCGGTGGCTACAGCCAGGCCGTTTTGCGCACATGGTTCGACGAACCGGCTGGCTGGATGGACCAGCGCATCCGTGAGCACCAGGCGATCCGCGATGATTTGTTGAAGGTTTTCCGCGCGACTTCCGGAATCCAGGTCCGCACGACAGAGGCCGGCAGCTACATCTTTCCGGCTCTGCCCCGCCTGGCCGTGGCAGGTGGCGATTTTGTCCGCATCCTGCGCCTGCAGGCGGGCGTCATCGTGACACCCGGAACGGAATTCAGTCCGTTCTCCGAAAACAGCGTCCGCCTGAACTTTTCGCAGGACCACGCCGCCGCTGTTGCGGCCTGCGAGCGTCTGGTGACCCTCGTCGACGGCTACCGCGCATGAGCGGCAACAGTTCGGATCAGACGCGAGCAGGTATCAGGCGAGGACCGAACTATTCCGCGGGGTGGAGAACCGCCAGCTGAAAGCCGGCATTCGTTCCTGCAGCCGTCTCGGTCAGGACATCCAATGCAAACGCCGCCGAGGCGATATCGAAGAAAATGTCATAGGATATCGCGCCGAAACGGTCGAAGCGGGCCACGACAGCGTCCAGATGCAAGGCGCGGGTCTGGGAGACGTCGCCGGCCTTGAGGCTTTCCGGCCTCAGATCGGCCATCGAGATCCGCCGCATCAGCGCGGGCGCCGCCGGACCCGATATCACGAACCACGCCCAGCCTTCGTCGCGATAGGCGTCATATCCCTTGGAGGGAAGCTCACTGTCGTGCCAGGCCTTGCGCAGGTCACGCAACCGCGCACCGCTGCCGCCGGGAGGCGCCGCCAGCAGCACCTCCTGCTGGCCAAGTCGCAGCACCGACGTGCCGCAAGACAAGACAATGGCGGTATTCACCACCTCCGGTGCGGATAGACCTGCTTCACCGAGCCAGTCCATTGTGCCGGGACCACGCAACCCGAACCGCTCGGTCGGCGTGCAATCGAGCACGACGTTCTCCTGCGCTCCGGGCGGCCCATCCCTGCGCGCGAGGCGCCGCGCCAGGGCGTGTTGGCGCAAACCGGGATCAATACCCTCGGGATGACCGACCGATGCGGAATGGCTGCTCGGGTGCATCCTACATCTCCTGCCGCTGGTTTTCGGGGTCATGGAACGGCGTCGGCACCACCTTGGCCTGCACTTCCTTGCCACACAGGCCGCGTATGCGCAGGCTGGACCCCGGCGCCGCGTCACGCGGGTCGGCGTAGGCCAGTCCGATCCATTTGCCCAGCGTCGGCGAGAAGCAGGTCGAGGTGACGAAGCCCACAGGGCGGCCGTCGCGCAGCACGAGGCAGGATTCCGCCAGCCGGACACCGTGCCCCTCGGGCAGTTCGAAACCGCAAAGCTTGCGCTTCAGGCCCAGCCCGCCGCGCGCCTCGATGGCGGTCTTGCCGACATAGCGCGTCTTGGCCTTCGACAGCGCCCAACCCATGCCCAGTTCGTCGGGTGTCGAGAGCGCGTCGGTATCCTGGCCGATGATGATGTGCCCCTTTTCCAGACGCAGGATGCGCGAGGCTTCCAGCCCATAGGGTTGCAGCCCCTGGGGCGCGCCCACCTCTAGCAGCTTTCGCCAGAGTGCCGCGCCGAAGGATTGCGGCACATGAAGCTCATAGCTCAGTTCGCCGGTGAAGCCGATGCGCATGATCCGGACCGGGCATCCGCCGATCACGCCGCTGCGGCCATTGAGGTAGGGGAAGCCCTCCGGGGAGAGATCGATGTCGCCGCCGAGTGCCTCGAGAACCTTGCGTGCCGAAGGGCCGGTGACATTGATCGCCGCGAAGGCGGCGGTGACGTTCTGGATATCGACCCGCATGCCCCATTGCGTGTTCGCGAACAGCATGTCGGTAAAGACGCGGGCGACGGCGCCGGTGGTGGCGGTCACGTAGAATTCGGTCTCGGATAGCCGGTAAGCCACCCCGTCATCGATGACCGATCCCATGTCGTTCAGCATCAGGCAGTAGCGCACGCGACCCACCGGCTGCCTGGCATGCGCCATCGTGTAGATGCGGTCGAGGAAGGCGCCGGCATCCGGCCCTCGTATCGCCAGCTTGCCCAGGGTCGAAACGTCAAGCATGCCGACCTTGTCACGCACCAGCCTGACCTCGTCGGAGATCGTCTTGCGGACATCGCCATCTCCACCGTAGTGCAGCGGTCGCCACCACGCACCGGCAGGTGTCAGCTTCGCGCCGCTTGCGACATGTTCGGCGTGGATCGCCGTATGTCGGTAGGGCACATGGTTCGGGCCGGCCAGCAGTCCCAATTTTTCCGGACCGAATGGCGGCCGGGATGTGGTGATACCCACCTCGCCCACTGTGCGGCCCGTCTCCGCCGCGACGATCCTGGCCGTCATCAAAGCCGAATGCCGTCCCTGCGACGGCCCCATGCCGACGGTGGAATAGCGCTTCACCAGCTCAAGCTCGCTATAGCCGTCGCTGACGGCGTTCCTGATGTCCTTGACTTGCAGGTCCTCGTCGAAATCCACGAAGTCCCGCCCCTTGGCGTGGGCGGACAGCGATTGAAAATGGTTCATCGCCGCCGCGCTGGCATCCGGGATGATGGCCGGCAGGTCGGCGTGATGCCCTGCCCCCCGTGCGGCGGCCGCGCCAGCGATCTCGCCGCTGCGCAGCACCGCGTTGAGCTCGAAATAACCCGCCGCCGAG
Organism: Mesorhizobium sp. B2-1-3A; assembly: GCF_006442655.1. Taxonomy (NCBI): domain Bacteria; kingdom Pseudomonadati; phylum Pseudomonadota; class Alphaproteobacteria; order Hyphomicrobiales; family Phyllobacteriaceae; genus Mesorhizobium; species Mesorhizobium sp. B2-1-3A. The sequence goes on from NZ_VFWK01000005.1 coordinate 336,831, forward strand.
CCGGCGACATGAAACGCCTCCGGCAGATTGCTCAGCACGAATTGCCGGCTGGTCTCGTCAAATCCCAGCTTCGCGCCGGCATGCAGCGGCAGCTGGTAAGACGGCGTGTAGCCCGCCGCCACCACCAGGTGATCGCACGCCAGCAGTTCCGCGCCATGTTCGGGCGTGGTGAAGCGGATGGCTCTTATATGGCGATTGCCTCCGGTCCCCAGCGCCTCCGTGACGGTGACATTCGGGATGATACGGACACCACGCTCGACGAGGTGTCGCGCGAGGGTGCTGTCGGACGCATCGGCTGCCGGGGAAAGAACGGCGGCCAGGGACACGCCTGCGTCGAGAAGGTCGTGAGCGGCGAGATATCCGTCCCGGTTGCCGGCAAAGACCACGGCGCGCCGGCCGGGGCGAACCGCATAGTGGCGCATCAGCCTCTGCGCCGCGGACGACAGGAGGATGCCCGGCAGATCGTTGTTGCGAAACACCAGGGGCTGTTCATGCGACCCCGCGGCCACCACGACCTGCCTGGCGCGAACGCGGTAGAGCGTCTCGCCGTGCAGCACCGGAAGCCAGTTGTCGGCGAACCAGCCATTGCATCTGGCGCTGGTCAGCACCCGCAGATTGCCAAGCTTCTCGGCAGCGACGCGCAGCGCCTGCAAGGTCGCCTCGGCCTGCGCCGTCTCGAGGCCGAAACGCGCATAGGTCAAGGCGCCGCCGATTTCCGGGTTCAAGTCGACCAGCAGCACCCGCGCACCCGCCTCGGCTGCCTTGACCGCCGCCGAAAGCCCGGCCGGGCCAGCGCCGACGACCAGCACGTCGGTGTGCAGGTTTTCCCTGATATAATGGCCATGACCGGCGGTAAGGTCGACCTTACCGAGACCGGCCGATCTGCGGATCATCGGTTCCCAGAATTTGAGCCAGCTTTTCGCGCCGGGACCAAAGAAGCTGCGATAGTAGAACCCGACGGGCATGAAGCGGCCCAACCTGTCGAGCACCGCGCCCCGGTCGCGTTCGGCGGTTCCATTGACGTTCTGGGCAGTGACCTTCAGCCCCTCGGCGATCGGGCGCAGATCAGCCCGCACATTCGGCTCGTCAGGCAGTTGCACCAGCGTGTTGGCGTCCTGCCCCGCCATGGTGAGGATGCCGCGCGCACGGTGATACTTGAAGGAGCGCGACAGGATCCAGCGGCCGCTGCCGGCCATGGCGGAGGCAATGCAGTCGCCGGCGAAACCTTCGAGCGGCCGGCCATCGAAGGCGAAACGGATTTTTTGGGTGCGGTCGAGGCGCGATCCCCAGGGAAGCGGCAGCCGTTCGGTCATGTCAGGCAGGCTTTCGATTGGGAAGATAGGTAGCGAGTATCTGGTCGCTGACAGTGTGGCGTTCGGCGATCAGCACGGTGTTGGACGGGGTGTGCCGCCACCACTCCCGCATCACGCCAAGCGGGTTCTCGGCATAGAACAGGGCTTCGATCAGTTGCTCCGGCTGGTCGGCGCTGGCCGCGCGGACCGGTCCGAGATACTGAAATTCGGTGATGTTGCGCGGGCCGTTCACCGGGCAGGTCAAGAGCTTCATCGGAATACTCGTCAGTGGCTGGCGGCCGTGGCGCCCATTTCGTTCAGCAGCGCGAAGCTGTCGAACCGGCTGAGGTCGAACGGTTTCAGGACATCGGGCACGCGCCCGGTGGCGATGGTCTCGGCCATGCGCTTGCCGGCCACCGGCGTCGCCTTGAAGCCCCAGGTGCCCCAGCCGCAGTCGAGCCAATAGTTCCGCAACGGCGAGGCGCCCATGATCGGGCTGTAATCCGGCGTCATGTCGGTGATCCCGGCCCATTGCCGCAAGAGCTTGACCTTGTGCAGGAAGGGGAAGAGGTGCAGCGCGCCTTCGGCGAGATGTTCCTTCTGGTCCAGCGTCGAGCGCGTCGAAGCCAGCTGGTAGGGATCGGAGCCGCCGCCGATGACGACCTCGCCACGCGAGGACTGCACCAGATAGGTGTGCAGATTGGCTGAGGAGACGAGTATGTCGAGGAATGGCTTCAGCGGCTGCGTCACCATCGCCTGCAGCGGGAAGCAGCGTATCGGCAGCCGGATGCCCGCCATGGCGGCGACCTGGCCGTTGAGCCCGCCGACGGCCTGCAGCACTTGGCCCACGGCGATCGTGCCACGGTTGGTCCTGATGTGGGTGACCCGGTCGCCCACGCGCTCGATGCCGGTCACCTCGGTGCGCTGGTGGATCTCCACGCCGCGCGCGCCGGCATGCTTGGCATAGCCCCACGCCACGGCGTCATGGCGGGCGGTGCCGCCGTCGGCATGCCAGAGCCCGCCCATCACCTCGTGCTGACCGCCGGGATCGAGGTTGAGATGAGGGCAAAGCTCCTTCACCGCCCGGACATCGACCACTTCGATCCTTGTGCCCATATGCTTGCCCATCTCGGCACGCAGGTGAAAGCTGCGCAGCGTCGCCTCGGAATGCGCGAGCGTCAGCTGCCCCCGCTGCGAAAACATGACGTTGAAGCCAAGATCCCGCGACATGGTCTCGAACAGTTCGACACCTTCCTTGTAGAAGCGGACCGATTCCTCGGTCATGTAGTTCGAGCGGATCGTGGTGGTGTTGCGCGCCGTATTGCCGCCGGCGAGATAGCCCTTTTCCAGCACCGCGACATTGCGAATGCCATGCACATTGGACAGGTAGTAAGCCGCCGCGAGGCCGTGACCGCCGCCGCCGATGATCACCACGTCGTAGGATCGTTTCAGGTCGGGCGTTGGGCGGATGTCGCGAAAGGACACGTGCCTGGCGCGCAAGCCGTATTTCAGCAGAGAGAAGGGCATGGTGTCCTGCGGCTCGGCGGCTGGAATTGGCCTTAGAGAACCCGCCAGGCCGGCCTGGCGCAAGAAATCGTTCTTTACCCAGTGACCTCGTTTTCGTAATGGATAAAGAACTGAAAATGGGTCTCGGCATGCGAAATCTTCCGCATCTCACCTATCTTGAGGCCTTTGAAGCGGCGGCCCGGCATCTAAGCTTCACCAAGGCCGCCGAGGAGTTGAATTGCACCCAGGGTGCAATCAGCCAACGGGTCCGTGCGCTGGAGCAGTTCTTCGCCAGGCCGCTCTTCCATCGGCGCAGCAATGGCTTGGAACTGACCGAGGTCGGCACCGCCTATCTGCCGGGAATAGCCGAGGCGCTGGATCGGGCCGAGGCGGCGACCGAGGGGCTGCTCGGCGCGCAGGCGCAGACCAGCGTGACGGTTTCAGCCCCGCTCAGCTTCGTCACGCTGTGGCTCGCACGGCATCTGGTTGGTTTTTCCGCCGCCCATCCGAGGATCGAAGTCCGGCTGAACAGCACGATCTGGACCGACCCCAACGTGGAACTGGCGGATCTGAGCATTCTTGCGCTCGATCCGCTGCAGCCGGCATCGGGCGCCGTGCGGCTGGGGCGAGAGCGGCTGGTGCTTCTCTGCGACCCCGAGACCGGCCGCCAGGCTGGAGCGAGACCCAGTGCCGATTGGTTCAACGCCGCCCGGCTCATCCACGTGCAAGGCAGGATGCAGTTGCTGGATCTCTGGGCGAAGAAGGAGAACATCGTCATTTCGCCGCACAAGGCGCCGATCAAGGCCGACAATGCGGCGGCGGCATTGGAGGTTGCGGCATGCGCGGGCGGCATCACCGCGGTCATGTCGACCTATGCGGCGGCCTATCTGGCCTCGGGGCGGCTGGTGGCGCCATTCGGCGCGGGCGAAATCCTGCCGGTTGCCTTGCATGTGGTTCCCAATCAGCACCGCCGCCTCTCGCGGTCGGCGACGCTGTTCGTGCAATGGCTGTCAGGGGCGATCCCGCTCCACGGCGAGATCTAGATTTCCGTTCAACGCCGGCGCCCGACAACAGCCGCGCGCAATTCCGATCGAACCGATCGATACCCACCGCGCGCCGAGAACCACCTGCCAGGTTCAGTGGCAGGCTCGACCCCACTTGCCGATGCCCGGGCTCAGCCCCGCTTCGGGATCTGGATATCCTCGAGCAGAAGCGTAAGGGCCATGGCGACGAAGTAGAGCGCCGCCACCCAGAGGAACATCACGTTGAAGCCACTCGAATAGTGGCCGAGCACCACATCGCGGATCGCGGCCGGCAGGCTCGAGGCCAGATGCGGGTTCAGCCCGGTCAAGCCGTCCGGCAGCAGGGCGGCGGCATCGGCCGGAAGCTCCGAAGTCTGCCGGTTCAGGGCCCAGGTCATCACCGCGCCGTTCAGCGCCAGTCCCAAGGACGCCCCGATCGTCCGCGCCTGGGTGATCAGCGACGTCACCGCGCCGATATCCTGCAGCGGCGCCGCGGCCTGGATGGCAACGATCAGCACCTGGAACTGCAGGCCCATGCTGATGCCGAACAGGCCCATCATCACCGCCAGAACCCAGATCGGCGTGTGCGAATTGATGAAGACAAAACCTATCATCAGCAGCCCGCCAATACCCATCGCCACCACAGGCATCCATTTGTAGCGGCCGGTCGCGGCAATCACCCGTCCGGCCACGATCGAGATGACCATCGAGGTCAGGGAAGCCGGCAGGAACAGGAAGCCGACTTCGGCCGGGCTCAGTCCGGTCAGCGTCTGCATGTAGAGCGCGAAATAGAAGAACATGCCGAGCGTCACCGATCCGGCGACCACCGACACGCCCGAGACGATGCGGACCGTCGAGATGCCGAACAGCCGCAAGGGCACGATCGGCTCCTCGGCCCGCCGCTCGACCATGATGAACGAGGCGATTGCCGCCAATGCGAGGGCCGGCAGCACGAAGGTAAGCAGATCCGGGCCAGCGGGGTCGAGGACATGGTAGCCCCAATAGACGATTGCCGTGGTGCCGACGGCCAGCAGCAAGCCGCCCAGATAGTCGATGCGGTGCCTCTTCTCGTTGAACCGGCTGCGCATGGCGAACGCCAGCACCGCCAGCACGACGATGCCGATCGGCAGGTTGACCAGGAACACCCAGCGCCAGCCGAACAGGCTGGTGATATAGCCGCCGGCCAACGGACCGAGGACCGAGGACAGGGCGAACACCGCCGAGCTGTAGCCTTGATATTTGGCGCGGTCGCGCGGCCCGAACAATTCGCCGATCATGGCGAAAGCCGAAACCATCAAGCCGCCGCCGCCGAGGCCCTGCAGGACGCGCGCGGCGATCAGGCTCTCCATCGACCATGCCATGCCGCAGACCAGCGAACCCAGCAGGAACAAGGTGATCGCCGTCAACACGACGTTCTTGCGGCCATACATGTCGCCGAGCTTGCCGTAGAAGGGCGCGACCGCGGCCGTCGACAGCAGGTAGGCGGCGCCGACCCAGCCGAACAGATGCAAATTGCCCAGTTCTCCGGCGATGGTGGGCAAGGCGGTGACCACGATCTGCATGTCGATGGTGGCCATGAACATGGCGATCAGCGCACCGAAATAGACGATCAGCGTCGCAAGGTCGGGCCTGGCCTCCTCTACGGGCGCCGCATCCGGAAGGGTCGAGTCGAGTGTCATCGGTGTCTCCGCAGGCTGGGCGCGGTTTATGTGCCCACGGCAGATATATGTCAATATCAGATATATGCTGTCAGCATGTAATTGACATTGACATGTATTTTTGTTAGCGCGCTGTGATATGAGCAGCAACGATACCGGGTTGGGCAAGCCTGACCGATTTTCAACACCGTGCCAGACGCATGGCGATCAGGATCTGGCGGATCTGGCGCGCGGCAGTGGCCTGTCGGAAGCGGCGGCCGAGGCCGTCGCCGCCATCGATGCTGTGATGAACAAGGTGCGCCGCTCGGTCCAGCGCCGGGAATTCGGTCGTTTGATCCTGGAGCGCATCGATCCCTCGCTGGAAGTGAGCCATCTCGATGCGATACTAGCGCTCAGTGCGATCGTCGGCGACACGCCGCAGGACGAGGTGACGGTCGGCATCATCGCCGAACGCATGGGGATCGACCCCTCCCGCGCCAGCCGCATCTCCGCCGATCTCGTCGAACGCGGTTACGCCTTCCGCGTCGCATCGCAACTCGATGCCCGGCGCATTTGCCTGAAACTCACCGCCAAGAGCGAGCGCCTGGTGACGGCTGTGCGCCAGACCAAATTGCGGATCTTCGCCGGTGCACTGGCGCAATGGGACGAGCAGGAACTGGTGACGTTCGCCACCCTGCTGGAACGCTTCGCCGGCTGGGCCATCGACGAAGCGGGGATGCGCAGGTCGGCGGATGCCGTCAAGCAGATGATGGACGAGACCGAACCGGTGCTGGAACTGCCCGAAGCGAAATAGGCGCCGCCCATATCGTGCAAAAGCCTGGTCCGCCCCCTTGTGGACGACGGCTCGGTCAGCCGGTTCCTTTCGCCTCATGCGCGTCTCGATGGCCACGCCGATCGAACTCGCTTGGCAGTCCGATGCGCTGGCGCAAGGTGGATCCTGGCGCGTAGGTTCCCAGAAGCCCGCGTCGCCCGAGCTCCGGGACGACACCGGCGCTGAAGGTTTCCAGATCCGCGGGCAGCACGGGACACATCACGCTGAAGCCGTCAGCCGCGCCAGTCTCGAACCATTCCTGCATCGTGTCTGCGATCTCGGCCGCTGTCCCCGCCTGCAAGAAATGCCCTCGCCCGCCGCCGACGCGCTGCAGGAGTTGACGTACCGTCAATCCTTCCCGGCGCGCCAGCGTGACGATGAGGGCGAAACGGCTCTTGTTGGCCTGCGAGCGGCCTTCATCACCGACGCTTGCCGGCAGCGGTGCATCGAGGTCGAAGCTCCGGGCATCGGTCTGCAGATACTCCGAAAGCTGTTCAAGCGCGTGCTCGCGCACGATGACGCCGTCGATGGCGTCGAGGCGGGCCTGCGCGGCGGCGCGCGTCTCGGCAACCACCGGCATGATGCCGGGCATGACCAGGACCGTGTCGGGATCGCGGCCCGCACGTTCGGCGCGTGTCTTGATATCCCGATAGAAAGCCCGGGCATCGTCGAGGGAAAGCTGCGCGGTGAAGACCAGGTCGGCACGCGAAGCCGCGAGGTCCCGGCCGTCCTCGGATGAGCCTGCCTGGACCAGGAGTGGCCGCCCTTGCGGGCTGCGCGGCGTGTTGAGCGGCCCGGCCGTGCGCACGAACGGTCCGCTGTGATTGACGGCACGAACCTTGGCGGGATCGAAATAGAGCCCCGCCTGCTTGTCTCCGATGCGGGCGTCGGCATCCCAGCTGTCCCACAGGGCCATGGCGGCATCGACGACATCCCTTGCCTTTGCATAGCGTTCGGCATGGTCCGGCAGTCGGTCGGTGCCGAAATTGCTCGCCTCGAGGCGATTGGATGAGGTGACGATGTTCCAGCCGGCGCGTCCGCCGGTGATATGATCGAGAGAGGCGAAGCGGCGCGCTATGTGGAACGCCGGCTCGAACGAGGTCGAGAGCGTGCCGATCAGGCCGATGCGGCTGGTCACGGCGGCAAGGGCCGACAGGATGACGAGCGGATCCATCGTATCGGAGAGGTGTTTCTCGGCGCCCTGCAGAAGGGCCAGCACGTCGCCGAGAAACAGGGATTCGAAGCCGGCCGCTTCCGCCAGTTGCGCCAGCCTTACCCAATGCGCCAAGGATGTGGTCGCGAAGGGATCGCTTTCCGGCATGCGCCAGGCGGCCTCGTGGTTTCCGAGGCCGTAGACGACGGCGTTCAGCCGAAGGAAGCGCGGTATGGCGGACATGTGTCGTCAGTTCTTCGGCAGGTAGTCGTTGGAGATGTAGCCCGCGAAATCAGGCTTTTCAGTCAGCGCCGCGCCATTGCCGTCCTTGAGGATGCCGTTGGCGAAGAGATAGTCGCCGATGGCGGCGTTCTTGGCCGGATCGATGGTGCCGACCGCACCGTTCTCGCCGCGCAGATAATGTCCCTCCACCAGCGACTTCACCGAGGCATGGACAAGGTCCTTGTTGGTGAGGGCGTCCGGATTGGCGGCGATCAGAAGGTCGGCGGCTTCATCTGGGTGATCAACGGCATAGGCGTACCCCTTCTGCGTTGCGGCGAGAAAGGCCTTGGCCGCGTCCGGCGATTGCTTGAGGTAGGCATCGCTCGAAACCAGAAGCGTGGTATGCTGCTCGGGAACCCCATAGTCGCTGTATTTGAAGGTCGTCAGCTTCTGTCCGAGCAACTCGGCCTGAACGCCTTCCCATGTCACGACCTCGAGCGTGAAATCCACCGAGCCATTGGCGAGAGCCTCATAGGCCGACGTTCCCAGCGTGACGGTCTTGATGTCGCCCTTGCCGCCGTCGGCTTTGATGATGCTGCCTATCAGCGCATTCTCCCAGGCGCTGCCGAATCCGCCATAGGTCTTGCCGTCCAGGTCCTTGGGCGACTTGATGTCCGCGCGGTCGGCGTTGAAGACGACGCGCCCGGTCTCATGCTGGACAACAGCGTAAACCGCCTTGAGGTCGGCGCCGGCCGCGTGCTGGGTGTAGAAGCCCACGCCGGCAACGCCGAAATCGGCCTGGTGATTGCTGACCAGGGTGCCGGCGGCGGTGTCGGAATAAGGCAGGATCTCGACGTCGAGACCGGCCTCCTTGTAGAAACCCTTTTCGCGCGCCACGTAGAGGCCGATGTGGTTGGTGTTCGGTGTCCAGTCGAGGGCAACGGTCACCTTCTTCGCCTCCTGCGCATAGACGGGGGATGCGAAGATCATCGCGCCGGCCAACATGCTGGCGGCGAGCTTGATTGCCTTGCGGCGGTCGAGGTCGATCAATTCAGTCTCCTTTGGTTCGATATCAGGCAAGTTCGGACGAAGCGCTGCCGAGCAGCGCATCGAGAAGCTCGGCTTCGATCCTTGTCGCCTCGGGGGCGGAAAGATCATGCACGGTGCGCGGACGGCCGAGCGGCACGGCGATCTCGCGGACCACACGGGCGGGGCGTGCCGAGAGCACATAGATCCTGTCGGACAGAAAAACCGCCTCCCGCACATCGTGGGTGATGAGCAGCGCGGTCCAGCGATGGCGTTCCCACATGCGCTCGAGCCACTGCTGCATGGAGGTGCGCGTCAGCGCATCCAGCGCGCCGAACGGCTCGTCGAGCAGCAACATCTGCCGGTCCTGGACGACGGTCCGCAACAGCGCGACCCGCTGGCGCATGCCGCCTGACAGCTGGCTGGGATAATGCTGCTCGAAGCCGGCCAGGCCGAACTGCTCGAACAGCGGAGCGACGCGCCGGCGTGCCTCGCGGCGCGGCACGCCCTGCACTTCAAGGCCGAGCACGGCATTGTCGAGCACGCGCCGCCACGGCATCAGGGCGTCGCGTTGCGGCATGAAGGCGAACTTGCCGGCGGGATCCGTCAATTCGCTCCCGTCGAAAGCGATGCTGCCCGCCTCCGGCATGGTGGCGCCGGTCAGGATCTGGAACAGGGTCGACTTACCCGCCCCGGACGGACCGAGGATGGACACGAATTCGCCGGCGGCGACATCGAGATTGATGTCGCCCAGCACATCGAGCGCGCCGAAGCGTTTGGCGACATGGCGCAGCGAGAGCCTGGACGCGGTCATTTGCCACCGTCCTTGCGCGCCTGCTCCCAGGGCATGGACAGGCGCTCGATCAAGACGGTGCAGCCGAAGAGCACGAGCGTCACGAGAGCGCTGCAGAACACGGCCGCCAGTACGAGGTCGGGCCGAAAATTGTTCTTGGCGCTGAGCATGTAGATGCCAAGCCCCTTCGCCGCCCCGGAATATTCGGCGAAGATCGCGCCCACCACGGCATAGGTGATCGAAATGCGCAGGCCGGTGAAGAAGAAGGGAATGGCCGAAGGCAGACGCGCCTTGAGGAAAACCTGGAGACGCGTGGCCCCCATGGAACGCAGCAGCCACTCCATGTCCTTGTCGGTCGAGTCATACCCCTGGACCAGCGCCACCATCATGGGGAAGAAGGTGACGAGGGCCACCAGCAATATCTTCGGCAGGAGGCCGAAGCCGAACCACAGCACGACCAGCGGTGCGATCGCGACCAGCGGCAAGGTCTGGCTGATGATGAACACCGGAAACAGCGCACGGCGCAGCGGCCGCACGAAGTCGACCAGGACGGAAGACAGGAAGGCGGACGCCACCGAAAGCGCAAAGCCGCTCAAGGTCGCGGCGATCGTGGGAAGCGCGTTGTCGATCAGCGCCTGGCGGTTGACGACGATCTGCTCCACGACGCGCGACGGCGCCGGCAGCGTCGTCGCCTTGATGCCGGAATAGCGGGCATAGAGTTCCCAGGCGAGGATGATCGCCGCGACGAGGAGCGTTGCCGGCCAGGCCGCGCCGATCGCGTTGCCGAGGCGTTTTCCAAGGTCGCTCGGCTGCGCGACGACCGTCGCGACAGGCGATGAACCGACGGGCGTGACGACCTTGCGCGCGTCCTGCCCATGGGCCGGTCGCCCCGCGGGCAGCTCGTAGGCTTCGTCCGGTCGTCGCGCCAGCTTTGCCGTGGTCACTTGAAGGCTTCCCCGGAGGGGCTGTTCGCGACCAGGGTCGCCTGCAGCACGACGTGTCCGGCCGGATTGCCAAAATGCGTCAGTATGGTCGAGAACGCCGCCAGCACATGCGCGGCGTCGCCGTCGACACGCGTGCCGAAATCCTTGGAGGTGGTCCGCAGACCGACGGCTTTGAGAAAGACGAGTGTCTGGGCGATCGTCTCGATGTAGTCCGATGCGGCGAGAGGCAGCAACGCGAACTGCGCGGCAACCTGTATTCCCGAAGCGGCGGGATTTCCGAACCGGGCCACGGCGGCGGATACCGCGCCGGTGCTTGCCTCGGCGCTGGAAACCGGCACGAATGTCCCCTCCCAGCCGGGGCAGCCGCGCGAGGCCAGCACCGTCTGGACGACATGCGCACCGCTTGCGGCGGCACGCACGAACGTCGTCGTCAGCGCACCGAACACGATGTCGGGTGTGCCGGCGAGATGGCTCGATATGCTGTCGGTGGAGACCGTCAGCCCCTCGATTTCGCTCAGCCCGGCGACCGCGTCCAGTATGATCGGCACGAAGCGGTCGGACGCGGGAACCAGCGAGAAATTCGCGCCGACCTCACCTTCGAATATGGGAGTGGCGCCGGACAGGCTGTTGGGTTGAACGATGTCGGTCATGCCGTTCTCCAGAGGTGATTGGGGGATGCGGCAAGATCCCGATAGGCGCTTGCCGGGTGGTCGTCGGGCGCCCGTTTGTGCCCGGCGCCGTAGAAGCTCTCGCGGTAGGTCGTGCCGTCATAGTGCTCACGCACACGCCCTCGCCGGCGAAGTTCCGGCAAGACAAAGGCGTTGAAATCGCGATAGCTGCGAAGCGGCATCGGATCGGTGATGTTGAAGCCGTCGATCCCGGCCTCGTCGAACCAGCTTTCGAGTTGGTCGGCGGCCCGAACCGGGCCACCGACAATCTCGGCACCGCCGCCGGCAATGCCCAGGAACTCGCCGATCGCGCGCGGCGTCCAGCGGCGGGTCGGATCAAGCCTGGTGTAGATCTCCAGCACGCTGCGGATGCCTTGCGTCTCGACATATTCGAGGGGCGCGTCGGGATCGAGCCTGGAAAGGTCGAGCTGAAGAATGGCGCTCAGCCGCGCCAGATGCCCTTCCGTGCTGATCACCTCGCGATAGGCTTCATGCGTCGCCTGTGCCGCCGCATCGTCGGCGCCAGTCACGACCGTCGCCATGGCAAAGAATTTCAGGCTTTGCGGATCGCGTCCCAGCCGTTCGGCGCGGGCACGGACATCGTCGACGATCTTGCGCGCGAGGTCGGGACGGTGGATCGCGATGAAGATGCCCTCGGCGTGGCGGGCGGCGAACTCGCGGCCCACCCCGGAAACACCGGCCTGGAAAAGCACCGGCGTGCGCTGCGGCGACGGCTCGGCAACGAAAGCGTCCGGCACGCTGAAGTAGCGCCCCTTGTGACGGATCGGATGGACCTTGGCCGGATCGGCGAAAATGCCCGCGGCCCTGTCCATGACGACCGCGTCATCCTCCCAGCTGCCTTCCCAAAGCTTGTAGACGACCTCCAGGAACTCGTCGGCGATCGCATAGCGCTCGTCATGCGGCACCTGCGTGTCATGGCCGAGATTGCGGGCAGCACTTTCCAGTGCCGAAGTAACGATGTTCCAGCCAATGCGGCCGCCGGTCAGGTGATCGAGCGTCGTCAGCTTGCGGGCGAGCGCATAGGGCTGTTCGTAGGTCGTCGAGACGGTGATGGCGAAGCCCAGATGCCTGGTCGCGGCGGCCATGGCGGAGACGACAAGCAGTGGATCGGTGGAAGGTGTCTGCACGCCCTGCTTGAGTGTGCCGGCCATGCTGCCGCCATGTGTATCGAGCACGCCGAGCACGTCGGCCACGAACAGGCCGTCGAACAGCCCCTCTTCCAGGGTCCTGGCCGTCTCGATCCAGTAGTCGAGCTCGCGATAACGGTGCGACTGGTTGTCGGGATGCCGCCATGCGCCCACTGCCGCATGGCTGACGGTCGACTGCTTGAAGCCGTTGAGGCGGATCAGCTTTTGCATGGCCGTCAGCCCGTGGTCGCCAGGGGCCGGGAGGGATCGGCATTCCACTCCTCCAGCGAACCGTCGTAGACCTTGACGTCCTCGCGACCTGTCAGCCCGAGCGCGAAGGCAACGACGGTCGCCGAAATGCCGCCGCCGCAATAGAGGGTGACGGAAGATGCCCCGTCGACAGGAGCAAGACGGGTACGCAGTTGTTCGGGCGACAGGAACCTGCCCTCGGCATCCAGTAGCGACCCGGCGGGAATGTTGATGCTGCCCGGTATGTGACCGCCACGGCCCCCGACCTTGTCGGCGCCGGTGAAATAGCCTTCAGGCAGCGCGCAGACCAGTGCTTCGCCCTGGCGCTGACCGGCGACATGCGCCTGCACCGTCGTAATGTCCGTGAAGGATGGAAGCGGACGCACCGACAGCGGCTTGGCCGCGGGCGTCGCCGCACCCGTGCCCGACTCGGTCGGCTTCCCCGCCGCGACCCACGCCTTCCAGCCGCCATCGAGCACCGCGGCATTGGTGAAGCCGATGGCGCGCAACATCCACCAGATGCGCGTCGCCCACATATTGAGGAAGTCGTCGTAAATGACCACCGCCGCTCCGTCATGGACGCCGAGCGCCTGCAACGAAGCCGCGAGCTTTTCGGCAGGCGGAAAGGCGAAGGAGAACGGTGCGGCGGCGTCCGAAAGCGATCGCTGCAAGTCCGCGTAACGCGACCCGGGAATATGCGCCTCCTGCCAGTGGCTGCGCCCAAGCGCGCCGTCAGGCCCCCCAGGTCCATAGGGTACGGTTGCGTCAAGCACCACCAGACCAGGCGTGCCAAGGCGCGTGGCTAGCCAGCCGACATCGATCAGACGGCCGGGTATGCTGAGAGATGGATGGGATTGCGTCACGATTGCCTGTGAGACCGGTTGAGAGCTTGCGGTGAGCTTCTTGTCTTGTTCGTTGCGTAGCCACCCGCGCACGGCCTCGAGAACCATAGCGTTAGGTGTTAATGTTGATTATTTTTATAGACATTATTGTACAACGAAAGGAAATGAACGGTCGCCGGCAGGCGGGATCAGGGATTTGTTTTCTGTTTGCTGGCGCTCAAGAGGCCCGGATGATGCACAATAGACCGACGGCCGGTCACCCTTTTAGGCCGGCTGGCATCGTGCGCGCCTTATAGTGGCTTCGCTGGTCCGCACGATACCACTGACCTCGCATCTCCCGCCTTGGGCCATGCAGGAGGCTCAGGATCATCGAGACGAGACCCTTCGAAACGTCAGTTCCTCAATCCGCGCAAAATGAGTTCCGCGACCTCGTCGTGAAAGGCCGCCTGGCCGAACTGTCTGACCGCGAAGGGTCGCAATGCCCAGATATCGCAAACCGCATCGACAAAATTGGCGGCGATCTCGGGTTCGACAGCACGGAACTCTCCCGCAGCTATTCCGTCGCTGACGAGTTGCGCGATCTGCAGCAGCAGCTTGCGATATTCCGCCAGGACGCGAATCCTGGCGGCCGGTGACAGGGACTTGAGTTCGCGGTTGAGCACGCCGACATCCCTGCCGAAGCGGTCGCCCTTGTCTATGATCGCCGTGATGGTGGCGCGAAGCTTTTCGGTGGCCGTGCTGCAATTGACGGTGGCAAGGTCCACGTCGGTGCGCACCCGCGCCATGGTCCAGATATAGACCAGTTCGAGCATTTCATCCTTGCTGGCGACATATTGGTACATCGTCGGCACATGCATGCCAGCCGTGTCCGCGATTTCGCGCATGGTGGCATTGCCAAAGCCCTTGCGGGCAATGACGGCGGCGGCGGCGGCGGCAATCTGGGCGCGTCTCTTGTCGGCCGGGCTCATCGCTTCGTCGGGGGACGACGCGTCATCGGACACAGGCTCGCCGGAATTCGACAAGGGTCCGGCCGGCTCGCCGATGCCTGTCGGCTCGGCCTGCACGACCAGATGGGTCATGCTGACGGCGCAAACCGTCTTGCCTTCCTCGTCATGGACCAGGATCTGCCAGTTCATTGTCGAGCCATCGCTGAAGAGCAAGGTCGCCTCGCCTTTCAACCGGCCTTCGACATGGTGGGAAAACAGACTTGTCCGGCATTCGATCTCTTGCGCCTTGCGCGTCGGGCCAAGTGCCGAGGCGGCGCCAGCGGACGCGAGCTGGCCCGCGAAATCCGTAAGCAGACCCAGCGGCGAGCCCGCCGAACGGGCGCCTGGGACCGTCAGGCGCCCTACCACACTGTCCGGCGCGGCGGAGGTGATCGTCACCGCTGACGACCATGCCGAAGACATTTCGAGCTTTCCCATGTTCCCCCCTCGCCGCCGCCGCGCAACAAACGTCCTTCATATTGCAAAAAAAGGGAATTCCAATCGCTTGACTCAAAAGCCTTTGATACGCTTCATTACTGAACGATCAGTAGTGCCTGTCAATCGCTTGTTTTCAAATGTCATGGAGATGGAAATGTCGTGCAAAATCGGACGGCTCGCGGCTTGGGCGGCAGTTTCAGCGCTCGCGATCCTGGCTTCGGCACCGGGGGCCTATGCAGAACCGCTTGATCTGAAGATCGGAGCATTGCTCGAATCGACGGGTCCCCTTTCGGAACTCGGGCCGCCGGCCGAAAAGGCGATCAACCTGTCGGCCAAGGTCGCCAACCAGGCGGCCAAGGACGCCGGCGCGGCGATCACCGTCAGCATCGTCTCCGCGGATTCGCAGGGCGATCCTCAGGCCGCCCTTTCGGCAACGCGTACGCTGGTCGACAAGGGCGCCTCTTGCATCATGGGCCCATCGACAACACCGGAATCCATCTCCGTGCTCAACGGCATCACCATGCAGCGCAAGATCACGCTGTGGCCGCTTGCGTCGAGCACGCGGTTGCGCACGGTCAAGGACGATGGCACGATCTACCGCCCCGTGCCGGCCGACGATCTGCAGTCGAAGGCGCTGGTCAAGGCTATCGAAAATCATGTCGGCAAAGGCAAGGCCGTCGCGATCATCTTCCGCAACGAACCCTATGGGGATGCGCTGTCAAAGAGCTTCACGCAGGATTGGCAGGCTGAGGGCGGTACCATATCGACCACGATTTCCTTCGACCCGCAGCAGGAAAGCTTCGATTCCGAGGCCGGTCAGGCCGTGGCCGGCAATCCGGACGCCTATGTCGTGATCGATTATCCGGAAACCTACGCGAAGCTTGGCGCCGCGCTGGTGCGAACCGGGAAGTTCGACGCGAAAAAGGTCTTCGTTGCCGACGCGCTGTCCTTTGCCAAGGTTCCCGACAATATCCCGCCTGAAGCGCTGGAAGGCGCCTATGGCGTTGCCGGCGGATCACCGACCGGAACCGACGCGTTCAAGGCATTCAACAAGCTTTGGGACGAAGCCGGCGGCGTCGCCAATGCGTCCTATACCGCCAACAGCTTCGACGCGGCCATCCTGTGCTTCCTGTCCGCGGTTGAGGCCGGCTCGACCGAGCCCGGCGCCATTCGCGACAAGATTCGCTCGGTGACCAAGGACGGTGCGCCGCAGTTCACCATCGAAACCCTGGCCGATGCGGTGAAGACCGCCGCCGCCGGCAAGCCGATCGACTATGTCGGCGTTTCCGGCGCTTTCCGCTTCAAGGACAATGGTGATCCATCGTCCAGCCTGTACGACGTCTTCCAGTATCAGGGCGGCAAGCAGGTCAAGATCGAACAGGTGGATGTGAAGTAGCGTTCGTGATTACCACTGCCCAAACCGAAAGGGCGCAAGCCAAGGCTTCCACCCTTTCATCCCCTCTTTCGGCTCTGCCACGGCCAGCCCTGCTGCTGGCCGTGCTGGTCGTTTTGTTATGCGCGCTGGCTGTCGCCTTCGGGCCGGTGCCGGCATTGCAGGCCACGATCAACGGTTTCGTCGCGGGGAGCTACACCGGCCTTGGCGCGATCGGCCTGACGCTCGTGCTCGGCGTGCTCAAGCTGGTCAACTTCGCGCATGGCGACCTGCTGGTCACCGGCGCCTATTTCACGATCCTGTTCGCCTGGCTCGGCCTGCCCTTGCCGCTGGCCATGCTGGCGGCGATGATGGCGACGGCGGCGCTGGCGCTCCTCACCGAGAAGATCATCTGGCAACCGCTGCGCCAGGCGAAGGCCGGCAGCCTGCAGCTTTTCCTGTCGGCCATCGGGCTTGGCCTGGTGCTGCGTTTTTCCGTGCAATTTTTCGCCGGCAGCCAGGTCAGGACACTTGGCGCCAATGTCGTCTCCTCGATCGCCATCGGGCCGCTTCGGCTCGGCACATTGCAGGCACTGGCCTTGGTCGTCGGCCTCACGGCGATGATAATCGTCGGACTGGCGCTGCGCTTCACCAGCATCGGCAAGGAGATGCGGGCCTTCGCCGACAATCGCGCCCTGGCGGAGGTGTCCGGCATCGACACGCAGCACATCATCAACGTCACCTGGATCGCCGCCGGTTTCCTGGCGGCGCTGTCGGGCATTCTTTACGCAACCGCCATCGGCAGCTTCAATCCGAATTTCGGCATAACGCTGCTGCTCAGCCTGTTCGCCGCCACCGTCCTGGGCGGCGTCGGCAACCCTTACGGCGCACTTGTCGGCGGGCTGGTGATCGGCCTCTCGCAGGAATGGTCGACCTTGCTGTTCAACGCGCGATGGAAACCCGCGGTGGGCTTCGCACTGCTCATCCTGATGCTGATGTTCATGCCGCAAGGCATATTCGGCCGGGCAAAGCGCCGCTCATGAGCATCGATTTCTGGATCAATGTCGGCGTCCTTGCAGGCATATACGGCATATTCACGCTCGGCCTGCAGCTCAATGCGGGCTTCACCGGCCTGTTGAATTTCGGCCAGGCCGGCTTCATGGCGATTGGCGCCTATACGGTCGGCATTCTGGTCGTCGATCGCGGCTGGTCGCTTTGGCTGGCGCTGCCGGCGGGCATTGTGCTGGCCGTGCTGGCAGGCCTGTTCGTCGGCATCGCGTCGCTGCGCCTGCGTTCGGACCACTTCGCCATTGCCACCATCGCCTTCGCCGAGATCGTCAGATACACCTTGCAGAACGCGGCTTTCTCAGGCGGCAACCAGGGTGTTCTCGGCTTCGACGCCGAATGGCGCGCCGTGTCGGACTGGATGCTCCCATGGCTCGCCACGATCGGGCTCGGCAGCTACACGCAACTGCCGCTGTTCATCGTGGTGTGGCTGGTCTTCATCGTGCTTCTTCTGATGCTCAGGGCCTTGCAGGCAACCCCGTGGGGCCGTGTGCTGCGCGGCATCCGCGAGGACGAGGATGCCACCGCCGCGCTTGGCAAGGACGTGTTCGCCTACAAGCTCCAGTCGCTCGCCTTGGCGGCAGCGCTGGCGGCGGTCGCCGGCTTCTTCGTCGCGCTCAACGTCACCTATCTCTACCCAACCGTCTTCGATCCGACATTCACCTTCTTCGGTTATGCGCTGCTGGTGCTGGGCGGCTTCGCCAGCTATGGCGGCGTGGCGCTCGGCAGCGTGCTGTTCTGGATACTCCTGGAAGGCACCAGGCTGATCGAGACATCGCTCTCGGCCGGCCAGCAGGCCTCGTTACGCTTCGTCATCGTGGGCCTGTTTCTGCTCTTGATCAGCCGGCTGCGGCCGCAAGGCCTGCTCGGCAATGTCAACGAGATGAAGGTGCGGCCATGAGCACCGAGACCATCCTGGAGGTGGCCGACGCCGTCAAGGACTTCGACGGCCTTCGCGCTGTCGATGGCGCGAGTTTCAGCGTCGAGCGCGGCTCGATCACGGCGCTGATCGGCCCCAATGGCGCCGGCAAGACGACGATGTTCGATCTGCTGAGCGGCTTTGCCAGGCTGGACTCCGGCGCCATCCGCTTCGCCGGACGATCGATCGGCGGCATGGCGCCCCACAGGATCGCGCAACTCGGCATGGTGCGTACCTTCCAGTTGACTCGGGTCCTCGCCGGCATGTCGGTCATCGACAACATGCTGCTCGCCGCGCCGCGCCAGCCCGGCGAACACCTCATCTCGCTGCTTGTCGGGCCAGGACGCGCCAGGGCCGCCGAGGCCACTTCGCGCGCACGAGCCGCGGGCTTGCTCGAGACATTTGGTTTGCGCGACAAGGCACAGGACTATGCCGGCGCGCTCTCGGGAGGCCAGCGCAAGCTTCTGGAAATCGCACGGGCGCTCATGACCGAACCGTCCATGGTGCTGCTCGACGAGCCCATGGCAGGAGTCAACCCGACGCTCGGCCGCGCCATTCTCGACCACATCGCCGCGTTGCGGGAACAGCGCGGCACCACTTTCCTGTTCGTCGAACACGACATGGACATCGTGATGAGCCGCGCCGACCGCGTCGTCGTGATGGCTCAGGGCCGTGTCATCTCGGCCGGCACGCCGGCGCAGGTGCGCGCCGATCCCGGTGTCGTCGAAGCCTATCTCGGCAGTCCGTCCCCGGAGGCGGCGGCATGAAACCCAATGTGCTCACCATCGCCTCTCTCGTTGCCGGCTACGTGCCTCAGCTTGATATTCTGAACGGCGTCAGCATCACCGTGCGCCAGCACGAGATCGTCACCGTCGTCGGCCCCAACGGCGCCGGCAAATCCACGCTGCTCAAGGCGCTTGTCGGCCTGGTGGCGCCAAAGAGCGGGACGATTGCGCTCGACGACAAGGACATAGCCGGCCTACCGCCGAGCATGATCGTCCGCCAGGGTCTGGGATATGTCCCGCAGCGCGAAAACGTGTTCGAGACGATGCCTGTCGAGGAGAACCTCGAGATCGGCCTGAAGCCACGTCGCGACCTCCAGCTGAAACAGCGGCTGGAACTCATGTACGAGCTTTTTCCGAGGCTGCGCGAGCGGCGTCGGCAGATGGCTGGAAGCCTGTCGGGCGGCGAACGGCAGATGTTGGCCATGGCGCGGGCGCTGATGCCAGAGCCGAAGGTGCTGTTGCTCGATGAGCCGACAGCCGGTCTTGCGCCCCGGTTCGTCGACGTGATGTTCCAACAGGTGTCGGCGATCAACAAGTCCGGCGTCACGATCCTCATGGTCGAGCAGAACGCCACCCGGGCGCTGGCCATGTCGCATCGCGGATATGTGCTGGACCTCGGCCGCAATGCCTATGAGGGCGAAGGGCCGGCCCTGGCCCGCGATCCGAAGGTCGCCGATCTTTATCTGGGAGGATTTCATGGCTGACGCCACAGTGGATTTCGAGGCGTTGGATGGCATGGTTCGCGACGCGCCATTTCATCGATGGCTTGGGGTGACCCTCAAGTCGATGTCCGCGGACGGTGTGGAAATCCTGCTGCCGTGGCGCGAGGAGTTCGTGTCGGATCCGGTGGTGCGCTACACACATGGCGGCATCCTGGCGGCGCTGATCGATCTTGCCGGCGACTATGCGGTCGCCGCGAAGATCGGCCGAGGCGTGCCGACCGTCGATATGCGGGTGGACTACCATCGCGCCGCTTTGCCCGGCGCCCTCGTGGCCCGTGCGACCATCATCAAATTGGGCGGTACGCTGGCGACCGCCGAAGCCAAGGTGTTCGATGAACAAGACAGGCTCGTTGCCAGCGGGCGCGGCGTCTATCTGACGCTGTCGCGCAAGGACTGACAGGAAGGACCGACATGAGCGTCGAACTCGATCATATTCTGTGGGCGGCACCCGATCTCGATGCCGGGGCGGCACTTATCGGCACGCTCACCGGCGTCGATCCGGCCCGGGGCGGCTCGCATCCCGGCTTCGGCACGCGCAACAGCCTGCTTTCGCTTGGCGCCACCTATCTGGAAATCATTTCGCCCGATCCGGCGCAATCGCTCGAAGGCAATCGCGGCGGCAGCATCGCCGCCCTCGCCCACCCCGGGCTTGCCACCTTTGCCGTGCGCACCAGCAACCTCGACGCCTATGCGGCGGCGGCAAGCCGGGCGGGCATCCGCACCAGGGGCCCGATCGAAATGGGCAGGACGCGGCCGGACGGCGTGCGGCTCGACTGGGCCTGTCTCTACATCGAGGATACCACTTTCGGCGAGATGATCCCCTTTGCCATCGACTGGAAGGCATCGCCGCATCCCGCCGCGAGCACGCCCGTCGGCTGTACACTGCGCGAATTCATCGTGCTGCATCCGCAAGCCGAAGCGCTGTCGCGGATCTATAGCGAAATGGGCATCGACGTGCCCGTACGGCTCGCTGCCCAACCGGGATTCCTCGCCGTCCTGCAATCACCCCGGGGTGAGGTCGTTCTCACAGCCTCCTGACCGCGCCAGACCATACGATTTTCGAAAGCGAGCCTGCCATGCCGATCACGCCAGACAATCCGCGCTGGAACAATCTTGGCTACTGGAACCACGATGCCGCCGGCCTTTACCCCGACAACATTGCCATCATCGACCTGTCGCGCGACCAGCCACGCGAGGTGCTTTATCGCGAACTTGAGAACCGGCTCGACAGGGCGGCCCGTCTTCTGGTCGACAGCGGCCTGAAGCCCGGCGACCGGCTGGCTCTGTCGGTCAGCAATCGCTTCGAATTTGTCGAAACCTTCTTCGGCGCCATGCGCGCCGGCATCGTTCCGGTTCCTCTCAACACCAAGCTCGGCGCCGACACGCTGGAGTACATCATGCGGGATGCCGAATGCGTCGGCGCTCTCGTCGAGGAAGCGGCGAATCCGCACGTCGCCCCGCTTGCGGAGTTGATCGGATGCAAGGTGAAAATCGCCTTCGAGACGTCGCGCCCCGGCTGGCTGGACTATGAGGCGGCGCTGGCGGCAACCGAGCCGCGGTTCGATCCAGCACGGCTGTCGGACGACCACCCCTCCTTCCAGCCCTACACGTCGGGTTCGACCGGCCGGCCCAAGGGCGTGGTGCTGACCCATGCCGGACAAGTCTGGTGGCTTCGCTGCCTGCAGAAATACTGGCCGGGTCTGCCCGAGCATCGGGCGCTGGCGGCGGTTCCGCTCTACCACAAGAACGCCATGGCCGGCGCCATCAAGCCGATGTTGAGCTGGGGCGCCTCAGTGGTGCTGTTGCCGAATTTCGAGCCGCGCCGCTTCCTCCAGACCCTGGCGGACTACCGCTGCACCCATGCCGGCGCGGTTCCGGCGGTGTTCACGCTGCTCCTCCAGGAGCGCGACCTGATCGAGACGCTGGATTTCTCGGCGCTGAAGGGCCTGAAGATCGGCTCGGCGCCGACGCCCAAGGAGCTGCTCGACGCCGTCGAAGCGGCCTTCGGTGTCGCGGCCTCGGAGAGCTACGGCCTGACCGAAGGCGGACCGGTGATGATCGGCACGCCGACGGATGGACGCGCCGTCCCCCATGGCAGCTGCGGCGTGATCTGGCCGGAGGGCGAAGTGAAGCTCGTCGACGCGGCCGGCAATGAAGACCCGTCCTACGGCGAATTGCTGGTGCGCAATCCGGGCGTGACGCCTGGCTACTGGAAGCTGCCGGAGGTCAACAGGCAAAGGCTGAAGGACGGTTGGCTCAGCACCGGCGATGTCTTTTCCAAGGACGGCGACGGCTTCTTCTATTTCCGCGGCCGCACCGACGACATGTTCAATTCGGGCGGCGAGAACGTCTATCCGCTCGAGATCGAGAACATGCTGCTGCGCAATCCTGCCGTCGCCGAAGCGTCGGTGGTGCCGGTCCCCCACCGCATCAAGGGCGAAGTGCCCGTGGCGATGGTGGTCAAGGCCAAGGGTCGCGATATCACCGAGGAGGAGCTCAAGCAGTTCTGCCTCTCGGTCGGCCCTGCCTATGCCCATCCGCGCAAGATCGTCTTCACCGAAGAGCTGCCGCTCAATGGGCCGGGCAAGATCGACCGCAAGGTCGTGCAGCGGATGATGCGCGAGCGCTTTGGGACGTTGGGCTAGTCAGCTCGCCGCCACTCGAGACAAGACAAGAAACGATACAAGGGAGATCAGCATGCGTGCCGTCGTAACCTATGAACATGGTGGTCTCGACCGGATGGTCCATGAGCCGTCCTACAGCGACCCGACACCGGGCGCGGACGACGTGGTGGTCAGGGTGCGCGCCTGCACGCTCAACTATCATGACGTCTTCACCCGCAAGGGCATGCCGGGCATCAAGATAAACATGCCGCTCATCCTCGGCATCGATGTCTCGGGCGAGATCGCGGCCGTGGGCGAAAATGTCCAGGGCCTGAGCGCGGGGCAGCGCGTGCTTGTCGACCCGATCGACCGCGTCAAGGGCGGATTGCTCGGCGAGACCTTCGACGGCGGGCTCGCCGAACTGGTCCGGGTTCCCGCCCACATGATCATTCCGCTGGCCGACGACGTAAGCTTCGCGGACGCCGCCGCACTGCCCGTGGCCTATGGCACCGCCTATCGCATGATGATGACGCGGGGCAAGATCAGGCCGGGCGAGAAGGTGCTGATCCTCGGTGCGTCCGGCGGTGTCGGCACGTGTTGCGTGCAGCTTGCCAAACAGGCCGGCGCGACGGTGATCGCTTGCGCGTCGAGTGACGAAAAGCTCGATCGCCTGAAGGCGTTGGGTGCCGATGTCGGCATCAATTATGCGCAGGGAGACTGGGTGGCGGAATGCCGGCGGCAGTTCGGCCGGGCGCGGGTCTTCGGACGCGACGAAGGCGGCATCGATGTCGTCGTCAACTTCACCGGCGGCGACACCTGGGTGCCGTCGCTTCGCGTCATGCGGCGGGACGGCCGGCTGCTGACATGCGGTGCCACGGCCGGCTACGATCCACACGAGGACCTGCGCCTGATCTGGACCTTCGAGCTGAACATTGTCGGCTCGAACGGCTGGTCGCGCGACGACGTGCTGGCGCTGCTCGACCTTGTCAAAGGCGGCAAGCTGAAGCCGGCGCTCCACCCACGGCGGTTTTCCCTCGAGGAGGCCGGCGAGGCCATGCGACTGCTGGACGACCGGCAGGTCTACGGCAAGGTGGTCATAGAACCCTGACAGCAAAACCTGGCCGGAAAGCCCGATCCTTTGCGATCCCAGCGGTGATCGGATCGATGTTGGGCGGGCGACCCCGCCCAACATTTCCGCGAAGGCCGCATCGCAACGTCGTGCGACTATGACTAAATCACCAACCCCGCGTTCTCAATCGATGTCGAATGAGACGCCCTGGGCCAGCGGCAGCGCATCGGACCGTGGATCCTTGTCTTTGATCTTGCCGGGAAGTGTCGCGGATACGGCCGTGTTCAGACAGCTTTGCCGGATTGCGGACGGCCCCGCAGAAGAAGCGCCCGCGCCTGGGCGATAATGGGAGCGTCGATCATTTTGCCGTCGACAAGGCGCGCCGCGCCATCCTGGGCCGCGTCGACGACACGCTGCGCCCAGCCCAGTTGCTGGGCGCTTGGCCGAAAGGCCACGATGACATCCGATGTTTGGGCGGGGTGTATGCAAAGCTTCCCGCCGGCCCCATGATTCAAGGCTTGCCGGCATTCGGAGGCCAGTCTGGTGGTATCCGCGACTTCGAAGGACGGACCGTCCAACGGCAGGGCCTTCCCGGCGGCTCTGCTTGCCACGGCCAGCCGCATCAAGGCATGCGCTTTGATCGCATCGGAAGCTGCCGTACCCAGGTCCAGGGCGAAGTCGGCGGGGCCAAACGCCAATCTTGCGACATGAGGGTGAGCGGCCAGGGCCGCCGCCGCCTCCAAGCCCCTGGCGGTTTCGATCAGCGCCATGATCTCGACGTCCACACCAAGGGTCTCGATGATCGCGTCGAGCGTTGCCACGGACTCCGCCTTTGGCAGGCATATACGTCGAAGCCCGAGTGCCCTGACGGCGGCAAGGTCGGCATGGTACCAGCCGCTGTCTTCGCTGTTCACCCGGACGAAGGTGAGGTTCTGCAATCTCAGGACATGGCAAAGGTTCGAGCGGGCGCCATCCTTGGCGGCGGGCGCAACAGCGTCCTCGAGATCGATAATGACCGCGTCTGCTCCAGACCGGTCCGCCTTTTCAAAACGCTCGGGGCGGTCGGCCGGCACAAACAAGGGCGCGACAGGCGCACTTGATATATGCGCGATCATCGGGCCGGTCCCTGGTCGATATCAGCTTCCATGTGCACGGCGCCATTCCCGCCTTGCGCCCAGAACCGCTGCCCATCCATGCCGGCCCTGAAGGTCAGTTCACGGTCCGCGATTGCCGGGGCAACGCCACGGTAGCGAAACGTCAAGGGGATATCCGCGCGTTGGGACGCCGCGAGATTCAGGAGCAGCGTCGCCTGGAGGGGGCCGTGGACCACCAGCCCTTCATATCCCTCCGCCTTCGTCGCGTAAGGCAGGTCATAGTGGATGCGGTGGCCATTGAAAGTGATGGCCGAGTAGCGAAAGAGCAGCGTGGGCGACGGAACGAGCGACCAGACCTTTCCAGCGGGCTGGATTATCGTCGGCACCGCGGGTGCATTGTTGGGACGAGCACCGTCCCCCGGCGTGGCCGCTTCCCGGTAAACGATATCCTGTCGCTCGCTCAGCACCAGGCCACGATCTGAGTGATAGTCGTGGCCGACAGCGACAAACCACAGCTCACCAGACCGGCCTTGCTTGCGGACGATGTCGCGGATGGTGGAGACTCGGCGAACTTCATCACCGACCCGGAAGGCATCAAGCACCCGGAGCTCACCTCCCGCCCACATGCGGCGCGGCAGCGGGACGGGCGGCAGCGACAGGTTCTTGGCCGGATGGCCATCGGCACCCAGCTGATCCATGCCGGCTATCGCAGGCGACAGGCACCAGTGGATGCCAAGCGGTGCCTGGCGTGCCGCCGAAGGTGCGAGATTGGGTTCGAAAATTGCCTTGAAACTCCGCACGAGACGTTCCGAAACGACATCGAAGCTCTCGCTCTGCCGGCCAATCCATTCCGCGAATGGTTTCTGTTCGGTCGCGTCCACCTGACCGCTCGTCAATAGGAACGTGGCATTCCGAGCACATGCTCGGAAAGGTAGGACAGGATGAGGTTCGTCGAGATCGGCGCGACCTGGTAAAGCCGGGTTTCGCGGAACTTGCGCTCGACATCATACTCTTCGGCGAAGCCGAAACCGCCATGGGTCTGGACACATGCGTTGGCGGCTTCATTCGAGGCATCGGCGGCGAGCATCTTGGCCATGTTGGCCTCGGCACCACAGTCGAGGCCCGCTTCATAGAGCCGCGTCGCCTCGCGGACCATGAGTTCGGCCGCGCGCATGTTGGCATAGGCCCTGGCGATGGGAAACTGGATGCCCTGGTTGGCGCCTATGGCCCGGCCGAAGACGTTGCGGTCGCAGGCGTAAGTGGAAGCCTTGTTGATCAGCCACTTGGCATCGCCAACGCACTCGGCGGCGATCAGGATCCGCTCGGCATTCATCCCGGACAGTATGTAGCGGAAGCCCTTGCCTTCTTCTCCGACCAGGTTTTCGGCGGGGACTTTGACATTGTCGAAAAAGACCTCGGTCGTGGAGTGGTTCATCATCGTGCGGATCGGCCGGATCGACAGCCCCTCTTGAAGCGCTGCCCGCATGTCCAGGATGAACACTGAAAGGCCGTCGGTCCGTTTGGCCACCTGGTCCTTTGGAGTGGTCCGCGCGAGCAGGAGCATGAGGTCGGAATATTCCGCCCGGCTTGTCCAGATCTTCTGGCCGTTGACGACGTAATGATCGCCCTCCTTGCGGGCGAAGGTCCGGATCGAAGTCGTGTCCGTGCCGCTGGTCGGCTCTGTGACGCCGAATGCCTGCAGCCTCAATTCGCCGGAGGCGATCTTCGGAAGATAACGCTCCTTTTGAGACGCATTGCCATGCCGCAGGACTGTCCCCATGACATACATCTGCGCATGGCATGCGGCACCGTTGCACCCGGCTCGCTGGATCTCCTCGAGCACGGCGGCCGCGGCCGACAGCGTCAAGCCGGACCCGCCATATTCCTCGGGGATCAAGGTCGCAAGATAACCAGCCTCCGTCAGCGCGTTGACGAAATCCACCGGGTAGGCGCGGTCCGCGTCGAGCTTGCGCCAGTATTCGCCCGGAAATTGCTCGCAGAGCCGACGCACGGCGTCGCGGATGTCTTCGTTGTCAAAGTCCTTGAACATCAGGCGCTCCGTGCGGCACGGACTGGAGCCCGCGCATCGCCAGCTATTTCAAACAAGCCCAGCGAGCGCACCGGACGGTTATCGGGCAGGCCAAGGATCGCCCTGATCAGGTCGTCGGCACGGCCTTCCGAACAGCCGCCTTCGACAAGTTGCGCGCGGGCCTTCCCAGACAGTTCGGCGGCCGTCACCGGATTGTCGGGATCGCCCTTGGCGTCGTGGCGCGTGGCCGAAAGGCGCCTGCCGGAAGCGGTCTCCACCACGATCTCGGCTCCCCATGACCTGGGATAAGCCGCTTCAATCCCGGGCGCGAGTTCGACCTTGACCTTGCCGCGTTCGCCGACCATCCGTTGCCGTGCATCCGCATCGAAGCTGGCCTGGTCGACGCGGCCGTCCGCCAAGGCTATCGCGACCGTATGCTGCAGCGAGAATTTGGCGCTGTATGGATCTTCCGGGCTCGGGCGGTCGCACACGTCGAGGCCGGCACGATACGTTCCGACTTGAACCCGTGCGATGGCCTCGCCGGCGATCTCGTGATGCAGGGCGATCGCGCCGTCGATCGCGGGGTGGGTATGCCGGCAGCAAGGCCAAGGCTTGATCGAGGTGTTGATCAGCTGCCACGGGCGCTCGGGTCCGCTTGTCACGGCCTCCGGGATCGGGTCCGGACAGAGGCCGGCGTAAAACCCCTTTTCGCCTTCGAGGATATTCTCCGCGCCGGTGAATCCCTCCTTGGCCAGGAATGACGCGAGAAGGCCTGATTCCGCGGCTCTGGCGGTGTGGAGATGCTTGCTCATGGCGCCTTCGGCCAGGAATTCCCAGAGCCCTGACGACTGCGTGCCCGCATTGCCAAGCGCCCACACGGTCTTGGTGTCGTCGAGGCCGATGAGTTCAGCCGCGGCAAACGCGGCGCCGAACGGACCGCAGGTCGAGGTGTTGTGCCAGACCCGGTAATGCTTCTTGCCGACGGACATGCCTATTCGGCAACAGGCTTCATATCCCGCGAGAACTGCCTTGAGAAACGCTTCGCCGCCAAGATCGAGGTCATGAGCCACCGCCCAGGCCGCGGGAATGACGACACTGCCCGGATGGGTCACCGAATCCCGGTGCAGATCGTCCATCTCCAGGATATGGGACAGACCGCCCAGATAAAACGCCTTGCGGGCGGTGTCCGCTTGCGTCGGCGGCGCGACCGTCCTGAGCATGCGGGCTGGCTCGGTCGGCAGCGCGCCGAGGGCGCAGGCAAGCGTATCGAGGACGAACAGCGACGCCCATTCGAGGTCGCGTTCGGTTACCGGCTTTTCGCGGATCAGGCGGGTCAGGTTACGGGTCAAGCTCATGGCGCTGTATTTCCTATCCGTTTGGCATCCACCCTGCGGGCGGTGCCGAACTCCTGCCGCAAGGCCAGGTCATGTTCGCCAAGCGTTGGCACCCTGCCAAGCACCGGCCGCCTGCCGTTGACCGTGACAGGCGGGGCAAAAAGCTCGACCGGCCCCACCGATGTCTCGACCGGGACTTTGGTCGCGCTGCGGTGCACCGCCAGATCCGCCATGGTTGAGACACGCCCATATGCGATGCGCACCTGGTCCAGCAGTTCGCATAATGTAGCCATGGTATAGTTCGCCAGCAGCGCCTGTACGCATGCGTCCAGCGGCTCGCGGTTCTTGATGCGCAGGACGTTGCGTTCGAACCTTGAGTCCGTCGCGATCGACGACTGGCGCAGAACACTGTCGCAGAAGACCGCCCATTCGCGCTCATTCTGGACGGCGATCAGGATTTCGCCGTCGCTCACCTTGAACAGCCCATAGGGCGCGATGGAGGGGTGGGCAAGGCCGAGCCGTCGCGGCTCCTTGCCGCCGTAATGCTGCGCCAGATAGGGCACGTTCATGTATTCGGCGAGCGTGTCGAATAGCGAAACCTGAAGGTGAGCCCCTTCCCCGGTTCGAGCGCGCACGATCAGCGCTTCGAGGATAGCGGCGTAGGCCCCCTGCCCCGTGGCGATGTCGGATATCGATATGCCGACGCGGGTCGGACCCGACGAAGGGGATCCCGTCACTCCCGCCAGACCCGCTTCAGCCTGGATCAGCAGATCGTAGGCTTTGCGATCATGATCGGGCGTTCCCGGCGCATAGCCGCCAATGTCACAGACGATCAACCTGGGAAACCGCCTCCTGAGATCAGCGCTGCCGATGCCCAGCCTGTCGGTCGCGGCAGGCGCAAGGTTCTGTACGAACACATCGGCTGAGGCGAGCATGGACTCGACCAGTGCGAGATCGTCGGGCCGCTTCAGATCGACGGTGCAGGATTGCTTGCCGCGGTTGTTCCAGATGAAATAGCTGGAGAGGCCGTCAACGTAATCGTCATAGCCTCGCGCGAAGTCACCCTCGGGCCGTTCGAGCTTGATGACACGTGCGCCCGCGTCGGCCAACCGCGACGTCGCCAGGGGCGCGGCCACGGCTTGCTCCAGCGAAATGACGGTCGTTCCCTCCAGCGCGCCGGGCATGGCATGCTCCCTGTCCTGCTTTTCCGACACCATCGCACCGGAAGGGGCCACTGCGTCAAATAGCGTTTTGTAATGGGAGGTATAGCGAAACGGTACAGTCGGCCGCCCGCCCGGAACAGGCTAGCCAAAGAGGTCGGGGCGCTGATTTTCGTCGGACAGCTCGGCGCTCCAGATCTGGTCCTTGACCAGCTGGCGAAGGATTTCCCACGATAGCTGCCCGACGGCGCGGGGAGCGGTTTGCAGGGGGCGTTCCGTCGAGTAGGCCAGATACACTTTCCGGGTAATCGGAGGGTTCTTGAAACTCCACGCCCGGCACAGTCCGGCCTGGGCCTCCGCGTTGATCGCCATCCTCGGCAAGATCCCGTAACCGATTCCGCGCGTCACCAATCTCTTGATCTGGGTGTAGGAGTCGATTTCAATCGCCGGGTTGATGACGGCCTTGACCGACGTCGCCACGGCATCGATCAGTTCCCGCAGGCCGTGCCCGGGGCCCGGGACGACAAGCGGCAATCCGGCGACGTCGCGAAGCTCCACGGAGGAGCCCCGAAAGGCGTCCGACCCGGGCATCGACGGGCTGGCAAAGAGACAGATCTCCTCGGACAGTCCATGATGTACCGCGAGTCCCCGGGGATCCGACGTCGCATAGATCATCGCAAGGTCGACTTCCCCGCGTTTCAGCCATTCCAGAATGTAGCCGCTCATCGCCTCCACGACGCGGATGCGAACCTCGGGGAAGCGCTCGCGGGCGGCCTCGATCAGCGGCGCCGCGAGCAGCTCGCTGACTGTGCCCGGCAATCCGAAGCGCACCTCGCCACGGGGGGCGATGGCGGCGCCCCTGACGCTGTCGGTGATTTCGGCGAATTCGGCAAGAATGCGCTTGGCGTGCACCATGAGCCGCGCGCCGGCTTCCGTCGCGCTGACCCCATGCGGCCCGCGATGCAGAAGGGAGAGGCCAAGCTCCTCTTCCATGTGCCGGACATGCTGGCTCAGCGCCGGCTGCGCCACGTGCAGCTGCGTCGCGGCCTTGGAGAACGAGCCGCTCTCCACGACCTGGGAAAAATATCTAAGCTGACGAAGGTCCAAACCAGCTCCCTACGCTTGATGCAGGGCCACCGTATAACATTTTGTTATTGAGGCAACGGCGAAAACCGGCCCTCCGTCTACCCCGGCCCCAACGGCATCGCGCAAGGATCGCCCTAGAATTCCGAGCGATCATGAACCACGTCCGCCAATCTCGCCAGGGTTGCCGCGACATCCGCCTGCTGGAACACGTTGCGTCCGAACATCAGGCCGGTCGCGCCGGCGCTGATCGTGTCCTTTGCGAACTGCAGCGTACCCGCCAGGGTGGCCAAGGCCGGACCGCCCGCGACGGCGATGGGCGCCAGCGATTGCCTGGCAATGTCGGTGAAACGCTCTGGTTCGCACCAGTCGGTCTTGATCATGTCGGCACCGAGTTCGCCTGCCATACGGCAGTTCATCGCCACCACGGCCGGGTCATCGGCGCGCGCGAAGCCGCCCTTTGCCGCCATCGCCTCGATGACATGCACGACACCCCATTTCCGGCATTCGGAAGCGACGATACCCGCGGTTTCGAACGATTTCGTTTCCTCCTCCGGGCGGTTGTTGCAGGTGAACAGGTAGGTGATCACCGCTTCGGCACCCATTTGCACGGCTTCCTCCACCGTCGCGACGAGACGACTGTGCGTGTCCGGATACCCTGTCGGCGTCCCGTGGCGCCACATGGTCGTCTGGTCGAGGCGCAGAATCACGGCAGGCCCGCCTGCCAGGCGGTGGCCATGGCGCAAGAGCATGCCGGGATTGACGATGACCGCGTCGACCCCTGCCTCCGCCACGATGTCGATCAAAGGCGCGGGATCCGCGATGCCGGCGATCGGTCCGACCTGCATGCCGTGGTCGAGCGGAACACAGAGCATTCGCCCCGACTTCTTGTTGAGCAACCGGGCAAGCCGGCGTGCCTTACCGATTTCGGACATTTCTTTCATTCCTTTGGCTGGGGTGCGGCCCGGTCAGACAAGTTCCAGTCTGACGCCCGCTTCCTTCATGTTCTGCACGATGTCGCGGTCAACCGATTGCGAAACCAGGACCACATCGAATGCCGTGAGTTCGGCCACGTAGTTGAGGGCCGAGAAGTGGAATTTGCTCTCGTCGACAAGAAGAATTTTCTTGCGCGCGATCTCCATCATCGCCTGCTTGGAGCGCACGACCTGTTCGTCCTGGGTATAGAGCGACATGCCCTGGATGGTGGTCGTCGACATCAACGCCACATCGACATGGTAGGAGCGGATCGCCCTTTCGCAGGCTATGCCGAAAAAGCCGTTGTAGACCCGGTGGTATTTGCCGCCCAGTCCGATCAGTTCCACGTCCTGCTTGTCGCGCAGCCGCTCCATCACGGGTAGTGCATTGGTGATGACGGTTATCGGCGTCATCTGCTCGATGAAGTCGCAGACATGGAAGGTCGTCGAACTGTCGTCCCAGACGATGGCGTTGCCGGGTTCGATATGGGCGGCCGCGGCGCGCGCCAGCCGGCGCTTCTCCTCTACATGCTGACGCGCCCGGTAGAGGTAGCTGCTCTCGAACAGCATCGACTTTTCTACCGAGACGGCGCCACGGATACGCCGCACCAGCCCCTGGTCATGCAGATCGTTGAGATCGCGGTGGATGGTCATCAGCGATACGTCGAGCAGGACGGCCAGGTCCTTGATCTGCGCCGTTCCGCTTTCCATCAGGATGCGGATGATTTCCGAACGGCGATGATCCGCCTTCGACAAATGTTGCGCCTCTTCGGATTCCAAGCTGCTCGTCCCTCCGGCGATTTGCCCCTTGCCTGTTTTAACATCATTGACAAAGCGCGCCAGAGAAAAATGTTAAGATATCAAAATTTCGATGTTGCACTGCGCCGCGAGAAAACATCCGAATTCCGCGATCTCGGCGCGAAGTACCTCAGAATTATGGATTTAAATGGCTTTTTGCAGTGCAGCACGACTCCAGAATGGGCGTGTTAGCAAATGTTTCGTGCAAACCGCGCAACCATATTTAACATCAAAAAGCACTGTTTGTAACTTTTCTATTGATATTTATAACGCCCATGCATAGGCTCCGGATAGGGGTTAGGAGAGGGTCGGGTCCGACCATTGCCCCCTTGAACTGACAAGTGGAGGAGAACATGAACATGGCCATGCGCACGCGTCTGTTGACGTCAGCCGCAGCGCTTGCAGCCGCGCTCGCTGCAACCGCGGGTTCTGCCCGCGCCACCGATCTGACTTTCGTCTGGCACGCAGGCACTTGCGCCGACGCGCTGACGACCATCGCCAAGGATTATCCGGACAAATCGGTAAGGATCGTGCCCGCGCTTGTCCCCTATGGCCCGCAATGGCACGACAAGATCGCGTCCGAATTCGCCATCCAGGGCGATGCCTTCGACTTCGCAATGTGGGACAGCCAGTCCACTGCCGAGTTTGCCCAGCATGCCGTCAAGCTCAATGACATCTTCGAGAAGTCTTCCTACCTGAAGGCCGACATCTTCCCGGCGGCTTCGCTCTCGCGCTATGGCGAGTATCCGGATGGCTCCGGGCAGTTCTTCGGCCTGCCGGCCAACCAGGATGCTTATGGCCTGACCTACCGCAAGGACCTGTTCGAGGATCCCAAGGAGAAGGAAGCCTTCAAGGCCAAGTACGGCAGGGACCTGGTGGTGCCGCAGACCTATCAGGACGCCAAGCAGGTAGCCGAGTTCTTCACCCGTCCCGAGCAGGGGCTCTATGGCTGGGGCCAGATGGGCGGCCGCGACTACGACTTCGCGACCACGGCATCCAACTCCTTCCTCTGGTCGTTCGGCGGCGAGCTCTACAATCCTGAGACGATGGAAGTGAAGGGATACCTCGACTCGCCGGCTTCGGTGGATGGGGTGCAGGCCTATGTCGATATGTTCAAGTATGGTCCGCCCGGATCGACCAACTGGGGCTTCGACGAGGTCAACACGGCGATCCAGCAAGGCCAGGTCGCCATGGCGATGCAGTGGTTCTATTTCAACGGATCCAATGTCGATCCCAAGGTCAGCAAATTCGCCGACAAGATCGCATTTGGGGTTCTGCCGGGCGCCATCGGCCGCGACAAGAAGTTCCGTCGCCAGTTCTCGGTCGGCGGCCAGGGCATGGGCATCAACAAGTACTCCAAGAAACTGCCCGAGCTGACCAAGTTCATGGAATGGTATTTTCAGCCCGAGCAGCAGAAGCGCTATGCCGCCGTCTGCCAGACCGGCCTGAAGCAGGTGCTGGAAAGCCCGGATTGGCAGGGTTTGAATTCCTACAACCGGCAGTTCTCCACCGCGCTGCAATATCTGAACGACTATTGGCACCTGCCTGAATATCCGGTGCTGCTCGACGAGCTGCAACAGGAGATCTCAAACGCCGCCACCGGCGCCAAGACGGTGCAGCAGGCCCTTTCGGACGCCGCGGAAAAGAACGAGCGCACGCTCCAACGCGCCGGATACGAGATCAAGCGTGGCGACAAGACCCCGGAAGTGCCGGACGAGGTCATATCGCCGGTTGGCGTCGACGCGGTCGTTCCCGTCGAATAACCGCCTTGACCCGAAGGGCACGCGGAGCGTCTTCCGCGTGCCCTTTCTCATCCCCGTCCCATGCAGCAGAGCCCGCACCGCGCCGGCTCGAAGACAGGTCGTCATGACGCATTCCAAGACATCGACGATGGACCTTGCCGGCAGATGGCTGGTGCTGGGATTGCTCGCCATCTACACGGTCTACAATGTCGGCCCGATCTTCTGGCTGCTTTTGTCTTCGTTCAAGAGCCGCATGGATTTCTTCACCATGCCGCCGAAACTGTTCTTCACGCCGGACTTCAGCGGCTACCAGGCGGTCTTCGGCATCGGTGCGGCCAAGGACAGCGCTTCGGCGGTCGGGGTCCTCGACTCGTTGATCAACAGCATCATCGTCTCTGTCGCCGGCACGTCGCTCGCCGTCTTCTTCGGGACGCTGGCCGGCTATGTCTGCTCGCGCTTCAATTTCATCGGCAAGGGCGACTTCATGTTCTTCGTCCTGTCGACCCGCATGCTGCCGCCGGTCGCGGTTCTCGTCTTCTACCATCTGATGTTCGCGCGGCTCGGGCTCGCCGACACGCGAACCGGTCTGGTCCTCGTCTCGATCTTCGCCAATGTCGGTCTGGCCACCTGGATCATGAAGGGTTTCTTCGACGGCGTGCCGAAGGAGGTCGAGCAGATCGCCATCGTCAACGGCTACACGCGCATGTACGCATTCCTCAAACTGGTGCTGCCAATGGTGAAGGGCGGCATCGCCGCCACCGCCGGCTTCTGCTTCATTTTCGCCTGGAACGAATTCGCCTTCGCATCCATTCTCACGACCACCCAGGCCAAGACCCTGCCCGTCAAGATTTCGGCCGCTTCCGGCGCAACCGGCATCGAGTGGACGCAGATATGCGCTGCCGGCGTCGTCCTGATCATTCCCGTGCTGATCTTCTTTATCTCATCCGCAAACATCTGCTGATGGGGATGACCTTCGGCGTGCTGGGAAGGAGGTAGACCAATGACTGCCACCAACACGCCTCTTGCACCCGAAAAGCAGGCCGCCGCCCACGCGGCGCGGCAGACGCAACTGCGCAAGCGCTCCTCTGGCCGCATGATGATCTTCGGCTTCCTGTCGCCGACGCTGGCGATCCTGATATTCATGGTCGCCTATCCGATCTTCTCGCTGATCTATTATTCGTTCTTCAATTTCTCGGCCTTGCGCCAAGGCACGATGAAGCCGGTCGGCTTCAACAACTACAAGTTCCTGCTTTCGGATCCCGATCTCTGGGACCGCTTCATATTCACCGGCAAGTTCGTGTTCATCTGCGTCACGCTGCAGATGCTGATCGGCATTTTCGTCGGCTACCAGATGCAGAAGAATTTCCGCGGCCGCGACGTCATCTTCACCATGCTGATGATGCCGATGATGCTGTCCCCGGTCGTGGTGGGCTTCCTGTGGCGCTACATGCTGAATTCAGAGTGGGGCGTCATCAATTTCCTGGTGTCGTCGGTCGGCTTCAGCAAGGTCGACTGGCTTGGCCAGACCAGCCCGGCGCTCTGGGCGGCGGCCGCCGCCGACACCTGGATGTGGACGCCCTTCATCGTGCTTCTGGCGACCGCCGCCTTCCGCGGCATTCCCGAGACCATTTACGAGGCGGCCGAGGTGGACGGCGCCAGCCCCGCCTATCGCTTCTTCCGCATCACGCTGCCTATGTCGGCGCCTGTGCTGTTCATCGCGCTGATCCTGCGCCTGATCGACAGCTTCAAGCAGTACGATCTTTTCGTCGCGCTGACAGGCGGCGGCCCGGGGTCGAGCACGGAGACGGTATCCTTCTCGGTGGCCAAGACGGCATTCAGCTATTTCTACACCGGGGAAGCGTCGGCGCTCGCGGTCATTCTTCTGGTCATCATTATCGGTCTGTCGATGATCCTTGTCCGGCACCTGACCAAGATGGGCGAGAAGTACTGATGGCCGAGATCACTCTCAGGAACCTGAGCATCCAGTTCGGCGCCTTCAAGGCGGTGGACGACGTCAGCCTGACCGTGAAGAACGGCGAGTTCGTCGTCTATCTCGGACCTTCGGGCTGCGGCAAGACGACGACCCTGCGCTGCATCGCGGGCCTGGTGAAGGCAACCAGCGGCGACGTGCTGTTCGACGGTGCCGCCGTCAACGATCTGAGCGCCAGCGAGCGCAACATCGCCATGGTGTTCCAGTTCGTTTCGCTCTACCCGCATCTCAGCATCAAGGAAAACATCGTCTTTCCGCTGAAGGCGCGTGGCGTCGCGAGGGCCGAGATCGCGCGCAAGCTCGACTGGGTCACCGACATCTTCAAGCTCGGCGACGAGCTTGCCCGCTATCCCGGCGCGCTGCCACCCGGCGCAAGGCAGAAAGTGGCGCTTGCGCGTGCCGTCATCCGCGATCCGGCCGTCCTGCTGCTCGACGAGCCGCTGTCGGCGATCGACGAGCAGTTTCGTGAGGAAATGCGCTGGGAGCTCGGGCATCTGCAGCGCCAGCTCGGCGTCACCACGATCTATGTCACGCACGACCAGCGCGAGGCCATGTCGCTCGCCGACCGCATCGTGCTCATGAACAACAGCCGCATCGTCCAGGTCTCGAACCCTGACCGCATGTTCTTCGAACCGGTCGACATCTTCGCCGGCCAGTTCATCGGCTCGCCGTCGATGAACCTCATCGACCTCGCGCCTGTCGAGGGCGGCCTGCGGCTGGGCGACAGCGACGTCACGCTGACCGCCGCGCGCGACCGGCTTCCCGACTGGGCTCTATCGTCGAAGCGGCCGTTGAAGCTCGGCGTGCGCCCGCTGAACGTGCACCTGACCGACGATCCGGCCGCCGGCGTCGCGATCGCGGTGGACGATGTCTTTTCCATCGGCCGCGAACGCTTCTTCTCGTTCCGCATCGGCGACACGATCCACCAGGGTGTCGACAAGCGCCGGTCGCCATCGGGCTCCGTGATGCGCGTGCATTTCGATCCGGATGGCCTGCTGTTTTTCGATGCCGCCACCGGCCGGCGTGTCGACGCGGAGGTCGCGGCATGACCCCCAAGCCAATGCTCCAACTGAAGGGACTGAAGAAGGCCTATCGCGGAAAGACGGCGCTTCGCAACCTTGACCTCACCGTCAATGACAACGAGATATTCGCGCTCCTCGGACCGACCGGCGCCGGCAAGAGCTCGACGCTGCTCGCCTCCGCCGGCCTGATCGATCTCGATGCCGGGCGCGTCGACCTTGCCGGGCGCGATGTGACCGACTCCGACCCCGGCAGCCGCGACATCGCCATCGTGTTCGAGGGCTTCAACCTTTTGCCGGTGCTCGACGTAAAGGACAACATTGCCTTTGCGTTGCGCTCGCCGGCGTTCCGCGAATCCGAAGGCGAAATCAGCCTTCGCGTCGGCCGCACCGCGGAACTGCTGCGCATTTCTCATCTGCTCGATCGCGACGTGGACACGCTGTCGGGCGGCGAACGTCAACGTGTCGCCATCGCCCGCGCGCTTGTACGCCGCCCGGTGATGTTCCTGCTCGATGAGCCGCTGTCGGCGCTCGATCTCAAATTGCGCGAGGGCTTGCGCGCGGAACTGCGCCAGATCCACCGCCAGCATCGCTCGACGATGCTTTACGCCACGCACGACTATCATGGCGCCATCGCCATCGCCGACCGGATCGGCATCATCGACGGCGGCGTCATCCAGCAGGCGGGCACGATAGAGGACATATACCGGCTTCCGGCCAATGTCGTCGTCGGCCGATTGGTCGGCAGTCCTTCGATGGCCTTCTTCGAGGCCGGCATCGAGGACGGCCATGTCATCGTCAAGGGTGCGCGGCAGCGCATCCCGATCGGCGAGTTCGGCACGGTCGCCGGCGGGAGCGGCAAGGTGCTGCTGGGTGTCTGGCCGGAGGACATCGAGGTCGGCTCCGCCGATGCCGCCGGCGCCAGCACGGGCACGATCTATGCCGTGGACAATCGCGGCTTCGAGCGCGCCATCCAGGTCGAGACATCAGGCGGTTCATTCCGCAAGGTCGTTCCGCTCTCGATGCGCTTCACGCAGGGCGATGCCTGTTCATTCCGCATTCCGGAAGGCCGCGGCTTCCTGTTCGACGCAGCCGGCGGACGCCGCATCTCGCAGGCGGAGGGTTCCCGCTGATGGGTCCGTTGTTCAGCAAGAAATGGTTTTATCGCCTGGCGAGCGTGCTGATCCTTGGCGGCTTCGCCATGCTCTGCCAGCCCTTCACGCACAGGCTTTTCGTCATCGGTTTCCCGGTGCTGCTTGCCGGGGTTGTGCTTTTCATGATCCTGGATCACGTGCCCGACGGGCGGCCGGAAACCGAGGAGGAAGACCGTGGCTAATCCGAAGAAAATCCTTAACGACGTCAAGCGCGTCGTACCAGAAATGATCGAGGGCCTGGCGCTTGCCAATGACGGCCGTGTCTACAAGCTCGACGGCAAGCCGGCGCTGATCCGCAAGGACATCCCGGACGGCAAGGTGGCGCTGCTCATCGGCGGAGGCTCCGGCCACGAGCCGCTTTTCCATGGCTTCGTCGGCAAGAACATGGGTGACGGCGCCGCCTGCGGCAACGTCTTTGCCGCGCCCTCGCCCGATGTGATCGCGGCCGCGGCCAAGGCGGTGCATCGCGGCAAGGGCGTCCTGTTTCTCTACGGCAACTATGCCGGCGACAACATGAATTTCGACATGGCCGTGGAACTGCTGGAGGACGACGGCATCGAGGTCCGCACCGTGCGCGTCTGCGACGATGTCGCGGCCGCGCCGCCGGAACGGATGCACGACCGTCGCGGCATCGCGGGCGACATCTACATGATCAAGGTGGCGGGCGGCGCAGCCAGCGAGCTTGGCACGCTCGACGAGGTCGAACGCGTCGCGCGCAAGGCACAGGGTTGGGTGCGCAGCATGGGCGTGGCGGTCTCGGCGGGATCGATCCCGGAGACCGGCAAGCTGACCTTCGAACTCGGGGACGACGAGATCGAGGTCGGCATGGGAGCCCATGGCGAAGCCGGCATCGCACGCCAGAAGCTGAAATCGGCCGATGCGATCGCCGACGAGCTCATGGACAAGATCCTCGCCGATCTGCCGTTCGCCAGGGGCGACGAGGTTGCCTTGATGATCAACAATCTCGGCGCCACCACCATGATGGAGATGCTGATCGTCAACCGCCGCATCCGAGCGATCCTGGAGCGCGAAGGCATCTCGGTCCACCGCACCGATGTCGGCACATGGCTGACCGTGCAGGAAATGGCCGGTTTCTCGGTGACGCTGATGAAGCTCGACGACGAGTTGAAACACTATCTCGACATGCCGGCGGAATCGCTCGGCTATTCAAGGATGTAACGGCGATGATCGAAGCGCTCGATGCCAAGGCTACGCGCGAGATGATGCGCTCCGTCGCGCAATCCCTGATCGACCAGACCGACGTGCTGACCGAGGCCGATTTGACCATCGGCGATGGCGACCATGGCGTCGGCATGCGCCGCGGCTTCGAGGCCGCGCTCGAGGCGCTCGACGCCGGCGCCGCCGAAAGTGCCGAAGCCGCCTATAAGGCGGTCGGCACCGCTATCCTGTCCAATACCGGCGGTGCGGCGGGTGCTGTGTTCGGCACGCTGTTTCGCGCCGGCTCCAAGGCCTTCGCGGCATCCGATGTCATCGACGACGCCTCGTTCGCGGCGGCGCTGGAAGAGGGTCTTGCGGCGGTGCTGAAGCGCGGCGGCGTGACCGAGGGCCAGAAGACCATGGTCGACGCGCTTGCCCCGGCCGCGCGCGCCGCGCGCGCCGCCGTTGGCAAGGGCCTCGCCGCCGCGACGGCGGCCGCCACCCAGGGCGCGCTGGATGGGGTCGAAGCCAGCAAGGCAATGATAGCGACGACGGGAAAGGCGCGCTCGGTTGGCGAGCGCAGCATTGGCTACCCGGATCCGGGCGCGATCTCGGTTTCGCTCATTCTAAAGGCAATGCAGGACTTCACGGCCAGGGCTTGACCCTGCCGGTTACGGGAAAAGGACTTCGACATGGCTGATCTCGACGACATCAAGGACGGCAAGGACTGGGGCCGGGACCGTCCCGCCGACACCAGCCGCTTCTACCTCAAGGGAGCGGCGCATCACGACTGGGGCATGAAGGCGAGGCTGTCGCGCATCTTCAATCCCGACAGTGGCAGGACAGTCATGCTCGCCTTCGACCATGGCTATTTCCAGGGTCCGACGACTGGCCTTGAGCGGATGGACCTTACGATCGCGCCGCTTGCCCAACACGCCGATGTGCTGATGTGCACGCGCGGCGGCTTGCGCGCCACGATACAGCCGGAGGTCAACAAGCCCGTGGTGCTGCGTTGCTCGGGCGGCAATTCGATCCTGACGGAACTGTCCAACGAACTGGTGGCGGTCGATATCGACGATGCGATCCGCCTCGGCGCCGTGGCCATGGCCGCCCAGGTCTATGTCGGTGCCGAATACGAGCACAAATCCAT
Source organism: Mesorhizobium sp. B2-1-3A (assembly GCF_006442655.1). Classification (NCBI taxonomy): domain Bacteria; kingdom Pseudomonadati; phylum Pseudomonadota; class Alphaproteobacteria; order Hyphomicrobiales; family Phyllobacteriaceae; genus Mesorhizobium; species Mesorhizobium sp. B2-1-3A. The sequence continues at coordinate 376,809 of NZ_VFWK01000005.1, forward strand.
TTCCAACGTCGTCAAGCTCATCGACACCGGCACACGCTATGGCATTCCCACCATGGCGGTTACCGGCGTCGGCAAGGACATGGTGCGCGATGCCCGCTATTTCGGCCTGGCAACGCGCATCGCGGCTGAGCTCGGAGCTCAGTTCGTGAAATCCTACTATGTCGATGAGGGCTTCGAGCGCATCGTGCTCGGCTGTCCGGTGCCGATCGTGATTGCCGGCGGCAAGAAGCTCCCGGAGCGCGAGGCGCTTCAGATGGCGTGGCTGGCGATCGACCAGGGCGCGGCCGGCGTGGACATGGGCCGCAATGTCTTCCAGTCGTCGAACCCCGTCGCCATGCTCAAGGCGCTCGCCGCCATCGTTCATCGCGGTGAGAAGGCGGACAAGGCCTATGCCATGTTCCGCGACCTGGAAACGGCAGAGGCAGCTTGACGATGACCCTCGATGAGGCATCACGCGACGTGGCCCTCAAGCCGATGCAGGGCAAGGTCGTGGCTGTAACCGGCGCGGCGAGTGGAATAGGCCGCGAGATTGCGCGCGTCTTTGCCCAGGCGGGTGCCGCTGTCGCGACGCTGGACATCAACGATGCCGCACTCGGCTCGCTCGCCGCCGAATATGGCTGCCGGCCATACCGGTGCGACGTGACGGATGCGGCGTCGGTGAAGCGCGTGCTCGACCTGGCGGCGGATGATCTGGGCGGCCTCGATATCCTCGTCTCCAATGCCGGCTCCGCCCAGCAAGGCGCGATCGGCGACCTGCCGATGGAGGAGTTGCGGCGAAGCTTCGAATTGAACTTCTTCGGCCACCAGAACGCCTGCCAGGCGGCGATACAGATCTTTCGACGCCAAGGCCGGGGCGGCGCGATCCTGTTCAACATTTCCAACCAGTCCGTCAATCCGGGAAAGGATTTCGGTCCGTACGGCATACCCAAGGCCGCGACGCTGGCCTTGATGAAGCAATATGCGGTCGACCATGGCCGCGAGGGGATCCGCGCCAATGGCATCAATGCGGGGCGTATCCGCTCCGGCCTGATGACCGATCAGATGATCGTTGAGCGCGCCAGCGCGCGCGGGATGACTCCGCACGAATACATGGCCGGCAATCTGCTCGGAGTAGAGGTAACGGCAAGCGATATCGCCAACGCATTCCTGCATCTGGCCCAGATGGACAAGGTCAACGCGGCCGTCCTCACCGTCGACGGCGGCGTCATGGCGACATCGCTGCGATAGCATTGCAGCTTCGAACAGCCAGGCGCATTGCCAAGGTCGGAGGCTCGCGCCTTTCGCGCCGCCGCGTGCAGCGCGGAGCTATCGCTCAATTCAGCCTCGAGAACTGAGCGTAGCATTTTGATGTAGAATAATCCGGCGGACCCGAAAGGTCATCGTTTTCCACAGAAAATCAATACGTTAGCGGCGGGTTCGTAAGTCGTTTCCTTCGTGTTCCCTCGTATGGTCTGGCGAACCTAAGAACCAGGAGGAGGACTAGTTTTCCCTCCACGCAGTGTCTCGTCATCCCGCAAAAAAGGTCGATGAACCGCGACCAACGCGGCTGGTTCGGGGGCCGAGATCGGCCCGTCTCCTTTCGGCGACATCCGCAGTTAAGCAGCCATCCCACTTCGGGTACCCACCCGTTGGGGCGGAGCAACGGAACAGCCCGAAACAAATCCTTCGCAACAAGGATTGACAAATTATGAAACTGCATTCAGTTTCATAATTGGAACAGACAAGCGCTGCCGGCAAGGCGGCCAAACATGGGGAACTGACATGAAGCCACTGATCGCATTGTCGACGGTTGCAGGCTTGACTCTCGCCTGCTCGGGAATTGCGAAGGCCGAGGATGCCGCACTTTCCGGCAAGACAGTCTGTGTGAACAGATATGCGTCGGCCCCCGTCATCGATGACATCCTGAAGGGAATGAACGACGGCCTGAAGGCTTCGGGCGGCGAAAAGATCGTCCAGAATATCCAGAACCCCGAGGCTGACGCCGCAACCCAGCAAACCATAGCGCAGCAATTTGCCAATGGTGGTTGCGATCTCATCGTGGTCATCGGCACCGCCGCGGCGCAATCCATACAGCAGGCGACCAAGACCGTGCCTGTGGTCTTCGTCGGCGTGTCGACACCCGTCGAGGCCGGCATTGTCCAGTCCCTCGAAAAGCCCGGCGGCAACATGACCGGAGTTTCGGATCCCCTCCCTGTCGAATCGGAAATCGACGGCATGCTGAACATCCTGCCAACGATCGAGACGATCGGCCTCATCTACAAGGTTGGTGATCCCGCCGGCGATCCGCTGGCGGCGCGCGCTATCGCGCACCTTGAAAGCAAGGGTTTGAAGCACGTCACCGCGGGCATCGCCAATGCCGGTGAAACCACCCAGGCGGCGCAATCGCTCGTAGGGCGCGTCCAGGCAATCGAGTTCCCCTGCGACACAACGACGATCTCGGGCATGGCAGGCGCTCTAAAGGTAGCCAAGGACGCCAAGCTGCCAGTGTTCGGCTGCACATCCGATGCGGTCAAGGGTGGCGCGATCCTGGCTGGCAGCTACAGTTATGTGACTGTTGGAATGAAGGCGGCCGACCTTGTGGTAGCCGTGCTGAAGGGCGCCAGTCCCGCCACGACACCGGTCATCATCCCCAAGATTGCCGGCTTCGAGATCAACAAGACCGAAGCGGGCGCTTTGGGGCTCAAGATTCCCGAGACTATGATGACCTCGGCGGTCAAAACCTACTGAGGCGAATTTCGATGCTCATCGATGTGCTTGTGATCGGAGCCCAGATCGGGCTCCTCTATGGACCGTTGGCGCTCGGTATCTACCTGGCGATCAACGTGCTCAGCCTGCCGGATCTGACACTTGAGGGCTCGTTCGGCCTCGGCGGCGCGGCAGCCGCGAGCAGCCTTCTCATGGGGTTCGATCCCATCAGTTCGCTGTTGCTCGGCATGTGTGCCGGCGCGCTTGCCGGACTTGTGACGGCTCTGCTGCACGTGATCCTGCAGATGAACGTTCTGCTCGCGGGCATTCTGATGACCACGGCGGCATGGTCCGTCAGCATCGCGGTGATGGGCACGGGCAATGTCTCTCTCGTGCGCGTGGAAACGTTGTTCACCTGGGCCGAGCATCTGGGCCTCGGCAACCAGTCCGCTTCGATACTTGTGGCGGGCGTCGTGACCTTGATTTTCGCCACTCTCCTGGTCTGGCTCCTGCATACCGGATACGGCCTCGCGACGCGCGCAAGCGGGCTGAACATACAGACCGCGCGAAGCCTCGGCATCCGCACGGAGATGCACCAGGTTCTTGGTCTTATGCTGGCCAATTCATTGGCGGCTGCCTCGGGCGCGCTGGTGGCGCAGAGCCAGGGGTTCATGGATGTCTCCATCCAGGGCGGCGTGATCGTGGTCGGCCTCGCAGCCCTGACGATCGGCACCAGCGTCATTCGTTCCGACAAGGTCGCCGTCGGGGTGGCCTCCGTCATCGTCGGCGTGATCATCTATCGCTGTATCGTGGCGCTCAGCCTCAGAATGGGCATTCCGCCAAACTCCGTTCGGCTGATCACCGCGCTCCTGGTGTTCGCCTTCATCGCGGCCCGCATCCACGGAAAGGGCACGCTTACGCTTTCCGGGTTCGAAGGCTGGCGGGCCCGCCGGCGCAAACATTTGCAATTCCTGGAGAACGATCGTGTCACCACCCTTCTCTGAGCGACGCATTGGTGGCGCGCCACCAGCCATACGGCTTCGCCATGCGACGAAGCGCTTTGCCGGCCTTGGCAAAAAGGAAGTCTTCACCGCGCTGGATGATCTGACCCTTGATATCGCACGCGGCTCCTACGTTGCGCTGATCGGCTCCAACGGTGCTGGCAAGTCCACGCTGCTTTCAATCCTCATGGGGACATTGCTCCTCGATGAAGGATCCCTGCACATCGACGACGAGGACATGAGCGAGAAACCCTCGTGGCAGAGGGCTTCCAAGATTGCGCTCGTTCGCCAGAACCCCGAGCACAACGTGCTTTCCTCGCTCAGCATCGAGGAGAATTTCGCACTGGCCGTGATGGGCAGGGAGCGTGCCTTCCGCCTTCGCCGCTATGACCGCGACGGCGTGAGGCTGGCAGCAAGAAGCGCGCTTCAGCGATTTGGCATGGGGCTGGAAGACCGGCTCGGCGAATCGACGGGCACCCTCTCCGGGGGGCAGCGCCAGGCTGTGGCGATGGCGATGGCCGCCGTCCGCAACCCGCGCGTCCTGCTGCTGGATGAGCACGTATCGGCGCTCGACCCCAAGCGCGCGAAAATCGTGGCGGATGTCACCGGAGAGATCGTGCGCGCGCAAGACATCACGACGGTGATGGTCACGCATGATCTTGGTCATGCGCTCAGCCACACCGATCGCGTGCTGATGATGCATCGCGGCAAGGTGGTAATGGATCTGTCGGGCGAGAAGAAAGCAGCGCTCGACGTGGCCGAGTTGGCCGCTCAATTCGAGAGGTTGGTCGGCGAGGCCCTGCCTGATCGCACGCTGCTTGCGGCGGCTTCCTGATGAGAGACGAGATGACGGACCGCAACGCGCCAAATGCCTCGCCGGCTGGAACTTCCGCAAGCCAGAGCCAAACAGGTCCTGCCGGATCCCATCTGGCATTGGGCGATCGCTACGTTGCCGCGCTGAATGCACAGATCAAGGGCGCGGGTGGCGAAGGCAAGAGTGCGCGCACACGCGCGAAGCTGAAACGGGCGGCGTTCGATTGCTTGACGGAAAGCGACCTTGCCAGCCTGACGATCGGCTCGGTCACCGGCAAGGCAAAGGTCGCGGCAGGAACGTTCTATCTGCATTTCGACAGCATCCGCGACCTGGTGCTCGAGGTGTTCTCGGAGTTCGCCGCGGTCGACATCGCGCCGGCGATTCCCGAAGGCGACGAATTTGTCGACCTCTTCTCCCAGATGAAGGCGACATTCATCGAAATCGTGGGGGCATTCCGCCGCCGCCGGATGTTCTTCCGGTCGCTGTTCCAGATGAAGCGGCAGGACGCGGAAGCCAATGCGGTCTGGTTGAGGCTGACCGCGCAGTGGGCCGAAATACTTTCGACCATCGCCAGGGATCATGCCAGGCAGCCGGTTCCCGCGGCCTTCGACCGGTTCATCGGGCACGCAACGAGTGCATTCGCCGACGAGATCATGACGCGCATCTATGTCGACGAGATCTTTGGCGCGGCTTTCCCCGACGATCCGCGCAATGACGAGCACGTGGCCGAGCTCCTGGCCTTCACGCGCCATCGCATGCTGTTCGGCTCCGACCCCGACCCGAAGCTGCTGACGGCGAATTCCCCACTCAATGGCTTCTCCTACCCTGCCAAGCGGTCCTGAAGAGACCCGCCTCCCGCAGGCAACCGTGCGAGGATACTCATGACACTGCGCTATCAGCATTTCATCACGCCCGAAGGCACGAAGGAATTCCCGAAAGTCGTCCGCGGCGAAGGCGTCTATATCTGGGACAGCACCGGTCGCCGGCTGCTGGATGGATCGTCGGGCGCCATTTCGGTCAATGTCGGCCATGCCCATCCCAGGGTGCTTGAAGCGATGCGCGACCAGATGGGGCGCATCATCTACGCGCACAGCATGAGATGGGACAATGACCCCAACGAGCGGCTGGCCGCCAGGCTCGAACGCTTGAGCAACTGGGACTATGGCGCCGCCTTCTTCGTCTCCGGCGGCTCGGAGGCCAATGAGGCCGCGATCAAATTCGCCCGTCAGGTGGCGGTGGCGCGAGGCCAGGCATCACGTTTCAAGATCATCAGCCGCGTCCCTTCCTATCATGGCGCGACTACGGCGCTTCTCGGCATCACCGGTGACCCGGACTATGCGGCAGCCTACAGGCCGATGTTCGTCGACATGCCAAAGATCGACGCGCCGCTGATGTATCGGCGTCCGGCCGGCGAAAGCGAACAGGATGTCGTCGACCGCTGTGTGCGGCAGCTGGAGCAAACGATCCTCCGGGAAGGTCCCGAAACCATCCTCGCCTTCATGATCGAACCGGTCGGCGGCGTGTCGACCGGAGCCCTGGTTTCCCCGGACAGCTATTCCACCCGCATCCGCGAGATTTGCGACCGTTACGGCGTCATGCTGATCTACGACGAGATCATGAGCGGCGCCGGCAGGACGGGCAAGTTCCTCGCCGGTCATCATTGGCCGGATTGCCGGCCCGACATCGTCACGCTCGCAAAAGGCGTCAGCGGCTCCTATGCGCCACTTGGCGTGGTCCTGGCCTCGGCGGACATGGTAAGCGATGTGCGCCGTTCGGGGGGCTTCAAGCACGGCCATACTTATTCGGCCAATCCCGTCAGTTGCGCCGCATCCGACATGGTCCTGAGGGTTGTCGAGGAAGATGGCCTGATGGAACGGGCGCGCAATTTGGGCGCGCTGATCAAGTCCCGACTGGAGGATATCAAAGGCAAGACCGGCATTATCGGCGACATTCGCGGGCTTGGACTGCACATGGCCGTGGAGATCGTCGCGGATCAGGTCACCAAGGAACCGTTCCCGGCAGAGATGCGGGCAAGCGAACGGATCGGAATGATCTGCCGCGACCACGGACTGCTCTTGTTCTCGCGGCGCACCGCGGGCGGTTCGTTTGGAGAATGGCTGATGGTCTGCCCTCCCCTGACGATCAGCGAAGCGGAAATCGAGGAGCTGATGGAATCTTTCACCGCCGGCATCCGCGCTTTCGAGAGCGAGATTTCGGCAAGGCCGGAATGGCGCGCAAGCGCCTGACCACAATGGGCAGTGCGTGCCGCAAGCAAAAGAACGGCTGATTGGACGGCGCTCTTCGGGTGCCGAAAGGAACTGGCATGGCCAAAGCACGGATGATCGGTTGGGCTCACGGCGATTTCGGCAAGTCCGCCGCCCCCGACACCGAGACACTGATGGCAGAAGTCGTTGGCCCGGCGCTCGACCATGCGGGCGTCGGACCCGCCGATGTCGATGGCATCTTCGTCGGCGTCTACAACAATGGCTTTTCCCGTCAGGATTTTCAGGCGGCGCTTGTCGGCATGAAACATCAAGGCCTTGCCGCGACCCCTGCCGTACGCTTCGAAAACGCCTGCGCGACGGGTTCAGCGGCACTTTTTGGCGCACTCGATTTCATCGAGGCCGGTCGCGGACGAATCGCCCTGGTGATCGGCGCCGAAAAGATGACCGGCCTGCCCTCCAGCGAGGTTGGCAATGTCCTGATGTCCGGCTGCTATCGCAAGGAAGAGGCGGATGTGGAAGGCGGCTTCGCGGGCGTATTCGGGCGCATCGCGCAGGCCTATTTCCAGCGCCATGGCGACAGATCCGAGGAATTGGCGATGATCGCCGCGAAGAACCATCGCAACGGAGTCGCCAACCCGGTTGCGCATATGCGCAAGGATCTGGGTTTCGACTTCTGCAATACGGTGTCGGAGCGCAACCCCTATGTCGCCGCACCTCTGCGGCGAACCGATTGCTCCCTGGTGTCGGACGGCGCTGTCGCCATCGTCATAGCGGACGAGGAGACGGCGGCCCACATGTCTCGTGCGATCGCATTTCGCGCCAGAAGCCATGCCAATGACTTCATGGCGCTGAGCCGGCGCGATCCGATCGCCTTTGATGGCGCGCGGCGGGCCTGGGCAACGGCGCTCGGGACCTCCCTGTTGGCCATCGATGATCTCGACCTTGTCGAGACACATGACTGCTTCACCATCGCGGAATTGATCGAATACGAGGCGATGGGCCTGGCGCTGCCCGGCCAGGGGTTTCGCATCGTGCGCGAAGGGGTCGCGGAACGTTCCGGCCGGCTGCCGGTCAATCCCTCCGGAGGCCTGAAGGCGCGCGGCCATCCGCTCGGCGCCACCGGCGTCTCCATGCATGTGATGGCGGCACAGCAACTGATGAACGAGGCCGGCGCAATGCAGGTTTCGAATGCAAGCCTTGCCGGTGTCTTCAACATGGGAGGTGCCGCCGTCACTAACTACGTCTCGATCCTGGAGCGGTCCCGATGAGCAGGCCAGCTGAAGGCTCGATCGAACCGGTGTCCCGGCGCGTGATGAATCTGTCGCATTTCCTCACCCAGGCGGCGCGCCGATTTCCCGAACGGATTGCGTTTGTCTGGGGAGATGAAAGCTGGACATGGCGCGAGATCGATCGGCGCATCGATGCGATGGCTTGCGCCCTTGCTGAAACTTACGGGGTCAGGAAAGGCGATCGCGTTCTCGTGCAGTCGCAAAACTGCAACCAGATGTTCGAGTCCATGTTCGCCTGCTTCCGCATCGGAGCGGTATGGGTCCCCACCAATTTCCGCCAAACGCCTGAAGAAGTCGCCTACCAGGCAGAGGCAAGCGGCGCCATTGGGATGATCTGCGGCAATATGTTTGCGCATCATCAGGCCGCTTGTGCCGCATCCTCCGCGCCTCTGCGCTTCTTCATATCCATCGGCGAAGCTGCCTTCGGTGCGGACTACGACATGGTGGTTTCTCAGCACGACGGCAAGCGGGTCGAAGCGGCGGCGGTTGAACGAGACGACCCCTGCTGGTTCCTGTTCACATCAGGCACGACGGGACGGCCGAAGGCGGCAGTGCTGACGCACGGACAGATGGCGTTCGTCATCACCAACCATCTCTGCGATCTCATGCCGGGGACGACGGAAGACGACGCATCGCTGGTGGTGGCGCCGCTTTCCCACGGCGCCGGCGTTCACCAACTGACACAGGTGGCGCGAGGCGCCAAGACAGTGCTGCTGGCGACAGATCGCTTCGACATCGAAGCCGCGTGGGCCCTGATCGAAAGGTGGCGCATCACAAACGTCTTCACAGTCCCGACAATCCTCAAGATGCTCGTCGAGCATCCGGCCGTGGATCGGTATGACCGCTCATCGCTGCGCCATGTCATCTATGCTGGAGCCCCGATGTATCGCGCGGATCAGGAACACGCCCTGACGAAGCTCGGGCCTGTTCTGGTCCAGTATTTCGGGCTCGGCGAGGTGACAGGCAACATCACCGTTCTCCCGCCCAACCACCATCGACTGGGTGACGGTCCCGATGCGAGGATCGGCACTTGCGGCTTCGAGCGGACTGGGATGCAAATTGCCATCAGGTCGCCCGAGGGCAAGGAACTCGAACTCGGCGAAACGGGAGAAATCTGCGTGATCGGCCCGGCCGTCTTTCCCGGATACTTCCAAAATCCGGAAGCGAACGTGAAGGCCTTCAGGGACGGCTGGTTCTGCACCGGCGACATCGGGCACATGGATCGCGAAGGCTTCTTGTACATAACCGGCCGGGTATCGGACATGTATATTTCCGGCGGCTCGAACATTTACCCGCGCGAAATCGAGGAGAAGATCCTCACTCATCCCGGTATCAGCGAGGTGGCGGTGCTTGGCTTCCCGGACCCGATCTGGGGCGAAGTTGGGATTGCTGTTTGTGTCGCCGCGCCAGGCACCGACGCCGCAACATTGGACATCGATGCTTGGCTGATCGACAAGATCGCACGCTACAAGCTGCCCAAGCGCTATCTGTTCTGGAGCGAGCTGCCAAAGTCCGGTTATGGGAAAGTGGTCAAGAAGACGCTCAAGGAATTGCTCGCCAGCCAGATCCAGCCGAGTCAGGACGATGAGCGACGATAGTGGGATTGGCACGGCAAGGCCGCGGAGGCGACGCTGCTTTCCAACGGACCGATAGTCGTGGCCTGCTGGCAGTTGCAGCGGTGTGGACGCGCTTGCTGGCGTGGCCGGGTCCCATGGTTTTCCTGTGTGAAAGGCTGAAGGGAGGGATTGCCGATTGCACGAACGCGTCCATAGTCACGAGGATGGGGGCGCAGTACGTTGATCTCGTTTTGCTTGAGCAGTCGCTGGCCGATACCGGGGGTTTGAATCGCCCGTTCTTAGATCGTGTGGGCGACATTGCGCAGAAGACGGACGGCTCCGTGTTGTTCGACGTTCGCGTCGAAGGCGATCCTGGCATTCAACGGATCGCGGCAATCGGCTACGGGGCGGACGGCGTCGTCGCGGTCGTCATGGACAGGGACGGAGGACTTGCTTCAGCGCCAGTCGACGGAGGCAGCTACGCCCTGATCGCGGAACTGAGCGCCTGGTGCGCGCTGCCGATGGCCGAGCAGATAAGCGCCAGTTACCTCGAGGCGGCGACCAAGCTGCTTGCCGAACTTGCCAAGGCTGGCCGCATCGAGCGTGACCGTGCGGCCTCCTTGGGTGGCAACGAGACGTCTTAACGTCACAGCTCAAGCGAGGCAACGAGCTCCCGGCCGGTCATGGGCTCAGCACATCTTCGTAGGCAAACAGGCCGGGTACGCCACCCGTATGAACGAAGACCACGTTCTGACCGGCAGAGAAGCGTCCCGTTCTCACAAGATCGATCAGGCCGGCCATGGCCTTGCCGGTGTAGACCGGATCGAGGAGCAACGCCTCCAGCCTTGCGCACAGGTCCATGGCTTCGCGCATGGCTTCAGTTGGCAGTCCGTAGCCTGGTCCCACGTACCCGTCGAGAACTTCCACCTGCTCTCGCTCTATCACCACGGAAGCTCCGAGCTTGGTGGCCGTCTCGCCGCACAATTCGTGCACGCGCGCCTCGATCACATCGCTCGGTTCCGCCGAGCTGATGCCGACCACGGGCGTCTGATGCCCCAGGACAGCGAGGCCAACGAGAAGGCCGGCCTGCGTGGCACCGCTGCCGGTACAGTGGACGATCGCATCGACCGTCAAGCTGCTGTCGCCGCTTTGTCGAACAAGCTCCTCGGCGCAGCCGACATAGCCAAGCGCTCCGGTCGCGGTCGAGCCGCCGATGGGCATCACAAAAGGCCTTCCGCCGCGCTCCCGGATGTCCTCGGCAACACGTTCAAGTTCGATCGCTGGGATTGAATCGCCGGAGACGAAGTGCAGTTCGGCCCCGAACATCCGGTCGAGCAGAACATTTCCGGTGCGGTCGTAGCCCGGCGTGTTGCGCGCGACGTTGCGTGACAAAATAAGTTCGCAGCGCAATCCGTGCCGCGCCGCGACCGCGGCGGTCTGACGGCAATGGTTTGACTGTACGCCGCCGGCCGTCACCAGTGTGTCGGCACCGGAAGCCATGGCCTCGGCAACGAGAAATTCGAGCTTGCGCGTCTTGTTGCCGCCGAGCGCCATACCCGTGCAGTCGTCGCGCTTGACGAAGAGGTTGGGTCCGCCAAGGTGGCGCGACAGCGCAGCCATCGGCTCCAGCGGCGTGGGCGTGTGACAGAAGCGTGATCGAGGGATCGTATCCGGCAACATGGGCGCCTCAACAGTCATTCAGGTCATGGTGCATGAAAGCGGGCCGGCGACAACAGGCTGGGATCAGCGCCTTCGCCAGGAAATGGCATGGGCAGGTCGCTACCGGTCACGAGCGCCGCGGTCAGTTGGCCGAGCGCGGGTCCGGTCTGGATGCCGTAGCCGCCTTGTCCGGCCAGCCAGAAGAAGCCCTCGACGCGGGTGTCCCAACCAACCGCCGGCGTCTTGTCCGCAAAGAACGACCGCAGCCCCGCCCAACTGCGCGAAACATGCGTTACCGGCAGCGCGGCGGCCTGTTGAACGCGATCGACCGCGATGGCGATATCGATCTCTTCGGCCTGTGCATCGCACGGTTCGCTCGGTGTCTCGTCGGCTGGGGAAAGCAGCAGCATTCCCGAGGATGGCTTGAAATAGAACATCTCGTCGACATCGATCACGCCCGGCCAGTCCCCGGCGTTGATGTCGGGTGGCGGTTCGACGAGCATTGCCGTTCGCCGTTTCGGGACCAAGCCAAGCGGCGTGGCTCCTGCCATCGCGGCCACCTGGTCGGCCCATGCGCCCGCCGCGTCGACAAGGATGGGCGCCTCGAAGACGCCGGCCGTGGTCGTCACAATCCATCTGCCACCCGCTCGATCGCCTCGACCCGGGCATTGGTGGCGATCCGCGCGCCCTGACGGCGTGCGCCCCGCAAAAAACCCTGGTGAAGAGCGTCGACATCGATGTCCATCGCCGAACGGTCGAGGAACGCGCTCGCCTCGTACTCAGGTCGCAGGATTGGAATGACTGATCGGCAAGCGTCGGGGTCGAGCCATTCCATGGCTGTTGCCGATTCCGTGCCCCTCTCGGCAAACAGCGCCTCCAGCCCGGGTCTCTGCGCCGCCGTGCCGATCAACATGGCGCCGCGAGGCGTCAGCAAAGGTACGTCGCAGAAGCCGGACGGCGGCTCGAGGAAGAACTGCCGGCTGGCGCGCGTAAAGGCGCGGATAGCGGCGTTCCCGTAACCCTCTATGAAGAGAGCGGCGGATCGTCCCGTTGTGTGCATGCCGCAATGGGCTTCGGCTTCAAGCACGGTCACCTGTCGGCCGGGCGCAAGAAAGAACGCCGCCGAAGCGCCAGCCATGCCGCCGCCGATGATAAGAACGTCCTGCATAGCCTCCCTCGCGCAAGCGCCGGCAGCCAAGCAGAATATTTCCGATCGGTCAAACATCTTTCCTATGATAAAGGCCGCCTCGCTTGTGAGTCGACTTTGTTCGGTCTCAACCCTAGACTGCGGCCAATGTAAAAAGGGTCCGCCATGAGCGATTCGAAGCCAAGTCTGGGAGAATGCCTCAAACTGCTGCGCCGGGAGCGGGGCTGGACGCTGACGCAGGTCGCCCAGATGTCGGGGCTCGCCATCTCCACCCTGTCGAAGGTCGAGAACAACCAGATGTCGCTGACCTATGACAAACTGCTGCAGCTTGCCCAAGGGCTCAAGGTCGACATAACCGAGCTCTTCGGCGTGAGAAAGGCCAGCGTCTCTCCCATCGCGCACGGCGCGCGCGCCGTCAGCCGGCTTGAGGACGGGCGGATCGTCGAGACCCCCAACTACGTCTATCGCTTTCTATGCACGGAGCTGTCGCGCAAGGAAATGATCCCCATGCTGGGGGCAATCACCCAGCAAAGCATCGAAACGTTCGGCGAGCTCATCCGTCATCCCGGCCAGGAGTTCACCTATGTTCTCGAGGGCGAAGTCGAGTTGCACACCGACGTGTACGAAACGCTGAGGCTGAAGACGGGAGAGTCGGTCTACTTCGAAAGCACAATGGGGCACGCCTATGTCAGCGTCGGCGACACGCCGGCCCGGATCCTGTGCGTGTGCACGTCGGCATCCGGCCAGTCGGAGCAGACCCTCATCAGCGGCGCCAAGGGCGTGCGCCCTCATGACGAGCGCGAGACTGTCGAAGCAGAAATGACACTTGGCTAATTAGAAAAATCGCTTTCCTATCAGAAAAATCGGCTTGCCATCCGAAATGCGGGTGTTAGCGTGTGCGAAAGGCATCCCTCGGTGATCCCGTGAGAGATGCAAAACACAAGCTCGAGGGGAGCGCATCATGTTGTTACGTCGCCTGCCGACTTTTGCGGCATTTGCCGCTTTGACAGCCTTGACCTTTGCAGGACCGAGTTGGGCCACCGACAAGGATGTCCTGGTTATCGACAAATCCGAGGATCCGCCCACCGCTGACCCAGGCGTCGAGGTCTCCAACAACGGCTATACGCTGATCTTTCCGGCCTACGAGCGTCTGGTGAAATACGACGGCGCCAAGACCGAGGTCATTCCGGAGCTTGCCGAGAGCTGGACCACGGCGCCCGACAACCTCAGCTGGACATTCAAGCTGGCGTCGGGACACATGTTCGACGATGGTTCGCCGGTCGATGCCGCCGCGGTCAAATATTCATTCGACCGCGTAAAGAAGCTGGCGGCTGGCCCGGGCGACATGTTCCCGACCGTCAAGGACGTCGTCATTGTCGACCCGCAGACCGTGAAGTTCGAACTGTCGGCGCCATTCGCACCGTTCCTGTCGGCGCTCGCCACGTCGGCCGGGTCGATCATCAATCCGAAGGCGCAAGAGCACGCGGTCAACGGCGACGACGCGAAAGCCTGGCTCGCCGAGCACACCGCCGGCAGCGGCGCTTTCAAGATCTCGGCCTGGGAGCGCAACCAGCAGATCACGCTCGATCCCAATCCCCACTATGCCGGCAAAAAGCCGGCTTTCAAGCAGGTCATCTTCAAGATCGTACGCGAGATGTCATCGCGTCGCTTGCAACTGGAAAACGGAGACGCCGACCTGATCGACCAGGTTCCGGTCGACCAGGCCGAGGCCATGAAATCGAGCGCGGGGGTGACCATCGAGAGCAATCCCAGCCTCTATGTCGTCTATCTCTATTTGAACAACAAGAAAGCGCCGTTCGACAATCCGAAGGTCCGTCAGGCCATATCCTATGCAGCCGACTACAAGGGGCTGGTCGATGGCGTCATGCAGGGCCAGGCCGAACAGATGCGCGGGGCTGTCCCGGACGGCATGTGGGGCCATGACCCGCAGGGCATGCAGTACAGCTACGATCTGGAGAAGGCCAAGCAGTTGCTTGCCGAAGCCGGCGTCTCCAATCTGCACATCAGCTTCACCTATTCGCAGGCTGACTCAGCCTGGGAGCCGGTGGGTCTTGCGCTGCAGGCTTCGCTCGCTGAAATCGGCGTCACCATGGATATGAAGAATGTCGCCGACACGACCAAGCGCGAGCTGGTCGCCAAGGGCGACTACGACATCGCGACCGGCGCCTGGACGCCCGATTTCGCCGATCCGTTCATGTTCATGAACATCTGGTTCGACCCGACCAAGATGGGCGCCCCCGGCAACCGGGCCTTCTATGAAAACCCGAAAGTGACCGATTTGATCACCCAGGCGCTCGCGACCGTCGACCAGAAGAAGCGTGAGCAGCTCTATATCGACGCGCAGAAGATCACCAACGAGGATGCGCCATACGTCCTTCTGTTCCAGAAGAACGACATCTTTGCCATGCGATCCTCGGTGAAAGGGTACGTTTACAATCCGATGCTGATCCAGGTCTACAACATCGCCGATATGTCCAAGTCCGAATAGAAATCGGCGCCGAAGGTATGTCGCTAATTTCAACGATCCTTCGGCGCCTCGTCTTGCTGGTGTTCGTCGTGGCTGGTGTCGCGATCATCACCTTCACGATTTCGCATTTGATCCCCGGCGATCCGGCGCAGCTGATCGCGGGGGACAAGGCTTCAGCCCAGACATTGGCGCATGTGCGGCAAGAGCTTGGCCTGGACAAACCCGTTACCCAGCAGTTCGTCATCTACGTCAAGCAGCTCCTGTCGGGCGATCTCGGCCAGTCCTTGCGGACACGGCGCCCGGTGGCCGGCGATATTGCCCTGTTCCTGCCCGCCACGCTTGAACTCGGCATCGCCGCGCTGGTGATGGCGATCATGATTGGCGTGCCGCTCGGCGTGCTTTCGGCGATCTACAAGGACGGACCGGTCGACCAGGCAGCGCGTGTCGTATCGGTCGCCGGCATTTCAATGCCGGTGTTCTGGTTCGGGCTGGCGCTCATCCTCCTGTTCTATGTCAAGATACCGATCCTGCCGGGCAGCGGCCGCATCACGCTTGGCATCGCCGCGCCGCCGCGCATCACCGGCTTCTTCCTGGTCGACTCGCTTGCCGCCGGCGACCTGAAAGCCTTCTGGTCGTCGCTCTATCACCTCGTCCTGCCGGCCTTTGTCCTGGCCTTCGCCAATCTCGGCATCATCACGCGCCAGATCCGGGCCTCGATGCTGGACGTCCTGCAGGAGGATTATGTGCGCACCGCGCGTGCGAACGGTTTGTCGCGGTCGGCGGTCATCCTGCGGCACGCCTTGCCCAATGCCCTGATCCCGTCGGTGACGCTGCTTGGCCTCGCCTTCGGCGATCTGCTCTACGGCGCGGTGCTGACCGAAACGATCTTCGCGTGGCCAGGCATGGGGAGTTATGTGGTGTCATCGATCCAGACGCTGGATTTTCCCGCGATCATGGGCTTCACCATTGTCGCTTCGCTGGGGTACGTGCTGATCAACCTCGCGGTCGATCTGACCTACATGGTGCTCGACCCACAGATCAGGGAACTCGGCTGATGGCGGCGGATGGCATCGCCACATCGCCCCGGCCGGCATCGCGGCTTCGCATGGGACGGTTGTGGTATCGCGTGAAGGGAAGCCCCCTCACCCTGGTCGGCGCCGCGATCGCGCTGCTGGTGCTGTTTGTGATCGTGGCCGCCCCCCTTCTGGCGCCCTACCCGCCCGACAAGATCTCGCTTTCGGCAAGGCTTGCCGCCCCCAGCCTGCAGCACCTCTTCGGCACCGATGAGGTTGGGCGCGATCTGTTCTCGCGGGTGCTCTTCGGCGCGCGCGCGTCCTGCGGCATCGCCTTTGCCATCGTCATCATCTCGACCGTCATCGGCTCGATCATCGGCTGCCTGTCCGGCGTGGTCGGCGGCATCGTCGATACCGCGATCATGCGGCTGATGGATGTCTTCCTGGCGCTGCCGGCACTCATCCTCGCCATGGCGCTGGCCGCCGCGTTGGGACCGAGCCTGTTCAACGCCATGCTGGCCGTCGCCGTGGTGCGGGTGCCCGCCTATGTGCGGCTGGCGCGTGGGCAGACGCTGTCGCTGCGCAACCGCACCTATGTGAAGGCATCGCGCAGCTTCGGGGCTTCGCCTGCCTACATGCTGCGCTGGCACATACTGCCCAACGCCCTGTCACCCATCATCGTTCAGGCAACGCTGGACCTTGGCGGCACCATACTGACGGCCGCCGCCTTGAGCTTCATCGGCCTCGGCGCCCAGCCGCCGACGTCTGAATGGGGCTCGATGGTGTCGAGCGGGCGCAACTATTTCCTCGACCAGTGGTGGTATGTCACCTTTCCCGGCCTGGCCATTCTGATCAGCGCGATGGGTTTCAACCTGCTGGGTGACGGATTGCGCGACATGCTCGATCCGCGGCTGGGTGGCCGATGACCGAACCCTCCGGCGATGTCCTGCTCGAAATCACCGACCTTTCGCTCGAGTTCCGCACCTATCGCGGGCCGATCAAGGCGCTGAACGGGGTCAGCCTCAATGTCCGTGCCGGCGAGATCGTCGGCATCGTGGGAGAATCCGGGTGCGGCAAATCGGTGACCATGATGGCGGCGACGCGGCTTTTGCCCAAGGGAAGCGCGCACATCACCGGCGGCGGCATCCGCCTGTTCGGCAGCGATCCGATGAAGCTCAGCGAGCGCGAACTCCAGCATGTGCGCGGGCGGCAGGTGTCGACCATCTTCCAGGAGCCGATGAACGCCCTCAACCCGACCCGACGGATCGGCGAGCAGATCGTCGAGGTCATCCGCCGTCACCAGCGCCTCGACAACGCGGCAGCGACGAGCAAAGCCTCGGGCCTGCTGCGCGACATGCTGATCAGCGAGCCGGAGCGGATCATGCAGGCCTATCCGTTCGAGCTGTCCGGAGGCATGCGGCAGCGTGTGCTGATTGCCATGGCCTTCTCCTGCGAACCCAAGCTCATCATCGCCGACGAACCGACGACGGCACTCGATGTGACGGTGCAGGCGCTGATCCTGGGCCTCATCAAGCACAAGGCGATGAGCACGGGAACGGCCGTCGTTTTCATATCGCATGACATGGCCGTGGTGTCGCAGCTTTGCGACCGGTTGTACGTGCTTTATGCGGGACGGGTCGCGGAAGCCGGAACGACCGCGTCTGTGCTGGCAGCGCCAGCCCATCCTTATACACGCGCCTTGATACGCTGCCTGCCGGGACTGGCACCACCCAAGCAGCCACTGGAACAGATCCCCGGTACCTTGCCCGACCTGCTTGACCCGCCTGCCGGCTGCCTCTTTCGGGCGCGCTGCCGCGAGGCGGATGATCGTTGCGTCTCGGTGCCACCGCTGGCTGCCATGGAGCCTACCCGCCGCGCCGCCTGCTGGCGCCGTATCGAGGAGACGCAAGCCGCGTGACCGAGCCTCCGCTCATCTCCGTCGAGAACCTGGAAGTCCGCTACCGCGTCACCTCGGGCTGGTTCGGTGGCGCCGACGTCCATGCCGTCAACGGCGTGTCGTTCAGCGTCGCCGAAGGCGAGACCATCGGCATTGTCGGGGAATCCGGCTGCGGAAAAACCACGCTTGGACAGGCGATCCTCGGCCTGACCGACATTTCCGCGGGTGCGATCAAACTCAGGGGAACCGAACGGGACCGCGCACGGCGCACCCAGTTGCAGATCATCTTCCAGGACCCACAATCGTCGCTCGATCCGCGTCTTCCGGTCTGGCGCCTGATCACCGAACCTCTGCACATTCGCGGCGGCTACACCCGCAAGCAACTGATCGAGCGCGCAACCGAACTGGCCGTCTCGGTCGGCTTGCGGCCGGAGCATGTCGATCGCTATCCGCATGAGTTCTCGGGCGGCCAGCGCCAGCGCATCGCGATTGCCAGGGCGCTCGCCGTCGAACCGGCGCTGCTGGTCCTCGATGAGCCGACCTCGGCGCTGGACGTGTCGGTGCAGGCGCAGATTGTCAATCTGCTGCTGTCGCTGCAGGCGGAGCGCAAACTATCCTATGTGCTCATCTCGCATGACGTGTCGCTGGTGCGCCACGTGGCCGATCGTGTCGCCGTCATGTATCTCGGCCAGATCGTCGAAGAAGGCCCGACGCTCGACGTGCTTGACGCTCCCAGGCATCCCTACACCAGGACGCTCCTCGATGCCGTTCCGAGTTTTGATCGTCCACTGAACTCGATCGCACCGCGCGCCGGCGAATTGCCGAGCAACCGGACACTGCCGACCGGCTGCTTCTTCCGGGAGCGCTGCCCTTCCGCGACGACCGGCTGCGAACTGCCGCAGGTTCTGGTAGCCGCCGACGGATCGCGAACAGTCCGCTGTCATCTGGTCACGCGCGCAAACGACGCGGCCTTACCGCGCACGGCGCCGCGACCGGTGTTTTCCTCCCCGAATGATGCGATTGCTTAAGCCGCGTCGGCCGCGAATGGGTCTTCCACTTTCGGCCAATAGGGCGTCTTGAGCTTCGTGTAGGGGATCGCGGCGAAGTTGGGCTGCGTCGCACCGGGCGGGGCGCAGAACAGGATGCGCTTGGCGATCGGCGCGAAACCAGCCTGGAAATGGTAGTTGGATTTGACGATGACGATGCGTCGCTCGCGTGGATTGAGACCGAGCGCGGTCATGCAGTCGGGATGGAAGACCTGGGTGCGTACCGTGTTGATGATCAGGTCGATGCCGCCGTCGGTGGTGACCCATGCCGCATCCCCGAGCGGCCAGGGCATGGTGCCGAACAGCTGCGTCAGTTCGCGGCCGAGGCCCTTTACTGTAACGCGCAGGTCGACAGGCATACCCGAGAACACGCCACACTTGCCGCCGACCCGCAGGTCTATGGTACCGCCGATCCCGGCCTCGACGCAGAAGCGATAGGCGATCGGGTCCCAGTACATGGCGCTGGCCACGTTCCCTATGCCGCGCTCGATCAGCCGGCGCAGGATGTAGGTGGAGTCCCCCGGCGCGCCGCCGCCGGCATTGTCCGAAACATCCGCGATGACGACCGGCCCGTGCGGCTCGGCGAGCGCGATATCGAGCGCCTCGTCGATGCCCAGGAATTTCGGGATCAGGTCGTTGCGCAAGGCGAAAAGCTGCTTGCCGAACCTTTCGGCGGTCCGTTTGGCAAGCGGCTTGTCATCGTCGGTGACGACCAGCATGCGGGCTCCGACATCCTCGACGTCGCCATGCGGAAAGCCATGTCCAAGCGACACCGACAGTATGCCAGGCTCGGCTTCGGCGGCGGTCATGCCGTCAACGAAGCCGCGCATCGGCTGCTCCTGCACCCGGAAGGTGCTGATCATGCGGCAGTCGTAAAGCGCCATCACCGGCCTGACCTTGCCCTCCACCGCGTCGACGATAATGCGGTAGAGCTCGCCGGCCCGGTCCATGATGTCGGTGTGAGGATATTCCTTGTAGGCGACGATGGCGGTGGCGTTGTCGACCATCTTCTGGGTTGTGTGGCAGTGCAGATCGAGCTCCGCCCCGATCGGGATGTCGGGTCCGACGACAGCTCTGACATGCGCGAGAAGATCACCCTCGGTATCGTCATAGCCTTCGGCGACGAAAGCGCCATGCAGCGCCAGAAGCACACAGTCGACCGGCATGGCGGCCTTGAGCTCGTCGAGGATCTCGTCGCGGAACTGCTCGTAGACATTGCGGATGGTTATGCCTCCGGGCTCGGCGCAAACGCACAGGCTTTCCACGATCTCGTGGCCGTCGGCCTCGCCGCGCTGACGCCACACGAACAGCTGGCAGGACGGCTCGTTCAAAGCCTTGGAGGTGGCGTCGCCCCGCGCGATGCCCATTTCCTCGAAACTATGGTAGCCGGTCGGGATAGGCGCGAACGTGTTGGTCTCGGTGTCCATGCCCGCTATGAAAATGCGCATTCTTTCGCCCTCAACTCGTCTTTCGTTTAAGAAAAAACTTTTCTCATCATCAAACTATTATATAATTTCCGCAAGCACCTGGACCATGTAACAGCTGCGCCAAGCCGCATTCACGCGGCCTCCGGCGGGTGGCAGAAAATCGGAAATTCACATGCATCTTCACCCGCTCGACGATCTGGTGCTCGACGAAACCACCAAGGCCATTCCGCCTGGCGTCGCGGTCCGTCTTCATGATGTCGGTTCGATGGGCTGGAACCTGCTGCGTGGAGATGTGCCGCTGCCCGCAGCGGTCATCAGGGAGTCCGCGCTCGACCACAATTCGCGTTGGATGCAGCGTTTCCTCGCGAAGCGCAACGCGGTCATCGCGCCGCATGTCAAGACCACGATGTGCCCTCAGATCATGCAGAGGCAATTGCGCGACGGCGCCTGGGGCGTGACCGTCGCCACACTGCACCAGATAAAGGTTTGCCGTCGGTTCGGCATCGATCGCATCGTGCTCGCCAACCAGCTTGTCGGACGGCTGGAACTGGACGCTCTGGTCGCCGAGCTGAACGCCTCGCCCGGCCTCGACTTCTACATGCTGATCGACAGCGTCGATGCCGTGCGCCTGGCGAGCGAGGCGGTCGGACGCGCCGGACCGGCCTCGCGGCCGATCCAGGTGCTGGTCGAGCGCGGATATCCGGGCGGCCGGACCGGTTGCCGCGACAACGACACGGCGCTCGAGGTCGCGCGCGCCGCGCATGCGGCGCCGCAACTGCGGCTCTGCGGCGTCGAGGCTTTCGAGGGACTGATCAAGCCGAAGGACGGTGGCCCGGCACAGGCGGTTGCGGATTTCGTCGACGAGATCGGCGCGCTCTACGAAGCATGCGCCGGCGAAAACCTGTTCGAGCGTGCGCCACCGATCGTGACGGCCGGCGGTTCGTCGTTCTACGACATCGTGCTCGATCGCCTCTCCGGCAGCGGCGCGCAGGTGATGACGCGCAGCGGCTGCTATGTCAGCCATGACAGCGGCATCTACCAGGCCGAGCAGAAGCGCATCCTCGCCGCGACCGGCGAGAACGAGGGCCTGGTCAACGCGCTGGAAGTATGGACCCATGTCCAGTCCTGCCCCGAACCGGGGCTGGCCATCCTGACCGCCGGCAAGCGGGATTTCGGAACCGACGCCGGACTGCCGGTACCGCTTCTCGTGTCGCGCGATGGCGGGGCGCCCGAAACGCTGGCGGGCTGCGAAATCTTCGCCAGCAACGACCAGCACGCCTATATGCGCGTTCCGGCGACGGTTTCGGTAAAAGTCGGCGATCGCATCGGACTGGGCGTGTCGCATCCCTGCACAACCTTCGACAAATGGCAGATTCTTTTCCTGGTCGATGATGCCTATGAAATCGTCGGCGCGCTGAAGACCTACTTCTGATCGGAAGCCAGCGATGGCGTCGCGATCATCGCGCCGCCGAAACGATTTCACCCTACTCTGACGACCTGCCCGAACAGCCCGTCGACGATCGAACGGGCCGCGTCGGAGACAAGTCGATCTCACACTGGCGGGCTAGAGCGTTTCGCCGTTTCAGGGAAACGGCGAAACGCTCCATCTCTTTGTTTTTGAGGCAATTCCGGACGGAAAACCGCTCACACTTTTCCTGGAATTGCCCTAACTCATACGACAAACCGTATCGCGCGCTGGATATCGAAGAAATTGTCTGCCTCGAAGCGAAGCGTGCGCGCGGCGGGATGTTCGATGCCCGGGTACCAGCTTCCCCTGTAGGCCTCGATAGGCGTGGTGTATTCGACGATGAGCTCGAACCGGTCAGCCAGCTTCGGCAGGCATTTCGACAGATCGCGCGAAAGCGAGGCCTCCACGGTCTCGCGTATGGCCTTGACCGAGCCTTGCGGCGAGAGGGACGACGTCGCCGGCCCGAAGCCTTCGCTGGTTGCAACGGTTGCGATCTCTGGCACCAGTGCCCTCGCCTCGCCGCACATGCCGGCATCGCCAGACAGAAAGACCGAAGGCACGCCGTAACGGGCGGCGCAGTGCGCGTTCAGCGTATATTCGGATGCCACCTCCCCGTTGATCAGCATCCTGGACACGGTGCCGGTCAACGTGTGTGCCAGCGGATTGGTGTCGGTGCCGGCCTTGTTGTGGTAGCCGGTGTAGAGAGCGGCATCGAAGGTGTCGTCGATGCCGAACATCATCGCATCCGGATGGCCGCTCCAGCCGCGCACGATGCGGACATAGGCTGGAAGCTTGGACAGGATGAGGTTGCGCGCCGTCGAATGGGCGTCCTTTACGACGATTTCGGTGGCACCCGCCGCTTTGGCGCCTTCGCAGGCCGCGACCAGTTCGTCGGTCATGTATTCCCGGAACTCGGCGTAGTCGGGATTGCCCTTGCGCGCCTCGTCCCAATTGGTGATGCCCGCCGTGCCTTCGATGTCGGCGCTGATAAAGACTTTCATGTGCTTGCCTTTCGATTTCAGAGAAGGTCACCGCGCAGGCGGCCTCAATGGCGTCCTGGCTCGTGCGGTGGAGGCGGCCCGCGCAGCGATGGCTGCCCGGGCCGAGGCGTCTCAGGCCGCCATTTCAGCCCGCCGCCGCTCCAGGAACATGGGACCGACGCGAATGCCGCGGCGTCCATTGTCGTCGACGGCATCCAGCTCGAGAATCTCCTCCTCGTAGAGCAGCCCGTGCATGCGGAACCGGCCGGCATCCACCGGCTCGCAGGTATGGGTGCAGAAATACTCGATCAGGCATTTCAGCTGGCCGTGGCTGTAGGTCAGATAGGTGATGTTGAAATCCGGCCCGTACTCGCCCAGATGCGGCGCGATCTCCGGCGGCACCTTCTCGACAGGCAGACTATCGACACGCGACCAGTTCGCCCCTTTCCAGGTCAACTGGTTGGCCTTGGAGAAGGAGAGGTTCATATGCGCGTAGTCGGCACCGCGACCGTAGATGCGCCCGTCGATGACGAAGTCGTTCCCCGAGACCGGGCGGATCTGCAGCGGCACGCCCTCCCCCATCAGATAGAGTTTGCCGTCCTTGTTCTTCACCTCGACGACCTCGCCGCCCACCTCATGACGATAGAGGCCGGGCAGGCTTGCGAACTGGTCCTCGGTGATGCGCGGCGGGGTCTGGCTGCGAAGCGGCATGCGCCCCATGCCGCTATCGGCAAGGGCGATGCGCAAGCCATCGCCCGCGAGCCGGGAGGCTATCTGGTTGGCGAAATCAAGCGTGGCGAAGATCAGGACGCCGAAGCCTGCCCTCGGCAGGAGCATCATCTGCGACGCATAGCCATAAACCGCGCCGCCATGGCCGACGGAGGTCCAACCGTCCATGTCGCCGACGCCGAAGCACAGCCCATACCCGTTGAGGTCCTTGTTGTGACCTTCGGGGCGTTTGCCGATCGGGGTCCACATCTTGCGCAGCGATGCCGGGCTGACAATGGAATCGCCGTTGGGCGCGAAGCCGCCCCGCAGCAGGCACCGCGTATAGCTGGCCATGTCGGAAGTGGTCGAGAAGATGTTGCCGGCGGGCGATCCGCCCAGATTGAACACCGGCGCGGGGCTATCCCCGTCCAGCGTCCACATGTCGGCCGGCGCCAGCCTTTCACGGATGCCGGGGGCCATGCCTGACGACGTGTCGTTCATGCCCAGCGGTTTCAGGATGTTCTCGGTGATGTAGTCGGAGTAGCTCTTTCGCGTCACCCGCTCGATCACCATGCCGACCACGGCAATGCCGGCATTGGAATAATGCATGATGCCGGCGCTGGGATCCTGCTTCAACGTGGATGTGGCAAGCTCGGCGACAGTGTCGGCCAGCGGCGGCTTGTGTGAATCCAGATAGTGTCCGCTCTTGGGTTCGCGCACGATCCCGGCGGTGTGGCTCATGAGCTTGCCCAGGCTGACATGCGAGCCGTGGGGTCCGCTTTCACGGCCGGCGAACGGATTGACCGGGTGAAAACCGGGCAGATACTCCGAGACATCGACATCAAGGTCGACCAGTCCCTTCTCCACGAGTTGCATGATGGCAACCGATGTGAAGGTCTTCGTGATCGAGCCGATGCGGAAACAGGTGTCATCCTTCATGTCGAAGTGGCGATCGTGCCGCTGTATGTGGCCGTGCGTCATGAGGCCGTCCCTGTCGACCAGGGCATAGGAGATCGATGGGATCGCCTTGTCCTCCACCTCGTGGCGGATAAGGTCTTCAAGAAGCTCGATGGCGTGGGGGGAAAGCGAAGACACGGGGGATACTCCCTGATTTCAGTTTGTATGGCGGGGATCGAGAATGTCGCGCAGTGCGTCGCCGACGAGGTTCCACGCCAGCACGAACAGGAAGATCGCGGCTCCGGGAAAGGCGAGCGTGTACCAGTACTGGAACGGATTGCCGGGCTGGCCGACGATCCAATTGCGCGCATAGGCGATGAACTGCCCCCAATCGGCGTAGCCTTCCTCCGTGCCCACTCCGAGGAAGCTCAGGGCGGACGCGGTCAGCACCATCGAACCCGTGGCCATGGTAGCCAGAACCAGCACGGGGAAGAAGGCGTTGGGCAGGATGTGGAACACGATCAGCCTGAAGTCGCCGGCGCCGTAGCTTCTCGCCG
Organism: Mesorhizobium sp. B2-1-3A; assembly: GCF_006442655.1. Lineage (NCBI taxonomy): Bacteria > Pseudomonadati > Pseudomonadota > Alphaproteobacteria > Hyphomicrobiales > Phyllobacteriaceae > Mesorhizobium > Mesorhizobium sp. B2-1-3A. The sequence goes on from NZ_VFWK01000005.1 coordinate 401,666, forward strand.
CATTCACGAAATCCATCTCGCGGATCCGCAGGATTTCACTGCGCACCACGCGCGCATAACCCATCCAACCGAAAGTCGTCAGCGCGACGGTTATCGGCCCGAGCCCCTTGCCGAGCAGGGCGGTCAGCACCATGGCGGCGATGAGGAAGGGAACCGCCATGAAGACGTCGACGATACGCATCAGCACTTCGTCCACGATGCCGCCGTAAAAGGCCGCGAGCGATCCGACGATCGTGCCGATCAGCACGGAGATGGCGACGACGCCGAGGCCGATCTTGAATGCCGTGCGGGTGCCCCAGATCACGGCGTAGTAGATGTCGTACTGGCCTTCGGTCGTTCCGAAGATCGCCTCGGGCGACGGCGGTTGCGGCGTTGCCAGAAAGCCCGCTCTCGGCGTGTCGTATACCGACATCTGGAATTCCTGCGGCGGTGCGAGCACCGGCGCGAAAATCGCGATCAGCACGAATGCCAGCAACAGCAGCACCCCGACCAGCGAGATCGGATTACGCTTCAGATAGCCAAGCGCTCTCATCGCGTCTTTACCCTCGGATCGAGCAGCGGATAGATCATGTCGACGGCCAGGTTCAGCACCACGAGAACGACCGCGAAGTAGAGCCCGAAGCCCAGCACGGCCGGAAAATCCAGGTTGGCGGCCGTCTTGGCCGCGAACTGGCCGAGGCCCGCATAATCGAAGATGGTTTCGGTAATGACGACGCCACCCATCATGGCGGCAAGTTCCATTCCGGCGATCGTCGTGACCGGAAGCAGCGCGTTGCGCCTGGCATGGTGCAGTTCCACCACGCGCCGGGGCATGCCCTTTGCGCGTGCCGTGCGGACATAGTCCTGGCGCAGCGTTTCCAGCATCGACGTGCGCATGACACGCGTCATGTTGGCAAGATTGACGTAGGTCAGGGTAATGACGGGGGCGGCGAGATGCCTGAGCGAATCCCAGAAAATGGCCAGATTGCCGTTCAGCAGCGCATCGATCGTGTTCGCGCCGGTGTAGCGGGTGAAGCCGGGCGCGGTGACGGCGGCCTGAGCCCACTGGCTGAGGCGCCCGGGCGGGAACCAGTCAAGCGCGGAGTAGAAGATCAGCAGCATCAGCAGTCCGAAGACATAGACCGGGAATGACCAGCCCAGGATGGTGAAGATGCGGATCACATGATCCGGCCAACGGTTGAGATGAATGCCGGCCCGCGAACCCAGGTAGATGGCGAGCAGAAAGCCGGGAATGAACGCCAGCAGGACCAGTTCGAGCGTCGCCGGCAGCAGGGAAGCCAGCGCGTGGGCAACAGGCTGGCGCGCGGTCTCGGACCAGCCCAGATTGCCGGTCAGGATGTTGCCGATCCAGCGTCCGTATTGAATGTAGAAGGGATCGTTCAGCCCATACTGCTCGATCATCCTGCGAATGCTGTCCTGGCCGCCCTTGAGGAAGTCCGGGGACGGCGCGTACGCCGCCAGGCGCTGTGTCGGCGACAGCGACATCTGCAGCGCGAAAAGCATCAGCGACAGGGCGAAGAGAACGACGGGCAACATCAGGAGCCGCCGCAAAGCGTAGTTCAGCACATCAGCATCCGCACCATGAGGAATAGCCGTTTCGCCGGGCGACGATGGCGCCCGGCGAAACCCGAAGCTCTCTAGTCGGCCTTCTTGGTGACGGGATAGAAATCCCAGGCGCCGTAGAGGATCATGTTGTGCACGTAGCCGTCGATGTTGCTGCGGGTGACGATGTACCCGAAGTCCTCCCAGAGGAACTGCGTGGTGGCATAGTCGTAGGACATTTCCTGCAGCTTGGCATAGATCGGCTCACGCACGGCGGGATCGCTCGAGGCCCAGGCCTGGTCGAGAAGCGGCTTGAACTTCTCCGCCATCAGGTCGCGGTAGCCTTGGCCGAGCATGCCACCGACAAGACCGGTCGGGGACAGATAGTAGGTCGCGGCACCCAGCGGGCCACCCGGGTCGGAATAGTCCGGTCCCCAGCCCATGTAGGTGAGCGGCGAGGCAGGCTTCTCACGATTGTTGAGCTTGTCCGAGATGGAGGCCCAGGGCAGCGACTGGATCTTCATCTTGAACTTCGGGTTGATCCGCTGCAGTCCCTGCTGGAGCGCGGAAAGTGCGGCCGTGCCTTGCGGCGTTCCTTCCTGCACATAGGCCGTGAAGGTGAAGCCGGTATCCCACAGCTTGCCGTCGAGGGCCTTCTTGAAATGCTCCGCGGCCTTCTTCGGATCGTAGCTGTAGATCGGCGAGTCCGCGCGGTAGCCCATGATGCCGCGAACGGTCGGGCCCCGCGCCTGCACGGTCTTGCCGAGCAGCGCCTGCTTTATCAGCGCATCGTAGTTCTGGGCATAGTTGAAGCCCTGACGAACATCGATGTCGGAGAAGAAGTCCGGCGGGATGCCGTTGCCGTCCAGCTTGCCGCTGCCGATGGCGGGGTTGTCGGCATCATCCAGTGGCCACGCGAAATAGAGGCCACGGCTGAACACCTTGGGCAAGCCGTCGACGACCTTGACACCGTCCGTCTTGCTGAGCTCGTCCAGGAACTCGACGGGCGTCGTCACGAAGTCGGCATCGCCGGAGAGCAACTGCAGGCGACGCGTGGTCCATTCCGGAACCGTGCGCATGACCACGCGCTCGAGCGAGGCCTTGCCCATGAAGTAATTGTCGAAACGCTTCAGCGTGATGCGGCGATCGGTACGATCCCATTCGTCGAGCATGAACGGACCGGTCCCGTTTTCCTGGGCGAACAGCGGATCGTCGCCGAGCTCGGGACGATAGTACTTCTTCCAGGTATTCCCGTCGCCATCCCAGCCCCCGACGGAGGCGACCCATTCCTTGTCGACGATCGAGGCACCGAACGGCAGCGCCAGGACGCCAAGCGTGGCGGGGAAGGATTTCGGCAGCTTCAGCGTGACATTGTCGCCCTCGACGGTGATCTGCGACGCGAGTTCGTCATATACCTTGCGCAGCGCTTCGGGGCTGGCATCCTTGATGTCCGACACCTTGCCTTCGGCCTCGACCCATTTGGCGACGTCGGTGTACTTGCTCGCCGTCACCACCTCGGTGATGGCGTTGGACATCCACGACTGGCCCATCAGGATGGCGCGCAGCAGCGAGTAACGCACGTCTTCGGCCGTGATCTCGCCATAGCCGGGCTCGATCTTGGCCTTCTGCTCGTCGCTCAGCCCGTCATAGTACTGCCAGGTGATCTTGCCGTCGTCGCCCTTGATGCCGACCTTGTGGGCGTGGACGCCCTTCCGGATCGGGAAGGTGTAGCTGACCGAACCGTCCGCGTTCTGCTTGATCAGGCCGTTTTCGAGGCTCGGCACTTCCGCGGACAATGAGGGCACGAATTCGGAAATCTGGGAGCCGTTGTAATTCAACAGGCGGCTGTAGACGTTGAGCACGCCGTAGGAGCTCGGCGTGTTTGCAATGTAGGCCGGATCAAAGGACTGAACATCGTCAGTCCAAAGAAACACAAACGTTCCGGGATTCTTGGTTTCTGCCACGGCAGGCGACGCAAAAGCGCCTATGCCCATGCAGAACGCTAGTGCCAAGGCACGTTTCATTTTCATGAGTATGTTCCCACAATTGACTCGAGGTCTTTTTATCGTTGCGTGTGAAAGCTAGGAGGAGGCTTGCGCCACTGTCCAATGCGTAGATAGGATCAGTTATGCGAATAATGCATGAGGTCGACCGTGGAGCTGGCGTGGTTTGAAGACTTCCTCGAGATCGCCGCGACGCGGAATTTCTCGACCGCCGCGGCGTCCCGGAATATCTCGCAGCCGGCCTTCAGCCGTCGCATCAAGGCGCTGGAGGCCTGGGTCGGCGCCGAACTCATCGACCGCAGTACATATCCGGTGCACCTCACCAGCGCGGGCAACATCTTCGTTCCGCGCTGCCAGGAAATGCTTCGCGACATGTACCGCCTGCGGACCGACTGCCGCAACGCCGCCGGCGCCAGCTCACGGCTTCTCACTTTCGCCGCGCTTCATACGCTGGCTATCTATTTTTTTCCCAGGTGGATCAGCCAGCCCGAACTGCCAAATGCGCCGGTCCGCAGCAGCATGCACACTGGCGACTTCCTGGAATGCGTCGAGCACCTGTCGTCCGGCAAATGCGATTTCGCCATCACTTACGATCACCCCGACGGACCGCCGGTCCTTGAGGGCGGACCGTTCGAATCGCTTCAAATCGGCAGGGATCGCCTCGTTCTGGTGTCTGGTGTCGACCAGACCGGAGCGCCGCTCTTCGATGTCGATGTGCCGGAGGGTACCAGGATTCCCTACCTCGCCTACTCCTGGAGCGACGGCTATCTCGGCAAGCTGATCTCGCTCATCCAGTCACGCTGGCGGCGTCCTCTCAATCTCAGCATCGTCTACCAGTCCTCGCTTGCCGAAGGCCTGAAGCAGATGGCGATCGCCGGGCAAGGCGTGGTCTGGCTGCCGCAGATCTGCGTTCAGAAATCGATCGCCCAGGGCGAGCTCATCCAGATTGGCGGGCAACAGCTGTCCCTGGAGATCGAGATCAGGATTTTCCGCCGTGTGGGCGCGCGCAGCCGTGACGGCGAAGCGCTGTGGAAATATCTCTCGCGAACCGCCGAGCAGACGCGCGGACGCAACCTGGTTGATCCGACACTGACCATGCGCTGAGCGGACCGAAGGCCCATTCGCGCGTTTAATGCGAAATCCGACAGGGCGATGCAGAGATTGCATAACTCTGGTGGAGCGACCGGGAAGCCTGACAATCGCAGGGAAGATACCGTCCGGCGAGGCATTCCGGGGCATTCCAAGGCACGGCTTCCAGGGGACTTGGCGATGGGCCCCTATTGACAGCCCACATGCTCGCTGCGTTCGATACCCGGTGTCGCGACCATTGCGCCTGGAGTGCCTTTTGACCCTCAAGTCCATCGCCACCGCGAGCCTTCCCGACGATGTGATCCTGTCGGTCGAGAACCTTGAAGTCTGCTTCGGGTCGACGGCGACAAAAGCGGTGCGGGCCGTTCAGGGCGTGTCGTTCCAGATCAGGCGCGGCGAGACGGTGGCATTGGTGGGCGAGTCGGGTTCGGGCAAATCGGTCACGGCCATGACCGTAATGCGCCTGACGGAATATGACGGCGCCAGGATCACGGGCGGCCGCATCCTGATGAGGCTCAAGGACGGCGGCGTGGCCGACCTGGCAAAGCTTTCCGAAAAGCGCATGGAGGGGCTGCGTGGCTTTGAGTTCTCGATCGTGTTCCAGGACCCGATGTCGAGCCTCAATCCGGTGTTCACCGTCGGCGACCAGATTGCGGAGGTGGTCACGAGACACCAGGGCAAGTCGCCGCGCGAGGCGCGCGACATCGCCCTGAATGTGCTCAAGCTCGTGCGCGTGCCCGACGCCGCCCTCAGGCTCGACCAATACCCTCACCAGTTGTCCGGCGGCATGCGCCAGCGCGTCATGATCGCCATTGCATTGGCGTGCCGCCCCTCTTTGATGATCCTCGATGAGCCGACCACCGCGCTCGACGTCACCATCCAGGCGCAGATTCTGGATCTTGTCCGCGCACTGCAGCGCGATATCGGCATGTCCGTTCTTTTCATCACCCATGACATGGGTGTGGTCGCGGAAATCGCCGATCGCGTCTGTGTCATGCTGAAGGGCGAGATCGTCGAATCAGGCTCGGTGCACCAGATCCTCGTGGATCCCCGACACCGCTACACACGCGCGCTGATCTCGGCGGTGCCGAGGCTGGGCAGCATGGCCGACAAGGATGGGCCCGAGAAATTCCCGCTCGTCATATACAATGCCGAAGTCTCGCAGCCGGAGGTTTCGGCATGAGCGTCGCACCGCCCGCAACGGACAGAAAGCCCTTGGTCGAAGTCCGCGAGCTCGTTACGCGTTTCGACCTGAGAGGCGGTCTCTTCGGCGGCATCGCCGGCCGGGTTCATGCGGTGGAGGGCGTTTCCTTCGATATTTTCCCGGGTGAGACCCTGGCGCTGGTGGGGGAATCTGGCTGCGGCAAGTCGACCGTGGCGCGCAGCATCATGCAATTGGACAAGCCCTTGTCCGGCGCCATTCGCTATGACGGCAAGGAGATGATCGGCGCAGGACGGGCAACCCTCGCGGGCTTCCGTCGCGAGGTGCAGATGGTCTTCCAGGACCCGTTCTCCTCGCTCAATCCGCGGATGACGGTCGGGCAGGCCCTGACCGACCCGATGCGCGTCCACCGCATCGCGCGCGGCAGTGAGCTGCGGAAACGGGCGGCGGACCTGCTGGCAAAAGTGCATCTGCCGCCGGAATATCTCGAACGCTACCCTCATGCCTTCTCGGGCGGTCAGCGGCAGCGCATCTGCATCGCCAGGGCTCTGGCCCTCGATCCCCGCCTGCTCATCGCGGATGAAGCGGTCGCCTCGCTCGACGTTACGATCCAGGCCCAGGTCATCAACCTGTTGATGGACCTGCAGCGCGACATGGGCATCGCCATTCTGTTCATCAGCCATGACATGGCCGTGGTCGAGCGCATCGCGCATCGCGTTGCCGTCATGTATCTTGGCGAGATCGTGGAGATCGGCGACCGCCGATCGGTCTTCGGCAATCCTCAACACCCTTATACGCGCAAGCTGCTTTCGGCGGTTCCCGTCGCGGATCCGGCGCGACGAACGGTTGGACGCGAACCGATGTCGGATGAGATCCCCAGCGCGGTACGCGGCGTCGACTTTGTTCCGGTCCGCCTGCCGATGAATGCCGTTTCGCCTAACCATTTCGTGCGCGAGACATCACCGGCCTGATCGGACCATCACGGCTCACATCAGTCACGCGCTACGGCACCGATGCTGCCATCACCACCGACGGCACTATCACCGGCGGTGCCGCCAAGTCGCCTCCCACTCGACGGGGCTTGCTTCCGAAGCAACTGGTCAGCCGAACGATCAGCAAGAAACGCAGTAAGCGGCGGGCACCTGGCGCACAGTGCAAAGAGGAGAGCGTGCGGCGAAACCTGATCCTGTTGTTTTTAAAGGACGACGGTCGGAGATCCGTCTTGTTCGCTACGCGATCACCTGTTCTGATGCAGGATCGTCTCGGCGGCGATGAAGCCCCAGGTCAGGTTGGGGCCGAGCGTGGTGCCGGCCCCCACGGCGCGCGTGCCGATCGGGTTGGCCATCGCAAGCCCCGCCGCGTAGAGGCCGGGGATGATCGAGCCGTCCGGTCTGACCACCTGCGCCCGCTCGTTGGTGCGGGCGCCGCCCTTGGTGCCGAGAATAGAGCGATTGATCGTCATGCCGACATAGGGAGGCTTGTCTATCGGCTTCAGACGGTTCTCCGGGCCATGCGCCTTGTATGCCTCCCAACCGTTTTCGCCGCGTTGGAAATCCGCATCGTGCCCCTTGGCGCAGAAGCCATTCCAGCGGGCAATCGTCTCCTCGAGCGCTGCCGGCGGCAGCCCGAGCTTTGCGGCAAGGCCGGCAATCGTATCCGCCTTCTTCACCCAGTCCCGCTCATAGGAGGCGTACCACCGGAACGGCAACGACGTCCGCGGGAAACGATGGTCGCCCACGAGGTAGCATGGCAGATGGATGGGCGCGCCGTCCGGCCCGCGCGCATCGATCGCCTCGCCGATGTTGAAGGCGTTTTCACTGACAAAGCGCTTTGCGTGACGGTCAACCACGATCGAATGCGGCTCGGCCTGGAAGGTCATCGGCAGACCGTGGGGCTGTCCCTGGTAGCGTGTCGGCAAGCAGGGATAGACGTTCGCCTGGTCCATGCGGTCCAGTTGCGCGCCGACGGACGCCGCAAGTTTCTGGCCGTCGCCCTCGTTGCCGCGCGGACTGCCGATCCGGTCGAATGCACCGGGGAAATGGTGCTTGCGCATCTCGTTGTCCCATTCGAACCCACCGGTGGCGATCACGACGCCTCGGCGCGCGACAATCTTCTTTCGTTGGCCCTCGTTTTCCACCTCAGCGCCGGTGATACGTGAGTCCAGATCCTGCAGCAGGGTGACGGCGCGCGTTCCCAGCCTGAAGGTGACGCCGGCATCAAGGCAGCCCCTGATCAGCCCGGTCATCAGTGCCGTGCCTTGCCCCCCGGAATTGGTCAGCCATCGCCAAAGAAGCTTCGGCCAGAGTTTGAATCCCGCGCGGATCGGGTGATGATAAAGATCCAGGTCGACGATCTCCTGGTAGGTGAAACTGTGCGGCAAGGTGGATCGGCGCAGGCTGGATGCGAACCTGCCCAGGATGCGGCGGCTGACCGGCCTGGGCGAGAGCATGCGGCCGTAGAGCTTGCCACCCGGCGCCTCGGCAAAAGGGTCGGGCTCGTTGATCAGGCGGAAGTCGAGCGGCGTGTTGCCGGAGAGGAAGCGCAGCATATCCGGCGCCGCCTGGGCGAAGGCAGTCCAGAGCGCGTCTTCCTTGCGCTCCCACCCTTCGGGCGCGACGGCGCGCAGATAGGCGAGCGCGTCCTCGCGGCTGTCGGCGATGCCGGCTTCGGCCGCGACATGATTGGCCGGTATCCATACACCGGCTCCGGACATGGCCGATGTACCGCCCAGCCATTCGGTCTTCTCGATGACCAGCACTTTGAGACCGCCCTTGGCGGCCCTCAGGGCCGCTGAGCAGGCCGCCGAGCCCGAACCGATGACCAGAACGTCGAATTCGTCCATTGGCGTTCCCCTGCTTTTCGTAGCCGCGTCACTATAGGAACAGGAAATTAGATCTGTCTACTCTTGTGTCGACACTTTTTGCATTGTAGCTTCCCTGTGGTTGCCAGCGTCCCCGGCATGATCCCGCAGCTCTTTCGACAGGCAGAAACCATGGACGATACCCGCCTCCCAACCGCTCCGTCCGGCATCCATGTTTCCGGATCCGAATCCCGCGAAAGCTACTGGCAGCCGGTACCGGCAAACGGCCATATCGACGTGGCGTTGGCACCGCATATCGTCGGCATGGAGCACCCCTTCGCACTTGGCACGCAATCGGTCGCGCCCGGCGGCTATGTGCGCGAGCACACGCATGACCGAAACGAGGAGACGGTCTATGTCATCGAAGGCCATGGCCGTGCCGTCATCGACGGCAAGGAATATCCGCTGACCCCGGACAGCGTGGTGTTCCTGCCGAAAAATGTCAGGCACATGTTCATCAACGATGGCGAGACGCGGCTGCGCTGGATCTGGCTGATCGTTCCCAATGGTCTGGAGGACTTCTTCCGCCTGATCGGCAAACCGCGCAAGCCAGGCGAGCGCGTGCCGTCCAACTTTCCGCGTCCGGAAAACGTGCTGGAGATCGAGCGCAAGACGGTGTTCGGGGCTGACCTCGCCGACAAGTTCGATCCCACGAAACAGACCTCCTGAAGCAGGCCAGGATGCTGACGATTGGCCTCATCGGCTACGGTGCGATCGCGCACGAGATCGTCCGCGCCTTCCCGCCGGATGCGGTTCGCTGGGTGGCGCTGTTGCGCGAAGGCGCCAGCCGCGCATTGCCGGCACATGTCAGCGCGGTGACGCGGCTTGACGCATTGATCGACGCACGGCCCACGGCGGTGGTGGAGGCCGCGAGCCAGCAAGCGGTGGCCGCCTGCGTGCCCGCGCTTCTTGAAGCCGGCATCCCGGCCATCATCGCTTCGGTCGGCGCGCTGTCCGATCCGGCGCTTGCCGCCCGACTGACTGATGCCGAGCGCATCGGAAGCGCGCGGCTGGTCTTGCCGTCGGGCGCCCTGGGAGGCCTCGACTATTTGCGGGCGATAGCGGTACTTCCCGATGCGCGCGTCCGCTACACCTCGCGCAAGCCGCCGGCCGCCTGGGCGGCGGAGCTGGCTTCCGTCGGCCGTACAACCGACAATGGCGCCGTAACCCTCTTCGAGGGCACGCCCACCGAGGCGGCAAGGCGCTATCCAAAAAACCTCAATGCCGCTTTCGCCGTGGCGCTGGCGGCGGGCGCCGACAAGGTGACGGTGCGTGTGGTTGCCGATCCGGCGGCTGCCGGCAACACCCACGAAATCGAAGTCGAGAGTGCCGCCGGCACGGCCTCCTTCCATCTCGTCAACGCGCCCTCGCCCGACAATCCCAAGACTTCGGCGCTCACCGCGCTCAGCCTCGTCGCGGCCCTTCGCGAATTGCTCGACCGGGAAGGCCATCGCTGATGCCGTTCTTCGCCGCCGCCGATGGTTGCCGCATCCACTACGAGACATCAGGCGGCCATGGCCCGCGCCTGATGCTCATCCCCGGGCTCGGCGGTGATGGGAGGTTCTGGGCCGGCGTCGTTCGGCTGCTCGAGGCCCACCATCGCATCATCGTCACCGACCATCGCGGCGCGGGTCGCAGCGATCGCCCGAACAGCCTCTATTCCATTCCCCTGATCGCCAGCGACATTGCCGGCCTGCTGGCGCAGACGGGCGGTCCCGCTCATATTGTTGGGCATTCGACCGGTGGCGCCATCGCGCAGGTGCTGGCGCTCGATCATGCCGAGATCGGCTTGAGCTATACGATCAGCAGCTCCTGGGCGCGGGCCGACGTCCGCTTCCGCACGCTCTTTGGCGCCCGTGCCGAACTGCTTGATGCCGGCATGGCCGAAACCTTTCAGCGCCTTGGCCATGTGCTGTGCCACGAACCATCCTACCTCGAGACACATGCCGGGCAACTCGACGCGGCGGCGGCAAGCGCCCCGCATACGCTGGCGCCGCTCGCAGTCGCCGCGGCGCGCGTGCGCATGCTGCTCGACCACGATCGCCTTGCCGACCTGCCGCGCATCGCCGCCCCGGTGCAGGTGATTGCGGCCGCTGGCGATATCCTGACGCCGCCCGCCCTTTCGCAGGCTATCGCCAGGGCAATACCGGGTGCCGACCATGTAACTGTTCCCGGCGCGCATTTTCATCCTCTCGCCGATCCCGAGGGTTTTGCCGCCATCCTTCGCCGTTTCATCGCCGGAGCCGAGAGCAAATATCATGACCGCTGAAATCGCCGCAGCTCTCGTCGATCCGCGCCTGAAGCCAGGCGCCGACCTCCTCGCCGAAGGCCGCGCCATGGCGCGCGACTGGCGACTCGGCAGCTGCCTCTTCCTCACCGAAACCGGCATGCCTTCGGAGGCCGCCTGGAAGCGCAAGGCAGCGGCCGAGAAGCGCGTCATGCAGCACGCCCATATCGGCTTCAGAAGCGTCGACCGCACCATCGCGGCGATCGCGGAGGTGCACGGGCAATGCCGCAAGGCTAGGGTGACGGTCGACCGTTTCGGCATCACCCTCGACTGGTCGATGGGCTATCCGCAAGCCATGCGCGCCAAGGCGGCGCGCGGCACCGGCATCGTGCTCACCGGTCCCGAGGATTTTGCCCGCATCACCAATGCCGCACCCGCCGCCGCCCATTTCGGCGACTTCATGCTCGGCCTGCCGGGTGCGCTGGAAAATACCCGCTCGGCCATCGCCGCCGGGGCGACGGCGGTCGGCAATCTGGGGCAGTATTTCACTTTCCGGCTGCCCTATTGGGACGACGATGTGGCGACCACCGAGGCGACCGTCACCGCGCTCGGCCTGATCGCAGCGCAGGATGCCGAGATCCTCGTCCATTCCAATCTCGACGACGGATTTGCCGGGCTGTTCATCGACATGGCCTGCGCGCTGGGCATGGTGCTGATCGAAAAGCACATCGTCGAGGAGCTGATCGGCGCGCGCCTCGCCCATTGCTACGGCCACCATTTCAGCGATCCGCTGTCGCGCACCGCCTTCCATGCCGCGCTGGTGCGGGTCAACGACACGCCGGGCACCATGATCTTCGGCAACACCGTCTCCTACCAGTCGACCCCGGCGGGCAACTACGCCAGCCTTGCCAGCTATCTCCTGGCCGACATACTGGCGGTCGGGCGGTGGCCGTCCGGCCATGCGATCAATCCCGTGCCGGTGACCGAGAACCAGCGCATTCCCGATGTCGACGAGATCATCGACGCGCAGACCTTCGCGCATCGGCTGACGCTGCACGCCCCTTTCTACGACCCGGTCTTCGATTGGACCAAGGCGGAGGCAATGGCCGATGTGCTGGTCGAAGGCGGACGCCGTTTTGCCGACGCCGTCATGAAGGGACTGGCCGAGCGGGGGGTGGATACCCAAGACCCGGCCGCGCTGATGCTCGCCATCCGCCGCATGGGACCGAAGCGCCTGGAGGACCTTTTCGGCCCGGGCGCGGCGAGCGGGCGCGGACGCACGCCACTGATCCATGCCGAATGGGCCCGCGAGCTCAACCACAAGGCGGCAGACTGGGTCTCGACGCAGACACCGTTGGCAAGCCGGGAACCCCTGATCGTCTGCATCGGTACGACCGATGTGCACGAGCACGGCAAGTATCTCGTCGAGCAGGCGCTGGCTGGCCTGGGCGTTGCCATTGCCGATGCCGGCGTGGCCGTTGATCCCGAAGCGCTTGTCGCCCACGCGGCTGAGACCGGGGCCAATGCCATCGCCGTCAGCACCTACAACGGCGTGGCGCTTCGCTACGCGCAGGCGGTGAAGGCAGCGATGTCGGCGCGCGGACTTGTCCTGCCGGTGCTTATCGGCGGACGGCTGAACGAAGTGCCGAAGGACTCCAATTCCGGCCTGCCGGTGGATGTGACCGAGGACATCGCAAAGCTCGGCTGCGTGCCATGCGCCGATCTCGATGCGATGCTTGTCGCCCTGCGCTCCATCCCGAACGGTCGGTGACGCCCGCCATGGTCCGGACGGGCGCGCATCTCACCAGGCTGTCATGCCGCCGTCGACAGTCAGGATCGAGCCGGTCGCAAAGGAGGATTCGTCGCTGGCAAGCCACAGGATCGCCTGCGCGATCTCGACCGGCTGGGCGACGCGGTTCATCGGCGCGCGTGCATTCAACGCCGTGACGAAGCCCTGGGGGTCGGAATGGGTTTCGAGAATCTTGTCGAAATAGCTCGACCAGGTGGTGCCGGGCGCCACGGCATTGACGCGAATCTTCTCCGCCGCGTGGTCGAGCGCCATGGCGCGTGTCAGCGCCGCGACGCCGCCCTTCGACGCGACATAGGCCGCGCGATCGGCAATCCCGACATGGGCGACGTTGGAGGCGGTGTTCACGATCGCGCCGCCGCCGCCCTCGGCCATGACCGGAACGGCATATTTGGAGCAGAGGAAAACGCCCTTGAGGTTGACGGCCATCAGCGCGTCCCAGTCCTGCGCCGCGGTGGTGACGACGGAGCCGCGTATGCCGTAGCCGGCATTGTTGACGAGCACGTCTATGCGCCCGAACGCCTCCCGCGCGCGCGCCACCATCGCCATGACGGAACTCTCGTCCGAGACATCGGCCTCCATCGCCAGCTGACCCGTTCTATGCGCAACCTCCCGTGCTTTGGCGCCGTCCCGGTCAACGACCAGGACACGCGCGCCCTGCTGCGCGAACAGTTCCGCCACGGCCGCGCCGATGCCGGCCCCCGCGCCTGTCACGATCGCCATCTTGTCCTTCAAACGCATTGTTGATCCTGTTTTCCAGATTGTTTCGTCTCCATCTTGCAGAACCCCTTGCAAAGTGTCGACACTTTTGTATTTAATTTCGACACGAGATCGGAGATATCAGTGAAAAACACTCCTTCCGTCGAACAGCACCTGGAAATCTATCGCCGCATGCTGCTGGTGCGGCATCTGGAAGAGAGCCTTGGCGCGCTCCACAAGGAAGGCCGCACGCGCGGTCCCATCCATCGCTGCGACGGCCAGGAAGCCGTCGGTGTCGCGGCAACGGCGGTGCTGGAGGCGGGTGACAAGGTCGCCACCACCCATCGCGGCCACGCGGTCTATATCGGCAAGGGCATGGCCATGCGCCCCGTGGTCGCCGAAATCCTCGGCCGCGCCACCGGCGCCTGCGGTGGACGCGCCGGCCACATGCTGATCGCCGATGCCGAGAAGGGCGTCATCGGCGGCAATGCCATTGTCGGCGCGGGCATCCCGGCGGCAACCGGCATGGCGCTTTCAATGCAGATCCTCGGCACCGGCAACGTCGCCATGTGCATCTTCGGCGACGGCGCCGCCCAGACCGGCATCTGCCACGAGGCGATGAACATGGCCGGGCTGTGGAAGCTGCCTGTCGTCTTCGTGCTCGAGCACAACCAGTTCGGCCTGACCGTCCCGTCCGACGTTCAGTCGCCGGTCGAGGATCTGTCGATCCGCGCCGCCGGCTACGCGATGCCGGCCGAGATCGTCGACGGCAACGATGCAGTCGCCGTCTACCGCGCCGTGTCAGCCATGACCGAGCGTGCCCGGCGCGGCGAAGGCCCCGGCATGGTCGAATGCAAGACTTATCGCATCGAAGGCTTTTCCACCTCCGACATGGGCGGCTACCAGAAGCCGCAGGACATCGCCGCCTGGAAGGCACGCGACCCGCTGCTGGTTTCGCGCAAGGCACTTCTTGGCGATGTCGACGAGACCAAGCTCGCCGACATCGAGGCGGCGGCCAAGGCCGAGGTGGCCGAGGCCTTCGAGACCGCGCTGTCGGATCCCCTGCCGGAATTTTCCGTCGACGAAGCCTGCAATCCCTACAGCGGAGCGCACTGACATGGCCATGATGCGGTATGCCGAGGCGCTCAACGCGGCGCTGCGCGAAGAGATGCAGGCCGATCCTTCCGTCTTCCTCTTCGGCGAGGACATCAGCCGCTATGGCGGCGTCTTCAAGGTGACGAAAGGGTTGATGGAGGAGTTCGGCGAGACGCGCGTGCGCGACACCCCGATCTCCGAACAAGCGATGACCGCCATGGCGGTGACCGCGGCAATGACCGGCACCCGTCCGGTGCTGGAAATCATGTATGCGGACTTCATACCGCTGACGCTCGATGCGCTGGTCAACCAGGCCTCGATCTACAACTACATCTGGAACGGCCAGGTGAAGATGCCTTTCGTGCTGCGCACGCAGGGCGGCGGCGGCGCCGGTGCCGGCGCGCAGCATTCCAAGGCGCTCGATTCCATGCTTGCCCACATACCCGGCATCAAGGTCGTCGCGCCGTCGACGCCCGCTGACGCCAAGGGCATGCTGAAGGCCGCGATCCGCGACGACCAGCCGGTGGTCTTCCTCGAGCACAAGCTGCTCTACAACATTCGCGGCGAGGTGCCGGACGGCGATGTGACTGTGCCGCTCGGCAAGGCCGCGACCATGCGCGAGGGCAGCGACATTTCGATCTTCGCCACCTCCAAGATGGTGGTCGAGGCACTGAAGGCCGCCGACCTGCTCGCCGCTGACGGCGTTTCGGCCGAAATCGTCGACCTGCGGTCGCTGCGCCCGCTCGACGTCGACGCCATCGTCGCCTCCATCTCGAAAACGCACCATGCCGTGGTGGTCAATGAAGGCTGGCGCTTCTGCGGCTATGCCGCCGAGCTTTCGGCAACGATCATGGACCACGCCTTTGACGAGCTCGACGCGCCGGTCGCACGCGTCACCCTGCCGGACATGCCGATCCCCTACTCCGAACCGCTGGAAACGGCGATGCTGCCGAATGCCGAAAAGATCCGCACTGCCGCGCTGAAGACGCTGAAGTGACGGAGGCGGCGATGACAACCCATCCGATCACGATCGACAGCGCCGGTGGCGAATACATGGAAGCCGTGCTCGTGATCGCCTGGGCGGTGAAGCCAGGCGATCCAGTCAAGGCCGGTGATCTGGTCGTCACCGTCGAGACGGCCAAGGCCGCGACCGAAATCGAAGCCGACCGCGACGGCTGGCTGGCTGACGTCTTCTTCGCCGAAGGACAGGAAGCGCCGGTGGGCGCCGTGCTCGGCACGATCGCGGACGAGAAGCCCGTAGCTGGAGAGACAGCCTCGCGCGGGCCGGCGGCAGCAGCCGCCACGGCAGCCAACCCGCGCGAGCTTGTGGCTGACGAAGCCTCTGCCTCCATCCGGCAGCCCGGCAGCCGCCCGATCGCCAGCCCGCTAGCAAGGCGGCTTGCCGCCGCGGCCGGGCTCGACCTTGCCGCCATTTCGGGAAGCGGGCCGCGCGGACGCATCAAGAAGCGCGACATCGATGCCACCCTTGCCGCTCGCACGAACCAACAGGATGCCGCGGTCCAACGGACGCCGGCCCCGGGTCGGACATCGTCTGTTGCCGCGCCGACGGTGGCCAGACAAGCCATGCCTGTGGTTTTCATCCATGGCTTCGGGGCGGATCGCTCCGTGTGGCGGCAGGTCGTTCCGCTGCTCGGGTCGGGGATCGAGACAATCAGCCTCGACCTGCCCGGCCACGGCGGTGAAGCCTCCACGACGGCGGGCAGCATCGAAGAGATCGCTTTCCTCCTTTCCGATCGGCTGGAGGAAATGGGCGTGGGCAATGCCCATCTCGTCGGCCATTCGCTCGGCGGCGCGGCGGCTCTCGCGCTCACCCGGCTTGGCCGCCTTGCGGTCCGCTCTGTCACGCTTCTCGCTCCCGGCGGGCTCGGCCCCGAGATCAATTCGGGCTTCCTTGCCGGGCTCGCCCGCGCAACAACCGTCCAGGCGCTGGAGCGGTGGCTGGCGGTCATGGTCGGCGACCCCTCGGCCTTGCCGGGCGGCTACGCGCAGGCCGCGCTGCGGCAGATCGAAAAGACCGGCAATCGCGACAGGCTCGCTGCGATGGCAGAAAGCCTGTTCCCCGACGGCACGCAAGGCTTCGATCTTGGCGGCGCGCTCGCGGAACTCGCCGTCCCGACGCGGCTCATCTGGGGCAGGCTCGACCGCATCATCCCGGTCGCCCATGCGGCGCGCGCGCCGGGCTTTGCCGCCGTCCATCTTCTCGATGGCATCGGCCATGTCGCGCAGATCGAGGCGCCGGCTCTCACGGCACGGCTGATAACCGAGACGGTGCGAAGCGCCGGCTGAGCCGTCGGCCGCTGAAGGCAGACAGACCATTTTGACCGGCGCCGGGGCGCCGGAGCAGATGCCAGAAGGAGTGCCAGAGATGATCTTCGACCACCGCGTTTACACCGCCCGCCCGAACAACCTGTCGCATTTCCTCACTCTCTACGAGGAGGTCGGCCTGCCGATGCAGCGGCATTATCTGGGCGAACCTTTCGGCTTCTTCCAGACGCATATCGGCGACCTCTCGCGAACCGTGCATCTGTGGAAATATGACAGCCTCGCCGACCGGGAAGAGCGGCGCGACCGCATGGAGGCCGACCCGGAATGGCAGGCCTACCGGCGCAAGGTGATCGAGACCGACTATCTGCTCGATATGCGCAACCAGATCCTCAAGCCCGTTTCGTTCTTCAATCCGGGAAAATAAGATGGACCTGATTTTCTCGGCCGAGGGGCAAAGCTGGCCGCTGCGGCTCAGCGGCAATGCCGACCGCACCCGCCGTGCCTTGCTGTCGGCGCTGCCGATGCGCCTGCAACTCCATACGCCCAAGATTGCCGGCAGCCATATCTACTGGCATGCGCCCTTCGTGGAGGATGTCGAGGGCGCCACACATGTGCTCGCCGCGAGCGCCGGCGCCTTCATCTACTGGCCGGTGCGGCAGTTCCTCGAAATCACCTTCGCGCCGCTTCAGGCGGAGAATGCCGAGATCACCGTTCTCGGCCATCTTGACGCACCGGTGGAAGGCATTGCCGAGCTCGCCGCGACACTGAAGCGGGATCAGGGCCGACGCATTCTGGAAGGCACGCTGGTCCAATCGGATGGCGGCGCAGCCGAGCCGTCGGCGCCGCCGCCGCTCCCGCAGGATATCATCGCCGCGCGCAAGGCGTTGTGGGCGGCTTGTCCCGCCGATATCGGCAATGTCACCGCGTCCCGCGCGATCATGCACCCGGCCGGTCCCGTCTTCACGGCGGAGTCGGAAGCGCGGGTGCTGCACGAGCTGCTGTGGTGGATCCGCGCGGCGCGCGGCAGGGACGAGGCCGTGCGGCGGCAGACGGCCGCGCTCGCGCTCAACAAGACCGGCACCCGCCTGCGCGACTTCTGCCACATGGAAGAAACGCCGGCTCTGCTTTTTCGGCTCGAGGCGGCGATGGGCGACGGCCATCCTTTCGATGCCCTGATCGACGAGGCAATCCTGGTCGCCGGCCGGATCGGCGCCTGGCTCGATCTCCTGATTCCATGGAACGACCTCAACGAGGCTTTTCGCGTCGCGCTTGATGGCAGAAAGGCCGGCTGATGGAAAAGCTGACTATCGGCATTGTCGGCTTCGGCGTGATCGGTCAGCGCTGGGCGGCTTGCTTTGCCCATGCCGGCCATGCGGTTCGCGTGTTCGATCCCACCGACCGGCGCGAGGCGGCATTCAGCGAGGTGTTGCCCGCCCTCATGGCCGACCTCGACGCGTTGAAGGGACGCTCGCCGGCGCCCGGTACGCTCCGTCTTTTCCCGACGCTCGCCGAGACGCTCGAAGGCGTCGGCTTCGTGCAGGAGAACGGCCCTGAAAACCTGGCCCTCAAACGCCGGCTGCTCGCCGAAATCGAAGACCATGTCGGTGACGAGGTCATCATCGCCTCCTCCTCCTCGGCGCTGCTGGTGTCCGAAATGCAGGCCGAGTG
Source organism: Mesorhizobium sp. B2-1-3A (assembly GCF_006442655.1). Classification (NCBI taxonomy): domain Bacteria; kingdom Pseudomonadati; phylum Pseudomonadota; class Alphaproteobacteria; order Hyphomicrobiales; family Phyllobacteriaceae; genus Mesorhizobium; species Mesorhizobium sp. B2-1-3A. The sequence continues at coordinate 420,104 of NZ_VFWK01000005.1, forward strand.
CCGCCTGCCCGGCCGCATCGTGCTCGGTCATCCCTTCAACCCGGCGCATCTGATGCCGCTGGTCGAGATCGTCGGCGGCAAGGCGACCGATCCACAGGCGATCGCCCAGGCGCGCGCCCTCTATGAGGCGATCGGCAAGAAGCCGGTGACGCTCAACCGGGAAGTGACCGGTCATATTGCCCTGCGCCTGATGGGCGCCATGTGGCGCGAGGCGATCGCGCTGGTGCGCGACGGCGTCGCCTCCGTCGAGGACGTGGATAGAGCCTTCATGTATGGGCCGGGACCGAAATGGACGCTGCAGGGCTCTTTCATTTCCAACAGCCTCAACGCCGATGGCATCGAGGATTTCCTGCACAAATATGGCCCGACCTATCAGGCGATCTGGGACACGCTGCTCGATGCCAAGCTCGACGGCGAGACGATCCGCGCGATCACGGCTTCGACGGATGCAGCCGTGGGAGAGCGCAGCCAGCGCGAACTGAAGGCGGCACGCGAGGCCGGCCTCGTCGACATTTTGAAAACGGTTACCGAACGCGGCGCGCTTTGATCATAGCGGCTTTGGAGAGCAACCATGGATTACCATACTGCCCTTGTCACCGGCGCCTCGAAGGGCATCGGCGCCGCGATCGTCGAGAGTCTGGTGGCCGAAGGATTGACCGTCCATGCGCTGGCGCGCAGCGATGACGCGCTGCGGGTCTTGCAGCAACGGCTCGGGCCCCGCGTCAAGCCGCTTGTCGCTGATGTGCGCGACCATCATGCGATCGCCTCGGCACTCGGTTCGGCGGGAATCGACGTGCTGGTGAACAATGCCGGCGGTCTGGCCACGGTGCGTCCCCTTCAGGAGCAGAGTGCCGAGGAGACGGCCGAGGTTGTGGCGCTGAACCTCACCGCGCCGTTGCAGCTCATCCGCCTGTTGCTGCCTGGCATGATCGCGCGCAAGCGTGGCCACATCTTCAACCTGACAAGCACGGCGGCCGGCGCCGTGTTTCCCGGCACGACGACCTATGGCGCGGCCAAGGCCGGCCTCTCCCAGGCTGGCCGCATCCTGCGCTTCGATCTCGCCGGCACCGGCGTGCGGCTGACCGAGATCGCGCCCGGCCGTGTGGAAACGGATTTCTACCTGAAGGCCTTCGACGGCGACCGCGAGGGCCTGCGCAAGCGCATGTACAGCGAGCAGCGGCCGCTGGGCCCGGCCGATATCGCGGCCGTGCTTGTCTCAGCGCTGCGGATGCCGGACCATGTCGACATTGCCGAACTGACCGTCACGCCGAGCGAACAGGCCAGCGGCGGCCACATTTATCCACCAGCCCCGCAGCGGTGACCGCGCATCAGCCAGATCGGGTCAATTTGTCGAGCACGGCCGCGCAGGCCTCCTCCCAGGCCGCCGGCACCCCGCGCGCCGAAAGAACCTGCAGCCCCCGCTCGGTGATGCCGCCCGGCGTCACCAGCTCTTCGAGCATCTGGTCCATCGGCTCGCTCTTCTCCGCAATCAGCCGCCCGGCCGCCACGAAGGTCATTGCCGCCAGCCGGCGTGCGATTGCCGGGTCGAGACCTCTGGCGCTTGACCAATCGGCCGTGTTGCGGATCAGATCCTGCGCCCAGCCGTACACGGCGGCGCTGACCGTCGCCACCTCGAAGTCCGTTTCGCTGGCAAGGGCGATCGAGGGGCCGAGCCGGTCAAGAACCGCCCGCGCCTGCTCGATATCGGGGAAGTAGGCCGTCGGACTGGAGGCAATCTCCGAAGCGGTGAACGGCATGGCGCGCACAGCGCGTGCGGGCGCGACATCGAGCCGTAACAGCGGAACCCCGGCGCAGACCGAAACCACCACCTGGCCTTCGCGCCACGGCAAGCCTTGAACCGCATCCGGCGCATGGCTGGGCCGCACGGACAGAATGACGACATCGGACCGTTCGACGAGATCGCGATTGTCCACCGCCAATTGAAAACCATGGCGGGCGGCAAGTGCCGCGGCCTTGCCGCGCGGCGACAGGATGACTGCCGCCGGGTCAATCCCGGAACGCAGGAACCCGGCCAGCATGGATGTCGCCAGATGCCCGACGCCAAGAACACCGATGATCATGCTTGTCTCCCGAGCCTTGTCTCCCAAGCCTTGTCTCCCAAGCCTGCAACCTGTGGCTTGCCATTCCTGTGAAGTTGGGAAAGAAAGATGCACCATAAAGTGTCGACACAGCCTGCAGACAAACCGGATTGGAACCTTCATGACCGAACGAGCCGAGACTGGCGCCGATAGCGACTCGTCCGTTGCCAACGAGGCCGAGACGCGCCGCAGCGCCGACAGCAGCGAACGCGCTTATCTCACCATCCGCAAGCTTCTGGTCGAGTTCAAGCTGAAGCCTGGCGAACGCATCAACGAGGTCCAGCTTTCGCGCAGCCTCGGCGTGTCGCGCACGCCGATCCGCGAGGCGCTGAACCGGCTTGCCTCCGAGGGCTTCGTTTCGCTCACGCCCAATCGCGGCTTCTTCGTCCGGAGCCTCAGCACCGAGGGCCTGCTCGATCTCTACGAGCTGCGCTCTATCATCGAATCCGCCGCCTTCAAGTTGATGTGCGAGCGCGCTGACGACAGCGAGATCGACCGTTTGCGGCAGTATTGGGAAGCAATCGTCGATGTCTACCCGAACCAGCCTCCGGATATCATCCTGGCCGAGGACGAAGGCTTTCATCTGCTCATCGCCGAACTGTCCGGAAATCCCGAACTCGTCGGACAGCTCAGCTCCATCAATGCCCGTATCCGCTTCATCCGGCGCATCCAGATCGAACACCCCTCGCATGACAAGGCACAGATCACCTCCCATTCGGCCATCGTCGAAGCCGCCGTCAAGCGCGATGCCGAGAACGGCGCGAAACTGTTGCGCGAACATATCGAAATGACCGTCTCCGCCACGCAGCAGGCGCTCAAGGACGCGCTGCTCAAGGTTTTCGCGCCCGACAACGGCGCCGAGTTGAAGCGTCGCCGAAGGGCTCGCGACGCATAATCGATATCTGAGCACAAAATTGAACGCAATAGTGTCGACACTTTCTTGACGGCGCTCTCTTTGTCTGCTTCGATGGGCTTACACGGGGAAGAAGACCGGAACGGCCTCCCCTGTCGTAGTCAGCAGCTAAGGGGAACCATGATGAAAAAATCTATCGCCACACTTCTTCTGGGCGCCTCGCTTTTTGCGGCGCCGGCCATGGCCGAGCAGATCACCGTCGGAATGTCCGCGCCACTCTCGGGCGCGCAGGCCTATTTCGGCAGCACCTGGCACAATGGCTTCAAGCTCTACGTCGACAAGCTGAACGCCGATGGCGGCGTCAATGGCGTCACCATTGCCTATGACCAGCAGGACGACAAGGCCGACCCGCGCGAGGGAACGCTCGTGGCCCAGAAATTCTGCGACAATGACAAGGTCGTGCTTGGCCTGGTGAACTTCAATTCCGGCGTCGCCCAGTCGACGCTGCCGATCTATGAAGACTGCACGCTGCCGACCATGACCTTCGGCTCCAATCCGTCTCTCACCAAGCAGGGCTACAAGTTCATGGTGCGCCCGGTGGCCAACGATCTGGCCGGGGCATTGCTGCCGGCCGAATATGCGCTGGGCAAGCTCGGCGCCAAGACTGCCGTGATCGTCAACGACAAGCAGGTCTTCGGTCAGGGCATTTCCGAAATCTTCGCCAAGAACTTCGAAGCCGGCGGCGGCAAGGTCCTCGATACCATTGCCGTGGCGCCGTCCGACGTGGACTTCACCGCCGTGCTGGCCCAGATCAAGTCCAAGAAGCCCGATGCGATCTATCTCGGCGCCGTCATGCCGCAGCTTGCGCTGTTTGCCAAGCAGATGCACGAGCAAGGCATCGCCGCCGCGCTGATGGTGCCGGACGGCGGCTACACGCCGGACCTCATCAAGCAGGCCGGTGAAGCCAATATCCAGGGCACGCTTGTCGCGATCCAGGTGCCGCCGATGGATGCCTCCCCCGAGATCGCCGATTTCGCCAAGCTCTACAAGGCGAAGTATGGCGAGGAAGCCGGCCCGTACTCGATCTACGGCTATGTGCAGGGCCAGATCCTGGAACAGGTGCTGAAGACGACGAAAGGCCTGACGCGTGAGGACCTCAACGCGGCATTGCATGCGGTCAAGGCGAAGACGGTCGTCGGCGAACTGGAATTCGACGACACCGGCGAACTCAAAGTCGCCCCATCCTACCTCTACAAGGTGGAGGGAACGGGCTTCAAGCTCGTCGGTTCGAAGTAGCAGCCAGACCGCCGGAGCCGCATCGCGACGTGCGAAGCGGCTCCCTCACCTGTTGACGGGCGTGCCTGCCGCAAGTACGGGCGGCCTCGTCGACCATTCCCCTTCCCGGTTCGACCGGTCCATGGGGTTGCAGGCACAGGACGCCGGCCCATGCTGGGAAACCTTATCCAACAAACGGTAAATGCCCTGACCATCGGCTCGATCTACGCCCTGATCGCGCTCGGCTACACCATGGTCTACGGCGTGTTGCGCATGATCAACTTCGCCCATGGCGAGATGTTCATGCTCGGCGCCTATGTCGCCTTTCTGGCGCTCAGCCTGCTGGTCGGCGATGTCGGGATGTCGGGCGCGCTGGCGCTGACCGCGGCCTTTCTCGTGGCGATCTTCCTCGTCGGCCTCATCGGCGTCGGCATCGAAAGGGTCGCCTACAAACCGCTGAGAAGCTCCACCCGGCTCGCGCCGATGCTCTCCTCGCTCGGCGTTTCATTGTCGCTCGTCACCGGGGTGCAGATCCTGGCCGGCCCACAGCCGGTCGCCTTTCCCAGCTTCTTCCCCGTCGTCCGCTATCAGGTGATGGGCGGCACCATCACCTTGATGCAGATCGGCATCCTGATCGCCGCCTTCGTGCTGATGTTCGGCCTGCATGTCCTGGTCAACCGGAGCCGTATCGGCATCATCGTGCGCGCCGTGTCGGAAAGCCGCCCGACCGCGCAGCTGCTGGGCATCAACGTCAACGGCGCCATCTCGATGGTGTTCTTCGTCGGGCCGCTGCTGGGTGCTGCCGGCGGCATCCTCTATTCCAGCTATTATGGCATCATGTCGCCCAGCATGGGCGCCGTCATCGGGCTGAAGGCCTTCACCGCGGCCATCCTGGGCGGCATCGGCTCGATCCCCGGCGCCATGCTCGGCGCCTTCATCCTGGCTTTCATCGAAGTGTGGGGAACCGCGCTGCTGCCCATTGTCACAAACGGCGTGCTCGGCACCGAGTATCGCGACGTTCTCGCCTTTGCGATCCTCATACTCGTGCTCCTGGTCCGTCCCGCCGGCATACTCGGCGAGGCCGTCTCCGAGGAAAGCATCGTGTACAAGAGGGAATTCTGATGGCCGCCGTCGACACCCTGGCCACGGCCCGGCCGCGTGCGAACCGGACCATCTCCTGGCTCGTCCTAGCCATTGCGATCGCGCTGATCGTGGCCACGCCCTTCCTGCCCAACTACCATGTGCGTGTCCTCAACAGCCTGCTGATCTACATCCTGCTCGGCATCGGCCTGAACATCGTGATCGGCTATACGGGACTGCTGGATCTCGGCTTCGTCGCCTTCTACGCGGTCGGTGCCTACAGCTATGGGCTGCTGGCAAGCCCCCAGCTCGGCCTGCATATGCCGTTCCTGCTCATCCTGCTCGTCGCCGCCTGCCTTGGCGCGATCACCGGCATATTGCTCGGCATTCCGGTGTTGCGATTGCGCGGCGACTATCTGGCCATCGTCACGCTTGGCTTCGGCGAGATCATCCGCATCATCATCAACAATCTCGACTGGCTGACCGGAGGGCCGCAAGGCATTGCCCGCCTCGACAAGGCCTCGATCCTCGGCATTCAGATCGCCCGGCCGATCGATTTCTTCTGGCTGCTGCTGATCACCGTGCTCATCGTCGGCACCGTGGTCTGGCGGCTCGAACGCTCCATCCTCGGCAAGGCGTGGGCGGCGATCCGCGAGGACCAGGACGCCGCGCGCGGCATCGGCATCAACACCACCAATGCCAAGCTTGCCGCTTTCGCCACCTCGGCCACGATCGGCTCCATCGCCGGCGCGATCTTCGCCGCATCGCAGCGTTTCGTCAGCCCGGAAAGCTTCACGCTGCAGGAATCGGTGCTGATCGTGCTGATGATCGTGGTCGGCGGCATCGGCAACATCTTCGGCATCGTCGCCGGCGCGGCAATCCTGATCCTGCTGCCGGAGCTGCTGCGCGAATTCGCCGAATGGCGCATCCTCTTCCTCGGTCTTTTGATGATCTCGCTGATCATCGCGCGCCCGGCCGGCATCGTGCCGCGCAGCTTCGGGCCGGAGAAACTGATCCGGGGGCTTTTCGGAAAATGACACTGGTCTTTCAGAGCCTTCGCAAGGTGTATGGCGAGGTCGTCGCCATCGACGACGTGTCGACCGCCTTCGCCCCCGGCATGATCCACGGCGTCATCGGACCGAACGGCGCCGGTAAGTCGACGCTGATCAACATGACGGCGGGTTCCTACACGGTGTCCTCCGGCTCGATCACGCTCGACGGCAAGCGTCTCGACAAGCTCAAGAAATACCAGATCGCCAATTCGGGAATTGCCCGCACCTATCAGAACATCCGCCTCTTCGACCAGATGACAGCCATCGAAAACCTCGAGGTCTGTTTCTATCCCGCCGAGGTTGCGGCCGCCTGGAGGGAAGTGATCTGGCCACCCTATGCCAGCGCCCAGCGCCGGCGCCGGCGTGAAAAATGCATGGAAATCCTGCGGTTTTTTGACCTTCAGTCCTATGCCGACGTCGATGCCGGGGGCCTGCCCTATGGCCGACAACGCATGCTGGAAATCGCCCGCGCCTTGGTCGCCAATCCGCGCGTCCTGCTGCTCGACGAGCCCGCCGCCGGATTGAACCACCACGAGACGGCGGAGCTGACGGCAAAACTCACCGCGTTGCGTTCGCCCGACCGGATCATGATCGTCGTCGAGCACGATATGGATCTCGTCATGACGCTCTGCGACAGCATCATCGTCATGCATCACGGAAAACTGCTCTTCCGGGGCACGCCCACCGAGGTGCAAGCAAGCACCGACGTCCAACTCGCCTATCTGGGAACCGCCAATGACATCGACGACATCCGAGCCGCTGCTCAGGATCGCCGGGCTCAGCTCGGGATACGGGCGCGTCGGCGTTCTTGAGGACATCAGCATTGACGTCGATCCGCACGAGATCGTCGTCATCCTGGGTCCCAACGGCGCCGGCAAGACGACGCTGCTCAACTCGATCTCCGGCGTTGCGCGGCCCACCGCCGGCAGCATCGCCTTCGAGGGCCGCGACATCACCGGGATGCGCCCTGAGCAGGTCGTGCGTCTCGGCATCACCCACTGCCCGGAAGGCCGCCAGATCTTCCAGCGCCTGACGGTGGAGGAGAACATGGTCGCGGCCCATATCGGTCGCGGCGGAAAGAGTTTCGAGGCGTTGCGCGCCGAGGTGTTCGAGCTGTTTCCGGTGCTCAAGGAACGGCGCAACGGCATGGCCAGCCGCATGTCCGGCGGCCAGCAGCAGATGCTGGCGATCGGGCGCGCGCTGATGGCCGAGCCGAAGCTTCTGATGCTGGACGAACCGTCTCTCGGTCTCGCGCCGAAGATCGTCCACCAGATCTTCCGCATCATCCTGGACCTGTCGCGCAACGGCATTTCGATCCTGCTCGTCGAGCAAAACGTTCAGCTGGCGCTCGAATGCGGCGACTACGCCTACCTGCTCAACACCGGCAAGGTGAAGCTGCATGGCCCGGCGCAGGAAATGGCCGCGCATTCAGCCCTGAGGGAACACTATCTCGGCGGCGCCAGCGAGGACGTCCTTCATGTTTGAGGTCGACTGGAAGACGCCGCATCTGTGGCGCAAGACCGCGAACAGACGCCCGGCCGCACCGGCGCTGCAAGGCGACCTGAGGACGGACGTGCTGGTGGTCGGCGGCGGCTTCACCGGCATGGCCGCGGCACTCGGCGCGCGCGACAGCGGCGTCAACGTCATCCTGCTCGAGAGCAACGAGATCGGATCGGCGGCGTCGGGCCGCAACAACGGCCTTGTCATCTCCCACCATTCCAAGGCCTCGCCGGCGGAGTTCGAGGCGGTCTACGGCAAGACGATCGGCGAGCGCTACAATCGCATGGTCGCGGATGCGGCCGGCGTCGCCTTCGGCCTGATGCAGCGCTTCAACATCGACGCCCACCAGGTTCAAGAAGGCTGGATCCAGCCCGCGCACACCGAGGCCACGCTTGCCCGCGCGCGCCAGTTCCACGAGGAGTGGAAAGCCTTCGGCGCCAATGTCTCCTGGCTTGACCAGGCCGAAGCCACCGCGCGCATCGGCAGCCCCTATCTTGGTGGCTGGATGGTGCACAATTCCGGTCACATCAATCCGTTCGCCATGACCATTGGCCTTGCCGGCGCCCTTGAGCGCGAAGGCGTGACCATCTTCGAGAACGCCCCTGCGTCTCGCATCGAGAAGGTGGACGGCGGCTGGCGGGTCTTCACCGCGACGGGAAGCGTCACGGCGCCGGAAGTGGTGCTTGCCACGAATGCGCTTACCGGCGACCTCTGGCCTGGGCTGAAGAAGACACTGATGCCGTTCAAGGTCTTCCAGGCCGCGACAAACCCGCTGCCGGAAGGCCTGCGCACCAAGATCCTTGTCGGCAACCCCGCAGTGTCCGACATGCGCAACGACATCCGCTATTTCCACTACGACGTCGACGGCCGGCTGGTGAGCGGCGGCACGCATACATTCTGGTTCGACGAGGCCGACCGCGGCCGCGCCAAGGTCTCGAACATGCTGGGCAAGGCTTTTCGCGCATTCGGCGGCGAACCGGAGATCGTGGAATACTGGCATGGCACCTTTGCCGTGGTGCCTGATCGCAGGCCTCGCCTCTATCGCCTGGCGCCCGGCCTCGTGTTTGGCGGCGTCTATTCCGGCCGCGGCGTGGCACTGGCAATGTCGCTTGGCCAGGAAATCGGCCGCTGGGCAGCGGGCCGGCGCCGGGACGAGCAGATGCCTTTGCCGGTCACCAACATGAAACCGGTTCCGTTCCATCCGGTCGCCGTGCAGGTCGCCAACCGCATGCATCTCTGGAACCGCTTCAAGGATCGAAGCTCTTGATGACATTATAGGCCGACGACGCTGATTTCGCGGGCAGGCGGCTTGATGGTCCAGCCAAGGTGTTGCGCTGGCACTTCATGCCAGTGGATGGCGCCAATCCCGCGACGCCCACCAGGATTTGAACAAAGCACGACCTTTTGGTGGATGCAGCAGGCGACTTGTTGGCGGCATCGGCGTTGGAGCTGCCGACAGCTTTTTCCAGCGATGTTTGCCCGCCGAAATGTCGAGCGCGGGATTCGCTTTACTGCGATGTCGGAAAATATGGAGGCGCGAGGCACCGACACCTGACGATGTCGGAGCTAACGACTGGAATGTGGAGCGTCGGCGGCGCTCTGTTGGTCGGCCGAAGGGGGCGCGCGCGGCGACGGCTTTAAAACCGGAGCTGATCCCTGACTTGACCGAAGAGCGCCCTTGTCAGCTCACCGCAGTAAACTGTATCTCAATGCGGATATCGGGCAGCGCGAAGCTTGCTCCGACAGTGGCCCGCGCCGGCGGTTCGGCGCCGTCGAGCCAGTCGACCCAGGCCTTGTTCATCGCATCGAAATCGCCGGCGTCCTTCAGCCATATCTGCGCGAACAGCAGTTGCGATCGATCGGAACCGACCCTGCCCAGAAGGGCGTCGGCCTTCTTCAGTATCTGTCGCGTTTGGCCGGCTGTATCGGCTTGCCGGTCATCGGCGGTGAGGCCCGAGAGATAGATCGTCCCATTGTGAACGACGATCCGGCTGAGCCGCTCGTTCTTCTCGTGTCTTTCGATTTTCGTCATCGTGCGCCTGCGCTCGAAGAAAAATCATGCGTGCGCGGCGGCGGCGTGCTTCGCGCTCGCCTGGAAAAAGCGCTGCGGGCGGAACGTCTCCATCTCGTCATGGAGCTTGCCGCGCACGACCTCGTCGGCGACCACCTTGCCCAATTGCGGGCCGATGGTGACACCGCTATGCGTTACCGCCATATAGTGGCCGACGACGTCCGGCATCGCGCCGGCACAGGTGTAGCCGTCTTCCGGGAAGGGCCTCACCGTGGTGCGGATGGCTTCCACGCCCGCGGCGCGAAGCGAAGGCAGGACCTTGCTTGCTGCCTCCAGCAGCGTCCTCGCCTCATCGCCGCTCGGGCTGATTGTCTCCGGCTTCTTGAAGGTCAGGTCCACCGAGACCTTGTGGATCATGATGCGGCCGGCGCCGTCGGGACGAATATCCAGATCGTCGGCATGCAACTGGCTGCGCAGCGTCAACGCCACCGGCGGGGTGAAGGCGAGCACGCCGATCGTCGAGGAGAGCGGGATGCCCTGGGCATCGCCGAGCCGTTGGCTTGACCAGCCGCCGGTGCAGTTCACCACGGCATCGGCACGGTGGCGCTCGCCGTCCGCCGTGCGTACCGCGCTGACGCGGCCGCCTTCGGTTTCGATCTCGGTCACGCGCGCATCGACCCTCACCTCGGCGCCCCAGCGCTCCTTCGCCGCCCGCAAAAGCCAGGCCGCATAAAGGACCGGATCGACCCAACCCTCCTCCGGATAATACGAGATCGGACAATCACCGATGGCCGTGACGTCGATATCGGGCTCCATCTCGGCTACCAGCTTCTTGTCGATCCACTCGACGCCGTAGCCCCATTCTTTCATCTGCCGGAAGTTCTCGAAATAATCGTCCATCGATTCCGACACTGTGCGCCAATCGAAACTGCCGCTTTGCGTAAACCAGGGAGCGACACCGAAGTCGCGCTTCAGCTCGAGATGGGCGCGCATACCCGCGACATTGAGATCGAAATAGGGTCGCGGCCGCTTGGTCGTCGCATTCGTCCAGGCGAAGCTTACCGCCGATGTGCCCCCCGCTATCCTGCCGGCCTCCAGCACCAAGACGTCCGCCCCCGCCTTGGCGCATTCATAAGCGGCGGAACTGCCGACGATGCCGGAACCGATGACCACGACACGCATATGGATAACCTCCGATAGAAATATTACTCTTCACGCCAACCAATTTCCTAATAGTGGCGAGATTGTTATGTGCTTATTTGCTATCATGCCGGTCGTCTAAGCTCGTATGCGTTATTCATACTGCAGATATTGGCGATTTTATTCGTTTCAGCTGCAGATGAATTTCGACGGAAATCGGAGTCGGCACTTCAAATTGCCCGGAAACATTGCAACGGGCGGGCGATTGCGGTCAATTGAACTGGCCGCTGCCGTTGATCGCCAAAAGTTATGAACCGGCGCCTGCCGCTCTGCGACGCTGCATTTACCGGCGCATGATCCGGCATGGGCAACTTCTCGTTCCAGGTTGTGAAAGTCGTGCGCAGCCGCTTGCGAAGGCGGTGCTACGCTCGGCGAAACCTGGCGCAAACGGAGGTCGTCGAATGGACGAGACTGCACGGTGAATGCCGAGACCGAATTCCTCCTGATCGACAAGATGACGATCCGGCAGGTCTTGACCATGGCCGACGCGCTTGAAGTGACCGAGGCGGCGCTGCTCAAGACTTCAAACGGCGCGGCCCGCCAGCAGATCAGGCGCACGCTCGACCTTCCGGGCGCGGCCGGCACTTGCCTGTCGTTGATGTATGCCGCGCTTGACGACCAGCCGCTGTTTGGGGCGAAGGTGCTGTCGGTATTTCCGGACAATTTCGCGCACGGGCTCGCGTCTCACCGCGGCGGTGTTTTCCTGTTCGATAAGGATCACGGGCGGCCTGCGGCTCTGATCGACGGAGGAGAGTTGACAGCCTGGCGGACCGCGGCGGCTAGCGCGGTCGCCACGAGGGCGCTGTCGCGCCGGGGCAGCTCGACGCTGGCGATCCTCGGCTATGGCGAGCAGGCTCGCCGGCACGTCGAGGCCATTGCCGATGTGCGGCCAATCCGCGTGGTCCATGTCTGGGGTCGAGATCTTGCGAAGGCGCAGCGCTTCGCCGAGAGCCTGTTGACCGCCGGCTTCGAGGCGCATGCGCATCGCGACGCCAGTCGAGCCGTTCGCGAGGCCGACATCGTCTGCACGACGACATCTTCCGAGGTGCCGGTGCTGTTGGGCGAATGGCTGCCGCGTGGTGTCCATGTCAACGCGGTCGGCGCGAGCGTGGCGTCATGCCGCGAGATCGACCTCGAATGCGTGCGCAGATCAAAGATCTGGGTGGATTACATGCCCATGGCGCTCGTCGCCGCCGGGGAGTTGGTCGAGGCGATCGAGGGCGGCCAAATCGGCGGCGACCATATTCGCGGCGAGATCGGCGAAGTGCTGGCGGGCGCGAAGCCCGGCCGCACCAGCGACGCCGACCTGACGCTCTACCGGTCTCTCGGTGTTCCCGCCCAGGACATCGAACTCGCCAATCTCGTCTATGCCCGCGCCCGCGACGCCGGCCGGGGTACCTCGATCGATTTCAGGTTGTGACGCCATGTTGAACTGCCAGCGCGATCTCTTTTCCATCCCCCGTGAGACGGCTTACCTGGACGCCGCCTACATGTCGCCGATCCCGACCGCTGCGGTCGCAGCCGGAGAGGCTGGCGTCAGGGTGAAAGCCGCGCCCTGGAAGATGACTATCGCATCCTATTACGACGAGGTGGAGCAGGCCCGGCAGCTTGCCGCCTCGATGGTGGGCGCCGCTACCGACGACGTCGCCATCGTGGCCGCCACCAGCTACGGCATGGCGATCGCGGCCGCCAACGTGGCGGTTCCGCCGGGTTCGGCTATCCTGCTCATGGAGAACGAGCACACTTCGCACCGATATGTCTGGTATGATCTGGCGCAACGCTCGGGCGCGCTTGTCGACATCGTTCCGCAACCGGCCGACGGAGATTGGACCGGCGCGATCGTATCCGCGATCCGCACCTCCAGCCGCCCCATCGCGGTCGTTGCCGGCACTCTCGTCCACTGGTTCGAGGGCATGGCGATCGACCTCGAGATCGTGGCGGAAGCCGCACGGGCGGCAAGCGCGGCCCTCGTTGTCGATGGCACTCAATGGGTTGGCGCGGTGCCTTTCGACGTCCGTCGCGTCCGGCCGGATTTCCTGGTCTTTGCCACCTACAAATTCCTGCTCGGCCCGTATCGTCTGGCGTTCCTTTATGCCGACCCGCGCTGGCACGAAGGAGGACGCACGCTCGAACACCATTCATGGAATCGCCTGGGTGGCGACCGGTCCGACTTCTACAAGGCCACGGTGGCCGAGTTTCTGCCCGGCGCGCGGCGGTTCGACATGGGCGAACGCTCCGACTTCGCCGTCCTGCCTATCGCAATCGCCGCGATGGAGCTCATCCGCGACTGGACGGTCGAGCACGTTTTCGAGCGTCTTCGTCACCTCAACGGGCTGATCTGGGCAGAGGCGGAAAATCACGGCCTGCCGGTGGTGCGTCCGCGGCATCCGACGCCTCATATCTCGATCCTCGATATCGGCGATCGGCTCTTGCCGAATGCGGCGCAGGAACTGAAGCGCGCTGACGTGCATGTCACGCTGCGCGGCACGAAGATGCGTGTATCCCCCCATGTTTACAATGACGAAGCCGATATCGAGCGCCTCTTCCTGAGCCTGCCGCTCCGCTAGAACCCTTGCTAATCCTGCCTTGTCCCAAGAGCCACTACCCCGGCGCCCACGCTGTTCATAAAGCTCCGCGTCGTCTGGATGAGATGCTCGGTGAAAGCGTCAGCCGCCGTCGACGCGATGACGCCCCACGGCCGATACACGCTGAGATTCAGATCGAGGTGCGGCCGGAAATCCCTGATCTCGATCGGCAGGTCGCGCGCCATCCACGCGGAGAGCCGATCGACGACCGTCACGCCCGCGCCCGACGCGACCAAGGCGATGCAGGCGCTGGACAGGCTGGCCTCCACCTTCAGCAGGCGCCTGACACCGCGCTCGTCGCACAGGGCGTCGAGTTGCCGCCGCATCGGATCGGCCGAGCCCATCGAGATGAAGTCGAGACCGTCGAGGTCGTCCGCCTGGATGACTTCGAGCTGCGATAAACGATGGCCCGCGGGCATGACGCAGACGGGCGGTGTCGCGGTCAGCGCCCGCCTCACGATAGAAGGGTTCTCGTCCGACGCCGTGACGCCGATACCGATGTCGAGCTGATTGCGGCTTGCCCTCTGCACCACCGTCGCGGAGCTGCGGATATCCAGCGAGATGGACACGGACGGATGGTGGCTTGAGAAGCTGGTTATGATGGATGGCAGCAGCGTGGACCCGAAAGCAGGCAACGCGCAGATGTTCAGCCTGCCGCTGCGCAGCTCGCGGATTTCCTTGGCGGCACGCGAGATACCGCGCGCGGATTCGAAAACCCGCTGCACTTCCGCATAAAGCATGTGCGCTTCAGGAGTAGGGATCAGTCGCTGCCGGCTTTTCCTGAACAGCTGAAAATCCGCCTTCTCGGTGAGCTGCTGGAGCATTTTGCTGACAGCGGGCTGCGTGATGTCCAGCGCGTCGGCCGCCTTCGTCGTCGTCCCGTGCAACATGACCGAAGCAAAAATCTCGATCTCGCGGGGCGTGAACTCCACGTCCTTTGCAACCGTGTCTTTCTCGCTGAACTTCATGGCCGCTGACCCTGCCCCGCCGATAAATCGATGCGCCGTCCGAGCAAGCCACGGCAAAGCCGATGTTAACTGGCGATAGCGGGCGTTCCAATAGCCAAGCGAATGAAGTTCATTCCGGCAGGTTATGAACTTTGACGACCTGCGAACGCCAGTCAGGTGCCGGTCAACGTCTCGGCAAGGTCGAGCAAGGCGGCATCCCGGCCGGGAAGAGCGGCAAGCTGTACCGACACGGGAAGGTTATGGGCAACATCCAGCGGGACTGCCAAGGCCGGCATGCCGAGCATATTTGCCCAGCGGCGAAACCGGCCGCCTGCCATCCCCCATGACACCATTTCACCCTTCACCTGGGTAAGCTCGTCCGACAGCCGGGGAGCCGAGCCGGGAGCCGTCGGGATTGCCAGGGCATCCAGGTCCGCCATTTTCACCATGAAGCGCCGACGCGCATCCTCGCGGATCCCGACGGCTCTGTCGTAGGCGTCCGCGCCGATGCCGACGCCGTCCTCGAGGAAAACGCGAACCGCGTCGCCGACCAGATCCGGGTTCCGCCCGATCGGATCCTGGTAGGTCCTGGCAAATTCGTATTGCAGGATCGTCAGGCCCGCGGCCACGAATTGCTCTCTGTCGTCGAAGGCGATTTCCACCGTGCGAACGAAGGGCTGATCGAGCAGCGCGGCCAATGCCGTCTCGATAGTGTTGTCCACAGGTGCCCCGGTCAGTTCGGGGCACACGGCGATCGTCATGCCGGTCCTCTTTACGCTTCCGCTGCCCTGCGGCCGGCTGAAGCGCTTTCCGGCCAGGGCCTCGGTGACCAGGCGAACATCCCTCGTCGAGCGCGCCAGCACGCCGACGCAGTCCAGCGAGGGCGCGATACCCATCACACCCTTCGCGTCGATCAGACCATTGGTCGGCTTATAGCCGAACAACCCCGTCGCGGCCGCCGGAGACCGGTTCGAACCGCCGCTGTCGGTGCCGATCGCCGCCGCACAGAAACCCGCGGCAACCGCCGCTGCCGATCCGCTGCTGGTGCCGCCCGTTCCGCGGCTTGCATCGAGCGGATTGACGACTTTGCCGAACCAGGGATTGTCATGCCCGCCAACGCAGAACTCATGAAGGTTGGTCTTGCCGATGATGATTGCGCCTGCCGCCTGGAGGTTGGCGACGCAGGCCGCGCTATTCTGGGCGACCTGGTCACGCAACAGCAGGGATCCCGCGGTCGTCGGCCAGTGCATCACATCAACAACGTCCTTGATCGCGATGGGCACGCCATGCAGCGGACCGCGCCAGCGACCTGCCTGAATTTCGCGCTCTGCCCGGAGCGCGGCATCGAGGGCGTCGGCTTCGTTCACGAAGATCATCGCCCTGATTTGCCCGTTCAGCGCATGGATCCTCTCCAGACAGCCTTCCACGATCGTCACCGGCGAAAGGCCGGAAGCGATTCTTTCGCTCAGGTCCTCGACAGATCCGGAAAGGCCACTTCTCATTTGGCAAACTCAAGTCGCACGAGACCTCGCTGTCGGCGTCGCAGTCACCCAAGGACGGGATCGGATCGACGATGGCACAGCCCGGATTTGGCGGACAAGTGTCGCACCTATTTCCTTCAGAATGAGGCTGGTGAGGAAAACTCATGGTTGGATCGACGGAAGCGACCGAAGAGGGTTTCGGCACAGTCGAGGCTCAGGCCGGAATGCGCCGTTCGCGCCCCTGCCGTTGTCATAACTATTGGTGATGAACCGCGCGGCAGAGGGCATTAGATCGCCTTGACTTGAACTGTTAGCGTTTTTGAAGACCACCCTGCGAAATGACAATTCAGCAGGAAACAAAAAAGGGGAACCGTCATGAAAAAACTGGCAGTTATCGTATCACTAATCGCCGCGGCCTTTGGTGCCGCCGCCACGTCCTCAGCGACCGCCGAAGACGTCATTCGCTTCGGGGTAGCCGCCGAGCCATACGCACCCTTCTCGGTCAAGGATGCCAGCGGCAAATGGCAAGGCTGGGAAATCGACCTGATGAATGCCGTCTGCACGCAGATGAAGGCGAAGTGCGAAATCGTCGACATCGCCTGGGACGGCATCATTCCCGCACTGCTGGCCAAGAAGTTCGATGTCATCTGGAGCTCTATGTCGATCACGGACAAGCGCAAGGAGGTGATCGACTTCACCGACAAGTATTACTATTCGCCGAACGTACTTGTCGGCGCCAAGGCCGACACGCGGCAATTCGATGTGGCAAAGCCGGACACGTTCAAGGGCGTCGCCGTGGCGGCGCAGAGTGCGAGCCTGCAGGCGACTTACATGCAGGATAAGTTGAACGGCATTGGCGAAGTAAAGATCTATCCGACGCTCGACGATGAAATCGCCGACATGCAAGCCGGCCGTGTGGACC
The DNA here is from genome assembly GCF_006442655.1 of Mesorhizobium sp. B2-1-3A. Classification (NCBI taxonomy): domain Bacteria; kingdom Pseudomonadati; phylum Pseudomonadota; class Alphaproteobacteria; order Hyphomicrobiales; family Phyllobacteriaceae; genus Mesorhizobium; species Mesorhizobium sp. B2-1-3A. The sequence continues at coordinate 437,109 of NZ_VFWK01000005.1, forward strand.
TGATGGCGGCGGCGGGTATCCAGATCCAGGACTTCCTGAAAAAGCCCGAAGGCCAGGCCTATGAAATCAAGGTTACCCTGCCGCATGAAAAGATGTTCGGCGACGGGGATGGCGGCGGCCTGCGCAAGGAGGACACGGTTCTTAGGGACCGCCTCAACGCCGCGCTGAAGGCCGTGAAGGCCAGTGGCGAGTATGACACGATAACCAAGCGATATTTCGATTTCGACATCTACGGCGATTGATCATCGGATGCAGGGCCTGGAGCCGGATGATTTCAGGTCGTATCGACCTGAAATCTGAATCCGCCTCTAAGTCAAAGAAGTAGGCACTTCACCGTTTCACGGAAACGGCGAACCACTCCAACTCCTTGTTTTGATGCAGTTCCGGACGGAAAGCCGCTCACACTTTTCCTGGAATTGCTCTAGTGCCGGCCATCCCGTTCCGGCCGGCACCATTGGAACTTGCCGCATGGATTCGATCGTGTCTTGGCTGACCTTGCTCGGCTTCGGAGACAAGGGCTGGGGCGATGAATTGCTTCGCGGCGCCTTGCTAAGCGTCGAGATTTCGATAAGCGCCTACATCGTTGGCCTGACGCTTGGCCTTGCGGGTGCGTTGGCCAAGCTTTCGAAGCGCCGGACAGCTGTCTTTGTCGCCACCGCCTACACCACCATTATCCGCTCCGTCCCCGACATCCTGATTATTTTTCTCGTCTACTATACCGCCACCGACGCATTGCGTTCGGTCGTGACCCTTGCCGGATTCACGTCCGAATTCCAGATGAACGGATTTGTGGCGGCGACTTTGTCGCTCGGGATCGTTCAGGGAGGCTACAGCACGGAAGTTCTTCGCGGTGCGATCACCGCCATCCCGCGAGGCCAGGCCGAGGCGGCCCACGCGCTTGGTTTGACCCGCAGCCAAGCCTTCTTCCTGGTGATCCTTCCGCAGATGATCCCATTGGCGCTGCCAGGGCTAGGCAATTTGTGGCTGGTCGTCCTGAAAGAAAGCTCGCTCGTCAGCCTCATCGGTTTCACGGAGCTCGTTCTCGCCGGCAAGATGGCCGCTGGGGCGACGCGCGATTACTTCCTGTTCTATTGCGCGATCGCATTCGTGTTCCTGGTCATGTCAGGCCTGTCGGCGATGCTCTTCCACGCCCTGGAAACATCAACCGCCAATACCGGGAGGCGCGGATAGCGTGACAGAATTCGGGCAATATCTCGCCGCCCAGCTCCTGGCCGGCATCCAGACCACCGTCGTCCTGTTTATCGGCTGCGCGCTGGTCGGCAATCTGCTGGCCATCCCGGTCGCCCTTGCCCGGTTATCGGCAAGGCCATGGCTTCGCTACCCGGCGGTCGCCTTCATCCTGGCTTTCCGTGGCACGCCGCTTCTCGTCCAGCTCTACCTTTGCTACTTCGGCGTCGGCCAGCTCCTCGGCGGTATCCCTTCGATAAGGTACAGCCCATTTTGGCCCCTTCTTCGAGGCGCTTATTGCTACGCGTTTCTTACCCTGTCCCTGAACACCGCGGCCTATTGCGGCGAAATATGGAGAGGCGCGATACAGGCTATTCCTGACGGTCAGCGTGAGGCCGGCCAGTCGCTTGGGCTGTCGAAAACACGGATCATGATTTCCGTTCTATTGCCACAGGCCTTCCGGTTAGCCCTGCCGGCGATCGGAGGGCAGAATATCCTGCTTCTGAAGGGGACCGCCCTGGCCTCGACGATCACCGTCTTCGAACTCATGGGTGCAGCGAACCTGGTTCGTGCGCAGACTTTTAGGATCTACGAGCCTCTGTTCGCCGCCGCGTTGGGATATTTCCTGCTGGCCGCAATTGTGACGACCGGCTTCGGTTTCTTCGAAAGGCGCCTTGCCCGACGATATTGATGATCGAAATGTGCCGGAGAACGAGCGACCGCTTCCGGGATCGCTCACAGGCTGAAGGCGGCGCAAGAAGCGCCGATCGCCACGACGAACATGATGACCGGACCACGCGATCGGGAAGGCAGCACGTCCGTCAAACAGGCTGCCGTGAGCGATACCGGATCCAAACAACAGGGCGGGGCCGAAAACAGCGCGGAAGCCTGTTGGCCAGGGCCGCGCACGGTCACTTCAAAATTCGCATTTGTAATAGATGACGGAAATCTCTGGAAATTGAGGGTCGAAACGCTCGAAATGGGTCTTGTCGATGACACGGAAGGATGCTGAGAAACTGCTGAACAGAACCGCATCCGAGCAGCTCAGCAGTACCGAAAAGCGATCGCCATTCTGTGAGATTTTCTCCGCCTTGCAACTGGAGTTGGGTCCGAGGACCCTGCTGCCGGAGACGATGATTCCCGTCGTCAGGGAAGAACTCCGGTCCTTGTATTCAAAACCTTTGCCCCGCTTCTCGAAATTGTCTTCACATCCCGTCCCGTTCATCGTCCATGCGCCTTGCAGTGCCTCCATGGAGGCAGCTGCGACATGGCCCGCTCCTCCGGCAAACAAGACAATGCCAGCCATTGCGCCACGAAACGGTTTTCCGTTCATTGTTCTCTACCCCGACGTATTCAGATCCCGTGCATTGAATTCCCGATGAGGCCCGTGCCTTTCAGGAATGAAAGACCGCTTTCCAGTCCTGCTTCATGTCAACGACGACCCAATGGCCGTTCACAGCTTCGTCCAACGCCTTGTCCAACTTTCCGACCGAAGAGACGCGATCGTAGGCATATTCACGATCGGCGTCGGTGTGATGCACGATCCCCATAAATCGCGGGCCGCTTCCAGCCGCGGTCCATTGCAACATCTGCAGATCGCCGTCGGAATTACCGAACGCAAAGATAGGTCTGCGGCCAATGAATTTGTTGATGCCGACAGGTTTGCCGGGACCGTCATCGACGAAATCGACCTTGGCGTCCTTGATCAGGGCCGGCTTGCCGTCCGCTCCGACGACGTATCTGGTCATGCCCGATGAGCCGACGATCCTCTCCGGCGGGACGCCATAGACCGCTTCCATCCAGGGACGCATGAAATCGACACCGCCACCCGAGACCACGAAGATCTTGAAATCGTTCTGGCGCAGGAGCTCGAGCAGTTCCAGCATCGGCTGGAAAACAAGTTCAGTGTAGGCGCGATGGAAACGGGGATGCCTTGCCGTTCTGGTCCAATCGAGGACGGCGCGGTCAAACTCGTCGGTGGTCATACCGGCATGCGTCGCCGCGACGATCTCGAATATTCCTTGCTCGCCAGAGCGAACCAGACCTTTCAGGTCATTGGAGATCACAGACTTGAAGGGCTCCTGCGTCTGCCATTGCGGGTGGTCCGGCGCGAGCAGCTTTATCTGATCCAGCGCGAAGGCGAGTTGAGAATAGATCGGCTGTTCGCACCACAGTGTTCCGTCATTGTCGAAAACCGCGATCCGTTCATCCGCGATAACGAAATCACGGCCGGATGGCGTCGTGACCTTGGCGACAAAGTCCATGATCGATGCCTTGGCAGGCCCCTCATGCCATGAAGCGAGAGGTGCTGCCTGAGCGCGAGCGGACACGACGCTGGAGAGCGGCAGTCCGGCCGCCAGCATGCCGGCAAGCACCGTGCGTCTATCCATGATCGGGCTCATCTACCGAACGACGACTTCGACGTATACGCCACCAGTCCTCGCATAATAAACGCCACCGCAATTGTAGTAGTAGTGACCGTAGTAGAGACCGTAGACGCAGGCTGGCGGCAGCACCGCAATCTGCCGTGCAATGACGCGCCTTGTTGTTCTGCGCGCCGTACGGCGCGCCACTCCGGCATAGGACAGCGGCGTCAGCGGATGACCGAACCTTGCCTGCGCGGTCGAAACAGGGTTGAGAACCTCGAGGAAAGCGAGGTCGGAAACAGGTCCGATTTCAGCGCACAAAAATCCACCGAAAATCGATGCCGTCAGGAGTTTGCCGAACCTGGTCATTGCTGGTCTCCGTCGTCTTCAGGGCTTGGGACCTCGTCGATCTGCGCGATTTCGCTCAGGTCGACTTTCTTGGCGTCGGCCGGTGCCTTGAATTTGAAATCGTTCGCCGCGACATCGGAATCGAATTTCCAATCCCTGGTCTGGAGGGTGTATTGCGGCGCCTGCGAGAGGTGCTTGCTGGTGATAACATAGCGCCTGGGGATTGGCTGATCGCCGGCCTGAATCCATATCTGCCAGTCGACGTCGTGCGATCGGAAGGCGAGATACTCGCACTCGACGCCATCGATATAGGCGCTTGAAATGTGTCGGGCGTCGGTGACCCCGTCCATAAGGGTATCGAAGACGTTTGACGCCAGAATATCGGCTCCCGGCGGATCAATGCCGGCACTCGAAAGTCGCTCACCAAGGTCATCCAGCGTGCCCTTGGCCTCCACCTGGCTATAGACGTTCAAGTTCTTGCCGAGGATCGACAAGGTGGTGCCGTCGAAGACGGTTTCGACATCGGCAAAACCGCCAATCCTCGACACGGCGATCTTGTCGGGCCTGGCGACCTCGACCTTGCCCGAGCTGGCGAACTGCAGCTTTTCGAAATCGCGCGTGACGACTTCAATCGAGGAATCGTAGCCGAAGGAAAAACTCTTCTGCTTGGCCATGTAGTCCGACATGGCCTTGAGTATGTCTTTCGCATCGTCAGCCATCGCGTTGCTGATCGGCAGGATGGTCAGGGCGCCGGCAAGCAGCCAGCCACAAGGACGGATAAAGCTTTTGGAAACGAGATCTCTTGGCATCGCGGACTCCAACGGTTTGGTGTCGCGCCGGCACAGACTTCAGGCTGCGAAGTCGATGACTGCGGTTTGGATGCGCTGGCTGACAAGGGATGCAGGCCTCGGAGAAGCCCCATCCGATTGACCGAGCGCGTCAGGCAGTCAGAGTAGGAGATGGCCCCGCAGGCACAATACTTGGCTGCCACATATACCGATACGAAACGGTAACAAGCAGGCCTTCCGGGAGATTGACCGATGGAAACGCCGCCAGAAGCCGGATAGCGCTGTTGAACGACCCGGGCAGACCCGGAGAAAACTCGATTGTAACAGTAAAGTGCTGGCGCGCCTCCCCGAACTGCGGTGATGTTTGATGGAATGCCTCCCACGCACGAGGTCCTTCATCCGGTTTGAAACCCATGGCCATGCCTTCGGAACGCGACCACGATCGTCGGGGCTTGCTAAGGCTCATGATCAAGATGCCGGCTTTGCGCGGCATGCTTCAAATCCTCAGCGCGACGGATCCTCATCTGCTCGGCCTGTGTGGCGCTTACGAGGACGCCAACGTGGCCCTGGATCGGTTGAGAAAGGAAAAGGGAAACGCGAACCGCGATGCGATTGCCGAATATGAAGAGCTTTGCACCGAGCTGGAGACCGACATTATTCGCATGTGCCAGTGACATCCGGCGATAAGTGACATCCGGCGCTGAAGTGATATCCGGCGATAACGTGAGCGTGGCCTCTGTAACTGTAACGTACTTCGCTTCCCGGCATTCCGATTCAATTGTGTGATGCGCCAAAAGCTTCGGCGCGCAGCAGAGGGTCGTGACCGGGTATGTTCATGGGACGCATTCGCTCCGGCGCCGGTGCAATCCTGCCGGCGGGCACCTTCCGCCCTCAGGGGCTCGAAGCAGCAGCTCCCGCATCCGGCTCGAATTGTCGTGCGCTCGCCTTTGCCATTGCGCTAGCTTTTGCCGGACACGCCGAGGCCCAGGAGGCCAAGGATACTTCGGGGACGAACCCTGCCGTCCTGACAAGGACGCTGTCATTCTCGAACGAGTATAGATTCCTGCCAGGGGACGAATATTACAACATCACGAACGTCCGTTATACCGAGCCGTTTTTCGACGGAAAGGCTTCGGTTCGCCTGACCTTGCCGCTCGACGCAACCAACCTGGGCGGCGACGACGAATTCGGCCTCGGCGACATCTCGGCGAAGCTCAGCTGGATTCCATATTTAAGCAGGCGGCAGGCATTTATCCTCAGCACCGAGATCTACGCGCCGACCGCCTCCGAGGACGTGCTTGGCACCGGCAAATGGGTCGCAGCGCCCGGATTGACCTGGGCCTATTTTGCCAGCCCGGAAGTCATAATCGCGCCGGCCTATATCCAGAGCTTTTCATTTGCCGGCGACAGCGACCGGGCCAACGTCAATCGCGGCGATTTCGACCTCTACGTCGTCTACAAGCCGCATGCCAAACGCTGGTGGCTGACGTCGGACCTGACCGCGAGTTACGATTTCGAAGCCAGGACCGAACCCATGTCCTGGGAGGTCGCCCTGGGGTTCAATCTGGGCAGGATGCCGAATGGCGGCGCCATCAACGGTTATATCAGGCCAGGCATCGGTATCGGGAACGACCGGCCGTACGACTTCAATATGGAGGTTGGTGTTTCGTTGGTGAGTTTTTAGCGGCCAATGAAAACCTCGGCATGGAGAGGGAGACGATGACTGAAGCAAGATCACTTGCCTGGCTGGTGACCGCGACAGCGGTTCTTGCGGCGTTCGCTTCCGTGAAGGAAGCAAATGCCACCGAGGCCGTCGCGGGCCGCTATATCCCCGGCGCCTTCGCCGGCCCTGGCGCGGGCATTGTGCCGCCCACGCCGGGAGCCGCCTATTGGGCAATGTCCAACATCTATTACCATGGCGAAGCGAGTGGCCAGGTTCCATTCGGCAACGGCTCGGTCGCGGTCGGTCTCACCGGTGACATCTATTCCATGATTCTGGCCGGGGTTTACGTGCCCGAGTTGCACTTGCCGGGAAACTGGACTTATGCCGTCCAGCTTGCCGTTCCACTGGGTCGAACGGCTGCCTCGGCGGAGCTTGGCCCCTTGGAGGCGGATCAGCATGTTACCGGGCTCGGCGACATCGCTTTCGCCCCGCTGGTGTTTGGCTGGCACAACGACGCCATGAATAGCTGGGTGTCGGCATCCCTGACGATCACCGCGCCCACCGGCGAATGGAAGGAGGGGGACCTTGCCTTCATCGGCCTCAATTACTGGACGTTCACCCCGGCGATCGGATTCACCTACCTCATCCCGGAACATGGGCTGGACCTCTCGGCCAAATTCGGCGTGGATATCAACACCAAGAACCAGGACACCGATTACTACAGCGGTGCGACGGCCCATCTGGATCTCTCGGTGACGAAGGCCTTGACGGAGAACCTGTCCGTGGGGGCGATCGCAGGCTTCCTGGACCAGATCGAAGATGACCGCAGTGCGTTCGCCGACGCCCATGACGGCTTCAGGGGTCACTCGATCGCGGTTGGACCGCTGGTCAAATACAAGGCCAAGTTCGGAGAGAAGACCGAGGTCGATCTCAGCTTGAGATGGGCCCATGAGGTCGAGGCCGAAAACCGCATGAAAGGCGACGCTGTATTCTTCGACATTTCCGGGAAGTTTTGAGCGGTGACAAACCAGGTGCTGCTCGATGCGCAAGTGGATTAGCGGATCTGTCGCGGCTTTGTGCCTGCTCACGCTGACGGCGTGCGCAGGAGGACCGAAAGGCGTTTTGGCACCGGTAGCGGCGAATACGCGTTCAGCATCGGCGTCTGACGTAACGATGCTGGTGGCGACCAGCCGCAAACCTTCGGGCGATCCTGCAACATTGTTCACGGGCGAGCGCAGCCCGACACTTTCGTTGACCGACCTGACCATTTCAATTCCGCCGAACCGTGTATCCGGCACCGTCGAATGGCCGAGGAGATTGCCACCGGACCCCCGGAAGGAATTCGCCGTCGTCGCGGCGAAGAACCTTTCGATCCCGCAGGCGGGCGACTGGCTACACTCCCACAATTCGAACGGCCATGTGCTCGTCTTCGTGCATGGCTTCAACAACCGCTACGAGGATTCCGTTTTTCGGTTCGCGCAATTCGTCCATGACTCGGGGGCGAAGGTCACGCCCATCCTCTTCACCTGGCCATCGCGCGCGAGCGTCCTGGACTACAATTACGACAAGGAAAGCACCAACTTTTCCCGCACGGCCTTCGAGCGGGCATTGAAGGCTTTGGCCAATGATCGCACCGTGACGGACATCACCGTCATGGCCCACTCGATGGGGACCTGGCTCGCCATGGAAGGGTTGAGGCAAATGGCTCTGCAGGATGGCCGGGTCTCTGCGAAGATCAGGAACGTAATTCTTGCATCTCCCGACCTCGACGTGGATGTCTTCGGGCGCCAGTGGACCGAACTCGGACCAGAGAAGCCGAAATTCACGATCATGATCTCGCGGGACGACCGCGCTCTGGCAATCTCGCGTTTGATTTCCGGCGATGTCGACCGGGTGGGCCAGATCGATCCGTCAAAAGAGCCCTACAAGTCGAAGCTGCAGGCGGCGGGAATAACGGTCATCGACCTGACCAATGTGAAGACGGACGACCGCCTGAATCACAGCAAGTTCGCCGAGAGCCCTGAAATCGTGGCGCTGCTGGGATCTCAATTGGCCTCCGGTCAAATCCTCACCGACTCCAGGGTTGGCCTTGGCGACGGACTGGGCATGGTGATTGCCGGCACGGTCGGTACGGTTGGCAAGGTCGCGGCAACGACGGTCAGCGCTCCCATCGCGATCGTGGAGGGAAAAGGGAATACCCCTCCCCCCGATCAGCTCGGAACGATCCTGAAGGCCGATCCGGCGGCGGATTGAGCCGAGGCCTGCCCCACAATCAGACGCGGCGGTTCGGCCCTCCCGACACGTATCGTTACCGTAACGTACTTCGAAAGTTTCCGCCGCGCTCCAACAGTGCCGGTCGACTTCTCTCCGTTCGCAGGACACCTGCAATGAGCGTTGAACCCGTTACCGCCGGATCCGGTTCCGACAAGATCTCCGTCGAGCTTTCCGCGCGGCGCACCGGCATGTCGTTCCAGCGGACGCGCATGAGCGCCGATCGTACGCTGATGTCGGTGATCCGCACCGCGCTGTCGCTGATCAGCTTCGGCTTCACCATCTACCAGGTATTTCAAAAGCTCAGGGATGCCGGCACGCTGGCGCACGCGGCCGCCCCCCGCAATTTCGGGGTGACGCTGGTGCTGCTCGGCATCGTGATGCTGATCATCGGCATCATCTACCATGTGCAGTTCATGGTCGGTCTGCGCCGCGAGCGCAACGACATGCGCGAAGCCGGGCTGATCCATGGCGACAGCGGCTATCCCGTTTCCTTCACGCTGGTCACCGCGGTGATTCTGCTGGTGGTCGGCCTCGTGGCGATCTTCAGCATGGTTTTCAACGTCGGCCCGTTCACCGACGCGTCAGCTGGCTGACGGCTTCGAGCGAAGAAAACCGGCTCGATCCATGTAGCCGGGCAGATTAACCACAGGAGGCAGGAAAGATGGCGAAATCACCAAAGGCCGGCAAGCCGAACATCCTCGTCATATGGGGCGACGATATCGGCACGGCCAATCTGAGTTGCTACACGCATGGACTGATGGGCTACAAGACACCCAACATCGACCGCCTCGCCAAGGAAGGCCTGATGTTCACCGACGCCTATGGCGAACAGTCCTGCACCGCCGGCCGGTCGTCCTTCATCACCGGCCAGAGCGTCTACCGCACGGGTCTTTCAAAAGTCGGCCTGCCAGGCGCCGATGTCGGGCTACAAGCCGAAGACGCTACAATCGCCGAACTTTTGAAGCCGCTCGGCTACGCGACCGGTCAGTTCGGCAAGAACCATCTCGGCGACATGAATAAATACCTGCCGACGGTGCACGGCTTCGACGAGTTCTACGGCAATCTCTATCACCTCAACGCCGAGGAAGACCCGGAAGAGCCAGACTATCCCAAGGATCCGCGATTCAAGGAAAAGTTCGGCCCCAGGGGCCTGCTCCATTGTTGGGCGACGGACAAGGACGATCCTACGGAGCAGCCGCGCTGGGGCCGGGTCGGCAAGCAGAAGATCGAGGATACGGGGCCGCTGACACGCAAGCGCATGGAGACGGTCGATGACGAGGTCGTGGAGAAGGCAAAAGACTTCATCAAGCGGCAGCACGCCGCCGACAAGCCCTTCTTCGTCTGGCTGAACACCACGCACATGCATGCCAGAACACACACCAAGCCGGAAAGCGTCGGTCAGGCGGGTGAAGGCCAGTCGCCTTATCACGACACGATGATCGACCACGACAAGAATGTCGGTCAGATGCTGGATTATCTGGACGAGCTCGGCATCGCCGACGACACTTTCGTCATGTATTCGACCGACAACGGCCCGCATATGAACACCTGGCCGGACGCCGGCATGACGATGTTCCGCTCGGAAAAGGACACCAACTGGGAAGGCGCTTTCCGCGTGCCGATGCTGGTGCGCTGGCCCGGCAAGGTGCCCGCCGGCGAGGTGACCAACGACATCGTGCAGCATCACGACTGGCTGCCGACCTTCTGCGCCATAGCCGGTGACGCAGACATTCCTAAAAAGCTGCTCAAGGGCCACAAGGCGGGCGACAAGACCTTCAAGGTCCACATCGACGGCTACAATCTTCTCGACTTCCTGACGACGGAAGGCGTGAAAAGCCCGCGCGAGGGCCTCGTTTATTTCGATGACGACGGCAACCTCGTCGCCCTGCGCATGAAAGTCTGGAAGGTCGTGTTCATGGAGCAGCGGACGGAGGGCACGCTTAAGCTCTGGATGGATCCGTTCGTCGTTCTACGGTGCCCCAAAATATTCAATCTGCGGACTGATCCGTACGAGCGAGCCGACATCACGTCGAACACCTACTTCGATTGGTATTTCTCCAAGGGCTACATCATCATGGCCGCCCAAGCCGTGGTGCAGCCTTTCCTGGCCACCTTCAAGGATTATCCGCCGCGCCAGAAGGCCGCGAGCTTCACACTCGACCAAGCTCTGGAAAAGATGGCCGCGAGCTTCAACAGCGGGCACTGAAAAATGTGCTGCGGCGGCAGGCGGAAGCCTGCCGCCTGCCTTTGTTCAACCACGGAGCCACCAACGGAAGTCCGGAGGATGCCATGACCTTCCGACATTTGCTTGCAGGTGCGTTCGTTGTCGGGATCTCAATATCTTCGGCAGGGCCTTGCGCCGCGAAGGCGACTTGGACCGCTGCCGAACTCGCCGCGCGCGCCATCCAGCGCCGCGCTGTCGAGGCGGTCATCTGGGGCATGCCCGCCGTCAACTATGACCTGATGCTGCAGGAGGCGATCAAGGCCAAGGGCGGCAACAACCAGATCGTCTACTGGTCGCGACTGCCGAGTTGGAAAAACCAGACGCTGACGCCGAACCCCGACGCAGTCTATCTGATGGCATTCTTCGACACCAAGGATGCGGGGCCGATGGTGCTCGAAGTCCCGCCTGCCGATGGAGGGTCGCTCACCGCCAACATCGACAACATCTGGCAGGTCGCGCTGGAGGACGCCGGCCCCTCCGGCGCCGACAAGGGCAAAGGCGGCAAGTATCTGATCCTGCCGCCAGGATATGCCGAGAAGATCCCCGACGGTTACTTCCCGCTGCAGTCGGACACTTACAACGGCTATGCGCTGTTGCGCTCGACCCCGGCCAGCGGCAGCGACGCCGACGTCGCCAAGGCGGTGGCCTACGGCAAGCGGATCAAGCTCTACCCGCTCTCGCAGGCAGCCAGTCCGCCGCAGTCAACATTTGTCGACGTGATCGACACGGTGTTCGATTCGACAATCCAGTACGACCTGCGCTTCTTCGAGTCGCTCGACCGTATCGTGCAGAGCGAGCCCTGGCTGGAACGGGACAGAGCGATGATCGACCAGCTGAAGTCGATTGGCATCGAGAAAGGCAAGGCCTTCAGGCCCGACGCAAAGACGAAGGCGAGCCTCGAAGCGGCCGCGCGCGAAGCACAGTCGTGGTTGGAGCTCAAATACGAAACCGCTTTCGCGCCCTACTATGAAGGCCACCGCTGGGTCGTGCCGGCTTTGCCCGAGGGCATCGAAGGGCAATCCACGAACTACGACAAGCGCGACCTCTATCCGACGGATGCCAGGGGGCTCACCTATTCGTTGGGCTTCGTCGGCATCAAGCACCTGGGCGCCGGCCAGTTCTACCTGATGACCATCAAGGACAAGAACGGGCAGGACCTCGACGGCGGGAAAACATATCGCCTCACCGTGCCGGCGAACGCGCCGGTCAAGCAATACTGGTCGGCGACGGCCTATGATCGCGCGACCCATGCCTTCATCCGCGACATGAAGGGGTTCAGCCGTTCCTCGCAAACGCCTGATCTCAAGAAGAACCCCGACGGCTCCGTCGATGTCTACTTCGGTCCCAAGGCTCCCGCCGGCAAGGAAGCCAATTGGGTGCCGACAGCGTCAAAAGGCAAATTCGAAGTGATGTTCCGCCTTTATGGGCCGGAAAAGCCATTGTTCGACAAGAGTTGGGTACTGCCGGACATAGAGAAGGTTACCGCGCGATGAGCACAGAGAGGAACACCAAGAACGCGACCTTGATCGCAGCGCTGGCCGTCATCTGCACGACGGGGCTCTCGCTCGCCCAGAGCACCGTGCCGGTGACGGTCGACAATTTCACCCGCGCCGAAACCGACCTCTACTTCAACAATTCCGTAACCGGCGGCGGATTCGGCGGATGGCATCATGTTCGGGAACTTCTACCCATCGATCACCAGACGGTCATTCGGGGCAACCGGGATACGCTCTATTCGACGCGTGTGTTCGATCTCGACGCAGGGCCGGCGACCATCACCCTGCCTGATGCCGGACAACGCTTCATGTCGCTGCAGATCATCAGCGAGGATCAGTACACGACCACCGAATATGGCGCTGGGCCGCATACGCTCGACAAGGCGAAAATCGGCACGCGTTACGCGCTCGCCGGCATTCGCACCCTGGTCGACCCGAACGATCCCGACGATCTGGGACGCGTCCATGCGCTGCAGGACGCAATCCAGGTTTCGCAGCCGGGCGGACCCGGCAAGTTCGAGATTCCGAACTGGGACAAGGTGAGCCAGAAGAAAGTCCGGGACGCACTGCTTGTTCTCGCGAGCACTGTCACCGACACGCGACGCGCCTTCGGCACGAAAGAGCAAGTCGACCCCGTCCAATATCTGATCGGGGCAGCTTCGGCATGGGGAGCAAACGCGCCGCGCGACGCGATCTATCTCAACGTTGTTCCGACCAAGAACGACGGAACCACCAATTATACGTTGAAGGTCAAGGACGTTCCTGTCGACGGGTTCTGGTCGATCAGTCTCTACAACGCTCAAGGCTACTACGAGAAGAATTCCTACGACGCCTACACGCTCAACAACATCACCGCCAAAAAGGATGGGGACGGAGCTGTCACGGTCCGGCTTGGCGGCTGTGACGGCAAGATACCGAACTGCCTGCCGATCGTGAAAAACTGGAACTACATGGTGCGCCTCTACCGGCCGCGTGCCGAGATTTTGGATGGCAAGTGGACATTCCCGGAGCCGCAGCCGGCCAAATAACAAATTCCGAGGCCGCCGGCGCTGTCTTACGAATTCCGCATGTCGAGCAACTGTCGGAACACCAGCTTGAATTGGGAGGGAGAGATGACACGTCAGACTGCTGTACTCGCCAAAGCCACGGCCAGATCATCCGAGACGGATGCCGCCGGGCTGAATCCGCAACCTCTGCCGCCGTCGCCGAGCTGGGCGCGTGCACTGCGGCCAGGTCCGGATGCGCGCGTGAAGATCACCGAGGCCTATGCCGCCCACGTGGCGCGTGACGCCTTTTTCTGGGCCTGGCCGCTGGTCAACATGTACAACCGCCGGCTCGCGTTTTCGAAGATGAAGGAAAATAGATATTTAGGCCCGTTGCTCGAAGCACCGCTGAACACGCTCACCATGCTGACGGACTACGTCAATCCTGAAGAGCGCAACGTCGCATGCCCGAACCAGGACGTGGTCTACGGCTTGGGCCTGGTGGCGCTGGATGTCTCACCGGTGGTGATCCAGGTGCCGGATTTCGGCGACCGTTTCTGGGTCTATCAGATCGTCGACCTGCGCACGGACAGCTTCGCGCAACTCGGCAAGATGCACGGCACCACGCCCGGCTTCTACTTGCTGGCCGGTCCCAACTGGCAGGGTGAAGTGCCGAAGGGCATCACCAAGATGTTTCGCGCGTCGAGCAACACCGCCCTCGCGGCGCCGCGCATTGCCCAGGACGATACGCCGGACGACAAACGAGCGATCCAGTCGGTATTGCCGGGGATCGTGATGTATCCGCTCGCGGACTATGACGGGCGGATGAAAAGCATCGACTGGAACAAGCTGCCGAAAGTCCCCGGCGCGCCTCCAGGCGAAGAGGAAACGCGTTGGGTGTTCCCCGACAAGTTCTTCGAGGAGCTTCCGACGGTGCTTGCCGATGCGCCGCCACTGCCCGGTGAAGAAGCGCGCTACGCGCAACTGCTCGCGGTGCTCGCCGCCGCCAAGGACAATCCGAAAATGAAACAGGCGATGATCGACGCCGCCAAGGATGCCGAAGAGAAACTGGTGACCCCGCTGTTCCAGTTTCGCAACTACGGCCAGCAACTGCCGCACCACTGGAGCACGATCTCAAACGAATCCGCGTTCGGGACCGACTATTTCACGCGGACCGCGGTGGCGAAATCGAACATCCTCGTCAATTCGCCGGATGAAACGAAGTACTTCTACCAGGACCTCGATTCGTCCGGCGCGCGCCTCAACAGCGCCAATCGCTACACCGTGACATTTGCCAAGGACGACTTACCGCCGGTGAATGGTTTCTGGTCGCTCTCGATCTACAACCAGCATCATTTTTTCATCGCCAACGCGATCAACCGCTTCTCGGTCGGCACCAAGAACAAGGATCTGAAGCTTGCCGCCGACGGGTCGCTGACGATCTCCGTGCAGTCTGACGCGCCCACGGACCCCGCGCAGCGCGCCAACTGGCTGCCGGCGCCCAAGGGCGATTTCTCGCTCTACCTGCGCGCCTACTGGCCAAAGACCCCGATCATCGACGGCTCGTGGACGCCGCCTCCGGTTGAGCGGAAGTAGCGACGGCAGCGAACACCAAAAGAGGAGGACAGCAATGACACGTTCATTCAAGGGCAAGATCGCGCTGGATATCCGCAACTCCAAGCCCGACTGGGAAGCCTTTCTCGACAACAGGGCGCCGAAGGACGCCCCCAACGTCCTCGTGATCCTCTATGACGACACCGGCCAGGCGGCCTGGTCACCCTATGGCGGTCGCATCGAGATGCCGACGCTCGATCGGCTGGCGAAGAATGGACTGATCTATACGCAATGGCATACGACGGCGGTCTGCTCTCCGACACGTTCGTGTTTTCTCACCGGCCGCAATCACCACGCCAACGGCTTCGGCTCGATCTCGGAGGCCGCGACAGGTTTTCCCGGCTATCAAGGCCACATCCCGCTGGAGAACGGCACCATCGCCAGCATCCTGCGCGACGCAGGCTGGAGCACCTTCTGGATCGGCAAGAACCATAACGTGCCGGTCGATGCCTTCGGCATGAGCGCGTCGAAGAAGAAGTGGCCGCTAGGCCTCGGCTACGATCGCTTCTACGGCTTCATCGGCGGCGAGACGAACCAGTGGTACCCCGAACTGATCGAGGATAACCATTTCGTCGACCAGCCCAGTCAACCCGAGGACGGCTACCACTTCTCCAGGGACATCGCCGACAAGGCGATCGCCTTCATCCGCGACTCCAAGCAGGCGGATCCGGCGAAGCCCTGGTACATGTGGTACTGCCCAGGCGCCAACCACGCGCCGCATCACGCGCCACAAGATTTCATCGACAAGTACAAAGGCAAGTTCGACGACGGCTACGAGGCTTATCGCGGATGGGTTCTGAAGCGGATGATAGAACGCGGCATTCTGCCAGCCGATACGGAACTCACGCCAATCAATCCGATGCCGCCGGCAGTAGCGGCGGAGGGTGACATGGTCCGGCCCTGGAACACTCTGTCGGATGATGAGAAGCGCCTGTTCAGCCGCATGGCCGAAGTCTACGCCGCCTTCTCGGAATACACCGACGTCCAGATCGGCCGGCTGGTCGACTATCTCGAGGAGTCGGGACAGCTTGACAACACGCTGATCTTCTACTGTGCCGACAACGGCGCATCGGGTGAAGGCAGCCCCAGCGGCTCGGTCAACGAGAACCTGTTCTTCAACGGTTTTCCAGATGATGTGAACCGCAATCTCGCCATGATCGACAGGCTGGGATCGCCCGACACCTACAACCACTATCCGACCGGCTGGGCGACAGCCTTCTCGACGCCTTACAAGATGTTCAAGCGTTATGCCTCCTTTGCAGGCGGCACCTGCGATCCGCTTGTCATCCACTGGCCGAAGGGGATCAAGGCCAAGGGCGAGGTGCGCCACCAATACCATCATTGCACAGACATCGTGCCGACGATCCTGGAAGCCTGCGGCGTGAAAATGCCCGAGACAATCGACGGCGTGAGGCAGTCGCCACTCGCCGGCGTTTCGATGGCCTACACCTTCAATGAAGCCAAGGCCCCGACCAGCAAGGAGACGCAGTATTACGAGATGGCCGGTACGCGCGGCATCTGGAGCAAGGGCTGGAAAGCGGCCGCTCTCCATGCGCCGATGCCGTCCGATCAGGGTCATTTCGACAAGGACGTCTGGCAACTTTTCCACACCGACGTCGACCGCTCCGAAGCACGGGATCTGGCTGCCGAGCAGCCGGAAAAGCTGAAGGAATTAATCGATCTCTGGCTGTCGGAGGCCAAGAAGAACAACGTCCTGCCGCTCAACGACCTGAACGTGCATGACCAGCACGCAGCCGAATACCACGCGCCCAAGCGCGACCGCTACGTCTACCAACCCGGTACAACCGAGGTTCCTGAAGCAGCAGCAGCTCCCACGCTTGGTACTTCGTTCAAGATGCTTGCCGAGGTTGAGTTCACTGGCGACAGCCAGGGCGTTATCGTGGCGCAGGGCTCGCGCTTCGGCGGCTACTCGCTTTTCGTCAAGGGCGGCAAGCTGTTCTTCATCTACAATTTCCTCGGCATCCCTCCGGAGCAGCGACTGGTCTGCGACGCGCCCAAGCTCGGAAAGCACGTGGTCGGTGTCGAGTTCGTCAAGGAGCGCATCAGTGAGCATTTGGAAGCGCTCGGACAGATGACGCTGTACGTCGACGAGGAAGTGGCGGCGCAGGCGGCGTTCCGAACCCAGACGGGTCGCTATGCCCTCTGTGGCGAGGGCTTGTGCATCGGCTATGACGGTGGCGACGCTGTCAGCAGCGAGTACAAGCCGCAGTTCCCGTTCACAAACGGGCGTGTGATCAAGGTCGTCTTCGACATCGCCGACGACGTCTATCTCGATCTGGAACGGAAGTTCGCCGCCGCCATGGCACGGGACTGAGTAAGCAGGATGACGATCGCGCAACTGATCCCCATGGCCATCAATCTCTCGATGGCGCTGATGGTGCTGGCGCTCGGACTGCAGGCGAGCTGGACGGACGTGATTTCCCTTTTGCGCCAGCCGTCCCTGCTTGCACGATCCGTCCTCTCCATGAACGTGATCATGGTGCTCCTGGCGCTGGCGATGGACGCCTTGTTCGGCCTTCATCCCGCCGTCAAGATAGCCCTTGTCGCGCTGGCACTGTCGCCGGTGCCGCCGATCCTGCCCAACAAGCAGACCAAGGCCGGCGGCGAAGTCTCCTACACAGCAAGCCTGCTTGTCATCATGGCAGCGCTTTCCGTGCTGATCGTGCCGCTCGGGATAGCCCTGATCGGCGCGATCTTCGGGCTCGGCATCGCCGTGCCCGCCGGCACGGTCTTGTCCATCGTGGTGACCGGGATCCTCGTTCCTCTCGTCATCGGGCTTCTGGTGCATCAATTCGCACCCGACTTTGCATCGCGCCTGGCAAGGCCGCTTTCGCTGTTTGCCACGGTATTGCTCGTGCTGGCCTTCATTCCTGTCCTGATCAAGATCTGGCCGGCGCTCACGGCAATGGTCGGCAATGGCACGTTGATCGCCTTGGTCGTGTTTGCCGTTGTCGGCATCGCGGTCGGCCATGCGCTTGGCGGCCCCGTAGCCGACAATCGCACGGTGCTGGCGCTTGCGAGCAGCGCCCGCCATCCCGGCGTCGCCATGGCCATCGCGCATTCGATCTTCCCGGAAGAGAAAGCCGTGATCGCCGTCGTGCTATGGCACCTGATCGTCAGCGCCGTCGTGTGCATTCCCTATGTCAAATGGCGCACCAGGCTCCATGCCGCCACCCAGTCAAAGGCAATGCGATGATGAGCCCGGTGAAATTTCCCAGGCACAGCTGGATGGGTGGGTGAGTTCGATGCTTCCTCGTCGTGATCCCCGATTGGCCAGGATAGACACATGGGTCCATGCTTTGGCCATTGGCGGGCTGGCCGCGATCTATCTGTCCTCATTGTTTTTGGGACCAACGAACCGAGTCGAGCAGAGCGCCAGATCCAGCCCCGCCGGCACGATCGACAGCCGCGGTTTGTCCGTGACCAGGGCGCAAGGAGGTTGAGGGATGAACGAGGTCACCAGACCTGAGGGGATGGCAATCGACGAACCGGAAGGGATGCCGGTCTCGAAGAGTTCGTCGACCGACGGCATGATCTGGATTTCAGGTGGCTCGTTTCTGATGGGCTCCGACAAATTCTATCCCGAGGAAGCACCGGTCCATCGCGTGAAAGTCGATGGTTTCTGGATGGACCGATTTACGGTGACCAATGGCGATTTCGAAAAATTCGTCGCTGAGACCGGCTATGTGACACTGGCTGAAAAGCCGGCCAACCCGGACAACTATCCCGGCGCCTTGCCGGACATGCTCTCGCCGTCCTCTACCATGTTCAAAAAGCCGGCCGGCCCGGTCGACATGCGCAACCATTACAACTGGTGGGTCTATGTGCGCGGCGCCAACTGGCGCCATCCACGCGGCCCGGCCAGTTCGATCAAGAAGCTGGCGGACCACCCGGTGGTGCATGTCGCCTATGAGGACGTTCAGGCCTATGCCCGCTGGGCAGGCAAGGAATTGCCAACGGAGGCCGAATGGGAGTTTGCCGCGCGCGGCGGCCTCGATGGCGCCGACTATGTCTGGGGCGACGACCTCACGCGTGACGGCCAGCACATGGCCAACACCTGGCAGGGCGAGTTCCCGTACCACAACACAATGGATGATGGATACGAATACACCGCACCGGTCGGCTCGTTCCCGGCCAATGGCTACGGCCTCTTCGACATGGCCGGTAATGTCTGGCAGTGGACGACGGACTGGTACCAGGAGCACGGCAGCATCGACAGCCCGTGCTGCACGGCGGAAAACCCGCGCGGTGCGGCGCGCGAGGCAAGCTACGACCCACGCCAGCCCGATGTGAAAATCCCGCGCAAGGTGACCAAGGGCGGTTCGCATCTCTGCGCGCCGAACTACTGCCGGCGCTATCGTCCCGCGGCACGCATGGCGCAGCCGGTCGATACCTCGATTTCACATCTCGGCTTCCGCTGCGTCGTACGCGGAAAGAGGAATGGATAGAACGCCGATGATTGAGGAGTGGCTTCGGACCCTGACGGAGTTGTTCGTTCCGCTCATCGATCTTCTGGCGCTGATTATCATAGCGACCGGCACGATCCAGGCCTTCATCAACAGCATTCGCGTGGCGTTGTCTCATCCGGAAAATGATCGCGCCGCCCGCTCCGTCTGGATGCATTATTCGCGCTGGCTGATCGCCGGCCTGACCTTTCAGCTTGCCGCCGACATCATCGAGACCTCGACGACGCCAAGTTGGGACGACATTGGCCGCATCGGCGCGATCGCCGTCATCCGGACCTTCCTCAATTTTTTCCTGGAGCGTGATCAACGCGAGATACGCGAACTGCAGAACGATCCAGAGCACCCGAAAGCGGCATAATGCGAACACGTAGCTTCGGTTCAGCCGAGCTGAAAATGTCCGCCTGGGTTCACCGGCGAGGCCAGCCGATCCGAGGTGTCAATCCATTGTCTCGCTTCTCGCGTGATGCTGTGCCAGCGCCATCCGGCGCGGCAAGAGGTGCGGCGAAGGGTTGGCAGGTGGTGACATGAAGCCGGCGGGCAGACCGTATTTCCAGGTAAAGTGATCCGGTTTTTCATTCCGCCCTGCACCAAACCAGTGCTGCAAACACTTGCGTTGTAATGTTCATCGTCCGTCACCCACCTCATTTAGATACTTTTAACCAATCGCTCCGCTAAGCGTGGGCGGTCCTTGTCATTCCTTTCCGGCCATCGCCGGCGACTGTAAGAGAGATATGAGCTGATGTTATCTCGCCAGAGATATAGACAAGGCACGCTATGGGATTAATTTAGAGAGGGAACAAGAACGGCGCAGACGCATTGGTCCGAATCGACGGTCTCTAGGCCCTGGAAGCTTTCCTTATCGGCAAAGCAGCCTCCATCCACAGATCTCGGGGCGAACACAAAATGGGGATACTTCTGGAGGAACGACCTTTACTGATTTCGACGTTTCCGCCAGATCCGCGACAAGAGCGTCTGGCGGTGGTTTTCGTCGTTCTGATGTCCTTGGTTTTCATTGGCTCATTGCCCCTTCGGAATTTACAGCTTTCTCGGCTCGATCTATTTGTCCCCATTCTTGATACTATTCTATTTATCATCGATCTGATCACCGCCGCATTGCTCTACGCTCATGTGTCCGTTCTCGGCTCCCGCTCGCTGCTGGCCCTGGCAAGCGGATATCTGTTCACAGCGCTTGTCATTGTCGTACACGCGCTGACGTTTCCCGGTGCCTTCAGCCCAACCGGGCTGCTGGGCGCGGGGATACAAACGAGCAATTATTTGCAGATCTTCTGGCGTGCCGGGCTGCCTTGCGCCGCGGTTGCATATGCCCTCCTCAAGGAAGGTGAACCCCGAAGCCATCTGGCTGGCAACTCAACGGGTATCCTTATTCTCGCAAGCGTCGCCATTGTCTTTGTCGCCGTGTGCGGCCTGACCTTGCTGGTGACGGTCGGTGGCGCCTTGCTGCCGGATATCATGGTCAACGGGGAGCGCAGGATCTGGGCGGTCGACGCCCCCTTCATCATCCCGCTCGAGATTGCCGCAATCGTGCTTGTGTGGCGGCGACGCCGCTCGGTCCTTGATCTCTGGTTGCTGGTCGTGTTGTCGGCGTGGTTGATCGCCAGCCTTCTGGTCAGCACGACGGCTTATCGATTCAGCCTTGTCTGGTATGAGAGCCGGTTCTACGGACTTCTGGCCTCGTCGTTCGTTCTGCTCGGCTTGCTCACGCAGACCACGACTCTATACGCACGGCTCGCCATATCCACGATCATGCAACGCAGCGAACGGGAGAGCCGGCTCATGCAAGTGGATGCCACGCTCGCGGTGGTTTCGCATGAGGTAAATCAGCCGCTAACCGCCATCACCCTGAATGGCACCGCCGGATTGCATGAACTGGCCAAAGAAAATCCGGATAACTCTACGCTGGAGGTGATATTGAAGGATGTCGTCAGGGACGGCCATCGCGCAAGTGAGATCATCAATGGCATCCGTGCCATGTTCAGGCGAGATGATAGTGAAGCCGAAGAGCTTGATGTCGTCGTGCTCATCGAAAATGCTCTGACACTGGTCAGCGGCGATGTTCACGAACACGGGGTCGTCATCGAGACCGAACTTGGCTCGAAACTCTCCAGCATCAAGGGCAACAGGATCCAGTTGCAACAGGTTATTGTGAATTTGGTCATGAACGCCGTCGAAGCGATGGATGCGATCACGACGCGCCAGCGGTTGCTATCTGTCAGGGCCAATGGCGACAGCGACCGGATCGTGATGGAGATTGAGGATTCCGGTCCCGGGATCGATCCGGAGATGAACGATACGATTTTCGATCCATTCGTTACATCAAAGTCCAAAGGCACCGGGCTGGGCCTGTCGATCTGCCGCACGATTGTGGAAAGCCACGGCGGACGGATATCGGCGGTCAACAATTCCAGGGGCGGTGCGAAGATGGTGGTGTCGATTCCCGCGTATCGGCCGCAAGACCAATGAGCATGCCGAGGTCGAACGTTTTCGTGGTCGACGATGATCCGTCGGTCTTGATTGCGTTGGCGCGGCTCCTGACGGTCAAGGGTTACGAAGTCCGTACTTTTTCCTCCCCTGGCGCGTTCCTCGAAGCGCACGATCCCGATATCCCTGGTTGTGCGGTCGTGGACGTGTCAATGCCGGGGTTGAACGGTCTCGAACTGCAGGCCGCGTTGAAAGGTTCCGACGACATCGCCCGCCCTGTCATCTTCGTCTCTGGCCAGGGTGATGTTCCAACGAGCGTGCGCGCGATGAAGGAAGGAGCCGTGGACTTCCTCACCAAGCCCATCGACGAAACGGCTCTTATCAATGCCGTCGAAGCGGCGATCGGAAAGGATACCGATCTTCGCCGGGACCGGATCGGGTTCACGGAAGTCCTGAAGCATTATGCATCGCTGACTTCACGGGAACGGGAAGTGCTTTCGCACGTCGTGGCGGGCAGGCTCAACAAGCAGATCGCCGCCGATCTCGGCGTCGCCGAGAAGACCGTCAAACTCCACCGGGGGCGCATGATGTCCAAGATGGGGGTGCGCTCCCTTGCCGAGCTTGTCCGGATATCGGAGCGGCTGGGCCTGGATTTACCGCCTGGCCGGTAGTGCGGCCTGATAGACCAAAGGCCGACTATAAATAGCTCTCGCATCTGAGATAATCGCAGGGTCAGGCCAGGGGTGGTGCGTGAAGATTGCGATTGTCGATGATGATGTGTCGGTCCGAAAAGCGCTTGCACGTGTGCTGACCGCCGATGAAATCGAGACGTCGACATTCGCCTCCGGTGCCGAGTTTCTGGATTCGTTGCGTGAACAGATTCCCGATTGCCTGACGCTCGACCTGCAAATGCCGGGAATGAGCGGCCTTGAAGTGCAGCAGGCGCTTCGCGATGCCGGTCTGTCTACCCCCGTGATAGTCATCACCGGTAACGATGATTCCACCGTCGTCAAACGTACCCTCGACGCAGGCGCGATCGCATGCCTGGTCAAGCCGGTCGACCTGGGCCTGCTGCTCGACGCCGTCCAGCGTGCCGTTGCTGGAATCCGTGCAAAGCCGGTTGGCTGATCGAGTTCAAACGCGGTTCAATTGAACTGCGGCTCCTCTCGTCACGAAGGATGGACCAAGGTCCAGCTTGGCCCCGATTTGTATTCGGCAGAAAATCTGCCGTGGCGAAGTATCCCATTGGATGGACTTCAACACCTACGCCAGTCAATTCGCTGAACACGCAAGAAAGTCGAGGGACTTGTTGTGGAAGCTGACGGCAGCGATCTGGACACCTCGACCGTCGAGCCGACGGTTACATGCGAAGAAGCGCGTGCCGAATTGGCGCGATTGCTTTCCGATCCACAATTTCATTGCGCCGACCGCAACAAGCGGTTCCTGCAATTCATTTCGGAGGAGCTATTCGAAGGACGCCAAGACTCGATCAAGGCCTATACAGTAGCCGTGGATGTGTTCGGAAGGCCGGCCAGTTTTGATCCAGGAATAGATCCAATCGTTCGTATCGAGGCGACGCGCCTGCGCGCGTCGCTGTCTCGCTATTATGAATTGAACGGCCATCGGCATGACATCCACATCGATCTGCCGAGGGGACGCTATGTTCCGGATTTCGTCAAGGACAGAAGGTCGGCAGGCGGTGCGAACACCGAACCAGAGGCAGTTCCGGATCCTCCTGTCTCGGTTCAACAACCAGATCCCGCCTTTCGCCAACCTTACCCAAACGGCCGGGCGAGATGGTCGGCAATCGTCCTTGGCGTTGTCGGCGGACTTCTGCTGGGCGCCACGCAACTGATTTCTTTCTTGCATGTCCCCAATCGACCCGAAGCCGTATCGGATCAGCCGACGGTCGCCATCAGCACCATGGCAACCGACCGGGCAAACGGTTCCGAGGCAGGGCAGTTGCGTGACGCGGTTACAGCGGCTTTGTCACGCTTTCAAACGCTGCGTATCTCGACAGAAAACAGCTCCGCGGAGGAGAACGCCCGATATGGGATCGTTCTCAAATACGATTCATCGAATACCCTTCCCTACCTGTGGTGGCAGGTCGTCGACAAGATCAGCAACGAGGCACTTGCCACCGATATCGAGTATGTGTCCAAGGACAGCCCCTCCTGGACCGACCCGTCGAATCGCTTGATTGGTAACCTTGCGAACCGGATCGCGGGCGACACCGGAATCATACATACGGCTCTGGTCAACGCCGAACTGGCCAAGCCATCGCTTGGCAATGGCTGCGTCCTGCGCGCGCATATGGCGCTGAAAGCTGCCGACAGGCCGTCGCTTGATGCCGTCAGATCATGCCTGGTCAAGACGATCGAACTGCGCCCGAACGATGCTGACGCCTACGCCATGCTGGCGATGGTTCTGCTCGCGTCTTCGGGCTGGGACAAGGATAACGATCCGACCGCTCGGGCCCTCGACCTGGCTGACAAGGCCGCGGCCCTGGAGCCAGATTCGGTCCTTGGCGCCTTCGCCCAGATGATGGCTCGTTACAGGAACGGCCAGCCGGATGCCGCGATCGCATCTGGCCGGCGAGCCATGGATCGCAACCCCTTCGATGCCGCGATTGCCCTGAAGCTCGGCGGAATCCTGTTCCTGACCGGTAGATGGGACGAGGGCATTTCGCTGTTGAGTGGAGCCGACGGCACTCAGGACGACACAATTCTTGCTTTTGACGCCTATCGACGTGGTGCCTACGATGAGGCGCAGCGCTATCTTCAGCAAGTTCGCGCTTCGGGTTGCTATCTGACCGAAGTGGTGTGGATTGCAACACTCGGCAAGGTTGGACGAACAGAGGAAGCGGCTCAGCATATTGCGGCACTGCGTCGGGTACAGCCGCGCTTCGAGGAATCTGTTTCCGACGCGATGACGTCTCGTTCAGTGGCACCGTCTCTCGCTGAATCCCTGAAGTCAGGACTTGAGGCGGCAGGCCTGCATCCTCGCTAAGACCGAACATTTAAGCGGATCGCCGTCGATACCGCGAGAGCGATCGACCTGGGCGAGGAAAAGCGCGGTCAATGGTAATGGTGCGCCCGCTGGGTCGACGTCCCCTATGAGAAATCAATACTTTAGCGGATGGTCCGCCAACCCATTTCCTTCGAACGCGGTTTCTCCTCCTTCCACAAAAGGGCCGATAAACTCGTGACGAACGCGGCTGGTTTTGGCCGGAAGCGGTCAGTCCGCTTTCGGGATGAAGGTGATAGAAGCTGCCGTTCAATTGTCGATCAGAGCGGTTGGCGGCGCGGAGAAACTGCTCCGCGCCGTCGAAGAAGCTTATCGGTCGGGCGCGCCCGGAAAGGTTGCCGCAACTTCGTGTCCGTGTAGCCGGTCGAGCAGGCCGCGCGGGCCCGGACGCGGTGGCCGCAGGCTTTCAGCCCTGCCGTCAGCATGGACGAGCAGGTCGCCATGAAGGAAGCCATCGTCGAAATGGCCTTGGACAGTGAGAGTTTCGCCGGCAGCGACCAGCTTGCCGCCCTCCCCTGCGCGGCCGGTTTCAACCAGCGCACGGCCGCTGCCGTCATCGATGACGAACTTGTTGCCGAAGATTTCGGCCACTTTGCCTTTGACAGCCACGGTACTGTACGGCGCGAGGGTGGCGATGGTTGTCGGCTGCATCAAGATCACGTTGTCGCGCGGCACCGCCAATATGGCCGCGCCTGCTCCGGCAACCAGTCCGACTGCGATCAGTCCGACTGCGAACAAGCCGGTAAGATAGGGCCTGCGCCTATGATGGGACGGCGGGAGGGCAGCGGTCGCCTCATGGGTAGTTTGGGATGTATCAGTCATATTGGGCACCTTCAGTTGCTGTGGAATGCCGTCGGTTTTACACCTCCGCCTGGAACCGAGCCTGAACCAGGCCGTTCAGCTTCGGTTCAGCCGCAGGGCCTAGCACCGACGCCAACGCGCGTGGCAGGAAAGTCAATGAAATGAAGGTGCTGCTCGTCGAAGACGATGAATCGATCGCCAGCCAGCTGGGCGAAGCGCTGCGCGACGAGAATTTTGTTGTCGACATCGCCCGCAACGGCGAGGACGGCCAGCATCTCGGTGACACCGGCGCATACGATGTCGCGGTTCTCGATCTTGGCCTGCCAAAGGTCGAGGGCAAGACGGTACTCAAGGCCTGGCGCGCGGCTGGGCGTAACCTGCCGGTGCTGATCCTGACGGCGCGTGACGGCTGGTCAGAAAAGGTCGACGGATTCAAGGCCGGCGCCGACGACTATCTGACCAAGCCGTTCCGGACCGAGGAACTGATCATGCGGCTGCGCGCCCTGGTTCGCAGGTCAGCCGGCCATGCCCAGGCGAAAATTGTTTGCGGACCACTCGCCTTCGACGCGCAACTCGGCACTTTCGAGCTCGACGGGCTGCCGTTGAAACTGACGGGACTTGAGTGGCGGGTCCTTTCCAGCCTGATTTTGCGGAAGGAGGTCGTGGTAACTCGTACCAATCTGCTCGACCGTGTTTATGATGGCGATGCCGAGGTCGAATCCAATTCGTTGGAAGTGATCATTGCAAGGCTGCGCCGCAAGATCGGCCACCATCACATAGCCACGGTGCGAGGTCTCGGTTATCGGCTGACGGCAGACGAAAAATGATATGGTTGCCGCGTTCACTGGCCGGCAGATTGCGGCTTGCGGCGACAGTCGCTGTTATCGCAGCACTGCTGATTGCTGGCATCGTCATCGCATTCATCCTGCAGCGTTTCGTCGTTGGCCAGATCGACCAGCGTCTGGACGCACAGATTTTCGCCGTTGCGTCAGCCTTGCAGCGCGATGGCGAAGGCGGGATGACCGTGACACCTGTCTTGAATGGGCCACCCTACGATCGTCCGCAATCGGGATGGGTATGGCAGGCATCCGGACCATCCGGTGACGCCGTCTCGGCCTCGCTGGCCGGTGTTGGTCCCGTCAAGCTGCCTGCCGTCGTCCCAGGCCACTTCGATAATTTTGTTGGCTTCCGGGACTGGTTTGGGCTGCTGCGTTCGCTCGGGCGCCCAAGAACCGCCGAAGGAGCAGGAGCCGGCGACGAAATGCTCCATTGGCGTACTCTTGAAGTGCCTTTTGGGACGGAAAGGGTGACCATCGCCGCAGGAGCCCCTTTGCGCGCGATTTACGGACCCCTTCGGGAAGCGCTGCTGCCCTTGGCGCTGGCTCTGTTGACGTTAGGCTTGCTGTTATGCGGCGCTCTCTTCGCGCAAGTCCGGCTTGGCCTTCGCCCCCTTGCCAGCTTGCGAGAGGGGCTCGCCGATATCCGCGCAGGCAGGCGAAACGCGCTGCCAACTGATCAACCCAGCGAGATCGGCCCGTTGGTGGAGGAAGTAAACAGCCTGCTTGCCGACAATGCCGAAGGCCTGGCACGCGCCCGACGCCACGTTGCCAACCTGGCGCATGGTCTCAAGACACCGTTGGCGGCACTAAGTCTGGCCTTGGAACCACGACCCGCAAGGGCTTCGTCTGATGCGATCGTGACATCTGGTGCTCTAGGAATGCGCGATCAGCTCGGCTTGATGGAGCGGCTGATCCGCCACCATCTGGCTCGTGCTCGCGCCGCTGCACTTGCCGGGCCCGCCCGGGCCAGTACGCCTGTTCGCGACAGGCTCTCCGACCTCACCAGCATGATCGCCAACATTCATCGCGAGCGCGCCATCGGCTTCGAGATGTCGGCGATGTCGGACTTTGCCGTGGCTGTCGAGACACAGGACTTCGACGAGATTTTCGGCAACCTCCTCGACAATGCCTGCAAATGGGCTCGTTCGCGCGTCGCAATTTCGGCATCCAGCGACGATGGCAATGTCACCATCACCATTGAGGATGATGGTCCCGGCATCGACGCGGCTGCTATGCCGGAAGCGATGCGCCCGGGTCGGCGCATCGATGAGGCGGCTCCCGGTCATGGATTCGGCTTGCCGATCGCGGCCGAGCTTACCGAACTTTACGGCGGACATCTCAATCTCTCGCGACGTTCGGAAGGAGGCCTGCGGGTCGCAGTCCGGCTGCCGAAAGCCCTCTGACTTCAATTGTCGTCTGATGTCTGCCGGCGACCAACGGAGTGCCCATCGCCAAGACAAGGAGAGGCTTTGGCATGGGGTGCAGCCCGGGCCGCCAGCCAGTCGAGCAGCATCATGCCGATCAGGAACAGATAGACGTCAAGACCACTCGTGCTGCCGCGCGAGGAAGAGCTCTGCGCCATGCTCGGCGTCAGCCGCACCTCGGTGCGCGAGGCGGTCAAGGTACTGTCGGCGAAGGGGCTGGTGGAGGCACGGCGCAGGGTCGGCGTGCGTGTGCTCTCGCGCGACGACTGGCGGCTGTTCGATCCCGTGGTGCTGAGTTGGCATCCCGATATCCAGAACGACAGCGAATTGATTTCCGGCCTGATCGAGGCACGCCGCATTTTTGAACCGGCCGCCGCGGAGCTTGCGGCACGGCGCGGCACCGGCTCCGACCTCGCAGCGATCGAGGCGGCCTTCAACGCCATGCGCGATTCGATCCCGCATGACCTCGATGGTGTCTGCCGGGCGGACCTGGCCTTCCACCGCAGCGTGATCGCGGCCAGCCACAACGTCGTTTTGAAGGGGTTGATCGGGATGCTGAAGCGGCGCTGAGCGCGTCCTTCCTCGTCACCAACAAGCTGATGGAAGCGCAGTCGCGGGCGCTTGCCGCGCATCAGGCCGTGCTCGAGGCGATCCGCATGCGCGACACGGCCGGCGCCAGGGCCGCGATGAACCGTCTGCTGGACATCGCCGCTGATGACTTGCGCGCGAGCCTGTAGCCGAGCACGGTTGTATCACGTTGCCATGTCGCCCCGAGTCGAACCGTGCGGGTCCATTGCGGTCGGCGCTGAAGCCCGCTGCCTTCAAGCAGGCTTCCAGGGCCCGTCGCGCAAGCCCTCGACCATGATGAAATCGGCCTCTGCTATGCCTTCGCGGAAGCTACGGGCATACTGATACTCCTCGGACTCGTAGCAGCTGACGGCAGCTTCGAAGGATGGGAACTCCCAGATTACATTGCGCGATCGCCCGGATCCTTCCATGACCTGGACACGCCCGCCTCGCGCCAGGCACACGCCGCCGAACTTTCGGAAGGCAGCGGTGTTTGCCTCGACATACTTCTTGTACTGCTCTGCGTCTTGCACGTCGACGCGAGCGATCCAATAGCCCTTCGGCTTGGTGTCCATAGGAGCTCCGTTCAGATGATCTTGCCAGGATTCAAGATGCCGTGGGGATCAAGGGCGGACTTGATCATGCGCATGGTTGCGATCTCGTCGGCACTGCGCGAGTGATCGAGGAAGGGCTTCTTTGCCACTCCAATCCCATGTTCAGCGGAAATCGATCCGCGGTAGCGGCGGATCAGGCCGTAAATCAGCTTCTGGACCTCGGCTTTTCTTTCAGGATTGGCCAGACCGGTGGTCACGTGAAGGTTGCCATCCCCGAGATGACCGATGACATGCAGGCCGAGGTTCTCAGGAACTTCCTTGGCCAGCAAGGTTGCAGTCTCGTCAACGAAGGCTTCCATGGTCGAAATCGGCAACGAGACATCGAAGTCGAGCATGACCTTGAACAAGTCGATCTCAGGCTGAAACTCTTCGCGGATGCGCCAGATGTCCGCACGCTGGCGCGACGATTGGGCGACCACGATGTCGCTCGCCGCGCCGCTTTCGAGCAGCCCGGCCATCGTTGCTTCGAATTCCGTCGCGTCGCTGTCCGGGGCGAACCCTTCCGCTTCGCAGAGAACATAGTAGGGAAAGCCGATCGGCAGCGGCGGCGCCGCCGGACAAACGGCAGCCACGTTGAAGTCATAGAACTCGCGCCACATGATCTCGAAGGACGACAGCGTGCCGCGCAGCGCTTGTCGCATCGTGCGCAGCGCACCGACCACGGCTCCGAAGCTGTCGAAGGCGAGCAGGGCCGTGTTGACCGTTTGCGGAGCCGGGTGCAGCCGCAGCACCGCCTTGGTGATGACGCCAAGCGTCCCTTCCGCGCCGATGAACAGATGCTTCAGATCGTAGCCGCTGTTGTCCTTTGTGTAAGGCACAAGGTGGCTGAGCACGGTGCCGTTGGCGAGCACGCACTCCAGGCCAAGCACCTGGTCGCGGGCTACGCCGTAGCGCAGCGCCTGGAAGCCGCCCGCATTGGTGGACAGCACGCCGCCCACCGTCGCGCTGCCCCGAGCCCCGAGATCAAGCCCGAAGCGCAAGCCACTCTTTTGCGCGGCAAGCTGCAGGTTCTCCAGCACGACCCCAGCTTCCGCCTCTACGGTCATGCCATCCGTATTGGGCGGCTGCAGGCGGTTCAGCCGTTCCAGCGACATCAGCACCATGTCGGGCGTGGCCAGCGTGGCGTGAACGAGATTGGTGCGCCCTCCCTCGACGATCACCGGCTGGACGCGGCGATCGCAAAAGGAGAGCACCGCGGAAACCTCTTCGACGCTACCGGGCTTCACCAATCCCAGAGCCGTTGTCGGCACGTTGTTCCAGAAGTCCTGCGGACGCGAGCGCAGTTCCTCGCCGTCCACCACATGGTGCTGCCCGACGATGCTTCTCAGTTCGGCAAGGCGTGCCATGCCTCAGCCGCCCACTTCTGTTGCGAGGTCGGCAAGCAGGCGCCGGCCAGATTGCGCGAGGAAGTCCAGGTCCGATCCGGTCGTGAACAGCGAGTAGCCAAGCATGCGCAGCTTCGAGAGCCGGTCAGGAGAAGAGAGGTCGATCGCCGCGATCTTGCCATGCGCCTGCGCAGCCTTCGCGATACGATCGAGCACCGATAGCAACTCGTCGCTGAGCACGCCAACGGTCAGGCCCAGTGAACTGGCGAGATCGGCAGGGCCGACGAACAGGACGTCCACCCCCTCCATTGAAGCAATCGCATCCACATTCTCCAGCCCGAGCGCGCTTTCAATCTGGACGATCAGCGTGGTCGCCGCGTTCGCCTCACGCAGGTACTCGTCGGCATTGTCGTAGAAGCCAGAGGCGCGCCAGGGGCCAATGCCGCGTCGTCCCAAAGGCGCATACCTTGCGGTGGCGACGATCTCACGCGCCTGTTCCGCCGTTTCAACCATCGGAATCATGACGCCGGCCGCACCCGTATCCAGCGCGGTCTTGATCTCGGAAACGGATAGGGACGTCGTCCTGAAGATCACCGGCATCCTGTGCAAGTCCGCCGCGGGCAGCAATGTGGCAAGGTGCTTGGCGTCGACGGAGGAATGCTCCGCGTCGACCAGCAGAAAGTCGAATGGAAGCCGAGCCAATACCTCCACCACCGTCGGCTCCGGCAGGCCCACCCAAGGGCCGAAGACCGGAGCCTCGCCCTTCATTTTGCTTTTGAGACTCTTGCCAAGTTCAATGATCATAGAGGGATTCCCTAGCTCGGGATAACGTGTGCGGG
Source organism: Mesorhizobium sp. B2-1-3A (assembly GCF_006442655.1). Classification (NCBI taxonomy): domain Bacteria; kingdom Pseudomonadati; phylum Pseudomonadota; class Alphaproteobacteria; order Hyphomicrobiales; family Phyllobacteriaceae; genus Mesorhizobium; species Mesorhizobium sp. B2-1-3A. The sequence goes on from NZ_VFWK01000005.1 coordinate 468,415, forward strand.
ATCGGCGGCTGGTTACGGCTGCGCGCCCATGACTGCCTTGAATTCGAGGAACTCGGCCAATCCGAACTCGCCGTACTCGCGGCCATTGCCGGACTGCTTGAAGCCACCGAACGGTGCGGCGGTGTCCCAGGCCGGGTAGTTCAGGTGGACGTTCCCTGCGCGCAGCTGCGCGGCCACATCCAGGATCCGTTTCTGATCCGTGCCCTGAACGTAGGCCGCAAGCCCATAGTCGGAATCGTTCGCAATCCGGATTGCTTCCTCTTCCGTATCGTAGCGCATCATCACCAGCACGGGTCCGAACACCTCCTCCCGCGCGATGCGCATGCCAGGGGTCACATCGGCAAAGACCGTCGGACGCGTGAAGTAGCCCTGGCTGAGGTCGGCCGGGCGACCGGGACCGCCGGTGACAAGCCTCGCACCTTCCGCCATCGCCATCTCGATCATAGCCTGGACGCGATCGAACTGGGTCTGGCTGACCAGCGGCCCCAAGGTGGTCTGCTCGTCGCCGGGATTGCCGACGCGCTGTGCTTCCGCCGCCTGTTTGGCCACCTCGACGGCTTGAGAATACCGTTCCTTGTCCACCAGCATGCGGGTCGGCGCATCGCAGGACTGGCCGGTGTTGAGCATGCATGAATCGACGCCATTGCGGACGGCGGGCTCAAGATCGGCGTCCGGCAAGATGATATTTGCCGACTTGCCGCCGAGTTCTTGGTGAACCCGCTTCACGCTGTCGGCCGCGGCCTTTGCAACGGCAATGCCGGCGCGGGTCGAGCCGGTGATCGACACCATATCGACCAGCGGATGCGTGGAAAGCGCTGTCCCGACCAATGGTCCGTCGCCATGTACGAGGTTGAACACGCCAGGCGGAACACCGGCTTCCTGCAGGATCTCGGCGAAGATCACGGCATTGAGAGGTGCCACCTCGCTGGGCTTCAGCACTATCGTGCAGCCCGCGGCCAAGGCGGGGGCCACTTTGCAGGCGATCTGGTTGATCGGCCAGTTCCAAGGCGTGATCAGCGCGACGACCCCGATCGGCTCGCGCACCAGCAGCGTGCTGCCGCGCATCTCGCGGAACTGGAAGGTACGCAGCACCTCGATCATCTTCTCGAGATGGGCTGCGCCGCTTGCTGTCTGGCCGGATAGCGAGAGCGATGCAGGCGCCCCCATCTCCATGGTCAGCACCTCGGCGATCTCCTTCTCGCGTTTGCGGAACCCGGCACGGACGCGCTCCAGCAGGGCAAGCCTGTCCTCGCGGGTGGTGGCAGAGAACCGCGGAAATGCCGCATGCGCGGCGCGCACGGCATCGTCGACATCCTGCGCGTTCCCCATGGCGATCCTGGCGCAGGGCTGCCCGGTTGACGGATTGATCACGTCAAGAGTGTCGGTCCCGTGCGGATCCATCCATTTACCGCCAATCAAGAACTGGAGCGCGTGCGGCGAGTTGTAGGTCTGTGGGTCGGTCATTCTCGTTGTTTCCTAAGGTGGCGCCGGCGGTGCCGCAGATGGATGGCTAGGCCGCGTCCGCCCGAGCCAGCGGCTTCTTGCCGAGGACCATGTCGGCGGCCTTTTCGGCGATCATGATCGTTGGAGCGTTGGTGTTGCCGGTCACCAATGTGGGCATGACCGAAGTGTCGACCACGCGCAGGTTGCGCACGCCGTAAACTTTCAGCGATGCGTCCACCACGGCAAGGGGATCGGTGTCGGTGCCCATCTTGCAGGTGCAGGCTGGATGGTAGCCCGAGATTGCGTTGCGGCGAACATAGTCGAGGAGCGCGCCATCCGACTGGATCTCCGGCCCAGGTCCGATCTCCGCCTTGCGGTAGGGGCTGAAGGCATCCTGTTCGCCGATCTCGCGCGCCGCCCGAATGCCTTCCACCATCTCGCGACGATCTTTCTCTTCCGAGAGGTAACGAGGATCGATGACCGGCGCGTCGGACATCCGGTCTGATCGCAGGCGGATGAAGCCACGGCTGTCCGGCCGCATCTGGTTGATGTCAATCTGATAGCCCGCCGCCGCCTGTTTGCGGTGGCTCTTCGGATCCTCGATCAGCAGCATCGGCGTGAAGAAGAACTGGAGTTCAGGCGCGCCTCCCGGATCGCTCGCCTTGAACGCGCCGCAGCTCCAGAAAGGATGCGCTCCCGGCCCGGACTTGGTGAGCAGATAGCGGATACCCAGCATCACGCCGCGATCGATGCGCTGGTAACGGTCGAAGGTCGCAGCCGGGTTGGTGGTCTCGTATTGCACCGGCAGGGCAAGGTGGTCCTGCAGGTTGGCACCGACGCCGGGCAGGTCCACCGCAACGGGAACAGACACGTCGCGCAGGTTCTGCTCCGGCCCGATGCCGGACACCATCAGGAGTTGCGGCGAGGTGATGGCGCCGAGCGCGACGATGACTTCGCCGCCTCGAACCTCTTTGGCCTTTCCGTTGCGCCGTACCTTGAGGCCGACCGCCCGCCCCCCTTCGACAACGATCCGCTCGCAAAGCGTGTCGGACATCACTGTCAGGTTCTTGCGGTGCAGAATCGGGTGGATGTAGGCCGAGGCGGCATCGCTGCGGCGGCCGCCGCTCACGCTTACATCGTAGATGCCGAAGCCGTCCTGGTGCGCGCCGTTGAAATCCGCGTTGCGCTTGTAGCCCGCCTGCTTCGCAGCTTCGAGGAAAGCGAGATCGATAGGCGCCGCACCGCCGGCGTAGCTCGTGCGCAGCGGCCCGCCCGTGCCATGGAAGTCGTTGTCGCCGCGGTGGCTGTCTTCCATGCGCTTGAAATACGGAAGAACGTCCGCATAGGACCAGCCATCCAGCCCGCGCTGGCGCCAGCCGTCATAATCCGAGGGGTTGCCGCGGATGTAGACCATGCCGTTGATCGCCGAAGAGCCGCCGAGCCGCCTGCCGCGCGGCCAGTATACCTGGCGACCGAACATCTCGGCTTGCGGCTCCGTCCGGAATGCCCAGTCATAGGCCGGCTTGCCGAAGATGAAGCCATTGGCGGTTGGCATGCTCACGAAGATGCTGCGGCGAGCCGAACCCGCTTCGACCAGCAGGACCCTGTTGGCCGGATCCTCGCTCAGCCGATTGGCGAGCACGCAGCCTGCCGAACCGCCACCCGCAATGATGAAGTCATAGGTCATGTTAGCACCTTGCGCAGCAATGCTGCCGCTTACGGAGACGCACAGAAGGAGGCCGACGTCAGGCTGCGCCGGCCGGCCGTCGCGAGGGGCGGCGGCAGAACCGGTGCCGGACAGGCAGACGGGGGCACCGTTGGCGCCCGGCCCCAGCCAGGCGTATCCAGTCCCGATGCCGCCGCCTCCAAGCCAGAAAGGCGGAAGGGCTTGCTACCGCACGCCGGCTAGCCATTCGTTCTCGATCTTCGGCTTGTTCGCGTCGATCCACTCCTTGGCGACCTGCTCAACCGGCTTGCCGTCGACTTCCATGGCCAGGATCCACTTGCTGACATCGTCGGTACTGAGTTTCACCTGTGTCAGGAACTGCGCGATCTTGGGGTCACGGCCGGCGAGTTCCTTGGAATGGGCGACATACACGCGGGTCGGCGGTTGGCTGCACTTGATGTCGCTGGCTTCCAGCCAGTCGTTGCGTTCGCCTGGTTGGTAGAAGGTGTAGCAGCCGTTTGCGTTATAGCGCTCCGTACCCTTCGCGCCTTCGGTGGTGTAGCCGGTGAACGCAGGCTCCTCGAGCTTCACAAGCTCATAGGCGGCAAAGATCCACTCGGGCGTCCAGTAATAGAAGGCGATCGGCTTCTTGCTGGCATAAGCATCCTTCAACAATGCCAGCTCCACGGCTTGGTCGAGCGTGGTCAACTCCATCGTCTTGTCGAAGCCGTATGACTTGGCGCGCACCTGCGTCTGATTGGTGGACTCCCAACCGGCCGCGCCGGCCCAGAGTTCACCCAGCCCATTGCCGTCCGAATCGAAGAGTTTCGCGATCTCCGGCTTGGCCAGATCGGCGAGAGATTTCACGCCGTATTCGTCGGCAACGTATTTGGGGATGAAGATGCCCTCCGTCCCCTCGTACGGTGTCTTGTTGAAGATGATCGTTTCGGCACTTCCAGGAATGACATAGTTCTTCATCTGGGCAGGCAGGTGATCGCTCCAGACGTCCGCCACGACATCAACGCTGCCGTCTCCCTTGTTCATGCTCTCGTAGAGCGCCTCCTGGGAGGCAGCGATCGTGCTCACATCGGCATCGAGGTATTCGGTCATGACCTGGTTCAAGACCTGCTCAATCGCGCGTGACCCGAGCCAGTCCAGCTCACCGATCACGACCTTGGTCTTGGCCTCCGCCACACCGCCCGCAAGGGCCAGGATGGCTAGCGCGGCCACGCCGCTCGTCATTAGTTTGCGAAACATGTCTGCTCTTCCCCTTGTTGTTTTGTGTGTCGAGAGTGATCTCAATTCTCGCTATCTTCGGTTCTGCGCGCGCGACCGCGCACCATACGGTCGAGCATCATGGCGCACAGCACGATCGCGATGCCCGCCAGGAAGCCCTGACCTGTCTTGAGCATCTGCAGCGAGCGGATGACATCCAGCCCCAGCCCGCCCGCGCCAATCATGGCGGCGACGACCACCATCGACAGGCACATCATGATCGTTTGATTGATACCCAGGCGGATCGACGGCACCGCCAGGGGAAGCTCAACCTTCAGCAGGGCTTGCATCGGTGTGGCTCCGAATGCGTCGGCTGCTTCCTTGACGTGCTTGGGAACCTGGCGGATGCCGAGCGCCGTGAGGCGCACGACGGGCGGCAGCGCGAAAATCACGGTGGCGATGACGCCTGGCGGCTTGCCGACCGAGAAGAAGGCCACGGCCGGGATCAGGTACACGAAGGTCGGCAGCGTCTGCATGATGTCGAGCACCGGCTCGAGCACGGTCAGCGCGCGCCTGCTCTTGGCGCAAAGGATTCCGAGCGGAAGCCCGATGATGATGCAAATGATCACGGCTGTCGCGATCAGCGCCAGCGTGCCCATGCTCTTTTCCCAAAAGCCGAAGATGCCGAGATAGAGAAGGCATGCCGCGGTGAACAGCAACGCCCGCCAGCCCGAGAGCCAGAGCGCGGCAAGCAGGAAAACAAGTGCGACCACGGGCCAAGGCGTGCCCACGAAGATTGTTTCGATAAAGGTCAAAGTATACCGGAGGCCTACGGTCAGGCTGTCGAAGAAGCCAACCCAATTGCGCTTCATCCAGGTGACCGCATTGTCGAACACCAGCGCTGTCGCGTTGTCCCAGCCTCGCGGAGCGGGAAACTTCACGAGGTAGTCGACGGGTGCCGGCGACACGAACCGGTAGAGGGTCAGCCCGTAGGCGAAAACCAGGATCGCCGTGCCGATCAGTGTGCTGGCCGTGGCAACATGCGACCGGTGGTGACGTTCTCCGCGAGCCACGCTATAGGCGCCAAGCAAAGCCGTGCCGATCCGTACGCCCAGGATGACCAGTGCGCCGAACCAGGCGCCGACGCTTTGTCCCGCGACGACCAACCCGCGCACGAACACCACCAGGCCGATCGCCTCGACGATGGCCGATGCCGCGAACAGGCCCCACATGGCATGGTGCGCGGCCCAGAGCGGGCCGCCCAGAAACGCATTGACAAGCGTCCGTTGGTTCTGCCGGCCGGCCTTTGCGGGATAGGATATGTCGATCGCCTGGTCAGCCAACGCTCTGCCTTCTGCTCATGCCTTTGAGAACCGCAAGGCGGTCGACAAGCCCAACCAACTTGCCTGAAAGATCGATGATCGAAATCGGATGATCGCTGCCAGCGGCCAGCCCTGCGAGTTCGCCCAGAGTAGTGTCCGGCGCGGCGCGGGGAGCGGACGGATCAAAGGAACCTTGCGCTTCCACCATGATATCCGATGCCCGCACAACCTTCAGTTCGGAGACGCCGGCAACGAACTCGGCAACATAGCTGTCGGCCGGGCGAGCGATGATGTCGCCAGGCGTTCCCACCTGAACGACCCGGCCGTCGCGCATGATGGCGATCTTGGTGCCGACGCGCATCGCCTCATCGAGGTCGTGGGTGATAAAGACGGTGGTCTTGCGCATCTTGCTGGACAGTTCGATGAACTGGTCCTGCAACTGGCGCCGGATCAGCGGGTCAAGCGCGCCGAACGGCTCGTCCATCAAGAGGATGTCGGGGTCGCCCGCAAGCGCGCGTGCCAGACCGACGCGCTGCTGCATGCCACCCGAAAGCTCATCGGGAAAGCGGTTTTCCCAACCAGCAAGGTCGACCAGCTTCAGCATCTCCGCCGCACGCTGAAGCCGTTCGGCTCGGCGGACCTTGCGAAGCTCCAGTCCGAAGGCCACGTTTTCGATCACCGTGCGGTGCGGAAGCAGTGCGAAGTTCTGGAACACCATCGCGATTTTGGAGGCGCGAAGGGCACGAAGATTTTTGGCACTGAGATCGCAAACGCTCTGGCCATTGATCAAGATGTCGCCCGAGGTGGGTCGGATCAGCCCGTTGATGTGACGGACAAGAGTGGACTTGCCGGAGCCGGACAGACCCATGATGCAGAAGATCTGGCCAGCCGGAATGGAGAGGTTGACGTCCGCTACACCCACGACGCAACCGTACTTCTGGAGTAGATCCTTCTTGGCCGTTTCACTCTGCTTGGTAGCCGCCATCGCCTCGCTGGCACGGCTCCCAAAGAGCTTCCAAACGTTGCGGCATTCTATGGCCGGCTGCACTGAACTGGTCTGGACGCTAGAAATCACCAGTAGCTCCCAAGCGAAACAGTGATGGCCTGGCCGTTGATGCCACTGGAAGCAGGCGCGACAAGAAAGGAGATCACGTCTGTGATTTCCTGCACACTGACGATCCTACCCGCCGGGTTGGCTTCATTGCGCTCGGCCCATACCTCTTCCACGTTCATGCCGCGCCGCTCGGCCTCGAATTCGGCATCGCGCTCGGCCATGTCGGTACGCACCCAGCTTGGCAGCACCGCGTTGCAGGTTCCTCCGAAGGGAGCGATATCCTGAGCGACCGACCGCATCAGGCCGATCACGCCATGCTTGGAGGCGCAATAGGGCGCCATTGACGGCGCGCCGACTTCGCCGGCCGTTGAGGCGAGCAGGACGATCCGGCCCCAACCTGCTTCACGGATGTTGCGCGCAACCAATTGGGACAGCTCGAAGCCGCTATCGAGATTGACGGCCATGGTCTCGCGCCAATCATCAAGGCCTTGGTCGAAAATCGGCTTGTCAAGATAACCGCCGCGCCCTGCCTCATGAACGAGGATGGTCGCAGGTCCGAGCGCATGGGCGGCTTCGGAAATCTCGGCGCAAGCGCCAGGGCGGCTTAGCGAGAGCGCAAAAGGAGTTATTCCACGAGTCTGGGAAAGCGTTTCCAGCAAGTCACCATCCCGCGCCGTCGCGAGAACCTTGACGCCTTGCTCCGCCAGCGCGATCGCGGCGGCGCGACCCATGCCGCGGCTTGCCCCGGTGACGATGGCGACGCTTCCAGCCAGGTTCCGGACGGGCGCGGAAGTCATGCCGACACGCCACACCGGGAGATCGGACGCAAGCCGCGGCATGCCGATTTCGAGCGCCAGGCGCTTGCTGATTTTGTCTGACCTGAAGCCGGCGCACTCATCTGATACCGCGATCTTTCCCGAATTCCGATAGCTTTCCACCTTTGCGACAATGTCGCAAGTTAAATTTACGAATTCTCTCTATTGCGATCTTACTGTATGAAAACATTAGGTAATTTTGTTGTTATTGACTGCCTAAGCAATCGCATATAGATGGCTTCGCATGTTTTGTCACTGGGTGCAAGGCTTGGCGGAGAACTGAGATGGATGATCGCAAAAGCCTGCAGTCGCAGCCTCTTTCCGTCGCGATCGCCGGGGCTGGCGCTGGCGGGTTGTGCATGGCCATTCGGCTGAAGCAGGCCGGCATTCCCTTCATCGTGTTCGAGAAGGCGGATCGCGTCGGCGGCACCTGGCGTGACAACGACTATCCGGGTTCCGGGTGCGATATCGTCTCCCACCTTTACTCGTTCTCGTTCGAGATGAATCCGGACTGGAGCCGCCGCTTTGCCAAGCAGGATGAAATCCAGGCCTACTTCGAACGGATCGTGGAGAAGTACGGCCTTGGTCCGAGCATCCACCTATCGACGGAATTGAGCAGCGCGGAGTTCGACGAGACCGTATCGGTCTGGCGGCTACGCACCGCGGCAGGCGAGGAGTACCAGGCGAACTGCCTCGTGACCGCGACCGGACAGCTCAACCTGCCTGCAACGCCCGCGTTCCCCGGGCTCGAAAGCTTCGGCGGCCCCATCTTCCACTCTGCCCGCTGGGATCACGGGATCGATCTCGAGGGCAAGCGGATCGCCGTCATCGGGTCCGGTGCAAGCGCGATCCAGTTCTTGCCGGAGATCGCGCCGAAGGCGAGCAAGCTGACGCTGTTCCAGCGCTCGCCCAATTGGGTCATCCCCAAGCCGGATCGCGCGATCTCCCCTTTTGAAAAAAGGATGCTGAGGGCGTTCCCCTGGCTGATGAAGGTCCAGCGCTTGTTCGACTACTGGTCGATCGAGCAGACGTTTCGTGCCTTCCTGAAGGGCAGCCGGCTTGGTCTGGCATGGCAAAAGCAGAGCCAGCGAAGCCTGGAGGAGGCGGTCAAGGACCCGGAATTGCGCAGCGCGCTGACGCCGGACTACCCCGCCGGCTGCAAGCGCATTCTATTGTCCAACGAGTGGTTCAAGACGCTGGCGCGCCCGAACGTCGAGCTTGTTCGATCAGGCATCGAGGGTCTGGACCAGGCAGGGATCCGCACCGGGGGCGGGCACCGCAATGCCGATGTGATCATCCTTGCCACGGGCTTTGAGACGCAACGCTTCCTCGCGCCCATGACGATCAAGGGGCTTGGCGGCCTCGACCTTCACGAGGCGTGGGCCGGCGGCGCCACGGCGCATCGCGGCATAACGCTGACGGGCTTCCCCAACCTCTTCATGCTCTATGGTCCCAACACCAACCTCGGGCATGGCTCGGCGATCTTCATGCTCGAATGCCAGGTTCTGTATGTCATGCGCTGCCTGAAAGCGATGCAGGCGCGACGGACCCGTTTCATGGCCCCGCGCAAGGCAGCAATGGAACGCTTCAACAAGAAGCTTGATGTGGACCTGCAGCGCACGGTTTGGGCCGCGGGCTGCTCGAGCTGGTACAAGGATGCTTCCGGCCGCATCCTCAACAACTGGTCCGGCAGCACCGTGCGCTATTGGTGGGAAACGCTCTGGGTGCGCCCTGACGAATACGACTTCGTTTGTCCCTCTCGTCTGGCGGCGGGAGGTTGAGCATGTACGAGCTGGGCGGCAAAATCGTTCTGGTCACCGGCGGCGCCTCGGGGCTCGGCCGCGCCTGCGTTCAGCGCTTCCGGCAGGAGGGCGCCACGGCGATCGCCGCCGACATCGCGCAATCGTCGGCGGACCGAAGTGGCAGCTCGATCCACCTGGATGTCACGTCAGAAGACAGCTGGCGCGCCGCCATTGTCGAAATCCTCGAGCGTTTCGGGCGCATCGACGTGCTGCTGAACGGGGCCGGCGTCGCCTTTGATGGCGACGATGTGCTGAACTGCACCGCGGAAATCTGGCGCAAGACCCTGTCGGTGAATCTGGACGGCACGTTCCTCGGCTGCAAGCTCGTTTCCGCGGCAATGCGGGAAGGCGGCGGCGGGTCGATCATCAACATCGCTTCGGTGAACGGCGCAACCGGCGACGGCGGCATCGTGGCGGAAGGTGTGGCTGCCTATGCCTCGAGCAAGGCAGCCGTGCGTATGCTGTCGAAGTCGGCGGCACTCGATCTCGCCGCGCGCAAGACGAATGTGCGGTGCAACGTGATCCTGCCAGGATACTTCGCCACGCCCATGGTGCTCGATTACCTGGCAAGCCATCCCGATGGCGATGCGGCACGGGCGCGGATCATTGACGCTCACCCGATGGGCCGCCTGGGACAACCGGAAGAGCTGGCGGGGATTGTAATGTACCTCGCTTCCGACAGGTCCGCCGCTGTCACCGGCGGCGAATTCGTGGTGGACGGAGGCTATCTCGCGCGCTGATGCTCCCATCTCCAGCCCTTGCAGTGCCTGCGCGTCACGCCGTCCACTCCCCGCCCCTTCGAACAACAGAGGATCGCAGCATGACATCCGGACCTTGGCCTTCCAACCAAGAAGGTTTTACCGGCAAGGTCGCCATTGTGACCGGCGGCGTCTCGGGCATCGGCCTGGCAACGGTGACGCGGCTGCTGCATCTCGGCGCGACCGTGGTGGCAACCGACATCGCGCCAAGGCCGGATGGCTTTCCCAAAAGCGAGAACGCGCGCTATGTACGGCACGATGTCACGGATCGTGCCTCCTGGAAGAATGCCGTCGATCGAGTGGTCGACGAGTTCGGCCGGATCGACATCCTGGTCAATTGCGCGGGCATCCTGCGGGAAGGCACCCTTGAATCCACCACCCTCAAAGAATGGCGGCAGGTAATGGCCGTGAACGTGGAGGGCACCTTCTGCGGCGTTCAAGCGGTGATCCCGCACATGCCGGCGAGCGGCGGGGCGATCGTGAACCTCGCTTCCGTGTCGGGCAGCCGCGCCGATGCGAAGCTCGTTGCCTACACGACCAGCAAGAGCGCCGTGGTAAACCTGACGCGCGAAATAGCGCTGGATTGCGCCCGCCGCGGCACCAACATCCGCTGCAACAGCGTCAGCCCCGGCGTGGTCGATACCACCATGATCGAGAACTTCTTCGACGCCAGCGTGGATGTCACGCTTCCCGAATGGCTCGATACGCAGCCTTTGCGGCGTTCCATCGCGCCGGCCGAAATTGCCGACATCATCGTTTTTCTGGCAGGGTCGGACTCCACCTTCGTGACCGGCGCCGATTTTCCTATTGATTGCGGTGCCACCGCTTGACCCGCATAACTTCGAGGGGCTGATGCCGCGCGTACCCAAGACCGAAGCCAAGCCTGCTCACCCGCTGCTGCGGCGCCGGAAAACAGCCGAGGATTCCCGCGAGGAGCTGATCGAAGCGGCCATCGAGGTGATCGGCCGCAAGGGGCTCTCGCGCACGACGCTGGCCGATGTCGCGACCAAGGCGGGCATCGGCTATGGCAACGTTACCTTCCGCTTCAAGACCAAGGCAGCTTTGCTGCTGGCCGCGCTGGAGAAGGTTTCGGGTGAATACATGAACTGCCGCGAGGAGGCCGCGGTTGCCGTGGCCGATGGGACAGCCGCCCAGCGGATCGATGCGATGATCGTGGCAAGCTTCAGCCGGCGCGTGACCAGCCAGAAGAAGATCGCGCTGTGGCACGCTTTCTTGTCGGAACGGCACATCCATTCCGACTATCGCAAGCTCTTTGCCGAACTGCGCGAGCGCGAATACAGCCTGACCAAGGCGATCTTCGAGGAGATCGTCGCGGCCGAGCCGAACAAGCGTGCCGACGCCCATCTCGCCGCGGTCGGCTTGAACTCGCTGATCGAAGGTCTCTGGTTCAACATGCGCTCGGTACCCAATCCGCTGAAACCGGGCGAGGCGCAGCACATCGCTCGTGTCTTCCTGGGCTCGCTGTTCCCGGTGGCGTTCGGCGACATTCTGGCGCAATCGCACCAGCGGGAAGCGGCGTCTGCTCCGGAAGGCGACGAGGAGCCCGAGCCCGCGATGCTGCACGACTGACTGGCGGCTGCGATGAACAACCTGGATGCTGGTTTGGTGAGGGTGCTTTGAGGCGGGTCATCTCGATTTCGGATCTGCGCGAGCATGCCAGGAGGCGGCTGCCGAAGATCCTGTTCGACTGGATCGATGGCGGCGCGGGCGACGAGCGTGGCCTGCGCGAGAACGAAGCCGCATTTGATGCATATCGCTTTCTGCCGCGTTACATGCTGGACGTGTCGCAGCGAACGCAGCGCAAGGCGCTGTTCGGCAAGACTTATGCGTCACCCTTCGGCATTGCGCCAACCGGCTATGCCGGACTGTTCCGACCAGGAGCCGACCTGATGCTCGCACAGGCGGCAGAACAGGCCGGCATTCCCTTCATCATGTCTGGCACCAGCGTCTCTTCCATCGAAGATGCGGCCAAACTCGCTCCGAACAGCTTTTGGTACCAGCTCTACGCCGCGGCCGACGTCGAAATCACCAGGCACCTGATCGGCCGCGCTGAGCGGGCAGGCTGTCAAGTCCTGGTGGTCACCATCGACATCCCGATCGCCGGCAAGCGAGAGCGCGACCTGCGCAATGGCTTTGAGTTCCCGCTCAGGATGACGCCGCGGCTTGCCTGGGACGGCCTTTGTCATCCCGCGTGGACGCTTGCTTACCTGCGCACCGGCGGTTTGCCCGTCATGCAGAACTGGGCGCTCTACGCGCCCCCGGGATCAAGCGCAATTGAGGTGGCGGAGTTTGCCAACACCCATGCTTACTGCGTTCAGACCTGGGAGCACTTGAAGCTCTTCCGTGACCTCTGGCCCGGCAAGCTCGTGGTAAAGGGCGTGATGCACCCGCACGACGCCACGATGGCCATGCGGCTGGGGGCCGACGGCATCTACGTCTCCAACCATGGCGGGCGGCAGTACGACCGATCGGTTGCCGCGCCCTCGGTACTGCCGATCCTGCGCGAGATTGTTGGCCCGGACATGCCGCTGATGATGGACGGAGGTGTGCGTCGCGGCTCGGACATCTTCGCCGCGCTTTGCCTAGGCGCCGACTTTGTATTCGCCGGCCGGCCAACTCTCTACGGTGTCGCGGCACACGGTTCCTGGGGAGCCGAACAGGCGATCACGATCCTGCGTGACGAACTCGGCAATCTCATGGGACAAATAGGCTGCCTTGACCTGGAGCAAGGCAATCTGGGGCTGTTCCTGGTTTCCATGATGAAAGCCCAGGCTCAACTTGCCAGTGCAATGTTCCCAGAGATTCGCCAAGAAGGGCTTTAACTCTGTCGACGGTGCCGGGGAATGACCGCCTTCGAGATGAGCTGTATGGACCTTGCGCAGCGACAATGCAGCGCGAAATGTCGTTCGCTTCACCGCAAGTCTTCTGAGTGGGGCGAAAGGCGCCAGCGCCCTGCCGACTCGAACCCCAGAACGAAAACTTCGATCAAGTTGCACCACTGCGGATCGAGACATCCAGCGTCGTCATGTTGCACGCGCAATGCGGCCAGCACGAGTTCAATATACCTTGTGCAGCGCTGAAGCTTCTTCAAATGCACCGCCATGCAAAACGTAACTGGTGAATTGACGGCATTGCAATTGCCACGCGTCATCGTGATGTCGAACACTTGAACATGTCTTTGGAGTGGATATTCGCATCGAGCCGTGGCGAACAAACAGAAGGGCTGGCATAACCAGGACATCGCCGTTTTTGATCTGGCGTTGGATATGGACCGCCAGGCGCTCACGGCTGAATTTATCGATCACGTCTGCATGTGGAGAGTCTTGCGGTCACGGGCGCGATCCGCTGTTATGACTAGCGTCGGTTGAACTGTCGCGCCGGCTCACAACCGGAATGGCATTTCCTGCGGCGTCGAAAACATGGATATCCCGTCGCCGCGCGGTGAAATCGACGCTCTGCGAGCGTGCAATGGAACTCTCCCCATCCACCTTGACCAGGAACTTCTCGCTGACGCCGGGCAGATCCACATAGAGGATCTGCACCTCGCCGAGATGCTCGACGAGATCGACGGTTCCGGTAAATGCCGGCTCGGCCACTTTTCCCTCGGCGATCCGCAGGTTTTCCGGGCGGATGCCGATGCTGACGGCCTCACCTTTCGAAAGCCTGCCGGGTTCCGCCGCCAGTTCGAGGGTGACGCCGCAATCGAGCCGGCAACGCGCCGACGTCCCGGTGCGGTGGACGACCGTTCCCTTCAGGATGTTCATCGCCGGCGAGCCGATGAACTGGGCGACGAAGAGGTTCGCCGGCTTCCGGTATAGTTCGGTCGGCGTGCCCAGCTGCTCGATGCCACCGTCCTTGAACACGACGATCCGGTCCGCCAGCGTCATCGCCTCGACTTGGTCGTGGGTGACGTAGATCATTGTCACGTCGGGCATGCTCCGCTTCAGCTTGGCAATCTCGATGCGGGTGGCGACGCGCAGTGAGGCATCGAGGTTGGAGAGCGGCTCGTCGAACAGGAAGACACGCGGATTGCGCACGATGGCGCGGCCGATCGCCACGCGCTGCCGCTGTCCGCCGGAGAGCGCCCTAGGCTGGCGTTGCAGGTATTTGTCGAGCTGGAGGATTTCGGCCGCCTTGCGCACCCGCTCATCGATCTCGGCCTTCGACATCCCGGCGATGCGCAGCCCGAAAGCCATGTTCTCGTAGACCGTCATATGCGGGTAGAGCGCATAAGACTGGAACACCATCGAGATGCCACGCTTCGAGGGCGCGACGGCATTGATCCGCTCGCCGTCGATGACGAGGTCGCCGGAGGTGATCTTCTCGAGGCCGGCGATCGAGCGCAGCAACGTGGACTTCCCACAGCCCGACGGACCGACGAAGACGATGAATTCACCCGACTTTATCTCAAGGTCGATGCCGTGCAGGACTTCCAGGTCACCATAAACCTTGCGAATGTTTCTCAGCGACAAATCGGCCATCGTTCCCATTCCATTGGTTTGATTTTGGAGGCATGCGCCGTCAGGGAGCGAGCCCGGCCAGGAATCGCGTCACCGCGTCCGGCCTCCTGTTGAGGATTTCGAGGTCGTTCTTTCGCCGGATGGCGCGACGCACGACCCGCGCGCCGAGATAGCGCAGGGGCTCGGGCGGAAGCCGGGTGCGCTTGCCGATGCCGACCAGCCCGCACCGGCTCCACGCGTCGTCACGCCCCAGCACGAGACTTGCCATGATGCGGCCGGCGACAGGCGTCTGCGCGATGCCCGTGCCGTTGAAACCCATCGCGTAGAAGATGTTGGCGTGGTCCTTCAAATGCCCGAAGACCGGCAGGTGCTCCGCCGTGCAGTCGATCGGGCCGCTCCAGTCGCAAAGCACCGGCACGTCCTTGAGTTGCGGGTAGACCCGGTGCAGTTCCCGGATGTTTTCCGCTCCTCCGTCGCTGCCACGGTTGAACCGGTCATCGATGCGGTCGTCATAAGCGATGCCGCCCGTGCCCCGCCCGAAGATGACGGCACCTTCCGGCGTGCGCTGGTAATAGAGCACATGGTGCTGGGCGTCGCAGATCGAGGCGCCGTCGGTCCAGCCGATCCGCTCGAGAATGTCCGGCACGGGCGCGGTAGCGATGACCTGGCTGCTCACCACGTAGAGATAGGGATGCAGCTCCGGAATGGCCGAAAGCCAGGCATTGGCTGCGAGCACGACCTTGCCGGCGGAAAGCACGCCGCCGGCCGTGCGCAGTCGAGGCCGCGAACCGGGCGCGATTTCGACGACCGGGCTCCGCTCGTGGATGACGATGCCTCTTTCAAGGGCGAGCCGGCGCAGGCCGATGGCGAGCTTCGCGGGCTGCACGGTCCCTGCCCTCTCCTCGACGATGCCGACATAGGAGGCGTTCGAGCCGGTGCGGCGCAGGATGTCGGCACGCTGGAGCGGCTGGAGGCGCTCTTCGCCAAGCGCGAGGCAGAGGTCGCGGGCGGCGGCCCAGGCCCCTTCCTGAGCGGTCGAACTTGCCGTCCACAGCCAACCGTCGAGCCTGAGGCCCATCTCCATGGTGCCGGAGGCCTGGAGGCCGTTCAGCTCCTCGATGGCGTCGGCGGTCGCCCGGCAGAGCATCAGTGCATCGTCCTCGCCGACAAGCGCGCGCAGCATGTCGATCTCGGCGAACCAGCTATGAACCTGCCCGCCATTGCGGCCCGAGGCGCCGGAGCCGCAGAAATCGGCTTCGAGCACGGTGACGCGCTTTTCCGGCGCCTGCTCCTTGATCCGCATGGCCGTCCACAGGCCGGCATAGCCGCCGCCGACGATCGCCACGTCGCAGTCCGCTCCGCCCTGCAAGGGCGGCGTCGCGGCGTCGGCCTCTATGCTGCGCAGCCAGTAGGAGCGATCGGCCTTCGCCGCCGGGACGGGCGGCCGCATCGTGATGGTGCTCATGTCCCGGTCCTCTGCGTGCCGCGGATGGCATCGTCATATTTTGCAAGCAGCCATTGCGGGATCGCCCGGATGGGCTGCGGGAAGCCGCCGAGATGGGTGCAGGTTTCCGACGCTCTTTCGGCGGCGAGCTCGAGAGCGGCTCTGCCCGACTGGTCGGCGAGGAAGCGCGAGGCGATGAAGGTCGCGATGAAGCTGTCTCCCGCGCCGCAGGTGTCGATGACGGCGACCGGCACCGAACCCGCCTCGGTCACGCTGCCGCCATCATCATAGAAGGAGCCGCGCTTGCCGCAGGTGATCACGACCTGGCGCGCGCCTGCAGCCCTGAACCGCGCGATCAGCGGTTCCATAGTCTCGGCCGGATCGTCCGGGCCTGAGGCGAAGACCAGCGGCACGCCTTCCAGCGAAAGGTCGAAATGCCGGGTGGAAACATCGATGCTGAAGGGCATGCCATCCGCGACGAGCCTGCGGACCAGCTTTTCGCTGGAGTTCGTCCCAAGATGCACCCAATCGGCCTGCCGCAGCATCTCGTAGCGTTCGGCGCTCGGAACGTAATCCTCTCCCACGCCGAGCGATTCGAGAACGAAGCGCCGTTCGCCGGCATCGTCCGTGAGCAGCGTTACGGCGGAAGAGCCGGGGCGTATTTCGACATCGTTCTGGTCGAGCCCCACCTCCCCGATGGCCTCGAGCATGATGTCCGCTTCCGTATCCTGCCCCAGCGCCCCGAAATAACGGGCGTTCAGCCCGTGCCGCCGCCATTGCACGGCGACATTGAGCGCGTTGCCGCCCACCGTGACGAAACCCTTGGTCAGGTAGGCGTCGAGACAATTGTCGCCGACGGCGATCAGCTTGGGATTGGCCTTCGTCATTCTTCGTCAGCCCGATCGAGATGAGGTGCGATCGCATCCAGGCATCGCCGCCAGGCGGAAACGGGATCGAGCGCATAGGATCCGTTGCCGAAGGGCTCGAAGGTCAGCGTGCCGGCAAACCCTTGCGCGCGAAGCTGGCCGAGATGGTGGTCGAGCGGCAGGCTGCCGTCGCCCCAGGCGAGATGCCCGGCCGGCGTCCCGTCGACGACATGGACATGCGCGACGCGCTTTCCGAAGCGCTCGAAATAGCCGCCGACACTGTCCCCCGCGGTCGCCATGGCAACGAGATCGAGCACAACGTCGACATCGTCGCCGTCGAGCGCACGCCAGAGGGTGTGAAGCTCATCCGCATTGGTGACGATGTTGCTTTCGAGGCGCTGAAGCGGCTCCAGCAGGCAGGAAACGCCGAGCGACCTCGCACGCGCCGCGATCCGGTTGATCGACGCGACCGAATGCTCCCAGGCGGTTTGCCTGCTTTCGCATTCGAAACCGCGGCCCGGCGTCAGGAAGAGATAGGTCGCGCCGAGTTCCGCGCTGATATCGGCCGCGCGCATGAAGCGCTCGACGCTGGCCTCCCGATAGGCGCCGTCGCCGGAAGCGATGTTGATCGGATAGAGAACCTGCTCCGGCGTGAAGCAACGGACGGTCAAGCCGTTGTCGGCGAGGATCGACTTTACCTCGGCGAGCCGCGCGCGGTTGCCGTGGAAGAGGTCGAGATGCGGGGCGATGCCCCAGAATTCCATCCGGTCGAAGCCCATCGCGCTGAGCTTTTCGGCGGTCCAGCGGAAGGGGTGGTGCTGAAAGGAGAAATTCGCACCGATAAGCTGTTTGCGTTTCAACATTGCCCTATTTCCCGATGCCTTCGGCAAGCCCGCGGATGAAGAAACGCTGAGCGGCGAAGAAAATCATGACGATAGGAAGCGCCGAGAGCGTCATGGCGGCGAAGACGACGGCATAGTTCGTGCCGTGCTTGGCCATGATGGACGTCAGGCCGACCGGCAGCGTCTGAAGGTCCGCGCCGCTGGTGAAGATCATCGCGAAGAGATACTCGTTCCAGGCGAAGAGCACGTGCAGGATGACACAGGACACCAGGATCGGCTTGCACAGCGGCAGCGTCACCTTCCAGAAGATCTGGCCTTCGCTGGCGCCATCCATGATGGCAGCCTCGTCGAGGTCGCGCGGCAGGCCAAGCATGTAGGCGCGGATCAGGAAGGTCGTGAAGGGGATGCGGAAGGCGGTGTAGAGGATGATCAGCGCCCAGTAGGTATTGTAGAGGCCGAGGTCCTGCATCATGCGCACCAGCGGGATGACGGCGACCGTCGGGCTCAGCATCAGGCCGCCAAGCACGATGCCGACGAAGAACGGCTTGCCCGGGAGCTTCGAGCGGGTCAGGCCGTAGGCGGTCCAGGCACTGACCAGCACGGTGCAGAAGGCCGATCCGATCGTGACGATGACGCTTGTCGCGATATAGTTGCGAATGCCCTGATTCCAGGCGGCGATGTAGTTCGTGATGTTGAAGCCGCTTGGCAGCGCGAACGGATTGCCGAAGATCTCCGCATTGGTCTTGAAGCCGTTCAAGGCCATCCAGAACAGCGGATAGAGCACGACGATGCCGAGGCTGGTAAGGAAGGTGACGAGGCAGACCTTCGCCAGCACGGCGACGAAGTCCGTGCGCTCCATCTGGCGCGGCTGATAGGAGTGGCTCACAGCTCGACCCTCCGCCTTTTCGTGTACCAGAGCTGTGCAAAGCCGGTCACGAGCGTGATGACGAAGATGACCGATGCGATCGCCGCGCCGTAGCCGAAGTCGTTCTCGATGAAACCCTGCTGATAGAGCCAGGTGCCGAGCACCTGGCTGCTGTTGTTGGGCCCGCCACCGGTCATCACCATGACCTCGTTGAAGACCTGGAACGCGCCGGTGATGGTGATGATCACCATCAGGCCCGTCATCTCCCGGGTCAGGGGAAAGGTGATGCTCCACAGGCGTCGCCAGGTTCCCGCCCCGTCGATGGTCGCCGCGTCGTAGAGGTCGCGCGGGATCTTCTGGATGGCGATGGCGAACAGCAGCGTCGAATAGCCGAAGCCCTGCCATTGGCTCATGGCTATGATGGCATAGATGGCCGTCCCTTCCTCGCCGAGCCAGGCACGCGACCATCCTGCAAGGCCGACCTGCGTCAGCGCAGAATCCAGAAGGCCTATGTCGGGCTGATAGATGAAGTAGAAGAGAAGGCCGGTCACGGTGATCGAGATGGCCGACGGCACGAAATAGACGGCGCGCCAGAAGCGACGCCATCTCTCCTCGGCGAGCCCTTCGATCAACGCCGCCAGCACGAAAGCGCCGAAAACCTGGAAGATGACCGAGATGACGGCATAGAGCGTGTTGTTGACGATCGAGATCCAGACCACCGGATCGGCTTGCAGGCGGCGATAGTTTTCCAGTCCGACGAAAGCGGTTTCGCCGGTGAAGATGTCCTGGTTCTTCGTGCTGACGACAAAGTTGTCGATGATGGGATAGTAGACGAACCAGAGGATCAGCACGAAGGCGGCGAGGATCCAGCGGAACGACCAAACGGCGGCCAGAGGGCCGAGCCAGTCCCTCTCGGACCGGCTCGGCCCGGCAATGCCGATTTTGACGGCTTCACCCTTGTGCCCAGGCTGCATGGCGGTCATCGCTGGCCAAATCCCTACTTCGACGGAGCTGCCGCTTCCTTCACCCGTTCCATGACCTGTTCCGGGGTCATCGAGCCGCCGATCAGCGCCTGCAGGCCGGACAGCCAGGCAGCCGCCACGCGCGGCGGGTTCGCGGTATCGAGCCAGGGCATGAGGTAGGAGGAATCGGCGATCACCTTCAGGCCGTTGACAACGGTCGGGTTCATGGTCTCCGCCGAATAGCCGCCGACCGTTGCGCTCGGCTGGCCATAAGGCGGCGCCGACAGAACCTTACCGTTTTCGGCCGAGGTGACGAAGCGCATGAAATCGATCGCGAGAGGGACGTTCTTCGAGGCCGCGTTGATCATGTAGCCTTCCGGCGCGCCTTCGATGGCCTTGACGTCGCCCTTGGCATCCTTGGGGACCGGCAGCTTGAAGAAACCGAAATCCTCGCGCTTGAGCGCGCCGTCGGCCGTCGACTGATCGAACTCGATGATCTCCTGATAGTACATGGCGGACTTGCCGTTGCTGAACTGCTGCAAGGCCGAGGCATAGGAGGAACCGTTGGTGCCCGAGCCGTCCGAGCATTCATCAATGATCCGCTTGTACTGCTTCAGGCTCTCGACATAGCCGGGGTCGGTATATTGGGCGGTTGCCGGAACGAAATCCTTCTCAAGGGTCGCCTGCGGCACATTGTAGGCAAGGAGTTGGCCCGCATAGTGCACGCCCGGCCAGCCTTCCTTATTGCCGAAGGAGATCGGCGTGACGCCGGCCTTCTTGAGGGCCGCGCAGGCGGTCAGCAAGTCGTCGAATGTCTTGGGCTCGGCAATGCCGGCCTTTTCGAACAGGCTCTTGTTGTAGCCCATGAACTTGGCGTCGAGATAAAGCGGAATGCCGTAGAGCTTGCCATTGTACTGGAAGGCGGAGACGGCGGCTGTCGCGAGCGTCTTGCCCCATTCCGTGTTCGGCCCGATGACGGGGGTGAGATCGACGGCGCGGTTGCCGCGCACGAAGTTCTCGCCCCAGCTGCCTGTCCAGGTGAAGTAGACGTCCGGCAGCGAATTGGAGGCGACCAGCGCCTTGGTCTTGCCCTTTACGCTGTCGTCGCTCTCCTGGATAAGCTCGACCTTCACCCCGGGATGAAGCGCTTCATATTTCTTGGCGGCGTCGACGAAAAAGGGAGAAAGCTGCTGCAGGCCGAATTTCGTCAGGACGCTGACCGTGCCCGAGTAGTCGACCTTCGCATTGGGATCGGCAACGACCGCGTCGGCAGCGGATGCGGCACTGACGCCGCCGATGACGAAGGCGGCGGCAACGATGGCCGCGAGGCTGGGCGTGCTCAAGAAAATATTGGCTTTCATTTCGCAGTTCCTCTCTGTTGTTTTGTCTCGTAAGGCATGCAGGCAGGCGTGCGGTCCGGCGGCGACGCCGGACCGCAAAGCTCAATATTCGACGCGCTTGTAATAGCGGCGCGTGGTCAGCGGATGGTCGCGCAGCACCTCCAGATGCGCGCTGAGGCGCTCCAGCATGGTTGCGAGGACGATCGGCGAGATGAGGCCGCGCGTTTTGGCCGAGATACCCAGCAGGGTGGCGGAAGCCGCATCGAGGACGCGCACCTTGTTTGTGTAGCGCTTGGCGAAGTTCTCCACCCGGTCGGTCAGCGGACGGAACGCGTCCTCGCCCTTGAAGATGAACAGGCTGACGCCCGGCTCCACCAGTTCGAGCGTGCCGTGGAAGAAGTCGGATGCCTGCACCGGGCGGGTGCGGATCCACTGCATCTCCTCGAGGATGCACATGCCGTAATAGTGCGCTTCCGGCCAGACGGAGCCGGCGCCGGTGAAGATATGGTAGGTTTCGTCCTTGATCTCCCTTGCGAGGGCGGCGGCTTCGGCCTCGTAGCCTTCCTTCACCGAAACCAGCAGCTTCGGCAGCAGCGCCAGCTCGGCCACGGTCGCGTCGAAATCGGCAAATTCGCCGCGCTCGGCCAAGAGGGCCAGCACGATGAGAAGGGTCTGGAGGTAGAAGGATTCCGAAGAGGTGTCGTCCTCGGCAAAGTTGGTGAAGTTGTAGTCGGCGTCGCGGCCGAGCGGGGTATCCTTGTGGCCGGTGAGCGACAACGTCTTGACGCCGCGCTCCTTCAGGAAGGCGAGAAGCTGCACGCTTTCCTTGGTGGTGCCGGAGAGTGAGGGCAGAACGACCAGCGCCTTACCGTCGAGGCCCGCCGGCGGCTCCAGCACCACCTGGGCGGGATAGGCCGCGGAAACCGGGAAAAGCGTCGTGTTGCGCGCAAGCTCAATGGCCGGCAGGGTCAGAAACTGCACGCCGCCGGTTCCCATGAAGAAGATGCGTTCCAGACCGCCGTCCAGCAGGTCGCGCATCAGGACACGCACGTCCTTGGCGATTGCAACCGCGCCGCTTTGGATCTTCACAAAGCGATCCCTATCGAAGTTGAGCATTTGAACCTTCCCGTTTTGCGTTCCACCCCCGAACCACGCGGGCGTCTTCACGTAATGATCTTGAGATTATCATTCTGAGATGTGTGAGATCGATCTCACATGCATTTAACGCACGAGAATTCCGTATTGGCAAGTAGGCTTTCAAAAAAATAGGACAGGCGTTTTCGAGGTTCAGCCGCCGCGCCGACTGACCGAACCACGAATGATCAGCTTGGTTTCGAACCGGACTTTTCGCGGTGGATCAGTTTTCCCGGCAAGCCGATCGAACAGGAGCCGGGCCGCCGCGCGTCCTATTTCCGAGACCGGCTGCGAGACGACGGTGATCTGCGGATCGGTGAATGTCGCCAGGTTGAAATCGTCGAATCCGATCAGCGAAACGTCGTGGGGAATGGAAGTCCCCATCGAACGAAAGGCAAGAAGCGCGCCCTGCGTCATGAGGCTGTCGACCGTGAAAAGCGCCGTCGGCGGTGTCTTCTGGCTGAACAAACGTATCGTTGCGTCGACAGCATGCTCGACCGTCGATTGCGAGACCGCGATCATCCGTTCGTCGGACCCGATGCCGCCGGCCGCAAGCGCCGTCTGGTAGCCGGTCATGCGCTCGCGGGAGGTGAAGATGCGCATGTCGTCCTGCAGCAGCCCAATACGGCGGTGGCCCATGGCGATCAGATATTCGACGGCTTTGCGCGCTCCTCCCTCATTGTCGACCACGACACTGTCGCAGTCGACGCCCTCGGCGACACGGTCGATCAGGATCAGTGGCACGTTTTCCGCGATCAGGCCTTGCAGATGCGCATTGTTCTCGGCTGATGTCGGTGCAACGATGAAGCCTCGGATAGAAAGCGACTGGAGACTCGCCAAGAGCGAGATCTCTTGATCCAGTTCCTCCTCGCTGCTGCCGATGACGAGATTATGCCCCCATTCGCGGGCAAGCACTTCGATGTCATGGGCTATGCGCGCGAAGAACGGGTTCTGGATGTCGCCGAGAATGCAGCCGACAATCGGCAGCTGCCCACTGCGCAATGCCTGCGCCAGGCGATTGCCTCGATAGCCGAGCTTTCCCGCCGCCGCCTGCACCTTCTTGGCAGTCTCGTCGCCAACATAGCCATAGCTGTTCAGGGCGCGGGCCGCGGTTGCGCGCGATACATGCGCAAGTGCCGCCACATCCTTCAAAGTTGCCGGTTTGCTCCGCGCCATGCGACCCTTCGATTCTTCGGGCAGGACCCTTCCTGCGGTCGCTGTTGTAGCTTCGGGTCTCCGGCTAGCAAAGGCCCCTGTCGCGATGGAAAAGGCCGCAGCCTACTTCGCGAGGCAAGTGACATGAGGTTCTCTTTCATCGCGAGGCACCGGAGCAAAGAGAAGTACGAGGAACGGCATACAATCGGTACGCCCGCTCGGACCTGCTATGCCCTTGGCTTCTGGCTCGGCAATCGCCGCGGCGACATCGCCAACCTTGAGTGGGATGATCTCGTCACGGAGGAGATCGAATTGTTCGACGGCTCGCTCGAATTGGAAGAACCGAAATCGCCATGGCGGAAGGGAGATGTTCATACCGGTCGTTGACAAGTTGGCGACAACCTTGGAACCGCTTGACCGGTCGAAGGGTGGCACTGTCCTCAAGACCGCGTATGGGAAGCCGTTCTCGGAAATAAGCCTGACAGGCATGATGCAACACTGGACGCGGCAAGCGGATATCGCCGAAGGATATACGCTGCATGGGCTACGCCGCACCTTCGGAACCTATCTGGCAGAATGCAACATCCAAGCGCGCGCCATCATGGACGCCATGGGTCATTCCTCAATGACGGTGACCGACGACTACGTGCGCGACGCTAACAAGAAGCGGATCGCCGCCGATATCGCGAGAGCCGTCAACCTGCGTGAGGAAAAGCGCGATCAGATGAAGCGGCGGACGAGTTTGCGGATCGTAAGGTGATAAAGGAATCGCGGAATGGCTAAGAGAGGCGCCTTTGATCATTTCAGGCAGTTCGCCGCGCCCGTGGGCAAGGTGTGGAGCAAGCCGTGGGCAAAGCCACATTTTTGCCAATAAAATCAATGGTTATGGTGGGCCCGGAGGGACATCGTCTTCGTCGGGAAATCAGTACGTTGGCGGCTGGTTCGCCAATCCGTTTCCTTCGTATTCTCTCGTATGGTCTGGCGAACCTCAAGATCAGGGCGATGAGTAGCTTTCAATGCAATCGGTGTTCTGTCCTATCCTACGAAGGTCGATGAGCACATATTGATCGAGGTGGTAAGCGCGGCCGGTTTGGGGTTCGTCAACCGACTGACCAACGTCTCGGCGTAAGATGGCATTCTCCGCCTCAACTATTTTCACAACGTGGGATCCGTGCATTCATCCGGGCCGTTGCACACCAAAGCTGCCGGCGACAATCGACCTGTCCTCAGTACGCGGATCATTCGCCGGCGCAGTGGGCGGCAGCACATGACCGCCGCCCCTGAGGCGCTTAGAGATCAAAGATGCGATGGCCATCCGGTGGGTGCCGGCATCGACATCATTCCGTCTTCGACCAGGATGTCCTTCCTCCTGGCGAACTGAACTAAAATGCCTCGCGCAGTCTCGGCGTCGATCTCACCAGCCAATGCAGCTTTGCAGGCGCGGATCGCAGCCTTCTGTTCCGGACTATTCCGACACCAGTCCATGACGAACTGGTAGGCATCCACCACAGAATTCAACTGTCGAGGGAAGCCAAGCCCGACCCATACGCGGACTGGCTTTTCGAAAGGTTGGGAAAGCATCGTTTTCCTCCTCTCGTAGCGATCAGGTGGCCACTTCGCCGGTGTGACCGGCCTTCGCGCCGACCATCCAGGGCACCGTTGTAGAGACATCCTCAAGAATTTTTGCTGAACGGGCGAACCCAGCCAATGCGTCGCGCGCAATTGTCGACGGAATCTGCCCGTCGAAGGCTCGTTGACAGGCTCGCTTGGCAGTTTCATAGATCACGCCGCGCCGGTTTCGAGGCCATTCGTCCAGAAAGTCGAATGCGTCCTCCAGACATGATATTTCTTGGATGAGACCTTCTGCCACTCTCACGAACACAGGGCTGTCTAATGTCCTATCGCTCATCTTAACCTCCAATTCTTTGAACGATTTCAGACGGTTGAGGAATGGTCGCTTAAAATTGGGAGCGACCGGGAAAATATATGTGGAAGCCGATTTTCGTCGTCAAGACCCGTCGGAAAGCATTTTCGGCACTGCTCGTGGCATCGCAAATCGCGCCCACAGATTCTACGCCCTGCCGATCTTTCGCGGTAGCAGACTATACAGCTATGCGTTAGCGGCGGCTTTTCGCTTGGGCGATATCGCCATTGGTCTTCGTCGCCTCTGTCACTGGGAAAAAATACTCAAGTGACAGGCCGATTGCGGGTCGTGGAGGCGTTCCTACCGCCTCTTCCGCCAGCCCAGGCAGTCGGCCTGTTGTGCAGTTCATGGGAGAGACCGCGACATCATTGAAATAGGCGCTAACGATAACCGCGAAGGGCGGGCAGCTTGGCCCGCCCGCTCTCTTGAATTGGAAATGGACGCCTCCGATATCCTCCTCCTGCCGAAGGCGCCGGCCAGTCGAGATTTGGATGAGTGTCGTGGGGGGCGGTGGATACGGCATTATGATGATCTACGAGCATTTGCAGATTCCGCAGAGTTCACGGCTTCACGCCGCGCGAATGTGCAATCCGACCCTCTCGCAGGGTGCCGCTACTGATAGACACATGGTTAGAGGCGCGTGTACCAGTCAGGCCCCATTAGCAGCAAAGCGATCGACACTGACAAGTGGAAAGCCGCGAGTGTGGCGAGCAACATCAACAGATACAGAGTTGAGCGCCACAACATGTCAAATCTGACCCCAGGTTGAGCCGAGAACTGCGCACATCCGCGAACAGGTTATTTGGCTTAGCTAGAGCAGCGGACAGGCACTTCAAATCACATAGCCGTTACGTTCTGGAGGTTGATCGAATGAGCACTCGTGTCCAGCGGTTCAACCCTATGTGGGTACCACCGGGCGTCTGCCTATCGTTCGTCGAATGCCAGAAGCAGTCATTCTGCCGTCGGCCGCATTTCAGTCATGCTGATTGCATGCCAGTATTGCCGTATCTGGGGGCAAATATCCTTCCAGTGGTCGGCGGTTGCCGATACTCCGGCGTTCAGCAGATTCGTCAAAAAATCTCAGAGGCGCGGAATCGACGCTGCATTGCGGCGTAGGGAGGTCTATGTCTTGCCCAACAACGCCGTCGCAGGACAACTCGCCACATCTGATTTCGATCACTCGTCGCACGCCGATACAGCCTGCGGCAGGGAAAGCCGTAAGCCACCGATTTTTGGGGAGAATTTAGTTCGAAGCTTCCAAATCGTGATCCACCATGCCCGCGCGGTATCGAGCGGGATCGCTGTCTACCAAAGTGACCAAGGACGAATTCGTTCGATTTATCAGGTACTTGTGCGCCAAATTTGGGCAGGGGTCTGTAGCTAGGGTGTGTGCCTAGTGACCACTTGTGATCATCCACACTTGGGAATGGTCGCATTTTCTCACTACCCTGACGTCCCGATCAACCACGGATTCCCACGGAGCCGATACGTCGGCGCGTAAGGACTGACCCCGCTGTGCTTCAGATGACTCTTCCGCTCTCCGCGTCGAAGACGTGAAGGGCTTCGGCCGGAAATGACAGCCACAGACGGTCGCCGTCGCGCGAGGCGAAATCGGCCTTGACGATAGCGAGGATGTCGGTTCCCGCCGCATCGACCACCAGATGCGTCTGCGGCCCTGTCGGCTCCGCCACTTTCAGCGTGCCGGCAAGATCGCCGGCCCGACGGTCCACGATCACACTTTCGGGCCGAATGCCCAGCACGATGCGGTTCGTCGAAGAAGCGTAGGCGCGGGCCGGCAGGGCGATCTCCGAACCATCGCCAAGCACGGCTTTGATGCCCGCCGCCGTTCGGCGAAGCTCGGCCTTGACCACGTTCATTGCCGGCGAGCCGATGAAGCCGGCGACGAACAGGTTGGCCGGCCTGTTGTAAAGTTCGAGCGGCGAGCCGACCTGTTCGATGTTGCCGCCGTTGAGGACGACGATGCGATCCGCGAGCGTCATCGCCTCGATCTGGTCGTGCGTGACATACACGGCTGTCGTGCGGACGCGATGATGCAGGAGCTTGATTTCACCGCGCATCTGCACGCGCAGTTTGGCGTCGAGATTGGACAGCGGCTCGTCGAACAGGAACACCGATGGGTTGCGCACGATGGCGCGGCCCATGGCGACGCGTTGGCGCTGGCCGCCGGACAGTTGGCCGGGCTTGCGATGCAGGAGGTCGGTGAGGTCGAGCATGCGCGCGGCCTCGGCGACGCGGGTGGCGATCTCCGGCTTGCCCTTGCCGGAGAGCTTTAGGTTGAACGCCATGTTCTCGGCCACCGTCATGTGCGGGTAGAGCGCATAACTCTGGAAGACCATCGCCACGTTGCGGTCGCGCGGGCTGTCGTCGTTGACCTTGCGCCCGTCAAGCAGGATGTCCCCGCGCGAGGCGCTCTCCAGCCCGGAGATGATGCGCAGCAGCGTCGACTTTCCGCATCCGGAGGGACCGACGAGCGCCACGAACTCGCCATCCCCTATGCTGAGGTTGATGCCGCGGATGATGGCGGCAGCGCCGAATGATTTCTCGACGCCGCGCAGTTCGATGGATGCCATGGATCAGCCCCTCTCTTCCGGACCGGTGTGGATGTCAGCGGACCTTGCGTACCGCGTCCATCAGCGCCTGGACCTTGGCCAGCACGACCCTGTCGCCGTGCATCTTGCCGTTGCCCTTGACGTAGCTGCCGACGATGGCGCCGTCGGCGACAGATAGAAGCTCGGCGGCGTTGTCGCTGCTGAAGCCGCTGCCGACCAGGATCGGCCCGACGGCGCCGGCGCGGATCTGCTTGACTTCGGCGGGCGCCGTCGGATGGCCGGTGCGGGTACCGGTTGCAATCAGGATGTCGGCGCCGAAGAACTCGACGTCGCGGGCCTGGTCCTCGATGTCGCGGTCGCCGACGATGGCGTGGCTGCCATGCTTCACGTGCACGTCGGCCAACACGACGATATCCTCCGCGTCGAGTTCGCGCCGGTAGCGCATGGCCTGGGCCGAGGCACCCTCGATGATGCCCTCATTGGCCACATAGGCATTGGCCCACTGGTTGACGCGTACGAACTGCGCGCCCGAGCTCTTGGCGCAGGCAAGAGAGGCCTTGGCGGCGTTGGCGACGATGTTGAAGCCGAGCGGAAGCTTCGTGGCGCGGCGGATGCGATCGCCGATGACCGACATGGCGCCGACCGTCTCAAAGCCGATGTCGTCAGGCTTGCGGAAAGGGATGTCGCCGGCATTCTCAAGCAGGATCGCGTCGACGCCGCCTTCCTCGAGGATCAGCGCTTCCTCGACCGCCTGGTCATAGACAGCCTGCAGCGACCCGTTCCGGTAGTAGGGCGAGCCGGGTAGTGGCAGCACATGCACCATGCCGATGATTGGCTTGCTGGTGCCGAACAGGCGCTGCAGTACCGGCGTGTTTTTCGTGTCGAGATTCGACATCTTCTTCTCTCCTTGGCTTCCGGTGGTTGGGCGCGCCGACGACGACAAAGTCGGCCGATGCGCCTTCGTGTTCTTTTGTCCTCAAGCGATGCGCCAGATGCGCGCCGCATTCTTCCAGAAGACCTTTTCGAGGTCCTCCTCGCCCAGGCCGATGACGCGCAGCTTCTCCTGCTCGACGCGCGGCGACTGATAGGGCACGTCAGAGCCATATTGCAGGCGATCGACCGAGACATTTTTCAGGAAGGTCATGATGTCGAACGGATAGGCCTGCGACATATCGACATTGATGTTGGGGTATTCCTGGCAGGCGAGAATCGCCTCCCACAGGAAGGCGTGCATGCCGATATGAGCGAGCACGAAGGTGACGTTCGGATAAGCCTTGGCCGCCTGCGCCTGGAGATAGGGCAGGTCGCGCGGCGCATCGCCCGAATGCATGAGAACGGTGAGGTTGTGCTCCTCAGCCTTGTCCAGCAGCGGACCCATGACCTTCATGTCGTTGGGCCGGTAGAAATCATAGCCGGCCACCAGCTTCAGGCCGCGGCAGTTCCATTCGCCGACATAGCGGTCGATGAGCTCCTGGGTGTGCGTGGCGCCGAAGGTCGGGTCGATGCGGGCAACGCCGACGATGCGGTCTGGATATTTCAGCGCGGCGAGGCCGACATCGCCATTGGCCTCGTTGTAGTCGGCATCCCAAGGCGGCGTCTGCCGGCGGTCGTGCGGGAAGAGCACGCCATGCGACGCGCCCTGCTCGTCGAGCAGGCGGATGACGCTTTCGGGTTCGCCCCTGACCAGATAGGGGACGCAGGTGTTGGCGGCGACGTTCTTGTCAGTGCCGTAGTGCATATGGGCGTCGATGACTCTCACAGCGATAGCTTCCTTCCAAAGTTTGCCTCGAAGCGCTGCGCCACGCGTTGCGGCGAGGGCAGGTTCGACTGGCATCCCCATTTCTCGATGATGAAACTGGCGACGGTGGCGCCGATGCGCGCCGCTGTCTCGTGCGAATGGCCGCCGATCAGGCCCTTCAGCGTGCCGGCGACGAAGGAGTCGCCCGCACCGGTGGAATCGACGAAGGCATCGGGCGCGACCGAGGGCATGTCCTGGCGGCCATCGGCGGTGTACCAGGCGCTGCCTTCGCCGCCGCGCGTCACGATCACCAGACGCGGACCATGCGCCAGTATGTCGGCCGCCGACGCGACGCCAAGCGCCTGCATCAACGCGTCGGCCTCGCCACGGCTGAGGAACAGGACCTCGCAGGCTTCCAGGAAGCGTGGCGCAAGATCGCCCGCGGTGGCGACCATGCCGTTGATGGCGGTCAGCGCGCCGGTCTTGCGGGCGTGCTCAATGGCATTGAGCGTATAGGCGCCGAACATCTCGCTGATGACGACGGCGCCGGAACGGTCGATCTCGCCATAGGGCGTGTGCCAGTCATCCTGCTTCTCGGCGACGCCGAGATGGGAGACGCAGAAACCGCCATTGGCGGCATCGAAGAAATTGAAGCTGTGTCCGGAACGGGCACCCTCGATCACGTCGACGCCGGCGAGGTCGACGCCGTTGCGGGTCATGTGGTCGGCGTAGCCCGAGCTGCGGAAATCGTCGCCGACGACCATGCCGAGCCCGACCTTCATGCCGAGCGAACCGGCAACCGCTGCGATGTTGGCGCTGCAATCGCCGAAATGGATGGTCTCGACTTCTTCCATGGGCATGTCGAGCGGCACGGTCTCTCCGTCGCGCGGCAGCCGCTTCATGCGCAGTAGATGATCGAAGATCGTCCACGACCCGATGGAGAAGAGTTCCAGTTCCTTCATTTCACCGCCCCCATGGTCAGTCCGCGGGTAATCTGTTTCTGGAACAGCACGGCGGCGATCATGCCGGGCAGCGCCGAAACCATCGCCGAAGCCGCCATCATGCCCCACTTGATCTGGTCGAAGGTCATGGCCTGCAGAATGCCCATGGTGACCGGGCGCGTGCTGCCGCCGGCGAGCACGAGGCCGAAGATCATGTTGTTCCAGCTGAAGATGAAGGCGATCATCATGGCGCTGGCGATGCCCGGCCTCGCGATCGGCACGACGATCCTGGTGAGCATGGTCCAGATGCGGGCGCCGTCGATGCGCGCGGCCTCCTCGATCTCGATCGGCATGTCGCGAAAGAAGCTCGCCAGGATCAGGATCATCAGCGGCAGGGTGATCAGCTGGTGCACGAGGATCATGCCGACATAGCTGTCGTAGAGGCCGATGCGCGTGTAGATGACGTAGAGCGGCAGGATGACGGCGAGTTCGGGCGCGAAGCGGAACGACAGGAAGGTGAAACGCAGCTTGTCCGACGTCTTGTCCCGGCGCCGTGCCAGTGCATAGGCTGCGGGGATGCCGAGCAGCGCCGAGACCACCACTGCGCCGCCCGAGATGATGACAGAGTTCATCAGGAACTTGAGGAGGTCGGGGACCTGGCCGCCGGCGCGCTGCGCCTCGTTGCCGAACAGCACCTCGACATAGTTTTCGAGCGTGGGTGTGAACAGGAAACGCGGCGGATAGGCGATGATGTCGCCGAAGTTCTTGATCGACATCATGAAGATCCAGACCAGCGGGAACAGCACGAAGCCGGCGAAGGCGAGGTAGCAAAACGCGAGCGCGAGTTTTTGCGCGAGCGTGCGAAGGAACATGCTAGAGGCCACGGTTCTTCGCCTCCTGCTTCTGCCAGAAAGCCAGCAGCGCGCCGCTGATCGTGTAGCAGACCAGCCAGAGCACGAAGACGATGGTCATCGCGCGGCCGAGGCTCGACCAGCGATAGGCCTCTTCATACGCCATGACATGCAGGGTTCGTGTGGCGTCGAGCGGCCCTCCCTTGGTGGTGGAGTAGATGATCTCCAGCGACTTCAGGGAATCGGAGACGCGAAACAACACGACCAGCAGCAGATAGGGGGCCAGCAACGGCAGCTTCACATAGCGGATGACCTGCCAGGCATTGGCGCCGTCGATGCGTGCGGCCTCGACAACCTCGCCCGACACGGACTGTAAGCCGGCGAGCAGGATGATGGTGGCCAGCGGGGTGAACAGCCAGGTGTCGATCACGATGATCGACATCATCGCCGTCGACGGGCTGGTGAGCCAGGACAGCGGCTCGATGCCGACCTGCGCCAACAGCCAGTTCAGCACGCCGCTCTGGGGATGCATCATGGTCTTCCAGATGAGGCCGGCGACCACCGGCGGCACCAGCAGCGGGAGCACGACGGCCGAGCGGAAGAAGGATTGCAGCCGGCCCGGAACGTCAAGCAGGATGGCGAAGGCGAGCCCGAGCGGCAGCTGGATCGCCAATGCCGCGCCGGCATAGGTCAACGTATTTGCAAGGCCGTTCCAGAACAGCGGCGTCTCGAACAGGTTGATGTAGTTGTTAAGGCCGACGAATTTCGAGGCCGGGATGTAGAGCTTCTGATTGGTGAGGCTGGTGTAGATTCCACTTAGGAACGGATATGTCGTCGACATGAGCAGGATGAGCGCCGGCGCCAGCATGGCGTAGTAGGCGGTCTTGCTCATCCATGTCTTGTCAGCTTGGGCTGTGATGCGGGCCATGGGACCTGAACTGTTCTGGTTGCTGGTGTCACATTGCCCGTGGGCGATTTTCGTCGATGGGGCGCCGTGTGGGATGCGGCGCGCGAGCGAGCTTGCGCGGGGCGGATTCTGTTGAGACCCACCGGGCGCTCCCGGGTCAAGCCCGGGAGCAGGGCTTGACGATTATTCGTCGAGCATTTTCTGGATATCGGCCTGCGCGTTGCACAGATTGGTCTTCACGTCGCCCTGGCCAAAATAGGATTTCTGGATCGCCTCGGCCCAGCGGTCGAGCATGCGGGTCAGCTCGGGATGCGGCGGGAAGCGGATGGTGGCGACCTCGGCTTCGGTCTTGGCGGCCTGGATGTACTGGCCAGGCGTCTCACCCCAGCTCTCCATCAGCTTGGCCACTTCCGGCGCATCCCAGGCCGATTTGCGCACCGGGTTCATGTTGCCGGCCAGATGCGTCTTGATCATCGTCTCCTTGGACGTCACCCACTGCATGAACAGCCAGGCGGCGTCCTTATGGGTGGACGCGGAATTCATCGACAGCGACCAGATCCATGCCGCGGCGGCCCGCTTGCCGTCGGGGCCGAGCGGGGTCGGCGCATAGCCGACATCGCCGGCAATAGCGGATTGCTTGGGGTCTTCATAGGTCGGTGCGAACAGGTTCGCCTCGTTGAGCGAGAACACATACTGGCCCGATGCGAAGCCCTGCATGGCCTCGTACCACGTGAAGGCGCCGGCCCCCTCGGGTGAGGCCTTCTTGATCAGGGTGACGAAATCCTGCGTGGCCGCGATGCTCTTGTCTGAGCAGATCTGCAGCTTGCCGTCCTTGTCCAGCATCTCGACGCCATAGGATTGCAGCATCGTGCCGAAGGTCAGGTAGGGCAGATCCCAGTAGCGATCGAAGCGGGTGATGATGCCGTGCATCTTGCCGTTGGGGCCATCGATGGCCAGCTTGTCGGACATGGCCAGCAGGTCGGCATAGGTCTTGGGCACCTGGAGGCCGAGCTTCTTCAGAAGGCTCGGGCGATAGGCCAGCTGGTAGGATTCGAAATTGATCGGCAAAGTCCACAGCGAACCCTCGCCGATGCCCTTGAGCGGGGTGAGGTCCCAGCGGCCGGCCGACAGGATGGAGGGAATGAAATCATTGACGTCATAGTCAGCGGCGGTCTTGTCGGTATTGGCGATCAGGCCATCGAGCGGCTCCAGCCAGCCGGCGGCGGCATACTGCCAGTTGTTGAGCGGCGAGGTCATGAAGACGTCGTAGGTGCCGGTCTTGGATGACAGGTCGGCAAGCAGCTTTTCAAAACCGGACTGCTCGGCCAGTTCCTCATAGGTCACCTTGATCCCGGTCTTGGCGGTGAATTCCGGCAGCAGCGGCTTCAGGCTTTCGACGAACGGGTGCGAGATAAGCATCAGGTTGATGGTCTGGCCGTCCGCGGCCTTCCAGTTCATCTCGGCGTTGGCTGGAGCGGATGCGAGCGACAGGGCCGAGGTCGCGACGAGAGCGGCAGCAACAGTCGCGCGGCTGCGGCTCAAACCGCGCCGGATTAAGGACGAAAACATTGGCAGTTCCCCTTGTTCAAGGCGTGAGAGCGGACACTTTGAATTTTTGTTGGCGGCGCTTGCACTTTGTTGCAATGGCTGCACAAATGAAGCTAGATGAGCTGAAATGGCCGGTCAACCACAAAAGTGCACGCCCTGCACGAAAGTTTACACATGGCGCATAATGAAGAAGACCTGCTGGTGCAGCTCGCCTGGCTCTATTACGTGGGCAACAAGAATCAGGAGGAGATCGCCAACCAGCTGGGCCTGTCACGCTTCAAGATAAACCGCATGCTGGCGCGGGCTCGTGAAAAAGGGCTGGTCAAGATCGCCATCCAGCATGAAACGGCGCAATCGCTCGATGTTGCCGGTCGGATTCAGGCGGCGTTCGATCTCAGGGAATGCATCGTCACGCCGGCGATTGCAGTGCACGGCGGCAATGCGGACGAGGACGAGAACAATGCACGACGCGCAGTCGGCATCGCGGCAGCGTCGTTCCTGGAGAGGCGGCTGCGCGTGCCAGAGCCGGTAACGATCGGCCTCGCTTGGGGGCGCACGATCGCCGCGATGGTCGACGAACTTCCAAAGCTCTCCAAGGCTGACCTGAAGATCGTCTCGCTGATGGGTTCGCTCAGCCGCAATGCCAGGACCAACCCGTTCGATTGCGTCCATTCCCTGGCACAGCTTTGCGAAGGCGAAGCCTATATCCTGCCGGCCCCGTTCATCGCCGACAGCGAGGCCGACTATCAGGTGATCATGAGCCAGAAGCTTGTCCAGCAGGCCCTCAAGCTTGCTCGCTCGGCCGATTTCTATATCGCCTCCTTTGGCGACTGCTCGAAACAGTCCTTCATCTACCATCACGACCTGCTGCACGACGACGAGATCGACCAGGTCATCAAAGCCGGTGCCGTCGCCGACATGTTGGGCAAGTTCTTCGACAAGGACGGCGCCCTGCTGGACAATACATTGAACCGCCGCACGCCGAGCGTGTCGTATGAGGATATTCGAAGCCGCGACGTTGTCCTGCTGGCGGCCGGTCTGTCCAAGGCGAAGGCGCTTGTCGCCCTGCTGCGCTCGGGCACGATCAACCGGCTGATCGTCGATGGCGATCTTGCGGCCGGCCTTCTTCCGCTGACCGACCGCGGCTAGGTCCGTTTCTCCATCGCGGCCCGATGACTGCCCAGTCTTCGTAGCGACCCACCTGCATTTGCTTGACGCCAGCGACCTCACGTCTTGCGCGTTCCGCAATGACGGGCGCTTCGGCAGCCTTGATCAGGTGCCGGTGTATTAGGTCAAGACCGCGGCCAGGCGTCTTTCACCCTGGTCAGGACACGATCAAGATTCGGCTCATATCGCCTCTGGAACGCTGAAGACATCGATCAGTGTCTTGCCGGAGGCGAGTTCCCTCACCCACTGTTCTTCCATGCGGGCTCTTTGCTGCGCCAGCTCGAGAAGCGCCCCGGCGTCGCCCAGCGGGATGACGGCAATGCCGTCATTATCCCCAAGTATGATGTCTCCGGGCCCTACCGCGACGCCTCCGAAGACGATGTTGTCGTTGACCGTGCCGCGCTCTTTCGAAAGCGGGCCTTTGGCCGTGTTGCCGAGCGCGTAGACAGGAAAATCGTTCCAGCCGGCGATCGTGTCGATATCCCGGACCGCTCCGTTGACGATCAGGCCCGCGACCCGCTTGCGCCGCGCCAGGCCGCAGAGGATTTCGCCGGCATAGGCTGTGTGCAGGCAGCCGCAGGCGTCGACGGTGACGACCTCGCCCTGGCCGGCAGTGTCGATGGCGTGCAGCATCGCCCCGAAATCGGAACGGTCGCACCTGGCGGTGACTGCTTGTCCGACCATTCTGGTGCCCATGGCGAGTGGCCGGAGTGGCTTGATGCGCGGGTCGACCACGACATGCCCAGCGCTGATATCGGAAACGATCGTGACAGGTATTGCGGCCCAGTCCGCCAGCACGTCCGGCGCCAGCCGCTCAAATGCGGTCCTGAAAATCCTTGTCGGCATGCTTCCTCCCTGTCGGATTGTTTCGACCAACGCCCCTGCCTCACGCTACGCGGCCACCCGAGTGAAACGCCGTCGCGCAAATCCTTCAACAGGATAGACAAGCTCCTGCCCGCTTGCCAGTTGAGCGACGATCCTGCCGGAAAATGCGCCCGCGAGGTTGCCGAAGAAATGCCCGGTATTGAGGATCAATCCCTGGAGGCCACTCGCGGCATCGATGACGGGCAGGCCATCGGGCGTCTGGGCGACGATACCTGCCCATTGCCGCAGGATCGGCAGGCTGGCCATCGCCTGAAAATTGCGGCTCATGATCGAGCATGCCATCGCCTGCCCGGCCACTGTCGCCCGGGCATCGTCGCTGCCGATCTCGTAGGCGCAACCGAACTGCAGCGATCCATCGGGGAAGCTTGCGATCTGTTCGGTAAAGCCGAGTTCGGGGCGCAAGAGTTCCACCGGTTCGCGCGCCAGGCTTGTCGCATCGATGCCCGGCGGCGTGAAGAAGCGGAACAGCGATTGGCCCGAGATCACAGGCCTTATCCTGAAAGGCGCCGGCGCGGTCTCTGCCGCTTCAAAACGCGTCGGCGTCAAGGAAATGTCGAGCCCCAACGGTTCGAGCAAAAGGTTGGACCACGGCCCGGTGGCCACCACCACGACGCCGCTTGAGATTTCCGTGCCATCCGTCAGCCTGACACCCCGGCAGGTCGAACCCGTCAGGACGATACTTTCAACCCGCGCCGGCGCAAAGATGCTGCCGCCTCCGTTTTGGAAAGCATCGGCAAGGTGGCGCACCAGAAGCCGCGTGTCCTGGTGCGCGTCGAGAGGATTCCAAACCGCTCCGGAGACCTCCGGCGAAATGTCAGGACAGAGATCGCGAAGAGCTGGCCGGTCGAGCAGGGACACCGGCAACCCGGCGGCAACCCGGTCCGCGACGAAGGCGCGTGCCACCCGCTCGAAGGCGTCGTCGCGCCAGGTGATCAGCCCGCCGCTGGCGCGGAAGCCGAAATCCGGCAGCTCGTCGGCAAGCGTTTCGGCGAAGCGGCGTCCGGCAAGAGAAAAGTCCATGGCCAGCCCTGCCGCCTTGGTCTGCAGCCAGAGAAAGCCAGGATTGCGGCCCGACGCGCCCCAGCCGGGATGATGCGTGTCG
The DNA here is from genome assembly GCF_006442655.1 of Mesorhizobium sp. B2-1-3A. NCBI lineage: Bacteria > Pseudomonadati > Pseudomonadota > Alphaproteobacteria > Hyphomicrobiales > Phyllobacteriaceae > Mesorhizobium > Mesorhizobium sp. B2-1-3A. Next base: position 505,212 of record NZ_VFWK01000005.1, read on the forward strand.
ACCAGCGCCACCGAGAACCCGGCCTGGCGCAGATAATAGGCGCTGGCCGTGCCGGCTATTCCGGCGCCGACGACGATCGCGTCGAAACCGCGCTTCACAGCCACGGCAGTTCGCCGTCCTCGAGTTGGCCCGCCAGGCGATCGACAAAGGCACGGCAGCGTTCTATTTCGGCAAGATCGAGATATTCGTCCGGCTTGTGGGCCTGCTCGATGGATCCCGGTCCGCACACGACCGAGACCACCCCGGCCGAATTGCTGAACAGGCCAGCCTCGGTGCCATAGGCGACCTTGACGTGATCGTTGCGCCCGACTAGGCGCTTGACGAATGTCACCGCTGGATGATCCGCCTGCGTCGACAGGCCGACGAATTCGACAATCGGCTCGACGATGATTTCTGCCTCGGGCGCGATCGCCCGCATCCGGGGCAGGATCATGGTTTCGGCATGGCTGCGGATGCGCTCGATCAGGGCACGCGCATCGACCTCGGGCAACGAGCGGATGTCAAAGCCGAATTCGCAGCTGTTCGGAATGATGTTGAGTGCCGTGCCGCCGGAGATGGTCGTCACCGACAGGGTGGAATGGCTGATATCATAGACATGATCGTGCGGTCCGCCATGGGCGTGTTCGCAAGACAGGCTCTTGATGAAGGCGATCAGTTCCGCTGCATATTCAATGGCGTTGACGGCAGTCGGCGCGAGGCTGGAATGGGCGCTTTTGCCGGCGATCGTGGCCCGGAACATGCCGCCGCCCTTGTGGCCGATCACGACCTGCATGCTGGTCGGTTCGCCAACGATGCAGAGCGCCGGCTTGATCGGCATGGCGGCGATGCGGTCGATCAGGCTGCGAACGCCCGTGCAGCCGAACTCCTCATCGTAGGAGATCGCGATATGGACCGGAACCTTGAGGTTGCGCCGCACCAGACCGGGAACGGCGGCGAGCACGATACCGATGAAGCCCTTCATGTCGCAGGCACCCCGACCGTAGATGCGCCCATGCGCTCGGCTCAGCACGAACGGATCACTTGTCCAGGCCTGCCCGTCGACCGGCACCACGTCGCTATGCCCCGAAAGGATGACGCCCGGCACATCGGCCGGGCCGATCGTCGCCCACAGATTGCCCTTGGTGCGGTCGTCGTTCCAGATGATGTCGCAGGCAATCCCGTGTCGCGCGAGATACGCCTCCACATAGAACAGAAGATCGCGGTTGGGATCGCGCGACACCGTCGGAAAGCCGATGAGGTCGCCGATCATGGCGATGCTGTCGTCCACGGCGCCGGCGACAATCGTCATCGCATCACCCGGCCGAAAGCCTGAAGACGGGAAGCGGCGGCAACCCGTCGCGCCGCCGCCAGGCGACGGTCACGCGGTCGCCGATCCCTGCGCTTTCCGCCTCGATATTGGTCAGCAGCCTCGGCCCCTCGTCGAGATCGACGAGTGCGAGAAGGTAGGGAGGCGCCAGATCCTCGCTGACCGGTATGCGGACCGTGGTAAGCGAATAGATCGTGCCGCTTCCCTTGGCGTCCACCCATTCGAGCCCGGTCGCCTCGCAGGAAAGGCATAACGGTCGCGGATAGAACTGATGCGACCCGCAAGCAGTGCAACGCTGCACGGTCAGACGCCTTTCCACGCAGGCCTGCCAGAACGGCTCGGTGGTCGGGTCGGCCGCGCCGAGATCGGAGAAGGAAAGATCGTCAGTCACGCGCGAGCACCACGGTCGAGGCTGTCGAGAAGGCAAGGCCACCGGTGCCATGCGCGACCGCGATTTCGGCACCGGGAACCTGACGGTCGCCGGCTTCGCCGCGCAACTGGTGCACCGCTTCGATCAAAAGGAGAATCCCAAGCGCACCCGGATGGCAATAGGAAAGGCCGCCGCCGGAAGTCATGCTGGGCAGGCTGCCGCCGGGCCTGAGGCGGCCTTCCGAGACGAAAGCACCCGCCTCGCCTTTCCCGCAGAAGCCGAGATCCTCCAGATAGAGCAGCACGGCGTGGGTGAAATTGTCGTAGGGCTCGAACACGTCGACATCGCCCGGTTTCACGCCGGCCATTGCGAAGGCGTCACGGCCGGAGGCCACACCCGGCGTCACCGTCAGGTCGGGGCACTGCGCGACGTGCCACTGGACATGGCTCTCGCCGGCACCGAGGACGCGCACTGGCCGTTTGGCGGCATCACGCGCCCGGTCCTTGCGCGCCACCACGATGGCGCCGCCGCCGTCGGTGACCAGGCAGCAGTCGAGCTTGCGCAACGGATCGCACAGCATGGGCGAAGCCATCACCTCCTCGATGGTGAGGGGATCGCGGATCCAGGCCTTTGGGTTGAGCCCGGCCCATTGCCGCGCCGCGACGGCGATCTCGGCCAGATGCTCTGGCGTGGCGCCGTACTGGTGCATGTAGCGCGCCGCGCTCAGCGCATAGTGACCGATCGGAAAATGGATGCCGTACGGCGTCTCGAACTGCGCGGAGAGCGAACCATCCAACGCAGCAGCCGCCTTCTTGCGGTTTCGCCGGCTGCGCTGACGCGAGGCATAGGCGATGAGCGCGACATCGCACCGGCCGGTCGCTATCGCCGTCATGGCATGGTGTACGAAAAACTCGAAAGAGGCACCACCCATATCAGACGATTCGGCGTAGCGCGGCCGCACCCCGAGATATTCGCCAAGCTGGACGGACCCCTCCTCGCCCATATAGTTGGTGAAGAGCGCATCGACGTCGCGCAGGCCCAGCCCGGCTTCTCCCAGCGCCTCCTTGGCGGCCAGCGCCACCATCGACAGCTCGCTCTGATCCAACACCTTTCCAAGGGGCGTCTCGGCGGCACCGACGATATAGACGGGTGAAGCGGTCAAGATGTGAGACATGGATCATCCCAATCCTGGAGACAGGGGCTCGCCATGCGAACGACGTAAAGCGCTATTTCAGATCCGACGTCCAAGGAGTTGTCCTCCAACCTTTTCAGCCTTCAGCCGCTGATGCACATCGCGGACGGCGCCTAAAAAATGAGGCCGCGCTGGCTCACCGCTTGCACGCGGCAGCGAAATCAGAAATCATACAACATGAATATGAAGTCAATATCAATTTTTATCGTGACTACTCGATCGCGCTGGATGGACTCTCGTGTGGTTTTGGATTTTGAAGCTCTTGAACGCTGATCCCGTCAAACAACAGGGACTTCAAATCCACCACACCAGCGCCGAATAATGATAAACGGACACGCTGGCGCAACACCACCGGGCAGAGGATGATCGCATGGCAGTGAAGGCGCAACAAAAGGCGGCGCCGGCCGGTAACGGCAGCAAGGCCGAGAAGTATGCCGAGCATCTGGCCGTAGGGATGACCTCGCGGTCTTTCGCATCGAAAGGCGACAGGACCAAGTATCGATTGAAGATTGCCGCGGCGCAGGCGCTCGAGGAGATCGGCTATCAGGACGTGAAGGTCTCGGACATCTGCACTTATGCCGACGTGGCATTGGGAACCTTCTATGTCTATTACCGCGACAAGAACGAGATCGCCATCGAGGTGGTGCTGGACTTCGTCGAGCATTTGTATGATCGCGCACGCCAGGTCGGACGCGGCACCGGCGAGTTCGACGCGATCTTGAACACCAACAGGTTCTTTGTGGCCGCCTATCGCGTGAATGCGGGGCTTATGCAGTGTCATCTGCAGTTGCAGAGCCAATTGCCGGAATTCCGCCAATTGTGGCGGCCGCGGCACCAGACGTGGATCGAAAATCTCGCCCGGTCGATCTCGCGACGCGGCAACTACAAGGAAGACATGCCGGGATCGGCGGTCGCGGTGGCGCATGCGCTGGAGGGAATGGTCTTCCACTACCTCTATGCGGTGATTGTCAGCCGGGACTCGCTCTTCGACCAGGAAGGCCTCTCCGGTGACGAAGACCTCGCGCTCATGCTGTCGACGCTCTGGTACCGGGCGGTCTATTGCAAGGATCCGCCCGGGCGCTGATCGTTCGCCGGACGAACGCCTGTTTGTCCAGTCACGGTCAGTGGTTTGACACCAGGTAGCGTTTGACCGCTGCCGCAAGCCGTGAAACGCCTTCCTCGAGCACCGCCGGCGCACTTCTGGTGAAGTTCACGCGCATCGCCGATCGGAGTTTCGCCGCCGGATCGAAGACGCTGCCCGGCACGAACGCCACCTTGGCGTCCAGTGCAAAACCATAGAGGGCGTCGGTGTCGATCGCCCCATGGCGCCCGCACATCCACACGAACATGCCGCCGGGAGGCATGTCCCATTCGAACCACTCGCCAAGCTCGGCATTCGCCGCCGCGCAAAGCGCTTCGCGCCGCTGTCTGTAGTGGCGCACGATCGACGGCACGTGATGGGTCTCGAAACCGGATTCCAGAAGTTCCAGCGCGATCGCCTGCGTCAGCATCGAACTGCTGATGTCGGACGATTGCTTGGCGAGCGTCAGCGCCTGAATCATGTCGCGCGACGCAATCGTCCAGCCGACACGCAGTCCCGGCACGATGCTTTTCGACAGCGTTCCGAGATACACGACAGGCCCCTCGTAAGGTCCGTCGCGCTCCATCCGCCCATGCAGCGCAAGGATGCTCGGTCCGGCTGCGCCGTCAAATTGCAGCGGCAGGTAAGGATCGTCCTCGACGAGCCAGATCCCCGCCTGCATCGCCTTTTCCAGCAGGGCCTGTCGCGCCGCCGTTGATACCAGGGCACCGGTAGGGTTAGAATAATTCGGCACGGTATAGATGAACTTCGCCAGGCGCAGCGCATCGACACCGGTCCCTCCCGGCGCAGACCAATCGAGTGGCTCGTAGACGGGAAGCCGCGGGCGCCAGGCATCGAGCGCACCGACATAGGTCGGGAATTGCGCAACGACCCGGTCGCCCGGATCGATTAGTACCTTACCGAGAAGATCGAGCCCCTGCATGGCGCCGGTCGTCAGAAGCACGTTCTCGATCGTGAAGGTGCGGCCCGCCTCGCGGCTGATGCGCTCGGCGATATGCTGGCGCAGCGCCGGAAACCCTTCGATCGGACCATATTCCAGCGCCATGGAGCCCGAGCGTGCCATGGCCTTTTCGCTCGCCTCGGCAATCGCTGCGGCCGGATAGAACTCGGCGGCCGGCAAGCCGCCGGCCATGCTGATGAAATCCGGCTGGATCCCCATCGCCATGAATTGCTGGGTGATGCTGTTGCTTTGGGAAACCCACCGAGCGAATGCGGGACGCGGCGAAGAAGCTGCGGTGCGAGGTGCCATCTGTCGCCATCCCTGCCACGACTTTCACTCTTCCGCGATCAGACTCGGGGCAGAGATTTGTCGATAAAAATGATATTGACCTCATATTCATTTTGATGTCTGTTGTCAAACATTGGACGTGACAAGGGCTGCGGGAGGGTGAGTGCCGGACCATTCAGTTGGTCAGGCGCCGGAGCGACCTTTGCAGACGACAAGCGAGGTGGACGTGCGCGATCAGATGGCACCTTTTTTCTGCGAACGCGCGGTGGTCGCGGCATCATCGGACAGGCTGTCGTAATGACGAAGCGCCGGCTTGAAGGACGAATCGCGGTGGTGACTGGCGGGGGTCGGGGTCTTGGCCGCTCCTATGCGCTTGCGCTGGCCAGGCACGGAGCAGCGGTTATCGTCAACGATCTCGGTGCCGACCTCCACGGGCAAGGGCGCGACGTATCCCCCGCCAACGCGGTGGTCGCCGAGATCATCGCGGACGGCGGTAAGGCGATGGTGAGCGGCCACGACGTCGCGGACTGGAGCGAGGCCCAGGCGCTGATCGGGATGGCCGTCGAGATATTCGGCGGGCTCGACATCCTGGTAAACAATGCCGGTATCCTGCGCGACCGTCTGTTCGCGAACATGTCCGAAGACGAATGGGACGCAGTCATCCGTGTCCATCTCAAGGGCCATGCGGCGCCGGCGCGCCACGCCATGGAATATTGGCGCAACGAGACCAAGGCCGGCAGACAGGTCGCCGCGTCGATCGTTCACACGACCTCGCTCGCCGGGCTGGTCGGGAGTTTCGGCCAGGCAAACTATGCGTCGGCGAAGCTCGCGGTGATCGGACTGTCGCGCACGCTTGCGCTCGAAGGCATCAAATACGGCGTGCGCTCCAACGCCGTTTCCCCTTCGGCCCGCACGCGCATCGAGACGTCGCTGCAAGCGCCGCCAGACGGCGTGTTCGACGTCTTTTCGCCTGACAATGTTTCGCCACTGATCTGCTGGCTTGCGCTGGAAGACTGTCCAGCGACCGGACAGGTTTTCCAGGCCTATGGCAATCGCATCGAGGTGATTGCGCCAAGCGCCATCGAGATCGATCTGCGCACGGATGGGCGCTGGCAGATCGAGGATGTCGAGAAGGCGTTGAACCACAGACTACCCAAGCTTCCGCAACTGGGTGATTTCGTCGAAGGACTCCCGTTATGAATTCAGGCTCCCCAGGGCACGTCAAGACCAAGGCACCGCCCATAGGCATGTCACGTGACTCCGAGGAGTTCCGCACCAGCAGCCACAGGCTGGCGCAGTTCGCACGCTCGGTCGATGACGAAAACCCGCGCCATCTGGCAGGTGAATTCGCGCCGCCCGTTTTCTCCCATGTGCCCGTCATGCAAAGCATGGTCGAGGTGCTGGACAAGCTGACCGGCGACTTCGTCCTGCATGGCGAGCACGATTTCTTCTTTCATGCGCCGATCGTGCCCGGACTGCGGCTGCTCACCGCCTCGACGCTGACGAGCGTGCGCGGCACCCGTGCCGGCACCACCTTCGTCATTCGTTCCGAAACCGTGACGCACGACGGCAAGGCGGTCTGCACCCAGTACAGCACCTGCCTTGTCCGCGGAGAACCTTCCGATGCGGCACATGGCGAGACGCCACCTGCGCGACCGGTGATCGCAAAGACGCAAGGGGCCTCGGTGCAATACGGCCTGACGCCCGACCAGACCCGCCGCTACGCCGATGCGGCGCGTGATTATTCCGCCTACACGATCGATCCGGCCGTCGCGGCCAAGGCTGGATTTCCGGCACCGATCGTGCACGGAATGTGCACCTTGTCCTTCGCCGCCCGCGCTGTCGTCGACGACCATTGTGGCGGGCAGACGCCGAGGCTGAAGCGGCTCGGCTGCCGCTTCGCCCATCCGCTTTTCCTGACGCCCGGCCAATCGATCACCGTCGACCACTGGGCCGGACAGGACGGGCTTGTCGGCTTTGAGGCTTCGGACTCCGCCGGCAACATCGTGATCAAGAACGGCTACGCACAGGTGTCTTCATGAGCGGCCCGATCGCCACACAAGCAGCGCGCATGGAACTCGGCGTCTCCAACATTCCGCCGCGACCATCGACCTGGATCGGGCACGAGAACGTCGCACCGGAGTGGAGCGGCGTTCCCCATCAGACGGTCATCGAGATCGTCTCAAAGGGCTGCCTTGAAGATCCCGAGCGTCCCGCGATCATCATCGATGGCGGACCGATCATGACCCGGCGAGAATTTCTCGACCGCTGCCAACGATTTGCCGGATATCTGAAACCGCATGTCAAGGCTGGCGACCGCGTCGTCATCATGCTCGACAACCGGCTCGAATTCATGATCGCGCTGTTCGGCATTATAGCCAACCGCTGCACCATGGTGTCGATCGCGCCAACCGCGATGCAATACGATGCGGGCCACATCGTGACGGACGCCGCGCCGACGGTGGCGATCGTCGGCAAGCCGCAACTGCCGATCATGGAGGCCGTGCGCGGCAATTCGCCGGCACTGCGCCACATCGTGTTGGTCGAAGGCGACGAACCGGACGGCCTTGCAGCGTATGAAAACGCGGCCGAGCCCCTGGATTTCGCCACGGTCGAATGCAAGCGCGAAGACATCATCACGGTCTACTATACATCCGGCACGACCGGCGCGCCGAAAGGTTGCATGCTGCATCACGGCTGGTGGCTGCGCGTCATCGATGTCGACCTTCGACTTTTCCGGCGCGGCTGGCAGGACCGGCAGCTCTGCTGCCTGCCGTTCTATTACGCGGATCCCGCGATCCAGCTTCTCACCTCGCTCGCCTCGCGCGGCACGATGGTCGCGATGCGCCGCTTTTCCGTATCGCGCTTCTGGGACGTGGTGACGACTTATGACGCCACCGAAATCCTGTCCATCGCATCCATTCCCGCGTTGCTGATGAAGGGTGAGCCCGGACCGGCCGAGCTGGACCACCGCATTCGGCTCGCCATCCATGCCGGCCTGCCCAAGGAGCTCCATGCCGAAATGGTGAAGCGCTATGGCTTCCACTGGCACAACCAGTACGGCAGCACCGAGGGTGGCGTGATGAGCCGCGTGCCCGACCACATGGCGGACGAACTCGTCGGCACCGGCACGATGGGCGTCGAGCCGCCGGGCGTGACGATCCGGCTCGTCGACGACGAGGACAATGACGTTGCCGAAGGCGACGCCGGCGAATGCCTGATCGGTGGACCGGATCTCTATGCCGGCTATCTCAACCGGCCGGAGACCACTGCCGAGGCCAATCGTGGCGGCTGGTATCATTCGGGGGATGTGGCGCGCCGCGACGAGCGCGGGCTGCTCTACTTCGTCGGCCGCAAGAAGGAGATCATTCGCCGCTCTGGCGAGAACATTTCCGCGGCCGAACTGGAAGGCGTCCTGCGCTCCCACCCCCAGATCATAGACGCGGCGGTCGTACCCGTGCCCGACGAGCTTCGCGGCGAGGAGGTAAAGGCATACGTTCAGGTGAGGCCGGGCGATGACCTGTCTCCCGAGACGATCGTCGAGTTCTGCCGGGCCAATCTGGCGGCCTTCAAGATCCCGCGCTTCATCGAGATTCGCGACACCGACTTCGAACGAACCCCATCGATGCGCGTTCACAAACAGTCGCTGCTCAAGGAAAAGCCGGACCTGCGTGTCGGGTCGTGGGACCGGGAGACCGGGAAGGTGCAGATATGACGACACCTCCCGAACCCGGCGCCCCGCAGCCCTGCGACCTGCTGATCACCCACGGTTATATCCTGACCATGGACAAGCAGCGAACGGTCTATCCCGATGGCGCGGTCGCGATCGTGGGAAACAGGATTGTCGCGGTCGGCACGACCAACAAGATCGAGACCGAATGGACCTCCAGCCGCAAGATAGACGCGGCCGGCGGCGTGGTGCATCCGGGCTTCATCGACGGACACTATCACGCGGGCCTGCATCTCAGCCGCGGTTCGATCACCGACAATCCCAATCCACCGAGGGAGGAAGGCGGCGCCGGGACCGGCGTGTTCACACGCTGGATGAACGCCGTCGAGGACGAAGACGAATATGCCAGCGCCCTGATGGCCGCCGCCGAAATGGCGCGCAACGGCTTCACCGGCTTCGTCGATGCCGCAACAAGCTATTCACCGGACGCCATCGTCGAGGGTGCGCAGGCCGTCGGCATCCGCTGCTCGGTTTCCGACTGCATGCTGTGGGACATCGTCGGCGGCGAGCCGATGGCGGCCGATATTCCCCGCGCGCCATGCGATGCGAAAAGGGCGCGCGAGGGACTGGGTGGCCAATTGAAGCGCAACACGGACGAGGACGGTTTGGCGCGCGGCCACGTCGCCTTGTACGGCTGCGGCAGCGCCTCCGAGGAATTGATGCAGGCGGCGAAAGCGCTCACCGATCGCAGCGGCGCGGTCTTTCACCAGCACCAGAATCTGATGGTGGCGGATGCCGACTACGACAAGGCACGCTTCGGCAAACCGGCTCTGGTCCATTTCGCCGAAAAGGGCCTGATCGGCCCCAACAGCTTCTTCACACATATGAACATTCTGGAGCCGAGCGAAGTCGACGCGATATCGGCGACCGGCATGGGGCTGGTCTGGCATCCTGGCAATTTCATGTATTACGGCATCTCGCAGACCGGTCGAAGCCGCTTCCCGAGCCTGCACAAGTCGGGCACCTCGATCGCCTTCGGAACCGACATTGCAAAGGCATGGGCGTTCGGCGATCTCGGTTTCATCGCCTATCTCGTCAGCCGCGAATGGGGTGAGTATCTGCCGTCGCAGTCGATCCTGGAAATGTTCACGCTTGGCGGCGCGCGCGCGCTCGGACTGCCTTCACAACTCGGCAGCATTGAGGTCGGAAAAAAAGCCGATGTCGTCGTGCGCAGCAACGATCTGCCGGACGCCCAACCCAACGTCGACGTTGTGCGCCAGCTCGTGCTCATTTCGCGAACCAAGGCGGTCGACACAGTCGTCTGCAACGGCGAGATGATCGTGCGTCATGGGCGGCTGGTGAAGCTCGACGAAATCGAGATCTACAGGCTGGCAAGACACTCCGCCGAGCGTGTGGCCAAGCGCGCCGGCATCGCACAACGAGCCGTCTGGCCGCTTGTCGCATGAGGCATTGAACAGTGATCCGCCGCAACCGAACCTGAAATCCAAGGCAAGATGACCCTCGTCCGATTCTCCAACGTCACGAAATCATATGGCCTAGTCAGGGCCATCGACGATGTTTCGGTCACGGTGAATTCCGGCGAGTTCACGACGATCCTCGGGCCTAGCGGTTCCGGCAAGACGACGATGCTGTCGCTGATGGCGGGGATTTCGGTCCCGACGTCGGGCCGTATCGAGATCGGCGACCGCGAGATCACCTTCGTGGCCCCGGCGCAGCGCAACATCGGCCTTGTGTTCCAAAGCTATGCGCTCTTCCCCCACATGACGATCTTCGACAATGTCGCCTTTCCTTTGCGCGTGCGCGGCGTGGGGACCTCCGAGCTCCGCGACCGCGTCGCTGACGCGCTGCGGCTTGTCCGGCTGACGGATTTCGGATGGCGAAAGCCGCACCAATTGTCGGGCGGCCAGCAGCAGCGGGCGGCGCTCGCCCGCGCGGTCGTGTTCCGGCCGGACATCCTGCTGCTGGACGAGCCGCTGGCCGCCCTCGACCGCAAGCTGCGCGAAGAGGTCCGATCCGAAATCCGCGACCTGCAGCGCAGTCTCGGCATCACGACCATCATGGTGACGCATGACCAGGAAGAGGCGCTGTCGATGTCGGATCGCGTCGTCCTGCTTGCCAACGGCCGGGTCGAGCAGACCGGAACGCCCAGCGAAATCTATCATCGGCCGACAACGCGTTTCACCGCGGGCTTTTTAGGCATGGCGAACTTCCTCGAAGGCCGGTTGCGGGCGGACAACGAGATTGTCGGCGACGACGGCAGCCTCTTCCCGTGCGATGCGCCGGCCGGACGGGTGCGGGATCGCGTCTGCGGCATGATCCGTCCTGAAGACATCCGCGCCGACAATGACAGCGGTTTCGTCAACGGTACGGTCAGGGACGTCGTCTTCCTCGGCGAGACCGTCCGTTACGATGTCGAACTCGATAATGGGCGCCGCATGAAGGCAAGCCTGGCGGGTTCGCGCGGACCGAAGCCCGAAGGGTCCAAGGTGTGGCTCTCATGGGATCCGGCGAGCGTCTGGATATTGCCTGAAGGCACGGGAGGTGTCGCAGCGCAATAGAAGTCGCCGTGACAGAGCGGCTCGATCTCATTCCATCTCTGTCGATCCAAACGGAACAAAGGTGATGAAAATGAAAAAATTATTGGGGAACATCTCACTTGTTTGTGCCATCGCGTTGATCACCTCGACGCAGTCCATGGCGCAGACCAGGGAACTTCACATCATGAATTCGGGCGGCGAGTATGGCGACGCGCTCGACAAATGCGTCAACGGCCCGCTTCTCAAGGACGCCAGCATCAAGGTGATCACCGAGACTCCCGGCGGCTATGCAAAGATCGCCGCACAGGCGAAATCCGGCGTCATCACCAACACGGTGACCGACGGCTCGACCGGCGACATGTATCGGCTGGCCGCCGAGGGCCTGCTCGAGCCGATCGACTGGGCGAAGCTCAATCCCGAGCCCATGTTCGACGAAGCGAAGAATGCCAACGGCTTCGGGGCCAGCTACTACTCAACGATCATGGCCTGGCGCAAGGACGCCAAGGCACCGCAGAACTTCGTCGACTTCTTCGACACGGAAAAATTCCCCGGCAAGCGGGCGCTGCCGGACTATCCCGAATTCGTTCTTGCCTTTGCGGCCATGGGCGATGGCATGACGCCCGAGGACGTGCAAAAGGGTGTCGACCTCGATCGCGCCTTCAAGACCCTGGAGCGGATCAAGAAGGATACGATCTGGTGGCAGTCGGGCGCTCAGCCAGCCCAGTTGCTGAAGGACAACGAGGTCCAGTACGCAATCGCATGGTCGGGCCGCGTGCTCGGTCAGGAAGGCGTGGAGTCGACCTACAATCAAGGCATGCTGGACATCTCGTGGTGGATGGTGGCCAAGGGCATTTCGGAAGAACAGCGCGACATGCTCTATGCCTGGATGAAGTTGCAGAGCAACGCCGAGGTGCAGAAGTGCATACTCGACTTCTTGCCTTATCCCGGTCCAAGCCCGCAGCTCGAGAAGATCGTGACACCTGAAGTGCTCAAGACCTTCCCGACATCAGCCGAGAACAAGAAGGTCCAGTGGCTGATCAATGGCCAGTGGTGGTTCGACCACGCCGCCGAGGTCGAGAAGCGCTGGAACGAATTCAAGTTGGCGCAGTGACGAAGACCGCCGCGAAGTCATCCATGTCCGATGCTTCGATCGCCCTCGAGGACGCGACGACCCGAAAGGTCGCCGCGCCCTTGCGCTCGTTTTTCCGCTCGAAACTCGATCTCGTCGTACTCCTGGCGCCGATGGCGCTGCTCATCCTGGCGGTCTTCGATCTTCCGTTGCTGAACACCGCCTACTGGAGCATCGACGATTCGAAGACCGGCACGCTGACCACCCGGTTCTATAGTGATTTCGCGCAGTCGAACGTCTATTCCCACGTCATCTGGCGCACGCTCGTCGTGGCGCTCGAGGTAACGATCGTCACGGTACTGCTCGGCTATCCCCTCGCCTATTGGACAACCAGGCTCCGGCCTCGCCTGCGCATGCTTGTGCTCGGCATCGTCGTCATGACCTTCTGGGTCTCGATCCTGGTGCGCACCTATGCCTGGATCGTGATCCTCGGCAATGGAGGGCTCGTCAACAAGACGTTGCTCAGTCTCGGGCTGACCACCCGCCCCGTCGAATTCCTCTACAATGAGATCGGCATCCTGATCGGCATGGCGAACGTGCTGCTGCCTTTCCTCGTCCTGCCGCTCTATGCGGCGATGATCAAGGTCGACGGGCGGCTCATGCAGGTGGCCGAAACGCTCGGAGCAAGCCGCACGCGGATCTTCTGGCAGATTTTCTTCCCGCAGACGCTTCAGGCGCTTGCCGCTTCCGCCATTCTCATCTTCATTCTCAGCCTCGGCTTCTACATCACGCCGGCGGTTCTCGGCGGCGGTCGTTTTCCATTGATCTCCAACATGATGGACCTGCTCATCAATCGCTTCGCGCAATGGGAAATCGCGGCGGTGATCTCGGTGGTGCTGATGACGATCACGCTTTCGCTCTATGCCGTCTACCAATGGCTTCGCGAGCGAGGTCAGGTATGAAGCGTACTTCCTTCTCAGATCTCTGGCTTGGGGTTGTCGGATCGGCCGTCCTGATGTTCCTTTGCCTACCGGTGCTGATCGTCGCCCCGATGTCTTTTTCGGACGCGAAATCACTGGAGTTTCCGCCGGCGGCGCTGTCGCTGCGCTGGTACGAGAGCTTGTTCGGCAATCCGGTCTGGATCGAGGCGGGTACGAATTCGCTCGTTCTCGCAACGCTTTCCAGCAGCATAGCGCTCGTCTGCGGAACGCTCGCTGCCTATGTCCTGGTACGCGGCGATTTCCGGGGCAAACGCTTTCTCGAAGCGAACTTCATGGCGCCGATGATCCTGCCCTCCATCATCACGGCGGTCTCGCTTTACATCTTCTTCGCGCGGATCGGCCTGCTCGGCACGTTCTTCGGCCTCGTGCTGGGCCATACGATCCTGGCGGTGCCTTACGTCGTCCTGATCATGCAGGCGGCGTTCAGGAGCTTCGATGTCCGCATCGAGCAGGTGGCGGCAACGCTCGGCGCCTCGCAGCTTCAGATCCTGACGCGGGTCGTGCTGCCGAACATGGCGCCTTCGGCGGCGGCGGCGTGGATATTCTCCTTCGTCATGAGCTTCGACGAGGTGGTGGTGACGCTATTCATCGCGGGAACCCACATGACCATCCCGAAGCGAATGTTCAACGAATTGGTCATACAGATCAATCCAACGATTACGGCCGTTGCGACGCTGCTGATTGCCTTCAATATTCTGGCGCTGGCGGCGCTCTTGCTGCTCACCCGTCGCAACAGCGCCTTGCGGGAGGGCATGACATGATCGTGGCCGGCGATATTCTGGAAGAATGGGATTTCGTTGTCGAGGCCGGCAAGGTCCACGAGTTCGCGCGCGCGGTACAGGATGTCCATTCGCAGAATGCCGACATTGCTCCGCCGACCTTTCCGGTGGTCGCCTCGGCGGATTTCGTGGAGAGACTGATCACCAGCATGCTCGGCCTCGATCGCTCGCGAACGGTTCATGGCGGGCAGGATTACGAATATTTCGAGCCGATGAGATCCGGCGACCGGCTTCGCTGTCGTGCTCGCATGATGAGCGACGAGACCAAGACGGGACGCCGCGGCGGGTCGATGCGGGTGATAACAACCGAGGTCGAGTTCATGTCCGCGGCAACCGGCAATCTGGTTTGTCGCGAGACCATGACAACGATCGAAAAAGCGGCGATCGAAAAGTCAGGAGAGCAGGCGTGACGCTGCGGCCGCGCGAACCCGTCGTCTACGGCCCGCTGACACGCAGCGACCTTGTTCGCTATGCAGGCGCGTCGGGTGATTTCAATCCACTGCACCACGACCATGAGTTCGCGGCGAAAGCCGGACTGCCAGACGTCATGGCGCACGGCATGCTGTCCGCCGGAATGTTGGCCTCCGCGCTGACGAAGTGGTTCGGGCCTGGCAGCGTCCGCCGCTATACGGTTCGCTTCCGCAGCCCCGTGTGGCCGGGTGACGTGCTGACCGCCCATTGCCGATCCATCGATGTCCTGGCGGGAGGGACCGGTGGGCAGACAGCGGACCTGGTTGTCGAGTTGCAACGAGGCAACGGCGACGTCGTTCTTTCGGGAACGGCACGCGTGCTGACCGCCAATATTGTTGGCGATGCGCCTCAGGCATGTTCAGAGCAAGCGCGCTCGGCGCGCGTGGAAAGTCAGGAAGGTACATGATGACCGTCAGCGCCATATCCGTGCGGCCCGCACAGGCCGAAGATCGCGCGGCATTCCTGAACATGTGGCGTGACTTCGTCTCGCTCGCGCCGGGCGAGCCCGGCAATCATGCCATGGGCGAGTGCAACTGGGGCCGGATCATGGACCCCGCCTCAGGCCTTCGCTGCGTTGTCGCGGTGGACGCGCAAGACGTACCCACAGGCTTCACCCTCTTCTTCGCCTTCCCCTTCACCTGGAGCAATGGCGACGCCTGCTACCTGCAGGACATCTATGTGGTTGCCGAGAGCCGCGGCCAGGGCATAGCCCAGGCGATGATCGCCCATCTTCGTCAGCTCGGGCTGGATGCCGGCTGGTTCAAGATCTTCTGGATGACCCAGTCGGACAACCATGCGGCCCAGCGCCTCTATGACAAGGTGGCCAAGCGCATGGATTACCTGCGCTATGATCTGAATGTGGGCGATCCGTGAGCGCTGCGAGGCACATCTGACCAGGGGTCGGATCCGCTATTGAAAGCAGGCGCCGGAATGGCGAGAATGAGCATCAAGAGATCGAACAGGGCGACCAAGACCTAACAGAACCAAACCGAAGAAATCGATGAACATCTGGCAGAATCAGGATCTCTTCTCCGCGAGGCTTCGCGAAGCCTGTGCACGCCATAAATCGATCTCGAAGGTCTGCCGCGATCTTGGAATAAACCGCCAGCAATTCAACAAATATCTGTCGGGGTCCTCGTTTCCCTCGGCAAACAATCTCGTCCGCATCTGCGGCTATCTGGATATCGACGGCTACGGCAGCGGCTTGGCGACATCGTCGAGGCGCCAAGCGCCGGGCGGTCACGGCACCTCGGGTCAATTGCTGCTGGGATCTTTCCTGGAGCGGATAAACGAAGCCAATCCCGATGCGCGCCGCAGGATCGAGCGTTATGCGGGCTACTACCATTCCTATTATCTGTCGCCTGCCTATCCGGGGCAGATTCTCAAATCCATTTCGCGCATCCATGAGAAGCAGGGGCTCTTCTTCGACAAGACACTGGAGCGGATAGTCGACAGAAACGACCCTTACAAAAAACTGCGTTCCCTGCACAAATACAATGGCGATGTATTGCATACGAATGATCGCCTCTATGTGCTGCACCAGACCATCGGCATCCATCAAACCCTGTCGATGGTGGCATTCTATCCATCCTATTCCCCGACCCCGCGGATTCTGTCCGGTGTCTTCGTCTCGGTATCAAGCGGGCCTGGACGCCAGCCTTTCGCGTCGCGCGTCGTCTATGAATATTGCGGCATCGCTCCCGATTTGCGCAGGATGATCTCGGCCTGCGGGCTTTACCCGGTCGGCAGCGGCGAGATCAGCGACGAGATCGCCAAACGGCTGGACAACCATGTCGATGCGCACGACACCGTGCTGCGCGCCATGGAATACTGACTGCCTGTTCCAGCCTTCCCGCGGCCCTTCGCTTGTTTGAGCGAATGTGAGCGAGCGAATTGCGCCGACTAGCGAAATTGTGCGGCGCACAAGCATTCGATACCGTCCGATCCGCAACTGACCTCGACCGGAAGGGTATCACTCGCCATGACCGCGCGCCCGCGCATCGCCATCGCCGGATTGCAGCACGAAACCAACACGTTCGCACCATTCGGCGCGTCTTACGGCGACTTCGTTCGTGCCGATGGCTGGCCCGAAATGACGACCGGCGATGCCATTCTCGATGTCTTCTCGCCGCTGGCCATCCCGATTGGCGGCTTCATCCGCGCGGCGCGCGATACGTGTGACTTCCTGCCGCTCGTCTGGGCCTCCGCGGAGCCCTGCGGCTTCGTCACCGACGACGCGTTCGACCGCATGTCGACGATGATCTGCGAGGGCATTGCGCAGGCCGGCGGACTGGACGCCGTCTATCTCGACCTGCATGGCGCGATGGTCGTCGAATCCCATGAGGATGGTGAAGGCGAGCTCTTGCGCCGCATCCGGGCCATTACCGGGCCCGATCTTCCGATCGTCGCAAGCCTCGACCTACACGCCAATGTCACCGCCGCGATGGTCGAACTGTCGGACGCGATCGCGCTGTACCGGACCTATCCGCATATCGACATGGTGGAAACCGGCCAGCGCACCTATGCGCTCCTGCGGCAGCGGATCCAGCACGGCAAACCGTTTCTCAAGGCATTTCGCAAAGCGCCTTTTCTTGTGCCGCTCGCTGCACAATGCACTGATCTTGAACCCTGCCGGGGCCTTTACGCCGGCCTGCCGGGCACGCCGGCCGGTGGCGTCCTGAATGTCGACCTCGCCATGGGCTTTCCGCCGGCCGACATTGCCGAATGTGGCCCGGCGATCGTTGCTTACGGAACCGGGGAAGCCGCGGTGACGGCCGCCGCCGACGAGCATTTCGGTCGGCTGCTTGCGGCCGAGTCTGTGTTCGAAGCCCCCATGGTCAGCCCCGCGGCGGCAGCCGGCTACGCGGCCTTGCATGGCCGCAAGGGCACGCCGATCGTGCTCGCCGACGTTCAGGACAATCCAGGGGCCGGCGGTACATCCGATACTGTGGGATTGTTGCGCGCCATGGTCGACGCCGGCTTACGTGACAGTGCGCTCGGGCTGTTGTGGGACCCCGAAACGGCACAAGCGGCGCACGATGCCGGCGTTGGAGCCGAGATCGATCTCGTGATTGGCGGCCGCTTCGGCTACGATCCGGAACCCTTCGCCGCAACTGTGCGTGTCGAAGCGCTTTCCAACGGAACCTTCACTTGTCACGGCGCCATCCTCGGCGGCGTCACCGTGTCGCTCGGGCTCATGGCGCGCCTGCGCATCCTTGACGAAAGGTCGGATGTCCAGGTCGCGGTCTGCAGCATCCGCTACCAATGCCTCGATCAGGGCCTGTTGCGCGCCGTCGGCATCGAGCCAAGCGAACAGGCTGTCATCGCGGTCAAGAGCACCATCCATTTCCGCGCCGATTTCGAACCGATCGCCCAGGAAATCATCATGGTCGAGGCTCCTGGAGCGAATTTCTGCCGGAACGATCAGGTCGTCTACAAGAACCTGCGTCCCGGGGTGCGGCTCAGCCAAGGGGGTTGAGCCAAGCCATCCGCTATCAACGAAGAATGGGAGACAACAATGAGACGCATGTTTCTGGGACTCTGCCTCGCGGCTGCCATGCTGTCGGTGCCCGCGCTTGCCGATACGCCCGCCAACACGCTGGTGGTGGCCAAGGCCATCGACGATATCGTGACGATGGATCCAGCCGAGATCTATGAGCTCTCGAACTCCGAAATCGCGGTGAATGTCTATGACCGTCTGATGGGCCTCGAGATTGGCGACATGAAAACGCTGGTGCCAAAAGTGGCCGAAAGCTATTCGGTCAGCGATGACGGCAAGACCTTTACCTTCAAACTGAAATCGAATTTGAAGTTTCATTCCGGCAACCCGGTGGCCGCCGAGGACGTCGCCTTCTCGCTGCAGCGTGTCATTCTGCTCAACCTGACCCCCGCCTATCTGTTTCAAGGCCTCGGCTGGACCACTGACAACGTCAAGGACATGGTCAAGGCAGTCGACCCGTCGACCGTGAGCATCACTGTGTCGGAAAAATACGCGCCGACCTATGTCCTCAACCTCATGAGCACGGTGACCTCATCAATCGTCGACAAGAAGGAGGCGATGGCGCATGAAAAGGACGGAGATCTCGGCCATGCCTGGCTGAAGACCAACTCCGCCGGCTCGGGCGCCTACAAGATGCGCTCCTGGAAGGCAAACGAGTCCGTGATACTCGAGGCCAATCCCGGCTTTCGCCTTGGCGCGCCCAAGATGGAACGTGTCATCATCAGGCATGTACCCGAAGGCGCCACCCAGCGCCTGCTCGTAGAAAAGGGCGACATCGACATCGCGCGCAACCTGACGCCCGATCAGATCAAGGGCATCGAAGGTAACACCGACCTGGTGGTGGGGACCTTCCCCAAGGCGACGATCTACTATCTCGGCCTCAGTCAGAAGGTGGAGGCCCTGAGGAACCCAAAGGTCCAGGAAGCGCTGCGCTGGCTTATCGACTACCAAGGCATGGCGGACTCGTTCCTGAAAGGCCAGCAGCTCGTGCATCAATCCTTCTGGCCCGCCGGCTTCTACGCCTCGCTGGAAGACAATCCCTACAAGCTCGACCCTGCCAAGGCGAAAGCACTGCTTGCCGAAGCGGGCTATCCGAACGGCTTCGAGATCGGGCTCGACGCAGGCAACACCCAGCCTTTCACCGCCATCGCCCAATCGATCCAGTCGACATTCGCGCAAGCCGGCGTGAAAGTCACGATCAACTCCGCCGAGATCAAGCAGGTGCTGACCAAGTACCGGGCTCGCCAGCATGACATGATCTACATGTACTGGGGACCGGATTATCTCGATCCGAACGCGAACGCCGACAGCTTCGCCAACAACCCCGACAACAGCGATGCTTCCGCCTCGAAGCCGCTTGCCTGGCGCAACAGCTGGGATATCCCGGATATTTCCAAGGAGACGCGCGCGGCACTTCAGGAAAGCGACATCGAAAAACGCAAGGCGATGTATCTTGACCTGCAGACAAAGCTGCAGAAATCCGGCCCATTCATCAATATGTTCCAGGAAAGCGAACAGACCGTCATGCGCAAGAATGTGAAGGGCTTTTTCTCGGGGCCGAACGCTGACCTCGTATTCTACTATGACGTGACCAAGTAAGCGTTCGGGATCGCATCGCGGATGGCCACTGACATGACTTCGACGGGACGCGCGGTTGCCAGCTGGCAACCGCGCGTCGCCGAGCTCGCTTACGAACTTGTCCGCTTTGCCGGCATCCTGGCCCTTACCCTGCTCGGTCTGATCTTCATAACCTTCATCATCGGGCGCGTGGTCCCGATAGACCCGGTCCTTGCCATCGTCGGCGACCGCGCGCTGCCCGAGACCTATGCGCGAGCCAGACAAGAACTCGGCATCGACCTGCCGATCTATCAGCAATTCTGGATATACCTCCTCAAGGTCGTGCAGGGCGATTTCGGCACCTCGGTGATGACGTCGCGTCCGGTGCTCTATGATCTGGCGCAATTCTTTCCAGCGACGCTCGAGCTCGCCACCGCGGCAACGCTGATTGGCGTCGTCGTCGGTATTCCACTCGGTGTCGTTGCCGCCACGCATCACGGTCGATGGATCGATCACGTCACACGCGTCGTCGGCCTCGTCGGCTACTCGATCCCGATCTTCTGGATGGGCCTTGTCGGCCTCCTTGTCCTTTACGCCTGGCTCGGTCTCGTCGCTGGACCGGGCAGGCTCGACATCGGCTACGATGGCCTGGTCGAGCCGGTCACCGGGCTCATCACTATCGACAGCGCGATGTCCGGTGACTGGGATGTGTTCGCCAATGCGCTCTCGCATCTGGTGCTGCCAGCGAGCCTGCTCGGTTATCTGACACTCGCCTATGTTTCGCGCATGACGCGAAGCTTCATGCTGGCGCAGCTCAGCCAGGAATACATCCTGACGGCGCGCGCGAAAGGCATGCCGGAACGTCGTGTGATCTGGCGCCACGCGCTTGGCAACATCGTCGTGCCGCTGATTACTGTCGTCGCGCTGAGCTACGCGTCCTTGCTCGAAGGAGCGGTGCTGACCGAGACGGTGTTCGCATGGCCGGGGCTCGGTCTCTACATCACCCGCTCGCTGTTCAACGCCGACATGAACGCCGTACTCGGCGGCACCATGCTGATCGGCGCGATCTTCGTTTGCCTCAACGTATTCTGCGACCTGCTCTACCGGCTTCTGGACCCGAGGGCACGAATATGAGGGCGCGCGCATGACGGCACGCGAATGGCTGCTCACCGACACGCCGCACTCGCGGCGACAGGCCTCTGTCGGTCACTGGTATCGCAACTGGCTGGCTTTTCGTCTCAACCCCCTGGCGATGATCGGCCTTGCGATTGTCACACTGCTGATTCTGGTCGCGGTCCTCGCCCCGGTACTGCCCTTGCAGTCGCCGACCTTGCAATCGCTTGCCACAAGGCTCCAGCCGCCCGGGTCCGAGCACTGGTTCGGGACCGACGAACTCGGCCGTGACATCTTCTCGCGCGTTGCCCACGGCGCACGCATCACCCTCACTATTGTCCTTATGGTGGTGGTTATCGTCGTGCCGGTTGGGCTTCTGATCGGCACGGTGTCGGGCTATCTCGGCGGCCCTGTCGACGTCGTGCTGATGCGCATCACCGATATCTTCCTCGCCTTCCCGCGGCTCATCCTGGCGCTGGCCTTCGTCGCAGCGATCAGGCCCGGCCTGGAAAGCGCCATCATCGCCATCGCGCTGACCTCATGGCCGCCTTACGCGCGCATTGCCCGCGCCGAGACGATCACCGCGCGCAACACCGATTTCGTCAAGGCGGCGAGATTGCAGGGCGCCTCGGCCTTCCGCATCATCTGGCACCACATGGTGCCACTTTGTGCCGCATCGGTCATCGTGCGCATGACGCTCGACATGGCGGGCATCATCCTGACCGCCGCGGGCCTAGGCTTCCTCGGATTGGGAGCGCAACCGCCAACGGCGGAATGGGGCGCAATGATTTCAACGGGGCGGGACTATCTGCTCGACCAATGGTGGGTGGCGACCATTCCAGGCATTGCGATCTTCATCGTCAGCCTGGGGTTCAACCTGCTCGGTGACGGCTTGCGCGACGTGCTGGACCCCAAGCGGACATGAGTGCGCCGGTCCTGGACGTCGCAAACCTGCGTGTCACCTTCCCGACCCATCATGGGGACGTGGACGTGGTGCGCGGCGTCAGCTTCACGGTTGGACGTGAAAGATTGGGCATCGTCGGTGAATCCGGCTCCGGCAAATCACTGACCGGGCGCTCGATCTTGCGGCTGGTGCCACCCCCTGGACGAGTGAGTGCCGACAAACTGTCGTTCATGGGACAGGATCTCCTGAAGCTGTCGGAAACCGAAATGCCCAATATCCGTGGCAAGCGTATCTCAATGGTGCTGCAGGATCCGAAATTCTCGCTTAATCCTGTCATGAAGGTCGGCCACCAGATCGAGGAATCCTATCGCCGGCATGTCGCCAACAACCGCCGTCAGGCGCGCGAAAGCGCGATCGAGGCGTTGAAAGCAGTGAAGATCCGCGATCCGGAAACGGTCTACCACCTCTATCCGCATCAGCTTTCCGGCGGTATGGGACAACGCGTCATGATCGCCATGATGCTCATCCCGGAACCGCAATTGCTCATTGCCGATGAACCGACATCCGCTCTCGATATGACGGTACAGCTTCAGGTCCTAGCCATACTGGACGACCTCGTCCGTGAACGCGGCATGAGCCTTATCCTGATCAGCCATGACCTTGGTATGGTCTCTGCCTTCTGCGACCGGGTGTTGATCATGTATGCCGGAAAGGTGATCGAGACCGTGAAGGCGAGCGATCTCGATAAGGCCCAGCACCCCTATGCGCGCGGCCTGATGGCTTCGGTGCCGCGCCTCGGCGACGACCGGGCGGAACTGCCCGTCCTGCAGCGCGATGCCGGCTGGGCGAAATGAGCGAGCCGATGATCCGGATCTCCGACCTTTGCGTCAGCTTCGGCAAGGGCGCAAGGCGGCTAGCCGCCGTGCGCAACGTATCGTTCGATGTCGCTCATGGCGAAGCATTCGGCTTGGTCGGCGAATCCGGATCGGGCAAATCGACCGTGCTGAATACCGTCGCCGGCTTGATCGACGCTTATGCCGGTGCGGTCAGTATTGACGGCACGGAGGCGCGGCCTTCCCGCAGCCATGCGCAGCGTCGCCTCGTGCAGATGGTGTTCCAGGATCCTTATGGATCGCTGCATCCAAGACACACGATCGACAAGGTGTTGTCGGAGCCGGCCCGCATCCACTCCCTACCGGACATCGAGCAGCGGGTTGAACGTGCCTTGGCCGATGTCGGGCTGAAGCCCGAACATCGTTTCCGCTTCCCGCATCAGCTTTCCGGAGGACAGCGCCAGAGGGTAGCAATCGCCCGAGCGATCATTCTGGAACCGCGCGTGCTTCTCCTTGATGAGCCGACATCCGCACTTGACGTCTCGGTGCAGGCGGAGGTCCTCAATCTGTTGCGGCGGCTGCGGCGGGAACGCGGCTTCACGACCATCATGGTAAGCCATAATCTGGCGGTCATCGCCTACATGTGCGACCGGATTGCGGTGATGAACGGTGGACGCATTCTGGAAACTGGAACTAGTTCCGATTTGGCACAAGGGAAGTTTCAGCACGCCTATTCGCGCCAGCTCCTGCGGGCAAGCGGCGGCTATGACCGCGCACTCCTGGAGGATCTCTGGCAGGAAGTCTGAGATAAACTCGATGACGCGGCATGCCCAATCGAAATCTCGGAAGGACAAGGGCAAGCAGGAGGCCAAGAATTTCAAGGCGGAGGGGTAAGACTGCGGCCTAAAACACGATTGAGTAGACCGGTCGGGCCGGCTCGCTCCTGACCCTTCTTGGTCAGGGCATGCTCAGCGTCCCAAGGGCGTGACGACAGCGAGACAAGCTCGTCCTTGTAGACCACCCCCCGCCATGTAGTTTGCGATGATGCGCGACGCGATCACGTCGCGAGCCTCCGCGGTTTGGTCATCCAGGTGGGGACGGTCGGTAATGCCGCGGCAGTTGTCGAGATGTTTGATGCCAGTCCATTATCCTTTAACGGGCTAGTGACCGATATTCGTTTAGGAAACGGTAAATCCAGGTGGGAAGTAGCCCGGTACATACGGCAGTCGAACTCGACCATACCAGTCGTCTACATCAGCGGAGATAGCGGAAAGTATTGCGGCGCCGAAGGAGTGCCGAGCAGCGTCACGATCGCCAAACCGTTTGCGATGGTCCAGATCATTACGGCACTTTCGACGCTTTTGAATCAGCAATTGCCTGCCGGGCCGCAGCCAGACCCGGGAACATGTCGCGCGCCTCGAAGAGATCTTCCAGATCATCGACAAGAAGCCACAGGGAAGACTTGCGCTGCGATTGTCGGCATTACCGATGAGGGCGCCGAGATTATGCAGGAGTAAAAGGGGACCCCAGCTCTTGATGCCGCCTGCTGGCGGTCGCTCAAGCCGTTGAGCACTAAGACATCCCGCATTATGGTATGATGAAGGCCTGGGCAACCGAACTCGGTCTGGACGAGGCCATCTCGCTGCTGGAGCTTACACTTGGTGAGGAAAAAACGACTGACGAAGCGCTGACCGCGCTTGCTGTATCGACGGTCAACGTCGCCGCCGAGGTTGCTTAGAGCAATATACCCCCGCCCCGACCTCACCGCGTCGGCGCTGCAACCGGCGGGAACAAGCACAAAACGAGGAGTGCATTCCATGGTGGTCAGTATCGAGCAGACCCTGGCGGACGCGATACTGGCCATGCGCATGGTACGTAAATCCATCGACGACCATGGTCATCTTGAAGCAATGATTGACTTCGACAGGGTGATGGAAAACGCAATTGAAGAAGCCGAGAAACAACTGACCAAACTGCAGGCGTCAGGACCGTCCTGATTTGTGGCTGCGGATTTCAATGATTTCGGTTTTGATAGGGTTGAAGCCGGATCCGCATGTCGGTGGATCAGCTTCCATTTACCGCTGTCGCGCCGGAAAATCTCGGTGATCCGCAACTTCATCTTGGTAGGATGCTCTCCGATCTTGCCATCGAAAACCTGGAATCCGGTCCAAAAGGCGATCTCCTGAGAGGCCTGCAACACCTTCAGTTTCGTCTCGCTGCCGGGCGAGAATTCATTTGCATCGCTGTCATAGCGCGCGGCGACGTTTGCGACGCCGGAAACCGAACCGCCGGTCGGCGAGACGGTTGCTTTGCGTTCACTAGCGACGATCGCATCCACCAGGCTCGCGTCGCCGCTTGAATAGGCGGCCGCTATCTTTCCGGGCTGCGCCATGAAGTCGTCGAAGCCGCCATCCCGCTTAGCTCGACGGGGAGATTGTTGGCCAGTTTCTTGAGATTCCCGGGCGCAAAAGGCAGCACGCGAGTTAAAGCGAAGGCGGACGTTTGGTTCGTAAATTCCGAACTCAGGGCGTGCTTCCGCCAAGGGCCGAGGCCTTTCTTGTGATGCCACGTCACCCCCCGCAAGCACTATGTGGTCGCAGCTTGGAACCAAGCTTTGTCAGGGAGGTTGGGAAACATCGATCTCTGAAACCAAGGAACGGCTATGAAAAACAACCTTCGTTTGGCGGCCCTGTCGCTCGCCACAGCAATGGCGCTTGCACTTCCGGCGTTAGCCGCGGATACGGCGCAGGACTTCGTTACGAAGGCCGCCGTCGGAGGCATGTTTGAAGTCCAGTCGAGCAAGGTCGCACAGGACAAGCTTCAGGATCCAAACCTGAAGGAATTCGCCCAGAAGATGATCTCCGACCACGGCGCCTCCAATGCAAAGCTCGAGGGTATCGCCGGAGAACAGAAGCTCCAGGTACCGACTGAACTCGATGCACCTCACAAGAGTGATGTCGACAAATTGCAGTCGGCCGCAGCACCGGTAGATTCGTCCTATGTCGACATGCAGAAGGCGGCGCATGCGGATGCCGTGAGCCTATTTGAGTCCTACGCGAAGGATGGCGACAACGCCACGCTGAAGTCATTCGCATCGGAAACCTTGCCCACGCTCAAGATGCATCAGGAAATGATCCAGAAGGTCGCGACTAGCGCGCCGGCTTCCGACAGCGCCACACCAGCGGTCACCAGCAGCGGCGAGACAAATCCCGCGGCGCCCGTTCCCGGCGCAAACAGCTTTACCGAAGCCCAGGCCAAGACGGCGATTGAGAAGGCTGGATTTGCGGACGTCTCTGCCTTGACGAAAGACGACAAGGGCATCTGGCGCGGAACCGCAAGCAAGGACGGCAAGTCCGTGCCGATCGCGCTCGACTATCAGGGCAACGTCGTCGCCGGCACCAATTGATCAGAAACGAGGAAAGATCCGATGAAAACCGTTACAGGACTGTTCGATAATTATGACGACGCCAACGATGCGGTGGGCGAACTTGTATCCACTGGCGTGTCGCGCGGCGACATCAGCATCGTGGCCAACAACGCGAGCGGCTGGCACAAGGGTGACGATACCGAAGCTGGAGAGGACGCGGTTACCGGCGCTGGCGTGGGTGCCGTCATTGGTGGAGCGGGCGGCCTGCTGACCGGTCTCGGCTTGATGGCCATTCCCGGCGTGGGGCCCGTCGTTGCCGCGGGCTGGCTGGCAGCAACTGCGGTAGGTGCAGTTGGTGGCGCGGTTGTCGGTGGCGCTGCCGGTGGCATCATTGGCGCAATGACAACGGCCGGCGTCCCTGAGAACGATGCCCATGTTTATGCCGAGGGCGTTCGCCGTGGCGGGACGCTCGTCACCGCGAAGGTGGAGGATAATCTTGTCCCGAATGCCGAACAGATCCTGAAGCAATACAGATCGGTCGACGTCGCTCGCCGACGCACCGAGTACGAGGCTGGCGGCTGGACCGGGTTCGATCCAAGGGCCGACGTCTACACCGAAGATGAGCAGGAACGAGCCAGGGCTCGACGCGACCTCTGATCGTCAATTGAGGGACGACCTAAGGTCGCCCCTCAAATCTATACCGCAACGCCGATCGTCCCACACGCGGAACCTCTCATCTGCGGATGACTTGTTATGGGGGTCCGCATCCGTCGCTTGGTCCCGGTGTTTACGCGACTTACGTGGCAATGTGCTCCCCAACCATGGTTCACAGCGAGGTTGTCATGCCAATAACCGTCAACGGATCGGACGCCTCGATTCCAGAAGATCCGCGGGGATCGCTCCTGGACGGGCTTGGCCGCTCACCAGCCGCTTGGCAACATCAATCGCGCACGGCGTGACACGTATTTGCACTCATCTGATTTCCGCAGCCGCACCAATGGCTGTCCGATCCATGAGCCCGGACCAGCTGGGTAACCGCAGGGTCGATGCAAGGTCAGGAGTTGAGAGTTGCCCAACAGTCTTTTAAGCGGCTTGGAGGGCTCTGGTGGCATTTCCATGTGTGCGCGTTTAAGAGCAACCTTTTGACATACGACACGGCGGTCGGTTCCGGATGTTCATAAGGGCCGACGATGACCGATCACCCGCCGAGGCTTGTGAGGGGGACTCTGAGCAACAGGGACAAACCGTCGCTTTGCCAATCCCTTGAGATCGTCCCGCCTAGCCCGGTCAACGCAACCTTCTCAAGCGTTGTACCAAATCCTTCACGGGAGGTCGGCTCTTCAGATATGAGCGCCCCACGCTCTTTCCAGGTTACGTCGAGAAAATTGTCAACCGCAGCAATCTCTACTGTCAGTCGACCATCGGGTGAGGACAGCGCGCCATACTTCGCCGCATTGGTAGCCAGTTCATGCAGCAGCAGGGCCAGTGTCGTCAAAGCGCTGCCGGAGAGTGACACGTCTGCGCCGCTGATCGCGATTCGCGATGCATGCGCGTGTTCGTGCGGCTCCAAAATTGCCTTGGTCAAGGCGATAGCCGTCGTGGTTGCTTGCGTGATCTGATCGGCGCCGAGATCTGGCAGGGTCAGATCGTGTGAGCGCGCAAGCGCTTGCAACCGCGCTTTCAGGTCAACCGAAAATTCTTGGACTGTCGTAGCGGTTCTGGCACTGAGCGAGATGATCCCGGCGGTAACGCTGAAGAGGTTCTTGATGCGGTGATTGATCTCGCGCAGAAGCAACTCCTGCTGCGCCCTTGCATCCTTGTGATGAATTATGTCGTGTCTCAATGTAACCAGAAACTCGTCCTTGCGCTTTCCGGCGTCCCGCAACGCCTCCGCCTGCGCTTCGAGTTCGTCACGCTGTGCGGCTATCTGCTGGCGCTGTCGGTAGAGTTCGAAAAACACATCCGCCTTGCTGCGCAGGATGTCCGGTTCGATCGGTTTCTGGATGAAATCGACGGCACCTGCTTCGTAGCCCTGAAACCGTCGGTGACCATCGGCGCTTCCGGCAGTGACAAAAATGATCGGGATGCGTCGGGTCCGCTCGTTCCCGCGCATCAATTCGGCCAACTCAAAACCGTTTAGGCCGGGCATCTGCACATCGACGAGTGCCAGGGCGACATCATGCTTGAGCAGCAGTTCAAGGGCTTGATCTCCAGACCTGGCCTTCAACAGGACAAGGTTGTCTCGGCGCAGCAGCGCCTCAAGTGAAAGGAGATTCTCCTCTAGATCGTCGACCAACAAAAACGAGACAGGCGGCATTGTCGGGATTAAACCTCTCGCAGATAGTCTGCTATGGCGCTGAGTGACATAACGCTCGCGCCCGGACACATTTTGATGGCTGCTTGCGGCATCGCCGGCGCGAATGCGCCATCCGGATTTTGAACGATTGCAAGCCCGCCGGCCTCTACCACGGAAAGCATCCCCCTTGCGCCATCATGATTGGCCCCAGTCAGGATGATCGCGATCAACGCCTCGCCGTAGGCATCGGCGGCGCTCTCGAACAGGACGTCGATCGACGGTCTTGAAAACAAAACCGGTTCGTCGCTGGAGAGAGAAAGACCTTTGTCGACTTCGATCAGGAGGTGATAGTCGGGAGGGCCAAAATATATGGTTCCGCCAACGATCCGTTCCTTGTCCTCGGCTTCGCGTACCGGCAGTCGGCACTTCGCCTTGAATAGGTCGGCAATAACGCTACGCCTGTCAGGCGGGACGTGCACGACCACGATCACCGGTAGTTTGAAACTCGCCGGCAATGCCGGCAGGATGATCGACAAAGCTTCGAGCGCTCCGGCCGAAGCGCCTATCACGATTGCTTCAGGCTGGCCTGCCATCAGTCGGCCCGTCTCTGATAAATCTTCTCGTCGCGCACAAAATCCACGAAGCCGCCCGAATGCGCTGAAAACCGCAGGCTTTCCTTGGCACCAAGCCCGAGGAAACCCTTACGGGCCAGGGAGTCCTCGAATAGACCAAGCGCGCGATCCTGAAGCAGCCGATCGAAATAGATCAGGACGTTGCGACATGAGATCATGTGCATCTCGCCGAACACAGCGTCCGTGACGAGACTATGGTCGGAGAACACCACGTTTCGGCGCAAGCTTTTATCGAACGACGCCCCGCCATAGGCGGCCTTGTAATAGTCAGATAGCGAGGATTTGCCGCCGGATTTTCGATGGTTCTCCGTGAACAACGGAATCCGGTCCAAGGCAAAGATGCCCGCTTCCGCGGCATGCAGCGCGTCCTTGCTGATATCGGTTGCGTAGAACAGGGTCCGGTCTTCAAGCCCCTCCTCGCGAAAAAGGATGACCATCGAATAGAGCTCTTCTCCCGCACTGCAGCCGGCAATCCAAAGCTTGAGCGATGGGTATGTTCTCAAGTGAGGCACGACCTTGTCGCGGATCGCCTGGAAATAGCTGGGATCGCGAAACATCTCGCTGACCTGAACAGTCAAATATCTCAGTAATTTCTCCAGCATTTCGGGCTGATGCAAAAGGCGTTCCTGCATCGCCGAGAACGTGGCAAACCCCAGCTGTTCGCGCGCCTGTTTGAGGCGCCTTTTTATGGAAGCCATGGCATAATGACGGAAATCGTAATGGTATCTTGTGTATAACGCTTCCAGCAAAAGCCGGATCTCGATGTCTTCGACCTTATCTGTTGCCAGTGCCTCGATCACTTGGGCATCCAGACGCGCACGAGGGACAAAAGCTTTTCGACATCGAGCGGCTTGGCCATGTAGTCATTGGCACCGGCATCGATGCACCTTTGTTGATCATCGGGCATGGCTTTGGCGGTCAACGTAATGATCGGCAACTTCTTCCAGGCGGGATTTTTGCGAATCTCTCGGGTGGCTTCCAAGCCATCCATGACAGGCATCATGACATCCATAAGTACCAGATCGACGGCTGCACCCTCTCGACTGGAGAAGCGTCGTAGCGCCTCCAGGGCCTCGCGACCGTTGCGCGCGATCTCGACAACGGCACCGCGCGGCTCAAGGATGTTGGTCAGCGCATAGACATTGCGGACATCGTCCTCGACGACGAGGATTCGCCTGCCCTCGAGCAACGCATCTCTGTTCCTCGCCCTGCGGATCATCTTTTGCTGTTCATCCGGAAGCTCCGACACAACCTGGTGCAGGAACAGGCTGACTTCATCCAACAGCCGTTCCGGCGACTTTGCGCCCTTGATGATGATCGACTTCGAGTATTTGCGCAGTCGGTGTTCGTCGTCGGCCGATAACTCGCGCCCGGTGTAGACGATAACAGGCGGGTACGCATAAGCGGTTTCGCCGCTCATTGTCTCAAGCAGCGAATAGCCGGAGGCGTCGGGCAGAGACAGGTCGAGCACCATGCAGTCGAACGTCTGTTCCTTGAGCAGTTCAAGGCATTCGGCCGCAGTGCCGGCAGTGACGGTTTCGACGTCATGAGACGTCAGCAATTTTGCCATGGCTTCGCGCTGAACCAGATCGTCTTCAACGATGAGCACCCGATGCAGGCGCTGCGACAGCTTGGCCTCAAGCTTCTGCAGGACTTCGACCAGCTGTTCGCGCTTCACAGGCTTGAGCTCGAATCCGATAGCCCCCAGCATCAACGCCGCTTCCTCATGGTCGTCTGCCGAAACGATGTGAATCGGGATATGACGGGTCGTGACGTCGTGTTTGAGCCGGTCCAGCACTGCCAGCCCTGACTGGTCTGGCAATCCCACATCCAGCACGATGGCATTTGGCATGAATTGCTTGGCAAGTGTCAGCGCTTCTTCGGCCGTACCTGCGACGAGCGAGCGGAAGCCCATCTCGCGTGAGAGGTCGCGCAGGATTGCCGCGAAGCTATCGTCGTCCTCAATCACCAGTAGGACGCGTTTGGTGTCGGGCGTGGCGTCGCGATCGTCGGCGACCTTACGGGACTTTGCGGCGGGCGTTGGGCCCGGCAAGTCAAGACGTGGGAGGGATGGCACGTTAGGTACAACCGCCGCGGCTTCGCGAGACGCGACTTTCGCCGGATCATAGGAAACCGGCACGGTAACCGTGAAGGTGCTCCCCTCTCCTGGTTGGCTTTTCAGGTCGATCGATCCGCCCAACAGCCGGGCAAGCTGACGCGAGATGGAAAGGCCAAGACCGGTACCGCCATACTTGCGGCTGATTGTACCGTCGGCCTGATGAAAAGCCTCGAAGACGCTTTGCTGCTGTTCCTGCGCAATGCCGATACCAGTATCGGAAACCGAGAACGAGACACGTCCGCCACCAGCCGGCTGGATTGAAAACCGGACTTGGCCGGCTTCAGTAAACTTGAAGGCATTCGAGAGAAGATTCTTGAGCACCTGTTCGAGACGTTGGGGGTCGGTCTCGATGCTTTCGGGCATTTCTGGCGCCACGTCGACGGCAAAGCCGAGGTTTTTGTCCTGGGCCACGGGCGCGAACATCTGCCTTATGTTGTCCGCAAGACGCTGTATGGCCATCGATTCTGGCCTGATTTCCACATGCCCGGCTTCGATTTTTGACAAATCGAGGATGTCATTGATCAGGTTGAGTAGATCATTCCCGGACGACTGGATCGTCTGCGCATATTTCACCTGCTCGGCGCTGAGATTGTCGTCTGGATTGTCTGCCAGAAGCTTTGCCAGAATCAGTGAAGAATTAAGCGGCGTCCGCAACTCGTGCGACATGTTGGCAAGAAAATCCGATTTGTACCGGCTGGCTTGCTCGAGTTCGCGTGCTTTGAGTGTGACGGAGGCGTTGGCACTCTCAAGATCGTCTCGTTGAGCCTCCAACTGTTGCGCCTGCTCCTCGAGCTGAGAATTGGTCTGTTCAAGCTCGACCTGCTGTTGCTCGAGCCGCGCGGCCGATTCCTTGAGCGCGCGACCCTGTTCCTCAAGTTCCTCGTTGGAGACGCGTAATTCCTCGCTCTGCGTCTGCAGTTCCTCGGACTGGCGTTGCGTTTCCTCAAGCAGGTCTTGCAGCTCACCGCGATAGTTTGCTGACCGTACCGCGATGGCCACGGCCTCCGAGGCCTTTTCGAGGAGCGTGACAACGCTGCTGTCTATAGCCTTAAGGAAACCGAGCTCAATGACCGCGTTGACGACTCCATCGACGCTCGCTGGTGCTATGATGAGGTGCCGTGGCTTGTCCTGACCAAGCGCCGAGCCGAAGGCCAGATAGCCTTCGGGCACATCACTGACCAGCATTGAACGGCCGCCTGCCGCCGCTTGGCCCATCAGGCCTTCCCGTTTTCTGAACTGAGTCGTAACGTTTGCGTTTTCAGGAACGCCGTACGTGGCAGAGCGTCGATAGACGTCGCCATTGCCGACAAAGATAGCTCCCGCCACAGCGCCGAGATAATCCGCAAGAAACTCCAGAATGCTGCTGCCAAGCTGCTCCAAAGGCTGGTCGCCGATAATCGCCGCTGATAGCCCAACCTGGCCGTTCTGGAGCCACTCTTCGCGCCGGCGCGCCAGCGTTGCTCTGCGCATCAGGAACCCAATCACTGCGGTCAGCAGGATGCCGAGGACTCCTGACAAAAGGCCGCCGGCCAAAGCAGTCTGCTGAGCTGAATTCATTTCAGCAAGGCGCTTGGCGCGAAGTGAGGCCTCCTCCTGCGCCATCGCCGCCAGTTGCGCGCGTATGGCATCCATCTCGATTTTGCCGCGATCGGAATTGACGACGGCCAAAGCCGAGTCAAGGTTCTGGGAGCGTCGGAGATCGATCGTCTGGGCGAGTTCGGCCAATTTGGCTTCGACATGGATCTTTAGCGCTGCGACCGATCGTTCCTGGGCAGGGTTACCGCGCGTGAGCTGCGTGATCTCGTTGAGCTTGACCGGGATCGACGCCAATGCCGCGTTGTAGGGCCCGAGATAGCGTTCGTTGTTGGTCAACAAGAAGCCGCGCTGGCCGGTCTCGGCGTCCTGCGCGCTGGACAGCAGGCCGTCCAGAGCAACAATCACGTCATACGACTGGACGATCTTCTGATTGCCTTCGCGAACGGCCTGAAGGTTGAAGTAGGCAAGGATACCGCTGGCGAGGAAAAACACCACGGCAACCAGAAGCCCCATTGCGACAGCGGGTTCAAAGCCCAGCGCGTGGTCGCGTCTGCCGGGAGCTGAGCTACGTTCCATGGTACGGTCTCGACAGGTTCAGTTTGCAGACGCCGCGCGGAG
The DNA here is from genome assembly GCF_006442655.1 of Mesorhizobium sp. B2-1-3A. Taxonomy (NCBI): domain Bacteria; kingdom Pseudomonadati; phylum Pseudomonadota; class Alphaproteobacteria; order Hyphomicrobiales; family Phyllobacteriaceae; genus Mesorhizobium; species Mesorhizobium sp. B2-1-3A. Next base: position 538,432 of record NZ_VFWK01000005.1, read on the forward strand.
CGGCCGAAGCCTTCCTAAAGCGAAACCAGCACGATTTCGATATCTTATGAGAAACTCTGGGTACGGATGAGCGATTTTGTAACCGCCGTCCGCGACGCCGAGAGATGGTGCGGCGACATGTCGAATCAAGAGACAGCTATATGAATCGCACCTGCTAGGCCGCGCATTTCATCGCTGTGAAAAGGCCTTCATGCCCTTTTTGATGGCTCGACGCGCTTCGTCGGCATCTTGCCACCCTTTGAACTTGGTAACCTTGCCAGTGCCGATGACGGATGAGAGAAAGAATTGCTCAATCTCGTGCCGCAAATCGTGTCGAGCAGGAGATCAGGGTCAGGTTCGCGGACGTCTGGCGTCCAGGCCGGTGCAGCGGTGGGGAGCCCATGGTGCGGTAGTTTCTTGGCCAGCCGAACTCCTTTTGGTAATCGCGGGGGGTGGCGGCGCGCAGGCGGAGCAAATTCGCCGGGTAGAGTCGATGCGTCGAATCCGGGTCCCATATCAAATGAGAATGCGGATTTCTCCAGCCCGGCGTAGTCCAAGCTTGGAGGGCTGGAGGAGGAACTGATGGACCTCAAGAAACTCGTGGCTGACCTTTCGCAATCGCTTTTGCGCCGACGCGCCGCATCGCCGGCTTCAATGGTGCCTCTAAAACCGGTCGTCGACAATCGCCTCAAGGCGAGACAGACGCCCGTATACCGACCGCCGAAGCCACATGCGCCGCGGGCATCAAACATGTAGGACGCCGGAGTCTGGGGCATGCGTAACCCAGCCGCCTACGATTTTTGAAGCGTGATAGCCTCCAGGGAACCTCCCTGTTGTCAGCGGGTTGATTTGCGTCGCTTTTTCGCAACCGGATCAAATCATGCTTAAAGAGACTTCCCAACCCGCCCGTCCTATCGTCGAGCGGCACGCCATACACGCACTGCTTGTCCCCTTCCCCATTGTGTGTTTCACCGGTGCGCTGCTTACCGATATCGCATACTGGCGAACGGCCGAGATGATGTGGGCTGATTTCTCGGCCTGGCTGTTGAGCTTTGGGCTGGCACTCGGGGTTCTTGCAGCCTTGGCGGGCCTTTTCGATTTCTTCACCAACCGTCTGGTGCGGCAGCGTTCGCGCGGATGGCTGCACATGGTCGGCAACATCGTGGTGCTGGTGCTCTCCGTCCTCAACGCCTTCGTCCACAGCCGCGACGCCTGGACGTCGGTCGTCCCGACGGGACTGACGCTTTCTGCGGTTGTGGTGGTCTTGATGATTTTCACCGCATCGATTGGTCGGTCCCTGGGAACAACGGAAGCGGCGGGAGTGGTCCGGTGATGCTTTTTTCCATGCCGTCCAAAGGAATTCTGCACGCCACAACCGCCATCCTGTTAAGCGTCACCGCTCTCAGTCTGATCGGCTGCAGCGATGATGCAGCCGATCCCAGCACGCAAATTGGTCCAAACCCGGCGCTGCCAGAGCCGCAGCAATATCTCATTCCGCCAATGAACCTTGCCAAGGTCATCGGCTGGTCCAACGATGAAACCCCAACGGTTCCGCAGGGTCTGCAGATCCATGCCATGGCGAGCGATCTTTCGCACCCGCGATCGCTTTACACTCTTCCCAATGGCGACGTCCTGGTGGTCGAATCACAAGGTCCAGGCAGCGAACCGATCAAGCGGCCGAAAGATCTGATCATGGGCTTCCTGCAATCGCTCGCCAGTTCCGGTGGTGGCGGTGAGAAAAGGCCGACCAATCAGATCACATTATTGCGAGATGCGGATGGCGACGGGGTTCCCGAAACCCGAACGGTGTTTCTCGATCACCTGAACTCGCCATTTGGCGTAGCTTTGGTCGGCAATGATTTCTATGTCGCCAACACCGATGCGATCGTCCGCTATCCCTACACATCCGGCGCTACGAAGATCACGGAGTCGGGAACTGTTTTGACGCCGCTGCCTGGTGGCCCCATCGATCACCACTGGACAAAAAGCCTCGTCGCCAGCCGTGATGGCACGTTGCTCTATGTAGGCGTCGGCTCGAACAGCAACATCACCGAGAACGGCATCGAGGCGGAAAAAGACCGCGCGGCGATCTGGGAAGTTGACCGGGCAACGGGGCGATCGAGGATCTTCGCCAGTGGCCTGCGCAATCCAAACGGCCTCACCTGGGAGCCGAAGACGGGCGCGTTGTGGGCCGTCGTTAACGAGCGCGACGAACTCGGCCCGAACCTGGTTCCGGATTACATGACCTCGGTCAAGGATGGTGCCTTCTACGGCTGGCCCTACAGCTACTATGGCCAGCATGTCGATCCAAGAGTCATGCCGCAGCGACCTGACCTTGTGGCCAAGGCGATACCGCCTGATTACGCGTTGAGTTCACATGTCGCGCCGCTGGGCCTAGCCTTCTACACCGGCAGCGCCCTACCCCAGGTTTACCAGGGCGGCGCTTTTGTCGGTGAGCACGGCAGTTGGGACCGGCCCGCCCTCAACGGCTACAAGGTGGTCTTCGTGCCATTCAAGGGCGGGCGTCCAGACGGCATGGCTCAGGACTTCGTGACCGGCTTTCTCAACGGGAAGGATGAAGCACGCGGCCGGCCAGTCGGATTGGCAGTCGACAAATCGGGAGCGTTGCTGATTGCCGACGACGTCGGCAACAAAGTCTGGCGCGTCACGGCCGCAACCAAATGACCGTCGTCGCCGGCGATCGTTTCCTGATATGGTAGCCCGATGCATGACGCATGGTCTTGGGTTTCCGGTGTTCTGGCTCCGCAGGGACCGATTGCCGCCAGCGAGTTGAAAATCCTGTTCAACGCAACAGCGATCATGCTGACCGTGGTTGTCCCGGTGATTGTGCTGACGCTAGCCTTTGCCTGGTGGTTTCGGGCCGGCAACAAGAGTGCCCGACGCCTGCCGGACTGGTCGTATTCGGGGCGCATCGAACTGGTGGTCTGGTCAATCCCGACGCTGATCGTCGTTTTCCTCGGCGGCATTGCCTGGCTTGGCAGTCATGACCTTGATCCTTATCGCGAGATTCAGTCGAAGACCTCGCCTCTGGTCGTGCAGGTTGTATCGCTCGATTGGAAATGGCTGTTCATTTATCCAGAGAAGAACCTGGCCACCGTCAACGAGTTGGTGGTTCCCGCCAACACGCCGGTAAACTTCCAGCTGACATCGGCCAGCGTCATGAACAGCTTTTTCGTGCCGCAGCTTGGCAGCCAAATCTATACCATGCCGGGTATGACGACCCGACTGAGCCTGAAGGCGGACAAGAGGGGCATATTCCCGGGGTTCTCCGCGCAGTTCAGTGGTTCGGGTTTTTCTGATATGCGCTTCGATGTGGTGGTCAAGGCCAGCGATGAATTCGAGGCTTGGGTCAACGCCAGCCATCAGGCCAATAGCGTTTTGGATCAGGCAAGTTTTACCAACCTTTCCCAGCAGAGCTCCAACGTCGCGCCGGCGCGCTTTGCCGCCGTTGAGCCAGGGCTGTTCAACAGCATCGTCGTCGGCAGCGCCCACGCCGCACACGCGCAGGCGATGCAATCCGGCCACATGCCAGACATGGGAGAGTGATCGTGTTCGGCAAACTGAGTTGGAGTGCCATTCCCTTCGACCAGCCGATCCCGCTTGCCGCTTCGCTGCTGGTGATCGTTGCGATGTTCACGATCGCCGGCCTTGTCACATGGCGCGGCTGGTGGGTCTATCTGTGGCGGGAATGGATCACCAGCGTTGACCATAAACGCATCGGTGTGATGTATGTCGTTCTGGCGCTGGTTATGCTGCTGCGCGGCTTCATCGACGCCATAATGATGCGCACGCAGTTGGCATTGGCCGCAGCGGGCGCCCAAGGCTATCTCACCGCCGACCACTACGACCAAATCTTCTCGGCGCACGGCACGATCATGATCTTCTTCGTGGCGATGACCTCCATGGTCGGGTTGATGAATTTCGCGGTGCCCTTGCAACTGGGTGTTCGCGATGTCGCCTTCCCTGTGCTCAATTCGGTCAGCTTCTGGCTGACTGCGGCCGGCGTGCTGCTTGTCAATCTGTCATTGGTGGTGGGCGAATTCGCCAAGACCGGCTGGCTTGCCTATCCACCGCTGTCGGAGCTCGCCTATTCGCCAGGCGTCGGCGTCGACTATTACCTCTGGGCGCTGCAGATATCGGGCATCGGCACGCTGCTGTCCGGCATCAACCTCACCACCACCATCCTCAAGCTGCGTGCCAAGGGCATGGGTTACATGCGTATGCCGATCTTCTGCTGGACGGCGCTGGCGTCGAACCTGCTGATCATCGCAGCCTTTCCGATCCTCACCGCGACCTTCGCCATGCTTTTGCTGGACCGCTATCTCGCCTTTCATTTCTTCACCAACGAACTCGGCGGCAACGCCATGATGTACATCAACCTGATCTGGGCCTGGGGTCATCCGGAGGTCTACATTCTGATCCTTCCAGCCTTCGGAGTGTTCTCCGAGGTTATCGCGACCTTCTCGGAAAAACCTCTCTTCGGCTATCGCTCGATGGTCATCGCGACGATGGCCATCTGCATGCTGTCGTTCATGGTCTGGCTGCATCACTTCTTCACCATGGGCGCCGGCGCCGACGTCAACGCCTTCTTCGGCATCATGACCATGATCATCGCGGTTCCGACGGGCGTGAAGATCTTCAACTGGCTGTTCACGCTGTATGGCGGCACTATCCGTTTTGAAGTGCCGCTCTACTGGGCTCTGGGCTTCATGGTCACTTTCGTCATCGGGGGCATGACCGGCGTCCTGCTGGCCATCCCGCCGGTCGACTTCGTCACCCACAACAGCCTGTTCCTCGTTGCCCATTTTCATAACGTGATCATCGGCGGCGTGCTGTTCGGCACTTTCGCCGGCTACACATTCTGGTTTCCGAAGGCGTTTGGGTTTTCGTTGCATGAAGGCTTGGGCAAGGCGATCTTCTGGTGCTGGTTCATCGGCTTCTATCTCGCCTTCATGCCGCTCTACGTTCTCGGCTTGATGGGCGCTACGCGGCGTATGCAGCACTATGGCGAAGCCGGCTGGCAACCGCTGATGATCGTGGCACTTGTTGGCGCGGTGGTGATTGCCGCTGGTGTTCTCCTCACCATTGTCCAGCTTGCGGTGAGCATCCGCGGTCGCGAGCAGCGTCGCGACGCCAGCGGCGATCCCTGGAACGGCCGGACGCTGGAATGGTCGACGCCCTCTCCGCCGCCGCCATGGAACTTCACAACAGCGCCCACTGTCGATGGGCTGGATGCATATTGGACGACCAAACAGCAGGCTGGTTCCGAACATAAGGGTAATGCCAAAACTGGTCCCATAGCCATACCGAGAAACAGTCCAGTCGGCGTGATCCTGGCATTCTTCGCCGTCGTCGCCGGCTTCGCACTGGTCTGGCACATATGGTGGCTGGCGATTGTAGGCCTGGTCGGTATCCTTGCCGCGTGTCTGGCTCGCGCTTGGCAAGTTTCGACAGACGAAGACATATCGACCGAGGCGATCGAGACATACCGGCACAGCTCTGGATACCAGCCATGACGCAAGGCGATGTCGTGGTCGCAGCATCAAATCTGGACCCGTCCGCGCAACCCTTGTCGCAACGCGGTCCAGCTTCAGCCGACACGGTCGTACGTTTCGGCTTCTGGCTGTTTCTGTTGAGCGATGTCGTGGTGTTCGCAGCGCTGTTCGCAGCCTACGCCGTTCTTTCCCACCAGACAGCCGGCGGGCCGACCGGTTTGCAACTTTTCGAGCGCGGCCGAACGTTCCTCGAGACGGCGTGCCTGCTCACCTCGAGCTTGACGTGCGGTGTCATGTCGCTCGCCGTACAGCGCCGCAGCACCTCTCTGGTCTATGGCTGGGCAGCGGCAACGTTTGCGCTTGGATGTGTTTTCGTTGGGTTGGAAGTTTCGGAATTCGCCGGCCTGATCACTGCTGGTGCCGGACCGACCCGAAGTGCATTCTTATCAGCTTTCTTTACTTTGGTCGGCGCGCATGGCCTGCATGTCAGTCTCGGCCTGTGCTGGTTGCTGGTGATGATGGCGCAGGTCGCCACACTCGGCTTCCATCCCATGGTCATGCGCAGGCTGCTTTGCTTCAGCCTGTTTTGGCATGCGCTCGACATCGTCTGGATCGGTGTTTTCACCATCGTTTATCTAGGAGCCCGTTGATGCGACAGGACGACAACGCACCGAGCAATGACCGCGCACCCGGCGAGCACCGCGACGGGCGACAGAGCGTCAGAACCTATTTGCTGGGCTTTGGCCTGGCGGTGGTGCTGACGCTTGCATCTTTCTGGGCCGCCCAGACGGACCTTGTTTACGCACCAGCCGTGCCCATACTTCTCGCCGCCTTGGCTGTCGGACAAATGGGGGTCCATCTGGTCTTCTTCCTGCACATCTCAAGCGGGCCGGAAGACACCAACAACATCCTCGCCCTGGCGTTTGGGGTTTTCGTTGTTGGTTTGATTGTATTCGGGTCGATGCTGATCATGGCGCACCTCGACGCGAACATGCTGCCGGTCGATCCGTCAATGTCAATGTAGCGACGTCCCAGCGGTCAGGGTGTTCGGCGTCAGAGAGATCCTCGAAAAAGTAGCAGTTCGGGATCGCCGTCGCCAAGACGGCGCGACTTGTTTCGGTCAAGTGACGGTGTCGATTGGCCGGATTTCGATCTCGCTGTATCCAGGCATCGGGTTCGGACATCGCTTCACCCAAGCAACAGCGTCAGCCATGTCTTTCACATTCCAAAGCCAGTATCCGGCGACCAGCGAACTCGTATCATTGAAAGGCCCGTCGACTACCGTTCGATCAGTCCCATCGAAGCCAACGCGCTTTCCTTCGGAAGAAGGTCTAAGGCCATTGCAGTCGCTCGGTTTCATGATGCCAGCCCTGACGAGTTCGTTGTTGAACCCGCCCATCTCCTTGAGCATTTGATCCATCTTATCCTTCGGTACGGATTCGTTCTCGCTATCGGTCGTCGCCTTTACCAGAACCATCACGCGCATCGAATTCTCCTTTCCCAACATATTCCCAGACCTGCCCCTGGCAAGTTGTCACCTCGGCGGTTCGGCAAGGGTGATCTGGTTTCCGTCAGGGTCGTTCAGTTTGGCAATTTTGCCGAAGCTGCCTTCCCTCTCACCACTCAGCCGAAGCCCAACGGCCTGCAGCGATGCGCGAGCGTCGGCCATATCTGGCACGACGATCGTGCAAAGGCTTGACCCTGCGTTTTCGCCGTCTTTGAAAATCTGGATGTTGGCCCCTGCCACGTTTCTCCATTGGATCAGGTTTTCCATGGGTCGGTCGTCCGGGCCACGATCGAAGAGCTTCGTGTAGAACTCTTCGGCCACAGCAATATCAGTGGCCGCGAGTGCCGCGTAGATACCCTGAATGCGCATGCCGGTCCTCCTGTGCTTCGGCATCAATTCGAACCCACTCTAAAGGTTCCGGCGGGCGCTATTGATGGAACCCGCCACGGGCTTCCACGTCCGCCGCATGACAAACCTTCGACAATTGCTGACAGAAGCAGCGCGGCCTCGAGGCCGGCTGCATTCCTAATACTTGGAGGCTTCACCGGGAGCTGGGTGGTGTTCGAACCCGAAACGCTTGATTGGCACGGCATTGCCACGCTGGTCACCTGGGCGATGACGCTGTTTATCCAGCGGGCAGAACACCGCGAAACGCAAGCCCTGCAGGCGAAGCTAGACGAGTTGATCCGGGCAAGCGACGCGGCGCGGGATGATATTGCGGAAATCGACGAGCGAGAGCCCGTGGAAAGGATACGTGGCTCGACGCGTCCTGCGAAGCCGGCCCCTGCCAAGCAATAACAGCCGTCAACGGCACGTCGGTGGGCGTCGGAAAGGTAGGCGATTCATTTCGGCGGCTTGCGGTCCAGCTTTTTAAGCAATGCCCTCATGTCGTCTGGGATCCAACGTTCGGTGCGGAACAATGGCAGCGCGCCTAAATGCCGTCGCATGATTTTGTTCGTCAGCTGTCGCCGAAGCAATTCAGCCAGCGTTTCATTATTTTGCGGATCTAAAGTCTTGCCCGTCAACGTCGCTGCTGGGCCTTCCCTTCGGCCCAAATCGTTAGTCATGTGGCTGGGATGGTCGGTTGGCCTGTGAGTCAGGCAGAAGCTCTGCAGCCAGCACTGTCTCGGTCAGGTACGCCCTAACATCACCCACTGCATCTTTTATATTATCCAGCAGAATGCCACGACGCTCGGCATCGGCAATACACTCATTTGCGAGCGCCTCAGCCGCAGTATGGGCAGGGCGCTTCGGCGGCGCATCAGCGGCATGGTCTTATCCATTTACGTACGAACTGCATTGTCGTGTTGACCAAGATATCCTTCTAATCGGCCAGATTTGCCTCGATCCCGACATCATTTTCCGTCGATTGCCTCCGAGATGTGTGAGAACGCATCTCTCAAACGAAAGATGCGTGCTCACAGGCGGCCGCTTCCTACATGCGTGGTCGGTCGTGACGGTTCGGTGCTTAGCTTATGCGACAAAATCAAGTGGTGGTTTTTTCGCTCGGCGGAACCTCATGGCTATGAACTGGTTTGCAAATCGCAGCAGTCCCTCCGCTGCGACCGGAGAATTTCGTTCGTCGGCCCGCATCATCCCCCAGGCGGCGCGGGTTTGAAAGCGCGGGCCGGAATCTTTTAATATGTGGGGATCGTGTGGGAGAAATTTCCCAAATTTGCATTGCGTTTGTGCTCCTGGTTTACCTGTTTTTCACTGCAATTGCATGAACGCGGATGGAACCTGCGTCGCTAGGCGAGGTTGTCAGATGCGACAGGTTCTTCAGCGGTTCCTGGTCGCGACCGAGAGATAAATCTTGGTCGGCCCGCGTCTTCTGCCGAGGTGCGCGGGCCATCCGCTTTTGAGGGTGGCTGATGATGATCCAGAAAATATATGAGAACAAGGCGCGACAAGGACGCTTGGGTCGCCCGGTTCTATTCGTTCTCCTGGGCGGATTATTGCTCGCTCTGATTGCTTGGGGTATCGCCGAAACATACGGCGAGAAAGCCAAGTCGCCGGGCACGCAAGAAGGCCGAGGGAGCGGCACCGACTCGCCCGGAGAACCGCCAGCTCAGAATGACCCTATAAAAGCGAAAGTCGCTGGGTAGCCGGAAACGAACGAAGTGCGTTGATGCTTAGATGCAAATCCCCCGGCGCGACGGCCGGGGGCTTTAGACAATCTCGTTGCAACAACAAATGATAGCAGTTTCCGGATTTATATTTTCGGAACAACGCGTTGCTGATTTCATTTTGGTCGACCGAAACCCGGGAGGCTTGAATGGCACGACGGTCAATGGACAAGGAAAGGATCTCCAGAGCGGATCGCGAGTCCAGGCTGGTTATAGAGACGGAGCGGGAAGCTCGCGATGCGAAGACAGCGCGTCTGCGCGAACTGCGCCTGCAGCAAGAGGCCATGGCCCCAAAAATGCAGCAGCTTGCTCCAACACGCCGCGCACCCGCATCTAAACGCCCGACGCGGCGCGTCATCGAAGTCGACTGACAATGACTACCCGGGGCATTAATTTCCTCGACCGGTGGATCATCAACAATGTCCCCGAGACAGCTAGGGCTGATGTCGTCTCGATCGATGAGCTGACCCACAAGCTGTTCGCAGATGCCAAAGCAATCGGGATAAAGCGCGCTGAGATAGATGAGGAGGTCGATAGTATCTATCGCACGATCCTCGACGCAATTGTGCACTATGACGCTGGAAATCCCGAATGAGCTCGCGCGGCATCGACTTTCTGGACAAGTGGATGGCCGAGCAACTTCCCGAAAACGTGACGGATGATCCTGTCTTGATCAGCGATCTCGCAGATTGTGCAATGAGGGCAGCTGATAAGGCCGGCATCCCTATCGGCGAGATCAGCGAGGAAGTGCGCAGCGTATTCGAGGTCATTGCGGAAGCCTTGGACCACCGTGAGGGCGGCACGCCCTGATGACACAACGCGCGATCCGCTTCCTGCATCCTTGGCTGGATCGCAACGATCTGCTCGACGGTCGTCCAGTCGATGACGGCGAAATCTCTGAGCTCGCCAATCGGCTTTTTACCGAAGCCGAGGCAGAGGGGATCAGCGACAAAGAGATTTCAGAAAAGCTGGCACGAGGTCCACAAGAGCCTTATCGACATCATCCGTCGCCGCCACGCTCCGCCCGCGCGAAGGCAATAGTTAGCCGCGGCACCGCCGGACGTCCCGTGCCAAATGGGCCAAGTGGTGACCGCTATTGATGAAGGTGGTAGAGCTTACTGACGATCTTCCACTCTCCGGTGATCTTGAGAAGGGAAAGATAGTCCGTGAACCGCAAGCTCCCGAACTCGGTCTGTACCTTGACGGTGGCTGCATCATTGGTGAGGTCGATCGAACCAATCGCCGAACTTGGCTTATCGTTGGGGACAACAGCCGCGCCGAGCACCTCGGCGACGTATGCGTCGACGGAAAGCCATTCCGTCGCCCCCTGATAGTTGCCGATAATCGAGGCCGCGTGATGAAATGCTGCTCTCAGTCCCTGCTCGTCAGAAGTGGAAATGGCCAGGACGTAGCGTTCAACGGCAGCCTTTATCTGTTTTTCGTCGGCCTGTGACATTCTAAAGCAGCTCCCACTTCCCTAACGCGTAACGGTCAGGCCATGGATTGCGGTGGTATTTCTCGACCCGTTCCCGACACGTTCCCATTCTGGTCTTCCGCAACGATAGGCCGGTGATCTTATGAGTGGCCGGGTCTTCGTCAAGACGACAATCGCTGACGTGGTATGGGGCTTTGAGTTCGGGCATAGCTGCGGCATCGAGCGAGGTGCTGTCGCGTGTTGGCGGTCGCATTGGATCTCATGTCGCCCGGAAGCTTGGTTGACTGGGTCCAGTAATCTCATACGCACTTGGAACAGAACTGCCGCGATAAAAAGCCTTTATCCTCGGAGACAAGGCACACATGTCGTTGCGCTTATCGAGGCAATTGCTGTCGTTTTGAGATCGCGCCGAGTGCGCCGGCCCAGAACGAAATTCTATGGTTCTTCTAGAGCTTTCCCTTCTTGGCCTTCGCAAAGCCCCGATCCGTCGCGATGAACCGCGCAAGCATCGGGACGACCAAGCGCAACGGATCTACGGATGATTGCCCCGTCTCTCTGGCTAGGATCTCCGCGTAGCTGACCAGATCGCTATGCAGCGGCGCTGGCAGCTCAACCGTAATCTTGACCGGCTTGTCGTCGGTGATCGTCGCGAGCTTCAGCTTGGCCATCTCAACCTCTGTATGGTTCAAGAACAAGGTCGCGGGTAACGAGCACGCGGACGGGAAATCCAGGTCGGATCGTAAGCGTCGGCGCGATAGCGAGCTGCCGTTGAACGACCTGCTGGCCTACCTGGCTGACGCTATCGGATGCACCGTCGCGCAAAGCGCGCACGATGTCGCTGTCGTGGCCGGACGAACCGGCCTGCGCGCCAACACTCAAGACAGTCGACAGCGCCGCAGCCTTGAACAACTCGCCCCAGTGATAGTCGACGCCATCCTCCAGGCCGGCATAGCCCTGAGCATCCGTGCCGGGCTGACGCTCGAGAACGATGGAACGTCCGTTGGGAAAGATCAGCCGGTTCCAGACGAGCAGCACGCGGCGCTGACCTGAACCAATTGCGTTGTCGTACTGCCCGACAATACGGGTGCCTTGCGGGATGAGCAGCGCGCGGCCGGTGGGACTGTCATAGACATTTTCGGTCACCTGGCCGGTGATCTGACCGGGAAGGTCCGACCGGATACCGGTAATCAGCGCGGCAGCAATCACGGCACCGGCCTGAAGCACGTAAGGCGACGCGGGAGGGATCACTTGATCCGGGGCCACGGTACGCCGATCTGCGGCGGCCGACAGGAAGGAAAGCTGCCGGTCCTGCCCATTTGGCTGACCGACCTGATCGGCAAGATCGTTTACGGCAGGGTTGGTCGTTTCGGCCGTCCTCGTATTCTCCTGCCCTGTCTGGAAGAAGACGCGCGAGGTTCTTGCCGCCTCCTCCTCGGCCCGCCGGCGTTGCTCGGCTTCGTCAACGGCGGGGCTCGCTATCGAGGGTGGCACGACGGCCTCTCCCTTGTTTTGGGCATCGAGGATCGGCCGGCCAAGATCGCCAGGCAGCGGCGGCCCGAGGACCGGACCGGTATAGTCGTGCGGCAGGCGTGCCAGTCCGTCGGCGGGTGGCCGGTTGGAGGTAGGGTAGAGCTCCGCACCCTGCTTGATTATGTTCGCGTCCTGGAGAGCGTAAATCAGTGCGCTCCCGACACCGAGCGAGGCGAAGAAGCCGATGCCTGCGAGCATCTTGCGCGACAGACGTGTCACGCGCGGCGGGTCGGGGCGAAGCCGCATGGGTTCGACGGCGATGTCCTTCTCGTTCATGGCTGCACCGCTCCTCCGCGGGTTGAGTTCGGCGCCGTCCATGCGGCGCGGTCGCCCAGCCTGCGCCATAACCTTTCCGTTCTTCCGCCGTCGGTACGAACGATCCTTACCGTCTGCTGCCGCTTGCCCGCGCCAAGACGCAGTTCGGCAGCACCAAACAGGCGGTCGACGATCAAGACGTTTTGATAGACGCGACTGTTGGCGATTTCAGCTTCGCCGTCCGGACCGATGACGAAAATCGGCGGCATCTCGCCCTGCACGATGCCGCGCGGAAACTCGACGTAAACTCTGCGGCCGTCGTCATAGGCGCTTACCGGCTTCCAGGGTGGGCTGTCGCCGGCAAGGCCGTAGCGATAGTTGCGTGCTGCAGCGTCCGGAATGACCGGCGTTGTGGCGATGCTCTGCATAAGCCCCGCTTTCGCAGACGGATACGACCACGCAACCGCAGGCATGTAGGGCTTCGCCCCTGCCCGCAGCTCAAGCATGTAGCTGCGCCGGTCCGTGGCGATGACGAGGTTGGTCGTGATGTCGGCCCGCGAGGGTTTCACCAGAACGTGGACGCGCCGGGCAATGCCGGAGCCGCTTTCGGTATCGCCGATGATCCAGCGCGCGGTATCGCCGGCGGCGATCGGACCGTCTCCGGTCAGGCTCTCGCCCGGCTCGAGCGCGATGTCCGTTATCTGGCCAGGCGCGGCGTAGACCTGGTAGAGGGCTCCCTCGCTCCATGGATAGACCTGAATGGCATTGTAGTAGCCTTCCCGGCGCGGCTCCACGCGCGCGGCAGCGTTTGCGTTCTCGACGCGCGCGGCCGGCGTTTCGCCGTTAGCGCCGCCTTGCGCGGGTGCCCAGCCCGGCGGCACGCGCAGAGGTTTCGGCGTTTGCTCCGTCGCGGCGACTGGTGCCGGCGGCAACGGCGCGACATAGGCATCGTAGGTGATCTTCGGCGGCTTCTTCAAAGGCGTGGCGCAACTCGCAAGCAGTGCCGCCCCCGAGACCAGCACGGCCGATAACAGGCTTCTTGTGACAATCGTACCGGCAACAACACGCAATGTCGTGGTCATTGGCTCATCTCCCGCGACCAGTCGATGGCGTTGACGTAGATCCCGAGGGGATTGGCGCGGAGACGTTCGGCGTCATTTGGCATCTGCGTCACGATTGTCAGGATCGCAGTCCAGCGCTCGGTGCTCGAAAGCTGGCCGTTTTCATAGCGACGCTCGACCCAGGCGACACGAAAGGAGCTCGGCGAGGCCCGGATGACCGACGAGACCTCGACCGCGACCTGCTGCTTGCCGATCCTGGAGAAAGGGTCGTTGGCGCGCGCATAGTCGTTGAGCGCCGCAGCGCCCTTGTCGGTGGTCCAATCGTAGGCGCGCAGCCAATCCTGGCGCAGGATGATGGGATCGGCTGGGATGGAGCGCACTTGTTCGACAAAGCGGGCGAGATGCCACGCGATCTGTGGATCGGTCGGCTTATAGTCGGCGATCGCGGGCGCGGTCGCTTGCGCCTGGCCCAACGCATCGACTTGCACCACCCAAGGCACGACAGTGCCGCGGCCGAGTTGCCAGACCAGGGACGTGGCGAGGCCTGCCGACAAGAGGAGCGACCCGAATGCCATCGCGCGCCAGTTCCGTGCCTGCACGCGAGCCGAGCCGATGCGCTCGTCCCAGATCTGTTCTGCTTTCTGATAAGGGGTTTCAGGTCGAGGGGTCTTGCCGTAGTGGGTGGCGGGGCGCCTAAAAAGTTTCATGGATCATTCGCCTTCACTAAGAGAAATCGAAGCGCCCGCGCCATGGCTGTCGCCGGCGCGCACCGCGTGAGCAGCGGTCTGGGCGCCGTGGGCGAGGCGTTGAGAGCGATGCAAACGTCTGGCCCATTCGGGCTGTCCATGAGTTCCGGATGGCTTGCCCGCGCCGGACGCAGGAGCCGCGGCGCCGCCGATCGTGCCCATGGTCGACGAACCGCCGGTGATTTCGACCGCCGAACTGGCGCCGGAGGCGAAGTCTGACTTAAGCGATTGACCGGTGTTTGCGGCGGCGCGCCTCAGGGGGGATATTGCTGCCGCAGCGCCAGCGCGCGCAATGCCGCCCACGCCCGAGGCGATGCCTGCCGCGCCAGTTTGGCCGGCGGCGCCAAGCGCATAGGCGGCGGAAGCGCCGCCAGCGAATGCGTTACCGGCACGCGTGGCCGATGCCGCTCCCGAGAATGCGGTTGTCCCACCTCGCGCTGTCAGGCCTGCTGCGCCCAAGCCAGCGGCCGCCGTGCCGCCCGCGGCAAGACCAGTGGCGACGGCCGCACCAGCGCCAAGCTGTGGGCCGCCTGACACGATGCCGTTGGCAATGCCAGGACCGAATATGCCGAGCCCGAGCAGCGACAGCGCCGCCAGCACGATCGCCATGGCCTGGTCGATGGTGAGGCTCTCGCCGCCGAAACCTTGGGTGAATTCGCCGAAGAGCGTCGATCCTATGCCGATGACGACGGCAAGCACCAGAACCTTGATCCCGGACGAGATGACGCTGCCGAGCACGCGCTCGGCCATAAAGGCAGTCTTGCCGAAGAGACCGAAAGGGATCAGCACGAAGCCGGCCAGCGTCGCCAGCTTGAACTCGATCAGCGTCACAAAGAGCTGCACCGCCAGGATGAAGAAGGCGAGCAGGACAAGTGCCCAGGCAAAGAGCAGGCAAGCGATCTGGATGAAATTCTCAAAGAAGGAGACGTAGCCCATCAAACCGGAGATCGCCTCGAGCAACGGTCGTCCGGCGTCGAGGCCGGTTTGCGCCACCTTGCCGGGATGCAGCAGGTCCTGTGCCGAAAAGCCGGTTCCACTCGCCTTGAGACCAAGACCGGCGAAACTCTCAAATACGATTTGGGCGAGGCTGTTCCAGTTGGAGATCAGGTAGGCGAAGACACCGACGAAGAGCGTCTTCTTGACGAGCCGCGCAAGAATGTCGTCATCAGCGCCCCAGCTCCAGAACAGCGCGGCAAGCGTCACATCAATGACGATCAGCGTTGTGGCAACGAAGGCGACCTCGCCGCCGAGCAGCCCGAAGCCGCTGTCGATGTAACGGGTGAAGGTGGCCAGGAATTGGTCGATGACGCCGGTGTTGCCCATGTCTACTGGCCCACGCGCTGAGGAGCATCTGGCGATCGCGAGAAGGCCGGCCCGCCTGTCGAACGCTCCGACGGCTCTCCGAGACCGAGGAAGCGATCGCGCTGCTGGACCCACAGTCGCGCACATCCATCGTCGCGCAGAGCAGCCTCGCCGAGCGCCTGGCAGTGGCGCAGACCGTCGCGCACCGGGTCCGGCATCAAGCCTGCGGTTGTGTGCACACCCTCGCCCGCCGGCTTGTCCTGCTTCCGGCTCATACCGAGCGCAGCCGCGGTGACGGCGGCCGCAACAAGGATGACAGCCGCCGTACGAGCGAGCGTTTTGCCGTCCATGGACGTCGACCTCAGCGGTTGAACATCTGGACCGAGTTGGCCTGGTAGCCGGAGCCTGGCGCCAGGAAGCGGCGGCGTTGCTCACGGCCCTGATCGACCGCGGCAGCGCGTTCGGCCTCGCTCAGAGCCTGGGCGCGGCCATTGGCGGCGACCACAGCGGTCAGGTCCGCGAGCTGCTGCCCCTGGAGCGCAAGAAGCTGATTGCCGGCTTGCGTCGCCTGCAGCGCTCCTGTCGCCGACTGGCTCGCGTCTACCAGCGCCGACATCTGTGCGCGGCCGGTCTCTATATTTCCAACCACACCGGCCTGGACGCGCATGGCGTCCTGAAGGCCGCCCACCGTGTTTTGCCAGCGCGCGCGCGCATCGGTGACGAGATCTTGGTCGGATGCAGAGAGCGAGACGCCGCCGTATTGCTGCTGAAAGGCCTTGTCGACCTGCTGGACGTCGAAGGCGATGTTTTGTGCTTGCCCGAGAAGCTGTTGCGTGCGCTGTACCGACTGTTGCAGTTGCTGCAGCGAGGACAAAGGCAGGCTGGCCAGGTTGCGCGCCTGGTTGATCAGCATCTCGGCCTGGTTCTGAAGCGAGGTGATCTGGTTTGTGATCTGCTGCAGCGAACGCGCGGCCGTCAGAACATTCTGCGAATAGTTCGATGGATCAAACACGATGAAGGCATGAGCCGGCACAGTCATCATCGGCGAGAGAGCGACCGGCGCGGTGAGCATCGCCGCGGCCAGAAAAATGGCGCGCGGGCGGTTTTGACGAACAGTCATGATTGAGGATCCTTTTCAGCTTCGGCAGGGGTCAGGTCAGGAATAAGGTCGGCAGCCCAGCCGACGCCGCGGGCACGCAGCCAGGCCGCCAGGAAGCCGTCGCGGCCATGGTCGGCGATGATGCTGCCGATCAGCGCCTGATCGCTCTTCGCGGACGCCGCGCAAAGTGCCAGCCCGACTTCCGACAGGCCGAGCTCGAACAGACGGTTGCCGCGACGGGACTGGCAGTAGTAATCGCGCTTGGGTGTTGCTCGCGCCAGGATTTCGATCTGGCGGTCGTTCAGGCCGAAGCGTCGATAGATGGCGGTGATTTGCGTCTCAATCGCGCGCTCGTTGGGCAACAGCAACCGGGTTGGACAGCTTTCGATGATCGCCGGCGCGATCGCCGAATTGTCGATATCGGCAAGCGACTGGGTGGCGAAGACGACGCTGGCGTTCTTCTTGCGCAGCGTCTTCAACCATTCGCGCAACTGCCCGGCAAACCCCTCGTCGTCAAGGGCAAGCCAGCCTTCGTCGATGATGAGCAGCGTTGGCCGCCCGTCGAGCCGGTCGCCGATGCGATGAAACAGATAGGACAGGACCGCCGGCGCGGCCTGCGTGCCAACCAGACCCTCGATCTCGAACGCCTGCACGGATGCCTGGCCGAGGTGTTCGGACTCGGCGTCGAGCAATCGGCCGTGCGCGCCTCCGACACAGTACGGGCGCAATGCCTGCTTCAAGTCACTGGCTTGCAGAAGGACGCTGAGCCCGGTGATGGTGCGCTCCTCGACGGGAGCCGAGGCAAGCGACGTCAACGCCGCCCAGATATGCTCCTTTGCATCGGGGGTGATCTGGATACCCTCACGCGTCAGGAGCGAGACGATCCAGTCAGCCGCCCAGGCGCGCTCGTACGTGTCGTGAACCCGGGCGAGTGGCTGCAGCGAGACGGAGGCGTCCACGCCTTCGGTAAGGTGCCCCCCGAGATCGTGCCAGTCGCCACCCATGGCGAGCGCCGCGGCGCGGATAGAGCCGCCGAAGTCGAAGGCGAAGATCTGAGCGTTGCGGTAGCGGCAGAACTGCAGCGCCATCAGCGCGAGCAGCACCGACTTGCCGGCGCCAGTGGGGCCGACGACCAGCGTATGACCGACATCACCGACATGAAGGACCAACCGGAACGGGGTCGAGCCTTCGGTCTTGCCGTAAAGCAAGGGAGGACTGACCAGATGCTCGTCCCGTTCCGGCCCCGCCCACACGGCAGAAAGGGGCATCATGTGGGCGAGATTGAGCGTTGAGATGGGAGGCTGGCGGACATTGGCGTAGGCGTGCCCGGGCAACGAGCCGAGCCAGGCGTCGATGGCGTTGACGGTCTCGACAATCGCCGTGAAGTCGCGGCCCTGGATGACCTTCTCTACAAGCCGCAATTTCTCGTCGGCGACGCGCGGGTCGGCATCCCAGATGGCGACGGTCGCGGTGACATAAGCCATGCCCGCCACATCGGCGCCAAGCTCCTGCAACGCGGCGTCGGCGTCCGCCGCCTTGTTGGCGGCGTCGGTGTCGAGGAGAGCTGACGCTTCGTTGGTCATCACCTCCTTCAGGATCGAGGCGATGCTCTTGCGCTTGGCAAACCATTGCCGCCGTATCCTCGTCAACAGGCGGACAGCGTCGACCTTGTCGAGAAGGATGGCGCGGGTCGACCAGCGGTAGGGGAAGGCCAGCCTGTTGAGGTCGTCGAGCAAGCCGGGTGTCGTGGCGGTCGGGAAGCCGACAATCGAAAGCACGCGAAGATGCTTGTCGCCAAGCCGCGGTTCGAGCCCGCCGGCGAGCGGCTGGTCGGCCAGCAGCGCATCGAGATAGATCGGCGTTTCGGGGACGCGCACCGGATGCCGCTTTGTCGAGACGGTCGAATGCAGGTAGGTCAGCGTCTCGCCGTCATCGAGCCAGCGGCATTCCGGCATGAACCCGTCGAGCAGGGACAGCACGCGCTCTGTGCGATCAACAAAAGCGCGCACGATCTCGCCCGGATCCGCGCCCGACTGGTCGCGCCCCTCATAAAGCCACCCCTCGGCGCGGGTGACGTCTTGCGGCGGCGGCAGGAACAGCAATGTGAGAAAGTAGCTCGATACGAAATGAACCCCCGCCTCGTCGAAGTCGGCTTTGCGCTCGGCATCGACGAGGCCGGAGGCCGCGTTGGGGAACTGGCTCTCGGGATAGGGAGCGGCCTCGTGCCGCTGCGCTTCGACGAAGATGCTCCAGCCCGAGCCGAGGCGACGGAAGGCATTGTTGATGCGCGATGCCACAGCGACCAGTTCCGCCGCGACAGCGGAATCGAGATCAGGCCCGCGAAACCGCGCGGTGCGCTGAAAACTTCCATCCTTGTTGAGCACGACGCCCGGCGCGACGAGCGCTGCCCAGGGCAGGAAGTCGGCAAGGCGGGCAGCGGTCCGGCGGTATTCGGCAAGGCTCATCATGGCGGCGCCCTCAAACCGACAGATGTCCGGGGAGCCGCAGGTGCCGGCGCCCAACCTCGAAAAACAGCGGATCGCGCCTTGCGGCCCATACCGCGGCGAGATGTCCAATTGCCCAGATGAGGAGGCCGGCCAGCCACAGCCGCAGCCCAAGGCCGACCGCGCCCGCCAGCGTGCCATTCAGGATCGCGAATGCGCGCGGCGCGCCGCCGAGCAGGATTTGCTCGGTCAGCGCCCGGTGGACGGGCACCGTCCATCCCGGCACTGCATCAAGCTGTTCGAAAGCGCTTTTCATCAGATCAGCGCTCCGCCACCGAACGAGAAGAAGGACAGGAAGAAACTCGACGCCGCGAAGGCGATCGAAAGGCCAAAAACAATCTGGATCAGCCGCCTGAAGCCGCCCGAACTGTCGCCGAAGGCCAGCGTCAGGCCGGTGACGATGATGATGATAACGGCCATGATCTTGGAGACCGGCCCCTCGACCGACTGCAGGATCTTTTCGAGTGGCTGTTCCCACGGCATTGAGGAGCCCGACGCCTGGGCACTCGACGCGACCAGGAGATTGACGGCAAGGGCGACGGCGGCAGCTGCGGCCAGGTGGCCGTGGCGGCGTGCAAGGCGGCGGATCATGGAGTTTCTCCCGGGTTGATCGGCGTGGCTTCAACAATGCGATAATCGCCATCGGTGCCGAGACCCTCGACCCGGACGAGCTCGATCAGGCGTCGCGCGGCGCCACGTCCGGCGAGGACGGCGACGAGGCCGATCGTGTCGGCGATCAACGCACGCGGGACAGTGATGACGGCTTCCTGGATAAGCTGCTCGAGGCGGCGCAGGGCGCCCATGCCGGAGCCCGCATGAAGGGTGCCGATACCGCCGGGGTGCCCGGTTCCCCATGCCTTCAAGAGATCCAGGGCTTCCGAGCCGCGCACCTCGCCGATGGGAATGCGATCGGGCCGCAGGCGCAGCGAAGAGCGAACCAGGTCGGCGAGTGTGACGACACCGTCCTTGGTTCGCATTGCGACAAGGTTGGGCGCGGCGCACTGCAGTTCGCGGGTGTCCTCGATGATAACAACCCGGTCCGTTCCCTTCGCCACCTCTTCGAGCAGCGCGTTGGTGAGGGTGGTCTTGCCGGTCGACGTGCCGCCGGCGACAAGGATGTTGGCGCGCCCGGCAACCGCGGCGCGCAAGATCGCGGCCTGACCGGCCGACATAATGCCCGCCGCGACATAGTCATCGAGCGTGAACACGGCCACGGCGGGCTTGCGGATCGCGAAGGCAGGCGCTGCGACGACAGGCGGCAGCAGGCCCTCGAAACGCTCGCCGGTCTGCGGCAACTCGGCCGAGACACGCGGGGAACGGGAATGGACCTCGGCGCCGACATGATGGGCGACCAGGCGCACAATCCGCTCACCAGCGGCCGGCGCAAGTATTTCCCCCGTATCGGCCAAACCTTCCGAAAGCCGATCCACCCAGATGCGGCCATCCGGGTTCAGCATGACCTCGATGATCGCGGGGTCGTCGAGAAACCGGGCGATGGCGGGTCCGAGCGCGGTGCGCAGCATACGCGAGCTGCGCGCGCGTCCTTCGGTATCGTTGTGCGCCATAGCCATCCTGTCCCCGTTTGGACCGGGAACACGTCGAACATCGCTCCGGTCGGGGACGATCAAAAGAGCCCTGGAGCGGTCCGATTCAACAGGTTTCAGCCGTCATCGTAGCGTAGCGTGCAATGACCGGCCAACGGCGATGTCGACGGCCGTAGCGTTATTATATGAACTTTAGCAATAATATGTACATGTTTATTGACATCTGACTCCGACGCGGTTTATGAGAGAGCCATCGATGGCTTGCCCCTACAGGCGATCGTTCTTTTCAAGGCGCGGAGGATTGCCATGAGGTCCGGTCCGGAGGGCGCGATTTCTGAGCGCAAGGCCGCCTTTCTCAGACACGCCGAGACGATACCGACATCGTCGCCTCCCCTTTCCGCGAAGAGTGGTGGGACCCCGTGAGCATGCTCGACATCTGGCTGGGCATTCTGCAAGGGCTGGGCATCACCGCTGAGGTCACCGCCTATGGCCTGGTCTTTGCGGTCCCCTTCGCGCTCGTCTTCGGCGTCGCGCAGTTTCTGACCACCGGCATCACCCGCTTTCTGGTTACCGCCGTGATCGAATTCTGGCGCAGCTCAGCGGTCGTCGTCCTGCTCTTCATTTTTTATTACGTGCTGCCAGTGATGGGGATCACTCTATCGGCGCTGACCGTCAGTGCATTGGTGCTCGGCCTCAACGCCGGCGGCTATGCCAGCCAGGCGGTTCGCGCCGGGCTGCAATCTCTTCCGGCCGGCCAACGCGAGGCGGGCATGGCGCTCGGCCTCTCGCGCCCGGCGATCCTGTTTCTGATCGAACTGCCGCAGGCTTTGGTCGCCATGAGCCCCACCTTCGTCAACAACCTTATCCAGCTCGTCAAGGCGACTTCCCTCGTCTCGCTGGTCACGCTGACGGACATGACCTTCCGGGCCAAGGAGATCGCGCAGACCGAATACGACCCGGTCGCGATCTATTCGGCGCTGCTGCTGGCCTTCTTCGTCGTGTGTTATCCGATCGCGCTTGCCGGCCGCTGGCTCGAGGCGCGGGTCAATCCTGAAAGAGGAACGCCGCGTGGGATTTAACTTCGACTTCGCACTATCGACCATCCCGACGATCATCGGGGCGATCGGGACCACCCTGCTCGCAACGGTCTTGAGCTGTATCGGGGCTTCCGCACTCGGCTTCACTTTCGAAATGCTCCGCCGCAGCGGCGGTGCGCCTGGCCTCGCCGTCCGCTTCCTGATCGACTTCATCCGCTCGACGCCGGTTCTGGCCTGGCTCTATTTCCTGTATTTTGTGCTGCCCTTCTACGGAGTCCGGCTTGGCGCCATGACGGTCGGCGTATTGGGGCTGAGTCTCTATTACAGCGGTTATCTGGCGGAGGTGTTCAAAGCGGGCATCGACGCGATCCCGAAGGGCCAGCAGGAAGCAGCCAGAGCGTTGTCGCTCACACGCCGCGACACGGTCGTTTTCGTCATCGCGCCGCAGATGTTGCGCAACATCGCCGCCCCATTGGGCAACTATGTTGTTTCGATCCTCAAGGCGACGCCCTATCTCGCGATCCTGGCCGTGCCCGAAATGCTCGGACGCGCCTTCGATATCGCGTCCGAAACCTATCGCTACGCAGAGCCGCTGACCGTGGCCGGCATTCTGTTTCTCGCCCTGGCGCTGATCGTTGCTTATGGCGTGAAGCGCATCGAGCAGCGCCTGCTTGCAGCTGGACGTCGCTGATGCTCGCTCAAGCCCCACATCCAGTGCCGGCCGTTCAATCCATCCCTCATGTGCGGATCGACGGCCTCAACAAATGGTTCGGTTCCCTGCAGGTTTTGAAAGACATCGATCTGACGGTTGGAGCGGGCGCGCGCATCGTCGTTTGCGGACCGTCCGGCTCCGGCAAGTCGACCTTGATCCGCTGCATCAACGGTCTCGAGCCTTTCCAGAAGGGAACGATCCAGTTCGAAGCGGCAACTCTGGGAAAGGATGCCCGCGCTGCTGCAAAGGCCCGCCGGCAGACAGGCATGGTGTTTCAGAGCTTCAATCTGTTCCCTCACCTCACCGTGCTTGCCAACTGCACGCTGGCGCTGCGCAGGGTTCTCTTGAAACCGGCGCGTGAGGCCGAAGAGATCGCCATGCAGCATCTGACAGCGGTGCGCATCCCCGAAAAGGCGCAGGCCTACCCGGCCCAGCTCTCGGGCGGTCAACAACAAAGGGTGGCGATCGCGCGCGCGCTTTGCCTCAATCCGCGCATCATGCTGTTCGACGAACCCACCTCGGCGCTCGACCCGGAAATGATCAAGGAAGTCTTGGACGTCATGATCGCGCTGGCGGGAAGCGGCGTGACCATGGTCTGCGTGACCCATGAAATGGGTTTCGCACGCGAAGTCGCGGATGAAATCGTTTTCATGGACGAAGGCCGCATCGTCGAGCAGGCCACTTCCAAAGACTTTTTCTCAGCCGCCGCTCACCCCCGCGCCCGGCTTTTCCTGGATACCATCCTGAGCCATTGAGCGTCGATGCGTGCGGTCCCGGCGTGCCGGCAATCGGCGCGCACGCGCGCGCCGATTGAAGGAAGCGCCGAGCAGGTTACCACTCCGGGGCGAATGCGTAGCCGGCTGAGCGGACAGTTCGGATCACATCGCTTCCCACGGATGCCCGAAGCCTTTTGCGCAGCCTGGCTATATGGACGTCGACCCCCCGCACGTCGGTTGCGGCGGCATGTTCAGGCCATGCGGTGGCGACCAGTTCCTCGCGGCTGAAGACCTTGCCAGGTTGCGCCAAGAGGCTGCGCAGAAGCTTGAACTCGATCGGTGGCATGACGATTTCTCTTTGCCTGAAGAATGTCCGATGGGTCTGTCGCTCCAGCCGGAAGTCGCCCTGAACCAACTCACCCGAGTCCGTTTCGCGCGATAGCTTCGCAAGGCCCGCCTTGCCATGCAGCCAGGCCAGGAGCTGTTCGGGGGCGAACGGCCGGGCAAATACCTCGTCGACGCCAGCCTTGATCAAATCGAGATGCAGCTTGCCCGAACGCGGGGCAACCAGGCTTGCGACCGGAGTCCCTTTGGTTGCGGCGGCAGACTTCAGCCAGGCGCACTGCTTGACCACTGCACGGTCGCCTGGATGGCAGTCGATGACCACGGCAAGCGGGGCTGCCGCCTCGATGGCGCGTGCGATTTCCCGGTCTCCCGTGATCAGCCGTATTTCGAAGCCAGCTACGGAAAGTATGTGCCCGAAAACCAGGAAAAAATCCGGATCCTTCGAGGAGATCAGGACCAGCGGCTTCATGAGTCCATCAACCGGGTTCGACGCATCATAAGGCTGACTACCGCGCAAATAGGCGCGATGACAATATACCTGACGATCGACGCCTCGCGGACTTTCCGCAAATGCCTGGTTATGAGCCTAGATCTTGTCCGCGAGTATGACGCCGCTGATGCCGTAAGCGCGGCGTGTCTGTTCAACAGCCTCGGGCGTGACATCGATCAGCAGCGCGATGATGTCGCCGTCGGGATGTTCGAGAACTTCACCGAGCTCGGTCAGCGTCCAGCCAAGGGCGCGCAGGCGTTTTGGCCAGAACGTCTCGCACACCACGCTGATCTGTCGAATCCCCAGGCTTTGCGCGGTCTCAAGCAGACCGCAGAGAACAAAGCCGGCGATCGGTGACGAGGCGCCTTGCGTGCGAAGCGATGGAACGACGAAGAAGCGCGTCCATTCGAAAATCTCGGCCGCTCTCGGAGGCCTGCCGCCGGCGAGAACCGGGAACACCTCGCTCATGAGATGCGGCTGCAGCGTCGGCACGAGACGGGAGCCGCCAACGATCTTGCCGTTGGTGTCAAGCGCCAGAACATAGATTGCATGCTCGTTGTCGAAAGCGTCGATCTCGATGTTGATGGGCCGGCCGACGGCGCGCCATCGCCTTTGCTTGACGTAAATGTCGTACCTTATGCGAAAGTAGCGCTCCAGAACTTTCCTGTAGTGCTTCCTGTTATCCCAAGTGACCAAATGCATACGAACCATGACGCCTCCAGGCGCAGGGTCGTAGTAAAACGGGCTTGTCGTACGTATGACGGTATTCAGGTATTGCTAAATCTGGATTTCCTGCCGTCGCAGCGCCTTGACGATGGCATGCGCGACGTTGATCGCGTCGAGCTTTCCTCGGATGTTGCGCTGATGACTTTCGACCGTGTTCCTGGTGACGCCGAGGATACAAGCGATGTCGTCGGTGGATTTGCCTTGTGCGCTCCACTCCAGGAGTTCACGCTCGCGCGCCGTCAAGGGCGTGGGCTCATCGGTATCGGCGGGTGTTCCCAGTCCCGAGAGGCTGCGAAAGGTATGCACGCAAAGCGTCTCGATAAAGGGGACTGCGCTTGGCGGAACTTCCATCCGGTCACTCGCGGCCGTGACGACGCCTGGCCCGGCCAATGGGACATGAATTGGGACGCAGATACCTTCTTTCATCCCGAACTCGGCCGCCTCATCCATCACCAGCTTCGCGCGTGCAACCAGCCTTGCGGCCGGCAGTTCACCCCATCGGAAAGGCTCTGGCGAGTGCCGGCACTGGGCGACACAAGGATCATGCAGAAAATGCGCCTCGGTGACGTAGCGACGATGCCATTCAGGAGGCCATCCATCACCCAGAATCTCGCGCCGCCAGTCCGTGTCGTGCGGCACGGGCAGTCCGGTGATCAGAAAATTGCGCAATCCGTAGCGCGCCATCGCCGCGCGAAACTCTTGAAGGATTGCGTCAGCCGACCGCGCAGTGTCGATCCTCGAGATCGCCGCAAAAAGGTCGATAACGGTTTCGTTCTCCATCGGCAGACCTCAACCACAGTCAGGCCCTACCCCACGCAACAACCTATGAGTGTCGAGACGCCATCTTCAATGGGACGTGCATCGAATGTACACTAAAGGAGTCAATCGCCCATCACAAAGACGAGATAAGTGAAAATCGGACCAATACAGCATTGAGGACGCTTGACTTCATTCGTTCGACTTTGAAGCCGCCGGCTTCGTCACCCGAATAGCGCGCCTACTTGCCTGGCTTGCCGAAACCAACTCTTGCGGCTCGACATTCAACGCCTTGGCCAAAATTTCGACTGTATCCAGCGTGGCGTTGCGCCGTCCGGCCTCGACGCTGCTGATATAGGCCCGCGTGCGGCCCGAAGCGAAAGACAACTGCTCCTGAGAGAGTTTTCTTTCTCTGCGAAGCCGCTGCACGTTCAGGCCAAAAACGCCGCGAAGTTTCATCAAACAACGGATGCTACGGCGCGCACTATGGTGCGACACACTATAGTGCACATTCCGCATTGACAGCCGCGCTGTTGGCTGTTTGAAACAACCAGCGAATTCATCGTTTCCTGGACAAGGAATTGCCATGACGAGCCGGCCGTCTCGCGACCTCGCGCACGACATGTCCGCGCATTCCCCAGGCGAGATCAGCCGTCTGGAGATGGACAAAAGCCGGGTTCTGGAATTCGCCTGCATCAGATGCGGCGCTTCCTACCCCGCCAACGTCACGATCGACTCCAAAGGATGCGCGCGGTGCCAAGACGCCGCGCCAGCAAATCTTCGGCCGATCTATGCAGTTCCACAGCCTCACCCTTTAGCCGGCGCCACCAGCTCGCGCTCGCTGTGGCGTTTTGCGCATATGCTGCCTTGCGCAGAAGCGGCGGCGGTGAGCCTCGGCGAGGGTCTGACGCCCTTGCTTGCCGCGCCGCGCATCGGCGCGTTTGTCGGCGTGTCTAACCTCGCAATCAAGGACGAAGGCCGAAACCCGACCTGGTCGCATAAGGATCGCTTCTCGACCATTGCGGTCAGCGTGGCGCGCGCGCGTGGTGCTAAAATCGTCGCGACCGCCTCATCGGGAAACGCCGGCGCTTCGCTGGCGGCCTACGCAGCCCAAGCCGGGTTGAAATGCGTCGTCACCACTTTCGCGGGATCGGCAGGCGCGATGCTGGCCCAGATCCGCAAATATGGCGCGACGGTGCTGCCCTTGGTCAGCAAGATGGACCGATGGTCGCTGCTTGAACAGGCGGCTGCCCGCTACGACTGGTTCATCGCCTCGCCCTATCACGGTCCGGTCGTCGGCAGCCATCCACTCGGCATCGAGGGCTACAAGACCATCGCCTACGAGATCGTCGAGCAATCAAACGGGACGGCGCCAGACTGGTGCGTCCTGCCGGTCTGCTATGGCGATGCGTTGTCCGGCGTGTGGGCTGGCTTTTGCGAGCTGTTCGCGCAAGGGGCGATCACGCGCCTGCCTCGTCTCGTCGCGGCGGAGGTACATGGGTCGCTGGCGGACGCTCTGGCCAGCGGCGCCGATGCGTTGAGCGAACGCAAGATGCTCTTCGACAGCCTTGCCGTATCGATCGGCACGCCGCGCAGCACCTTTCAGGCGCTGAAGGCTCTTCGGGAGTCCGGCGGGCACGCCGTCCCCGTCAGCAATCACGGCCTGATTGCGATGCAGGAACGCCTTGCGCGGGACGAAGGGATCTTTGCCGAACTGGCGTCGGTCACGCCGCTGATCGCCATATCGAAATTGAAAGACCAAGGTATCATCGCAACCACAGACCGGGTCGTGGCCATCGTGACAGCCAGCGGTCTCAAGGATCTCGATCGGTCCGCTGGATCGAACGAGCACGATCGGATCTTCCAGACGACGGACGACGCCTGGCGCTGGCTCGACGAAAAAGGGCTGGATCTCGCTTCATAGATTTTCCGCCGCGCCAACAGCCGGTGGCACTTCGCCTGCTCCGCCCGTTTTCAGCACATCGTCGAGACTGCGACGAAACCAAAGAAAACGCGTCCATTGCGTCTCCGCGGCCGGCGCGATTGTCGTCAGTGTCCTTGGCTCGGACAGTTCCTTGCAGGGCCAGCCAGGCAGAGCCGCAAGCCAGTCGTCATTGTAGACAGTCTCGGCATGGCGATGGCCTTCGTCAGGCATGATGACCGCCACTTGCGCATCCGGAAGGGTCGTTGCGACCCATTGCGCCACCAAGGCGGCGGCGCCGCTTGTCGGCCCCATGAAGAGGCCGTGCCCGCGCAGCAAACGGTGCGCGGTCATATACGCCGGGTAGGCGCCAACCCAATGGATCTCGTCGACAAGCTCATGCCTGACATTTTTCGGTAAAACGCTGTTGCCCAGGCCCCGCAGCATACGTTTGCCGACCGGCTGCCCGAACAGAATGCTGCGATGGGTATCGACGGCAAACACCGTCAGATGCGGAAAGACAGTTCGCAAAAAGGAAGCGGTGCCGCATAGCGAGCCGCCCGTACCGACGCAGCCGACCAGGCAGTCAACTCTGCCCATTGCGCGGATGAAGAGTTCAGCCAACCGCGCATAGGCGAGCCAATTGCCCGGACTGTCGTATTGTCGGGTCCAGAAACCATCCGGCTCCTTGTCCAGGATTTCCTGGAGGCGCTCCAGCCGGCCGGGCTGATTGCCGTCGCCGCGCGGATCGTCAAGTGCGATGACCGTGGCGCCGATGCGCTCTAGGCGGGCTTTGTATTTGGCATCGATAAGCGTTGAAGCAGTGACAAGCGTAAGGCGATAACCTCGCGCCGCCGCGAGCAGCGCCACCGCCATTCCGAACGTGCCGGACGTGGTCTCGACAATATGAGAACCTGCCTTCAGTTCGCCACTCGACGCTGCCCGATCCAGAATGAAACGGGCCGGCATCAGTTTCATCAGCGGAAAAGCCGCGGCCACGAGATTTGGCGCCAGCACGGCAAGGCGCGGTGTCTCAAGGTCCCTGAAATAGTCCACGTCGAGGGTCACCATGTCCAGCCCTCCGCATTGACCAGATGGACTTCGACATCCTTGAAGCCGGCACGTCTTATCTGCTGCGCGACGAGCGCCGCCCGTCGCTTCAGATTCGATGTGAAAAGATCGAAGATCAGGCCGAACAACGAGCCGCTATGAGCGACTTGCACTCCGCATGCCCCGGCTCGCCTGGCTATATCGGCGATATCGCCGAAGCCTTGTTTCGGCAAATGTCGTTGACTGATCAGGGCACTGGCCGAGGCGGCGCGTCCAAGAAGGTAGGGATCCTGAAGGCGAATCGCCCGCGCCACCAGAGCCCGGAGCACGCCGAATTCCTGGATCTCGGCACTGTCGTAGCGTGCGGGAGGAAGCTGCAATGTATCGACCGGGACGCCGCCATTTGTCTTGAAGCCGATCAGAAGCAGCGGCGGCAGGGAGCCACCGAAATTCTCGATCACCGTGCCTTCCCGTTGCGCGAAGAGCACCGCGTGTTCATCGAACGCGATCGCATCGCTGGCACGCTCGGCGGCGACGGCCAGACGCCCGACGCTCGAGGGCCGCATCTGAACGTTGACGGCCGCGGCGACAGCGCGAATGGAAGCAACGACGTCAGCCGTCGATGAGCCATAGCCGTGCCCCACGGAAATTGAGCTTTGAAGCGTCAGCTCGCCACCGCCGGCGACGTTCAAGAAATCGAGCGTAAGCCGCGCGGCTGCCGCTGCCTTGACCTTGTGATCGGGGTGAACAACGACCGCATCGCCATCGCTCCTGACAAAGCTCGCCTCCGATCTCAAGCCGGCAATAGGCAGTGTCACGAGCCCGCGATGAAGGCGCCCGCCATCATCCTTGAAGACGCCCTGGATGAGTTCGCCGTGATGTGCAATGGCCGCTGCCGTCCCAACCGACGGCCGCGGCGCGTCACCGCTCATGAGATTGCCGGCCTCAGCCATTTTTTCATCTCCCCCACGCTCTCTCGCCACGCGGGAAGATGGCGCGGACGATTGGCGACCACCCTCAAGGAATTCCGGTATTGACGGCGCTCGACCGAACGAGCCGGCAACCAGGCGATGCTGGCGGATCGTCAGGCGGCGGAGCCAAGGTGCCTCAGTGGCCGGCCGACTGAAACCGATTGCACCGCTGCCATGATGTCTTGCCCATCGATGCCATAATGCCGATAGAGATGCGCGATGGTGCCGGTCTGACCAAAATGCTCGACGCCCACGGCGGGTGCTTTGCAGGGGCGACTTGATCGGTGCCACCTGCGAAAGGATAACGATCAGGAGCGCAGGCGCCGCCCTGTTCGCGAATCCAGACGCCTTAGGCATCGAGCATCGACATAGAAAAGGCTATGTACTGGTGCGCGGCAATCCACCGCGTGGCCGCAGGCCGTCAGGAACCCCTTTCCTGTGAATCACCGAGATGGCGCCGTAGGAGGGACCGGCAGCTTCAGGCACGACCGCGTGGGCGCCGACACTGCTGGACGTAACGGCCAGCCGTCGATTTGAAAGATTCTAGAGAAATTGCAATCGCGGACGCGCCGGCCGCTTCCCGCCTACATCGCACACCAGTCTCCCTCCTCGCCGGCGATCTTGTCAAAACTCCATCGGTTGGACGCTATTGGCAACGCGATTCGATGAGCAGCGGCTGTTCGGACAAGAAAGCATCTTGCCAACCCATCGTACCAAAACCGGTCAGGTCGATACGATCCGAAAGCTACGGACGAAGCTGTCCACCACATTATCGAGATCGGCCATCGACAGGCAAAGTGGCGGGCACATCCTGATGACGTTTCGATATGGACCGGAACGGCTGGCGACGAGGCCGTGACGCCGCGTTTCCTCGAAGACCTGTAGGGTTGCTTCGGGGGCCGGTTCTTTTGTCGCTTGGTTCTTGACCAGCTCGATGGCGGCATCAAGCCTTGTCCCCTTATATCGCCGATCAGCGGGAAATCTCTCTTGAGATCCTGCAGCCTTTGAATGAGCGCGCCGCCCACTACAGCCGCGTTGTCCTGCAGCCGCTCGTCGCGCATCACCTTGAGCACCGCGCGTCCAGCGGCGCAGGCGACAGAATTGCCGCCATAGGTGTGGAACAGGAATTTGTCGGCCATGGATTCGGCGACCGCGCGCCTGGCGATGACGGCGCCGAGTGGGATGCCATTGCCGACGCCCTTGGCGACAACACCGGCGATCACGTCTTGGCACTCGTAACGAGATCAGCTGTCCTGTCATCTTTTGCCCACCGGGCGGTGTTACAGACTCCGGCACGGCGGGCTTTGGTGGAGGTCGATGTGATGACGACAAGCCTTGCCGGCACCCTGAAAAACCGCGGAAAACATATGGCCAAACGCCTGCTTGGCTACGATTCCCGCAATTGGCTGCGCATCCGCCAGATCGAGGCGTTCACGCTCTTCCTCGAAGCCGGAAACCGCAAGGCCTCCGATGTCATCGAGATCTCGCCCGGCTGGAACCGCTATTGGCGGGCAATGTGCCCCAACTACCGCTCGGTCGATTTCCCCGCCTTCGACATCTGCAGGGACCGCACCGAGGAACAATATTCCATTGTCATCGCCGACCAGGTGCTGGAACATGTTCAGCGGCCGATGGCGGCGGTGCAAAACATCCACGCCATGACCAGGCCTGGCGGCTGGGCGATGGTGGCCACACCGTTCCTGTTTCGCGTGCATGCCAGGCCGCACGACTACAACAGATGGACGCCCGCCGGCCTGAAGCAGCTGATGGTCGAGGGCGGCTTCGCCGAAGCCAACGTCAAGGTGCATGGCTGGGGCAACAAGGCCTGCGCCAGGGCCCACATCGGTGGCCCTGTGCGCGCCTACGGCCTTTGGCGAGACCTCAGCAATGACGAGGAATACCCGCTGATGGTCTGGGCCTTCGCAAAGAAGGCGTCAGCGGGGCCTCAATAATTGCCGTTGTAGTAGCGGTCGTCGCAGGGTGCTGTGTAGATGCGGCCGTAGCGGTCCTGGTAGCGGCACATCTGTTGGCCGCGGGGCTGCGGCGTGGTGGCCGAGCCGACGACGGCGCCGAGCAGGGCGCCGCTGGCAGCGCCGATGACCGTACTCTTGGTGTTGCCGCCGATCGCCTGGCCGACAAGAGCGCCACCGGCGCCGCCGAGCAGGGCGCCCGTGGTGGCGCGCTGCTGGCCTTCGGTTTGCGTCTCGCAGCCCGCAAGTGCCGCGGTCATGAGGACGGCCAAAATCGCTTTCTTGATAATCATCTGAAGAACCTCCTTTTGAGGCCGCGCGGGCCGATGCCCAGCCAAGTGCGGCTGCATTGCGGCGGAACGGCGGCATTCCCGCTCACGATATGAGACATGGTTTCTCGCTGGTTGAACAAATACTCGGCCGCCGATCAGGGCCGCGCAGAAGCAGCCCATTCGACACAAACTGTTTGGGAAAGCATAACGAAACAACAGGCACAATGTCGGTATGCTGTCGCTCCGCAACATTGTGCACAAGCGATGGACAGGAACCCGGGGATTCCAAAGGGTCCGGCACCTAGGCCGAGGATCCGGGCTGCGCAATATCTGCGGATGTCGACCGACACTCAGACCTATTCCATCCACAACCAGAGAGATGCCATCGGCGAATATGCCGACATCATGGGGTACGACATTGTCGCCACCTACGAGGATCCGGGTCGCAGTGGACTCAACATCGAAGGGCGGCCCGGTCTGCAACGGCTGTTGAGCGATATTGAAAGCGGGAACGCCGATTTCGAGACCGTGGTCGTCTATGACGTGAGCCGTTGGGGGCGTTTTCAGAATATTGATGAAAGTGCGTCTTATGAATACCGCTGCCAGGTGGCTGGCGTGCGCATCGAATTCTGCGCCGAGCAGTTCGCGAACGATGGCACCATCGGCTCAGACGTGCTGAAGGCTATCAAGCGTAGCATGGCGGCCGAGTTGAGCCGCATGCTCTCGGCAAAGGTCTTTCTCGGTCAAAGGCGCGTGGTGAAAATGGGTTTCTGCGGGGGTGGTCTCGCCGGCTACGGTCTTAGGCGGCTCCTGGTGGATGAATCAGGAGAGCCGAAGTTCATTCTCAAACGCAGACAGTACAAAGGCCTGGGATCCGACCGGGTTGTGCTGGTGCCCGGTCCGCCGGAAGAGATTGCGGTCGTGCGCTGGATATTCAGCCAGTTTGTCAAGGGCAAATCCCGGATCGAGATCGTGCGCG
The DNA here is from genome assembly GCF_006442655.1 of Mesorhizobium sp. B2-1-3A. Taxonomy (NCBI): domain Bacteria; kingdom Pseudomonadati; phylum Pseudomonadota; class Alphaproteobacteria; order Hyphomicrobiales; family Phyllobacteriaceae; genus Mesorhizobium; species Mesorhizobium sp. B2-1-3A. Next base: position 570,981 of record NZ_VFWK01000005.1, read on the forward strand.
CGCTTAACAAAAGGGGCGTGCTTACGGAGATGGGCCGGACATGGACGAGCAATACGGTGCATACGGTCCTGACGAATGAACGCTACATCGGCAACATCGTATGGAACAGAAAATCCGAAAAGCTTCATGGCAAGCGGGCGAGAAATCCGCCGTCTGCATGGGTTCGCGCGGAAGAGGCTTGCGAGCCGATCCTCGACCGGAAGGTGTTTCTGCGCGCAAGGGCCGTCGCGGATGCGCGCACGCCCCTCAGCAACGAGCAGATGTTGGCTGACCTTTCCAATCTGCTGGCTGAGCGAGGAAAGCTGTCGGAACATATTATCAATTCGGCACCAGGTTGTGTGAGTGTCAGCACCTATCAAGCCCGTTTCGGAAGCCTCTACGCGGTTTACAAACTGGTCGGATTTGACCCCCCGCCGAACTATGGGTGGTTCGATATCAACGACCAGCTTCATCGACGACGCCGGGAAATCATTGAAGACCTTATTGCCTCGATTGGCCTAGCCGGAGGGGTGGCGCGCTATGACCCCGAGACCAAACTCGTCAGCATCAATGACGAGTTCACCGTTGCGGCCTGGATCGCGCGCTGTCATCCCAAGCGTTTCGGCTATCCTCATTGGGCATATTCGCAGGAGCGTCTCCCCGAAGCCGACATTTCGGTACTGATCAGAATGAATCCTGACAATGTCTCGGTCCGAGACTACCTGATCGGCCCGACGTATCAGGTGCAACGCCGGACAACTATGCTGACAGCAAACAACCATGCCGGCGTCGATGCGTTTCTTTTTCAGTCGATGGACCCTTTGGTCGAGTTGTCGAGGCGGGTTCGTTTGAAGGGACCCGCATTGTCATGACGCAGGGCGCAAAGATCAGCCGCCATGCCGTCGCTCTGGCCAGCGATTTGCAGGGGCCGCAGAAGCTCTACTCACACCAGCTGCGTGCCACCTATGACTGTCAATGTGAAAGAATGCGGTTATTCATCCGAGAGGCAAACGCGTCCCAGAAAGCCCTGGAGAAGATGGCCGCGTTCTTTGGAAAACTGACGACTGTAGTGGCGTTTCGAGCGCTGATAGAGGCGGAACGCCTTGATTCCATTCCAACTCAGCTTGCGGAAAGAATAAGAGGCAATCGCGCCGATTTTCCCTTTACTGGGAAGAAACCGACCTTGCTCACCAACCGACAGCTGATTGCGGGGATTTGCCTCGATGCTCTCGAGTTGTTGGAGGACGGCCCTGTGCCGGCGGGGATTTTTAGCCTGCTGCGGAAGGTCGTGCCGGGCCGGCAGATGGAAATTACGCGCCTGATGATCGGGTTGGACAGGGTGAGGCTCCTGTGGGCAAGGGTGCTGGTCGGTCTTACACCGCAATCGCAGCTCGCGGCCCCTTCGGTCCCGCGAATGCAGTTCGCGGGTATCAATGCCAGCGACATTGCAGCGATGGAAATCGAATTGGCCGCCCTGAGCCTGGAATTCCTGAACGCCGCCGAGCGCCTTGGTCCATGGGGCCTCGAACTTGTAGCGGCACGCGGCTATCTCAACCGCCTGATGGATAACGCTCCCGTTGTTCGCTATCTCGCGCGGAGTTTTCCCGAGACCTTGTCTGAATTCCAGAAGTTGATCGACCCCACCAGCTGTAGCTTAGCCACGACGTTGACGCGGTGGCGCTGACAGTGTCCCCGGCCGACGCCGATCAGGCCATTTTCCCAACAGCGGGGTTGCCTCGTTTTCACCAATTGCCGAGGTACCTATGATTGGGATCAGTGACGGGTCTGCCGTCTTGCCCTTGCGTGTTTTTAACGCCGCGATTTCATCATCTCGCCGCGCAATACGGCTCTCCAGATTCGCTATGCGTTCGGTCAGGAAATAACGGCCGACAATGAATCCTCCACCTCCAAAAAGAACTGCGAAAGCGAGGAAGGCTACAGGGTTGGCGATCACCAGAGCCCCGTTGGCCTGGAAGAAGTCGATCAAGTCGTGCATTGCCAGATTCCTTCAATTGCTTGGAAGTTTGTGGATTTCCAGCCGAACTGGGTACCCTCTTTCGCAACCCATGCAAAACAGCGCCCGCTTCACCTCGCCCGGCGTCAGGATCATTTCCATAACGTGCCGGCTGTTGTAGTGGAGCAGCATCCCCGGCCGGCGACGAATAGCGGCCTGCCAGGCGGCCATACTCACGGTGACATCCGAGGACCGGCTGATGGTTTCGAGAAGCGTCTTTTCCTCCTCGCTATCCCAAACCTCGATGCGATAGGTGTCATCATTTCTGGTCATAATGGACGCGTCCTGTGCCAGCCCCTGGAGAAGCCGTTCGAGACCGCCCCACGCGACAGAGCAAGCTCGTGCTCAAGCTCGGCGTTTCTGGCGAGCGCCTTCAGCAATGCAGTCACAGCGTCGCCGCCGGCCGCCTCTATTGCGCGCTGAGCAGCTTGTTCCAATTCGGACACAGCTTCACCGTTCGGCGCGTTTTGGGGCTTTCCCATAGCCTTCCTGCTCAGATGCACGTCAGAAATAAGGAACATATTCCTTTGTCGTCAAGCGCGGACTTGACTCCATGTTCCCTTTTCGTTCACTGTCCCTGAAATAGCCACAGGAGACCATGCATGGACGTGATCATGCGAGCTCGGGGCGCACTACCCGAGGAGATTCAGCGGGGAGTAGAGGCAGCGAGGGCCGTACTCGACCGTGCTGGAATGACGGCCGAGCAGGCCGCCGACGGCGCGTTTGCGATCGAAGGGTGGGATGAGATGGGCTTCCCTGCGGACCAGGAGCCGTCGGAAGTAGAGTATGCCGCTGCCGATGTCTGGTACGAAGCCAACAAGGCAGCGCTGCAAGCATGCTGCGAAGGTTGGCCCGAGGAAAAGAGGTTGAGAGCGGTTGGTTTGGAATTGCTGGTGAACCCTGACGCACAACTTGCCGATCGTGACACCGCTTTGGCAAAACTCCGCGCTCTTACCGAAGCGGAAAACGGCGGAGGCGAGTTCATGAATTCTGAAATCGGGATGTTGGCTGATGCACTCGCCGTCGATCTCGACAACCCCCGAGATCTAATTGCCGCACTGACAATTGCCTTCACCACCCTGGAGCTTTCTGGGTTCCACCCTGCTGAGCCGATCGAACCGAAGCGCCAAGCCGTCTATGACGCCATCAATGCGCTCGAGGCGGCAACAGAGAAAACGACTTCGCACTGATGGTCCAGCGCGGCCGCAGCATCCCGGCGTCCTCGGTCATCGACCTGGATTGGCCGCACCAGGTCGTCTTGCCGGATGACATCTGCACAGACTGCGACTTCACCGTGATCACCAAAGTCTGTGAGGATCGCGGCATGAGATTTCAAATAAGGCATTTCCAGGCGGTCTGGCAAAACGGCAAGTACCAAAACTACCCCTCCATTGCTTCGCCGACAGCGAGGCGGCTAAGGCGTTTTGCGACCATTTCTCTGAACAGATCTTCGTTCCTAAACGCGACCGGGAGAATGGCAAAATACGTGGCGTCTGACGTCGCACCGATGAGTACAGGCGCATCCTCGATCGCGGCCCGCTCAGTGTCCCAGAGATCCTACGCACCAGGGGCGAAGCATGTGCAATCTCTACAATCTTACCACCAACCAAGAGGCCATCCGCCAATGGACGAGCGCCCTACAGCCGCCAGGAGGCCCTTTGCATGCCGTCGAAGACAGATTCGTCGCCTTGCACAAAGGGCGACACGATGAAGGTTCTCGAGGAGATGATCGTCCTCAACGGCTGCCTTCAGGAACAACTCGAGGCCCTGAATGCACCGTCCGTTGGCAAGCGCTACGGATGAGCGACGAACCGATAAAACTTGCCGAAGGCATGACGCAGGCGCAACGCGACCGCACCAGCGTGCTTGGTCACACCTGTGAGCACAACGCATGCGGGAAGGTCGCCGGTTGGGGCTTCGCCAGACTCCAAAGGTAATCGCACTGGTTTTGCTTCGAGCACCGTGCCGCCGGCGACATCTACCTATAGGAGCACCGATGTCAGACCATGTCCTTCCCAGCCAGAAGAAACCGAAACTGATCGTTGTCGTGGCGTTTGATCGCGGCGACGATGGCGAATTGTTCACGGCCTATGGTCCGACTGACCAGCAGAGCGAAGAGCGGGCGACCCGCGCGGCGAAGGCGCTTGCCGGCCAGCATGTTGGAGTCATAGCCTGGAGCCGCGACGCCGACCCGGGGTTGGGCGATTATGGGCCGCCAACAGTTCTTTTCACCGCCGGCGACGTTCCGGATATGGAGTAGCTGAAACTAAAAATCGGCTAGCGCGTTATTGCCGTTCTCAAAGGGCGGCAGGTGAGTTTGTCAGAATTCAGGAAGCATCAATGTCGGCTATGTCTCGGCGCTGGCAAGGTTTTCAATTGCGAGAAATGGCTGGCTTCAAACGGCACATGCTGTCCCCACGGGGTGCATCGCGAGGGCTGCAGGGGATCGACCGTCATCTGCTCAAAATGCCGCGGGAGCGGCCTTAAGCAGGCACCCTGAAAAGATGAAAACTACTCAACGGCGACGAACGACATACGCGAAGCTGCGCTTTTCGCCACTCAACTCCGTGACCCGAATCCATTCCTGTTCGCTCCTTCGGAGTGTCACCGGCCGCCCCGTTGCTTGCTCCGCCGCCTTGAACGGAAGGATGGCCGGAATCTGAGTTGTCGATACCACCATCATTGCGGCGACAACCTCTACTCTATAGGTCCGCACCCCCTCCTCCGCCCGCTGTCGTCTAGGTGATCATTCCGGCAGGCCCGCATCATAGTGCACGATGGCATCGAGGATTGTTCGATAGAGACTGTCGACTTCTTCGTCGATCTCGTCGCGCTTGATGCCAGCCGCCTTGGCATCTGCGATCAGGCGGTTGGTCAGATTATCGACCGAGATGACGTCGGCGGCGGCCGTTTCTGGCAGATTGTCGGCGATCCATTTGTCGAGAAAGGTTATCCCGCGTGTGCTCATCAAGCTTAAGCTCGATCGTCGGCTTAGGTTCCGCCGCGGGCCACGGCCGCATCATCGACCTCTGCTTCCATCTCAGCGCCAACAGCCTTGGGTTTGTCAGCGCCGTCCAAGGCCACACCGTCGAAGCCCTGCAGCCAGGCCTCGGCGTGCTCCCGCCAGAAGTCGGGCACGACGCGCTCCCTACCGTCCTTGCGCGCCTGTACCCCATACATCCAGGCATAATTCGCGCGTTCCTGATCCTTCTTGGCGACCGCCATCGTCTTCCTCCTGCTAGCGCCCCAGTGGCTGCCTTGAAAGGGAGAGCAATTCCGCCTCGTCCCGGATGCCCGCCATGTAATTGGCGATGATCCGGGAAGCGATCGCGTCACGGGCATCCGGGGATTGGTTGTCGAGCCGCAATTGCTCGAAGACCCTGGCGAGCAACGCCAGTTCCGCTGGATCAAAAATACCGGCTTCATTCGCCCTTGTCCTTATCGGCATGATTCTCCTCCCGGATGTCCTGTGGCGCAGCGTGCCGCAAATCTTCTGCGCCGTGCAAGCACTTCACCTGACGGATGATCGACGCCTTGACCTGTTGGCGGGTCCTGCATGCTCCTGCGCGCTTCCAACACCGATCGCCGACAGCGCCGCGCGAATTTTAAGGGGCGGGAACGGTATACTTACTCGTCTTTCGATGCGCCATGAACGTGAGCACCGGCTTGCCCGGCTCGCGGGCGACATCCCAGCATCTCGAATTCCTCGACCGCATTTTGATCTTCAGGCAATTGCCTGACCAGCCGCTGCGATATTCGCTATCGGGTCGCTTCGACACCGCGCCTCAATGCCGGCTTCGCGTGTCGGGTGGTAGTTTGGCTTGGCTTCGCTGGATATGACCTGCCTCGGCGGTATTTGCTCGCCGGATCGATGTTACCTTCCAGGATCTCGCAGCGATCCTCCAAGTCCATGTCGAGTAGTCGCGCCGTCGGCGCCCACAAGCCCCAAGCTGTGAACAGAAGCCTGCCAGAGGCTTGGTACCAGTCTTGCCGACACAAAACCCCGCCTGCGCGAGCCAGCGGGCTTGATAGACTGCTCTTGGAGCCGATCAGGCTTGGTTGTTCGTCGGCGACACAGGGATGAGCTGCGCGGTGATTGTCGGCAGTCGCTGGCGCTTGATCAGGACCGGCTTTTGGTATGTCTTCTTCATATGGTACCCTCGCTTTGTTCCCTCGAATAGAATCTGTTCGAGCCGGAAAATTTTGTCAATCCAGCCCCAAATCGCTGGCCGTGAACCAACGAGGTCAGGTCCGCCAAGTTCGAAGCGGACACCGAATTGGCGGAACCGTAACGGTAGGCGCCCGACCGCGACATGGGGTTGGCGATTTTTTCCCTCAAGAGATGCACAAGGGGAGCGGCGCCCCGAATCTGGCGGTCCAACAGCCGCGTCCACCGGGCGTTGACAGCTTTCTTGCGATTGAGGCAAAACCCGCATGGAGGGCGAGGCTATAAACCCACCTATGCCTTCCCGAGAGGCCCGTTGCTTCACGCGGCGGGCCTTTCTTGTCGCCCGGCCAGCAAGAGCAAGTATGGGTAGCGTGACGTTTTCGCCTGCTGCCGAGGGCCAGCGAAGACAGCTCGGGCTCGCCGATTTCGACCGGATATAAGGTTCAAACCACAATACTGTTGGGAATGGCGGCTCGCAGGCTCTTGGCAAGAAGACTGAGCCGGCCATTGCTTGGACCATCGAGTCTCAAAAGGTTGCAGCGGCCACTTTGGTATCCTGTCGCAGATCGAATTTGTGAGCCCCAAAGCAATGCAAAGCCCGCCACTGCCGCGGCGGTGACGGGCTCCTAGTTGTCAGATCGGCTGAGGCACCCAAGGCCAGACCGCCACCTTTCGGGAGCGGCGTACAACCACTGTCAGTTTGCTCCGCCGAGTTGCTTGGTCATCTTGCAGAAATTGTCGTGCGACTTGGCAATGGCCTCGTCGCCGCATTCCTTCATGAGGCCTGCACGATCTTCTTCCTTCATTGCCATCCAGGCAGCTTTGAACTCCGCCTCGGATTTCATAGTCTTCATACCGGCATCGGTGAAGAACGGCGACATCTTCGCCGGATCATCAAGCGCGGACGTGCCGGTGCCACTGCCTGCAAGCGCCTGTCCAGTGACCATGGCGAGCGCGAATACGCCCATGGTGAGCATCTTGGAGTTCATAGAAAAATCCTCCGGTTAAGGCTACCACAGCGGTAGCTTGTTCCATGAACTTCCCGATACGGAAAAAGTTTCGCCAGCAGCGCCGCGAAAGCCAGTTCGACATGATTATCCGACCTGAGTACCCCTACCGGCGGTAAAGCCGTCGCGGCCACGTATCGCAGAGCCAGTATATACGAGGGCTCCGCTTGTCGCGGCGCCGCTCCGCTCTTTCGGTTGCCCACACGCACGCGGCAACTCGTTCACCGAGACAACCGTGGATTTTCCTTTCTCTTGGATTGGGAATATGATTGCGGCCGGAGGAAGGCCGCCAGATGATTTTCACCGTCGAGTTGATACGCGACGGCAAAGCCGTAGAGCGCGCGGAGGTTCAGGCCGATGACGTTGTCGCGGCCGCGAAGACGTGGGGGCTAGTAACGATCCCGTTCGGCGACGAGCCCGATATCGGCGAATGGATCAGGGTGACGCACGCAGACGGCAGCACGATGAGCTGGTTTGAACCCGATCGCGACGAGATCGAAGGAGCGATCGGTTGAGGTCGAAATTTCCGGACGCGTTGGGGCCGCCTGGCTGCCAGGATGACCGGCGGGTCAGAACTGCCGCGCCTTCGGATGTTTGGCTGATTGGCACAACCGAAAGCGGTCGGATAGCAGGCTGACTTTTGCCAATCCCGTTCCGGAGGCGCGATCCCTGCGACGTCACGGCCGGCGATCCGAGGGGATTGGCTTTCACGCACTGGACGGCTCTTGTGGCGCCACGTTGTTTGCGACGTGGCTCAGCCCTGCCTGTCCCGTCCCGGCATTGAAGCGATGGGCGTAAAACGCTCGTGCTCATTTCTGTCTGGAACCATGAGGCGGTTGCCGGGTTGTGTTGGCCGAGACAGCAGAGGTGTGACCGGATGAAAACGCCAACCTACGCGGTCTATCCGCCGCCGGTCACTGGATTTCCATTCTTGGCGGTGGCTTTTGTAAAAGGCAGAATTACAGCGGTTGCCTTTGAGACCGCAGAAGCGGCTGCAGAATATAACCGACGCATCTCGGGTGGTGCGGACTCCCTCAAACATTGATGGTTCAATTGCGGTAAGCGGTCCCCACGCCGCATTACATGTTGGAGTGCCGTCCTGCGGTCATCAGGATGGACCAGCACTCATGGGCATTCTTTGTGCGGGGGCACGAGTCGTGACATCGCGACATCCTGTCGCTCTTTACCGACGTTCGGCGCTGTTTGATCCTTCAGGTGCGTTTGGGAGAGATCATGTCACTACGCACAATTTGGATCGCCGTGGGCATTGCCGTAGCAGTTGGTGTCGTCCGCGCGGAGCAAGCATATTCCCAGACACCCGACTGCGACTGCACAAAAGTCATCGGCAGCTGCACCGCATCCCTGTCGTTCAACAAGAAGCAGTCGATGGCAACTGTGAGGGCCGACACGGCCGAATGCGCTAAAGTTACTTTCGATATCGACAATACGCCTTACATTTCCGTGTTCCGAGGAGGGGTATCTCTGGAAGCCGTCACAGTCTTCGACAAGAGCAAGACCGTCAGCCTGTCAGTGCGGCAATGTGAGGTTTGCGAAGGCGACGCAGGCAACGGACAGGACGAACATGGCTCGTCGGCGGCACATGGCTTTGACGGAACCTGGTCCGACGGCGAGTCAACGTATTCCATGAAATCCGGAACGATCTACGTGGATGGCGCGGCTTACGGGACCTATAGTGGGCGAAAGGGCCACACCTCCGTTGAACATGGAGGAAGTCCGCCAGCCACGCAGTGTGACTTGAACCTGGTTGACGAGAACCATATCCACTTGGTCTGTTACGGCGGTGGCGCGATAGGAAAGTGGGCCTTCGATGCAACGAGAACGTCGTGACCAGCCGCCCGTCGCGACTCCCCAAAAAAGCGCCAAATAGTCGTTCACCAGAGTGCGCGGCGGTGCGGTACGAAGATCTGCTCGGCATTCGTGTCTAAACGGCGAAGCTTCGAACAGGCGTAGCCCCGAAGACCATCAGTTCGATAGGCTCGGGCGCAATGCGCGACCCGCCATGCAATTCGACTTAACTGTGAGCGCCTACACGCCTCGCGTTCCGGACGACAAGTAAATCGATCTCCGACCGGCGCTCCCCCGGGCTGCTTGGTCACAACCGGCGTTATTCCGGTCGTTCAATAGATTTGCACCCCGAGGCGCTCATTTCTTCGCCACCGAACCACTGCACGATATGAGATGTCATCCGCCGGGACATGGAGAACGAACCTGTCAGGAATAATGACGCCCGGATCAACTCGTAACTCTGCTCCGTGCAGGTGCTGGTTCCTGATAGAGCAGGCAATGTTCACGTTGTCAGCGACGATAATTCCGTCCTTTAAGACGGCCCTGCGAGGATAAGCACGTCGTTCTATAGCGGGATCATCAGCGCTGCTCATAACGTTCTCCCGGAAAATCCAACAGCGAGAGAGGCAGCTGTCGAACACCTTTTTATGTCCGGCCTTCGCCTTAGGGAGACTTTCTCACCAGCGTCGGTAGCAATGGCTCGACAAATCTCAAACGCGCCAAAATGAGGCACGACAACAGCGTTTCAATCAGCACGCCCTAAAATAGTTCCCAAAACCGCTGTTGCCCATAAACAAAACGGTTTGACGCACGTTGCGATTCACTCAGCGTGGCAGCGCAACGCCGGCGAGGAAAATTTCTACCCTCCCGCAGCGGACATAAAATGCATCAACGGGACTCGCGAGGGTAGTCTGGCACGACACGCATCGACATTAGCCGCTTGCCCACAGCAACGATTTCGAGTTCGGAAACATGCCACAGAAACGAGAAAAGCCCGTCAGCCGGAGCCGGCGGGCCTCGATTCAGGCCCACAGCGATTACGTGGGCTCAGTGTCGATCGGCGGCGGACACGCCACCCGAGCCACATCGCTCGACAGCTTCTCAGGCCTGGTCAGTTCCGGCTTCTTGGAAGCGACAGCCGCTGGTCCATTAACCACTGTCATGGATAGCGTGGACCCAAAACCCAGGTTGAACGGTTGGGCTATATGGAAAATCACCAGCATAGATTTTATTGCCATATCGAGGCTGACGGATCATGGGGCGTATGGGACTGCGTCGGCAACAAGCCGGCAAGACTGGGCGCCGGAGACCTGATCGGATGCACTGCGCAGAGAGCTGAAGTTGCAGAACAGGTCTTGACGAGTATTTACAGCGGCGGGCTCGATGCACTCGCAGTTCGGATCGCCGGGATTGTCCGCTAGCGGTGTCGCACGCACCAACGGCGCATCTGGAAGAAAAAGCCCGCCACCGCGAAAACAGTGACGGGCCCTTGTTTGTCCGCTCGGTCGAGGGGACGCCCGAGCATTTTAAGAATTCCGCTGAGGGTAATCGGTTCCAACATGAAAGCGGGTGCCTGAATGGGCAGCGAGCTTATTAACTCAAGCAGCGGTCATCAGGGACAGGTCGATGGTGTGCAGCCGGCAGTGATAGCCGAGAGCTTTTCGCGTCGCGTCAGCACCGGCTTAATGTAAGTCTTCTTCATTCAAATATCCCCTGGGCCATCTTAAGGCTGCCCCTTTGCCCTGCGTATGGCAGCGTGTCAACGGAGCACAAAACGCCTCACAACGGGACTGCAGGCTGGTGTGGAACGATGTCTGAAGGGAACAGTGCGCGGCAGGCTTCACGGTCACTGTCCGGTGCCAGGCGACATTTCGGGGAGCTTGTCACTTCGGGCTAAATCATCCAGCAACCGGATGATAGCCTTGGCCTCTTCCGACTTGCAGGAATAATACCGCCAAACGCCCTCGGCTCGGCATTCGACGATTCCTTGTTCGAGCAGAATGCTTAGATGCTGGCACATGGCGGAATTGCTCAGACCCATTTCCAACGCGAGGTCCCCCACCGCTCTTTCGCCGTCCATCAAACATACAACAGTCAAGAGGCGCTTGCTGTTGCCCAAGCTGGCGAGCCAGCGAGCGGCAGACGCTGCCTGGCTTCGGAAACTGGCGTGCCCGGGCGGGGCGCGGCGAAGAGCGGGACTGGCCCGAATTTCCGACAGTCGTTGTTTGACGTACGACGCCATGGTTGCTCCCGTTTCCGCGGCGCGGCAAAAATCGCTGCGATCCCTTCAATCGTCAAGCTGCTTCAACGAAAGGTCCACTGTCCCTTGGTGAGAAGCGGGCAACGATGCAATATCCGGCGATCGGGGCACCGCTCAAACGAGCAGCGAATAAATTGGCCGCTCCCCTTTGTGGTGCGGTCTGCACTGGGAAGAACGTCAAAGCCGCCCGCAAATGCGGCCTTGGCCAGAAGAGGCCCAGGAATTCTCGACGACCCCGATCGCAAGCCTGGATCCCATTTTACTCACAAAACGCCCGCCACCGAAAAGAGGCCTTGGCGGCAGTCGCGTTTGTGCATGCTTGGGATGCTCAAGGGATAGGGCTTGGTTGTCGACCTAGAAGGGAACCATAGCAAGAGGCCGTCGCAAAAAAGCCCGCAGGCTGCGGCCCACGGGCTTTTTGCGAGTCTATGCCTTAATGCTCGGGGCTGGCGGCTTCCTCACCGAATTTAGTCCGGCGCGTTGTCCCGCAGCGAATGATTCTGCATAGGCCTCCACCTGAAAAACCGTAATCTCCACTTTGCCATCGCGCACCACCCGCACAAACCACTCCCCCATATTTTCGGTGATTTCGACGCTATCGGGACACCGGAGATTTCCTGTATCCCGTTCGTCCAGATCTTTAGCCGCCATTGGCGGGAGGTGCTGGAGCTGGCGCCGCTGGTGCAGGTGATGCTGGCTTCGCCGGAGCATCAACCTTGGGCGCTTCAACCTTTACGTTGATGTCCGGCCCACCGCCGCCCCGGATGTTGATTACGCCGGTGAAGATCAACAAGACGACGATTGCGATGATCGCGATCACAATGGCAATCGCAGTACCGCCGCCTCCCGAATTTACAACAGTTGGTCCGTCCGCCATGATTTGCCTCTCCAGTTTCCATTTATGACGCTCGAGTAACGGCATCCGACCCTATGCGTTCCGCCGTGAGGCTAAGGTCCGAGAAGCCACCCGACTGAAGTCCTGCGGCCGCCAAAAACCGGGTGCGCGTTAGGCCGTTGCGTCTAGCATCGCGGATAAAATATGTGTGGTTGCCGAGGCGCTTCCCAAGGGTGAGCGTGAAGCCACTACGTGTCGTACGGCTAACTATAGATTACGCGGGATTTTCCATTTGCAATTAGCTGGCTCCTGAGTGGCCTGCATAGTCAGACATTGCCGAGCAATTCACGGCGCGCAGACACCGCCATACCAGAACTTCACCAGGTGTTTATACGCCATTGCCTTTCGTCCACATTGAAAGGCGCGTGGTCGAACCTGACCACGCGCCTCGAGATCAGTAACCGTCCGGACACCGTGCAACGTAAACGCGGCCATTGCGATCGCGATATCTGCACTGGCCGGTTTCGCTGGCGTGCCCGATGACCGCCCCGGCTAGTGCTCCAACCGCACCGCCGACAACCGCTCCCTGAACAGGATTTCCGGCCACCGCGGCGCCAATTGCTGCTCCTCCCAAGCCGCCGACGGCGGCGCCCTGTTCGGTGCGGGAGCATGCCGCGAGCGGGATAAGCAGACCCAAAATCAGCAATGTCTTCTTCATCTAGTGTCTCCAGAGGCCACTATTAGCCGAAGCTTAAATGCGCCATTCGGAGTTTCGATCCATCGCCCCAAGCCAACAGCATATGAAACGATTTTCGCTTGCACCAGGAACCGCTTGATGCGGGCGAAGTTCAGCTCTTGACCCAACAGGAGCGACTCACCGTGAACACCTTAAACACAGACGATCTTTCGGGATCAGGACTCGCCAAAGAGAACGCATGGCAGGGCAATCCGTCCACTGAACGTGGCGTGGCCAGCAAGGAAGCGATCGGCAATTTGAAGACGAGTGCGGCGGAAACCGCTTCGCATCTGAAAACTGCCGCCGCCTCGATGTCGAGCGACGCCAAGGACTACGCCAGCTCCGTCGCCTCGGGCGCCGCCGATGCCTTCAAGGACGCTGTCGAGGCCAACAAGACCGCAGGTGCAGATGCCATCGCCAACATTGCCCATTCCGTGAAGGGCGCGGCCGATGGCATCGAAAAGCAGTCGCCTCAGATTGCGGGCATGGTGCGCAGTGCAGCCGAAGGCGTCGAGCGCGTCTCAAGCGATATCAGAGACCGCAATGTGGGCGAATTGCTCGATTCCGTCACCAAGTTCGCGCAACGCCAGCCAGCCGCCTTTTTTAGCGTTGGAATACTCGCCGGCGTGGTCCTGACGCGGCTGGTGCGAAGCTCAGACCGATCCTGAAGAAGGCCCATTCGGATGGATGATGGTACGCATCACCGGCCCTTCGGGAGCGTGCTCAACGATGCGATAGGTCAACTCGCTTCGTTGATGCGCCTCGATCTACGTCTGCTCAAGGCGGAAATGCGGGCCAAGACAACGACGATCGTGTCATCCGTTGCATGTGGCACAGCAGCCGCGCTGTTTTTTGTTCTGGCGGCGTTCGCGCTGATTCAATTCCTCATTCTTGCGATGATCCATTTCGGGGTTGACGGCATGTTCGCCTGTCTGATCGTCGGCGCCGTTTTGATCGGCGCAGGAATGCTGTCCCTTTATCTGGCCAAGCGCGCGCTGATCGGATGGACCATTACGCCTATTGAGACCGTCAACCAGGTGCGGACCGACCTCGTAGCCTTAAAGCAGGGAATTCGCTATGGCTCAACCCAGCAATGAAATCCGGGACATCCTGGCCCAAAGTCGAGCTGGAAGGCAGGCTCTATTTGGGCCGGTAAGCGAGTTGAGCCGCAGGCTGCAACCCAGACATCTGGTGCAAGTTTCTAAAGACTGCGCCAGACAGAAGGTCGCCGGGGCACTCGGTCTAATCTCGGATGCTGTCAAGGAAAATGGCGGCACTGCGGGCGCCGTGGCCCTGGGGGCCTTTGCTGTTTTCGATGCCGGAAGAAGAAGTGTCATCCGCGGCGACGATGGCGCCGAAACATTTGCTCGAGCAGGGCATGCCGATGCGGGTCCCAGCCATTCCGTTTCGGCCGCGCACCGGACGGTGACAGAACTCGATCGGGTAAAGGTACTTGCCGGCTCGGCCGTGGCGCTTTCGTTCGGGCATGTAATTGGACGGGCTTTTCGGACGACTGCCAAAGAACGCGCCCTATTCGGCGGCGCCGGCGACGAAGTTCGGGGTGCGGCGGCCAAGTTCATCAGTGAACACACGCGCGGCGCCAAACTCGCCGCCGCGGAGGCTTTTGGCTTCGCAGGATACGGAGCCACGTTGCTGGCAATTCTGGCGGTGGCCAGCGACTATTTCGTGCGAAGTGAGGATATTGGAAATCCGCCTGGCAACCGATCCGACTGAAGGTTATGCGGCAAATCCGAGGCGCCCGAGTTTTAAGTGGATATTCATTTTGGAGGACGTGCTGTGAACAAGCGTAGAGAGCAGAAAGCAGATCTAACGCCTGCCGAGGCGACGGATCGCGTTTGGGAACTTGCCGAGAAAATCGACATCTGCATGTTCGTTACCTGGGACGGCGAATACAATCGCGCGAGGCCACTCTCCGCGCGCGTGCGCCGTGACGAGAGCGCGATCTATTTTCTCGTCAATGACGACAGTGCGAAGAACAAGCAATTGTCGAAATATCCAAAGGTGACGTTGGCTTGGAGTGACAGCAGACACTACAAATACGTCACCATTTCAGGCTCGGCTGCGCTCACAAATGACAGAGCAAAAATCACCGCGCTGTGGGAGAAAACCGACGCGGCCTGGTGGCACGATGCCAACGACCCCGAGATCCGTCTCATTACCGTAAGACCGGATGAAGGCGAACTTTGGGATAGCCCGGGTTTGATTGTCGCCACGGCGAAAATGGCGTTCGCCGCTATCACTGGCGCCAAGCCTGATGTTGGCGAAAACGCAAAAGTCGACCTGTAAGAACCGGCAAGCTGATTGCGTCATACCGAACTTCCAACGATAGCTGGTTGCCGAACGCCGACGCGCAATCGTGCAATGGCTTACGATTTTGGCGCAGCAGCCCAGAAATTCGTATCTGCAACAAGCGCGAATTTCGCCAGGCGTGCGTGATTGGCTAACGCATCAAGCCGGCGGCGCGGAGAGCATCTTCAATCACCCTTGCAACGCCTGTGGGGGCTTCATGTGTCTGCGTCTGGCGCAGCCGGTCGACGTGCACTGGCCTTGACATTAGCGGGGTAGAATATGGGACCAAAACGGTGTCTGAAACGGGATGGCCAGGGGCGTGCTGCGACGTCTCCCGATTTTTGGCACCCCTATTTGATAGACCCCAGAGGGCCGCGATACGCCTCGTCGAGGATATTCCGACCTCTAGCATGAACGGCGCGGCATGGCCCAAGGCGCCCTCACCGGTCGTCTTCAAGGGAGTGCCATGGCCCATGCCGGCAATGGTGTATTTCTCGATTGCCGGATTGCCGTCGGCATCGAACCAGACCTGCCTCGCTTGTCCATCAACCGCATCTTCAAGAGTCGGGATAGTCCCAGTGCGGTGAACGCTCTGCCATTGAGCGACAAGGGAGTCAGCGTTGGACGGCGCCACCGTGTGGTCGGCCGTGCCGTGCCAGATCGAAATCGTCGGCCACGGTCCCTTATGTGGAGACGCCTGAGCCAGACGTCTCTGGAGTTCGACCGGCGTTGGGCCACCATGCCCACGCATGCGATCGAAGGCTTCCGGGATGGTCAATGCGCTGCCATAGGCAAGGCCGGCAATGACCGCGCCGCCACCGAACATTTCCGGATATGTTGCCAGCATCGCCGCCGCCATGGCACCGCCGGCAGAAAGGCCGGTGATGAAAACACGCCGGCGGTCCAAGCCATGCTTGCTCACCATCGCTTCGATCATCTGGCTGATGGAGAGCGCCTCACCGCGATCGCGGGTAACATCTTCGGGCACGAACCAGTTGAAACAAAGATTGGCATTGTTGGCGCGCTGCTGTTGCGGCATCAACACCGCAAACCCTTCCTCTTCTGCGAGGCGCGACCACCCAGACCCGTGATCATAGGCCGCCGCCGTCTGCGTGCAGCCGTGGAGGACGACGACCAGTGCTGCCCCAACCGGCAAGTTCTCAGGAACGTGGAAGCGCGCCTGCAAGTCGCCTGGATTGGCTCCGAACGCGACCAGATGCGACAGACGGTCAGGTTGGCCTTGTTGGGAAAATGCCGTCCGGCCTCGCATGGCAGAAAGGCGAGCGATCGTATCTGAGATGTTCCGCAAATCGAGATCCTAGACCGCCGGGATGGCGGAAGCCCGAGCACTATGCACCTGGAGGAACATCGTTGCTGCACTGCACAATATCAAGCTTACGCCAGGTCACTTGCTCATGATTTAAGTGCCCGACAACGCAAACACCGTCGATCAGGGCTGGAGACCCTCACTTTTTAGGCACCTTCCGCACAGGAATTGGCAATGTTACCAGTTTTCGCGTGGCCCGGGCGGGGTCGGGTTAAGGCGTTCAAGGCTATGCTTGCCTCGGATTGGGCCCGGGAAGAATAATCGCGACTGGCGGACCTGCTCGCGCGGAGACACGTCCGAGACCGTGTATCGATGCTGTGTCCTGACGTCCACCTTCGGCCCAGAGTTCAACAGCGCTTCGCCGACAGCCTAACTGCGTACTATCAAGCTAACTCGGTACTGTAGCGAGAGCTTGGGTGTTAATCGCCGCCCCGGGAGGCATGCTGTGAGTATCAGGGCGGAGCTGCTTGTGAGCGGCTATCGGATCCATATCAGTTCCGCGTGGCTGGCCGCCGAACTTATTCGGACGCAAGACTCAAGATTAGCCTCACATTCTGTTGACTAGCTATATGGAACCAAATCGAGGTCGAAGCCGTAGTGTGAGACTGTCGAGACGGTGCGGCACTTCCGAGGGGGAATCCGAATGGGCATCGGCGCGGTCCTGGTCGTCGAGGATGAGCAGCTGATCTTGCTTGACGTCGAGTCGGGCTTGGAAGAGGCAGGTTTCGAAGTCGTGACGGCTTGCGACGCGGCCCAGGCTTTGGCGGCCTTCGACGCGGATCCGGGCAAGTTCAAAGGCGTCGTCACAGACGTTCGCCTTGGGGCGGGCAAGTCCGGCTGGGAAGTTGCCCGGCATCTGCGCCGAGCCAACCCAACGATACCCGTGATCTACATGAGTGGCGATAGCGCCATTGACTGGGGCGCCGAAGGCGTTCCTGAGAGCGTCATGATCACCAAGCCCTTTTTCCTGCCTCAAATCATCACGGCCTTGTCGACTCTGCTCAATCAACACCATCCCGACCAGAGCGAAATGAAGTAACACGGAACGACGTCGGTCCAGTGGCCGCAAAATTCGCAATGCGTCTCGCCTGATTTCCGTGCTTGACGGGATCTCCGATTTCCCCGGCCTCTCGATGCCAGCCATGCCAAGATGGCGCTCGACATAAGCCTTGAGCGCGCCGCCGG
The DNA here is from genome assembly GCF_006442655.1 of Mesorhizobium sp. B2-1-3A. Lineage (NCBI taxonomy): Bacteria > Pseudomonadati > Pseudomonadota > Alphaproteobacteria > Hyphomicrobiales > Phyllobacteriaceae > Mesorhizobium > Mesorhizobium sp. B2-1-3A. The sequence continues at coordinate 588,608 of NZ_VFWK01000005.1, forward strand.
AACCGTCGCCGCGGTCGCGGTCGGCAAAACTGAAAAAATTGAACCGGTTGCGCGAAACGAGCCACGGCGAGCGACTAGACTGTCGATTTCGTCGAGGTCAAGCAGCAGAAGGAAAGCTCGGTAGGACAGCCGGTGTGTCGCGGCCTCAACCTCTGGTGCATGCCTCTGCCGCTATAAGGGCTGATTGCGGGCACCCATGCACGCATATGTACCTTGACGTGATCAAGGCAGCGGACAATCGGGGGCAACCTTTCCACTCGTTGGCTCTAGGGAACCCAATTCGCGCACGGGCATTGCTTTGTAAAAGGAGATGTCCATGTCAATTCGACGAGACGACAACGTTCGAGGAAGAGCCGGGAGGCCCGAATCTGGCGATGCTGCGGGCGATCGAAGAGGCTCTGCAGTGGTTGCCGGCTCCTCAAGGGCTCTCGACCAATCCGGATCCGCCGCAACCGTCTAGGATGAGGCCGGCCGCCGATCGACACAGTGAATTTCTCAAACGTGATCATCGTGGCAACGCCGCAAGCAGCCAGTCGGTCGTGTCCGCATAACCGAGTCATATAATTTGGCCTGACTGAGACAATCATCTGGTTTTTAAGAACCACTGCACAAAGCCTCTATAAGAGACAGTCCAATGCCTGTAGTCGCCGGAATTGCTTTCGCCTTCCTCATTTTGTTCATGATCCTGTTCATGACGCATGCCGCGCGTGACCTGCAAAGCTCCCCGTTGTTCTACCGTTTGAGGCGCCGACTGCGTAGTTAGATGGGGAATCGGCAACGTAGGAATACCCAGTTTGTCCCTTCGCTGCCGCGGCCTGCCAGTTCCGTTGGCTTGCCGACCTCAATAGGAAGCTAACAGGCCATATGCGGACGCCGGCGCTTCGAGGCTGCCATCGAGTTCTGATTGCGGGAGTTGTTTATCGGTAAGGGGGCGCCAGTTGGACATTCCCGCAAGGTGAGCTCGACATAGATCTGTCGTCAATTCGATTTCACTTGCAACGCGAACGATCGTAAGTAAGCGCTAAATTAGCTCTGGAACTTTTAGCCTAAAAGCATGTTTGGTCGTCTATGGCGGAAAGCCCTTTTCACAAAAGACGGCGGCGCGCGACGATCACGGTTGTTGCGTGCGGAATCGCAATCGTGGTCGCGTTGGTCGTCATTCTCCTGGCCATATCCGCACTAAGGCCATTTTAGTCCTCGGCCTCCATGGCCGGGAGACAGAAATGAAACTAAAGAACAGCAGCATCGGGTGTTTTGCACGCAGGCCAACTATGGATGGCCCGACCCGCCTTGCTCCCCGGGCTCCTGATGTCTTGGGGCTGCCTGAGCACATACGGCCGAGGCCGATTACCTTCTGAGGCCGAAGAAGCTCAGAACTGCAAGGACAACCACGACAAGTCCTACGATGTAGATTATGCTGTTCATTGAATCGTCTCCCAACTGAGAAGCAGACCAAGCTGTCCTGGCCTAGGTCTATGTCCACGCAGAGCTGAACATTTAGAACTGCCTAATGTTCCAAACCGTTTGTCGAATCCTCGCAAATTCGGCGGCTCCGACCAACAGCCTACGCCCAGGCAGGCGCGCGCTGTCGATCTGCGCGCGCATGGCGGACCGATTAGATCAGGGAGCAGATGGGCTTTATTGCTGGCCTTGCTTGAGTATTCGGGCTTCGCGCACCAGCGAGGAATGATCGTAGCCGACCATTAAAATCAATTCACTCACCTGTATCTCGGAAATACCAGTCTCGCGCGCGACTTTACGTACAAACTCGGCTTTCGGATCAAATGTCTTTGGTGTCTCGGGCATCATAAAATTTCCGTTTCGAAGACTAAAGCGTTCGAAACTGCTTAGCGTTCCGCAGGGATACGAAAAGGGAGATCATAGCCGGCACTGTCGCGATGCTCAGCTTTTCGATAGGGCGCGAACCGGATGGGATGTTGGTCGATCGGGTCTGGCGCAAACGCCCCGCAATCCAAAGTCTCCCCAACACGATTTGTTCGATGCTTTATCGTCCAGCGAGGTTCTATTCGTCTTTCGTATTTGCCGACGACATAAACCACTGACAACAGATGTCCGACACGATCGCCATTAGGCAAGACGACGTCGGCACCAGTCTCGCGCGGTATTTAGCGCATCTCGAAATGCTCCGGGATGGCGCTGCGGAATGGCCACAGAGGGCTTAGGGCCAGATGGGAAACGGCTGCAGATGCTCGAGGAGTTGAACTATTCGGTGATCTGCGCGGCAGACGGAGCAGAAGCGTTGCACATCCTCCAGGGCCGGCGGGATATTTCGCTGCTGCTTACCGACGTCGTCATGCCCGGCATGAATGGCCGGGAACTGGCGGACGCCGCGGCTGAGATGAGACCGGATCTCAAGGTACTCTTTACGTGTGGCTATGCGAGGGATGCAATCGTCAGCAACGGCATTGTCGATCCAAACGTGCAACTTCTTCAGAAGCCCGCCACATTGCAAGCTCTGGCGCAGAAGGTCCGATTGGTGCTGGACTTGTAGCCGTGCTTGCCGACTCGTGCTTTGGCGCGGGCGGCCTTAACATGGGCGACATCCACGGCATAAAGCGGGTCGCTTTTCTCGCAGCCTGCCAGATAGATTGTCGGTGCCGATCTCCTGTCGGACTGCCAACGGGCTGTCACGCACAAGAACGAGAACCGGGGTACGCACGTCGCCGTCAGCGCGACCATTGGCTTGGACGAGCAAGCCACCAGCGAACTGACCGTTTCCGGTCGGCATCTTTTTGGATCGGCCAAGCCATTCAAACGACCCTTAAAATAACGTCAGTTGGCCGCCGCGGACCGTTTGAAGACGATAGTGACTCTGGTCCCTTCGATGGCGCTGGATTTGACTTCGAATTGCGCTTTGGCGTTCTCGGTCAGGGAGCGCGCGATCAGCGCCCCGAGCTTGCCGGGTTTCGGCCATGTCTCGCCCTCCGGCAATCCAACCCCGTCATCGGCGATCGTGATGCGGCATCCGTCGCCATCGACGATGCTGTGGAGTGTGATCGTGCCGCCCTCTCGTCCCCTGAACCCATGCTTGAGCGCATTGGTCAGCAGTTCGTTCACAACCAGACCAGTAGGCATGGCAACGTTGATCGACACGGGATAGGTGTCCACCTTCATGTCAAGCCGGATGCCCTCGACCGCGTGCGAAGCCATTACCGCAGATGCTATCTGGCTGAGATAGACACCGAGATCAACCTCATCTTTCTGCTCGTCATTCGACAGCGCCTGGTAGAGTATCGCAAGAGCGTCGACGCGCCCGGCCAACCTCTCGAACCGTTTCTGATCGGGTTCCGCCGCATTGCGGGTTTCCAGCCGGATAAGTGCGGTGATCATCTGGAGATTGTTCTTTACCCGATGCTGCAGTTCCCGCAGCAACGTATCCTTTTCGCGAACACGCTCTTCGACCGAGGGCGCCTCTTCCCCGTGTACGGATACGTCCACCAAGGCAACCAGCCGGAAACACGTCTTGCCGTGGTCGTCCACTATCAAGTTGGAATAGGCATCAACGATTGCCGGGGCGCCGACACCGCGCTCCAGGCGGAAAGTGCCCACGAAATCCGCTTCTTGGACAACGCTCTCGGCCAGTGCCTTGCCCTGCTGTTCACGAATCCCGATACCGGACAGCGCGGCCCAGTTTCGTCGTGCCAGGCTGGCGGCCGTCAGGCCAGAAAGCTTTTCGAATTCCGGATTGGCATAGACGACGCGTTCCGTTTTGATCACGTCTGAAACGGCAATCGCGATCGGTATCTGGTCCAGGAATTTCTTGAATTGTTCGCTCTCCAGTGCGGTGGCGAGTTCGGGGGTGTCGAGTAACTGCTCGACCGCCTCGGGCTTGCCTGGATCCAAGGGCATCTTTGCGCCTATCCTGTAAGGAACGCCCACCAGTATCAGCGATAGGGCGGATAGGCCACCGCCGAAGCCACAGACCTTTGGAGAGGTCAATAGGCCGGGACCAACCTTGTGTCTCGCAGCGGCAAGGCCATTGTAAACTGCAGGCCTTCAGGATGATAGTTCAACTCAACCTTGGCTTGGCACTGCACAGCAACGACTCTCTCCAGTAGCGTCGTGCCGAAACCGCGCCTTCTTGGCTTCTCGACCTCCGGACCGCCTTTTTCAAGCCAATCCAGATTGAGGATTCGCTCGTCGTTCAAATTGTTCACCGACCATCTAACTTCGAGTCGGCCCTGTGAGCGGGACAACGCGCCATATTTGGAGGAGTTGGACGCAAGTTCGTGAAAGGCCATCCCGATCGGGATAGCGATATCTGCGACCAGTGCTACGTCTGGTCCTTCAAGTATTACACGCGACTTGTCGTTCGTGTCGTAGTGGCGCAGTTCCGACTCCAGCAGCTTGTGCAAGGAAGCCATTTGCCAATAGTCATCGGTGAGCATCGAGTGCGTGTCGGCGAGAGAGACGATCCTTGCGGAGAAATCGCGCATGAAATCGTCCACGCTCCCACTCGACTTGGCCGTGGCCCCCATCATCGCGCGGACATTTGCCAGCGTGTTCTTGACGCGATGATGCAACTCCCTGATCAACAGTTTCTGCCGGTCCGCGACCTCTTGCTTCTGTTCAATGTAGGATTTGACTTCAAGCTGGCGGGCGCGGGCACGCAAGGCCGAGCGCACCGAATTTGCAAGGCTCGACGCCAGGAAGGGCCTTTCGAGAACGATCAGATAGCGGTCCAGAAAGGCCAGTCGTTTGTCGATCTCCGTTCCGCGCGTTGTCAGCAACACGATCGGAAAATCCGACCACGTTGGTTGATGCTTGAGCCAGGATGCGAACTCATTTCGATTAGAACCGATCAACGCTTCTTCAGCAACCAAAAGGCAGTGGACGTTATCCAATAGCGGAACTGCTTCGTCGAGCGTGAGGCAGATCTGTGACTTGATCCCGTTCTCCGAGAGGATGGACGACGCAACCTTCGCGTCGCGCCCGACAGGCGTAAGCACCAACACACTCCGGTCTGAGGGCATCAAAGAGCCTTGTCTTGTAGCAGGTTGCCTTGCTTTCCCTCATAGGTGGGGACGCCAGTCAGAATCCCCCGGAACTCCTCCAAAGGTTCGCCGACGGCCAGGCCGGCCGCGCTTATCTTGAATTCGCGAATGGTGTCCTCGTGCGGCCCGACCCGTTTCTTGACCACGGAAATAGCCCGTCTCAGACGCCCGCCGCTTTCGAAGAAGCGCAGGAGCATTACGGAGTCGCAGAGATAGGTCATGTCGACAGGGGCGGACATTTGCCCTATCAGCCCATGATTGGCCAGCAGAAGGATCGTCACAACGCCCTTTTGATTGAGATAAGTCAGGATCTCATGCATCTGCAGCACAAGATGCTGCTCCTCCGACATGGCATTGAGATAGCCGGTAAGGCTGTCGATAACGACTATCCTCGCATTTGAGCGCTCCACAGCCGACTGGATGCGCGATGATAATTCGCCAGGCGACAATTCGGCCGGATCGATCTGCTCCAAGATCAAGCTGCCATTGGCGGTGAACGGTGCCAGATCCATCCCAAGGCCTGAAGCGCGCGCCAGGAAGATGCGCTTGGTTTCATCGAACAGAAGCACCAGCACATGTTCGCCGCGCTTGAGAGCCGCATGGCAATAGCTGCACGCGATCGTCGACTTGCCCACGCCAGAGGGTCCCATCAGGAGTGTGCTGGTGCCGCGATCCAGCCCGCCACCCACGAGCGTGTCGACAGAACCATTACCGGTTGCCGGTGCCCCATGCTCGGCCATCTCGTGTTCGGAGGCAACCAAGCGGGGGAAGACCATCACGCCGCCCGGTCTAATGACGAAGTCATGAAAGCCGCCGCGAATTTGCACGCCGCGCATTTTGATGATGCGTAGCCGCCTTCGCTCTCCGCCGTAGATCGGCGACAGCTGTTCCATGCGGATGACCCCATGACTGATCGAATGGAGGTTTAGATCGTCATGTTCAGCGGTGAGATCGTCGAGCAGAAGCACCGTTGCGTTGTTGAGCAGGAAAAAGCTTTTCAAAGCCAGGACCTGCCGCCGATAGCGTAACGAGCCCTGTGACAAGAGACGAATTTCCGACAGGGAATCGAACACCACCCGATCCGGCTTCATGCGCTCGATCTCGGCAAGTGCGGCCTGCACCGTCTCACCCAGTTCCAGATCGGACGAATGAACCAGAGTCTGTAGCTGCGACGGATCGAGGCTCAGCTCTGGCGGGACCAGTTCGAGCATTTCAATACCGTCAAGAGAAAAACCATGCCGCTTCGCGACCGAATGCAGCTCACGCTTGCTTTCGGACAGCGTTATATAAAGGCATTTCTCGCCTTCCGCCGCGCCCTGGATCAGAAACTGGAGACCAAGGGTGGTTTTACCTGAACCAGGTCTGCCCTCTACAAGATGCGAACGGAATTTCGCGTATCCGCCTCGCAGGACATAGTCGAGGCCATCCACGCCAGATGATATTGGTGAAGCGTCGTCTTGATCCACGTTGCCCCGCTTGCGTTTCGTGAGCAGCTAAACGGATAACAATTTCGATGGTTCCCTCTTGAGACGAGAGGGGGAACGGGCATTTCCACGTCGCGCTCTCTTGGCTCTAGCGCACTGCGGCTTAACGCGGTGATGCCTAGCGACCTCCAGTCTGGCGCCCGTAACTCTCAACAGTCAGGTCGGGCGCGAAAGAGAACCAATCCACGATTTCGAGCGCGGCATCTCGGGAGGCGCTGCCTCCCCCGCCGTCGCGGATCAGCGGTGCTTCTGCGCAGACAACAAAAGGCTTATCGCGGGAATGCTTGCAGCGGGTCTCGTTCCCGTCTTCGGGACACGCGCCGCGGACGGATTTCCGCTGGTTCTCCGGCCTGGCAGGCTTCGCAAGCCGAGTTCGAAAGTCCTTGCGGTGACCTGCGCGGGAGGGAACCTGCTTGAATGCGAGCCCTGCTCCAGGTGGTGCACGCTGTGCCGCGCCGCGCCGGCGTCGTGAAGGGCCTCCGAACGGCTCATCCTTGCCTCAGCCAATTCTCGTGAGCGGGGTTTGCGGCACCTAATTGCCACCACCATTTCCAGACTTGCCGGCAGATTGCTAAAGCTGGGATTCGATCGGGAGGTATCTGACCAGGGCGGCCAGGATGCGGCGGGACAATGCTGCCTCGGGTTCGCGAGCATAGGTTTGCGGTCTACCCTGCTCGCAACCGTGCCAGTGTAAAATCTCGTTCTTCAGTTCGAGCCGGTAGCTCGCTTCCGGCGCTATCTCCGATTTGAACCGGTGCCGCAGTTCCGCGACCAGCTTCTCGTGTTCAAAAAGCACTCCCATTTCCGCATTCAACGATACGGACCGCGGATCGAAGTTGAAGGATCCCACGAAACCAATGTGGTCGTCGACACAGAATGCTTTGGTATGCAGGCTGGCGCCTTTGGACCCAAATACAGAGATTTTGGGTTGCCGGCTAAAGGGTTGAAGTTCGAAGAGCTGCACGCCCTTTCTCAACAAGCGCTTGCGATAGTTGGCGTAGGCGCCGTGGACGGCGGCGACATCGGTCGCCGCCAACGAGTTTGTCAAAACAGAGACCTGCACGCCGCCGTCCACGAGTTCGCCGAGGATTCTTGCCCCCCTCTTGCCCGGGATGAAATACGGGGACACGATCTCGACACGCTTTCGCGCCGACTGAATGATTGGAAGCAACTCCTTCATCAGCCAACCGCGCGGTCTCCAGCCTCGAACCTTCTCCGGAGGGTCTGAGATCACGCGCACTCGCCAGACCCAATGCACGTCGCTGCTCGCCGCTATAAACTCGGCGATGGAGCCCTTCCCCCCGATACCGCTCAAAAGAGTCGACTCGGTTTTCGCGTCGCTTCCCTCGAAATAACGGGTCTGCGTGCATGGCGCGGTCGAACTGAGTTCACCTATTGGCTTCGCGTCCCGGCATGCCCAGAAAGTCTCGAAGATTTGTGCGGTTTGCTGGACTGCGGGACCGAGTAGCAGCATGTCGAGGTCACGGAAATTCGTGTCCGCCGCGTCGAAATAGGCATCGCCGATATTGCGCCCGCCGACGATGGCGACGTTGTCGTCGGCAATCCATGCCTTGTTGTGCATCCGCCTTGTCAATGCAAAAAGCCGCAAAAGGACCTCAGCGCCGCGCATGATGCCGCGCGCTCTGATGCCGCTCGGGTTGAACAATTTGAGTTCGATGTTTGGATGGTTGCTCAGCGCCAAATACGCGGCATCGCTCTTGCGCGGATTGACGTCGTCGAGCAGCATCCTGACCCGCACGCCCCGCTCGGCCGCCCGGACGACTTCCTGTAAAAGCAAACGCCCCGTGTGATCGTCATGCCAGAGATAATACATGAGATCTAGGGTGCGAGCCGCGCCCCTGGCCGCCAAAACACGCGCGGCGAACGCATCATAATTGTCCGAGATCAGCAGCAAGCCACTCTTACCCGCTTTGATTTTATCGGCCATTATTTGTGTGATCGAGACGTCCATGAATGACCATTTTCGGGAGCGAGGCAGCGTTCGGCTAGACAAGAGAACCCGCAAGCGTCGATCTGGTTGCACGATACAGTTGAGCCCTCACGAAAGCTCGGTGCACGATAACCAGGTGGCGCGCCCAGTTCGTTGCGGGGCCTCTTGTCCAAGCATCGCAATCATCTCGCGGATTTCCTCCAGCTCGGCGTGTTCCAGGCCGCTAATGTCGTTTCTGCTCTCGCTCAGTGAAACAACAATCTCATGCAGCTTTGCGTGGATGGCGGCTGTATCGCGATAGCCCTGTATAAGGACCACGCGGGTGATCACAATGGCGGCCGCCGACAGCGCATAGGCCACCGCGTTCGTCATTCCGACAGGCACCAGCGCGGTGCATAACACCATCGCGACCATCATAACCTAGAAGCCTGGAGGCCGGGAAAGGAAGGCCGCCGCCACGAAGAGGAAACGGTTCATTCTAGCGAGAGCTTAACTGTGAATTCGGAGGTTGCGCCAAACGCCTGGGAGACACCACACCATCATATCTTGACCAGAGCGAATAGGGTTGTCAGGGAGAGCGACGCAAATAGGCACAGGCAAGGGGAAACCAACCGCTCGGTATTGACCTCGGTATTGACATTGTCGGTCTTGGATTTCACCGGGTCTGTCCCGCCCGGGTTCTAGCTCGAAGGCGCTGGGACATTTGCGGGCGCTGCCGACCCACCATGCTCTTGCGTAGCCGGCGTTTTGGCATTCTCGCCATATATTTCGGCGACGCCCCAAGCGACGATGGCCAGAAAAAGTGCGGCTAAAAGAACGCCCAAGACCGGTCGACCCAACCCACCTTGGCGGGCTTTCTTTTCTGGGATGTTCGTCGTCATGTTGTTGCACCTTCGCGGAAATAGGATTGGCCGAACCTCTGTGGGAGCCGGGCGATAAAGTTGCCGCCCAGGCAGGGATGCCGCATGAGCGACAACCTGTTGAAGGCGTCGAAGTTCCGAGACAAAGCCAAAAGCCCCCACGAACGATGGCGCTTCAGGTGAAGGCTTTTCGTGCGCCAGTCTCCATCCTCTCATCAATGGAGAGGCTCCGAGATTAATGAGAATTACTTGGTTCATCCCGCAAGCCGCGAAAAGCCCGCTGCTCCGAGACGGCACAGCGGGCCCAATGGGCTTCTTATCGACGTGCGATCAGAAGGCAAAGTTGACGAAGGTCACGATCGTACGAGCCAGAGCTGCTGAGCACGTCTACGCAACGCTTTTTCATGCGAGCCACTTGGCTGTCCGACATCCGGGCGACAGTGCCCTTAAGGCCAGGATTTGCCGCGCTTGATGGACTGGCGGGGTCAGACACCCCAGCAGGCGTGACGCCCCCGGTGCCCACGCCAACACCCAACCCAACTCCCGTATTTCCCCCCACTGTCGCGCCGAGGCCCGCATTGATGCCGTTTGTGCCACCAATATTCGCGCCGGCGCCTGCGTTGACGCCGTTGGATCCGCCGGCCGAAGCGCCCAGCCCCGCACTGACGCCATTGGCCCCCCCGACATTCGCACCGGCCCCCGCGTTCACGCCGCCGCTGCCGCCGACCGATGCGCCCGCTCCGACGCCAACCCCACCGCTACCGCCGACGGATGCTCCGGCGCCCGCGTTGACACCGCCTGCGCCGCCGACCGATGCGCCGGCTCCAGCGCCAAGCCCGGCGGCGGTCGCAGGCAAGGATAATGTCAGCGCCAACAAGCTGCCAGCCAAAGTCTTGGCAAGTCTTTCATTGAGGGAATTCATGTAATTCTCCATTTGTTGACTTCAACAGCCGCAAATGACTGTGTGAAGACAACTTGCCAATCTCGTTTTTGAGCCAATCAACCACTCCCTATTGGTCGTGAGGGCTTTCAAACTTGCAATGAAGTCGCTATGTTTTAAGTAAAATGCCGACCAGCACCCTGCCGACAGGCTCTGATGCGTCAATAAGACCATGACCGGCTGCGCAGACCAAGCAACAGAATGGCAACATTGCTCCACTGTGAACTAGCAGATGAATGGCTTTGTAAGCCTTGGAGCTCGGGCGCATGCCTTCACTGCGCGCCCTGCTCAAAGATTTGCGGTTCACGAGGAGCACGAACGCTCAAGACCCGCTATTGAACCAGCCAAGGCAATCTGGCCAGACTATTCGGTGAAACGACTGGAGACCGCGTTCGATGGCGCTATTGGGCAGCTTTACGAGCCGTCTCAGCCTCATGGACATTCACGGTGTAGAGAAGTTCACCTCTCTCGTCGGACAGGCGTACCAGCCAGCCGGTCAAGTCGTCGGTGCCCGGTTGCAGATCGACCAGCAGGTCGACCGCACAGCGGATCGCTTCACACTTAGCTGCTTCAAAGCTCGGCATTCGGGACGGGGGGATCCGCAAACTGGCGTCGCCGTCTCGATAATCGAAGACATACACATCGCCAGACGAATCGCTCACCGACGTGACCGCAACCTCGTCGAAGTTGCCATTACTGTTTGCATCGTATTCGTTGAGGGCGAAGCCGAAAGTCGCGGTTTGAACAAGGATGGCCCTTGCGCGGTTCAGCGCAAGCTCCTCGCTCCCGTCGGCATCCGCCATATCCACTGTGACGCACTCACCGCCCTGGCCGCAGAACACGGCGCGCAAGATCGCCTGCCCGTCCGGTGTAGTGGCATTCAAGACTTGGGTACGAACGATTTCCATGACAGGCTCCGAGGCTTTTACAATCACGAATGGCCGGATGACGCCGGACCCGTCGCGGATCAAAATCGGTGCTGACCTTTTCGTCACCAACACCGTGGATCGTCGCCCCCGTCCAGAATCGCCGACGTCAATTCACTGCTAGCAAGCCGTGTGTGACTGGTGCGGTCCAAAGACCATCTCGTCATCGAGTGGGGTCAGTTCCAATCTCCCAAAGCGCTAAGGGTTCCCAATCGACTGAGGTCGTTTCGCCGCGACATAGAAAGATGGATCGACGAGCTGCACAACGCACGTTCCACATGACGATGATCTGATCGACCATAAGAGTCGCTGCGGACGATCATTCGCGGCAACTGACTCCTTCAGCGACCATGTCCTAACTGGCGCTCCCAGAACGACTGCCGGCGAAGGTTTCAACGAGTTCATCCTCCCGCGTCACTCCAGACTTGAACAATGTGACAAGCGTCGCGGCGTGAGCCTCACGTTCTTTTGCCGAGGCTCCAATAGGCAGCGTCGTTTCCAGAAGTCGCCTAAGCATCAAGACGTCGTCTGGTTTCAAAATGCCCGCATTGCGGGTCCGTCGTCCCAAACTCACACTCGCACCTTGTCCATCTCCGGCCGCCCGGCATCGTAAATGCCCGAGCCAAGTGTCGGTTGCCTGGCCACTTGGAATTCTGCATTCCCTTTTTGGGGTGATGCCGGAACCTGCAAGCTAACGCGAAGTTCCTGCTGTGCCTTGATTGACAAAGGCCAACAAACCAGGAGAAGCCGACATGGCAGCGACCAGACAGGCCGCGACCAAGGGTCTAGGCCAACTATTCCATGATACCTCCAAGTATATCTACTTCGCGGAGCGGACGATTCTCTCTACCTTGCCGAAAATGGCCGAGGCGACCCAGAGTTCGGAAATGAGGGCTTTCGAGCAGCATCATGGTGAAACGCAGGAACATGTTGCCCGGCTCGAAAAAATCTTCGAAGTTCTCGACAAGAAGCCCCTAGGCAAGAGCTGCGCTGCCATCATGGGCATCACGCAGAAGGGCGCGGAGATCATCGAGCAGTATAAGGGCAGCCCGGCCCTTGACGCTGGTCTCCTCGCCGCAGCACAGGCTGTCGAGCATTATGAAATCTCTCGCTACGGAAGCACGCCGACGTGGGCGGCAGAGCTTGGATTGAGCGAGGCGGTCCGACTTTTGGACCTCACCTTGGCCGAAGAGAAAAGACAGACGTCGCGCTCAGCAAGTTGGCAGGGTTCCGCCGTCAATATCGCTGCAGAAGCCGCTTAATGACGATAACCGTCCATGGATGAGGACTGATGGATTTTCTACAAGGCTCATCCATGGCGCCCCCAAACAGAACCCAACAGGAGTGTGAAATGGGTTTTTTTGCCAAATATTTTTCAGGTTTAAGCCGCAAAGCACCAGCCGACAAAAAACCAAGTGGCGACATGCGTCAAGCGACAGGCGCGGGTCCCGCGATCGCGGCTCACTCCAAGGATGCCAGGACGTCGGCAGCGACTGGTCAAAATCCGGCAGCAGCTCGAAAAAAGTCAGACGTCTGACGTCGAGTGGTCTGAGACAAGACTTCGTTGTCCCGGTCGCATCTGGCCACGCTGTAACGCCAGCGGCGATTGGTGGCCTCGCGTCTTGGGCGTACCAGCGCGGGAACAGCCATGGCGGTCATGACGTTGTGTGGGACGCAGTCCAATCTTGGCCGGGCCTGATCAGAGAACTCGTGCAGAGGCTTCTTTGCAAGCCAACGCTAGGTCGGGAAGGGTCCGCAATGGCTTCAGACACATGAACCCTGGCGAATCTGTGCACCATGAGGCCAGCCGCGTGACTTCAAAAGCAAACGGAGGTCAGCAACCGACGGGCAACGAGGCCTCGTTAATCGATGGAGAGGCGGTCCGTCGCGCTGCCGCGACAACGCAAGAGAGCAAGGCGGCGCTGAAATCAGAGGATGGAGACCGCGGTCGCGGCGCAGCTTGGCCATCCCAGATTCCTGCGCTTGGATGGAAGGATATCGTCTGGCGCTTGTGGGAAGAATTCAACAAGGACCGGGTGCTGCTCGTGGCGGCTGGTGCCACATTTTACCTACTGCTAGCACTATTTCCGGCTCTAGCCGCGTTTATTTCGATTTACGGCTTTGTCGCCGATCCAATTACAGTTGCAGACCATGTGGCATACCTCGGCGGATTGCTTCCATCAGGCGGGCTAGACCTTATTCGCGGTCAGTTGCAAGCCCTGGCCATCCAGAAACCCAGTGCTCTCGGCATAGGTTTCTTCATCGGCTTGGGCATCGCGCTTTGGAGCTCCAACAGCGGCATGAAGGCTCTTTTTGATGCCATGAATATTGCTTATGAGGAGCGCGAAAAACGCAGCTTCGTCACGCTCAACCTGATGTCGATCCTGTTCACGGTTGGAGCGCTGCTGATCGGCATCGTGCTGCTGTTGACGGTAGGCCTCGTTCCGGCACTTCTGCGGTATTTCTATCTTGATGCATGGACGGAAACGCTTTTCGCGGCATCTCGATGGCCACTCCTTGTTGGCGCCATGCTGACTGGAATCTCATTGCTTTATCGTTTCGGGCCGAGTCGCGAGCGAGCCAAGTGGCGCTGGCTAAGCTGGGGTGCCTTGATTGCGACGGTCGCATGGATCGCGGCGTCTTGGCTGTTCTCCTTCTACTTGCAACATTTCGCCAACTACAACGCCACTTACGGCTCGCTCGGCGCCGTTGTCGGTTTGATGATGTGGACATGGATTTCCGTCATCATCCTTATCGCTGGCGCTGCCATCAATGCGGAGATGGAGCATCAGACAGCGGTCGACTCGACCACAGGCCCGCCACTACCCATGGGCAAGCGTGGCGCGGTGGTGGCGGATACATTGGGCAAGACCGCAGACTGAAGCTGAGTTCTCAAACAAGCGTAGCCGTTCAGATACGAGCCATGCCGGTCTGAGTGCCCCGGCGATTTTCTTAATCTTGCCGAAAGTTCACCAGCGGGCATGCAGCGCAAACGGCCTTGCTGCTCGTCATCGCTTGGAAAAGACGGACGCGTAGTACGGACATGGGAGCCCCTCTGGCAACGATGGGAGGGAACCGAGCTACCGACGCCGCGTTCTTGACCTCATGGACGAGTTCATTGAGCGATTTGGGCAAACGACTTGGCTACCCTTTTCCGTAATTTCGGCCCGTGTTTTGCTAGCGACGCTGCTGGGAGCCGTAGTCGGTGCCGAGCGCGAATGGCGTAACCGGTCAGCGGGATTAAGGACCCATATTCTAGTCTGCGTTGCGACCGCAGTGATCGCCATCCTGGCAATCGAGATTACCCACCTCCACGTATTTGATGGTCAGGAAGTCGCGATTGATCCGCTCCGGCTGATTGAAGCCACGACCGCCGGAGTGGCGTTTCTGGCGGCCGGCATCATTTTCGTTTCGAAGGGAGAAGTTCAGGGGCTTACCACTGGTGCCGGAATGTGGCTGGCCGGAGCCATAGGTTTAGCGGTAGGACTCGGCTTCTGGCAGATCGCTTCGCTAGCGACCGTACTGGCGCTGATCGTGCTGGGGGTTCTGCAACTGGTCCAAGTAGGGAAGAAGGATTGAAATAGGGCGACTCCTTATCGGGGCCGGTCAACTGCGCATTCGCTTTTACCATTGCACAGGTCGCAACCGGGTCTTATCCCTTCATCTCAAATTGGCATTCACGCATACTGTCGCTACACAGCCGAGTTACGCTTACTTCGCGATGGTTTCCTTGCGCCCGCCGGACGGCACTGCAAAATACTCTTTGGACAAAAGAATATGCTGAGACTGGAATATTTGCCCATTAATCTCGTGGAGTAGTCAAAGCGAATTCTGAGACGACTCTACTGCCATCGCCGCAACTGCTAAGGGAGGCGGTTTCTCAGTAGCCGCCAATCACAGGCAGGATCTCTCCGGTGATGTAGCTGGAGCACTGTGGCGATGCCAGAAAGACATAAGCCGGCGCAATTTCCTCGGGCTGTGCGGGCCGCTTCATGGGCGTTTTTGCGCCGAACTTCGTGACATCGCTCGCCTGTTTTTCGGATGGGTTGAGGGGTGTCCAGACCGGGCCCGGCGCCACGGCGTTCACGCGAATTCCCTTGTCGATCAGATTGCCCGACAGCGCTCTTGTAAAGGCGTGGATTCCGCCCTTCGTCATCGAGTAATCGACCAATTCCTTCGACCCGTCTATGCCGGTCGTCGAGCCGGTATTGACGATCGCAGAGCCCGGCTTCATGTACCCCACCGATTCCTGTGCCATATGGAAATAGCCGTACAGATTGGTCTTCAGCGTGGTGTCGAAATGTTCCTCGGTCAACTCGGCGAAGTCGCTTGAATGCAGCTGAAAAGCTGCGTTGTTGACAAGCACGTCCAAGCCTCCCAACTGCTTGACCGTCGCGGCCACCGCTTTGCGGCAAAAGCTGCGGTCGGCGACGTTACCGCGGAGCGTGATGCAGCGACGGCCTTCCCCTTCCACCGCTCGCTTCGTGACTTCCGCATCGCCATCCTCCGAAAGATAGACGATTGCGACGTCGGCGCCCTCTCTAGCGAACAGGACAGCAACCGCGCGCCCAATGCCGGAATCGCCGCCAGTCACCAGCGCGACCTTGCCTTCGAGCTTGCCCGAGCCGCGCCAGAACGGCGCGTCATATAACGGGGCCGGTTTGATTTCAGCTTCATGGCCGGGCTTTGGGTGGTGCTGTTTGGGAAAGGGTGGTGCCGGGTACTTTCGGGCGCCAGCCTGCATGGCGCGAGCTGGTTTCGATTTTGGCTTGGCGCGATCGTCCGCATCGACTTTACGTTGGATGCGCCGTTGCTTTTGCGTCACTTTGGACGTGTCGGTCTTGATTGTGCTCGGCATCGTTGTCTCCTGGTTTCCAGAGACAACGTGTGTTCAAGGAAAAAGTTGAATGGCAATGTCGATAAGACGTCCGCTTGATGGTTGCACCTGCTCCCTATCACGCCTGGCCGTGCAACCAAAACCGCGTTGCGCCGTTTTGTCGGGTCGATATTTCGGGGGGATATCTTGGAACCATCCAGCGACGGCAAGGCGGGCACCGCGTTTCGCGGCGCCGGAGAAATGGCTGAACGTATCGGCTCGTTTGGCTGGAACGGCACGTCTATCGGACCGGTCGCTTCGTGGCCAACGGAGCTCAAGACACTCGTCGATCTCCTTCTAGGCTCCGCACAGCCCATGTTCGTCGTCTGGGGCCAGGATCGCATCTGGCTCTACAACGATGCCTTCATTCCGATCCTTGGCCGCAAGCATCCGATGGCTCTTGGTCTGCCCAGCCAGCAGGTCTGGGCAGAGGCGTGGGAGACGATCGGCCCGATGTTTGATCAAGTCTACCAGGGCCAGTCAGTCCATATGGATGACCTCGAGATCCGAATTGACAAGCATGGCGCGCCCGAAGAAACACACTTCATATTCTCCTACAACCCGATCACGCAGCCGGAGACCGGGACTGTCGGCGGCCTGTTTGGGGTCTGCACGGAAACCACCGATCGATTTCTGGCCGAAAAGCGCGAGCGCCTTGCCGCTGAACGTCAGCTCCACTTGTTCGAACAGGCCCCTGGTTTCATCATTATCATGCGCGGGCCACACCATGTGGTCGAATTCGTCAATGATGCCCATCGCCAGGTGTTCAACAGCGGTGACTGGCTCTCCAAGCCGATACGCGATGCCTTTCCCAGCTTGGAGGGACAAGGTTTCTTCGAACGCCTCGACGATGTCTTCGGAAGCGGTACGACTTTTGAAGCGCAAGGGGTTGCGGTTCGATTCCGCCGCTCGGCCGATAGTGCCGAGGAGACGCGCTACCTGACATTTATCTACGCCCCCCTGTACGATGGCGAGAATACAATCACGGGAATATTCTGCGAAGGGTTTGACGTCACCGAAACATTTCGTGCGAGAAAGCGCAGTGCTGCCCTCGCCGAACTCGGCGACGTTGTGCGCCTGGTCGAAGACGCTGACGAGCTTGCCTATGCCGCGGCCGAAATCATTGGCAGGGAGCTGGATGTCAGCCGGGCCGGATATGGCACGATCGATCTGGCGAACGAGACCATCTCCATCGAACGCGACTGGAATGCACCTGGGATCAAGAGCCTGGCTGGAGTGCTGCACTTCCGCGACTACGGCACGTATATCGATGACCTAAAGCGCGGCATTACCGTTGTCGTCGAGGACGCGGATACAGATCCTCGAACAAGCCAAAATCCAGCGGCTCTGAAAGCGATCAGCGCTCAATCCTTGATCAACATGCCCGTCACCGAACGGGGTGGTTTTGTGGCACTGCTCTACCTCAATCATGACAGGCCCCGCGCTTGGTCCGAGGAAGAGATCGAGTTCGTTCGTGAAATGGCGGAGCGGACCCGTACCGCGGTCGAACGACGGCGAGCACAGGCGGAATTGCGCCAGAATGAAGGTCGCTTGCGCTTCCTCGACCGACTTGGGAAGGAAACGTCGAACAGTGCGGACGCGGACGCGGTGCTTGAGATCACGACCAGGATGCTTGGCGAGCATCTCGGCGTCGCAATCTGTGCCTATGCCGATATGGAGCCTGACCAGGACCACTTTACGATTCGGGGAGACTGGCACCGACAAGGCTCTTCGAGCATCGTCGGCTATTACAGTCTCCGGGATTTTGGCCAGCTCGCCGTCCACAAGCTTCATCAGGGCCTGCCCTTGATCATCAACGACAATCGCGCCGAGTTGCCGCCTGAAGAGGCCGCGACATTCGAGACCATCGGCATCGCTGCAACGATCTGCATGCCCCTGGTCAAAGAGGGGCGCCTGAGCGCGCTGATGGCGATCCACGACAGCGCTCCGCGGGTCTGGACGCAAAACGAGCTTGCACTTCTCACCGAGGTAACCGAGCGGTCGTGGGCGCATATAGAACGGGTCAGGTCGGATCAGGGCGCTACCGAGACTGCTGAACGGCTGAGCCTGGCCACCCAGGCGGCGGCAATCGGAATCTGGGACTACGACCCGGTCACCAACCGTTTGCGGTGGGACGCGCAATGCCGTGCATTGTTCGGCATTACGTCGACCGATGAGGTCTCGTATGAGGGCTCCTTCATCGCCGGCCTCCATCCAGACGACCGCATCCGCGCAGATGAGGCAGTCCGGCGGGCAATCGCTCCAGAGAGCCTGGAGGGATTTAGCATCGAGTACCGAACCATTGGCCTGGAGGACGGTATCGAGCGTTGGGTGGCGGCAAGCGGGCATGCCATTTTCGAAGCCGGCAAAGCCGTTCGATTTATCGGCACCGTTATCGATATTTCCGATCGCAAGAAGGCCGAGCGCCACCTCAAGATCATGAACGACACCGGAGCGGCGGTCGCTGCGGAACTCGATCTCGACAAGATCGTGCAAATCACCACCGATGCCGGCTTGGAACTTTCCGGAGCCCAGTTTGGGGCTTTCTTCTACAATGTGCTCGACGATCAGGGCGGCAGCTACATGCTCTATGCCCTGTCGGGTGCTCCACGTTCGGCCTTCCAGGATTACCCCATGCCACGCGCGACGGCTGTGTTCGAACCGACCTTCCTCGGGACAGGCGTCGTTCGATCGGACGATATTCTCAAGGATCCGCGATACGGCAAGAACGCGCCGCGCAAAGGCATGCCGGACGGCCATCTGCCGGTTCGCTCCTATCTGGCGGTATCGGTCGTGTCCAACTCCGGTGAAGTTCTGGGCGGTCTGTTCTTTGGTCACGCGGAGACCGGCAAGTTTCGCCCTGAACATGAAAGTGCTCTGCTTGGCATCGCAGGCCATGCAGCAACGGCGATCGACAATGCGCGCCTCTTCCAGTCAGGTGAGCGCGAGTTGGCTGAAAGGCGGCGTGCCGAGGCCGCCCTGCAGACACTCAACTCCACACTCGAACAACGCGTCATCGATGAGGTGGCGGAACGTTCGAAGGCAGAGGAGCAACTGCGGCAAGTTCAAAAGATGGAAGCGGTCGGCCAGTTGACCGGGGGTATCGCGCATGACTTCAACAACATGCTTGCGGTCATCATCGGCGGGCTCAATCTGCTTCAGCGCAAACTGTCCAAAGGCGAGACTGACGTCGGCCGATTTGTGGAAGGCGCCATGGATGGGGCGCATCGCGCGGCCGCCCTTACCCAGAGGCTGCTGGCCTTCTCTCGACAACAACCGCTCAAGCCGGAGCCTATCAACGCCAACCGCCTGGTCGGCGGAATGACCGAGCTGTTGATGCGCACACTCGGAGAAACGATCACAGTGGAGACGGCGTTCGGAGCCGGTCTCTGGCAGGTCAAGGCCGATCCCAGTCAGTTGGAGAGCGCCCTGCTCAACCTGTCGGTCAACGCGCGGGACGCCATGCCGAGCGGCGGTAAGTTGACCATCGAGACGTCGAACGCCTATGTCGATGAGCGGTACGCTCGTGAGTCCGCCATCACAGCGGGTCAATTCGTGCTGATTGCCGTGACCGATACCGGTACGGGCATGACTGCGGATGTTCTCGCCAAGGCGTTCGATCCCTTCTACACGACCAAGAGTGTGGGCAAGGGCACTGGACTTGGCCTCAGCCAGGTTTACGGTTTTGTCCGCCAATCGGGCGGGAACGTGAAGATATACTCCGAGCCCGGCGTGGGCACGACGATCAAGATTTATCTGCCCCGGTACTATGGCAGCACGCATCAAGGCTCCCCTGAGCCCAGATCAAAGTCGATCGCTGGTGGCCTTCCGAGTGAAATCGTCATGGTGGTCGAGGACGAGGACCGGGTGCGAGCTGTATCCTCGGAAGCCTTGCGCGAGCTCGGCTACACCGTCGTCGAAGCCAGTGGTCCCACCGAAGCGATCAAGATGATTGAAGCTGGGCAGAAATTGTCCCTGCTTTTTACCGACGTCGTCATGCCCGAGATGTCCGGACGCCAGTTGGTGGATATCTTGCGCAAGGACAACCCCAAGCTCAAGGTTCTCTACACCACGGGCTACACGCGAAACGCCATCGTTCATAACGGAATCCTCGATCCTGGAACGCAGCTTTTACCGAAGCCATTCAGCCTTGAAGACCTCGCCGAGAAGGTGAGGACGATTCTTGATGATCCTACATAGCCAGCACCCAGTCGGCAGCTCGGCCGGCTCGACGGAACGATTTAGATGCACTGTCGTTGCACCTGACCGGAAACAGGATGAATGACATGGTCGCGCCGCGTGCTGTCTGGAAGGGTTTTTTGAAGGTCGGCTCGGTCACCTGCGGGGTCAAGATTGTCGGCGCCACAAGCGAAGCCTCGAAGGTTCACTTCAAGATCTTGAACCGCAAGAACGGCCTGCCTGTCAAAAGCGTCTACGCCGACGAGAAGACAGGGAAGCCGGTCGAGACGGAAGACCAGGTCAAGGGTTTCGAGGTCGAGAAGGAGCAATTCCTGCAGATCGAGCCGGACGATATCAAGGCGCTCAAGCTCACCTCGGATCACACATTGGAGGTGGGTGAGTTCGTGGCGATCGGCGAGATTGACACCCGCTATCTAGAGAAGCCCTACTACCTCCTTCCAGCCGACGGCGCGGCCGTCGAGGCTTACGGCGTGATCCGCGATGCCATGAAAAACAAGGGCGTCGCAGCCCGATCCTGCATCGTGCTCTACCAGCGCGGCAGGGAGGTTGTGATCCAGTCCTACGGCAAGGGCATGGTGATGACCGAACTTCGAAACCACAACGAGATGGTTTCCGAAGAGAGTGTCTTCGATGGTCTGACCAAGGCAAAATACGATCCAGAGTTGCTCGAAATCGCCGGCATGCTGATCGACAAAAAGGTGACCACTTTCGATCCCTCGAAATTCGAAGACACCTACGAAGATGCGCTGATCGCGATGATCGACGCGAAGCGCAAGGGCAAGGCGCCCCCAAAGGCGGCGCCCAAGCCGCAGGAGAACGTCATCAACCTGGCCGAGGTGCTCAAGAAGAGCCTCACGCAGGAAGGATTAGCGACGCCTAAGACGAGCAACCCGAAGCGCAAGAGCGCTTAGTGCAAAACCGCACAGACGCGATCAAGGAGCCGTTTGTGACCCAATTGACTGTCGAGCAATGTCGGGCGGCGCGGGCACTGGTGGACTGGTCACAAGCCAGGCTCGGCGCCAAAGCGCAGGTCAGTGAGGGAACCGTTCGGGACTTCGAGAAGTGCAAGCGCGTTCCGTCCGGCGACATGCTGGTTGCGATGCGATCCGCACTTGAGCGGGCGGGAGTTGCCTTTCTAGGTGATGGAGAGACGATCCGTGGCGGACCAGGCGTTCGGCTCAAGACGCCAACGGCGCCGCGCTCGCCTGTTCAGGATGGCGAAGCGGGAATTATTCAGAACAGCGAAATGTAAGCCGCCGCTTGGACCGGCCCATCGGTGACGTTACCTTTGATCGTTGTAGGGCTCTTTCGTTTGTCCAACCATCTTCGCCAGCTCCGAAAACGGTAGAATGTCGGATTCGCCTTGGGAATTGTTCGCGATCCGCAGAAGACGGATTGGAAAGCAGATGGCGTCGCGATTGGCCAGCGGCACGTCTTCGTAGGTGCGCTCATCGCCCGTGAAATTGGCTTCGGACTTCCGCAAGGCGATATCGATGTCGTCAACTGAAAGCAGGCCTTTGTGGACCAGCAAATTGTTGATTGAGGCAACCGCCATCATCAGACCTTCAAGCTGAAGATTGGCGACGTTCATGGCCTGGCACTCTTTATCTGGTCGGATGGGTTTTGCCCGTCTGACTGGTGAGTCTTGTCGTCCACCTCATTGACGGGTCGCGTCAGCCCAACGCCATTCTTGGGTTTCTTGTTTCCCGCCGCGTCCTGGGAGAACGCATCCGAAGGATCGGCGCCGGTCTTTGCCGGATATTTTGTTGCCCCGGTTTCGCGATGGTTTTCGTGGTCAGACATGTGTTGGTTCTCCATGTGGTTAAAGATAACACCCCCCGTCATTGCTAGTTCCGCTCCAGATGGAACATTCCCCACGGCCGGTCGTTGGCCAGAAAGGAGACACGGAAATGGCCAAGATCAAAAACGTCGGCGCGGCGATTGTCAGGGAGCCGGAGCCAGCCGCCGCCAAAATAGCGCGCAAAGGCCTGAACGGCAGCGACGAGGATCAAGCGTCACACACCCCTAAGCCCGCAGGTGCTTCTCCTAGAAACAAACGCCCGCTGGCAGAACCCTTCCCTGCCAGAACAATCGATGCGCGGCCGGTGGCCGGCAAAACACCACGTGCGACCAACCGACCGGGAGAATAACATGCCGCCCAAACCTGAGCCAAATGAAGAACCACCGGTAGATGCCCCGGCCTGGACTCCCGACGTGAGAGAGCCTGACCCGGATCTTCTGCCGGACGAACTTCCTCTCCCCAATCCCGACGAGAACCGCGATCCCCCAAAGCGAGCTCTGCAATGAGCATCGATACGGTGCGCAGCGGTGGCTGCCTTTGCGGTGCGGTTCGCTTTTTGGTGAAAGGCGCACCCCTGCGCGTCGGACTTTGCCATTGCCAGGATTGTCGGCGCACAAGCGGCAGTGCGTTCACCTTCTTCGGCGTTTGGCCGCGACCTGCTTATCAAGGCGCTGGAAACCTGCGGGCTTTCGAAGGACGGAGCTTTTGCCCAGAATGCGGAGCGCGCGTTGCCTCGCTGCGGGAGGAAGAGGCCGAGATCATGCTCGGGACCCTCGATAATGCCCCCAGCGATATCATACCCGGCTATGAACTTTGGATCGGCCGTCGGGAACCTTGGCTGATGGATTTGCAGTGGGCTGAGCAGTTTGAGCATGACCGAGAGCCGCGTGCGATCGACGCGCCATCAATTGAGCCTGAGATCCCAGTTCCACCTCAGCAGCCGGATCGTTGACTGCAACCAGGCGCGTCCTGCCCGTCAACCATCCAGGTCCACAGCGCGCGATGAGCGATGGGTGGTGGCCCATCACACACGGCCATGCATGCACTTGAGGCCCCGTCCCCAACCTCTACTATCGAATTTCGCCATTTGACGGGGGACATGATGGGCAACGCGCCAGCAAGCAATCTGTTTGGACGCGCCAGGCGTTGGGCTATCGCCTTGACGCAGCAGAAAAGTGTTACTGGAACCGATGGCGAAGCGTCGTTCGGGTTGTGGTTTGCCAACATGCTTGGCGCGGAGACCGTGTTTCGGGATGCAAAAATCTGGACGATCGAGATCGAACCTGGGGACGGCCGCCACTGCGTGGCAATGCTGGTCCGGGGTACGGGGCAAGGCACCATTGTCCTGACAGGGCACTACGACACCGTCTCGACCCATGACTATGGTCAACTGGAAGACCTGGCGACGGAACCTGAAGAGCTCACCCCTGCCCTGGCCAAAAGCTTGCACATGGCCGAGACGTCCGCCGCCCAACTGGCGAAAACGGATCTCGCCTCAGGAGAGTTTCTTGCCGGGCGTGGCCTCCTGGACATGAAGGCTGGCCTTGCCGCTGGATTGGCCGTCTGCGCGGAATTCGCTGAGCGTGTTGGGTCTGTCGGCAACTTGCTCTTCATCGCCGTGCCCGACGAAGAGAACAATTCCGCAGGCGCGCGCAGGGCTGTCCAGGTGCTCCCTGAACTATCCAGGGAGCATGACCTCGATATTGCGGCGGCCATCAATCTTGACGCCATTAGCGACGATGGCGACGGCAGCAAGGGGCGCGTCATTGCGTTGGGAACAGTCGGCAAATTGCTGCCGACTGTTTTCGTGGCGGGCGTTCCCGCCCATAGCGGCTTTCCATTGAATGGGGTCAATGCCGGCGCGCTCGCTGCCGCCATCGCAGCGCGCATTGAATGGGCGCCGGAGCTTACCGACGGTTCCCAGGCGCTGCCGGGAACGCCGCCAAGCCTTCTCAGTATCCGCGATGGCAAGGCCGGCTACGACGTGACCACGCCGGCGACAGCCTTTGCCACGTTCAACGTGCTAAGCTATCGGCGAGCGCCAGACGAGGTGCTGGAGCGTTTCGACAGGCTATGCCTCGATGCGGCGAGAGACTATCGGGCGCAACTTACTCGACGCATCGGTTCGAGGCGCAGCGATTTCATCGCCGGGAGCATCCCTCTGTATCGATACGAAACCGTGCTGGGCTGCCTTCAGCAGGAAGATATATCGAAGCTTGAGGCGCTGAGCGCTTCCGTCGCCGCCGGCGCTCTTTCTCTGCCAGAACAGTCCCGGATCGTGACCGAGGAAGCCTGGAAGCTGAGCCAGCTCCCGGGCCCGGCAATGATCACGGGGTTTGGCTCGATCCCTTATCTGGCCACGACCCTCTCAGATGCGCCAACAGCAGCGAGACTGAGGGCAATCGCTTCCGACATAAGGGATGGATCGAGCGTGCGTTATGGCAGCACGGTCAGTTGCACGGAGTACTTCGCCGGCATCTCGGACATGAGTTTCTTTGGCGAGGCCGCCTCGTCGGGTTTCGATGTGGTCGGCAGGAACACGCCAATGTGGAGGGACGGGGTTCGATGGCCGAAGACAAATGGGTTAGCTGATATACCGACCATCAACATCGGCCCATGGGGAAGAGACTATCACACGCCGCTGGAACGTTTGCACACAGGCTATGCGTTTGACGTCCTGCCACGGATCCTCCGGGATGTCTGCGAGGCACTCCTCAATCCCGATATCCAGTAATGTATGGCACCGCCGATGACGGATGCCTCATGTTTTCAATATCTGCGCGAAGGTACACTGTTTCGGAGCCTTGTCAGGGCGCCACCGCATGAACTTGGTGCCGTGTCGGAAGCGATCGCCGGTGACATGGTCAAACCGGATTTCCACCACCAGTTCGGGCTTCAATGGCTCCCACTCCCCGCTCCTCTCGGTGCTCCAACGACTCAGTCCCCCCGGCGCTTTACCGGTGAAGCCAGGGGGCGCGCGCAAGGCCTCGAGTTGTCGGGTCAGCTCTGATCGATCCTGCTGGGCGATCGTTGACGTAAATCCCACATGGTCGAGCTTGCCCTGGTCGTTGTAGAGCCCAAGCAACAACGATCCGACCTCGCGCGCGTTCGCCAAGTAGCGAAAGCCACCGACCACACAATCGGCAGTGCGCAGCCGCTTCACCTTGAGCATGGCGCGCTCGCCGGGCCGATATTCGTCGTCGACAAGCTTGGCCACAACGCCGTCTGTTGAACCGTGACCAGATTCGCGAAGCCATTCCGTTGCCGTTGTCAAATCCCGGGTACAACGCGACAATTCGAGATCAGCATGTCCCGCTGACTTGACGAACGCATCCAATGCCTCGCGCCGCGCAGACAGCGGTTGGCGCATCAGGCTGGAATCCGGACTTGCCAGCATATCGAACAGGATCAGCTTGGCCGGTGTTTCGACAGACAGTTTCCGAATCCTGCTTTCCGCTGGATGCAATCGCATCTGCAGCGCAGCGAAAGAGAGCGAGCCGTCGATGGCGATGACGATCTCACCATCGACCACGAAATCTTTGGCCTTCAGCTCACGCAACATCGAGACAACCTCCGGAAAGTATCTGCCGAGCGGCTTGCCCGATTTTGCCCGCAAGTGCACGGCATCGCCGGCTTTGAAGGCAAGGCACCGGAAGCCATCCCATTTGGGTTCGTACTGCCATTTGCCTCTATCAACCGGCAAGGCGTCCGCGGTCTTTGCCTCCATCGGCTCTGTCTCCAATGGAACGGCAAAAGCAGGTCTTTCTGTCTTCGAATTCATGATTCGAGCTTCGCAGGCTCAAGCCGATTGATTGCTGTGCTGCTCGACCTTTCGGAAGAGTCCCCGTCGGCCCAGCCTCCCGTCCTCCTCAGCAAGCCAGGCACTGTTTGGACCGTCTATAGCCTTGGATCATGCGCGATAAGCTCTATCGGAGAGTTTAGTTCCATTCGTCCGCAGTCGCTGGCTTTTCGTCAGATCCAGGCTTTTCGGAGGTAAACCCTTCGCCGGCGGAGGTGAGTTGTGGGTTCAGCATCTCGAGGGGAATCCCGCAGTTTCCTCAAGCCGGTTAAATGCTTTCATGAACCAAAGCGGTCAACCGGCATCGCTCCTGCGTCGCTGCCAGTCACCAACTTGGCTGCAGGCCAAAAGCCTGATGCCACCAAAAGCCCGATCACTATGGCGAATAGTATCAGCCGCGGGCTGCGCCCCCCTCAGTTGCTGCCGTGCTGTACCACGTCAGGTATGGAAAGCCCGTCACTAGGCAGGCAGTGACGGGCTCTTGTTCGTCCGCTCGGCCCAGAGGACTCACTGACCATCTAAAAGAATCGCCATCGGCCTGAAAAAAGGTGTCCTGCCACCTTCTCGGCTTTTCGGGTTGGGAGGGAACTTAAGCGACTATGAGAGCTTGGGGGTGAGCGGCAGGTTCTTCAGCGGTTCCTGCTGCGATCAAGACCCAATCTTGATCGGCCCGCGCCTCTGCCGAGTGGCGCGGGCCAGTCCCACGTGCGGAGTGGCCCAATCACCTTAAAGGTCACGCGCGTAGCGATCGCGCCGAAGCCACGAATGGTCTTGAACCGGGCTGCGTCGACCAACGAGATGGTCTAATCTTTTCAACAACGCAACCGTGAGGGGGAAAACTGCTTTCTTCAGACCAGCCGTTAATTAGGACGCGTTGGTGACGCGAAAGTCCGGTCCCGTGTCGTCGCCGCGCAGAGATGTTTGCCCAGGACATCTCTCCGCAATGCCTCAGATGCCGGGCTTAGGCAGCGCTCATAGGCAATTCGAGGCGCATCAAGTCAATGCGATCGGCGCTTCAAATGCGATCGGCGCTCGTACGCTTGTTTCAATATTCCGTTGAGCAGCAAGTCTGCTTTTCCGCGGAGAAGCGAGGCACAACAAATGAGGTCATTGTGGCCAAGCGCCCCGTTTCCCGGCTAACGCACGCAAACCTCCAAGGATTCATTTAGCCGTAAAGAACGTTAGAAGCACCTTCCCTTTTTCGCCAAGCAGACAAACGAAGCGGTCCGGTGCACCGGTTTTGCCATTTCGAGCAATGTATGCCTCGCCGAGGACGACTGTCTTAATCGGCACAGTCTCTACCTTGGTGTCAGCCGCGCTAATCGCAACGCTTTCCATGTCAATGACCAGGTCGCTGATGTCTTTGGCCTGCTCCTGCAGAGCCAAAAGACCCGTTGATTTGCAAGCGGTAATCGCTGCGTCGATAGGGGTCTGCGATAGCCCGCTGCCTGTCGACAGTCCAAGAATGAAAAACGCCGCCGCGAATTTATGGAACCACATATCAATCCTCCAAACGGACGCCTCACCCTAGGGCGGGAACTAACGCCCCATGGGAAGATGCAAATCGGCAATTGGTTCCGAATGGCCGACTGTTATTGGAACCCGAATGGTCAGCCTGCCGTCGATGCTCGACTGGTTGAGCGCTGGGCCTGGCGATTCTCGGGGCGGTCAGTCGTTGCGTTGAGGTGCTCAAAGCCGGCCGAGAGTGGTTCATCCGCTTTGTCGATCACGCACTCAATTACCCTGAGTGCATCCGCGTTGTTCGAAGGGGCGAAAAGAGCGATCCCAAGCCAACGCCAAGCATGGTTGCTTTGAGGAAGGCTGGGCAACCAAAAGCTCGAGATCGCATGTGTCCGTCAGGCGGGCGCTTTCAAGTAGCCTCCGACAACCGTCATCGCAATATTATGTACATATTTTGTACATTTAGATTGACGATTTGCCATCTTCGAACGTAGCGTTGGACGGCCCAGGCGCAACGCCTGTGCACAACTCAATCACATGGGAGGACTGCACCGATGATATTCCGAGCCCGATCGGCCGCCATTGGCCTGGCCTGCATCGCCTATGCCGCGCTTGTCGGATCCGTGCTGCCGGCAACGGCAGAGACCACAAAAGACCGCGTCCTGAAGGAAGGACGGATCGTGATCGGCATCCATAACCGTTCACCATGGGGCTACAAGAAGGAGGGAACCGGCGAGTTGCTCGGCTGGCATCCGGATCTGCTCAGGGCGGCCTTCGCCGATCTTGGCGTCAAGCAGGTCGACTTCGAGGTCACTGAGTTCGGTGCCTTGATCCCGGGCTTGATGGCCGGCCGTTTCGATGCCGTGGCGTCCGGCCTGTCGATAACACCCGAGCGATGCCAGCAAGTCGCCTTTGGCGCGCCCGACCTGAGATCGGACGACGCGGCGCTCGTGCTCGCCGGCAACCCCAAGGCGATCCACAGCTATGCGGATCTTGCCAGGAAATCGGACGCGATCATGGGTGGCGGCCGCGGCAGCAACGTCATCGAGAACGCCATCGCCGAAGGTGTACCGGAGGACCGCATCCTGAAATTCCCCGACATCGAGACCAACATCGCGGCACTGCGCGCCGGCCGCATCGACGCCGCTCTGTTCTCTTCCCCGACAGTGATCGGTCTGCTGGCTGGCAACAAGAGCCCCGACCTGGAGCGCGCCAACCCATTCACGACGGGTGAGAAATCGATCAGCTATATCGCGATCGCGTTCAGGAAGGACGATCGCGATCTGCGCGACCTCTACAATCAGGGTCTGGCGAAGATCATGTCGAACGGTACGATCGCAAACCTTATGGCGAAATACGGATTTGGCCCCACGGAAAACGTGCCGCCAGGATTGACGACGTCGCAATTGTGCGGGGCCGCCAACTGACCGGCGTCAGAAACGGGAGTCCGACTGGCAACGACAGAGCGTGGCGCCGCGCGAACTCGGGCGGCGCCTCTGCCCGCCGACATCCTCTTTGGATCATTGCCGTTCGGCATCGCTGGACGGCGCAACGTCCTCGGGGATTTCCTGCCGCAAGGTTGTCCCCTTGGCGAGGCGCCTGCCAAGAGCAGCGACGAATGCCTCATAACGCTCGCTTGCCTTGGCGCGCGTCGCCTGGGCCATCGGTTCGGGCAGCGCAGGCGTGGTCGCGAGCCAGAAGCGGATGAATACCGCCAGTGTCTCAATCGAAATGCCGGCATCGCGTTCCAGCCGCGCGATCCGGCGGTCGATCCGGTCGAGACGCCTCGAGATCGCCGCCTCGCGTTGGGCGTCGGCATCTGGCGAGAGGAAAGACGTGATCGCCGCTTCGGCGATGAGCGACTGCGAGCGATCGCGCCGGGCAGCATATTCGCGCAGCGCCGCCATCACGGCAGGATCAAGATAGACGGAAATCTGCACCTTTTTCTTTGTAGGCGGCACGGCCGTCACAGTTCCATGCCATCGTCCGGATCGAGCGCGATCTGACGCGCTACGCCCCGCACAAGGCCAGCCATCCGGCTGCTGCTCGCGGCGAGATCATCCGCTTCCTCAGGCGCGTCGATCTCGAATTCATTGATGAGTTGCGGCTCTACTGCGCCCGGCAGAATGGGATCGAGTTCGGGCTGACGCCGCAACTCGGAGTCCGTCGATTCGTACCGGGTTTTCGCCATCACGGTGGCGGTCGTCTTCGCCGCTGGCGGAAGCGGCAACGCAAGCGCCGTCCAGTCGTCAGGCTGCGGCTCGGCTCGCTCGCTTGGGGCAGGCGGCGGGATGATGCGCTCTCGCAGACGCGGGTCTTCGAAATAGCGCGCCTTCTTCGCCCGTATCGGCGGCGTGCCCGCCAGCATGACGATCTCGTCCCCAGCCGGCAGTTGCATGATCTCGCCGGGCGTCAGCAATGGTCGCGCCGTCTCCGAACGCGAAACCATGAGATGACCGAGCCATGGTGAGAGCCGATGACCGGCATAGTTCTTCATCGCCTTCAGCTCAGTTGCCGTGCCAAGCGCGTCTGAGACACGTCTTGCCGTGCGCTCATCATTGGTCGCGAAGCTGACGCGCACATGGCAGTTGTCCAGAATGGAATTGTTCGGCCCGTAGGCCTTCTCGATCTGATTGAGAGACTGCGCGATCAGGAAGCTCTTCAGTCCGTAGCCGGCCATGAAAGCAAGCGCGGATTCGAAGAAGTCAAGCCGTCCGAGCGCCGGAAACTCGTCAAGCATCAGAAGCAATCGATGGCGATCCGCCCTCGCCCGCAAATCCTCGGTCAGGCGGCGGCCGATCTGGTTGAGGATGAGACGGATCAGCGGCTTGGTGCGACTGATGTCGGAGGGTGGGACAACGAGATAGAGCGTCGCCGGACGAAGGTCGCCGACCAGGTCGGCGATGCGCCAGCCGCAGGCGCGGGTCACCTCGGCCACCACTGGATCGCGGTAGAGCCCAAGGAAGGACATCGCCGTCGACAGCACGCCGGAGCGCTCGTTATCGGACTTGTTCAACAACTCGCGGGCCGCGCTGGCGATGACGGGGTGCGGACCGCCCTGCCCCAGATGCGCCGTCGTCATCATCGCTGCCAAGGTCGATTCGATCGGCCGCTTCGGATCGGACAGGAATGCCGCGACGCCGGCCAGGGTCTTGTCCGGTCCAGCATAGAGGACATGCAGGATCGCGCCGACCAGAAGCGCATGGCTCGTCTTTTCCCAATGGTTGCGCCGTTCAAGCGAGCCTTCGGGGTCGACCAGGATGTCGGCGATGTTTTGCACGTCGCGAACTTCCCATTCGCCCCGGCGAACCTCGAGCAAGGGGTTATAAGGGTCCGATCTGGCATTCGTCGGATCAAACAGCAGCACCCGGCCATGTCGTGCACGGAAGCCGGCGGTGAGGCTCCAATTCTCGCCCTTGATGTCATGGACGATGGCTGAGCCAGGCCAGGTGAGCAGCGAGGGGACAACAAGGCCGACACCCTTGCCCGAACGCGTCGGGGCAAAGCAAAGCACATGTTCGGGCCCATCATGGCGCAGATAGTGGGACCCATATCGCCCCAGCACCACGCCGTCGGGGGCGAGCAGGCCTGCCGCCTGCACCTCGCGCTTGTCAGCCCAGCGCGCCGAGCCATAGGTCTCGACCTTCGTCGCCTCACGGGCACGCCAGAGCGACATGCCGATCGCGACGGCGATCGCGATGAAGCCACCCGAGGCGGCAATGAGGCCGCCCCGCGCAAAGATGCCAGGCGCGTAGGCATCATAGAAATACCACCACCAGAAGATGGCAGGCGGAAAATAGATCGGCATGCCGCCGACGACGAACCACGGCGCCCCCAGTTGCTGCTGGTAGCCCAGCTGCCAGGCGGACCACTGCGTCGCTCCCCATATCGTCAAAAGCACGATCAGGAAGACAATGACGATCTGCCCCCAAAGGACCTTCGTTCCCGACATTGGGTTCTCCTCATGCCGAGAGGTCAACAAGGTTGATGCGAATTTCAACAGCCGGCTCGCTCCAATCGCGTTGTGCCGCGCCGTCGGCGAGGAAGACAGGGGATCGGCAGCCTTGAATCCTGCTGGCCCGTGAGAGCGCCGTCACAGGCCGAGACCGGGTTTGCGGCCGAAACTCCAATCGGCGCCGCCATCACCGCGAACGATGCCGGTGACGTGATTGCCGAGATGACGCTCCAGCGAAGGCGTCCAGGGCACGAGCTGGAAGCCGAGGCCGTTATCGATCATCGCGAAACGGCCAGATGCGAGCGCAAAGCGCTGGCTGTAGGTGCCCGATACGAACTCGCCCTTGCCGGCACGGTTGAATGGCTGACCGGTCTGGGCCGCGAGGCTCTCTCCCAGCGCATCGAGTTCCCTTCGGCGCAACGTCTCAATCAGGTTGCCGACAAAGACGGTCCCGCCCAACTGCCGCTCCGCCAGGCCCAGCCCGACCAGGTACTCGGCGCGCCGATCGAGCGCCTGGCGCACCTCGGCACCGAAGCCGCCGTCGGCAAGAGACGCCGCAGGACGGGCGAGCGCCTGCCGGTCCAGCCAGGTCGCGCCTTGCGCGACGATCTGTTTGTCGATGTCGAGATCGGAGCGCACCGCAAGCGCCAGCCGCCGGCGTCCCTGAGCGTCCTCGAATCTGCGCAGCTCAACGATCGAGCCCGGCGCGCCGTCGCCCGCCGCCTCGATATCGGCGAGCCTGATGTGGTGGCAACGGCCGTCAACGCCATCGATGACCGCATAGGCCGAGCCCTTGAGTTCGTCATCCAGGCCGCGCTCGATCACGCGGCCGGTAACCGCTGCGTCGATGGTCTCCGCGGCCAGCACGTAGCTGGCGCTCCCGCGTTCGATACCGCGGACCGAGAATGCCCGATGCATGCGCTTGATGATGTCGCCGCGCTCAGCCATCTCGCGCAGTGTTGCCTCGGCCCTGTCGCTGACAACCCATTGGCCTGGACCGAGCCGCTCGGCGAGGCCAAGCGTTTCCAGTCGGCGCAATCGCCCGACCTTGAGCGCGATGAATTCATCAGGCGGGCGATCGGCATGCGGCGCGAGATCGATGACACCGTTGTCGCCGACATCCCGGCGCAACTGGCGGTCGAGCACTGTCCATCGCTCGGCCTCGACCTGGCGCTCGACATGGCGGCTCATCTCGAGATCGGACCGGGGGCCGAGCTCCTGCGTGACGAGGTCGCTGGCGCGATCACGCATGCCGCGGCTGATGTAATCGCGCGAGATCACCAGGTCTTGGCCGTCTTCGGTCCGGCCACGCAGGATGACATGGACATGCGGATTGTCGGTGTTCCAATGATCGACCGCGATCCAGTCGAGCGCCGTGCCGAGATCGTTTTGCATACGACCCATGAGATCACGGGTGAAGGATCTCAGGTCGGCCATCTCGGCGGCATCCTCTGGCGAGACGATGAAGCGGAAATGATGCCGGTCGTCCTTGCAGCGCGCGACGAAATCCGTGGTTGATGCTGTGTCGACGTCCGGTCCGAACATACGGGCTTTCGCGTCGTCGCGTGTGACGCCCTCGCGCCGCAGATAATTGAGGTGGGTCGCCAGCGGCGCGCCACGCTTCGAATGGCGAACCACGCGGGTCTTGATCACGGCGACGCGGGAGCGGCCGGTAAGCAAACGGTTCGCCTGGACGCAGGCGGCCCTGCCCCGCCCGAATTGTGAGCGCTTGCCCGAGCCGATCGGGCCTGACCGCGACACGCTACCGCCGGCCTTCCGGGCGGCAGCAAGAGCCTGGGCGATGAAGGGTCGCGACGCCTGGGCGCGCGTTGAGCGAATGCGCCCGGGACGGACGCGGAACTCGTGCTCATCGGACACGGCGTACGTCCACACACTGGCAAGAACAGAGCGAACACAACGCTTTGCGTATTGGCCGCACATTGTTTGGAAACGCTGCAATGTGCGGAAAGCGGCAAGAAACCCAGCAAATCCAACCAACCGGCCTCCGCACAATGTGCGGCCTTTTATCTTGCCATCCCTCGGTTGTTGCCTCGTGCCCTCCCCATTTCGTTCGCCCTGACGTCCAGGACAACGCTTCGGCACGATTTGGACTGTTCGCCATCATTGTGCCGGTGCTCCGGCTCGGGACATCGCGAAAAGTTCGCGCGGTGGCGCACCGGCCGCAAAAAGATCGCCGGCGAAATGTGCCGCCGAATGCTGGCCGGATGCATCTTTGCCGAATGCGGAATCGGATCCTGCGTCGAAGGCCGATCGCGCCATAAACAGTGGCGCTGCCCTCCACGTCACGGCCTCGGCATGTCCGGCGGTGAGCGAGCCGGGCGCGTCACCGCCGCCCCAGAAAGGGCGAAGTTTCGCGACATACGCTCGGGTCTCAGCAGGGAGCGGTCGGCCCTTCAGGGAGGCTTCGTAACGGCCCGGGCCGGCATTGTAGGCGGCCAGAAAGCCCGGTGAGCCGTATCGGTCATAGAGCTCGCGTAGATAAGCGGTGCCGGCAAGGATATTGTCGTGCGGATCATAGGGATCGCGGCCGAGCTGGTGACGAAGGCGCAGCTCATCCCAGGTTGCGGGCATGATCTGCATCAGGCCCACGGCGCCCTTTCGCGAAACCGCGCGCGGGTCGCGCGCGCTTTCGAGACGCATGACTGCGCGTATCCAGAGCTGTGGGACGCGGAAGCGATGCGAAGCCTCGGCGATATGCGCGGCATAAGGATCGCCTGCCGATTTGTGCGGCGCCGCGGCGGATTGTGCGACAGCCCCTGTCATGGCGTTGCACAAGATCAGCAGGCCAGCAACAAGGCGAAAGGCTTCACGCCGCCACCTGACGGACCGGCATTCATGCGCACATTCCGGCGCCGATGACCCGCTCATCGAACACGCTCCGGCCGCGATTTCGGCCGCAGCCAGCGCAGCGACCAGGAGCCGTCATCGGATTGGAAGAGACCGGCGCGGAAGCGCCTGCCAAACAGCGGATCGTCGAATCGACAAGACAGATAGTCGCCAGCGGTCTGCCCGGTTTCCTGCCAGGCCGCGCCGACCTCGGGGCCTCTGCCATCGCCGATGTGGATGCGAAAATCCGGCGTCTTTGCGTCGGATGTTCTGGTGGGCACGAGCACCAGCTCGGCATCCACGAGCAGTGTTTGAATGCGTCCCGAGTAACCAGATTCTGTTTTCTGAAAGACGCCGATCTCGGCCATGGACAATCTCCTTCCTCTTGAGGGCTGGGTTGAATTTCAGTTCGACGGAGCGAGCCACGTGTAGTGACCATCGCCCCTCTCGTCGGTCCAAAGCGGCAGTGCGCGTCCGACGATCGAGCTCGCCGGAAACGGGCCGAAATAGCGGCCGTCGAGACTGTCTCCGACCTTCCGGTTCATGACGAAGATTTCGCCAGCGGCGATGATGCGGCAGCCCTGCCAGTCAGGCAGGGCACGCCCCTCGCGGTCGCGCTCCAGTGCAGCACCGACCGCCAACCCGTCGACCATGATGACGCGACTGAGACGGCAGACTTGCTGACCAGGAAGCCCTTCGACGTGTTTCAGCATCGGCACGCCAAGCGGAAGGTAGCCACGCTTGGCGGCGAACCGGGCGACCTTCTCTGGCGGTTGGATGACCGCGAGCGCGCCAGCCGCCGGAACGGTCATTGTCTTGATCGCGTAGAGCCCAAGAGGCGCGCTGGCCGACGCGTTCCACAGCAGCAGCGGCGGCGCCTCCACGACAGCGGGAGCGGCCGACATGACGACGGCGGCAAACGCTGCGGCCACCCAAGCGGTGCGGCTCATGGCGTCGCCCGCTTGCGCAACAGAAAGGCCCGGTGCTGCTCGACCGAATAGATACGCGGCATTCCGCCGGCTACGAGACGGTTGTGGGTCTGACGCCAATAGTCCGGCGCGGCCTCCGCCGGATCGAGGCCGATCGCCTCGATCGCATCGATCAACTGGAGAACACGCTCAACCTTGTCCCAGCCTGCGATTTTGAGCAGGATCTCTCCGCCTGGCCGAATGTAGGGCAGCGTCTGATAAGGTTCAGCGGCCAAGACCGCGCGCACGATGTCGATGCGCGAAACGACAGTGCCAAAGTCATTGGCCGCCCAGCGCACGAAGGCAAAAACACTGCCCGGCGCAAATCCGACGACGCGGCGCCGCTTGTTGATGATCGTCTCATGGGCAGGACGTCCGAAGCGAATGCGATGCTCAATACGCTTCTCGATCCAGGTCAGCTGGACCGTCGTGAGGTCGTCGCGTGGCGTCGATTGAGGAGACGACTTCATGTGTGGTCTCCTTCAACCCGGTCGACGCATCGCGATGGCCGCTCCTCATCGCCGCGCTTACCTGCAAGACTGTTAGATTGAGCGTTAGACTCTAAGTTAGGGGCGCGATTTTCCGTTGCGGTCCGGTCCCTTAAGGCCGATCTCGGTTCCCGAAAGCACGAGGGTCCGGTTCCCGATGGCACGATAGTTCGGGTTCCCGATGGCACGACCCTGTCCACTGGCGCGGGCGCCGGTTCGAAAGCCAGCAACACACGGCCATTGGCTTCGACCTCCGTGAACAGGAGGTATCCTGGCAAAGGCTGGCGGCGCACGATGTCACGCAGCTCGAAGGCGAAGCGTTTGAGCGGCGAGAGGCTGCCGGACTTCAGATGCAGGTGCCGGATGTCGAAACGCCAGCCAGCGCGCTGACGTCCGCCATGCTTGCGCACCAGCCGATAGAGCCACCGATCCAGCCCACCCGTCAGTCGGAAATAGGCCCGGTCAATGGTCAGGATCAGCGCGTCGTCCATGACGGCGCGATAGAACCAATCAGGCAAAATCAGTTCGATGCCGAGCGGGCGGCCGTTTCGATCGACGCGCTCCTGCCATTCATTGATCCACGAGAAGCGATGGCGCCGGCCTTCCGCAGGTTGGCGAATGGAGGTGACGACGCTTGTCGACTGCAGGCGATCGAGCGCCGCCTTGAGGCGCAAATAGTCTCGCTTCGAGACACCGCGGCCGACGAAGGTCAGCATTTCATAAGGCGTTGCAGCCATCAGGCGCGACGTGCGCAATCCGGCATCCCGCGCGCTGACGATCTGGCTTGCGGCCCAGATCAGGATATCGGCGTCCCAGATCGTCGCCATGCCGTGGTCCGGCATCGCTTCGACGCGGATCGCCACATCGCCGGCGTGGAAATCGATCGGCGCGACGCGCCTGGATTTGGCAAGGGAAAAGAAGGGATAGGCCATGAGGTCCTGCGCATCGCGTGGCGCGACGACACCGGGCAGCGCGTGGAACAGATCAAGCTGTCCGCGTTCCGACGGTTGGCGTGCGCGGTCAGACATAGGGGAGATCAGCCGGGTCAGCGCCTTTCGCGCCCGGCATAGGCGATCAGGCGGGCCGATTGCGGCTTGGCTGGCAGCACCGAGCCATGCGGATCGGATGTCGAGCTCATGGCGCCGCGCTGGACCCAGGCCTGGAGGTCGTCGACGGCGTAGACGACGCGGCCGCCGAGTTTACGATAGGCAGGCCCGGTGCCGTAGGTGCGATGTTTCTCCAGCGTGCGCGCCGAGAGGCTGAGGAAATGCGCAGCTTCGGAAGTGCGCAGGTAGCGCGGCGGCAATGGCGCGGCGTCGGCATTCATGGGGTGTCTCCTTGCTGCCGTCGCGATTGAACGGCGATCCATGGCCAGGATGGAGGAGCAAGGGCACCGCGATCAGGTGCGCAATTGCGGGGCGCTATTTCGCACCGCTACGAGGCCTTAAGGCGTTGCACCGGCGCGTGCGCGGCAGTGGGTTGTAGCCGCGCTCAGCCATCTTCAAGCCATCGCGCATCAGTCGACCCATCTGATGACAGCAAGCCCGGTCAGACGGCCGGCGGCGTGGAAAGCTTCCGCGGTCCCCGCAAAGGACGCCTCGCCCGGTACCGGGCGAGGCGTCTGCCTTTTCATTCGCCATTGCGGCGGCTGGGGCGGGACCAGATGAGACTGTGGCCCTCGCCTTCCTCATCGGCGAAGAGGTTGGCGTAGATCGGAGCGGTAAAGCTCGGATCGTCGAGCTTGAGCCCGAGATAGTCGCGGCCCTCGTTGGAGCGCTTGGACCAGGCGGCGCCGATTTCGGCCTTGCCGACCACCACGCGGTGGCTTGGAGCGTTCTCGCCGCTGGCCCGGGCGTCGGGGACGATGCGCACGCCTTTGGCCTGGACGCTGAGGGTGACGATCTCGCCGGTGAACTCGTTTGCGGTGGTCTTCTTGAAAGTGCCGATTGTAGCCATTTTCAGTCTCCGTCTTCTTCATTTCCGAGCCCGCACCATGCGATCTCGATGGCGATCGAGAGGCCGTAGGCGACCGCCGCCGCATCGCTCGCGACCGCAGCGAAGCGAAGGATGGCGCAGACGCGCGTTTCTTGGTTCCGCGAGGAATGGGCTTGCCCAGGGGAAGAAACGCGCGACGCGCCATTGCGGCATAGGCGGTCGAGGCTTCAGCCGTCCTTCGGCCAGATCAGCCCGTTTGAGAGGTCGTTGGTGCGCTCTGTGAAATGAAGGAGGAGGCAATGGCGGCGTCGGTCGCTCAGAGACGAAGTGGATCGGTCCGCCAAGGACGTCAACCTACAACGGCTTGCCCCGCATCAAAGCGTATGCCCGTCCGGTGCCAAGAGCATACGACGCCACACTACGAAGGTCCGGTTTGGGCCGGAAGCGGACTGGCGACTTGTGGCTGCCGAGAAGTGATAGCGGACGTTGAACCCGCAGAGGCTGCCCGGAAACGCATCGCATATCGCAGTTTTCATCACCGGGCAAAACAGCACTCGCAGGCCGCGTTGGAGCGCAGGCTCCGGTCCAGCTTCCATCGCAGAAGCAACCCCGGACTTGTGCTACTCGCCAAGAACCATGTGCAAGAGCTGGACCGTGCTCCGCGCGTTGGTTTTCTTGAGAAGGTTCGCCCTATGGAACTCGACCGTTCGTGGGGCAATTTTCAAGGTGCGAGCAATCTCCTTACTCGAATAGCCCCTGACGATTTGGGCGAGCACGATACGCTCTCGAGCCGTGAAAGTGGCGCGGCTGGTGTCCGCCAGGATATTCAATGCGCCATTCAGCTTCCTGATTTCCTGCTTGGCGGCCTGGAGCTCCGGCGTCTCGAGAAATTCCCATTCTCCGTTTCGCCGGGTGATGGTGAATTGATGTGCTCGTGCGACATCGAGCAGGTCCACGGCCCTGCTTTCCGACAGGGAATAAGTGCACAAAACGAGCATCTTCTGACCCGCCAGCGAGTGGTCGAGTTCATGCTCGTATTGGCAAAACTCCTGCCAGTGGCTGGTCCCGATCCAGAATGCGTTGCCGCTGATTCTGATCCCGGCATAGCCCCGTTTCAACGCTGCGCGCAGCTTCTCATTCCAGCCACCGGTGATGCGCTGTATGTCGAACTCGCCGCCCGGAAGGTACCAGTCCGTAGCAGCAATGATCTCCATCTGGCCGGCAGTCAGGCGTGCATCGATGTCGGGGATGGATTGCCGTAGCGCATCCTTCGCCGTCTCTGCGTCGATCGGATCGGAGACCGCCCAGATGCAGAATTCGTTGTCCTCCAGCCCGGCTGAGAAATAGGAAGCGTTGGTTGCAAGCAGGTCCTGTTCCGCTTCGTAGAAGACGCAGATGTGTGTGCCCCAGGACATCTCGCGCATGACGCGGATGCCGGACTTGCGGAGCGCGTGGGCAGGCTCATCGGTCATGTCGATGCCGCTTTCCGGGGCACGAGTACGTCACTGAGCCACTAAATCAGTCGCAGCAGACGGCGGCACACGCCACGTCGGCCATTCCGTTACGGAACCTGTTGATCGTGCCAGTAGGATATGCGCGATAGCTGGCCATCTATGGGGGCATCCATCTTCGGACATTATCAGCTGTGGCTCCAACATGACAGAGATTTTCAAGGCCGGGTTCGGTAATCTGATCCGCGGTACCGCGGTCGCCAACCCGCGCAGCTATGGCGTGCCGGAAGGGATCGCGGCCCGGCTACCCGATCTGTCGAGGGATGGGTTGGCCATCAGCGACCTGCGTGAAAAGGGTATGGCGCTCGTCTACGTCAACCGCGCGTTCCAGGACATCACTGGCTATTCCGGCGACGAACTGATCGGCAGAAACTGCCGCTTCCTGCAAGGCAGCGATCGTCTTCAACCCGAAATTCAGTCCATTCGCGAAGCCATCGCCCGGCGTGAGGATGTTGCCGTCACGCTGAAGAACTATCGCAAGGACGGCAGTTGGTTCTGGAACGAACTCCGCCTCTCACCTATGAGCATCGCTGGTGGTGAGCCGACGCACTATATCGGACTGATGCGGGACGTGACGGCGAGCAGGGTCGCCGCCGCCCAAATTGCCCAGAGCACCCGCGCCGACATGCTCACCCGTGTGCTCAACAGGTACGCCTTTGTCGAGGACGTCGACATCCTGTTGCGTCAGGGGGAACGGCCGATGCTGCTTGTCAAGATCGACATGTCTCGTTTCCATGACATCAACGAAGGGTACGGATATGACGTTGGCGACCAGGTGCTGAT
This sequence comes from Mesorhizobium sp. B2-1-3A, assembly GCF_006442655.1. Classification (NCBI taxonomy): domain Bacteria; kingdom Pseudomonadati; phylum Pseudomonadota; class Alphaproteobacteria; order Hyphomicrobiales; family Phyllobacteriaceae; genus Mesorhizobium; species Mesorhizobium sp. B2-1-3A. The sequence continues at coordinate 628,408 of NZ_VFWK01000005.1, forward strand.
GCAGATTGCCCGACGCCTGACGAACACAGGCGCTGCACTGGTCTGCCGCACGGGATCCAATGAGTTTGCGCTCGCCCAACCGCTTGGCCATCCCGACGAGGCCCAAACGGCAATCGAAATGATCCGGCAGTCGCTGGCGCCGCGATACCTCGTTGCGGGCGCAACGCTCGGGATACGTTTTGCTATGGGCTATGTCGTTGGCACCCAGACGACGGATGCCATCACGCTGGTTCGTCGTGCCGGCGCCGCTTTGCATCGGTCGAAGTCGTCGGCGTTCCTCGATATCTGCGCATTCAGCGCCGAGGACGACAGGCGTGCCCGGAACCGACTGCGCATGACCACCGAAATGCAGCAGGCCCTGGAACATGACGAGTTCGATTTTCACTATCAGCCGCAGGTCGTCCTCGCCACGGGAACGATTGTCGGTGCTGAAGCCCTGTTGCGATGGCACCATGGCCTGTTTGGGATACAGTCGCCGGACAAGTTCATCGGCCATGCCGAAGATACGGGCCTCATACTCGAGATCAGCGCCCGGGGTCTTCGCACCGTCGCCGACTTTGCCGCGCGCGTGAACCGGGGCCGACAAGTGCCGATAGTCTTTTCGTTCAATGTTTCGCCGCTCGAGTTCAAGCTTCGCGACATGCCGAAATTTGTCTCCGATGTGCTCACCGCCAGCGGCGCCGATGCTGCATGGATCAAGCTGGAGCTCACCGAGAGCTTGATGGTCGAAAGTTCCGCGGAAATGCTGTCGATCATGAGACATCTGCGCGAACTGGGCGTCGGCCTGTCCATCGACGATTTCGGAACCGGCTACGCCAATCTGCGCTACCTCGAAGATTTCCCCCTTACGGAGATCAAGATCGATCGCGGTTTTGTCAAAGGACTAGCGCAAAGCCGTTCCAAGCGGGTCATCATCGAGTCCATCATCAGGATTTCCAGGGAACTCGGCCTTCATGTCGTCGCCGAGGGAATAGAGACAGAGGTGGAACGCACGCTGTTGCGCGACATGGACTGTGATTTCGGGCAGGGATTTCTGTGCGGTCGACCGGTCGACGCTGCAAGATTTGAATCGCTGGTTTGAGCGATTCTCCGGACCACATGAGGCAGTACCCTCGCGTGGATGTGAGGTCGTGCGATGCTGCTGAAGAAGGCATATGGTCAGCTGGCGTGGTCGTCTCGCCGCTCTCCTCCCGGCAGCGGTTTTTCGCACCATCAAGAGGCTCAAATTTTTTTGCGCAGGGGACTTGAAGCGTTTTTCGGCGCTTCCCAAATCGTTCGCCGTCGAGGCTGTATGGCTCGACGACGGGCGGCGCCGTTGGGCGGCGCACCTTGTACCCATGTTGCTTCAAGGAGAATGTGGCTATGAGAACCTTTGACTCGCTTTATCGAACCACCGTCGGATTCGATCGTCTTTTCGACATGCTCGAAAACAACGCCAGGACCGACTGGCCGCCTTACAATATCGAGAAGACCGGCGAAAACGACTACCGTATCGCCATGGCTATCGCCGGCTTCAGTTCCGAAGAGGTGGAGTTGACGCAGAATGGCCCGGAACTTGTGGTTGTCGGCCAGAAATCCGCCGACACGGAGGGGCGTCAGGTGCTGCACCAGGGCCTTGCCTTGCGCAACTTCAGACACGTGTTCAAGCTGGCCGACCACATGAAGGTCGTCGCTGCGTCCCTGGAGAATGGCCTGCTCAGCGTCGAGATCGTGCGGGAAATCCCCGAGGAACTGAAACCTCGCCGCATCAGCATCGGCTCTGGCGACGCTATGGCGGTCAGCAAGCAGATCATCCAGGACGTCGAGAAACCGCGTAAGGTTGCCTGACGCCGATATTTCAACACGAACACTGCGGTCGCCTCCGGCTTCGGTCGGGAGGCCTCGATTGCGGAGATTGGAGATGAATCAGCAGACTGAAACATTCCGCGCCCCAACCCGACGCACCGGGCGTTTAGAGGGTCTTTTTTGCCTTCTCGACAGCCCGGGCGATGTGCTCAAGCATCCACGCATGACCTTGGACGAAAAGCGCGCCTTGCTCGCATCATGGGCATCGGATGCGCATGCCGTCGAAAATCGCCCCACCCTACGCAAACTGGACAATGGCAAGATCGTCCCCGTCGACGATATCTTGCGATGCCTGAAGGCGCTGGATCAAGTCGGCCCCGCCGGCAAGGTTCTTTCGCGTCGGGCAATGCCGTGGACCGTGGCGTTCGATCGCCATGACCGGCGCATCAATGGATCGCCGCGCAGACGGCGCTTTACCGGCAGGGACGATGATGATGATCCGCCGCCTTGCCCCGTCGCCGTCGCGCCGCGCGTACCAGGTGGCGGGCAAAGTGGCGCGTATGTGATGGCCAATCGCGAGCCGGCCTATGCCTGACCAAGCGCTCGTTGGCGAAAAGGCACATAGCAACCTGCTGCGCCGGTTCGCAGCGGGTTCGCAAAGGCAGGCCTTCCGCCCTGCTTTTGAAGATGACCCTGCAAACGCCGCCTATTTCCTGAAGTGCCCAGCGTTCCGGCTGCAATGCACGGCCGTGTGTCTTCATCATCGTCCGGCATCTCCATCAGCACCGTCCCCAGTCTTTGCAATCCAGTTTTGGTCGAGGCGCTTGCCGTCCTTTGAAGCTCGAACATGCGGCCAGGTGACTAAATGGCGGCTTTTGGGAGCAAAGAACTTTGGCACGAATGAGCGAATGGAGGCGTAAAGCCGCCATTCGCTTCAGGATTGAGAGTAGGCGGCTGTTTGGAGACAGCGCAGGAGGTGGACAACGCGACCGGCGGCGCTCGTCAGGAATTGCGCCGCCGCGCACGCAGCAATTGCCGATAGCCGCGCTCAACCATTTTCACACCGTCGCGCACGAGGCGTTGCGTCTGATAGCGGAAAGCCGAGTCGTGCCAGTTGTCGGCGCTGACTAGCCGCCGGCCGAACAAGGCGGTTGCGACGTCGAAATGAGATGCCTCCTCCTCACGGCCGTCAAGGCATTGCAGCATAAGGCCTAGGCGCCGGCGCTGTGCCTTGGACAAACGGGCGTCGGGAAGATGCTGCCTGTGGATCGAGCGGATGAACCGCTCGATCGCCTGCAGCCGGTCGTGCGCCATGTCGTCGAGTGGAATTATGGCGGCCAACGGTTCGCCTGGCTGCGCATCGCCGAGAAGCGCCAGCTGCGCTCCGCCCGGCGAAGAGCGCAGGTGAAGACCGACTTCATCACGCTGCCCCGCGGTTATCGGAACGCCGAGGGCGCTGACCTCCCGCGCTCGCACATCTGGCGGAACTTTGATTAGGTTCACAACCCCAGGGTCGATCTGCGGCGCCCAATAGACGGGCTGCTCGACTGCGGATTGGTCAGGCCTCGCGGCGAAATTGCAACCCCCAGCGCTTGCGCAATGCGCGCATTGCGTTGGCCGAGCGGGACGCCGCGAAGTCATGCTGGTACTGGGGATTGCGGCGCAGGAACTCCCAGGCAATCTCATCAGCGGCCGCGCCTTTGACGAACGCATATGCCTGTGGGTCACGCCACTGCGATGTATCCGGCTTCATCCGCATCCTTCCCTTCTCAAGGATTTGATAGGGGGACGTGGCTTTGAGCGAAATCCTTGGATTCCGTCATTGACGAATGGGCGCGGAGAACTCTCGGCGGACCGATCAGATGGAGACTTTCGTGACGCTTAAAGGCGACCGGGCAGCTCTCTAGATCTTCCGATGGAGGTCAAGGGGAATGCTCTCAGCCGTACACAGTCTTCGAAACTGAAGAGCGCTTCAAACCTTCGACCGCGTCCCGGAACATTTTAGCCTCATTGAATGTTCATCATAGATGACGAAGCCAAACGAATCCGAGCAATCTGTCGAAGCCAGCCGACAGGAGTTCTCCTTGGCGTATTGCCGGGCTGCGCGTGCACTGTTGGACTGGTCCCAGCTGCGCTTGGCTGCGAGGTCCAATCTAAGCGCATCTACAATACGCGACTTTGAAAGCGGCCGGCGCATCCTGCGCGCGGAAAGGATCGCAGCTCTTCGCAAAGCCTTCGAGACGGCCGGCGTAACGTTCACGGTCGGCGGCCCGTTGCTGTCAACGACCTCGGCTGGCTCGCCACTCGCTGAAGCAAACCGGCCAGCTGACGCACCAATAGCTGACAAACGATCCGCCAAGCGGGCGCCGAAAAAGCCACGCAGTCGGCCGTTGAAGGGTGAAGATGCCGAGGTCAAGCACATCGTGGAGATACACGAGATCTTGCCGACCCAAGCGCGAGAGTTGGTGCGCCGCCACGGAAACGATTGGCGCAAGATCGACGAAGCCGCGAAATCCTACAAAGACACGGAATAGAGTTGTGCTCGACTGCAAAGCTTGAGTGTGCAGCACTCGGCAGTCACGGAAAACGGTGAGTCCCTAACGACGCTCTTGAATCTGGCAATGCCGGTGTTGGCTCACTGGGCGGTGTAGAAGGTCGGCAACACCTTGCCTTTTTCGCCGAGCAGGCAAACGAAGCGATCAGCCGCTCCGGTTTTCCCGTTGCGAGCGATATAGGCCTCGCCAAGGATGACCGTTTTGACCGGCACATCTTCCACTTTGGTGTCAGCCTTGCTGACGGCGATACTCTCCATGTCGATCACGAGATCGCTGATGTCCTTAGACTTCTCCTGGAGCGCCAGCAGACCAGTCGATTTGCATGCAGTGACGGCCGGGTCGTCAGTCGACTGAGCATGGGCGCTTCCTGCCAGCAGCACGAAAACCACCGATGCCGCGATTGTCTCTATCCGCATTTCGTTTCTCCAAAGGAAAAGCCCGCGTCGCCGCGGGCTTGTGTCAAAATTGCGTATTGATGGATCAGGCTTTGTCGACCAGGTTCTTCACCGCGTCTTTGACCTGACCCTTGGCGACCTGGGCCTTGCCCTTGGTTTCCTGGATCTTGCCCTTCGCCTGTTCCTCGTGATTGTGCACGGCCTTTGCCGATGGCCTGACGTGCCTTGCCGGCGACCTCGTCGGCCTTGCCTTTAACCTTGTCCGACGTGCTTCCCATGTTCAGCTTCCTTTCGGATTCACGCATTCACTCCGCAAAAGACGCCGCTCATCGACAATTGGCTCCACTTTTCGGGACACCGCCGTCGGGCGAATAGCAAACGCGCTGTAGAACGAGAACCCGACCACTGCTCACTGTTCTAAATCGCGTAGCAGGAGACCGCTACGCCACACTCGGCCGCTGCAGCGGCGCCCGTAAATCGGGACGTTGAGGTATCTACTGGCTCGCGCCTTGCAGTGTCTTGAACGTGTCCGCCCAGGCGCGATAGGCCTCGTCATCACCCTGGCTCCAGGCGCTGAAGGCGCGCCAGGCGGCGAAGGACGATGCAGGCTGCTCGAACAGCGCACCGATCGGGTGGTTGCCTGCAGGCCAGCCGGCCGGCTGTTCGCTTACCGCCTCATGCGTGAGGCGCCGCAGATCGGCCAGGGCAGAGCGGATCTGCGGGAGCGGAAATTCGCAAAGGTCGGTGTTGTCACTCGCCTCCCGCAGGATCACCGCGACCTTGGCAACCAGGCCCGCCAAGGATTGCGCAGGCGTCACCGCAAGCTCGGCCAGCAAGGCGTCGGCCTTCTCGGCATCATCCCGCTCCACCGCTCGGGCATCGAGATAATCGCGGCCGCCGCCAGCCCCCTCCCCGCACCCGATGACCTCCCCGGCGACGAAGAGCGCGCTGCGCTCCGAGAGCCCATCCTCCGCCTGCTCCTGCCGGACACAGGAAGCCAGCATCGCTAAGTGAGCGTCTATCCAAGCAAGGGACAGTAGAAGCACCGGATCGGTCGACGACGAAGCATCATCAGAAAGGCTGGCATGCACGCCGGTCAATGGAGATTGCATCTCCCGTCCAAGCGTGACGGAAGGCAAAGTCATGGTATTGTCGGAATCAGCCATGATCCGAGCTCCACACAGCTTGGCTTTGGTCAGGTCGGGCAAGGTGTTGCTGCACCCTGCTCGGCCGCTCACCGCAGCATAGCCGACCTTGGAGATCATCCATCCCCGGCCGCATGCACCGGTAACAGTGGTGATGTAGATGAACGCAGACAAAAAATCAAGCCCTATGGCATCAAATGATACTTTTGGTATAGATGAACTCACAAGTGGACAAGTGCGAGCCGCACGCGCTCTGCTTCAATGGGATCAGAAAACGCTTGCTGAACGGTCGAAGGTTTCCGTAGCTACAATCAAACGACTTGAGCCTTTGGCCGGTCCGATAAAGGCAAACAAAGTGACTATCGACGCATTGCGGCGCGCATTCGAATCTGCAGGCATACGGTTTCTTCCAGAGAATGGTGGCGGCGCTGGCGTCCGGCTCGCCAAACGTTCTGATCAATCATAGGCGAGCTTTCGCAGTCACCCGCAGGAGACGCCTCGCCCGGTACCGGGCGAGGCGTCTGGCGATTCACTCGCCGTTGCGGCGGCTGGGGCGGGACCAGATGAGACTGTGGCCCTCGCCTTCCTCATCGGCGAAGAGGTTGGCGTAGATCGGAGCGGTAAAGCTCGGATCGTCGAGCTTGAGCCCGAGATAGTCGCGGCCCTCGGTGGAGCGCTTGGACCAGGCGGCGCCGATTTCGGCCTTGCCGACCACCACGCGGTGGCTTGGAGCGTTCTCGCCGCTGGCCCGGGCGTCGGGGACGATGCGCACGCCTTTGGCCTGGACGCTGAGGGTGACGATCTCGCCGGTGAACTCGTTTGCGGTGGTCTTCTTGAAAGTGCCGATGGTAGCCATTTTCAGTCTCCGTCTTCTTCGTTTCCGAGCCCGCACCATGCGATCTCGATGGCGAGCGAGAGGCCGTAGGCGACCGCCGCCGCATCGCTCGCGACCGCAGCGAAGCGAAGGATGGCGCAGACGCGCGTTTCTTGATTCCGCGAGGAATGGGCTTGCAGGGGAAGAAACGCGCGACGCGCCATTGCGGCATAGGCGGTCGAGGCTTCAGCCGTCCTTCGGCCAGATCAGCCCGTTCGAGAGGTCGTTGGTGCGCTCCGCGAATTGAAGAACGGAGGCGACGGCAGCACTGGCTATCCAGAGACTTGAAGCGCATTAGTAGACGAGATGTCCGGCGTTCACCTCCTGGCGTGACCCGAATGAAAGCTTCCGCCCACCCGGTGGCAGCAGTGCGCGGCGGAGTACTCCGAATGTCTCATTTGGGGCCGAGAACGGACGGTCGGCTTTTGGGCCTTGTCGGCGAAAGCCGACCTTCGGTCACGATCGAATGAGGCTTCAAACAACCCTTTTGGAATGGACCTGCTGTCATTCGTTTTGATTTGACGGGCTTCGGTTATGCTGGTCGGAAGATGAGCATCACATGCGGGGGAGTTCGCAATCGCGGTCGTCGGCTACGTTGTGGCTGTGAACTTTCTGGCATACGCCGCCATGGTGATCGACAGGCTAGCGCCGAGAACAGGTCGCAACGCATTCCCGAGTCGACGCTTCTGCACCTCGCCTTCATCGGGTGTAGCATCGGACTTTGATCACTCAGCAAACGATCCGGCACAAGACGCGCAAGGAGCCGTTCCGCTCCAGGCTCGTTGGCATCCTCCTGCTCCAAGTCTTCGCGACAATCGCGCATATACTGGGATTGTTCGTTACGGGATCGCAATTCCTCACATTCTGAGATGAATTCGGACCGACTGCCGACCGTCGCTACAAAGGTGGACGACGCGAAAGCGGATATACGGCGACCTGATGCCAAAGTGTCCGTATGTTGCGCCCAACATCCGTACCGCCGCTAGATTGTGACAGAGATAGCGGCCAAAAGTCCTAACCAGCTACCTTGCAGTCATTATTCCAGCGGGCTCGCATCGCAATTTTCAACATGTCTTCATCAGCCATGCCGGTCTGGAAAAGCCTAATGAGTTCCCCAGCGATTTCGTGCGCATGGGAGGTGTCGGGAAGCACATGAAATTCAGCACACAAGCAGTCAAAAACAGCTTTTAGTGTGTCGAGGTCGTTGGGATAAAATGCTTCGCAGTAAGAGCGCACGTGTCGGTTATGCATCAGACGCCTCCAAAGAGGGGAGAGTGCGATAGTCACTCCCAACCAGCGATGCCCAAACAGGGTCGCGGGCTTCATCGTTATGGCAGCGTCGCTACAGGCCGTCATTAAACTATGATGTACCCGGATTCGTTCATGAGCATTTGGCGCTACGAAGGCAGAACGCGGATAGACGCTTGATTGCAGTGATCCGATCCAGCTGCTCGAGCGTAATCGTCCATCATGCGTAAGAAGATGGGGCGATAAACCAATATCGCCACGCCGCACAAGAGAGACTGACGCGAGTGAGACCTGATCCCATCATCGTTCTGTTCCGCAACGACCTACGAATTTCGGACAATCGGGCACTTTCGTCCGCAGTCGAGGCGGGCAGACCCCTCGTAACGCTTTTCATTTTTGACGAAGGCCTGCAAGATACGCGCCCGGCAGGGGCAGCCAGCCGGTGGTGGCTTCATCACTCGCTCTTGGCGCTTTCAAATGCGCTCGAAAAGCTCGGCGCGAACCTGGTGCTGCGCCAAGGTTCGACACCTGAGATTGTCGCTGAGACAGTCAGGGCTACTGGCGCTGACGCTGTGTTCTGGAACCGGCGCTATTCTCCGCCAGACATCGCCGCGGACACGATTTTGAAGTCGACATTGCGCGCAAATGGATTGAAGGCAGAAAGCTTTGACGGATTTCTTCTGCATGAGCCGTCGCAGCTTTCAACGCGGTCCGGTGACTTCTACAAAGTGTTCACACCCTTCTACAACCGGCTTTCGGAAATAGATCCGAGAGATCCGGTTGATATGCCGTCACAGATCACGGCGTGGAAGGGAACCTTGCGTTCAGAGAATCTTGATGACTTCAATCTCCTGCCAAAAGAGCCAAACTGGTCTTCTGGCCTTGCGGAACGCTGGCACCCTGGCGAAGCGGGCGCAAAAGACAGGCTGCAACTATTTCTCGAGGATCGTCTGGACAGTTATGCTGATGACCGCAACGTTCCAGGTGTTGAAGGCACTTCCGGTCTGTCACCACATCTCGCACACGGCGAGATTTCGCCATTTCAGATCATGGCGGCGTTGCGGCATCGGCGCGCTAAGGGCGCAGAGACCTTCCGCAAGGAAATAAGCTGGCGCGAGTTTTCCTACCATCTGCTTTTCAATAGGCCAAAACTGCACCTTGAAAATTTCCGCCCCGAGTTCGACTCACTTAATTGGCGAAGCGCGCCATCGGCTCTTAAGGCCTGGCAGCGTGGCCGAACAGGCTATCCGATCGTGGATGCGGGAATGCGGGAACTCTGGCAGACTGGATGGATGCACAATCGAGTGCGCATGATCACCGCGTCCTTCCTGATCAAGGACCTTCTCGTCGACTGGCGCGATGGCGAAGAGTGGTTCTGGGGCACGCTGGTCGACGCCGATCCCGCGAACAATGCAGCCAGCTGGCAGTGGGTAGCTGGCTCGGGTGCTGACGCTGCTCCGTATTTCCGTATCTTCAACCCGATCCTTCAAGGCGAAAAGTTCGATCCTGAGGGCGCCTATGTCAGGCGCTACGTGCCGGAATTGACCCGCCTGCCGAACCGGTATGTGCACCGGCCGTTTGAAGCCCCTGCCTCGCTGCTTGCAGAATGCGGAGTTACCCTAGGAGAAAACTACCCCTCGCCCTTGATCGATCATGCGGCGGCAAGAGAACGCGCGTTGGAGGCCTATAAATATACTCGTGGCGGTTAGAGCGTTCCCGATTACAGCCGAAGAAGCGGCTGTATCATCCGCCCCCAGCCGCTTTGAAACTTGATATTCCCCTGTAGCGCGACGATGCAGACACACGTAGCGCCTTGGCATATCGTTGGCTTGTGTTCGAGGGTCTCGTCGGCCTCGTCGAAGTCGCCGGGGCCGTAGCGGCCGAACTGATGCTCGAATGCCCCTTCCAGCACGCATGTCCACTCATAACCTGTGTGTTTATGATGTGGCAGTTGAATCCCCGGTTCAGCTTTCAGCATGAAGACCTTGATATTCGAGACCACGGGTACGGATATCGACCGTTGCCTCACGCCCGGCCAGACCCATCGCCATTTTCCAAGCTGATAGCGATCGAGCGGTTCTTCCGGCGTCGCGATGGGCGCAGGCAAATTCGTATCGATCAATCCCAAAACCTTTTGCAGGGCATCAGGCTTCATCGCCGCCGGCGATGTCTGATCAAGAAGCACGCCCCCTATCGCCTCATACCGACGAGTCTTGCCGTTGCAGGCAGGACATAAGGAGGCGTGCACTGCAACGACAACGCTGCGCCCTTCGTCAAGCGTGCCGGAAGCGAAGGCTGCAAGCGTTTCTTCAGTCGGGTGGTGGGTAATTGGATTCATATCAAATCACCAAGTCTCTCTTTCAGCCGCTGCAAGGCCAGCCTGATCCGCGACTTGACTGTCCCGAGCGGTAGCCCCAGCAGATCCGCGATCTGCGAATGGGGAAGGCCGTCGAAGAAGTACATTCGGATAACGCGCAACTGCTCTGCCGGTAGAGACACCATTGTCGATCTAACCAACGCCTCGCGCTCTGCCGAGAGCAATTGACGCTCAGGCTCATCAAGGTCCACGCCTTCGTCTCCGGCCCATGGTGCCACGCGACCGTCGCGGCGCACCGCATCGACGCTGACGTTGCGGGCAATCGCATAGACCCACGCCGAGGCGGAAGCCCGCGACGGATCATATTGTGCGGCCTTTCGCCAAAGCCTGACCAGGGTTTCTTGCGCGAGATCGTCGGCGCGATCAGGGCTTGCGCCACGCCTAATCAACATGGCTTTCACCCGCGGCGCGTAGTGTTCGAACAACTCCACAAACGCATCCCGATCCTGTGTCGTCCCGACACGATTGATCAGCCGGGCTGGGTCGAATTCTTCCATCGCTCTCTAATAGATGCGCAAGCTTGCTCCGGCTAGCAAGGCTGAGCCGCTGTTTCTCCTTCTTCATTACGCTCCAGACGATCGTTTGGATCACTGAGGTGCGTTAGGCCTGTTTGGGATCGCAACATTTAATCCGTCGAAGTGATCCATTTCGAACCGACAGACGTATTTCCCAGAACGCGCACATGCAGATTAGCGCTCGATGACGAGCGGGCCGAAAGCGGGTCTATAGGATGAGCCAAGTCTATCACGGGTCGCCAGCAGTCAAGCTTGACAGGTCAAGTCCAATGACGCGCGATGGCATAACCAAACTGATCTTGAGAACAAGCAAACAGGACCGGGCTGCCTTCGACCTCCTTTACCGGCATACCAGCAGCAAGCTGTTCGGCGTATGTCTGCATATTCTTGGCGACCGAGCGGACGCCGAGGAAGCGCTGCAAGAGGTGTTTTTAAAGGTCTGGGCAAAGGCCGACCGCTTCGCAGTATCGGAGGTGAGCCCTATTTCATGGCTGATTGCGATTGCGCGCAACCAGGCAATAGATCGCATCCGATCGCGCCGCCCGCCGTCTCTGGAGATCGACCGGGCGCGAGATGTAGCCGATCCCTCTCCGTGGCCGGAGGCACATATCCTTGCCTGCGATTGTGTCAGGCTGGTTCATCGATGCATCGACCATCTGCCCAAAGAAAAAGCGGAAGCCGTTCGAAGTGCATATTTCGATGGCGAATCTTATGCAGTACTGGCGGCGCGATACAACGTACCGCTCAACACGATGCGAACATGGTTACGCCGAAGTCTGATAAAACTCAGGCAGGCAGTGGAAGATTGAAACTCGGTTCTTGTAACCGAACGTATCCCGCGGCTGCTGCCTCGCGGGGTCAAAGGCTTGTTCCGATGAGTACGATTCCATCCGCGCCCGGTAATCGGCGCAAAACTGCTTTGGACAGAGCTTGAAACACGGCCTCGTTTGCCGTGCGAAGCGGAACCATTGAAATCGCCATCCGTCAGGCTGTTCAAGAAATGCATGAGCGAGGCCACGCGCACCAGGATGACGCTGTCCTGCGGGGCGGGTACGCAAAATTCCGCTCACATCTCGTCGAGGGCAGGCCCGGTTCAGGTAAAACAACCCTTGGTCTCCAGTTCCTGATCCAAGGAGCGGAATTGGGTGAGACGGTGCAGTCCGCGCTTGCCGAAATCGAGCGTATCAAACCAGATCGGGTGGTGTTCGACTCGCTTTCGGAAATTCGATTGTTGTCCCAAGGGTCGTTGCGCTACCGGCGGCAGGTCTTGGCATTGAAGAGCTTCTTCCTTCTGAACAACGCCACCGTGCTTCTACTGGATGATCTTACTGCTGAACATGACGATCTCAACCTACATTCGATCAGCCACGGCGTCATCCGCATGGAGCGGCGCAATAAGCAAGCGGCGCCGCGCACGGTCGCCCATACCCCTTGACTCCCATCTTACAATGATAGAACAAATAGAGAACATGAATATATACGCTTTCACGGAGGTCAACGACCATCTTGCGGCCGGAGCCCGCCATCGACGCACTGCGCGCGCAGATCGAAAAGATCGAAGGCCGGAGCCGACGCGCCAGATCGGTGCTTCCTTTCGGGATTGCCGAGCTGGATGCTCGGCTTCCGGGCGGCGGACTGGCGCTCGGCGCGCTACATGAAATCGCGGGCGGCGGCAACGGCGCCATCGATGGCGCGGCCGCAGCCCTGTTCGCAGGCGGTGTGGCGGCGCGCACAAGAGGCAAGGTGTTGTGGTGCATCACCCGGCCCGACCTCTTCGCTCCAGCACTGGCGCAGGCCGGCCTGGGGTCGGACCGTGTCATCTATGTCGAGGCCGGCGACGACAAGACCATCCTCGCTTGCATGGAAGAAGGCATCCGGCATGGTGGGCTGGGCGCGGTCGTCGGTGAAGTTGCGCGCCTGACGATGACCGCCTCGCGGCGGCTGCAACTCGCCGCCGAGGAAGCCCACACGGTCGGCATCGCGCTGCGACGATGGCGGCGGCAGACGGAGGCGGCCGATTTCGGGCAGCCGACGGCCGCGATGACGCGCTGGCGCGTCTCTGTCCTGCCTTCGGCGCCGCTGCCCGTGCCAGGCGTCGGCCGGCACCGATGGCTGGTCGAATTGATCCGCGCCCGCGCGGGCGAAAGTGCCGATTTCGAATTGGAGGCGTGCGATGGCACGGGTCGTCTCGCTGTTCCTGCCGACCTGGCCGACCGACCGGGTGCGGCGGAAGGCCGGCGGCGCCGCGGCGCCGGCTGAGGCGCCGCTTATCCTGATCGGCCGCGACAAGAACAGGCGCGTGGTGCTTGCGGCCGACGCGGCCGCACTCGCCGCGGGCCTGCGGCCCGGCATGCCGGTAACAAAGGCGCAGGTGCTGGTGCCGGGCCTCACCATCCAGGACGCCGACCCGCAGGCGGATGCCGAAGGTCTCAATCGGCTGGCGGTCTGGATGCTTCGATTTGCGCCGATTGTGGCGCCCGATCCGCCCGACGGGATGGTCATCGACACGACAGGCGCCGACCACCTCCATGGCGGGGAAGCCGCGATGCTGGAAGGCATGGTCGGGCGGCTCGCGATGTCAGGCATTGTCGCGCGCGCGGCGATCGCCGACAGCTGGGGCGCGGCGCATGCGCTGGCCCGCTATGGTGGCCAGCCGATCCGCATCGCACCGGCCGGCGACGGCCAATCCATCCTCGAACCGCTTGCGCTCGAGGCGCTGCGGCTCGCGCCTGAGACGGCGGCCGAACTGCGACGGCTTGGCTTCCAACGCATCGGCGATCTTCTGAACCAGCCGCGCGCGCCGCTTGCCCTGCGCTTCGGTCCGGAGATCGGCCGCTGTATCGATCAGGCGCTGGGCAACGTCGCCGAGCCGATCGACCCGGTTCGCCCGCCCGATATCCTCGAAGTCCGCCGCGCCTTCGCCGAGCCGATCGGCGCGGCCGAGACAATTGCGCGCTACATCGGCAAGCTCGCCGCCCAGCTCTGCGAACTGATGGAGCGGCGCGGCCTCGGCGCGCGCCGTATCGACCTCATCTGCCAGCGCGTCGACAGCCAGGCCCAGGCCATCCGCGTCGGCATGGCAAAGCCCGTCCGCGACGCCAAGCGGCTGACGCGGCTGCTTTGCGACAAGGTCGAGACCATCGCGCCCGGTTTCGGCATCGAGACGATGATCCTGGCGGCGACATCGGTTGAGCATTTGGAGCGCAGTCAGGTGGTAAGTTCCTTAATTGAGGAAAGCGTGCCCGACGTGTCCGACCTCATTGATACGCTGATGAACCGCGTCGGCGAGCGGGCTGTCTACCGGCTTGCGCCTGTCGCCAGCGACGTGCCGGAGCGTTCGGTCGGCAAGATCGCGGCGATGGCCGCTGACACCGGCGCGGGCTGGCCCGGCCATTGGCCGCGGCCATCGCGCCTCCTGGCGCAGCCTGATCCGGTCGAGACGGTGGCGCTGCTGCCCGACCATCCGCCGGTGTCCTTCACCTGGCGTGGGGTGCGCCGGCGCGTGAAGCGCGCCGACGGTCCGGAGCGGGTCTTCGGCGAATGGTGGAAGCGCGACGCCGAGCTTGTGGCGGTGCGCGATTATTTTCGGGTCGAGGACGATGCCGGCGAGCGCTACTGGCTCTACCGCGCCGGCGACGGCGAAGATGCTGCGACGGGCTCACACCGGTGGTTCCTGCACGGGGTCTTCGGATGACCGACGTCCGCTATGCCGAATTGCAGGTCACCTCGCATTTCTCCTTCCTGCGCGGCGCGTCGTCAGCCGAGGAGCTGTTTTCGCAGGCAGCGCTTATGGGCATCGAGGCGCTGGCCGTCGTCGATCGCAACAGCCTCGCCGGCATCGTCCGCGCCCATGAGGCAGCGAGGACGACCGGCGTGCGCCTCATCGTCGGCTGCCGGCTCGACCTCACCGACGGCATGTCACTGCTGGTCTACCCGACGGACCGCGACGCCTATTCCCGGCTCTGCCGGCTGCTGTCGCTCGGCAAGGGCCGCGCCGGCAAGGCGAAATGCCGGCTCGACTGGAGCGACGTCGTTGCCTACGGCGACGGCCTCCTCGCTGTGCTCCTACCTGATCTGGCGGACGAGATCCTGGCGCTACGCCTGCGGCATCTGCGCGAGGCGTTCGGCGACCGGGCCTATATGGCGCTAACGCTCAGGCGCCGCCCCAACGACCAGCTTCGCATCCATGACCTGGCCGCCCTCGCCTTCCGGATGAATGTGCCGACCGTCGTGACCAACGACGTGCTCTTCCATGAGCCGGGCCGTCGCATCCTGCAGGACGTCGTCACCGCAATCCGGCACAACGTCACCATCGACGCGCTCGGCGAGCGCCGCGAACGGCATGCCGACCGCTATCTCAAGCCGCCTCCGGAGATGCACCGGCTCTTCGCGCGCTATCCGGAGGCGCTCGCACGCACGATCGAAATCGCCGACCGCTGCCGGTTCTCCCTCGATGAACTCGCCTACCAATATCCGGAAGAGCGCGACGACCCGTCGCTGACACCACAGCAGGCGCTCGAAAAACTGATCTGGCAGGGCGCTGCCACGCGCTACCCCGAGGGTCTGCCCGATAGCGTCGCAGCGTCGCTGCGCCACGAATTGCGGCTGATCGAGAAGCTCGATTATGCACCCTACTTCCTGACTGTGAATTCGATCGTACGCTTCGCGCGCTCGAAGGACATCCTGTGCCAGGGCCGTGGGTCGGCCGCCAACTCGGCTGTCTGCTATGTGCTGGGCATCACCTCGATCGATCCCGGCCGCAACGACCTTTTGTTCGAGCGCTTCGTCTCCGAAGAGCGCCGCGAGCCGCCCGACATCGATGTCGATTTCGAGCACGAGCGGCGGGAGATCGTCATGCAATGGGTGTTCGACACCTATGGCCGCGACCACGCTGCCTTGTGCTCCACAGTCGTGCGCTACCGCACCAAGGGCGCGCTGCGCGATGTCGGCAAGGCGCTCGGCCTTCCCGAGGATCTCGTCCGCACGCTGTCCGGCCAGGTCTGGGGCTGGTCCGAGGAAGGCGTCGAGGATCATCACGTCGAGGAGCTCAATCTCAACCTCGCCGATCGCCGCCTGCGGCTGACGCTCAACCTTGCCCGTCAGTTGATGGGCGCGCCGCGCCATCTCAGCCAGCATCCGGGCGGCTTCGTGCTCACCCATGACCGTCTCGACGACCTGGTGCCGATCGAACCGGCGAGCATGAAGGACCGACAGGTGATCGAATGGGACAAGGACGATATCGACGCGCTCAAATTCATGAAGGTCGATGTGCTGGCGCTCGGCATGCTGACCTGCATGAAGAAGGGCCTCGATCTCCTCGCCGACACCAAGGACATCCGTCTCGACCTGGCCACCATCCCTGCCGAGGATCCGCGCACCTACGCCATGATCCGCAAGGCCGATACGCTCGGCACCTTCCAGATCGAGAGTCGGGCGCAGATGTCGATGCTGCCGCGGCTGAAGCCGAGGACCTTTTACGATCTGGTGGTGCAGGTGGCGATCGTGCGCCCCGGACCGATCCAGGGCGACATGGTCCATCCCTATCTGCGCCGGCGCGAAGGGCTGGAGCCGGTGCACTACCCGAAGCCGGAGCTCGAAAAGGTGCTCGGCAAGACGTTGGGCGTGCCGCTGTTCCAGGAGCAGGCGATGCGGGTCGCCATCGAATGCGCCGGCTTCACGCCGGGCGAAGCGGACATGCTTCGCAAATCGATGGCCACCTTCAAATTCACCGGCGGCGTCTCGTCCTTCAAGACCAAGCTGATCGAGGGGATGGTCGACAATGGATACGAGCGCGACTTCGCCGAGCAGACCTTCAAGCAACTCGAAGGCTTCGGCTCCTATGGTTTTCCCGAAAGCCATGCCGCGTCCTTCGCGCTGATCGCCTATGCCTCGGCCTGGCTTAAATGCTGGCACCCGGACGTGTTTTGCGCGGCATTGCTGAACAGCCAGCCGATGGGCTTCTACGCGCCGGCGCAGATCGTGCGCGACGCGGCCGCGCATGGGATCGAGATCCGGCCGACCTGCGTCAATGCCTCGCGTTGGGACTGCACACTCGAGCCCGTCGACGATGATGGCCGCTTCGCCGTTCGGCTCGGGTTGCGCATGGTGCGCGGTCTCGCCAATGGGCATGCCAGCGCAATCGTCGCAACGCGCGCCGATCAGCCTTTCGCCTCCGTCGACGATCTCTGGCGGCGCGCCGGCGTGCCGCAGGCCGCACTCGTTCAGCTCGCCGAGGCAGACGCGTTCCGGCCAGCACACGGTCTCGCGCGACGCGAGGCGCTATGGGCGATCAAGGCGCTGCGCGACGAGCCGCTACCGCTGTTTGCGGCCGCGTCGGCCCGTGAGACTGAGGTGGTGCCCGAGATCAACGAACCGGCGGTGTTACTTCGGCCAATGACCGCCGGCGGCGAGGTCGTGGAAGACTACCGCCACATCGGCCTCACGCTACGCAGCCATCCAGTCTCCTTCCTGCGTGAGGACCTTCGACGCCGACGCATCGTCTCCTGCGCCGAGGCTATGGATGAGCGCGACGGCCGATGGCTGGAAGCGGCAGGGATCGTGCTCGTCCGGCAGCGTCCTGGCTCGGCCAAGGGCGTGATGTTCATCACGCTCGAGGACGAGACTGGTATCGCGAACCTCGTCGTCTGGGCGAAGGTGTTCGAGCAGCACCGGCGCACCGTTTTGTCGGCGGGCATGGTCGCGGTGCGGGGCCGGATTCAGCGGGAGGGCGAGGTAGTTCATCTCGTCGCGCGGCGCATCCTCGATTTATCCGCCGAATTGGCCAGTGTTGGCGAGCGTGAGGGCAAATTTCCCGTTCCGTATGCGCATGGCGATGAGGTGACCAATGGCGGCTCCGCACCCGATCCGCGCGAGCTGCCGCCCAAAGGACTGCGAACCCGCGACATCTACATTCCGGATCTCCACATCGACAACATCAAGGTCAAAACGCGCGATTTTCGCTGAAGCAGCGTCGTGATCGCCATGGCGTTGGAACCGGTGGTTCACACTTTCGTTTTCCCGGATCACCGATCAGGAGGCCGAAATGGCGGAATCAGCCCGACAGAAGCGCATTACCGGACGTGTCATGCATGAGTTCAAACATGGCGAACTCAAAAGCGGCCCCGGCGGAAAAGGCGGACCGGTCAAAAGCAGAAAACAAGCGATAGCCATCGCGCTCGAGGAGGCCGGCGACTCCAAATATGAGAGCGATCGTCGCAACAAGAAGAACCTTCATCGGACGGAAGCCAAGGAAGCCAAAGGCAAGACAGGTCAACAGGAGAGCGAAGGAAAGTCGCATGTCGGCGCCTTCGGCAAGCGCGAAAGTTCGAAGTCCATGGGCGGAAAGGACGCCCGCAAGCCGACGTCCAGCGGAAAGAAATCAGCTGCCACCCGTGCCCATCGACCGGATGGCCATACGCATGATGAGCTCTACGCAAGAGCGCAACGTCAGAAGATCGCGGGCCGGTCAAAGATGACCAAGCAGCAACTGGAGAACGCCTTGGGCATCTCGTGAAAATCGCGAAGACGCACCGCTCCTATCAACTAGCAAAGAGGGACTGCTGAGTCAGATCAGCCGACCTGCTCGACCGAAAGCGTCCCTGCTGGCAAAGGCCGGATCAGAGACTTGGCCGAGACCGATGGGTCGAGCCATGCAGCCCAATTCTTCCGCTCCAGGATGACGATCTGCCGATCGTGATAGGGCGCAATGTCGGGACCGGGCTCCATTGTCAGCATCGTGAAGGCTTCGCCGACATCCGTGGTGTCGCGCCAGATACCGGCGATGCAGAAGATCCGCTCGTCGCGCTTGGTGAAGAGCCACTTGTCCTTTCGCTTTTTGCCCTTCTCCGTCGGATTGGTGAATTCGTAAAAGCCATCGGCCAGGATCAGGCAGCGGTTCGAGGCGAACTCGCGACCATCCGAGCGGAAGTTGTAGACCGGACCTTTTTGCCCGGGCCAGCTCCATCGGCGCTGGACCAGATCACCCTCGCCGCTCGCGTCGCCGACCGCGCGGATGATCGGCCCTATATCCGTTATCTTGATATCCTCGCGCGCCTCGATATTCGGCGCGCCCTCGCTGAAGCGGATCTTGATCTTGAGATCGGCGAAGTCCTCGACGATCGAGGCAACGTCCACCATCAGCCGGTAATCATTGCACATGTGTCACCTGTTTCTCGGCGTTGCGCGGCAATCCTGTTCCTGTTATGTTCTTTTGACCATGAACGCAAGAGCTTTCGATTCCGATGCACCGCTCGACGAACGCCGCATCATCATAAGACGCTATGGCGGCGATGTTGAGATGCTTGAGTTGCCGTGGGGACTTCAGCCTAAGGAACCAGGCGGGCGCCCTTTCACGGTAGTGCGTGCAGAAGACCGTTCGTTTCCGAGCCATCGCTGTTTGGTGCCAGCGTCCGAATTCCGGCACCGCAGCCAGGGAAAGAACTACAGCTTTCGCCTTGCAAACGGTGATTGGTTCTATTTCGCCGGTATCTGGCGGCCGGCCACGCGCGATTGGCCGGAAGCCTACGCAATCCTCACAATCCAGGCCAACGATGACATTGCGCCCCATCATGATCGCCAGATGGCGGTGCTGCGTCGGGACGAACGCTCGGCTTGGCTCGACATGACGCATCCGGAGCAAGAGGTTCTTCGCCCCCTTCCAAGAGCAAGTTTTGCAGTTTCGCGTCTCCGCCAGGGTCGCACGCAGGCTGAATCTGCGATCTGAAGATTATAGGATCTCTCGGGTACGAAGCTTAGACCCTGGCGAAATGACATTGCAGGCAAATGGTCCCTGAACGCGGCGCCGACCCGCGCAAGATTATCCATGTCGATATGGATGCGTTCTACGCGTCGGTCGAACAGCGCGACAATCCAGAACTCCGCGGCAAGCCGCTTGCCGTCGGCGGAGCCGCCGCCCGCGGCGTGGTCGCGGCCGCCAGCTACGAGGCCCGCGCCTTTGGTGTTCGTTCCGCGATGCCTTCGGTCACGGCAAGGCGCAAATGCCCAGAACTGATCTTCGTGCCGCCGCGCTTCGAGGTCTACCGAGCGGTCTCGGCCCAGATCCGCGACGTGTTCGCCGAACACACCGATCTCATCGAGCCGCTTTCGCTTGACGAGGCATACCTCGATGTAACGCAGAACCGGCTCAACATTGCGTCTGCCACAACGATTGCCGAGATGATCAGGGCGAAGATCCTGCTGGTGACCGGTCTCACCGCGTCCGCAGGCATCTCTTACAACAAATTTCTCGCCAAAATGGCGTCCGACCAGAACAAGCCGAACGGCCAGTTCGTCATAACGCCACGTCATGGGCCGGCCTTCGTGGAGACTTTGCCCGTCAAGAAATTTCACGGTGTCGGCCCCGCGACCGCCGCGAAGATGGAAGCGCTCGGCATCGAGACCGGCGCCGATCTCAAGGGCAAGTCGCTTCCCTTCCTGCAGCAGCATTTCGGAAAGTCGGGCCTCTGGTACTATCAGATCGCACGCGGCATCGATGAACGCGCGGTCGAACCGGATCGGCCGCGCAAATCGATCGGCGCCGAGGATACATTCACAACCGACATCGTCGATCTCGATGCATCAATCGCCGAACTCAAGCCGCTGGTCGCCAAGGTTTGGGGATATTGTGAAGGCAAGGGCATCCGGGGCCGGACGGTCACGCTGAAGGTGAAATTCACGGACTTCCAGCAGATCACGCGCAGTCGTACAGTGGCGGCGCCGATCGAACTTCCTGATTTCGAAGAGCTGGCAGCCGATCTCCTGAGGTCGGTATTTCCGCTACGCAAAGGGATCCGCCTTTTGGGTATAACACTCTCGTCGCTGGGCGACGCGTCGCCGCCGGATCAACGGCAGTTGCGGTTTGAACTGTAGGGAGCCATGTCTGCCGGGATAAACCCGGCCGACATGGCTCTCCGGATCAGCGCGCGTGTGGATCAATCTCGCGGACGATCTGGGAGGCGTCTCCGTCATACTCGTCCGCCGGCACGACCGTGAGCGTCCCGTCGCCGGCGCGGAAGATGACGATGCTGACCATCAGGCTGGTGGCGAGGCTGAAGGCGAAAGCGCTGGCTTCTACGAGGGACATTTTTCCGGCTCCTGTTTGGAAGCGGGGAGCGATCCCCGCGTGACAGGCGCCCGATGTGTCCGGCCGAGGGCCGCAATCACCGTGAAGGCAAGGCCGAAACGGCGGCACGCTTTGCGTAGTCCGACCCTTTATGGGTTGATGGCATCAGGCCCTCGGACCGGATCGAGGAATTGCGCCGACAAACGCGGCGATCGGTTGTCTGTTCTCCATTGCAGGACCAGATGCGATGTGAACCTGGTGGTCCGTCGCCTTGCCTTCATCGACGCCACATCAGCAGGCGCTCGTCCGATCAACGCGCCGTCAGCGACAGAAATCGGAGCGAGCGATTTGAGGCGCGTGGACTGGTGGCCGCTTCACGGGGCGCCGAACTTCATCACCGGAATGCCGAGCTTGCGGGCCTTGTCGGCGAGGTTGTCCTGAATGCCAGAGCCGGGGAAATAAACGACGCCAATCGGCAAGGTGTCGAGCATGGCGTCGTTGCGTTTGAAGGGCGCGGCCTTGGCATGCCTGGTCCAGTCCGGCCTGAAGGCAATCTGTGGCACCTTTCGGCTGTGAGCCCATTTGGCCGCGATCAATTCGGCACCTTTTGGTGATCCGCCATGTAGCAGGACCATATCCGGATGCTTGCCATGGACCTGGTCGAGCTTGGACCAGATCAGCCGATGATCGTTGAAATCGAGCCCGCCGGTGAAGGCGACTTTAGGCCCGGGTGGCAACAGCACATGGCTGTCTGCATGCTTCCTCGCGGCAACGAAGTCCCTGCTGTCGATCAGTGCCGCGGTCAGGTTGCGGTGGTTGACGACCGAGCCCGAACGCGGCCGCCAGATCGAGTGGGTGTGACGCTCGTAGTGTTCGGAGGCCTGGTCGCGCATCAACTCGAAGGCGCCGCGGCGTTCAAGAAGTGTCTGACCTTGGGCGATGAGGTTCTCGAGCTCGACCGACTTGACCTCTGATCCATCCTGTTCGCGCTGCCGCCGTCGCTGGCCAACTTCGTTTTCATCGAGTTCGCGTTCGATCCGCTTGGTCGCGCGATGAAACAGATTGACCGTACCCCACAGCAGCTCTTCAAGATCGGGCTCAAGGCGTGTGTCGGCCATCGCCACCACAAGAGCGTCGAAGATGTCGGCGATGCTGGCTGCCACGACCCGGCCTTCCGGAAGCGGGCGCGGATCGGGTTCGTCGTCGAAGGGACGGTAGCCGTAGAGCTGAAGCTCCTGAAGGACGTGTTCGATGGGTGATGTTGCGGGCTGCGGTTCATATTCGATATCGTGCTCGGTGCTCATGGCGGCTTGCCTTCGTCGGATCGGCCGCGCCCATCGCGGCCTTCATGACGACGAAGGCGATGGACGATCCGGACTTGCACCCGCAGCGTCAGCGCAGGGCCGGAACGGCAGTGGAGGATGGCGAAGCCCGGCTATTTTGCCTCGCGATGGAAAGGCCCGAAGACGGGTCCCCGTGCGGCTTGCCGCACGGGGTGGCAAGGGCCGCCGGAAAATAGCCGGGCGCAGCCATTGCCTGTCCGGATCGGCCGTCGCCCGATCGCCCTCTGGAAGGCCGTGGGCCGGCCCTCACCCTGCGGAGCTCCTCCTGCGCACCGAGATACGCATCGCAAATGCCGCCGCTCCCTTCCCTTTCCGGTCAGGCCGCCAGCTTCATGAAACGTTCGACATCCTGCGGAGCGATCTGGACCCGCAGGATCGCCTTCAGGGCATCCGTGCCGAGCAGACGCAGATCCTCGTTGAAGTCGCCCAGCCGTGGCGTCAGGACCATCGCCTCGATACCGGCAGCGCTGGTGCGTTCGATGAGGGTTGCCACGGCTCCATCGCCTGCCGGATCATTGTCGCGGGCGATATAAAGCCGTCGCAATGTGTCAGGGAACAAGATTGCTGACAGATGCGCCGCCGACAAGGCTGCGATCGCTGGCATGGCCGGCAGGATCGTGCGTTGCGACAGCATGGTCTCGATACCTTCCCCGGCGGCCATGACGTCGTAGCAGCAGCCCAAGCGGACGGCGTGACCGAGCAGGTCGCCCATGGCTCGTCTCGGCGTGTCGATCGGAGCGCGCCCGAGATGGCTCTTGCTGAATCCGCCTGGGTCGAGCCAGGTGCGGTGCGCACCGGTGAGCTTGCCTTTGAGGTCCGTGACCGTCGCGATCATCGCGGGTCGTGCTTCGGTCGGGCCGTGCTCCGGCCGATAATAGCAGCGCGGATGAAACCGAAGGTTCCCGGTTTCATGCAAGGCTGTAATCGCACGTCCGCGCAGATACGTCTCCACAAGCGTCCCTGAGATCGGCTGCGATATGGACACCAGCCGCCGCGCCGCTTCGACGGAGCCGCCGGCAGCGGGAATGGCTTGCCCCCACCGAGCATTTGGTTCGGTCGTGGTATGGGGCATGGACAGAAAGCTTCGAGCCTCGTCGGAAACGTCCCTGAAGTCGACAAGGCCGAGCGATTCACGGATGACATCGAGCAGGTCGCCGTGCTCGCCGGTGGCAGCGTCAGTCCATTTCCCGGCGGCGCCCTGGCCGGAATCCGATCCCGTGAGACGGACAAACGTCGAGCGCCCCGGCGCATTGCGGGCGTCGCCAACCAGCCAGTAGCGGCCCTCGCGGCGACCGTTGGAAAGATAGCGGCGGCACACCGCCTCCGCCCGTTGGGCTAGACGGCGTGCCAGTTCGGATGCATCGCGAGGTGGCATCAGATGGCCTCCCTATCGCTGATGCGCTCTATCGGATGACGCTCGATGACCTTGCCAAGCACCGCTGGTCCGCTTGCGTCCGCAGGCACGAACATGCGCAGCTTCCAGGATATGATCTCATGGAAAAGCCCGTAGGCCGTTAGCCGCTCGCGCATGCTATCGGTGAAGCCCGACAGCTCGATGCGATTGGCGCCCATGACGCGCACGCGGCGCAGATGAAGTCCCCCTGCGAGGTCGAGCATCGTTCGTCCGTCCGCAAGGGCGTTGAAGGCATCTTGCGCCGTCAGGGTGCTAACGCCGGTTGCGAGCGCGCCGGCGGCCCATGCGGCCGAAACCCTGCGTCCGATGATACGCTCCCCCTCGTCGGTCTGGAGCCGATAGACCCGGCTCGATTCGTTTGGAAGTCGCTTCCAGATCGGCAGCAGCAGTCCCGCGACAATGTGGATGGTCGAGTCCGAGAACGCCGGGACGGCCGCGACCTCGGCACTCCAGGCGGCGGTGAAGGTCTCGCGATCAGCCTGCTGCCAATGACTGTCCTCCATCATGCGCAGGGACGCATGGTGCTGTTCCATCGGCCGGATCAGCCGCACCCGCCGTTCGATTTCGCCATCATCGAGCATGAACGATGGCGCGGGCACCTGCACGGCTGCAAGCCTTGAGCGTTCGTTGACCAGCAGGATGGCGCGCTGGTCGTCGAGTTGGGCGACAGCTTCCTCGACGCGCACGGGTCGGTTGCGCTGACGCTGATCGATGGTGAGGAGCTGCGTTTCGGCGCCTGTGCCCGGATGGGTGTAGATCGCCCGCCGATCGGTGACGACGAAGCTCTCGGCTTGCAGCGTTTCGAGGCCAAGATCATACACCCCAGCCGCGATGGCGCCTTCCACCTTGGCTGTGAGCAGCTGCTCGAAAGCCGCGAACAGGATGTCCTGCAGTTCGATGGTGAGCGCCAAAAGGCGATTGAGGAAAGTGGTGATCGGCGGCAACTCGTCCCTGATGCCGTTCTCGTCGGTCAGCGTCAGCCCCGTGGTTTGCTCGAACAGCTTGAGCGAACAGCCCTCCACCTTGCCGCGGACGATAAACAGATAGAGTTGGCGCAGCGCATCGCGCGCATAATGCGATTCCAGATTATCCTCCGGCCGGAACAGGCCCTGCCCGCCAGTCTGGCGCTGGCCACGCGTGATCGCGCCCAGTGTATCCAGGCGCCGGGCAATCGTGGAGAGGAAACGTTTTTCGGCTTTCACGTTGGTGGCGATCGGCCGGAACAGCGGTGGCTGCGCCTGATTGGTCCGGTGCGTGCGGCCAAGACCTTGGATGGCGGTATCGGCCTTCCAGCCAGGCTCGAGAAGATAGTGGACCCGCAGGCGTGTGTTCCTTGCCGAAAGCTCCGCATGGTAGCTGCGGCCTGTACCACCTGCATCGCTGAACACCAGGATGCGCTTGACGTCATCCATGAAGGCCTGCGTCTCGGCGAGATTGGCTGAGGCTGCGCGGCCCTCAACCATCAGGCGCTCACCCCTCCTGACGATGCGTCGCGAACGGCCCGTCACCTCCGCGACCACGTCGGTGCCAAAGCGCTGGACGATCTGGTCGAGCGCGCCAGGAACCGGTGGCAAGCTCGCCAGCTTCTCGATCAGGCCCGTGCGGCGAGCGACCGCCTCGCGGCTTTCGACGGGTTGGCCGTCGCGAAACACCGGCCTCGACGACAGGTTCCCTTCCGAGTCGGTAAACGGTTCGTAGAGTTGCACTGGAAAGGAATGCTCGAGGTAATCCAGCACATATTCGCGCGGCGTGATGTCGACGCGGACATCGTTCCATTCCTGCGTTGGCACCTCGGCCAGCCTGCGTTCCATCAGCGCCTCGCCGGTGGAGACGATCTGAATCACGGTCGAATGCCCGGACTGCAGATCTTGCTCGATTGCGCGGACCAGCGTCGGCGTCTTCATAGACGTCAGCAGGTGGCCGAAGAAACGCTGCTTGGTGCTTTCGAAGACCGAGCGCGCGGCGGACTTGGCCTGACGGTTCAATGTACCGCTATTACCGGTGATGTTGGCCGCCTGCATGGCTGCGTCGAGATGGTTGTGAATGACGGCAAAGGCGCCTGCATAAGCATCGTAAATGCGCCGTTGTTCAAGCGTCAGTTCGTGCTCGACCAGCTCGTACTCGACCCCGTCGAAGGAGAGCGAGCGCGCCGTATAGAGGCCGAGCGCACGAAGGTCCCGGGCCAGCACCTCCATTGCCGCCACGCCACCCGCCTCGATTGCCTCGACGAACTCCGCGCGGGTCGAGAACGGGAAGTCCTCGCCGCCCCAGAGGCCAAGCCTTTGAGCGTAGGCCAGATTGGCGACGGTGGTCGCGCCGGTGGCCGAGACATAGACGACACGAGCGCCAGGCAGAGCATGCTGCAGGCGCAAACCGGCCCGGCCTTGCTGTGAGGGCGCGACATCGCCACGCTCTCCCTTGCCGCCGCCGGCATTCTGCATCGCGTGCGCCTCGTCGAATATGAGCACTCCGTCGAAATCCGGGCCCAACCATTCGACGATCTGCCTGACGCGCGAAACCTTCTCGCCTCGGTCGTCGGAGCGTAGCGTGGCATAGGTTGTAAAAAGGATGCCCTCTGGCAGCGTGATGGCGCGCCCTTGCGCGAAGCGCGAAAGCGGCGTGACGAGCAGACGCTCCATGCCGAGCGCGGCCCAGTCGCGCTGCGCGTCCTCGAGCAGCTTGTCTGACTTCGAAATCCACACGGCCTTGCGCCGGCCTTGCAGCCAGTTGTCGAGCACGATGCTCGCCGACTGCCGGCCTTTGCCGACGCCGGTTCCGTCGCCGATGAAGAAGCCGCGCCGGAAGCGCACGGCTGCCGGCGCGTCATCGGGTGCTGCGGTGACAACATCGAGCGTGTGATCGACCGACCACGATCCGGCGAGAAATGCGCAATGGGCCTCGCCGGCCAGGATCACCGTTTCGAGCTGGGCGTCGGAGAGCGACGTCAGGATATCGCCGGGCAGGGTCGGGCGATAAATGGGCTTTGGCGGCGCGACCGACGCCATTGCCGCGGACTGGACCAGCCTGGTCGGGTGTGCCTGTGAGCCGGGAATACGGATCGTCTGCAATCCATAGTCCTCGTAGATCGCGTCGGTCAGCCCTGCTCCCTCCCTGGGCGTCCAATCGACCGTCTCGTATGACAGTTCAACGCCGACGGGCTGGGGAAACTGCCGGTGATCTTGGCCTGCGACAGGGCGGGCGAGATGACCGTGGGCCGTGCGGGGAGCGGTAGCGGCGGGGACGACCTTCACCGCTTCGGCGACCGGCAGTCGTGCCGGGACGTGCTTCTCGATCCAGCTAAGCAGCGTGGCGGCATCCGGCGCAGAGCCGGGCGAAGCTGGGATGACGGAGGCATCTCGAGCGGGCGCCTTATCGATCACCGTCAGCCGGGTCTCCATCGTCGTGCCATGTTTGGCGTAGACAGCGCCGCCGATCCTGGCTGTGAAAACGACACGACCGTGCTCCTGGAAGCGCACGAAGGCAGCGCGCCACGCCGGCATCTCCGGCCCGAAATTCGCACCGGTGATGGCGACCAGCCGCCCCCCATCGGCAAGCCGGGCGAGTGCTGAGGCGACATGGCGATAAGCCGCATCTGCGACGTGACCACGCACATTGGCGAGGACCGAGAAAGGCGGATTCATAAGCACGACGGTGGGCAAGCTGACGGGGTCGAGATGATCATCGATCTGGGCCGCGTCGAACCGCGTGACCGTAAGGGAGGGGAAGAGATTGGACAGGAGACCCGCACGCATCTCCGCCAACTCGTTCAGAACAAGTGAGCCACCCGCGATCTCGGCAAGGATGGCAAGCAGCCCGGTGCCGGCGGAAGGTTCGAGCACCCGGTCAGCCGGCGATATGCCGGCCGCGCGGACGGCTGCGACGCCCAGCGGGATAGGAGTCGAGAATTGCTGCAGCGCCTGGGCTTCCTCGGAGCGGCGGGTATGCGTGGGCAGAAGGTCCGCAATCCGGCTGAAAAACGGCAAGGCGGACGCCGTGGGACCGGCCTTGCGCAGAAGCGACCTGCCGTATTTGCGAAGGAAGAGGACGGTCGCGGCCTCGCATGCATCATAGGCCGTCTTCCAGTCCCAGGCGCCGGTTGTGTCGGACGCCCCGAATGAGGCTTCCATCGCGCTCCGCAGAACGGTGGCATCGACCCGGCGGCCGCATTCGAGGTGGGGGAGTAGGCGCCGGGCCGCTGCGTAGACTGCTGTGGCTGGATCGACATGCGTAGCGGCGGAAACGGTCGCATCTGCGGTCGCTGTCGGAGACAAGAAGTTCATTGGAGATCCTCTGGAGAGCGAGACCGGAAAAGCCCATCGGCGCTCTCTCTGACCGCACGGGCTCAACCCGTCCCGGCCGGACACTCACTCTCAACACAGCACGCAAAAACACCCGGCCCCCTTGCGAGAGCCGGGCGATCGGCGCGGTAAGAAGTCAGCTACTCGGCAGCGTCTAGCCGTTTTTCTTCCTGGTCGGCCAATACGGCATCGTTGTCACTTGCCAGGAATTCAGGCAGAGCTTCATCTTCGTCGCCAGCGTTGGTGTCGATTGCTTTGAGATCACCGTCGGCAAGCCGCAGAGGCTCGGGCAGCCAGCCGCTATCGGCCAGCAGGCGTTCGGCTTCCTTGGCCATGTCGCCCTTCTTCAGGTGATTGATGAGCTGTGAGGCGCCCTCGCCAGCACCCTCCCGGACGGCTTCGAGGATACGCGCCTTGGTGACGCGGCCAAGGTAGTTGCCGACAGTGGGGCGCCATCCGGCGTCAATCATGTCGAGCCCCACGGCCCGGGCAAGGTGATTGGCATCGGCAAGCCGCTGCTGGACGCCGTGCGTTGAGATGGCCCCGTTGCCGTAGCGATCAGCCCTTTCGTAAAGTGCGTTGACGCCAAAGGATGAGCAATGGGCGAACAGTTCAGCTTGCTCGGTGCCTGTCAGTGCAGAGAGCGCGTCCCACAGGTCGGCGACGTCAGTTGGAAGACGCTTTTCCCAGGCCTCGTGGCGGGCCTGGATCGAGCGCGCATAGGTCGTGTCGCGAAGCCCTTCGGACTGGACTGGAAAGACCGTGCCGCGGACAAAGACTTCCATCGCCACGCCTTGCGCCCTGTAGCGAGAGAACAGGTCGCGGACAAACTTATGAAGCACAGCCAAAAAGGCGGTTGCGGAATCGTTTGCGAGCTTGTCGCGCAGAGCCAGTGTGCGATCGGCGGTCAGTTCCATGACCAGGCGATCCGGCAAAGGCTTGTGGCCATCCTCCTCATCCTCATCAGGGTCGGCCAGCTGGCCACCGATGGTGATGACGGCCCGCTGAACCGAGCCAGTCGCTTGGACGTCGGACCCGTCGACGCCGGGATCGGTGCCGGCCTCGGGCGTGGTAGGTGCTTCATCCTCCGCCCTAACAAATCCGCGCTCGACCAGAAGCGCCCCGTCCATATCGATGCTGACGAAGACACCCGCACGCGCGATTTCCGTGGGATCGAAGCGGACGGGACGCGCCTCGATCGACTTGATCGCGGTTTCGATCTCGCCAAATCGCTGGTCGACGTCATCCGGCAACTCGTCGGCCTCCTCGTACTGCGTCTGAAGTTTGTCGAACTCCTCACGGAGCGCATCGAGCGTTGCTTGCTCGTCGCTGGTGAGATCGATCGGCGTGCCGTCGAGCTCGCGCAAGCCATTTGCCGCGCCATAGGGAAAACTCACGGCGACTTCGATCCACTTCCAGCCCTCATTGGCGATTTCGTCGGCCATCATCTGCAGCTTTTCGGTGACCAGCCGTTCAAGCAGCGGGACGTCCTGCAGCCACCCGCCATCGTCCGACTGGAACAGATCGCGCAGCACGTCGCCGCCTGCCGTCTCATAGGCTTCCAGGCCGACGAAGACAGCCCGCTTGTCGGAGGCGCGGACGGTGTTCTCGGTCAGCATGCGGCGGATTTGGTACGGCTCTTTCGACCAGCTGTTCTTGATCGCGTCCCAGACGAGTTCCTGTCGGGCGTGGTTGTTGCTGACGGAGAATGCTTCGAGCTGGGCGATCGTCATGCCGTCATCGGCGTAAATCTCAAGAAGCGCCGGCGACACTGCAGTCAGCTTGAGGCGCTGTTTTACTGCGTTGGTTGAGATGAAGAACGCGGCTGCGATTTCCTCGTCCGACATGCCGCCATCCAGCATGTCCTTGAACGCGCGATATTGATCAAGGGGATGGAGCGGCGCGTGTTCGATGTTCTCGGCGAGGGAGATCTCCTGCGCCAGGATCGGGCCCGACGGATTGCTGACGACGCAGGGAACGGACGCGGTTTTCGCGAGACGTTTCTGGTTCACAAGCATCTCGAGCGCGCGATAACGGCGTCCGCCGGCGGGGACTTCGAACATTCCTGTTCCCTCGCCGCCAGCATCGAGCACGGGACGAACATGAATGCTCTGGATCAGACCGCGGCGGGCGATCGATTCCGCGAGTTCCTCTATCGAGACTCCAGCCTTGATACGTCTGACATTGGTTTGGGCGAGCACCAGCTTGTTGAAAGGAATATCGCGCGAAGGCGACAGGGTGATCTTCTGAACGGCGTTGGCCATCGATGTTTCTCCGCGACGGGCCGCCGAGAGCCTCTCTCTCAGTCTTGAACCCGTCACGAAATCCCTCCAACCCTCTCCCTCTCCTGCCAGCACGATCCGGCACGCCGTCGATCGACCGCCGACGTGGCACGGCGGGCACGCTTGCGAAAGGCTGTGGCGGTGAACGCGGTTTCCGCTTGAAACGATGGTGAGCGGCGTGGCCGACCGGACGGCCCGTGAGGTTTCCGGTCAACGATGGTTATGCAGCCCTTCTATCGTTGCCTTCGCCCAACTCGATTGATGCTTCGACCTTTTCCGGTAGGTGGCCTAGAAGCCACTCGGCCGCCTTGCTGGCTTGGCTGGCTGCACGAACGATGGCACGATTGTCCTCGCGTAGAACCTCTAGCCATGAGCCAATATAGTCCGCATGCCGAACCGTGGGCACGACGCCCAGGGCCGCGCAGCAGAAGGCCGCGTTGATCTCGGCCACGAGTTCCTCGAACGCGTATTCTCTCGAGGCGGTAGAGCCGGAGGATTTGCGATCCAGGCGTGAACTGTGGCCAGTGGCATGTCCGAGCTCATGCAAGGCTGTCCGATGCCAATTGATCGGCTCGAAGTAAGCCTGGGGCGGGGGCACCTGGATATAATCGTGAGTAGGCACATAGAACGCCTTGTCGCCGCCAATACGGAAATCGATAGCGGTGGCCTTGATCAGCGCCTCGACGCGCGGTTCGATCGGGCTTGCCACCGGCGGCGCAGCCGAGGCTGCCACTTCGTCAGGTAGTCCTTCACATTGCTCGATGTTGAAAACGGTGAAGCGCTTGAGGAACGGTATGGCCTGGGCATCCTCACCCGTGTCGCGAGCGCGCTTCTTCTCGTGGTCCGGGACAAAACGATCGGCATAAACGACCGTTGTCCCGTGCTCGCCTCGGCGGACGTTGCCACCGAGCGCGAAAGCTTGTCGATAGGTTATCCAACTCTGTGTTGGGAATCCACGTTCGACCACGGCACCCCAGAGGATAAGCACGTTGATCCCGCTATACGCGCGACGCGTACTGGCGTTCTGCGGCAGGGAGAGCGACGCTTTTGCCACGGAAGTCCCCCATGGCTGAACCCAGGGAAAACGACCCGCTTCCAGTTCAGCTATTATTTTGCCGGTGATCTCGTCGTAGAGGTTCGACCGGTCGGCGCCGGCGTGGGTTCGATTGGTCTGGACAGACATCGCGGTTCTCCGCGACGGGCGCAGAAGGCCTCTCCTTCCGCATTCAACCCGTCGCGAAAAAACCGACCCTTCTCTAACTCTCCGTCGGGAGAGCGCCTCCTCTCCCGACCAATGTGAAAAAGGGCGTACAAGGCGGAAGCATCGAAATGTCCGCCGGCGGGAATTGGTCAGTTCGGCGCTGGAGCAGGTTCGTGGCCCTGAGACCGGCTAAACAGGGCGGCCGAAGGAGCATCAGCATAGCGCCGCCGTGAGGCGGGATGCGGGACCGACAGCCCCCGGTGAAGGGCGCCATATGAAGCTGGCTCGGGCGACCATCAAGCCCTGCGATGTCTCCTCATGGAACGAAAACGGGGGCGCTCGAACTCGTCACGGCGCAAGTGGAAATCAAAGCGCTACGACCATGCTCACGCCCGCTGAGTGACAGGCGCTATCGTTGGCGGAGGCTGCGCGGGGATGGAGATATGACGGATGACGAGGTCCAAGAAAGTGCACTTCAGCTTTCGCATCCCTTCTCAGAACCATCCCCTCCATTTGAACCATACGAGTGGCGCAATCGCGCTCAGGGCGATTAAAGCCAGGCCATAGGGATAGCCGTAGACCCAGTCATATTCTGGAATGAACTTGAAGTTCATGCCGTAGATACCTGCAATCAGCGTCGGAGGAATGCCGACGATCGAAACGATCGTGAGGATCTTGAAGATGTCGTTCTGGGCAATCCCGATCAATCCAACGATGGCATCAAGCAGGAATTGCACTTTGTCGGACAGGTGAACTTCGTAGTCGTTCAACGAAGCGACGTCCTGTTTCAGGTCGGCCATACGCGGCTTCAATTTTCCGTCGTCCCATTCTGCGGTCATTTCACAAGCAAAATCGACAGCCCGGCCCAGAGCAAGAAGCACGTCCCGCTTTTCCGAAAGAATGTCTCCCAGCCGACCGACCTGGCGCAATCGGGCGCGCACAAGCTTGTTGGAGCGTACGGATTTCCGGCCCTGCCCGTCGGGCGCGTGGAAGGCGGTTGTCGACAGGCTTCGCAACTCCGTCGCCGCCTCTTCCAGGCCGTCGGCCAGGCGATCGATGAGTTCGCTACATAAATCGATGAACACCTCAAGGCTCGAACCTGGACGTTCCGCAGGCTTGTCAAAACGTGAGGCCACCGCATCAAAAGCCGGAAGGGCGGTGAACCGGACCGTGACCAAGAGCTTGCGCGTAAGGATGAAACCGACCGGCGCGATCTGCGGACCGACGCCTTCGGCATGTGTCACCATGGGAACGCTCATGGAGAGGACACCGTCGCGGGTTCTCAGCCGACTTGAACTTTCGATCTCGCTTAGACTTTCGCGACTTGGCACGTCGACACCGGCAGTCTTTTTGACCTCGGCAATCTCCGCAGGTTGCGGATCTTCTAGATCGCACCAAATCGGCCTGGCCTGGGCCTTTCGAGCATCGCTTTGCGGATATAGGCTCAACATCTAACGTGCGGCCCCTTCAGCGAGCGCAAAGTCGTGGCTACCATGCCGAGACCGCTCCGGGGCGAGGCAACGCGATCGGGCCCGGCGACGTTAAGGCATTGCGTAATCGGGGAAGATAGATCAATGGCCGACAAAACCAATCTCTTCTCAATTGCAGTGCAAGCCGCCGGGGCAAGCCAGTACCGGAACGTCGTGGTTGCCGCATTGAACGACCATGTCCTTCGCCTCAGCGTTATGACCGAACCGTACGGGCTGCATTCCCACCCAGATTCAGATGAAATCTTTGTCGGTATAGACAGGACGGCCCTCATCGAATTCGAGGATTCGTCGGTTGAACTTGGCCCGGCCGATTTGGTAACCGTCCCCAAGGGTGTCATTCACAAGACAAGGCCTCTGGGAGACCGATCGGTCAACCTCAAGATAGAGCCGGCCAACCTTGAGACGCGTTGGGTCGAGATCTGACTTTATACCCCCCGCGCGAGCACCGCGGCGCTATCGTCATCGCTTCACCCGGGTTCGAGACGTTCGCATAATCCATCCGCACGAGCCTGTGCTGAAACCAGCAGTGACGGCGTTTGCCTTCCAGCATCCAGCGGACCGCGCAACCGACCATGCTTGGGAACGCAACGCCTCGACGGACATTGGTTGGTAACAGGAGATGTCGATGCCAAAGTTCCGCTTTGAAACCACCGAATTCGACCAGACCACGATATCCGTGGAAGAGTTGGCGAGCTCAGACCTGGCTAGCCCGCGAGCAGTCGAAAGGGCTCACGCGGCACTTGTCGCGGGTGCTCCCACTGGCCTCGATCAATCCGGATCGGTCACAAGGGTCTATGACGAGGCGGGCTATCTGGTCGCTACAGTCAATTATTCAGATGTGGTTTTCGACAATTCACCCTTGAGGGAAACCAGCGAGCCGCCGACGGAGGAGCCGGGCGTCATGCGGTCTGGCTAATCGCGCCGCCTTTCCAACTTGGAGCATCTATCTCGCGAGGAGGAAGGTCGACCCTTGAAGGCATCGGTTTCGGCGGCAGCGCTCATCGCCGTCGCGCTGCTATTCTCTATTCCGCGGAAGGTTACGTGCCGCATGTTTCAGGAGCGGCGTCGATACTGGCGAGGTTAGCGTATTGGCGCTCCGGAATTGAAGCAGTAGTGGCATCCACTGACTGGCGCGCCGCGCTCGGTGGTTTGGTTGAGTTGGGCAACAGCATGACCTGGAACCGCATAACTCTGTGTTGTGCTTAGCGGTAAATTTTGGGCAGATCGGCGTTGTCTCGTACTGCTCCTATGTCTGGCTCGCGATGCGAGAAATTGCGAAGGCGGCGGAGGCTTCTGATCTTCGGCGGGGGATCTTTGTGGGGATGATCCTAATCCTGGCTTGGGGCCTGGTAGAGATCATTGTTCTCACGCCCGCATTCGAACTCCTGCTGGCTGCTCTTTACATCTTTGCGGTCAATCGAAATTCCGGAAAGGAGCCAGCCTAAGAGCAATTCTAGCGTCAATTCGGCTTCCGCAGCGCATTCAGCACCATATCCGCATCGTTTGCGTCGCCGCTGAACACAACCTGCCACAGACCATCCACCAGCCTCACGTACCCGCCATCATAGGTGTGGATCTCGCCTGCCTTGGCGGCAACGTGATCGCGTAGGCCGGAGCGCAATTCCGCCCACGGCTTCGGCAGCTTTACCCAGTTTCGTTTCATCGGCCCGCTCCCCGGCGCCGACCATAGCCAATCTCTAAATGAAGGAACATCCCATGGGCCTGAATACGGGCGACACCCAGCTTATCGTAGACGACAGCTAAGAGCCGTTAGAGTGGGCTGCAATGAAGGCGTCTATCGGCCCAAAGAAGCGAGGCTGTTCGGCTATGATCTTCTCGTCGCTCCACTCCCACCATCGGATTTCGAGCAAGCTCTCGATCTGGGCGTCGGTAAATCTGCTGCGGATGAACCTGGCGGGATTTCCAGCCACGATCGCGTAAGACGCCACGTCCTTCGTTACGATCGAGCCGGCCCCGACGACGGCGCCGTCTCCAATCCGTATTCCTGGCATGATGATTGCACGTCGGCCGATCCATACGTCGTTGCCAATTTCGGTCGGTCCGGCTGGCACCAAATCTTCGAAGAAGCCCATCGTCTTAGTGATGTGAACTTGGAATGCATAAGTTGAGACCAAGTGCATCGGATGATTGGCGCGGCAAAGGAACAGCGCTTCGTCGGCGATGGAGCAGAATGCTCCTATCCGTAGCGGGGAAGTTTCGTCACAGCCAAATATGTTGCTTGGCTTTGTGTAGAACTCCGTTTTTCTCCCTATTGATGCATGCAGCGGAATTGCGTCGGGTTTTCGTCTGAGCCCGAGCGCGGTCCGAAGTTTCCTTGCAAAGCCCATTTGCGTCTAAGCCACAGTTACTGGTCAGTTCGGTTTGCGAAGCGTGTCCGTGACGAGAGCGCCATCATTGCTGGGCCCGCTCGCCTTTGACCTCCCACAGCCCATCAACGCCGCACAGGCAAGACGGTTGCCGATCAGGATCGATCGCACCGTGGCGCCTAGCTGCGCTGTGAAGCTTACACCCGAGCGGAATGCGACCTGCATACAAACGCTGGCGCAGCGCGCCGTGCCGAACTGAAATAGGGCAAACGGCCAATGGCGGATGATATGGCAAACAGTGTGGTAGACAAAGAACTTGAACCAATGGAGATTCAAAGCTGAGCGTCCGCGATCGAGAAGGTCCTCCACCGCAACGGTGGAAAGCTCGCCGCTTGCTTGTGGGGTGAGACGGGGACACGTCCCGTCAATTGATCAGCCAGCAACCAACTCCGCCTCCGATCGTTGATCGCCGCTGGATGATCCCAGCACTCCCAACTTGCCCGCTACCAAGACCTCTCCGGTGGCGGCCCTTTTTTGTGATCGACAG
Source organism: Mesorhizobium sp. B2-1-3A (assembly GCF_006442655.1). Taxonomy (NCBI): domain Bacteria; kingdom Pseudomonadati; phylum Pseudomonadota; class Alphaproteobacteria; order Hyphomicrobiales; family Phyllobacteriaceae; genus Mesorhizobium; species Mesorhizobium sp. B2-1-3A. Next base: position 664,264 of record NZ_VFWK01000005.1, read on the forward strand.
AATGTGATCCAGCCTTATTATTGGCTTCGTCGAGAAGTTTCTGAGCCTCTTCCGGACTAAGTCCGCACTTGCGGGCAAAGTATCGGGCCTCGGTGGTAATCTCGAGATCGGCGACGCTTCCGGTGACTGGTTTTTGCTTCTTTCCCACGGCTCGAATCATAGCATAAAGCGAGCAACCAACCCATTGGCGCAAAGCGGAGTACCACGCATATATTGTCCGCCGATCTCCCCGACGGACAGCGGGCCTTTTTGCTTATAAGCGGAACCTAATATGCGGGCCGCAAGTTAGCGATGACGCGGCCCGACTCCTTTAGCGGCCTCGCCGCTCGCCAAGCTGCGGAACTTGGTCGGCCCGTGCGTTGCTTGGACAGGGCGCGGGCCACGCTAAGCCGCCCGTCGATGTTAGGGAAGAGCCATGGCAATCATAAAAGCCTCTCCCGCCGTGCCATCGGTAGAGCTTGGCTGTTCCTTGGGCGAATGGCACGTAACGATCACCGAACGGAAGGGCAATGCGTATTCAAGAGTTTTCGCGATTGAGGCGGATGCTCTGTACTTCGCGGATGGGCAACTCACCAGGCTGGGGTTGTCGTCTACAACACGCATCTAGGCCTGGCGCGGTGTCCTGCGCCGTTCGGAAACAAGAGCCCATTGGTCCCCCGGCTGAATGAATACCCAAACCCAAGCAAACGAGGCTGTTACCGTTGCGGTGTCGTTAGTTCCGGCTCGCAAACAGCCGCTGGCTCGGGTCGGCGGGCTTTCTTGTCGCGGCGATTCTATTCCTGGAGCCTCGGAAATATAATAATTGTGGCGCCATCTTCCAGCTCCAACGGCTCGTGCCTTGGCCCTTCATGGTAATAAACCTGACGCAAGTCGCGTTGGTCGACCTTCTGGCCGCAATAAGGGCATTGGTAGAAATGCTGCTTTTCCGGGATGTCCCCGCCGTGCAGCTTGCCGGGGGTTGGCGGCCCCAGGTCAGAGAGCATCGTCATGACGGGATCAACATACCATCGACAAGGCTGGAACATAAGCTGGTGGAGATCGAAATTGATGACCGATGAGCACACGCGGCATCAACTTCCTGGATCATTGGGCCGGTAACATCCCTGAAGCCGCACGCTGTACGATAGATGATTGTGAAAAAGGAGAACTGCGACCAAGATAATATTCCTATGGCTTCTCAACGTCGAATGCGTGGCTGGCCCACACCTATTTCGTCGATGATGTCGCGCGTGTTGCGAGTGCCCACATAGGCGATCGGCCATATTTCATCAGGTCGGATGGATACGGTTTCAACAGGTCCGATGGATCCGACTGCGGCCCAAGCCAGCGCATGTAGTCCTCGGGCGCCAGGCTGACAGGCATCCGATCTTGGATGGTCGCCATCAGTTCGTTCGGCTCGCAGGGCGCAATGGCAAAGGTGCGGACAAACCCGGCTGTCGCCTTGTCGGCATACTCTTTCCAGATGCCGGCCATGGCGAAGGGCTCGCCCGACCTCATGGCGATGGCATAGGGCTGCTTCTTCTTGCCCGGTGCATCGAGCTTTTGCCACTCGAAACAGCCGTCCACCGGCACCTTGCAGCGCCTTGAAGTGTAACCCTTAAGGAACATGCCGCTGGTCGCGATTGTCTAGCAACGCGCGTTGACGCGCGCGGACGGCCGCTGCCATCGCGCGCCCATCCGGGAACCAGTCCCCACTTGGCTGACATGAAGCGGGCCATGGATGTGGAAAGCTCTTCGCGGATGATGATCGGATAGGTGTCGGCCGGGCGACCATTCCAGACCGGCCTCGCCAGGGGTGGGAAAACTCGAACGCCGCACCATGTCGGCGACGCATGCACAAAGCACCGTCCTACCGCTGCGGAAGACCAAAATGGGAACGCTTGGGAAACGAGTCAATCGGTGCGTATCAGGTCAAGGCATAGCATCGTGCCTGGCCATTGCTTCGGCGATGACCTCGAACACGCTCGGGACTTCCTCGCTGATTTCCGTGCTGGCGATGCCCGCCTTTCGCGCGGCTTCCAGCGCTCGATCAGCAAGGGCGCCGATCGCTATTGGATCGTCAGTTATGGTATCGGGCAGGTTTTCAGCCATCCACTCGTCAAGAAAGTTGATGCCGCGCTTGCTCATGGAGCATTAAGCTCGCGACTGGCCTTCGGTTCCGACTCCTTCGCTGCGAGACGTTGCGCCCTCAATCTCGCTGTCTTTGCTTCCCTGGCTCTGCGCTCCGCGTCCAAAATAGCTTTGCATTCACGGTCAGCCCTTTCGATTTTTTCGCGGTCAACCTTTCGTCGGGTCATGACTGCCTCCTCGGGTCTGTCGGGCCCAAGAAAGCTTGATTATTAAAATGGTTCCCAGCGAAATTTTCCGCCGGATCCATCATTTGTTATTGAGCGCATCGGATGTATTTCGTTCCACGAACTGCGGCTTCAACAGAGGAGGTTGAATAGACAAGATGCCGACCCGCATCCTGGAAGGGGTTCTTGAACCTGAGGACGTCGATATGTGCAAACGAGTTTTTGACCATGCCTGCCGCGACTTAGGTCTGGACCCTTCGTCGATCGACAACCAAATCCTGGCAGCTCGAATTCTCGCCCTATTTCGGAGTGGGGTCCGTGAGGAGCGGTCGCTCTTAGCGGCGGTGGTCAGGCAACGACCGTAGGTTGGCAACCGCTTTCCGCAGTCTGATGCGAGGCATCGCTGCAACAAAGACCTGATCTGGACGTTGCGCGTCTGGATTAACGCCTGGGAGCGCTATAGTGCCTAAATATCATGTCGAGGAGATGGACGGCGATGCCGTTACCGCAACGCACGTTGTTAATGCGACCACGCCTTTAAGGGCCGCCCGGGAAGCAACTGAGCGCGAAGTTAACCTGCGCACCAACGAGCCTATATGGGTCCGCGTGACCGACGAACAGCGTGGCCACGTCTTTGAGTATAGTTTCAGCCTCTAGGTACGAGCCGACGAGGCAGGCCGGAGCCGGCGGACAGGTGCAACTGGAATGGGTAACGGCAAACGGGCGCTTGAACGGATCTATCACGCATCGGTGCGGGCATCGACAGATATTGCGCGAACGCGAACAACGCGTGCACAGCGGCCGATTGACAGGAATAATATATCCACTAGCTATCCCGGCGGGCATTCACCAGTCCAGCTTTGCGCAGCTTAGCCAGATGATGGGTAGGGACGCTTGTGAAAGGTCAAAGCCCAGCTTGTCTAACAACACGTTTACCCGGGTTCGCCATCGAGACGATGGGCCAAGATCAATAATCTGATCGGATGCCCGACCGCCTCCAAGAAATCAGCTACCCCTTCGAATTTGGCCACGAATTCTGTCGAAACCATTTTACCCGATGCCGTCGCGCTAGAAGTCCGTGTGAACGGTAAGATGGGTTCGATTCGGCCGAAAGGGATGGCCATGCGACCGTTCGACGAGTTAAGGCCGCTTAAGGGCCTCCTGCAAGGCAAGACGGATTTCTGACGATTGACGCGCTCACTATCCGATGGCCATCATCTCCCAAAAAGGAGACCGCGCCACTCGAACGCTCGTTCTCGCCGAAGACAAAGACTGGCGACTCCGCTTCTCCCCATCGGAGATGCACCTTTATGTCGAGCATGCTCTCGGTGGCGTGGGTCCCGATCCAACGGACCGAACCACCGCTGACGATTTCTTGGCGTGGAGGCCCCGAGGGGCGTTGCACCGGAGGCGCTCGATCCCTTCTTGGCGGTCTTGCTCTCGGTCTTCGATCGACAAGAAAAAGCCCGCCGGCCGGAGCCAGCGGGTGTGGTTTCACCTTACCAGGCGCTTAGGTATTCTGAACTGGTGAGACAGGAATGGCCTGCGCAGTGATCGTCGGCAGGCGCTGGTGCTTGGTCAGAACCGGCTTTTCATACGTCTTCTTCATTATATGCTCCTCGCTTACCCTCGCCGGCAAACTGCCTTGCGTTGGCGCCGGCTGTCAACCTACGGCCACCGATCACAAGTTCAGCTGCCAGCAAAAAGCCGGATGCCGTGAACAGCCCAACAACCGTGAATATCACCAGCCGCATTCGACGCCCCTCCCCGCGTTTCGCCTGATGCCGTCTAGCATAAGGCACGGGAAGGCCCGCCACTGCGAAAACAGTGACTGACGGGTTCTCTTTTGCCCGCTCGGTCGAAGGACAACCGAGCGGATATTCGATCTCATGGGCGAGAATTGGTTCCCGATAACTGGTGGACAATAGCGGCGCCGGCGGAGTTGCGGGCCATGACCTCTTCGTCGTCCGGCCTGCCGATCCCCCAGCCGATCACTCCGAGCAACAACCCGCCCAGCAGCATCCCAAGGAGAGGCTTCCCTATCGCAGCTTTCGCTCTAATTTTGACCATGTTCTCACCATCGCAGGATGGCCCGCGACACCTTGGGGATGCGCGGGCCGACCAAGTTTGCCCTTGGTCAGCAGCGCGACCAAGGGACGGGCGCTGCATATGCCTCAACCTGCTAGTTACCGCGCTGTTCCGGTGTGCTGATAAGATAAAAAGCCCGCTGCTCAGGGGAGAGCAGCGGGCGAGCTATGGAACTGCCGCAAAGGATCGGCGAGCCGATTTCTAGCACCGATTCATCATTTGTGTCACCGAGCGGAAGGTACAAAAGGCCCGCAATCGCAAAGCACAGCAACGATCGCGACGCGTTGGAGTTGGCGGCGAAGGCTCTTAAAGGTCAGTGATGACCAAGCTATCAGACCTTGGACCACCGATCCCCGGGAAGCGCCACGGAAGCGAGCCAGTAGAGAGGAAGAAACTGAGACCCTGTCCGAGTTGCGGTCAGGCAGTCGATCAGCGCGACTTGCGCGAGGTGTCGGCACGAAGAGCCAGGGCATGAGTCGCTAAGCCAAGGACGGCGCCAGGATCATCAGGCTCCCGGGGGCGCCGGTAATAGGGGCCGTGTCCGGGCCGGAAATCAGACCAGCCATAATCAAAAGGCCATGAAAAACAGCATCACAAGGGCGACGAGCAGCATCCTCACAGCACGCCGGCCAGGGGCGCAACTAACGTGTGACGGGCAAAACCCGCCTGCACGCCAACCCTATATGTTAGAGAGGACCGGTGGGGGCCGTAGGACCTCTTGGGCGAGTGGGACCCGTTGGGCCAGTGGGACCTGTAATCCCGGAAGCGCCAGGGGTGGCGGTGACACTCGACAGCCGGTCCTTTCTTACCAGTGTCAGACGAGCGTAACTCTTTCGCATTGAACCCCCTTCTGCAAAACCCAGCCACAGATGGCGTCCTCGCTCCGGGCCTGCCAATCATACAAACTAAAATTGAAAAGACGCACCGCTGTGAGGGGAGATCTGCGGGCAAAAAAGAGTAACCCGCCACGGGTCTGAAGTCAGCGACGGGCTCTTGTTTGTCCGCTTAGACGAGGGACGACCAGGCACTTTGAGAACCGTTCAACAAAAAGCCCGCCGGCCGGAACCAGCGGGCTGATGCTGTCGTTTCGAAAATCACTCAGTCTAGAAGAGAGGAGGAGGAGGTGGCGGTGGCGACACTGCTTGAGCTACAACGCTCGACAGCTTCTCGCGCTTGGTGAGTTCAGGCTTTTGGTAAGCTTTCTTCATGGATATCCCCCGGTTGGCCCTCAAGCCGGCAAAGTGCCTTCCGCAACGTGAGCTGGTCGACCCGAGAACACGAAAAGCCCGCCACCACGAAAATGGTGACGGGCCTTGTTTGTCCGCTCGGCGGAGGGAACACCGAGCACTTTGAGAACTTCCCCCGGCGTGATCGGTTCCAACAAAAAGCCCGTGCAGGGAAGGCAGCGGCAAGTTTGGGGAGTACTGAATGGAAAGTACAGCGCTTCAATACCCTTGGTGCTCTACCGGTTCCGCTGGCTCCTCGGCAATGTTCCCTTGGTCCAAAAAAACCCACCCTTCGGCAGAGGAGACGAGGTACGCAGTCAAGTGGGCCCGCCGCAATGGCGGTAGAAGCGGGCCCGGCTAAGAGCAAATCCCCGTAGCCGCAGCGGAGGATGCCGCACCGCAAGAACCAGCCTGCGAATGTCAGGTTCCGCTTATGGGCAAAAAAGGCCCGCTGTCCCTTGGGGGAGATCAGCGGGCAAGTTCAGGAGTGCTGGGATCACAAACCCAGCGTTAGTCAACGGGCGGCGGTGGAGCTGGTTGCGATCATCTTTCACCGGCATTTTTAACTTGCGAGACATTTCTTGCGCGTTGATGCCATGGTAAGCCGACCACAAGGACGTGGGTGCCGCACCGTCTCAGAATTTAGGCATATCCGGCCCCGGTACGCTGGCGCCTGGTAGCTAGGTCTCGTCAAACCGACCTTCCCGGGTCGGATGACGGGTGATGGCGGCCTCTTCTTCATCGTCAGGCAATGCGTCGTCGCTGTTCTGATACGGGTTGTCATCGTCTTCCTCGACAACTTCGCCATCCATTTGAATACCGGTATTGGTTTCGGCTGTTGCGAGATTGTCGTCGCGTTCGGATTCGATGCCGATGGTCTCGCCCTCGCCATGGACCTGATCACGATCCCAGTCGTTCGTCTTGTCGGGCGTTTTGACGACCGCTTCTCGAGTCTCCCGGTCTGTGTCCTTGCGGGTGTTGGGGCCGGGCATATCGCGCGATGATTTCGGGTGCATGGCATGGTTCTCCTTTGAAGCCAAACCACTTCAGACATTCAAGGTTCCCTCACCCACCGCGCTGCACTCGCCAAATGTCGTCCACTACGCCGTGACCAGCGATGCAAGCGCCGTCGCACCCATCCCGCAGGGGCGCCAAGCCCCGTCAGCTTCCAGCGCGTCACCTCGGCCATCACTTCCTTGACGGTCGCCATGTCGTCGTTGAGCTTGGTGACAGCGTTGCGAGTGCCCCCCATATGCGATGGGCTATATCTTCACCACAGGCCGCTGGTCGGGATGCTTTTGCAACGCGCTTTGATGGGCAGCGGTCGTCCGCTGCCATGGCACTCAAACGGCGCTCGTTTCAGAACTTGTAACTGATACCAAACTTAACCGCCTGTGCTGTGAGGCTGCGGTCGAAGCCGGGAATTTCGCCTGAGGTGCCGATCTCTTGCATTGGCTTGGCAGCCGAACCAAAATCGTAATAGCTGTATTCAAACCGACCAGTGAGGTGTTTGGAAAATCCGTACTCGAAACCTGCGCCCACCGTCCATCCAACGCGATTGTCCGATCCCTTCACATAGAGTGCGCCTGGACTTGGTCCGTTTTCCTGGCCTCCGATGTAGTTGTCCATACCTACGAAGGCCACGCCGGTTGTCGCGTAGAGCAGAGCGCGATCAAGCGCTACACCTGCCCTCGCCGATACGTCTCCCGTCCATTTGATCTTGCTGGCACAGAAGGCCATGGCCTCTTCGCAGTTGGCGAGTCTATCGCCGGACTTATCGATATCTGCGAATAGGAATTCGCCCTCGACGCCCAAAACCCAGTTACCGACCTGGAAATTGTAACCACCGTAGATGCCGCCGAGCGAACCGTCTCCGTCAATGCTGCTGAATACGGTGACTGGAGGCGGTGCATCCCATTTGGGCTTACTCCAACCCTTGCCGGCCTGCACGCCGATATAAGCGCCGTTCCAGTCGTAAGTTACTGTCTCGGCAGCAAGAGCTTCGCCTGAAAGACCGCCGCACAAACCGCCCAATACGAAGCCTGAAAGGCGCTTCGACAATCGCATACAATACCCCCTAAATCCCGGCAGCAGCCTGCGGTACGGGAACTAAGAAGTCTAGGCCCTGCTTAATGAAATCGAAAGGTGCGACTGGCCGTTGCTCCATCCGGTGGCTGTCACCATCGAACTTGCCGACCAATGCCCCGATCATCATTTGGGTTTCACATCCCTGAAGCCTACATTCCCGTCATCAGGTGGCATCGTTGAGGAGACCTAAACATGAGCACGCGAACAGCCGCACAGTCGCGAGCTGCCTTATGCAGGAGGTGCAAAGATGCGGTTATCAATTAGGGCCGCCCGCAACCTTTTTTGGCGAAGTACGTTGAAATTCTGCTGATCGCTAAGGAAGGGCAGACCCATGGACAGAATCGGGAACCGCAGCAACGGGTTTGAGGCGTTCATGGTCTTCATCATCGGCTTTGCGGCTATCGGTGCCGGCATATCCTTTTACTTTACCGGAATGAGTTAATTTAACCTCCGGACAACTCACCTAGTCGCCATCTAATGGAAAGCCCGCCATCGCGGGGGCGGGTGACGGGCTTTTATTTCTACTCGGTCGAGGGGGCAGCCGAGCACGAACAAAACTTCTCCGCTCGCAATTGGTTCCAAAAAAACCCGCGCCTGGGAGGCGGCGGGTCAGTTTGGGGAACGCCATTCGGAGGAAGGAACGGCGCGGAGCAACAACATTCACGCTCGTACTGCGGTTCCATCTGGCGTCGCGCGATCTGCAAACTGGACCAAAAAAGCCCGCCACCTTTCGGCAGCGGGCAGACGTCATCACGCAGTAGTGGGCTTACCTCGACTTGGGGAAGAGGCGAGTCCTGCCAAGGCTTGGTGGAAACTTGGCGGGCAATCGCTCTCGGACTGCCGTCACGGAAACTTGCAGCCGCATATCAGGTTCCGCTGATGGAACAAAAAAGGCCCGCTATCCCTTGGAGGAGATCAGCGGGCAAGTTCAAGAAGTGCGCTGGGATCATCCAGCAGCGGTCAAAACGAGCGGCAGCGGGGTTGGTTGCGAGAATATTGGTCCGGCAGGCGGCCGGCTTTAAGCAGTGCCGTCACGCGTTGGAAAGCGATTGGTATGGCCCCTTTGCTTCGTATTTTGGAATACGCCGTGCTCATCGCTATCATTGCGTTCGCGCTATGGGTCTTTACTAAAATCGGGGAGACCGTAATGATCTGATTTCTGCACTTTGGTCACGATGGTGGCTGCGCCAGCCAGGATAGTGGGAACGGGTGGCAACACCTATTCCAGAGTTTCGAACGTGAGCCAGATGCCTTCGCCTTCGCCTTCGCCGAGATCTGCGTTTGCGTCTGGGATTGCAAGTTCTGACGCCCCGACTAGCCGCCTCGTGAGGAGTGACGCCAAGCGCCGCCGCCGCCATGCCGGTAATGCCCAAGGCGCCGAGCCCCATCAGCATCCATCGGGTCACTTCAGCAGTCACTTCCTTGACGCTGGTCAGGTCTGCATTGAGCTTGCTGACCGCGCTTTCGGCGGCGATGACGCGCTCCGCCAACTCGTCGGTATCTGGTACATTTTCGCCCGTCTGGCGGCAGCGCGCTGCTCTGATTGTTCGTAGCGGAGCGCGGCGCGGGATCGCTGTCCTTGATGCAGCTTAGCTGGCACCGGGTTGTTGACACCTGCCTATGAACGGCGTACGTCGCAGGTCGCACCCCACGTCCAGGGCGCGCTGTTACCCGTTGAGGTGCCAAAATGGACGACAATTATACCAATGCCCGTGAACACTTCTTCGTTGCGATCCGGGCGCTAGCAGCCTCCACAGATAGCATTCAGGCCAGGCTGATTGAGGCGAACGAAAACATTCTGAACGTCACGATCGATGAATTCGACGGCGACCGCGAACTCAAAATAAAATTTGCAAAATTGCTGGATCTCCTGGCGATCGATCAGGATGATTTGGAGACGGTCGCTGTCGAAAACGCGGCCCACATGACGGACTTCGAAGCTGTGAAAGTCGCCGATCTGATCTGCGATTTCTACTATGAGATTACCTAGTTTCGGTGGGTGGCTAGCCACCTCGTAGACCCCACCAGATACGCGCAGAACATGCTGTCACTAGGGGACGTAACCGCAGCCGCAACCATGCGCCTACGGTCCAATCCCAGGAACTCCAGCGGGGTCATAACCTGGATTACGCCTGCCATGACTACTCTCGCCCGGAACCTCGTCGCGCGTTGGACGTTGCAGCAAATCTCATTGTCAGGGATATGTCAGATGGTAATGTTCCGCGATCCGATGCACCGCCATACGGCCGAAGACGGAAAGCTGTCGATCGACGAGAAGCTGTCGGTGCTTATTCCTGCCATCCATCACCTCGATCGGCGCCGGCACAGCACCGCGTCGATCTTGTCCGCCAGCTCCTCGATACTGTCATGGATCGTTGCCTGGTTCCTGTTCAAATCACTGAAACGGCATCTCGCGGTGCGCTACGGAGCCAGTCCGGACGGATACCGCGAGAAATGGGGATTGAAGCCGGATTACCCGATGATCGCACCGACCTACGCGGCTCAAAGATCAACGCTCGCTAAAGCTGCGGGGCTCGGACGCAAACCGCAGCCCATCTTCGCCAACAACGGTTCTGCAAACCGCAGGCCGAAGGCCTAATGGCGACAAACCTCTGAGGCGCCTGACCGCGGACGTTCTGTTGTCGACCGGGCGCCGTCGGCGTACCGGCCGCACGCTATCTTGTGCTTGGGATCCTCGGCGAGCTTTGCTATCGACTGAGCTCCTCCGATAGCGAAAAAGCGCTTCTTCAATAGTTGGTTTCACGAGGTGGCGGTCTCCCGCTCGGACGCCCACATAATAGCTTCGATCAAAGTCACAACACTGCGGATCCAAACCGTCAATTTTTCATCAGCGCCCAAAATACAGCGACGGTCAGAAAGCAGAAGTTCGAAAAAGCTAACCTCGGTAGGCGCCGTAAAAGAACAGAAGTTAATTATCTAACTAAATTATGCAAACCATCAAATAGTTGCATTATTATAATATATGTTATGCCAAATCATCATTATAATTTAGATTTTCAAGACCATGCTGAAAAATTCAGCAATAATACTACTTCGCCGGCGTGATCGGTAACATCCATTTGCCATTCTACGCCAGGTTCCAGAGACCCATTCAGATCGCGGATCATATGGTCGCTCGTCTGCGTGGCTTGATCCATGCCATGGCGGCATCAATGACGGTCGAGTACCTCAGCCATACGAGACAATGGTTCAGGGTCGGCGACAAACGGCATCCGTGTCCCCCCGAATTAAAACGGGAGGGTTCCAGTGATGGCGAGCCCTGACAACATCATGCGTTACGAAGAGAGGATTTGATGTCGGGAACTACACACGGATCCTAAAGTTTCTCTTCAGACGACGGAGCGGGACGATGAAGAATCCCAAGTGGAACGCCACCGTACTAGGTCCATGCGGCAACTTACCCCGGGGCCAAGCATGCAAAGAAGCGTTGGTGCCCCACGTCGTGCGTCTCCGTGAACTGGCCCTTCAGTCTGGGTGGACGCCGACCGAGATTGGCATGGGACTTCTAGCAGTAGCGGCGGAGCAGTTGAAGGAATTGGGGTACGGGGAAACGATCAACTAGACCGGGCTGTCCCATCCATAGCCCCACTCAACCAATCCATCGAGAAGTCAAAACCAGAGAACCCTCGAAGATTAGCGAGCCGGCTGAACTTCGCATCCGGACGACGAGTTTGGCAAACGCCTGATCGCTAATTTCGTCGCGGGCGACATCACAAAGGATCCGCATCGCCTCGGCTCGTGCAACCTCTGCGGACATGAAGAGTTGGCCCTCCTGGTCGAGAACCGCTCCTTCGTTGTTGTATACGTCGAAAAAATAGCGGTTCATCGCGGGCGTGCCTTGTCGAGTCCTCAATCTCCGGCTTCACACGCAGTTCCTCTCGTCTGGCTTTTTAGTATCAGTTAGGCCAAAGTCGACATCCTCGTGCGGTTCGCAACCACCGCAGGCGGCTTAGAGGAACCATGCTTGAGCCCTTGTTTTTGCAGCTTGAACAACACGATGTTGTTCTAGAGGCCGAGAGGGCCATCTTGGCCGAAACCGTAGTGGTGGGGCGAGATTTCAAGGTTGGGCAAGACTTGGTCTCGGCTGGTTCGAGGCCGACCTTCAGCACATTGCTGCTGGACGGGATTGCGGCCCGATATAAGGTCTTGGAGGACGGCGGCCGGCAGTTTACCGCCCTGCAGGTCCCCGGCGATTTTGTTGACCTTCACGCCTTCCTGCTGAAGACCATGGATCACGGGATTGTTGCCTTGACACCATGCCGCGTCGCCGTCGCAGAGCACGCGAGGTTGCGAAGGATCACGGAAACGGCACCCCACCTGACCCGTCTCCTCTGGCTCGATACACTCGTTGACGGTGCCATCCACCGGGAATGGATTGTAGCGATGGGAAGAAGGTCGAAAACCGCACATCTCGCGCACCTGATCTGTGAATTGTTCGTGCGCCTGGAGGTCGTGAAAAGAACACAGGGGCGTAGCTTCCGCCTTCCCCTGACCCAAGCTGAACTCGCAGATGTCTTGGGGCTGTCCGTCGTCCATATGAACAGGATTGTCGGAGAACTCCGCAAGATCGGTGTCGTCAGTTGGGTTGACCATATCCTCACCATCATCGATTGGGATCGGCTGCGCGAAATCGCGGAATTTGATCCCACCTATCTCAGCATGGTCCGCGAGCCGCGATAGCCCGCCGAAGTCGACGAAAGCTGGCGGGACGCGGGAACGCGAGGAAAATGATCGTGACCGGAACCGCTCCCCACACGCGACGTTGCCTTCACACCACCGAATAACCGATGGAGCATATGGGCTGAGCAGGCCTAATGCGCAATTTCTCGAAAGGACCTACCGATGGGCTTGTTTTCAAAAGACATCCAGACGCTCAATGACCTGTTCCTGCACACCCTGCAGGACATCTACTATGCCGAACAGCAGATCGAAAAAAACCTGCCGACTATGGTTGAGAAAGCCACGGCTCCAGATCTTAAGGCCGGATTTGAAGAGCACCTCGAGCAGACCAGGGGTCATATTGCCAAGCTTGAACAGGTCTTCGAGCTGATCGGCGAGTCGGTCAAGGGTGTGGATTGCCCGGCAATCGATGGCATCCTTGAAGAGGCCGATGACGTCAGCGGCGATGTCGATGACAAGCAGGTCCTCGACGCTGCCCTGATAGCTTCGGCGCAGGCTGTCGAGCACTATGAGATGACGCGTTACGGCACGCTCATCGCGTGGGCGAAGCAGCTCGGCAACGAGGAGGCGGCTACGCTCCTGGCCGAAACCTTGGAAGAAGAGCGGGAAACCGACCAGAAGCTGACGGAGCTGGCGGAGAGCAGCGTCAACCAGCAGGCCGCATAACTACGCCAAACGGGGTCGCGACAGGGTCGAGGCCCCGTTGGTTATTCTCGACGGGACCCCACGGCTGTGTTTTGTGCGAGCTCGATAATCCGGTACTGATTGTTCGCGGACGCCTCCACCAGCCGGAATTCGCCAACGAGCCCGTCGACAACCAGATCAAGGAACGCGTTGCAGGCGGCCATCCAATCAGCCTCCTTATAAGTATGAAATCCGAAAGTCGCGCCATCGCTATAGTGGGCATGCAAAACCGGAGCGGGCCCGGCTTCTACTGAGATTTCCACCCATGCTCGCTCCCCTGCCCGTTCGTGCGCTGCCTGGGCGGTAAGGCGTCTCCGGCTGCAGCACTCTGCAAGGCTGGATAGCACACGGCCAAATCCGCGCATTTGAATGGTGGGCGTGGCGGCCCCGGACCGTGACGGCGGGCGCCACCAGCCGGTCTGCGCGAGCACCGGATGGTCGTACGGTTGTCCACGCGCAAGCGCGGCGATGGCATCGGCAATAACCGTCCGACGGGGCGGATCCGCGCGGGCGTCGAACACGCCGCATTCGTAGTAGCCATCCGATTGGCGCATCATCGAATTCCAGTCAAACGCGCCGAACAGCGACCAGGCTGTCACAGCCCGGATGTCGGCGCCCGCGCGATTGCAGTCCTCAGCCGCGCGCCAGCCCTCAAGGAACCAACGAAGTTGCTCTTCGCGCGTGCAGCCATTGTGCAGTTCGCCGACCACCAAAGGAATTCGATAGCGGTTCCAGACCTCGTGAAGCCTGGGCCGCAGGCCCAGTTCATCAGCAGGACCATCGCCGCGAAAGGCTGCGATATCGACGTAGGGCTCAACTCCGTTGCCACCCATTGGCTCGTTGGGATGCCGTTCGACAGAGTGGTCGAGGTAGCGGTCACTGGTTAGGTAATAATCGACGCCAAGAAGGTCGGGAGGACACGGTTTTGCGCTGAGGTCAGCGAGATGATCCGCGTCAACGCCCGCCGCGAGGAGCCGGTCGTAAAAATTGTGGGTTTCATCGATGCGCCCGCAGAGCAAATCAAGCGACAGCCAGCGTCGCTCGTTTTCATAATCGGCCTGATACTGAAGCGGCGGCGTCGCGAAGATCTTTCCAACGTCTTCTGTCTGCAGCAATTGGGCCTGCGGGGTGATGCGGCGGATAGCTACCATGGCCTTCGCAATGGCCCGGCATTGCGCAACCAGCAACCGAAAGCAGGTCGCCTCATCGGTGCCGTGAGGTTGCCAGATCCCGTAAAGTCCCGACAGACGTGCCGTCGCGAGTGGCTCGTTGACGGGCGTGAACACCGTAAGCCATGGGTAGCGATGCGCCAGTCGACCCGCGAAATCGGCAAGAGAGTCAGTGAAATCTGGTGCCAGTATGTGCGTCCAGCTCGGGCCGCTTCCATGATGCAGCAGTCCGACCAGAGGCGTGATGCCCAAGGATTGCAATCGGCCTAGCCGTTCGTCCAGCCAGTCCCAATGATACTGTCCCCTGACGGCTTCGACATTCTCCCATAATGCCGGGTAGCGCAGCGTACGAATCCCCAGCGCGGCAATACGATCGAGATCGTCGATGCGATCGGCATGACCGGTTTCAGCAACCTGGTCGCGGACGGTGTCACCGATCCTGACCAAGCTGCATTCGATACCGCCCCAGACGTCGACCATCAGGACCCCGCAGCGCGGCGTGAAGGGGCGTCCTCCGCGTCGCATTTTTGAATGCGCGCGAACGTGGCCAAAGCCTGTCCGATCACCTGATCCATGTTGTAATACCGGTAAGTGGCCAGCCGGCCGACAAAAAGCGTTTCACTTTGCGATGCCAACGCCTCGTATTGCTTGTACAGCGCTTCGTTCTCCGGCCGCGGAACCGGATAATAGGGATCGCCCTCATCTGTGGGGTATTCGTAGCTCAGGCTGGTCTTCGGGTGGTCCTGCCCGGTCAGATGCTTGTATTCGGTAATCCGGGTGAATGCCTCGGTCTGGGGATAGTTGACGACTGCCACCGGCTGGAAATGCGGCCGGTCCAGCGTGACATGCTCGAAACGCAACGACCGATAGGGCAGTTTCCCAAGCCGAAAATCGAAGAATTCATCAATGGGACCGGTGTAGATAAGACGGCGATGCGGGATGACGTCGCGGATTTCACGGTAATCGGTCTGCAGCATCACCTTGATCTTGGAATTCGCCAGCATCCGCTCGAACATGCGCGTGTAACCGCCCGCGGGCATACTCTGGAAGCTATCGCTGAAATACCGGTCATCGCGATCGGTCCGCGTCGGGACCCGTGCCGTCACCGATTTGCTGAGCTGCGAGGGATCAACGCCCCATTGCTTGCGGGTGTAGCCCCGGAAGAACTTTTCATAGAGTTCTCGCCCCACCGTACCGACCACGACGTCCTCGGCCGTGCGCACCTCCGCGATATTCTCGCGCCGCGCGGCGAGGAACGCCTCCATCTGCGAGGAGGTGAGATCCAGCCCATAGAGCCGATTGATCGTATCCAGATTGATCGGAATGGGCAGTAGCTGACTGTCGACATTGGCGAGGACACGGTGCTCGTAGGGCCGCCAGTCGGTGAACTGGGATAGATAGCTAACGATAGAGGCGGCATTGGTGTGGAAAATGTGCGGGCCGTACCGGTGCACGAGAATGCCGGCCTCGTCATACCAGTCAAAGGCATTACCGCCGATATGGCTTCGGCGATCCACCAGCAGGACGGTTTCACCCCGCTGGCTTGCCAGACGCTCCGCCAGCACACTCCCGGCAAAGCCGGCTCCGACGATCAGCCAATCAAACATAGCCGGGCACCGCGCCGGCCGGCGCCGGCGTTGTGATCGTGGCCGTCTCAATGAGGTCCACCATCGCGTTCCACGTCGAATCCCATGATGAGCGGGCCAGGAACGCATCAGCGGCAGCGAGCCCCCGTCCCCGTGTGCCTATTGCCGAGCGCAGGGCGCTGCTCATGGACTCGGCGTCCGCGATCCGGACTAACCCGCGCCGCCCATAGGTCTGGACGACGTCGACGATTGCGGTAGACACAACCGGCAGGCCGCCGGCGAGAAATTCAGGGGTCTTTGTGGGGCTGATGAACCTTGTAGACTCATTCAACGCGAAAGGCATCCAGCCGACGTCCCAGCCCGCCATGTAGGAAGGCAATTCTGCGTAGCGCTTGGGGCCAAGCCAGTGGAGGTTGGGCCGGCGCGGGAGCGAGGCGGGATCAATTTTGACCACGGGCCCAATCGTGATGAACTGCACGTCGGGCATCGCCTCGGCCGTTCGCGCCACCAGATCTGTGTCGAAGCGTTCGTCGACCACGCCCATGAACCCGACGCGCGGCCGCGCGATCGACTGCTGGTCCGCCGGATCAGGCTGCGCACGCCGCGCCTTTTGAAAATGGGCGGTATCGATGCTGCTCGGAAAAGCGTGGACCAACGGATGCTGGCTGCGCTTGGCCTGATAAAGGCTATTGCCACCCGTGAACACGACGTCAGCCCGCGCAAACAGGTCGTGCTCAAGCCTCGTCAGCTCTGGCGGTGCGTTCTTGAACGCCGAGAGCTCATCCATGCAATCATAAACACAGACATCTTCTTGCAGGCCAGCGCTGAATTTCAGTGCCATTGGTGTGTAGTACCAGGTCACGAGCTGGTCGTGATCGATGCCGGCGACTAACGCCTCCACCAGGTCGGTGAGGGCTCGATCGGTCGCCGAAGACGGGTATCCGATCGGCAGGATCGGCGTGACAACCTCGAGGTTCGACGCCACGGAGCGCCTGCGCAAAGCGGGCGTTGTCACGAGCTCGAATAGCGGCTCCTCGAAAAACACCACGCGAAACGCAGCCGCCGCGCGCGTCATGAGATGCTGCGGGCGTTGAAAGACGAAGTCCCACCGCAGGTGCGAAAGACAGAGGAGCAGAGGGGTGCGATGCGACAATAGTAAAGGGTTGGATACAGTCTGATCCATTGAACTCATCCGCATTGAGGGTGGGTGGTCTTCTTGGGCAGGAAGCTCCGTGTAAGTGTCCGGTTCCAACCTCACAGTCATTTTTCGGTTCGTTAGCCGGCGAGTCCCCCGGATGGTGCGATTTCACGCTAAGGCGGGAACCGCCTTGGCCGGCGCAAGTTGAGCGGGCGGAGAGCGCCCATGATCATTGATGCCCACTTGCACACGTCCGGCCAGGAGACGACTGATGGCGTTCTGCAGTCCTTGGATGAAGCAGGCGTTGATATCGCCTTTTTGCTCGCCCCGTTCCTGACTGCCCCCTATTCGCTGGACGACAGGGCGTCCTTGCGGGCCGGCAATCGGTATCTTTCCGAGCTGGTCAAGCACCACCCTGAACGCCTCGTGGGATTTGCGGTCGTCAATCCGCTGCACCCGCAGGCGGCGGAGGATCTCGAGGAAGCCGCAGCCCTCCCGGGAATCCGGGCCCTGAAGATGGTGCCGACCGGGTGGTACCCCTATGATGATTGCGCTCACCGCGTCTATGAAGTGGCTGCTCGGCTTGAACTGCCGATCCTCTTCCACAGCGGGATCTTTATCGACGGACGTTCAGGCCGCTACTGCCGCCCATCTTTTTATGAAGCTGTGCGCGACCACCCCGGCCTTCGTGTCACCTTGGCCCACTTGGGATGGCCTTGGTGCGATGAAGCCAACGCTGTTGGGGTCATTGACCGCATTAACGGCGTTCCTCCAGCCGAAAGCCAGTTCCGGTTCGACCTGTCGTTTGGGCCGCCTCCGATCTACCGGGCGGAGGTATTTCGCAAAGCCTTGGATGTCATCGGGCCACGATCTCTGCAATTCGGCAGCGACCGGTTTTTACCCTGTCCCGGGGCTCATATTCGGAGTGCCATGGATGAGGTGACCGAGCTCCTCGACGAGCTCGGTGTGACACATAATGACCGGGAAGCGATCATGGGCGGGACGGCTGCCGAGTGGCTGCGACTTCCCACAGCAAAGGAAAGTGCTTGATGGGACGGACTCCACGTGTGCTCAGCGGCGGGCAGCCCGACGAGCGACTCCACATCCTTGAGGTCCTTGGCAACGCGATTATCGGCGGTATGGAAAACTACGTACGCAACCTTGCCGCCAACCTGTCGGCCGACGAATTCAGGGTTTCGGTTGTCTGTCCCTTTGAAAGCGCGCTGACCGATAGTCTGCGCGCCGCCGGCCGCGACGTTTACATCGCCCCGCTGCGCGATGATCCGCCGTGGCGATCGATCGAGCTCATCTGTACCCTGGTGCGGGAGACCGGAGTGGATTTGATCCACGCCCATCTCATGAATGCGCACACTGTTGCGGCGATCGCGGGCAGGCTGAGCGGTATTCCGGTGGTGGCGACCCTTCACGGCATGAGCCTCCAGCCCCAGGAAATAAGCGTTGCCCGCACCACGGGAAGTCACACCATTGTGGTGTGCCGCGAAGCCTGGTCACAGGCGCTCGCCGTCGGGCTGCCCTTCGAATCTGTCAGCCTTGTTCCCAATGGGATTGACCTCAGCGTGTATCATCCCCTCTCGGCCGAGCCTGGGGAATTTCGACAGTCGATTGGTGTGGGGCCTACCGACAAGCTTGTCGGCTTTGTCGGTCGGCTGGCGTGGGAAAAGGGGCCCGACAAGTTTATCAAAGCCGCAGAGTTCATCCTTCAACAGAGGCCGGAAGTCCATTTTGCTGTCATAGGCACTGGTTCGATGGAACAAAATCTTCTCGCCCTGGTGCGCCAGCATGGACTTGCGGCGCGTATCCACATGGTCGGGCTCGTGCGCGATCCAAGCCGGATCTATCCGGCGCTCGATGTGCTGCTGCATACGTCGCGCGCCGATGCCATGCCCTTGACCATTCTGGAAGCGATGGCGTCGGGCGTGCCGGTGGTGGCGATCGGGGTTGGCGGTATCCCCGAGATCGTTGCGGCCGGCGAGACAGGCATTCTTGTCGGCACAGCTGAGTGGCCGGGGATCGTGTCCGAATATCCCGGCGACTGGGAGGGGGTCGCCCACGCTCGGATCCCAGTAATCACGGGATAGAGTGGATCGACGATGTCCAGTTTCGCGGGGTCCATTTCTTCAAAGGCAAGACCTTGCAAAAATGCCGTCGCCGCCAGCACATTACCGTACTGAAACACCTGGACGTTCGAGGCCCCGAACTGCTCGGCGAATAGGCGCCGGGCCGCCGACTGGGTCATCGCCCAGAACCACTTCTCAGGACCGTCATAGGCATCAATCGACGTGATCCCGGGTACCGTTGCAAGCAAAGTCCCGCCGGGAGCCAACGCACGGTGGACCGAGCCCAGAGCCCCGCGCAGGTCGTAAATCATATGCAACGTCTGTGTGACGATCAGACAGTCAAAGCCACATCCCGCCAGAGAGTCTTCTGCTTGAAGATCGATCCTGAGGGTTGCATGCGGATTGGAACTCCCGGGAACGTCGATAACGTCGGAGCGTGTCACCTTGTTCGCGCCGAAACGGCGGGTGTAAGCATCGTCGCCGATCTCGGCGACGTGGCCCTTAACGTCTGCGGAGAACTGATCCAGGAAGGCTTCAATGTAGTACCGGTCAACCGGCGCGCCGCGGTCACCGCCGAACGCCCGGCTGATCGGCTCGACCTCATCTAGATCCCCCCAGCGCACCGTGCCCGGCTTCGGAAGGTGGCGACGACCGACAGGCGCGGCACTCATGACCGCCATAGCTCGATGAGCGGTCCCTTGGTCCCAAACACCGGATCGGTCTCGGCAGGAGGCAAAGCTGCGATCGAATGGAGGGCCGCCTCGTGCTGTTTAGGCTTCGTGCACTCGTCATAAGTGCCAAACGGCGGATAAGCGCCGACCACCAGGAAATCGTCTGAAGCCGCTTGACATTGATGACCGGTCCCAGCAGGCAAGACCGCAACGTCGCCGGCCTTAAGGAGGATTGTGCGCCCTTTTTCGCCGCCAAAGCGCACGCTGGCTTTACCTCGCGCCACACCGAGAACCTCGTGAATACGCGAATGGTAATGGACATAGGGATAAATGCCGTTCCGCCAGCTGTCGCCCCATCCGTTGGTTTCAAACACGGCTTCCATTACGGCGGCCGGATCCAGGGATTTCGACAGCGCTACCGGGGTGCGATAGATCAGCAGCGGCCATGCCGGGTGATTGGGAATGAGTCCGTCATCGGCGAAGCGCATAGTGTTGGCTTTGCGGGGCGTCACGAAAGCGGTCACATCGCCGGGCCTTCCCCCGGTAAGTCGCCCCTTCAGAGCTTTGACAGCCTGCACCGTTCTCCTCCTTCCCGCATTTAGTTGTCTTTGGGACGCTTTTTTCTGTTTTGAAGAGGGAACGTCGCATCCCCCTCTTCGTCGCCCGAGATCACCCGAGGCTCGGCGCTTGAAACGCCGTTGTTGTCGCCGCCCTCGTGATTCTTTTCGGATTGCCCTCGAGCATCAGACTCAGCGGACGGTTGGGCGGGAGATTTTCGATTGGCCATGGTTCCAAACTCCGTTTGAAACGAGAACTTAAGACCAACGGCTAGGTTCCGCTGGACCGCACAACGATGATCAGCCGCCTGCCAGATTTCTCTGCCGCGAGCCGGAACTGTCCCTGACACGAGAAGTTGACAGCGAGTCCGTTCCAGCGGGCACAATCACCAACAGGGAGAATCCACATGGCCGCCACGAAGAAAGCGACTGCCAGCACGAAAGGCCTCGAGGATCTGTTCCTCGACGGCCTCAAGGACATCTACTACGCCGAGAAGAAGATCCTGAAGGCCTTACCGAAGATGGCCAAGGGCGCCGACGACGAGCAGCTGACCGCTGCGTTTGAGAAACACCGCGCCGAAACCGAAGGCCAGGTCGAACGTCTGGAAGAGATCTTCGATATCATCGGTGCACCGGCGCGCGGCAAAACCTGCCCGGCGATCGACGGCATTCTCGAAGAGGGCACCGAAATCCTCGAGGAGTACAAGGGCTCACCATCGCTGGATGCCGGGCTCGTCGGCGCCGCCCAAGCCGTCGAGCACTACGAGATCGCCCGCTACGGCACGTTGATCGCCTGGGCCACATCCCTCGGCAAGGATGACGTGGTCGAGCTTCTCAACGCTACCTTGGAAGAGGAAAAGGCCACCGACGAGGCTCTGACGTCGCTCGGTGAGGCTGGTGTCAACGACCGCGCCGCAGAACAAAAGGCAGCCTAAGTACACGGGTCCCGCCCCTTGGGTCGGGACCTTCTCTCCTCCCGGGCGCAGCTTCTGCACCGCGTTTGGGCCACCTTCCCCCGTGCCCGCCATACAGGTAGGATCGCCTGATGCGCTTCTGGATGGAGGGATGTGCTCATGCAAGGCAAGAAAACAGCTTCAGGCGACCTCCCCTATGATGTGTTGGAGTTTGCCGCCAAACATGGCTTGACAGCCAAGGCTGCAGAAGTGGTCCTGACGATCAACGGCCCGTCCAAACATCGCTGCGATGCCGCCGCAGTTGCGTTTCAGGACGCTCTGCGCCAGCGCGCGCAGCGCCGGCCATCAAGTCTTTCGAAGCCGACCGACTGATAGCCGGCAACGGAACCCTTCTGGGTATCGCACATTACCCATTGTTATACCCATTGGAGCAGTGGCTTACTTAATGACGTCGGTTGTCACCAACGCGTCCCGGCGTTCGCTATCGCCGATTGATTATGCGGACTTTTTTGAAAACGGCGGCGTTTGTCTGCATGTGGTCGATGCCGAAGGGCGTATCCTTCATGCCAACAATGCAGAACTCGACCTGCTTGGGGTCACCGCGGACGAATATATCGGCTCGAATATCGTCGCGTACCACGCTGATGAGGCGTCCATTCGGGATATCCTGGATCGACTGAACCGCGGCGAGGCCGTAACCAGGCACCCGGCGACGCTGCGTGCCCGTGATGGATCCCTACGGCAGGTCGAGGTTAGTTCCAGCGGCTCTTATCAGGACGGAAAGCTGGAGCATACGCGTTGCTTCACGATCGACGTCACCCGTTTCAAAGCGGTCGAGGAGGCGATGACGGGACAAAAGTCCCGCTTTCATCAAGTCTTGGACGCTCTTCCGATGGCGGTATACACAACTGATGTTGCTGGCAAAATCACCTATTATAATAGGGCCGCAGCGAATCTTGCGGGTCGCGAACCGGTCATTGGAGTAGATGAATGGTGCGTGACCCTACGCCTGTACACGGCTGAGGGTGAGGAACTGCCACGCGACGAATGTCCGATGGCAATCGCGCTCAAGGAAAATCGCCCCGTCCGCGACGTCGAGGCCATCGGGCAGCGGCCTGACGGGTCGTTCTTTCCGTTTCTGCCGTTTCCGACACCGCTGCATGATGCTGAGGGAAATCTGACCGGTGGCGTCAATATGCTTCTCGACCTCTCCGACCGCAAAGCCGGCGAGGAGGCCGCCCAGCGGCTGTCTGCCATCGTAGAATCCTCTTTCGATGCGATCGTGAGCAAAGACCTGAACGGCGTCATCCAGACCTGGAACAGCGGCGCACAGCGTCTGTTCGGATACCCGCCGGAGGAGGCTATCGGCCAAAATATCACCATGCTCATCCCTCCCGATCATCAGGACGAGGAGCCTCGGATCATCGAGCAGATTCGGGCAGGTGTCCGGGTGGAAAGTTTTGAAACCATCCGCAGACGAAAAAACGGTGAACTGGTCCCGGTTTCCCTTACGATCTCGCCGGTGCGCAATGCCGCCGGGCGCATCGTCGGCGCCTCGAAAATTGCACGGGACGTCAGCGCTGCGAAGGAGAGCGAGCATCGCATCCGCATGCTGATGCGCGAGGTCAATCACCGGGTCAAAAACCAGTATGCGGTCATCTTGTCGATGATCCGGGAAACCAACAAACGCTCGCAGAGCCCGGACGAGTTTGAACGACAGGTCCGGGAGCGGATTATGGCCCTCTCCCGTTCTCACGATTTGCTTGTTTCGGTCGATTGGAAAGGCGCAACACTAAAGGATCTTCTTGAGGTGCAGGCCAAGCCTTTCCCCCGCGGCGAACTGATCACAACAGCGGGTCCTGAGCTCGTTCTCAGTCCTAACGCCGTTCAGTACCTGGGTATTGCCTTCCATGAACTGTGCACGAACTCTGCCAAGTACGGTGTTTTGGCAGGGCATGAAGGGTCTTTGCATGTGACGTGGACCGTGACCGACCAAGGCAGATTCACCTTGGAATGGGTTGAGCGCGATGGGCCCGCCGTGCAGTCGATCAATAAGCCCGGCTTTGGAAGCGTGGTGTTGCGACGTGTGGCCCCGCAAGCCTTGGGCGGAACCGGAGAGCTGGAACACAGCGATCGGAAAATAGTCTGGCGCCTTGAGGCGCCTCTGGCGTTCGTGGGCGCCAACGCACAGAAAGCGCCTTAAGCCAAGTGCTAGGCCAAAGCGTTGGGAGCCCAACGCTCCAGGATGTCTTCTGTCGAAGCCGTCTCGATGTGTTGTCCATACCGGTTGCTGAAAAGGCTCAGCATCGCCTCGTGCGCTTCATCGGAGGCGCTGCACAGCGCGTCGCGAACCACTATGGTGCGCAGCCCGTAGTCTACAGCCCCTAGCACCGTCGACAGCACGCACATGTCGGTCTCACCGCCGGTGACGATGATGGTGTCGCAGCTTCGGGCGGCGAGCCTTGCGCGAAGATCCGAGCCGAGCCACGGGGAGTATATCGGCTTGTCCACGACCAGCGCCGGCGGGACGAATTGCCTGAGTTCAGGTACAAGACGCACCTGGTCGGCAGTCAAGTGGTCCAACGTCATGGTCGCCCAACGCTCATAGTAGCGCTTCCACGTCCCCTGCCCTGCACCGGGCCGTCGTGCCGGGATGAAGCGCGTGAACAAAAGCTGGTTCGGGTGTGCCCTGCAGAGCTCCACCACATTTGGCAGCACGCGCTCCATCCACGGTAGTGCCCAAGGCGTATCCGCGAGGAACATGCCTTGCATGTCGACGCAGATGTGAACGGCCGTCGAGCCGATAGGCTCATCCCGGAGTGTCGAACGGCTCATGCAGCGCCTAGGCGGCAGGAGCCTCGAAGGCGACAGCAAGTCCATGAGCCAATGCCTTAGCCGCCACCAAGGTGTCGAACGCCTTCCCATCCAGCGGGCAGTCCGGCATGACCGTTCGGATCGCTTTCTCCGCCTGTCTTGCGGACACCACGCTGGAACGCTTCTTCTTCACTTCGATGTAATGCTCGACCAGGTCGTCCAGTTGCGGCTGCTTGGTTTGAGGGATCATTGTCCTCCTCCTCTTCTGTCGGCCGCCCGTATCCAACTCAAGCGGGCGGTAGCTTAATTTGCGATGGCGCGGGGTGTTCCCCGCAAGCGACGCATTTGTCGTGGCAAACTGCGCACCTAGGCGCAGACGGCAGGCTCGGGGACTGCTGCGGCCGGGCCTCCATGCCCCGACGGACGTGGTGCAATGAGCGCCGGGCTTGGCGGTGGGTTATCGTCGTCGTCACGGCGGAAGCGTCGCGACCACCAACGCCAACCAGGTGGGGGCGACGAGATCCGGCGGCGCGCGGTGCCCTGTGACGCGCCGCGCAGCTTTGCCGACGGCGCCGCGGTAAAGTCGGCCTCCATGGTCTTCAAGGCCTCGAGGATCGTCTCGACAGGGACTAAGGTTCCTCCCTCAATCTGTCGCAGCGTCGGACAACCAGGTACGGCCTTCGCATCTGATGCCCAGGAGGCCAGCTTTGCCCGTTTATCGGCGAGGCTGATGTCCGGGTTCGATAGCACGTGAGCGACCGCGTTTCCGGCCAAGGGAGAGGTTAAACTTTCCGATAAGAGGTGTTTCGGGTTCATCTCCGTTCTCCGCAATCAGGCCTCCCGGCAAAGCCGGGAGGGACCGCAGGGTTGAAGGTAGGGTTAAGCAGCTTTGCGCGGACGTTCGCGGTCCTGCGCAAGCGACGCTGGCTCGGGACTGGCGATGGAAATACGCCTTGGCTTCATCTGCTCTGGGACCTCCCGGACGATATCGATTGCCAGCATGCCGTTGTCGAGCGTAGCTCCGACGACGTTCATGTAGTCAGCGAGCCTGAAGGCCTGCTGGAAATTGCGGATCGCCAGGCCTTTGTGCAGAAACTGGCGTTCCTCCGCGTCGGGCGCCTTCTGGCCCGAGACGATCAGTTCAGGACCGTGCTGGGAGAGCTCGACCTCCCCAGGGCCGAAGCCGGCGATCGCCATGGTAATGCGGTAGTCGTTATCCGCCTTCTTTTCGATATTGTAGGGCGGCCAGTCGGGCCTGCTGCTGGTGTCGAGCATGTCAAACAGACGGTCAAAACCGACGGTCGAACGGTAGAGCGAGTCGAAGTTTCTCATAGCCATATCCTCTGTTAAGCAACATGGGTACAAGACGCGCCGCGTAGCGACGCAGCCTGGGTGTGCCGAGCCATCTGGCCTCGACGCCCAACGATCTGGGGAATGTGATTTTTGCCGTCAAGAGCCGGCCGAAAAAAATGTGCACCGGAATTCCGGTGCACATTCTCGCTGGCTGGCGGCATCAAATTTAGAGCTTCACGGCCGCCTCTCTGGCCCACAAGCGCAGCTTGCGACAAGCCTCGACGAATGCCACTGCCGCCGCTTCATCTGTGAGAGGGATGAGCCCTTCATCCGCCCCCGGTTCGACGCCGGCCTTGGCGAGAAGCGGCACCGCGCCCGGCGTAAAGGCGATGAACTTGCAATGGGCGAAAGCATCCGCAACGAAATCGCGCGCGGCAGCCTCACCCTTCAAAAGTTCGGCGCCTTCTTCTGTCAGCAGCAGAGCCACCGCATCGAACAGGACTGATGGTCCACCGTCGATCATATGGTGCGCCGGGATTTTGTCGCCATTAGCGGCCGTGGCGCCGCCGACCTTTAAGGCAACGACCTCCATTGTGGCGCCCTCGGCTTCGATGGCCGCCCGCAAAGCTTTGAACAGACCCGCGTCGATGCCATTGCTGACCAGCACGCCGACCTTGCGGCCTTCGAAACTTTCAGGCCCGTTTTTAATGATGCTCAAGGCCGGCGATGGATCGAGGTCCTTGCGCGGCGCGACGGCAGCATCCGCCGGTTCAGGCAGGTCGGCAATGCCGAGCTTGTCGGCGACCGTCGTGGCCAGTTCCTCATCGATGTTCAAGAGATGGGCGATCATCCGCTCGCGGATGACAGGTGTCTCAACCTTGCTCAACTCGAACGTCAGGGCCATAGCGATATGACGTTGTTCGGTCGCGGTCTGGCTTTGGAAAAACTGGGTCGCCTGGCTGTAGTGATCGGCAAAGCTCTCCGGCCGTAGCCTGACCTTTTGGCCGTCCTCGGGATCGGCAAACGACCGAAAGCCGCGCTCCGGTGACTCCCGCGGCCCCGCCCCGAACGAATTGGGCTGGTAATTTGCGCGGCCCGTCGGGTTGCGCATGGCCATGTGGCCATCCTGCTGGAAATGATGGAACGGACACTTCGGGGCATTGATCGGCAAGTGAGTGAAATTCGGGCTGCCGAGGCGCTTCAGCTGGGTGTCGAGGTACGAGAAGTTGCGCCCCTGCAGCAAAGGGTCATTGCTGAAGTCGATGCCAGGCGGGACGTTCTGCGTCATGAACGCCACCTGTTCGGTTTCGGCGAAAAAATTGTCAGGCATGCGATCGAGTACCAGGCGACCGACCGGGATCGGCGGCAGAATTTCTTCCGGTATGAGCTTGGTCGCATCGAGCACGTCGAAATCGAAGCTGTCTGCGAACTCTTGGTCGAAGAGCTGCACGTTCAACTCCCATTCCGGGAAGTTGCCTGCCTGGATGGCGTTCCAGAGGTCACGGCGATGGAAGTCGGGGTCGGCCCCGTTTATCTTGACCGCCTCGTTCCAGACCACCGACTGCATGCCTAGCTTGGGCTTCCAGATGAATTTGACGAAGGTCGACTCGTCGCTGGCGTTCACCAGGCGGAACGTGTGAACGCCGAAACCCTGCATGAACCGGAAAGAGCGCGGGATGGCCCGGTCGGACATGACCCACATCACCATGTGCATGGATTCGGGCGTCAAGCTAATGAAATCCCAAAACGTATCATGAGCCGATTGCGCTTGCGGAAAAGCGCGGTCCGGCTCGGGCTTGACGGCGTGGATGATGTCCGGAAACTTGATGGCGTCCTGGATGAAAAACACCGGGATGTTGTTGCCGACCAGATCCCAGTTGCCCTCCTTGGTGTAGAGCTTCACCGCAAAGCCGCGCACATCGCGGGCCAGGTCGAAAGAACCCTTGCTGCCGGCGACGGTCGAGAAGCGCACGAATGCGGGGGTCTTTTCGCCGGCGCGTTGAAAGATGTCGGCCCGGGTATATTTGGCAAGAGACTCATAGGTCTCGAAGAACCCGTGTGCGCCATAGCCGCGCGCGTGGACGACCCGTTCGGGGATGCGTTCGTGGTCGAAGTGGAAGATCTTCTCTCGAAAATGAAAATCTTCGATCAGGGTTGGACCGCGGGCGCCGATCTTGAGGGTGTTCTGGTCGTCTGCGACAGGGCCGCCTTGTGCGGTGGTCAGGACTTCGGTTTTGCCCTCGGCGACTTGGTGAAGCTCGCCTCCCTGCCCGCGCGACAGGCTCTGATCATGAATGGTTGCAACGGGCGCATTGCCTTGCTTGCTCGATGGTTTACGCGCCATGGCGTCCTCCTAGGGTTCGTTGAATGAAAAGCAGCTGGCGCAGGCCAGTCACAGGTCGAAATGACTAGAGAGTCGAGGGAACAGGTTCGCTGTCAGCAGTGTTCGCTTCGTGCATCTTCCGGACATCTTCGTAGTCAACGCTGGCCACGATCTCGCCCGTTGCATCCCGTGCCCGTACAGCCCAGCCCACCGGCGCTTCACTGCGCGAAAGTGCGTCTTGCCACAGATCGTCGGCTGAACGCCGACATTCTTCCAGAACGGCATCCAGCGTTGGAAACGTGAGGCCTGCGAGGTCGCGAACCTGCCCGTTATCCCGATACTCGAGCGTATAGGAGGAATCGCGTACGGGTTCCGGCCGGTCGGCGGATGGGCCAGCTTCTGCTCCTTCAAAATTCGCCGCGTGCAAGAGGAACACTTTCGCCTTGGCAACGAGTTGCGCGTCGTCCAGCGACGCCTCGAACGCGAGAGAGACCGAAACTGCCTCACCACCCTCCCCCTCAAAACGCACTGTCGGAAACGGTCCGTTATCGACGATCGTCTCTAGAATCTGCATGTTCCGCCTCCCCGCGCAGCTCGGTTAGGAGCGGTCTTTGACATAGGCACCCGGCTGGCGGCCGCCCTTGGGAGCCTTGGCATCCTTGGAGTGCTCGGAAAGGGCAGGCCCGGCACCAGAGACTTTCTCGGTGGCAGGCGACGGCGTCGCGGGCTTTGGTGCAGAGGCGGCCTTGGGGGCCTGGGCATTCTTGTCCGACGAGGTCATGGCGCTATCTCCCATCTCATGAGTCAGGGGGGAACTAGCGACGTGCGCGGAGGTTCCAGCGGCTTGGCGTTTCGTCAGAAACCTCCTATTTGGCCAGCGCGAACCGTCGGCAATGGTCGAGATAAGCCAGTTCATGACTGGCAAGCAGGTCAACTACGCTGGCCCATAGCCAGGTGGGAGCGTCAGCCTTGGCGTCGGCCGTGCGGCGCAAGTCTTTTGTCCAACTTTGCCAGGCCGCGTCCTCCATCTGTTGACGATGCGACAACCCGACGATCGCGCCCAGGTGGTGCGCAATCGTCTGCGTTTGTTCCCCGGTGAGGCTGTCGATTTCGAGCTTCATGTCCTGTGGCGAAATCGCTCTGACAAAGACTGGTTTTCCGTCGAGCAGGCCGCATGCCATGCGGTCGCCGAGATTCGGCGAGATCGCCTTTGCGCCGGCAATTACACGCTCGGCATGGTTTTTGGGCATGGAGGTGTGCGGCGCGGCCGGCGCGGCCGCTGCGGTAGCTTCCTTGACGTCGAGGAGCGCCATGCGGTGGTGCTTGCCGCGCAACAACGCCGCGACGCGAAGATGACCGAGGGAACTGCACCCTTTGATCCAGTAGGCGGCGTCAACGACCTTCCATGTGGCCTTCCCGTGGTGCGCCGTATCGGGGGTCAACGCCAACATATTGAGATTATGACAAAAGGACAGGACCTTGCCCCGCTCCCCGCGATGCAATGGCCAGAACCGGCGGTTTCGCGGCAACGCTCCGTCGCTGCCCTCGAAACGTTCCGTGGCGAGGTTATGCCATCGACGCCGCACGGCGCGCTTGATCAGCTTCTTCAAATCGTCCGATCGGCCCGCCGCCCCGGAAGGGACGGCACGCGCCTCGATATAGCCGGCGAGAAGGTTGTCGAGCATGTGCGCCGTGGTCACGCCTGGCAGATCGGAACTGCGGATGGCGGATGCCAGCGACAAGCCCAGGCGCACGAGGTCGTGAGCCGGGTTTCCGATGACGGTCTGGTCGAAATCCCTGATCTGGATGGCAACGCCACCCTCGAGGTCCGCCAGCGCCCCCAGATTGCCGAGGTGGCAGTCACCGCAAATCCAGATCGCAGGACCTTGCGGCAACCCTTGATCATGCTTTTGAAGCCATTCGTAGAACAGCGACGTGCTGCCGCGCACGAATGCATGCGGTGACTCGGCCATCTTGCGATTGCGCACGCGTTCCAGATACCCTGCCCGATCGGAAAACTTCATGGCTGCAGCCCCCGGCGGCGGCGCTGAAACATCGGCCAGACGTGCCATAGGCCGACCAGCGTCATCATCGAGATAGCGCCGGCGACAATGCCCGCGAAAGGTGAGCCGGTGATTTTGCCGACCACGACATACATCTCGACAGCAAGCCCGATCGCCAGAAAAGCTGTGGCCGCCAAAACCAGCCGGCTCGCCACATCGTAGAAGGCCGGTACTGCCTCTCCGGCATAGACAATCCTGTGGTAGGCTGCGGGCGTCATCAGCAGGACGGTCGAGATTGCAATGCTTGCCAGGGCGACACCATGGAGAGCTTTGTCGAGCTGTGACATGGCCGCGAAGCTTTGGGTGACCACGATCGCCAACTGAATGCCCAGCAAGGCCTGTGCCCCAGGCAGGACTATGCGACTTTCGGTCATCGCAAACTCGATTTTGGTTTCCGTCGACGTGTCATGCATCGTTGCACCTTGATTGTTTTTCTTTGTCATGAAGAGCATTGGCCCGTACCAAAATCCCAGAGCCAGGACGAACCCCAAGATCCCAGCGCCCACCGCGGCCAACATCCCGCCGATGACCTGAGCCGCGATCGCGAGATCGAGGGCCATCGCCGTGGCAAACGGCGCGAGCGTGATTTCGGCAGCCCTCGTAATGATCCGGTCGATGCGTGGTCCTGCAGCCCCGCGCTCAACGATCCGGTGATAAGCGCTCGGCGCGATCAGCAGACCAACCACGACCACCATCAGACACAGCGCCATTGTGTATATGAGCTTGGCAGCGAGCGGCAGCGATGAAAACGCGGTCTGGAACGGGCCTTGAAACTCGAACCCAAGAAGGATTTGCGCGCCCAGCATTAAGGTTCGGGACTCGTCGAGCGCAAGCTTGGTCCGTTTGTCGGGCGTCATGACCTAGACCACGACAATCTGCCCAATCATGACGACCGCTGCGCCGGCCATAACGACAGTAGCGATCCAGCCGATGGCCCGTAGAAAAAGAGGAACAGTTGCCGCTCCCATGATGTCCTGTCTTCCCGCCATCGCCATCATCACGGCCATGACGGGAACAGCGACGACACCGTTGACGACCGCGCTCCAGAACAGAGCCTTGATCGGATTGACTGGCGTAAAATTGAGGCACGCGCCGACGACTGTCGCGACGGCGATCGTGGCGTAAAACGCTTTGGCTTCCAGCGGCTTGCGGTCGAGGCCGATCGGCCACTTGCGGGCCTCTCCCAGGGCGTAGCCGGCCGAGCCGGCAAGCACAGGTATCGCCAGCAGACCTGTGCCTATAACGCCAACCGCGAAAATCGCGAACGCAAAGTTCCCGGCAACCGGTTTGAGCGCCTCCGCTGCTTGGCTGGTCGACTGGATGTCGGTAACACCGTTGGCATGCAGTGTGGCGCCTGCGGTGATCATGATGGCAAGAGCCACGATGTTCGAAAATGCCATGCCGACATAGGTATCGAGGCGAATCCGCTCCACCGCGCTCTGCGTCTGCTGCGGCGCGTCTTTGAGGGGTTGACGCTCCGGCTTCGCTTTCTCGTCTTCGACTTCCTGGGAGGCCTGCCAGAAAAACAGATAAGGACTGATGGTCGTGCCGAGGATTGCCACCACCGAGGTCCAGAAATTAGCATCGGCAGTAAATTTCGGGAGCAGGAGGCCCCGCGCCACCTCAGCCCAGGGTACGGATACGAAAAGCACGGTACCGAAGTAGGCGAACAGCGAGAGCGTCAGCCACTTCAGCACCGAGACGTACCGCGTATAGTTAAGGAAGACTTGCAGAACGACCGAGATGGCACCGAAGGCTACGACATAGAGCAGCGACGGTCCGCCGATGATCAACTTGAGCGCGTCGCCCATGGCGCCGAGATCGGCGCCGATGTTGATGGTGTTTGCGACGAGCAGCAGCACGACCACTGATTGAAGCAGCCAGTTCGGATAATATTTGCGCATGTTGCCGGCAATGCCCCGGCCGGTCGTGCGCCCGATCCTGGCGCTGATTTCCTGGACCACCGACATCAGCGGGTAGCTGAACAGCATCGTCCAGGTCAGTCCAAATCCGAACTGCGCCCCGGCTTGAGAGTAGGTCGCAATACCGCTTGGGTCATCGTCGGACGCGCCGGTGATGAGCCCAGGCCCCAGCACGCCGAGCAATCGTGGTTTAGATGGCCCGACAACCGGGTTCCTGTTCTTGGTTTTTTGCATCTGACCCTCCGCCGGTCTCTTAACGCGCCGCCGTGCACAAAGGTCCGTACTCCCAGCGGCTTATGTATTCATTCGCAAAAGATGCACCGAGGTCTTTAGCTGGGCACACATCCCTGACCTATGAGACGAGTGAAGCCGCAACAGTTGTGGCGGCTGAACTACCCGTGACAGCACTCGTCTGATGATTTGGATAAGCTTGTTGCCGCGTTCGCGCCGGGCCATGCTCCTGAGAGGTTGTCCCAATCCAACGGAGCTCCAGGATGACAGAAGCATCGAGACTGAACATTGCTGCGGTATGGCAGGATCGGGGTTTTCCGATGAGCCAGGCCGTCGTAGAGCCGGATGGTCGGCGGGTCCATCTCACCGGACAAGTAGCCTGGACACCCGAGTTTGAAGTACTCGGGATTGACGACCCGGCCCGACAGGCGCACGTGGCCATCGACAATATCGAACGAGTCCTCCACGAGCTCGGAGGGACGATCGAGGATGTCGTGGCGACCACCATGTATTACGTGCGAGATATCGATCTGGAAGCAATTCAGGCGGCTCGGCGGACCCGCTTTTCCTTGGTAGCCGGGCCCGCTGTCACCGGCGTGAAAGTGGCGGGGCTCGTCGACCCGAGGCTCCTGGTCGAACTCACCGTTGTGGCCGTAATCCCCCACTATCGGTTTCAGGCGCCTACGGCCTAGGTCTCGCTCGGGCAGTGGCTGAGCCACGAGGCTGGTTGAACGATCGGCTTGCCAGTGGAACCGCACGGCTGCGTAACGCTTATGTCGGCATGAGCAAGCGCGGCGCTGAATTTCTCAAAAAGTGGCTGACCAACAACATCCCTGTGCGGGGCACAGGCAGATCCCGACCTGTTATCGGTTGCCGAACTGACCCAAAAGCTCTTTGCCGATGCGAGAGCCATTGGCATTGGGGCTGGCGAGATCGAAGACCAGTTCGGCAGCGCCTACGAGGTCATTCTCAACGCCATTGCTCCTGACGCAAGGGAGGCTGAGTAGTCATCGGTGAGACGGATTTCGCGGGAACTGTTGGGCGGTGCGAAAGTTGATCTGTTTGCTCCCAGAAGGAGCAAACGCACATACGAAGTCACGAGAAACAGGAGAGTGAACAATGCCCCGCGGCGATAAATCCAAGTACACCGACAAGCAAGAGCGGAAAGCCGACCACATTGCAGAAGGCTATGAAAAGCGTGGCGTTTCGGAAAAGGAAGCCGAACGGCGTGCCTGGGCGACCGTGAACAAGGACGATGGCGGCGGGAAGAAGGAAGGCGGCTCCGGACGCGGCAAACACACCGGCCACCCCGCTTCGCATAAGGGCGGTGAAGCAGGCGGGTCAGCGTCGGCCAACCGCTCCTCCGCAGAGAAATCCGCATCTGCCCGCAAGGCCGCTAAAACGAGAGCCCGCCATGAGCATGCCTCTCACTGAACGATCGGGCTGGCCCGGGCCGTCCGACATTCCAACCGCTGCTGTGACCGCAGTACTCGAGGAGCGGC
The DNA here is from genome assembly GCF_006442655.1 of Mesorhizobium sp. B2-1-3A. NCBI lineage: Bacteria > Pseudomonadati > Pseudomonadota > Alphaproteobacteria > Hyphomicrobiales > Phyllobacteriaceae > Mesorhizobium > Mesorhizobium sp. B2-1-3A. Next base: position 697,606 of record NZ_VFWK01000005.1, read on the forward strand.
AGCGGTGCATCATGTTGCTGAGGCGGCGTGCGCGTTTTTACGAACAGCGAAAGCTCTTCCCTCTCTCGCGCGCTTTGGCTGAAATCGCGCAGGAGATAGACGCGCAGCCGTCCGCGGACGAAAGCTCCTAGACCTTCTGCCCAAATAGCCAGGGGACGACCATGCCAACGAAACCGGTTTCGAGCAACGCGGAAAGCAAGCAGCGCAGCGTCCAACGTGAAGTTGACGCGACAGATCGGGCCAAACCTAAGACCAAAGTGCCGGCCGCCATGCAGGCCGGTGCGCGCAGATACCCGGCCCCGCCATTTCCGAAGCAGCATCACCACAAACCTGGCGATGAATGGACGATAGAGCCGCGTCCACTCTACGATGCGCCGTTCTGGCAGGGGTCGGGCAAGCTCGCTGGTAAAGTCGCCCTGATCACCGGCGGCGACTCCGGCATCGGCCGTTCGGTGGCGGTATTGTTCGCGCGCGAAGGCGCCGACGTTGCCATCGTCTATCTCAGTGAGGACCGCGACGCCGCAGCGACCAAAGAGGCGGTCGAAGCCGAGGGCAGGCGCTGCATCGTTTTGCGCGGTGACGTCACTAAGCGCGCTTTCTGCCGCAAGGCGGTTGAACAGACGCTGAAGGCTTTCGGCGCCCTCGACGTTCTGGTCAATAATGCAGCTTTTCAGGTGCATTCGACCGAGTTTGCCGATCTTACCGAAAAGCATTTCGACACCACGCTGAAGACCAATCTCTACGGCTATTTCCATATGGCGCAGGAGGCCGTGCCGCACATGAAGCCGGGCTCGGCGATCGTCAACACCGGCTCAATCACTGGCATCGACGGCTCGAAAGAACTGATCGACTATTCGATGACCAAGGGCGGAATCCACGCCTTCACCCGGGCGCTCTCCGGCAACCTCATCAGTAAAGGCATTCGGGTCAACGCCGTGGCGCCTGGCCCGGTGTGGACGCCGCTCAATCCGTCTGAGAAGAGAGCCGAGGATGTTGCGCAGTTTGGGGCTGATACACCCATGAAACGGCCCGCACAGCCGGAAGAGATCGCGCCGGCCTATGTGTTTTTGGCTTCTCCGCAATGCTCGAGCTACATCACCGGTGAGATTTTGCCGATCATCGGAGGGTATTGAGCGGGGCGGCCAAGATGAGAGACGCGTGGCGTAGGATTCGTCCGGGCTCGCACCACAGTAAGCGTCCCAACGTGTCCTGATAACGACCGATAACCGTACGTCGCCGTAGGTGGCGCGCGATTCGCGGTCCGAGAATGGCTTCGTGTACGGAAACCGTGCGCGGAATTCTATTGTGCGGACAACGCTCAGCAAGCCAAACCTCATATGACGTTGATTCATCCTCGGCGGTATTCGTCCGGCGCCTTACTGGGCCATGCCGGCAATCCCAAGCTGCGATATCTAGTCGAATTTTTGTCTAAAGCCGATATTCGAATTACTACCGTAAGCGCATTTAGTTCGGCCTGAGACGCGACCTAATAAGTTCGAAAAAGAAAGGAGGCAGAACTAGCTGTTAGGCGGCATGCCGACGATAGCGAGAGAGTGCCTCTTCAATAGCGGGTATTGCGAGGTAGCGGTCTCCCGACATGAACCCTAAACGCACACAACCGTCCTATTTATACGCTGTGACCACAATTTACCGTAGGGCTTGATCGGCGCCTTCCCGGCAGAGGTTGAGACAATCTAGATCCCGATCTCTGACAGTCCGTGCACCGAAGCGGACTCAGGCCGGCGGCGAGATCATGAAAAGCGACCCTATCTCCTATCCTCCTCGCGGCCTCTCACGCGAAGAAGCCGCCCGATATGTGGGCGTTGGCATAACCAAATTCGACCAGATGGTTGCTGACCGGCGCATGCCGAAGCCGAAGAAAGTTGACGGCCGCGTGATTTGGGATCGCCTCAAACTCGAAGCGGCGTTTGCCGAACTACCTGGAGACGATGACGAGAATATCGTCGACTTTCTGTTGCAAGGGAATCATCGCAAGGAATAGACTCATTCTGCCATGACCGACAAATATCCTGGCCTATCCTCCTACACCGATCGCCATGGAAAACTTCGCTGGCGCTATCGGACGAAAGAGCGCGTAGTCAGTCTGCCAGCGCCCAATCAACCCGGATTCAAGGAGGCGTACCAGGCGGCGGTCGAGGGCCGGAAAGTTTCCAAGGCTCCCGTCGTCCGTATGCCTGGAGCCGCCCTGCCCGGCACATTTGGAGCGGCCTTTCAACGGTTAAAGATCTCAGTCAAGTGGCTGGCGCTGGACGAAGCCACCAAGCGCAAGAACACGCGGCTGATCGAAGAATTTCTGAAACTGCGGGTGGTCGCAGATCACCCGCTCATCTGGCGCGACGTAGCGGTTAAGAATCTCAGACGTATCCATGTCGAAGAGCTGCTTGGCCGCTTCATTGCCACACCTCACAAAGCCAAGCACCTGTTGGTGGGCATACGTAAGCTGGTCTATGTCGCGCTAAGGCAAGACTGGATCGAAATCGATCCCACAGCGGCGGTCGAGTGGCGGCCTGCATATGCCGGTTGGAAAGCCTGGTCGCGCGAAGCGATGGCGCAATTCGAAAACCGTTGGCCGCTGGGCACGGCGGCGCGCACTTGTTATGGTTTGGCACTTTGGCTCGGCAACCGGCGCGGCGACGTCGCGGGCCTGCGCTGGGACCAGAGGGTCACCCGCCGCGTCTTCATCGACGGTGTCGAGCGTCACTTCGACGGGTTTGATATCGTTCAGGCCAAGAACAAGGGACGAACAGGTGGCAAACGGCTTTTTGTGCCAATCACGCCGATGCTGTCTGAGATCCTGGATGCGGCCGACAGGCGCGGCGAGACTGTCCTGGTCAACGGTTACGGCGACCCATTCTCCGCCAAGTCGCTGACTGGAATGATGGCGCACTGGTGCAAGCTTGCGGGCCTGCCGAAGGGCCTGACCCTCCATGGCTTAAGGAAGTCTCTTGGTGTTTATCTGGCGGAGGCCGAAGCCTCGACCCGGCAGCTCATGGACGTGCTCGGTCACGACGATATCGATCATGCCGAGCTCTATTCGCGCGAGGCATCGCAGGTTCGGCTGGCGGTCCAGGGGATGGATCGAGTCGTACGCCTCGTGACGCGCAAGCCGATGCTTGGCGAACCTATTGGCGAACCTCGTGGCGAACCACCCCATACAGCATTGATAAATAACGATAATGGTGGGCCCGGAGGGACTCGAACCCCCAACCAAGCGGTTATGAGCCGCCGGCTCTAACCATTGAGCTACAGGCCCCACGCCGGCTGGATTAATGTTTTTCGCATCGCGGCACAAGGCTTTCGCGACGGGCTTTCGCTGATCGCCCAAATCAACCCATAATCGCGCTCTACGCGACGCTTGCGACCTGATCGCATACCACGGAGATTTTCATGACCAGACATCTTTTGCCCCTCGCGCTCGCCGCTGCAATCGCTTTTCCGGCGATGGCTGGAGCCGCCGATTCGCCGACTCCCGCCCGCATCATCGTATCGGGCGAAGGCGAAGCGACCACGCCTCCCGACCTGGCGTTGCTGTCGCTCAGCGTCATGCGCGAGGCCAAGACGGCGCGCGCGGCGCTCGATGCCAACAACGACGCCATGGCCGCGGTGATCGCGGCGATGAAGGCGGCCGGCATCAAGGATCGCGACCTACAGACCGCCGGCATCCAGATCAATCCGCGCTACAACTTCACCAACAAGCCCGACGGCAGCCAGGAGGCCGAGCTCGTCGCCTACCAGGTCACCAACACGCTGGCGGTTCGCGTGCGCGACATCGACAAGACGGGCGAGATCCTCGACAAGGCTGTGTCTCTCGGCGTCAACCAGGGCGGCGGCATCTCCTTCACCAACGACAATCCTGATGCCACCATCACCGAAGCCCGCAAGAAGGCGGTTGCCAACGCCATCGCCAAGGCCAAGACGCTGGCCGAGGCCGCCGGCGTCAGCATCGGCCGGGTGCTGGAAATCTCCGATCAGAACATCGCTCCGGCGCCGATGGCGATCAACGCCAAGGCATTCGACGCGGCCCGGTCGGCGGTGCCGACCCAGGCCGGCGAAAACGCCTACAATGTCCAGGTGACCGTCACCTTCGAGCTGAAATGACAGCCGGCTGAAGCAACGATCATCCGTCGCCGGCGGTGCCGGGGACGGATGACCTGCAGTCGATACGATGCAAGGAAAAACCCCGCGGGATCGCTCCCGCGGGTTTTTTCGAGCCGCGCCCGTCCGATCGGACGGGGGCTCCGCCATCAAGAGGCTTCAGCGGTTGATGATCGGGCAGCCGCGCTCATTGGCGAAGACGATGACGACGCGATCGCCATACTGGCGGCCCATCACCTTCACCACGCGGCGGTTGGCGTCGACGATGCGGGCACGGCGCAGCCCCATGCGCTCGGCCTTGTCGAGGGCGCGGTCGGGCGAGCAGCCACGGCGCCAGTCGTCGCGGCGCTCGTCACGGCGGTGGCGATAGCCGTCATCACCGGCATAGACGCCGAAGCGCGGATCCTGGTTGTTGCCGAAGCCGAGATAGAGGCTGTCGGCATGGGCGGGAATGGCGGCCAGCGTGCCGAGGCCGACCAGCGCCGAAAGGGCTGCCGTCTTGATCTTGGTGTACATGCTTCTCTCTCCTTGTTGCGGGCTTGCGCCCGTCCTCGTGAAACCGATGGCGGGACAATGCACTGGTCTGTCTGAACTATTTACGAACTCGCCGTTCATCTGCGGTTCATGTGGCGGCAAGAAAAACCTCCGCCGGTCTTCGAACAACAACAATATGGCCCCGATGCCCCGATTCCTGGCGGACACCAGCCTCAAGGCTCGTCGTCGAGTATATAGTCAAAGTAATCTTCGGGCTCGGCCAGTTCAGTCTCGCTCGCCTTGACCCGGCCGCGCATCGAGATACCGGCCTCGTGCACGGTGTCGGCACTGCCCGACACCAGCCGGTGCCACCAATAGAGATCACGGCCCTCGGCCACCAGCCGATAGGCGCAGGTGCTGGGCAGCCAGCTGATGGTGCGCACATTCTGCGGCGTCAGGCCGACGCAATCGGGAACGCGCGCCAGCCGGTTGGCATAGTCGGCGCAGCGGCAACTCTGCGCATCGAACAGCCTGCAGCCGACACTTGTCCAATAGATATCGCCGGTATCCTCGTCCTCGAGCTTCGACAGGCAGCATTTGCCGCAGCCGTCGCACAGCGATTCCCACTCGGCCGGGCTCATCGCTTCCAGCGTCTTTGTTTTCCAGAATGGCGTTTCCATCTCGCGGATGTGGCCCCGGCCGCCGCCGAGGTCAAGCGCGGTAAGGGCTGGAATCGGACCTTAGGCTGGCCTAATGACACGAAGTTGCCTTCAAAAGGCCGGCCAATCGCCCTGTACGGCATCTATCCCCACCAAACTGGAACCAATCGGTCCAAGATCGGTTTCGGCAAGGATGGGACCCCACAAGGAGAGTTTTCGATGAAACGCCAACCACGGATTCTGGCAGGCACAGCACTTGGCCTGCTGATGGCATCCGCGCCGTTGGGCGCGTTCCCGCTTCAGGGAAGTGCCGCGTTCGACCCCATGCAGCGCGGTGGAACGCCGCTGATCCTGGCCCAGGACGCACCCGCCGACGAGGGACAACAGAGCGACCAGGAGCAGCGGCGCAAGAAGAAGCGCGATCAGCAGCAGACCGAGCAGGCCCCCGCCGAGAAGGCAGCGCCGGCAGCCGAGCAGGCAGCTCCAGCCGCTGAGGAACAGCAGCCGCGCAAGAAGAGGCGTGACCAGCAGCAACAGGCCGAACAGGCTCCCGCCGAACAGGCCGCACCGGCCGCCGAGGAACAGCAGCCGCGCAGGAAGAAGCGCGACCAGCAGCAACAGACCGAGCAGGCGCCGGCCGAACAGACCGCACCGGCCGCCGAGGAACAGCAGCCGCGCAAGAAGAAGCGCGACCAGCAGCAGCAGACCGAGCAGGCGCCGGCCGAACAGGCCGCACCAGCCGCCGAGGAGCAGCAGCCGCGCAAGAAGAAGCGCGACCAGCAGCAACAGACCGAGCAGGCGCCGGCCGAACAGGCCGCCCCAGCCGCCCAGGAGCAGCAGCCGCGCAAGAAGAAGCGCGACCAGCAGCAGCAGACCGAGCAGGCGCCGGCCGAACAGGCTCCCGCGGGGCAGGCAGAGCCCGCCAACGACAACCAGCCGACAAAGCCCGGCAGGAAACACAAGGCGGACCAGCAGAAAGAGGCGCCCGCCGTCCCGGCAGTGACGCCGGAAGCCGCTCCGACGCCGAAGGAAGCTCCGGCCGGCGAAGCGACGACGCCCAAGGCTGAAACGGCTCCGGCCGGCGAACAGCCGGCGACACAGGGCGAGCAGCCCCAGGACAAGACAAAGAAGCACGGCAAGAAGCCGACGGGCGAACAGCCCGCGAATGGCGAACAGCCGGCCACGGGCGCACAGCCAGCCACTGGCGAACAGCCGGTCAATGGCGAACAGCCGGCAAATGGCGGCAAGGCCGCGCCTGTCCAGGGCGAAAATCCCGTACAGGGCGAAGCTCCCGCCGACAAGAACGCTGCCCCCCTCCTCGACAGCCAGAAGGACGCCGAACGCAAGGGCGGCGGCCGCAAGCATGGCGACAAGAACGGCCAGCAGAATGGCGAGCAGCAGAATGGTGGCCAGAACGCCCAGCAAGGCGGTGATCAGGGGCAGAAGCCGGTGGTCGCTCCCGTCGACCAGGGGCCGCCTCCAACCGACGACAAGGCAGCCCAGCAGGAGATCAAGCCCGAAAAGTTTGTCCCGGTGACGGAAGAGAAGGGCAAACGCCGCGACCGTGCGCCCGATGAGAACATCCGCGACCGCCGCCGCCCCCAGGGCGTTGACGTGCTCAAGGAGATCGGCAACCGCGTCATCATCCAGCTCGGCGGCCAGACGATCGTCCAGAGCAATGACGGTCCGCGTATGAATCGCGGTGCGAGGGACGTCTACTACGAGGACCTGCCGCAGAACCGTACGCGCGAGACGGTCGAGCGCGACAACGGCATCCGGATCGTCACCATCCGCAACCGCTATGGCGATGTCATCCAGCGTTCACGCATCACGCCTGACGGGCGCGAATATGTTCTGAGCTATGTCGACGAGCAGGACTATCAGGATGAGGGCGACTGGCGCGATCCCGGCGATGACCTGCCGCCGATGCGGCTGACCATCCCGCGCCGTGACTACATCCTCGATTCCGAGGACGTGGAAAGCCCTGACGACTATTACACCTTCCTCGAACAGCCGCCGGTGGAAAGGGTCCAGCGCCTCTATTCGATCGACGAGGTCAAGCGCTCGGCCCGTGTGCGCGACATTGCGCGCCGCGTCGACCTCGACACGCTGAACTTCGAATTCGGCTCGTCCTCGATCTCCGACACCGAGGTGCAGAAGCTTGAGGGCGTCGCCAACGCCATGGAGAAGCTGTTGAAGAAGAACCCGGCCGAGACCTTCCTGATCGAGGGCCACACCGACGCCGTCGGCACGCCGGAGGCAAACCTTGCTCTGTCGGATCGCCGTGCCGAAGCGGTTGCCGAAGCGCTGACCAATGCCTTCGGCATCCCGCCGGAGAACCTGACGACGCAGGGCTATGGCGAGGAGTATCTGAAGGTAAACACCTCGGCGCCCAACCGTGAGAACCGGCGTGTCGCCATCCGCCGTATCACGTCGCTGGTAGCACCCGTTGCCAGCAACAATTAGATCATGATTTCAAAATCATGACCTGATTTGCGGACTCAACGCTGGAAGCGCCCATCCCCGGCTCGGCCGGGGATGGGAAAGGTTCGGATCCGGAGCTTCGGCTCAAGAAGATTTGTCCCGGCATTAAAGCCGGCTCATTGAATCGCGGGCCCGCTCACCCCAGATTCAGGACTGGGCGTTCCCTGCCCCGTCCCGACTCCAGCGGGACGCATTGAGCCCCGCCGGCCCTCTCCGGCGGGGTTTTTTGCTATCTTGCAAAAAGCGTTCGCGTGGTCGAAATACGGCCTGATCACCGACCCGAGAACAACTGGAACCACTCTATGAAGCGTCTCGAACTCGCCATCGAATCGATCATCCTCGCCTCGCGCTGGCTTCTGGTCGCCTTCTATATCGGTCTTGGCCTGGCATTGGCCGTCTATGCGCTGTCGTTCGCCAAGAAGCTCTACGAGTTCATCACCATGGTGTTCCTGCTCGGCGACACCGACACAATCCTGAAGATGCTCGGCCTGATCGACGCCGCCCTCGTCGCCTCGCTGGTGGTGATGGTCATCATCTCCGGCTACGAGAACTTCGTCAGCCGCTTCGACGACCCGGATGGCAGCGGCGTGCATTGGCTGGGCACGATCGATGTCGGATCGCTCAAGGTCAAGGTCGCTTCGACCATCGTCGCCATCTCCTCCATCCACCTCTTGCAGGTGTTCCTCAACTCGTCTTCCTATTCGACCGACCAGTTGATGTGGCTCACCATCATCCACCTCACCTTCGTCGTGTCGGCGCTGATGCTGGCCTATATCGACCGGCTGATGGGCCTGAGCAAAGGCAAGAAGGACGAGATAGGCTGATACTCGACGCGGACTGGCCAAAGCCTCCCCAACTTCGTCATCCCAGAGCCGGGGGTCTGCGCCGCGTCGCTGCGCTCCTTGCTTCGCTCTAGGATGACGAAGCTACGCCTGTTGGAGCCGATCTCGAAATGAAGTGCTCTGCGTCGAAGGGCTAGTAGATATTCTTGATCTTGCTGTCCGTCCGCGCAAAAACCTCGTCCGGCACGAAAAAGTCGCCAGCCAGCGGTCCGGTCGCATCGGGCGCATAGACCGAAAAGTCGCTGACGCCCTCGGCGCGCAGCACTTCCTCGTCGATGTAGAAATTGCCTGATGCCTCGCGCGACGGCCGCATGAAGATGGCATGCGCGGCGTCGGCCATGATGTCGGGCGACCGGCTCATTGCCGCCACCGTGGCGCCACCCAGCAGATTGCGCACCGCCGCCGTATCGATGGTCGAGATAGGCCACAGCGAATTGACCGCGATACCGTCCTTGGCGAATTCGGCGCTCATGCCCAGCGTGCACATCGACATGCCGAACTTGGCCATGGTGTAGGCGGCATGGTTCTTGAACCACTTGGCCTTCATGTCGAGCGGCGGCGCCAGATTCAGGATGTGAGGATTGTTGGCTAACTTCAGGTGCGGAATGCACATTTTGGAGACCAGGAAGGTGCCCCGCGTGTTGATCTGGTGCATCAGATCATAGCGCTTCATGTCGGTCTCCAGCGTGCCGGTGAGCTGGATGGCGCTGGCGTTGTTGACGCAGATGTCGATGCCGCCGAATTTTTCGACGGTCCTTGCAACCGCCTCGGCGACCTGCGCCTCCTCGCGGATGTCGCACAGCACGGGTAGCGCCTTGCCGCCGGCCTGCTCGATCTCTTCGGCGGCGGTATAGATCGTGCCGGGCAGCTTCGGATGCGGCTCGGCGGTCTTGGCCGCGATCGTCACATTGGCGCCGTCGCGCGCCGCGCGCAGCGCGATCGCCAGTCCGATGCCGCGCGATCCGCCGGAGATGAACAGCGTCTTTCCCTTGAGCGACATTCCTTGCGCCTCCCTTGCAACATGGCAGGCGCGAACCTTTGCGCGGCGGGCGACCACAGCGCAAGGCCCGAGATGCCCGCATGTGGGTTACGCAGCGGAGGCTAAACCAGCACCAGCCCCTGCCGCATCGCAATGGCGATGGCATCGGTGCGGTTGGCGGCGCCGAGCTTGATCAGGATCGCGGCGACGTGGAACTTCGCCGTGTGCACGGAGATATTGAGCCGCCGCGCGATCACCTTGTTGGGCGCGCCTTCGGCGAGCAGCGCCAGCACTTCCGCCTCGCGCGGCGAAAGTGCCGGGCGAACGGCATGGTCGTCGGCCGGTTCATCCTCGAACGGCGCACCCTCGCCCGTGTGGAAATCCTCATCGCGTCCGTGGCCGCCATCGCCGGTGACGCGATAGCCGGCCGCCGCCAGCCGCGCCGCCGCGGCGATCAGCAGATCATCGGCGCCAGCGGGCATCATGGCGAACACCTCGCCGGCGGGCCGCTCGCCGCCAGCACGTCCCAGCAACACCCGTGGAACCGAGGCCGGCACGGCATCTCCGCTCCTGTCGTCGATGATGGCGACGTCGGCCCTGCCGCCGCCGGCCACCACCGGCAGCAGGTCATCGCTCGCGGCAAGCGTGGCGGCCAGGCGCTCGGCGCGCGCGGCATCGCCAAGCGCGATCAGCACCACAAGCCGCCGCGAAGCGGCGCCATCACTCATGATCCGGTCGCTGGAGAGCGCTTCCATCAATCCTCTCAGCTCAGCGGCTTTTCGCCGATGGTCAATGTCACATCGCGCTGTTCACCGCCGCGCACCACGCCAAGCGTCACGGAAACCCCGGCGCTGTCAGGGCCGAGCCTGCGGATCAGGTCGCGCGGGCCATGCACCGCCTCGCCATTCCAGGCCACGATGATATCGCCGAGGGAAAGGCCAGCGGCCTTGGCCGGGCCATTGTCGTCGAGGCTCATCACCATCGCGCCCTTCGCGTCACGGTCGCGCACCGGATGCAGGCCCGCACCGAGGTAACCGCGGGCGACGTGCCCCTTCTCGCGCAGGGTCGCGACCGCGCGTTCGATCGTCTCATAGGGCATGACCAGCGCCCGGCCGCGCGGCCCGAACAGAAGCATGCCGATCAGCCCGCCCTTGGCGTCGAGCACCGGACCGCCCTCGAAACGGCCGCCGGCGCCGACGGCCAGATTGATGCGCCGGTCGATCGTGCCGCCGCGCATCGAGCGCCAGGCCGGGCCGACTTCGCCGACCGAGCCCGACACGGCCAGCGCCGAGCCCTGGCTGTTGCCGATGGCAATGGCGACATTGCCGGGCCGTACCGCGTCGGCCTTGGCCAGCGGCGCGGCATTCACGGCAGTGGCCGGCTTCAGCAGGGCAACGCCCGTCGAAGGATCGCGGCCGGTGAGTTCGGCCTTCACCGTCTCGCCCGAAGCCAGCGTCAGCTCGATCTCCTCGCCGGCCTCGACCGCCTCCTCGGCGGTGACGAAATAGCCGTCGCTCCAGTGGAAGGCGCTTGCCGTGCGGTGATGATGGGTCGTGAAGCTCGCGGTCGCCGGCGCCGCTTGTGCCGCAAGGTCGGCAACGGCTTGCGAAAACGCATTCAGATTGAAGTCACTCATGATGGTCTCCTGGGTTCGTCATGTCCCAGATATCGCCCGACGGCGCCCCTGGAGGTACTCGCCTGACGGCTAGTTGGCGGTTTGACTGGCCATCTGGTCAGGTCGCGGCGGTTCCGGCCGCTCCGCACATATAGTGCGTGTTGCCCAAAAGTGCTCAGCGGTTTTGGGACAACGATATGCACAAGACAAAAGGCGTCGTTACGCCTGAAAACACGGAGCCCGCCCATGGCCCTCGCCGCCGCCAAATTCCAATCCGATGACACGCTGCTCGACGCCTACTCCATGACGGTCGCCGACGCTGTCGACCGCATCGGCCCGGCCGTCTGCCGCATCGAACGCATTGGTGGCCAGGGCGGCCATGGTTCCGGCTTCGTGATTGCGCCGGACGGGCTGGTCGTCACCAACTTCCATGTCGTGGGTGACGCGAAAACAGTGCGCGTGTCGATGCCCGACGGCGCCTCCAGCGAGGGCCGCGTGCTCGGCCGCGACCCCGACACCGATATCGCCCTGGTGCGGGCCGACGGCAGCTTTGCCGATGTCGCGCCGCTGGGCGATTCCAAGCGGCTCAGGCGCGGCCAGATCGCCATTGCCATCGGCAATCCGCTCGGCTTCGAATGGACGGTCACGTCAGGCGTCGTCTCCGCACTTGGCCGCTCGATGCGCGCCTCGACCGGCCGGCTGATCGACGACGTCATCCAGACCGATGCGGCACTCAATCCCGGCAATTCCGGCGGGCCGCTGGTGTCGTCGGCGGGCGAAGTCATCGGCGTCAACACCGCCATGATCCACGGCGCGCAAGGCATCGCCTTCGCGGTCGCCTCCAACACGGCCAATTTCGTCATCTCGGAGATCATTCGCTTCGGCCGCGTGCGACGCGCCTTCATCGGCATCTCGGCCGATACCACCAATCTGCCGCGCCGCGCCGCCCTTCTGTCGCAGGTGTCGACCAGCACGGCAGTGCGGTTGCGCAGCGTCGAGAAGAATGGCCCGGCGGACAAGGCCGGCCTCAAGGAGGGCGACATCATCGCGGCAATAGACGGGCGCCCGGTCACCGGCGTCGACGACCTCGTGCGCATGCTCGACGCCGAGCGCATCGGCCGCGAGACGCTGTGCACGGTGGTGCGCCGCACCGGCGTCAGCCAGGTGACGGTGACGCCGGTGGCACGGGCTGGGTGAGACCGTCGCTCACACCCCCGCGGCGCCCTCGGCGTACTGCGCCAGAAATTCCTCGCTGGGCGGGATCGGTTTGATGACGTCGATCAGCACGCCGTTGGGATCCCTGGTGATGAAATGGCGCTGGCCGAAGGGTTCGTCGCGCAGTGTTCGCAGAACCGGCAGGCCGGCGGCCAGGACCCGCTCGTAGACCTCATCGGGATCGCGAACCTCGAAATTGATCAGCAGGCCCGAGGTGCGCCCTCGCCCCTCTTCCGGGATGGTTTCGTGGTCGCCCTGGACGATGCCCAGATTGACCCGCTTGTTCTCGGCGGATTGCAGATGCACGTACCAGTCGCTTTCAAACAGCGGCTGGAAGCCGAAATGCTTGACGTAGAAGGCCGCCGTGCCGGCAACGTCGCCGGTCATCAGCACCGGGTAATAGCTGGTGGTCTTCATCTTTCCTTCTCCCTGGGCATAACATACAGTCTGTATGTAAGTCGAATTAACATACAGGCTGTATGTATGCAACAGGATTTCGGACGCCGTTCCAACCGCGACCGCACCGAGGCAACGCGCGCCGATTTGATCGCGGCGGCGCGGAAGCTGTTCACCGAGAAATCCTATGCCGAGACCGGCACGCCGGAGATCGTCGTCGCGGCCGGCGTGACGCGCGGCGCGCTCTACCACCACTTCGCCGACAAGCAGGCTCTGTTTGCCGCCGTGGTCGAGCAGGAGGCGCAGGCGGTGGCGGACGAGATCGACCGAGCCTCGCCACCCTCGCTCGAAGCCCGCGATGCGCTCATCGCCGGCTCCGACGCCTATCTCGCCGCCATGCGCCTGCCCGGCCGCACGCGGCTGTTGCTGCTCGACGGCCCGGCCGTGCTCGGCCGCGCCGCCATGGATGCGGTCGACAACCGCCACGGCAACCGCTCGCTGCGCGAAGGCCTGGTCGCGGCGATGCGGGCCAACATGGTGGCGAGATTGCCTGTGGATGCACTGACCGCGATGCTTGCCTCCGCCTTCGACCGCGCCGCGCTCGCCATCGAGGCCGGCGCTTCAGCCGAGGATTATCGCGCCGTGCTCATGGCGCTGATTGACGGATTGTCTCCAGCTCCTCGTCAGGCAGCTCGCCCGGCTCGAACTCGTTGAAGCAGCCGAGTTCTCGCTTGAACTGCTCGATCAGCCAGGCGGCGGCGGGCTTCGGGCTGCGATCGGTGCGGTGCATGGCAAACAGCGGCGAATTCACTTCCTTGTAGGGTTCGAGATCAAGTTCAACGAGGCGGCCGGCAGCCAGGTCGTCGGCGATCAGCCAACGCGGCAGCCCGCCCCAGCCCAGCCCCTCGCGCATCAGCATGTGTTTGGTGCGCACGTCCGTCAGCCGCCATGTCCGGTAGGCAAAGACGCCATAGTCGCGCCCCTTGGTGCGTTCGGACTGGTCGGTGACGACAAGCTGGATATGCTCGCGCACATCCTCGATCGCCACAGGCTTCGGCAATTGTGCCAGCGGGTGGCTGGGCGCAGCGGCCGGAACCAGTGTCATGAAGCCAATGCGAATGAGATGCACGTCGACCTCGCCGAGAAGGCCACCAATGCCAAGATCGGCTTGTCCGCTGACGACGTGATCTGGAATCACGCCGAGCGTGCCGATATGCAGGCGCAGCATCACGGTCGGAAACTGCGCCTCGAATGCCTTCAGCACGCGCACCAGCACCGGTGCGGGCAACTGCACATCGACCGACAGCGCGACTTCCGCCTCCAGCCCATGATGGTGGCCGTCGACCCGAGAGCGCATGCGCTGCAGCACGCCGATCATGCGCCTTGCATCCTCCAGCATCGCCCGGCCTATCTCGGTCAGCTGCGGCTCGCGGGTGCCCTCGCGTTCGAAAAGCTTCAGCCCAAGCTGCGCCTCGAGATTGGCGATGCCATAGCTGATGACCGATTGGGCCCGGTTGAGCTTGCGGCCGGCGGCCGAGAAGCTTCCGGTATCGGCGACGGCGACAAGGATCTGAAGCTGATCGAGGGTCGGATTTGGCTGCATCACTGTATCCATTTTGTGGATGGATCGTATAGAAAATATACCAGTTTATCTGATGGGTTAATAGCCCCATATGTGGCGGGACAATTCATTCCACTGGAGAGACCCGCTATGTCCATTCTTCTTGTAACCTCGAGCCCGCGCGGCGCTGCCTCGCACTCAACCCGCATCGCCACCGAATTCGCCGAGAAACTCCTCGCCGCCGATCCGTCGAACACGCTTGTCGTGCGCGACCTCGTCGCCAACCCGCTGCCCCATATCGATGCCGACTATTCAACCGGCATCTACACGCCCGCCGAAGCGCGCACGCCGCGCCAGGCTGAAGTCGTCGGCGTCTCCGACGTCGTGCTCGACGAACTGTTCGCCGCCGACACGGTGATCCTCGCCACCGGCTTCATCAACTTCAACATCTCCTCGACGCTGAAGTCCTGGGTCGATCACATCGCCCGTTCCGGCAGGAGCTTTGCCTATGGCGAGAACGGCCCCAAGGGTCTCGTCACCGGCAAGAAGGTCTATATCGTGCTGGCTTCGGGCGGCATCTATTCGGAAGGCGCTGCCGTCCAGTTCGATCACGCGGTTCCCTATCTGCGCGGCGTGCTCGGCTTCCTCGGCATGACCGATGTCGACGTCATCCGCATCGAAGGCGTCGGCATGGGCCCTGACGCGGTGACATCAGCGCTCGCCAAGGCGACCGCCAAGGTCGACGCCGTGGTGGCTGGCCAGCAGGTTGCCGCGGCTGCCTAAAGCGCCGTGCATCTGAACTCGAAGGCAGGCGCCCGCGCCTGCCTTTCTTTTTTCAGGCGTCCCTTGCCTGAGCGACCATCGCGTCCTGCGTCACTTCGGACCGCGGCGGCAACACAACAGCCGGATGGCGGCCTTCGCGCAGCATCAGCCCAAGGCTGTAATCGACGGCCAGCTTCATCGCGCCGAGCGCCGTGCCGCCGTCTTCGAGCGAGCTGACGGCGATCCGCGTCGGCCATGCGAGTTCCGCCGCGACATGCGCGACATTGTCCGTCATCAGCGGGTTTCTGCCGACACCGCCGCCAAGCACGATCAGCCCGGGGTCGAGCATACCGATGCAGCCCGCCGCCAACCTGCCGATATCGGCGGCATGGCGCGCCACGGCCGCCACCGCCGGCGGCGAGCCCTCCAGGGCACGCGCGAACAGATCCTTGGCCGAGTCCGGCGGTGCTCCTTCCTGTGCTGGCCAGTCGACACGACAGCGCTCGATCAGCGCCCGCGAGCCGAGATAGTGTTCCAGCCCCTCACGATAGGGCGTCTCGCTGGTCGACCACGGAAACGGCATGCGGCCGATTTCGCCGGCCGCACCGCCGGCGCCGCGAAACAGGCGCCCCTCGGTGATGAAGCCGAGGCCGACCCGCACGCCAACCTGCAGGAAGGCGAAGGTCTGGTGGCCTTGCGCGGCGCCAAAATGCATTTCGCCAATGGCCGCGCAGTTGACGTTGTTTTCCAGGATGATCGGCACCTCGATGTTGCGGCGCAGCAGGCCAAGCACGGCCGACGGCCCACCAGGGCGGTCAAAACGATCGTTGGACACGATGCGCGGCACGGCCACCGCAATGGCGCGCAGCGCGCGAAAACTCTTGGCCACCCCAGCCATTGTGGCACGCGCCACCGACAGCACGACGGCACCGACCTCGTCGGCATCGCCGGCTATCGTTTCCGGGATGGGCTGTTCCGCGGACGCCAGCTTCTGTGCGTCCATCGAATAGGCGACGGCGCGCACCTGCGCAGCGCCGACATCGATGCCGATCGCATAGCCCGCACCCGGGCCGATGCCGTAGATCGTCGCCGTGCGGCCGATGGCGCCGCGCTCCAGCCCGCGCGAGGCAACGAGGCCGAGCGCGCTCAGCTCCGAGACCGCCGCCGACATGGTCGGCTTCGACAGGTCGAGCATGGCGCCGAGCTTCGGCCGTGTCACCGGCCCGTGCGAAGCGAGCAGGCGCAGCACGGCGCGGGCGCTGTCGGTCAGATTGGGGATTTCCACAGCCGCCATCTCAGCCGTTCGACCTTTGCCCGAAATCCTGCCTCCAGTCGGTGAAAGCGAGATTGCCGCCCCGACTCGAAAGCCGCATCCCTCCCTCAATGCCCTATTGCCAGCCGGTTTGGCAATTTCCACGCCATCCGAGCAGAGACGTCAGACTTCCGTCGGCGACCACGGCTTCAGCTTGGTGTCGGTCTGACGATAGCGGAAGGTGATGTCGGTGAGCCCGGCCGCATCCTGCATGTCGCCAACGACAAGCTGGATGGCGATGATTTCCAATATCGCGTCCGCCATCGCGTTGCCGAGGGTTGGGATGGAGATCACCACCAGCCTTTCGGCATCGGCGACATCCGTGCGCCTCGTCACCAGCACGCAAGGACAGCCGAAGCCCGCCATGTCCTGCGCGATCTTGACCTCGCGGCCGTCGCCGATGGCGATCACGCCGGTGGCCGCATCCTGCGATTCCATCGGCCCATGCAGATAGTTCAGCGTATCCCATCCCGAGGCAGGCACCCGAACGGCTTCGCGGATCAGCATCGCTGCCTCGCCGGCATTGGCGAAGCCGACACCGGCGCCGACAATATCGATTGACGTGCTGCCCTGCAGCAGCCGCGCCGCTTGCCCGGCCGCCCGCTGCGCGCCGGAGAGGACGGTGGCGACCGCACCGGGCAAACGCGTCCAGTCGAAACTGTTGCCGGCAAGCCTGTCGATCAGCATGCCGAGTGCCAGCAAGGTCCCTGTGTAGCCCGTCGAACTGGCCCCATTGTCGGCGCCCGAATCCGCGGCCAGCACCGCGCCGGTCAGACCAGCCAGCGGATTGTCGCTGCCCCGGCAGACCGCCAGGCGCGGCGCCGCTGATGCCTCGCGCATGACATCGTAGATTTCGCGGCTCTGCCCCGAAGCCGAGAGCGCGATGAAGGCGTCGGCGGCTTCATCCGTGCGGCCATAGAGATCGGTCGGCGTGTAGGCGAAAGCCCTGATGCCGGAAGCGCGCAGGTACAGCGCGCCGGCCAGCGCCGACTGATAGCTGGCGCCGATGCCTGCAAGCCCGATCGTCTTGCCGGCAAAAGCACTGAGATCGAGCCCCTCGAGCGCCGCAGCCACCGAACCCCGGCCGACCTCGAGACTTTCCGTCTGGCGCGCCACCGCCTGGCGATAACCGATACGCTTCTGCATTCAAATGGCTCCAATTTGTGAGGACAACCCTTGGCCGACGAGCAGTCGCCTGGCCAAGGCGACCGCGCCAAGCACCGGCGGCTCGCGCAACAGCAGCACCTGGCTCGACGGCGACACTTTTGCCATGGCCTCGACGAATGCCGTCATCAGCATCGGCTGCTCTGAAATGACACCGCCACCGGCCACGACAAGGGCGGGATTGGCGCCGCGTTCGATCAACAGCTCGACCAGCGCGGCAAGCCCTGCCCCGCCTTCCCGGATGACGCGGGTTGCCAGCGCCGAGCCGGCGATCGCCGCATCGAACACGGCGTTGGCATAGCGACCCCAGACCGCCGCGCCACGCGTTTCGTTGAGCAGGATACCGAGTTTGGTCTGGTCGTCGGTGTTGAGTTCGCGCATCAGCGCGGCAATCAGCGGATCGCCCTGCTGACCCCGATCGAGGCTGTGCCGGATCGCCTTCGCGGCCTCGCGCACCAGGGCCGGCGCGCTGCCCTCGTCGCCGAGGATCCAGCCCCAGCCGCCGGCCGCCAGCATCTTGCCATCGACTGTCCGCGCCACCGCGATGGAGCCGGTGCCGGAGACGACACCGATGCCATCGACATGGCCAGCGGCCGGCACCATCAGCTCGGCGTCGTTGACCACCTGCACCGCGCCGCCGGTCCTGTCTGCCAGCAGCGCCTGGAAGCGCAGGCATTGTTCCCCCGTGTCGCAGCCATGGGCGCCGACCGCCAACGCGGCGGGCGCGACGCCGCCGCACAGATTGGTGACGATGCCGGCCAATGTCGTCGCATCGGTCTCCATCTGGCGAATGCGCCAGCTCTCCGTCACCAGCACCTCGTCGGCGATCATGCGCTCGCCCAGATACGCCATGATGCGCGTCTTGGTGCCGCCGATATCCACGCCTGCAATGATTTTCTGGGTCACCGATATCCACCGCGCACGCCGGACGAAGCGGGCTGCCGCGTCCAATTCACATTAGTTAGGAAACTTTACAAACTATCTTTCCAGACGGCAAGAACTATGATTTGATAATCGTCGTAAAAAGCGCATCAAGCGCGATTGGGAGATTGCAACATGAGCAGGAGAAGGATTGGGCTGGCCCTCGCGGCCGCGTCTTTCGCATGGGGATTGGCAGCCAGTGTGGCGCATGCAACCGACATCTCGTTCTGGACCTGGCGCCAGGAAGACAAGGCCGCCTACAACGAACTTTTCGCCGATTTCACCAAGGAGAACCCGGACATCCATGTGAAGTTCGAGTCGTTCCCGGATGAGAACTATCCGACCATCGTCTCGACGGCGCTGGCCGCCGGCAAGGGCGGCGACGTCATCCACACCCATGCTTACGGTTGGCTGGAGCAGTTCGTGAAGGCCGGCTATTTCGAGCCGCAGGATCTGACCACGGTGCCCTCGCTCGCCAACCAGCCCGCCGATGCGCTGGTGGCCGGCACCTACCGCGCCGACAAGAAGGTCTATTCGCTGCCCTTCGCTTCGCAGACGCTCGGCCTGTTCATCAACAAGGACGTCTTTGCCAAGGCCGGGCTGACACCGCCGACCACATGGGATGAGTTCATTACCGTCAGCAGGGCGCTGAAGGACAAGGGTATTTATCCCCTCGCCAATGGCATGGGCACCAGCTGGTTCAACGAGATGTTCGTGGCCATCTTTACCAACCCGTTCCTCGGCCAGGATTTCGTCAGCGACCTGACGTCGGGCAAGACCACCTTCAAGGACCCCCGCTATGTCGCGGCACTCGGCAAGCTGCTCGAACTGCGCGACTACATGCCTCCCGGTTTCGAAGGCATTGACTACGACACCGCGGGCCAGCTGTTCATCAGCGGCAAGGCGGCGATGCTGGCCGGCGGCAGCTTCGACATCGCCACCTACAGGAGCCAGAGCCCGGCCATCAACATGGACTTCGTCGCCCCGCCCATGGCCAAGGCCGGCGATACGCCGCAGGTGACCAAGTTCTTCGATGGCGGCTATGCGGTCAACGCCAAGTCGGCCAACAAGGAGGCGGCGCTCAAGCTGGTCAACTGGATGGGCACCAAGGAGTTCGGCGACAAGTTCTCCGCCCTTCTCGGCAACATTTCGCCCATCAAGGGCGTCGTCATCAAGGACGAGCTGCTCGCCCACGTCGCCAAGTTGAACGAAACCGCCATGCCGCATATCAATGTCGTCTACTTCCGTTTCGAGAAGCCGACGGGATCGGAACTGCTGCAGGGCGACATCACCAAGATGATGTCGGGTTCGATCACCCCGGACCAGCTGGCCGCCGACCTGACCGACGGCCTCGCCAAATGGTACAAGCCTTTCCAGGGCAAGTGACATGAACATCGGCCGGCGCCACACCACAAAAGCCTTTCCGTGGCGCCGGTCACTCTGGATCGCGTCCCTGCTGACACCGGCGTTGGTGGTCATGGTGCTGTTCGTGCTGTGGCCTCTGCTCTCGGCCTTCCGCCTTGCCTTCTATGAGTTCAACGGCTTGCAGCCGACCGGATTCATCGGCTTTGAAAACTTCCGCAAGGTGCTGTTTGAACAGCCTTATAGCGGCTGGACCTACAATGCGCTGAAGCACAACATCATCGTTTTCGTGGCGCTGATGGTGTTCGAGAACGGCACCGCCTTCCTGCTCGCCTATTCGCTGCTGAAGGCGCTGCCCGGTCACCGCATCCACCAGGTCATCGTCTTTCTTCCGGTCGTGCTGTCGGCGGTCATCGTCGGCTTCCTGTGGAAGCTGTTCCTGCATCCGCTGTTCGGTCTGGTGAATCAGACGCTGGCGCTTGTCGGCATCGGCGCCGTCCCCTGGCTCGGCAATGAATCGACGGCGCTGGGCAGCGTCCTGTTCGCTAACATCTGGCACTGGCTCGGCTTCCCGACACTGGTGCTGCTCGCCGGCATGCAGCGCATCAGCAAGGAAGTGATCGAGGCCGCCCGCCTCGACGGCGCCGGCGACTATGTGCTGATGACCCGCATCATCTGGCCGCTGATCGCGCCGAGCGTCACCATCGTCACCATCCTGACCTTCATCGGCAGCTTCAACTGGTTCGAGATCCCCTATGTCATGGCCGGCCTCACCGGTTCGCCCGGCGGCGCGACGGACGTGCTCGGCCTCTATTTCTACCGCACCGCCTTCGGCTCGACGACGACAGGCATCCAGGATTTCGGCCAGGGCAGCGCGCTGGCGGTGATGATGTTCATCATCGTTGCCGGCGTCACCGCAATCGCGCTTCGCTACCTGCGCCGTCGTGAGATCGAACTGTGAGCACAGCGGTCGGCACCAGGGAACCCGGCGAGCTGTTGAAGAACGGCGCCATCCAGCTGATGCTGGCGATCAACGCCGTCATCATGATCTATCCGCTGTTCATCATGGTGATGTCGTCCTTCAAGACCAATGCCGAGATCTTCAGCTCGCCCTTCGCTTTGCCGGCGCACTTCTCGCTGGCCAATGCCGAGCGGGTGTGGAGCGAAACCAATTTCGTGCGCTACCTCGCCAATTCCGTCGGCATCACGGCGGCCGCGGTGGCGCTGATCCTGGTGTTCAGCACCATGGCCGCCTATGCGATCGCCCGCTACCAGTTCCGGCTGAGCGCGCTGGTGCTGATGTTCTTCCTGAGCGGCATGACCGTGCCGCTGAAGCTGGCGATCATTCCACTGTTCATCCAGCTGGATTCGCTTGGCCTCGTCGACAGCTATGCCGGCCTGGTGCTGGTCTATGTCGCCATGGGCATTCCCTCGGCGGTGTTCATCATGACCGGCTTCCTCAGGACCTTGCCGCGCGAACTGGAAGAGTCCGCGCGCATGGACGGCGCCAGCGAATTCCGCATCATGCGTTCCATCATGCTGCCGCTGGCGCGCCCGGCACTGGTCATCGTCGCGATCCAGAACGCGGTTCCGATCTGGAACGACTTCTTCTTTCCGCTGGTGCTGATCACCTCGGACAATCTCAAGACGCTGCCGCAGGGCCTCACCGTCTTCGTCGGCGAGTTCACCACTGACTGGGGCGTGCTGTTCACCGGGCTGACGCTTGCCGCACTGCCGATCACCCTGCTCTATATCGTGCTGTCGAAGCAGTTCATCTCGGGCATCACCCAGGGCGCGGTGAAATAGGCGCGGTCAAACAAACGAGGATCCTTTCAAGTGGCGAACCAGAACAAGATCATCATCACCTGCGCGGTTACCGGCTCGATCCACACGCCGTCCATGTCGCCGCATCTGCCGGTGAGCGCGCAAGAGATCGCCGACGCCGCGATCGGGGCGGCCGAGGCCGGTGCGGCCATCGTCCATCTGCATGCGCGCAATCCCGCCGATGGCCGGCCCGACCAGTCGACCGAGGCCTTCGCGCCCTTCCTGAAAGTGATCAAGCAGCGCTCCAACTGCGTGGTCAACATCACCACCGGTGGCGCCGCGACGATGAGCGTCGAGGAACGGGTCAAGCCGGCGGCGACCTTTGCGCCGGAAGTTGCCTCGCTCAACATGGGCTCGATGAATTTCGGCCTCTATCCCATGCTCGGACGCTTCAAGACCTTCGAGCACGACTGGGAACGGCCCTATCTCGAAGGCTCGCGCGACCGCATCTTCCGCAACACCTTTGGCGACATCGAACACATCCTGCGCACCTGCGCGGAAAACGGCACGCGCTTTGAAATCGAGTGTTACGACATCGGCCATCTCTACACGCTGGCCCATTTCGTCGAGCGCGGCCTGGTCAAGGCGCCGTTCTTCGTCCAGAGCGTGTTCGGCATATTGGGCGGCATCGGCACCCATCCGGAGGATGTCGCGCATATGAAGCGCACCGCCGACCGCCTGTTCGGCCAGGACTACCGATGGTCGGTGCTTGGCGCCGGCCGCAGCCAGTTGCCGATCGCCACCCAGGCGATTGCGCTCGGCGGCAATGTGCGCGTCGGCCTGGAGGACTCGCTGTGGATCGGCAAGGGCCAGCTGGCGAAATCCAACGCCGAGCAGGTGAAGAAGGTGCGCCAGATCATCGAGGGGCTCGGCGCCTCGGTGGCCACCCCTGACGAGGCGCGGCAGATCTTGCAGCTCAAGGGCGGCGACAAGGTCTCTTTCTGAGGAACAACATATGAGTGCGGTCACCATATCCGATGTCGAGAAGGCCTATGGCAAGGCGCGGGTTATCCACTGCGTGTCGGTCGACATCGCGTCGGGCGAATTCGTCATCCTTGTCGGCCCGTCCGGCTGCGGCAAGTCGACCTTGCTCAGGATGATCGCCGGGCTTGAGGACGTCAGCGCCGGCGAAATCGCGCTCGACGGCAAGGTCATCAACGACGTCGCGCCGAAGTCGCGCGACATCGCCATGGTGTTCCAGAACTACGCGCTCTACCCACATATGACGGTGCGCGAGAACATGGCTTTCGCGCTCACCCTGAAGAAGACAGACAAGAGCGAGACCGACGCCAAGATCACGCGCGCCGCGACGATCCTCGGCCTGCAGGATCTGCTGGACCGCTACCCGCGCCAGCTTTCCGGCGGCCAGCGCCAGCGTGTCGCAATGGGCCGCGCCATCGTGCGCGATCCCAAGGTCTTCCTGTTCGACGAGCCGCTCTCCAACCTCGACGCCAAGCTGCGTGTGCAGATGCGCACCGAAATCAAGGCGCTGCACCAGCGCCTGGGAACCACCATCGTCTATGTTACCCACGACCAGGTCGAGGCCATGACCATGGCCGACAAGATCGTCGTCATGAATGGCGGCATCGTCGAACAGGTCGGCGCCCCGCTCGATCTGTATGACCGGCCGGCCAATCTGTTCGTTGCCCAGTTCATCGGCTCGCCGTCGATGAACATCCTGCAGGGCCGCACGACCGCGGACGGCTTCACGGCCAGCGACGGCACCGTGTTTCCCTTGCCGGCGCTCGAGCAGGGCGAAAGCGCTTCGGCCTGGGGCATCCGCCCCGAACATCTCAGGCTCGCCGATAGCGGCGTGCCGGCCGTAGTCGAAGTGGTCGAGCCGACCGGATCTGAAACGCTGGTCATGGCCAGGGCCGGCAACAACACGCTGAGCGCGCTGTTGCGCGAGCGGATTCCCGTAATGCCTGGCCAGCAGGTTTTCCTGGCGCCGGACCTGACCCAATTGCATCTGTTCAACACCAAGGGTCGGCGCATCACATCCACCATTCAGTGAACGCAGGCGCTGGCCTGGCTGCCGGGGGCTTAGCCTATGAAGTGCCGCAGCAGACCCGCCGAAGCGACCCCGATCAACACGGTCGGCAGCATGGACAACCGCGTCGCGGCGACGAAAGTGATCGCCAGCGCCAGAAGATCGGCCGGGTTCCGCGACACGAAGGCCGGCGCGATGACCGAGATCAGCACGCAGCCGGGAGCCGCCTCCATCACCGCCGTGGCGCGCGCGCTGAGCACCCGATTGCGCAGCACGACATAGCCGCCGATCCGCGTGAGATAGGTGACGCCGGCCATCAGCACGATGGTGAGCAGGGTTGCCATGTCGATCATGCGTCACCTGTCATCAGCCAGGCAGCAAGCAGCCCCGACACCGCGCCCGCCGCGACATACCAGGCGCCGGGAACGAAGAGATAGACAAGGGCGGCAACGACCAGGCTGACCAGCCAGGGCCGCGCCGCCGAAACACTTTTCCACATGCCGCGCATAAGCACCAGGAAAACGGCCGGAAACGCCATGTCGAAACCATAGGTCTCGACATGGCCGAGCATCGGGCCGAGCAAGGCGCCAAGCGTGGTGAAGGCCACCCAGGTCAGATACATCGCCAGGGCCGCGCCCATGTAATAGCGGGGGCTGAAGGCTGGCGTGATGCCAGCCGCCGCACGCCGTTTGGCGTCGGCCAGGCCCAGCGCCCAGCTTTCGTCGCACAGGAAGAACAGCGCCGGAAACACCTTGCTTCGCGGCAGGTCGCGCAGGAATGGCGCGAGCGCCGCGCCCATCAGCAAATGCCGGCTGTTGACCAGCAAGGTGATGGCGACGATGAGCAGGATACGCGGCGGCGACGTCCACAACTGGATCGCCGCGAATTCCGAGCCGCCGGCGAAATTCAGCCCCGTCATCATGGACAATTCGACTGGGCTCAGTCCTTTCTGGGTCGCCTGGGCGCCAAGCACCAGAGCATAGGGAATGGTGCCGAACAGCACCGGCGCGCAGGACGCCACGCCTCGGCGGAACTCTGACCCCGAGCCATTGCCCGCCGCTTCGACTGCCTGTGAAATGCTCATGGCTTGCCACCGGCCAGCCTCGCGGCCGCCGCTTCCCTGCGTTTGAACTCTCGTGATACAGGCGGCAAATATACCCACACTTCTCCGCAATTTGGTTGCGAAGATTGTTGAATCTCGTTCAATTTTGGCATCTGATGTCACGTATGGCCAATAAAATGGAATTGTGAGCCATGAAGCTGGACGACATCGACAAACGCATCCTGCGCGCGCTGCAGCGCGACGGCCGCATGGCCAACAACGATCTGGCCAACGAGGTCGGCCTGTCGCCCTCGCCTTGCCTGCGGCGCGTCAAGCTGCTGGAGGAAGCCGGCGTAATCGACCGCTATGTCGCCGTGCTCAACCCGGCCAGCATCGGCAAGGGCCTCACCTTCTTCACCCGCATCTGGCTGAAGGCGCAGGACGAGGACACGATCGAGCATTTCGCCACCGAGGTCGCCAAACTGCCCCAGGTCATGGAATGCTATCTGATGCTGGGTGACTGCGATGCCATGGTGCGCATCGTGGCGGCCAGCATCGACGACTACCGCCGCTTCCAGTCGGAGCATCTGAGCCGCATCAAGGGCGTCCAGAACGTCAAGACCGACGTCCCCAGCCAGACGATCAAATACACGCTGGAACTGCCGATCTGACGGGTGCCCGCAAGGCGCAGGGGCGCCTGGAAACAGCGCGATTCCAAACTGGATAAAAAATGCAACCAGATTGTAGGATCGGCCCCGACGGAAGCGTCCTTCGGACGCAAGCAGCGCTCGGCGCTGCGCTCTGGCATGGGAGATTTGCATGAACCTTTCCTATCGTTGGGTCATCGTCGCGGCAGGCGCGCTGATGTCCTGTGTCGCCATCGGCACGATGTTTTCGCTGGCGATTTTTCTTGAACCGATGGCACTCGACACACAGTGGTCGCGCGCCGGCATTTCGAGCGCCATGACGCTCAACTTCCTGGTCATGGGCCTTGGCGGCTTCGCCTGGGGTGCCCTTTCGGATCGCTTCGGCGCCCGCGTCGTCGTGACGATCGGTGCGGTGCTGCTCGGGCTGGCGCTGGTGCTGGCCAGCCGCGCCGGCTCGCTCCTGACCTTCCAGATCACCTACGGTGTCCTCGTCGGACTTGCGGCCAGCGCCTTCTTCGCGCCGATGATCGCGCTGACCACGGGTTGGTTCGATACCCACCGCGGCCTCGCGGTTTCGCTGGTCTCGGCCGGCATGGGGGTTGCCCCGATGACGATCTCGCCCTTCGCCCGCTGGCTCATCTCGGCCTATGAATGGCGCGCCGCCATGTTCGACATCGGCATCATGGCCTGGGTGCTGCTGCTGCCGGCGGTACTGTTGGTGCGCCAGCCGCCCAAGCCCGCTGTTGCCGATGCGGCTTCCGCGCCGGCCGCCGAGGGTGCGGGCATGAGCGTCGGCCAGGCGTTGCGCTCGCCGCAGTTCATCGTACTCGGGCTGACCTTTTTCGCCTGCTGCGCGGCCCATTCCGGCCCGATCTTCCATATGGTGAGCTACGCCATGCTGTGCGGTGTCGCGCCCATGGCGGCGGTCACGATCTACAGTGTCGAGGGTCTCGCCGGCCTGGGTGGTAGGCTTCTCTACGGCGTGCTGGCCGACCGGCTCGGCGTCAAGCCGGTGCTGGTCGCCGGCCTCGCGATCCAGGCGATCGTCATCGCCGCCTATCTCTCGATCAGCCAGCTCGACCAGTTCTATATGCTTGCCGTCATCTTCGGCGCCACCTATGGCGGCGTCATGCCGCTCTATGCCGTGCTGGCGCGCGAATATTTCGGCCAGCGCATCCTCGGCACCGTATTCGGCGCCGCCACCATGCTGTCCAGCCTCGGCATGGCCTAGGGACCATTGGCCGGCGGCATGATATTCGACGCCTACGCCAGCTATCAATGGCTGTTCATCGGCTCGGCCCTGATCGGGCTCGGAGCGGCGGGCATAGCAATCGCCTTCCCGCCGCTGCCGCGACGGGAATTGCAGATGGCCTGAAGCAACGGGACGGGCGGAGGTGACAAGTCATCGGCGGCCCGCCTTTGTCGAAGGTCCCCGCCTTTGTCGAAGGTCCCCTTTGTCAAAGGTCAATGCCCGAACCAGCGGGCCTTGCGGCTGGAGCCGAAATTCACCTTGTCGACCCGCAAGGCCTCCGATGGTTCGTAGAAAGCACCGGTGGGTTTTGGACCAGAGAAGAAATCCACATCCACCCTGGCGATCCGGTTGGCACCGAACTCGATGTAGCAGGATCCCGCGCCCGGGTTCCTTGCCGTCGGTTCCTCATGGCGGAGCCTGGCGATCAGGTTCGCCGCAACGGTTCGCGCGGCGCCCTCGGCGAAGACGCCCGCCTTCGGCGCGCCCGTATTGGCCAGATCCCCCAGCGCGTAGACGCCGGGAAAGCGGGTTTCGAGTGTGCGCGGATCGATGGTGACCCAGCCGCCCTCGGTGATACCGGCCTCGACGACGACATCGGGCGCGCGGTTCCGGGGCACGCCCAGGAACAGATCGCAGGGCAGTTCGCCGCCATTGTCGAGCGTCACGACCTTGCGGTCCTCGTCCACGGAAACCACGCGGGTGCTGGGGATGAAGGTGATGCCGCGCTCGGCGAAGGCGGCCAGAAGCGCCTTCGACGTTTCGGGAGAAGGCGGCACCGGGCTCGACATCGAGTTCACATAGGTGATCTGGCAGTCGCCCCGGACGCCCCTCTCGGTCAGGTAATCATGCAGCATCAAGGCGCATTCGCTGGGCGCGGGCGGGCATTTGTAAGGCGCGCCGCAAACACCGATCACGGCATGGCCGTGGGTGAAACCGGGCAGGACCTTGGCCATGTGGGCGGCGCCCGGAACCGAGTAGAATTCGTTGCGGCCGAGCGTGATGCCGGGTGTGGCCGAGACGTCATAGTCGGCGCCGAGAGCGATCACCAATATGTCCGCCTCGTGCACGCCTTTGTCCGTCGTCACGCGCCGCCGTTCCGGGTCGATGGCGGTGACGGTCTCGCGCTTCAACGTGACGCCGGCCTTGGCATAGTCGGCGTAAGGCAGCCGCACGGCCGCTTCGGTTGCGCGGCCGAACATCAGATCAAGCTTGGCAAAGCCGAACACGAAGGAATCCGACTTGTCGATCAGGGTGACAGCAATGCTGTCACCCAAAGCTTCGGACAAGGACGTGCTGAGCTCGAGCCCGCCGAAACCTGCGCCAAGGATAAGGATACGGGGTTTCATAGGTAACCTCCTGTTGCCTGGGTCTTGAGCAAAGCTCAGGCGTTGCCGCGAGGCTGCGGGACGATACGGATATATGGCTTGGGTTGCTTCCAGCCTTCGGGATAGAGCACCTTGGCCTCATCGTTCGAAACCGAACCCGCGATGATCACGTCGTCGCCCTGCCGCCAGTTCACCGGCGTGGCGACGCGATGCTTGGCGGTCAGTTGCATGGAGTCGACCACACGCAGGATCTCGTCGAAGTTTCGCCCGGTGGTCATCGGATAGGCGATCATCAGCTTGATCTTCTTGTCGGGCCCGATGACGTAGACATGGCGCACCGTCTGGTTGTCGGCCGCCGTACGTCCCTCGGCGCTGTCGCCGGCCGTGGCGGGCAGCATATCGTAGAGCTTGGCAACGGCCAGCATCGGGTCGCCTATCATCGGGAAATTCGGCGCGTGTCCCTGGGTCTCGGCAATGTCATCAGCCCATCCGGCATGACGTTCGACCGGATCGACGGAGAGCCCGATGATCTTGACGCCACGCTTGTCGAACTCCGGCTTCAGCTTGGCCATGTAGCCGAGTTCGGTCGTGCAGACCGGGGTAAAGTCCTTGGGGTGGGAAAACAGGATTCCCCAGGATGTACCCAGCCATTCGTGGAAGTTGATCGGGCCCTGTGTGGTCTCGGCGGTGAAATCGGGCGCGGTGTCGGCGATACGAAGAGACATTTGATCCTCCTGTGAGTGGTCGGAATTGACTACGGGTGCAGCTTAGGCAACCTATGTTCCGCCAGCGTTCCCCGCCCCACAGGTGCTTGTGACGGCCGATTTCGGGCGTGCGGGCCTCGCATCCTGGAGGGGGCTTTCGATTGCGTGTCCGAATTCAATTGCTTGGCGGCTTCAGCGTCAGTCTGGGCGATCAGCTCATCCCGGCCACGGCGTGGCGGCGGGACCGTGGCGCGGCACTGGTGAAGCTGCTGGCCGTCACCCGCTCCCACCGCATTCACCGCGAACAGGTGATGGAGGCGTTCTGGCCGGATCTCGATCCCGAGGCCGCGGGTGCCAACCTGCGCAAGGCCATCCATTTTGCCCGCCGCGCGCTTGGCGCCAATGACCTCATCGAGCAGACGGCCGATGTCATCGCGCTCGCCCCCGCTGGCGATCTCGAAATCGACGTCGATGCATTCGAGGCCGCCGCCAGGCTTGCCTTGCGCGGCGAAGATCCCGCCGCCTGCGAAGCTGCCGCCGATCTCTATTTGGGAGACCTGCTGCCGGACGATCCCTATGTCGACTGGTTCGAAACGCCCCGCCAGGCCCTGCGTCAGCGCTATGCCGAGGTACTGCGGGCCGGCAAGCTCTGGCAGCGCCTGATCGGGCTGGACCCGGCCGACGAGCAGGCGCAATGCGCCCTGATGCAGGCGGCGCTCGACGCCGGCAACCGGGCCGAAGCGATCAGGCTGTTCAATCAGCTGAGCGAGTTCCTGCGGATCGACCTCGGCGTCGGCCCCGGCGCGCAGACTGTGAAGCTCTACGAAAAGGCGCTTGCCGTGCCCTCTATCGACCCTGTCGGCCTGAGCGACCGCATCCGCGCCTCGCTGGCCTGGGGCCTGCTGCACCTGCAAAGCGGCGACTTCGCCAAGGCCGGCCAGGTTGGCCGGGAAACTCGCGAACTGGCCATGGGCGCGGGGTTGGCCCGCGAGGTTGGCGAGGCCAGCGCCCTGATCGGCCTGGTGGCCCACATGCAGGGCCAGTGGCGCGAACTGTTCAGGGCGGAGTTCATCGAATGGGTCCGCTCCAAGCCAGCCTTCGTCTCCAACGTTTTTGACGGGCATCTGTGCCTGGCCGAATTCTGCCTCTGCAGTGCCAACGGCCACCACGACATCGCCGCCTCGGCCCGAGAACTCCTGTCGGTGGCCGAGGGCGCCGGCTCGGTCGCCGGGCGCGGCCTCGCCTCGCTCGTGCTGGGCGAAGCAGCGCTCTTCTCGGGCCAGTTGGCCGAGGCCGAACGCATGTTGACCGAGGCCGAGAGACTCTACGCGCAGGTGGGAGCCGTGGCCGGCCGCGTGCTGGCGCTCCAGCGCCTGACGGAACTCGCGCTTGCCCGCCGCCAGAAATGGCAGGCGGGACGGTTGATCCACCGCGCCACCACCCTTGCCCAGTCTTCCTGGCTGGCGCCGCACCTGCTGATCAGCCTGAAAGGGCTTGACGTGCGCGCCGCCACCACCTCCCAGAGGATCGCCGAGACCATTCGCGAAGGCGACCGCATGCTGTCATCGGGCTGCAATTGCCAGCCTTGCTCGATGACGTTTCGCACCGCGGCCGCGATGGCCCTGGCCGAGGCTGGCGAGATCGAACAGGTCAACCGCCGGCTCGACGAGGCTGAGCGGGTCGCCGGCATGTGGAACGGCGGCCCCTGGGTGGCTGCCGTGTGGGAAGCGCGCGGCGTGCAGCGCCGGGCCGAGCGTAACGAAACCAGGGCCGTGGCGGCATTTGAAGAAGCGGCCTCGCGCTTTGCCGCTCTCGGCAGGCCCATCGATGAGGTGCGCTGTCGGGCACGGATGGCAAATCCGGGCTAGCACCGCCCAGAAGCACGAGTCCGCCTTAAAAAAGCGAACAGTGCCAGCTGCTTAACCGGGATTATTCATTCGCGAAAAATAACTTTGCAGCACCGCGCGAAACTTCTGCATCGTCTTTTCGGTGGTCTGCGCATCGGCCGCCGCGAAGCCCATGACAAGACCGTTCTGCTCCGTGCCATGGCGGTACTGGATCGACAGCGCCGAGACGTTGATGCCTTGCTGGAGGGCTGCCTCGGCAACCGCCCTGTCGCTGCATCTGCCGCGGAAAATCCCGACGACCTGGATGCCGGATTCGGTGGTGTGGAAATCCAGCCATTCCCCGAGATGCCGTTGCGCGCTTTCCAGGAAGAACTGGCGCCTCTCCGCGTAGAGGCGCCGCATGCGCCTGAGATGGCGGGTGAAATGCCCCTCATTCATGAAATCCGCGAGCGCGGCCTGGGTTAGCAAGGGGGCGAACTGGCCGCTGACGCTCAGCGCCGAGACGATCGTGTGATCGATCGCCTTGGGCGCCACCATGAAGCCGAGGCGCATGGCCGG
The DNA here is from genome assembly GCF_006442655.1 of Mesorhizobium sp. B2-1-3A. Lineage (NCBI taxonomy): Bacteria > Pseudomonadati > Pseudomonadota > Alphaproteobacteria > Hyphomicrobiales > Phyllobacteriaceae > Mesorhizobium > Mesorhizobium sp. B2-1-3A. The sequence continues at coordinate 728,657 of NZ_VFWK01000005.1, forward strand.
GAAGAGGATCTTGGCGAAGGTCCCGACATACACCACGCGGTTTGACGCGCCGATGCCTTGCAGGGCCGGGATAGGCTGTCCCTGAAACCGGTACTCGCCGTCATAGTCGTCCTCGATGATCCACGAGCGCCAGGTCTCGGCCATGTGCAGCAGATTGAGCCGCTGTTCCATCGGCATGGTCATGCCGAGCGGGTGATGGCATGAGGGTGTCACGAAAATCATGCGCGGAATGACAGGCGGCGGATCGAGATTCCAGCCTGCATTGCTGACGCGCAGCGGCGCCAGTTTCGCCCCGGCCGAGACAAAGGCCGAACCGGCGCCATAATATCCCGGCTCCTCCATCCATACCGTGTCGCCCTCATCGATCAGCAACCGGGCCAGCAGATCGAAAGCCGACTGGGCGCCATTGGTCACCACGATCTGCTCGGCGGTGCACTTCACGCCCCGCGAGGCGGTAAGGTAGCGCGCTATCGCCTCGCAAAGCGGCGGATAGCCTTTGACGTGATAGGTGCCGAAAAGATCGATATGCGCGAACTTGGCGCGGCGGCTGAGCAGTTTCGACCAGGTGTTGAACGGAAAATTATCCGGATCCGGCATGCCGGGATGAAAGGCGAGCATTCCCGGCCGGCCATGATGATAGGGTTGGGCGAGCATCGTCTGCCCGCGCAACGATAACGGATTGGCATCCTCGACAGACACATGTTCCGCTGCCACTGAACGGGTCGGCAGGTCCATGACCACCGAAGGCCTGCGTGGCCGTATGGCGAGGTAGCCCTCCAGCGCGAGCTGGTCGCAAGCGGCAATCACCGTGTTGCGTCCCACATTCAGGTCCCGCGCCATGACCCGTGTCGAGGGCAGTGCATGGCCGCTCGGCAGCACGCGCCGTTCGATCAGGCCGCGCAACTGGACATAGAGCTGCCGGTGCAGATTTGCGGGACTGTCGCGATCGAGCGCAATGCCGTCGATGGGAAAACTGGTCTTCATCTGGTTCCCAAAAATCAATGGAATCTGGTTCTAACAATGGAACCAAAGGCGTCCTAGGCTCAAGAAAAAAAGCGTTCGGATTCAGATGGGGCTGGCCGATGCAGTGCATGAAAGTGGGAGTGATCGGGGCGGGTGGCGTCGCCCAGGTCGAGCACATACCGAACCTGCTCAAGCTGCACCGGCAGTTCAAGATCGTTGGCGTCTACGATCCGTCGCGCAAGGTCCGTGCCTTCGTCGGCGAGGAATTCGGCCTCGCGACATTCCCCGATCTCGACGCGCTTCTCGCGATGCCGCTCGATGCCGTGGTCATCGCCTCGCCGGACGCGCTGCACCGCGAACAGAGTCTCGCCGCCTTCGCCCGGGGGCTGCATGTCTTCTGCGAAAAGCCGCTTTGCTACAGCGCCGCGGACATCGACGAATTGATCGCCGCCAGGGATCGCGCCGGAAAGGTGCTCCAGGTCGGCTACATGAAGCGTTTCGACCCGAGCTACGAGACGGCGCTGAAAATGCTGCCGGGCACGGCGCGGACGCTTCGCTACATTTCGGTCGAGGTTAACGATCCCGACGCCTGGCCCTTCATCCGGCACACCTCCACTTGCCGGGGTGACGACGTCGCGGAGGGGTTGGTTGCCTCGACCGAAGCCAGGCAGCGTGAGCAGGTGGACCGCGCGGTGGCCGGCATCGATGATCCCGACGCCTTTCGAGGCTTTGTCGGCGCCTATTGTTCCTCGATCGTCCATGACGTGAACGCCGTCCATGGGCTGCTCGATGCGCTCGGCGTCGCCGACGGCGAAATTGTCGGCGCCTCGCTTTTCGCCAGAGGCGAAGGCGGCCAGGGCACTGTCCGGCTGCTCGACGGCCAGGCGCTGTGGACCATGGTGCATGTCGCCATTCCGAGGCTGCCCGACTATCGCGAGCGCATCACGCTCTACTTCGACGACGCCTCGCTCGAACTGGAATTCCCCTCGCCCTATCTCAACCACCAGCCGACGCGGCTGACGGTTCGCACTGGCAGCGGGCATACGCTTTCCAGCGCGGACATCCGCAGCGGCTACCAGGAGGCGTTCGTCGAGGAGTTGAAAGGCTTCTGGTCGGCGATCGTCGAAGGCACGCCCGTGCGCAACACCGCCGAACATGCCCGTCGCGACATGACGCTGCTGGCCGGCCTCGCCCGCCATCACCTTGCCCAGTCGAAGCAATCAGGAGTTCGCCCGTGAAGGTTCGCATCGGCATCAATCCGATCACCTGGACCAATGACGACGTGCCGGAACTCGGCGGCGACACGCCGCTCGAGGTGTGTCTCGCCGAAACCAGGCAGGCCGGCTATTCCGGCACCGAACTTGGCGGCAAGTTTCCGCGCCGGTCGGCCGAGCTGAAGCCGATCATGCAGCGCTATGGCCTTGCGGTGATTTCCGGCTGGTATGACGGCCGCTGCGACGAGAAGGATGTCAGCGCGGAGATGGATGCCATCACGCCGCATCTCCAGCTCTTGAGGGACATGGGCGCCACCCATGTCGTCTATGCCGACACCTCGCGCGGACGCCACAACGCCATCTGGGGGCCGATCTCGCAGCGCCCTGCGCTCAGCCCGGACGAATGGCCGGCCTATGGCCGCAAGCTGACTGTACTCGCTGAAAGAATGGCGGATTTCGGCGTGCGCATGGCCTTTCACCACCATATGGGAACCATCGTCGAGACCGATGCCGAGGTCGGCCTGTTGATGCGCCACACCGGCGAAGCGGTTGGCCTGCTCTACGACACCGGCCATTCCATCTTTTCGGGCGGCGACCCAGTGGCCCTGATCAAGGCCCATGTCAAACGCGTCGTGCATGTGCATTGCAAGGATGCGCGCAAACCCGTGCTTGATCGTGCCCGCGCCGAGGATATGAGTTTCATGGGTGCGGTCATGGAAGGGATCTTCACCGTTCCCGGCGACGGCTCCATCGACTATCCCGCCATTTTGCGCGTGCTGGCCGACAATGATTATAGCGGCTGGCTGGTCGTCGAGGCTGAGCAGGATCCCAGCAAGGCCAATCCGCTGACTTATGCGACAATGGGCTTCCAGAACCTGTCGCGCATGGCGAAGGGAGCCGGATTTACCGTCATCGAATGATTGGGGCCGCGTGCGGCCCCCAGGGAACCAGTGCTGAGGAATGGAACTGGAATAAAGGGGCAACTGGAACCGTCGACCGTAATTGCGGCGGCGGAAAACAAACAGGAGGTTCTATGTTTTCGCTTGCGAAATTAATAAAGCCTGCGCTCGGCCTGATGGCCGGCTTCACGATGATGGCGGCGGCCACGACCCTTGCGGCCGCCGACGAGACGCGCGTGGTGTTCGTCACCCATGGCCAGAGCGGCGACCCCTACTGGTCGGTGGTCAAGAACGGCATGGACGATGCCGCCAAGACCCTGGGCGTCAAGGCCGAATACCTGGCGCCCGAAACCTTCGACATGGCCAAGATGGCGCAGATGATCGACGCCATCACGGCCTCCAAGCCTGACGGCATGGTTGTCTCGATCCCCGACGCGGCCGCCCTTTCGACGCCGGTCAAGAACGCGGTCGCCGCCGGCATCCCGGTGATCGTCATCGATTCCGGCGGCTCGAAGCTGACCCATGACCTTGGCGGCCTGCTGTTCATGGGGCAGGATGAATTCCAGGCGGGCGTCATGGCCGGCGAGCGCATCAAGGCGCTCGGCCTCACCAAGGCGGTCTGCGCCAACCACGAGGTCGGCAATTCGAGCCTTGACGATCGCTGCGCCGGCTTTGCCAAGGGTCTGGGCGTCGACGTTCCGGTGATGAACGGCGTCATCGACCCGACCGAAATGAAGAACCGCGTGATCGCCTACATGACCGCTCATGCCGACACACAGTTCATCCTCGCCGTCGGCGCCAGCGGTGCCGAACCGACACTGGCCGCCCTTGATGAAATGGGCCTCTCGGGCAAGGTGAAGACCGGCACGTTCGATCTCTCGCCCACGATCCTGCAGGCGGTCGTCGCCGGCAAGATGGAATGGGGCATCGACGCCCAGCAATATGCCATGGGCTATATCCCGGTCGCGATGTTCGACCTCTGGAAGAAGTACAAGATCATGCCGATCGCCGACTATCCGACCGGCCCAGGCTTCGTCACCAAGGACACCGCCGCCTCGGTTGTCGAGCTGTCGAAACTCGGCAAGCGCTGACACTGGCGGCCGGGGCTCCGCTCCGGCCGCTTCATCAGAGCAATTCCAGGAAAGTGTGAGCCGTTTTCCGTCCGGAATTGCGTCAAGGCAGGGAGATAGAGCCGTTCAGCGTTTCCGTGAAACGATGAACGGCTCTATGTGAAGGGTAACGCAGCCATGGTTTCAGAGATTCGCGACGAGCGGGTCCGGTCCGTGTCACGCCTGAGCCGCCTGTTGAGCAGGCCGGAACTTGGCGCGGCGGCCGGCACCGTGCTGGTCTTCGTGTTCTTCGCCGTCACGGCGGGAAGCTCGGGACTTTTCAGTGCCAAGGGCATCGTCAACTTCCTCGAAGTCTCGGCCCAGCTTGGCATTCTCGCCGCCCCCGTGGCCCTGCTGATGATCGCCGGCGAGTTCGACCTGTCGGTCGGCTCGATGATCGGCTTTGCCGGCATCCTCATCGCTATCCCTTCGGTGTTCTGGGGCTGGCCGATCTGGCTTTCGCTGCTGTTCACCTTCGCCGTCTGCGGCGGCATCGGCGCGCTCAACGGGCTCGCCGTCGTCAGGACCGGCCTGCCCTCCTTCATCGTGACACTCGGCAGCCTGTTCATGCTGCGCGGCCTCACGCTTGGCCTCACGCGCGGCATTTCAGGGCGAACCCAGGTCTCCGGAGTGCATGAGCTGGCGTTGCACGATCCGCTCAACAGCCTGTTCTCGGGACAGGTGTTCTCCGGCCTGATCGCCTGGCTTTCCGACATCGGCCTGATCGGCAAGCGGGCCGACGGCCTGCCCTCGATATCAGGCATTCCAGTGTCGATCGTGTGGTGGATCGTGCTGACACTGGCCTGCACCTGGCTCTTGACGCGCAGCCGCTTCGGCAACTGGATCTTCGCCGCCGGCGGGGAAGCCAATGCCGCGCGCAATCTCGGCGTGCCGGTGGCGCGCACCAAGATCACGCTGTTCGTCATGACGGCACTCGCGGCGGCCCTGTTCGCGGCGATCCAGGTGCTGGTCACGGGCTCGGCCGACACGCTGCGCGGCACGCAGAAGGAATTCGAGGCAATCATTGCCGTCGTCATCGGCGGCACGCTGCTCACCGGCGGCTATGGATCGGCCATCGGCGCCATGTTCGGCGCCCTGATCTTCGGCGTGGTGCAGATGGGCATCTTCTACACCGGCATCGATACGGACTGGTTCAAGCTGTTCATGGGCGCCATGATGGTCATCGCGGTGCTGTTCAACAGCTATGTGCGCAACCGCGCCATGAGGAGCCGGTGATGGCCGAGCCCTATGTCGAACTGAAATCTGTCAGCAAATATTTCGGCTCGGTCGTGGCGCTGAAGGACGTGTCCTTCGATGTCTGCCCTGGCGAGGTGCATTGCCTGCTCGGCGACAATGGCGCCGGCAAGTCGACGCTGATCAAGACGCTGTTGGGCGTCTACACGCCGGACGAAGGCGAGATCCGCGTGCAGGGCAAGCCGACACGGTTCGCCTCGCCCGCCGATACGCGCGACAGCGGCATCGCAACGGTCTACCAGGACCTGGCGCTGGTGCCGCTGATGAGCGTGGCGCGCAACTTCTTCCTCGGGCGCGAACCAATGCGCAAGTTCGGGCCGATCAGCCAGTTCGACGCCGACTTCGCCAACCGCACGGCCTATGACGAGATGTCGGCCATGGGGATCCAGCTGCGCGATCCCGAACAGCCCGTCGGCACGCTGTCGGGCGGCGAACGGCAATGCCTGGCCATTGCGCGTGCCGTCTATTTCGGCGCCAAGGTTCTGATCCTCGACGAGCCGACATCGGCGCTGGGGGTCCATCAGGCATCCGTGGTCCTGAAGCTCATCGTGCAGTCCAAGGCACGCGGCATCGGCGTCATCTTCATTTCCCACAACGTCCATCACGCCTATGTCGTGGGCGACCGCTTCACGCTCTTGAAGCGTGGCCGGAGCACCGGCACCTACGCCAAGGGCGAAATCAACCGCGACCAGCTGCTCAACCTGATGGCCGGCGGCAAGGAACTGGTGGACCTGGAACAGGAACTGGCAAAGTCGGCCAAGAACGGTACGGCTTGAGGCGCGGCGCGCCTTTGCAGACAACGAAATGGCGCATGACTGCCCAGCGGCTCGAAGCCATTGGCGCCAGCCGTCACGCGCGGATGCGACGAAAAAGCGTTTCCACAATCACATCGAAGCGTTCCGGGTCATCAAACGCCCGGGCCGCAAGCATGGCTCCGTATACGGTCGCCATGAATGCTTGTGCCTCGACGTCGGGGGATGCCTCGAGACGCACCGCCCCCTGCTCCACACCGAGTTCGAACAGCCGCTCCAGCCATCTGCCGAGATCGGTGAAATGGCCGCGAACGGAAAGCGCCACCTCTTCGGGTAGACCCGGCAATTCGGCGGCCAGCACGGCAGCCAGGCAGAAGGGAGCGGACTGGTCCTTGATACAGCGTTCCCAATACCCGGTGTAAAACCGCAGCTGATCCATCGCCACCGGCGAGCCTTCGTCCAGCGCCGCAAGCTGAGCCCGGATACCGGCGCGCGCTTGTTCGACAACGGCCACCACCAGACCAACTTTCGACGGAAAGTGATGGTGAATGCTGGCCTTGCGGATGCCAAAGCGCTCCGAAAGATCGGCGTAGCTGAAGCCGTTGTAGCCAACACGCATGATGAGCTGGGCGGCTCCGCCAACCAACTTGCCCGCGGTGTCACTGAGTGCGATGTTCATTGTCTACCTTCCAATAGGTCGAGGTAGGAAATTTTGCCGACCCTTGCAAGATTTGTCCGATTGGCGGGCCAAGGGCGCGCCAATCCTTTCGACAGGAAATGCGCCGCCTCTCATGAAGACGGCGCATAACCGGTCAGTGGGAAAAGCAGGGCAGGATGTCGAACGGCTCCTTCAAGGGCGCACCTTAGCTGGCGGTTCGCGGTGACTTGCGAAGGATGTCGCTGACCGTCAGCCATACCGCCGACACCAGGAAGTAGAATGCGCCAAACGCGGCATAGGGTGCGACATTCGTGATGCCGATATCTTCAATGCCCCCGGCCATCTTGACGAAAAAGAGGCCCGCCAACGCCGATTGGGCGCCGCTCAGGATCATCGCCCATTGCGCGCCATTGGTCTTCCAGCGCCGCACCGCGGTAATCAGTTGAAACACGCCGGACAGCACGGCCCAGACGCCATAGACCGCGAGCACTGTGTTCATGCTCCTGGTGAGCGCGACAGCGACCGCCAGGGTGGTAAGCGCGCTGATGACAAAGTTCAGCAACTGGGACTTGTTGCGGCTCAGCCCGCCCGTGCGCTGGGCATCGAGGAAGTTCGCCAGGGCGTCCCAGGCGGGATACGCTACCAGCATGATCGCGGCCAGCGGCGGCATGGTCCTGGCGACGGTGAAGGCCAGTGCGACCCATGCCGCGGAGACGGCGAACCGCACAAAATAATAGCTTTTGAGCCATGTGTTCGAAGCTTGAGCGAGGGTGTCGGGTTTTTGAGAAGGCATGCTTGTTTGTCCAATGCTGGTTGATGATGCCTACCTACTAGAAGGTAGACAGACCGGAGTCAACAAGCAAGATCGGCTGAATGCGAGCCATGTCGGCAGCGGCAACCGCCTCCTGGTCAGGCTCCGTATGTGGCGATCGGCTGGCCGAACATGCCGGGCTCGGGCTTCACGCCGAGGCCCGACCGCTGTGGCACGGCGATATACCCTTCGCGAATGACGACCGGATTGCCGGGGTCGAAATGCCCGTCGATATACTCCTGGGCGATCCATGCGCCTTCCATGCGGCGCGGCTCGACGGTCGCCGCAAGATGAACGCAGGCCGCCGCGATGATGTCGCCTCCCCAGGCATCGTCGCAGCTGTGCGGCAGCGAGCGGATGGCGCAAAGGTCGCGCACGGTGGTCATCTTGGTGAGGCCGCCAAGGCGGGTGACCTTGAAGCCGAAACCATCCGCAATGCCCAGCGAGATCGCGCGCAGCACCGCGTTCTGGTCCTCGGTGCTCTCGTCGAGATAGACCGGATGTGTCACGCGGCCCTTCAGCGTCGCGACCTCGTCCATCGTGTTGCAGGGCTGTTCGAGGACGAACGGGATCGCCTGGCAGAGCCTGTCGAGATGGATTGCCGCGGCCGCCGTCAGGCCTCTGTTGCCGTCCACCGCGATGCGCGCCTTGTAGCCGACCGCTTCCCAGACCTTGTGGACAGTGGCCACGTCCTCTTCGAGATTACGCCCGGAAATCTTGACCTGCAGACGCGGATAGCCTGCCCTCACCTTGTCGGCCGCGATCCTGGCCGTTTCATCCGGCGGGCCGACGATCAGCGAATAGTAGGCCGGCACGCGATCCGTCAGCGCGCCGCCCAGAAGCGTCGACACCGGCACGCCGAGCTTCTGGCCGAGGAGGTCGAGAAAGGCCATGTCGAACGCGGCCTTAGCGTAGCCGTGTCCGTTCAGGCGCTCATCCATCCGCTTCGCCAGAAGCCTGATCGAGGCAATCTCCGCACCGATCAGGCCTGGGGCAATTTCGGCGATCGCGGCGCGGGCGCCGAGCGCGTGATGCGGCTGGTAGACCGGTCCGATCGGACAGGTCTCGCCCCAGCCGGTCAGGCCGTCATCCGTCACGATCTCGACCAGGGTACTGTCCAGCGACTTTACGTCGTCGCTGGCCATCCGGTAGGCGCCGCCCTTGACGGGCAATTGCGTCGTGTAGACGTTGATCCGGTCGATGCGCATCTTCGCTCAACCCTTGCCGATCAACTGCGCGCCCTGGCCGAGCTGGGGTCGTAGGGCGAGTCCGCGATCACCTCGGCGACCTTCCATTCGCCCAGGATCGCCACGTCGAGCTTGGTGCCGGGCTTGCCGACGCGCTCGGGCAACAGCGCCAGCGCCACATCATGCCCTAGCGTATAGCCATAGCCGCCCGATGTGATGCGCCCGACGAGTTCGCCATCGATGTAGAGACCCTCGTTGGCGAGCGTGCTGGCGCCGTCGGTCTCTATTCTGAGCGTCACCGATCGGCGCTGGTCGTTACGATCCTTGTATTTCAGCACCGCCTCGCGGCCGACGAAATCGCCCTTGTCGAGGCGGATGAACCGCTCGAGCCCGCTCTCCAGCGCGTTGAGCTCGGGATTCATGTCGCGGTACATGGCGCGGTAGGATTTCTCCAGCCGCAGCGATTCCAGCGCATGCAGCCCGACGAGCCGCATGCCGTGTTTCTCGCCCTCACTCAGGATCGCATCGAGCAATTGCCGCTGGTAGGCCATGGGATGATAGAGCTCCCATCCGAGCTCGCCTTCGTAGTTGACGCGCAGCATCCGCACGTCGCTGGCAAGCGCCACGCTGCCGGTCTTCACGCCGAACCAAGGAAAGGCGGCGTTCGACAGGTCGATCTCGGTGAGCGCCTGCAGCACGTCTCGCGCCTTCGGCCCGACGACAGTGAAACAACCGCGCTCATTGGTGACGTTCTTCAGGCTGACACCGCCGTCGGCGGGAAGCAGCTTTGAGAGATCGTCGAAATTCCAGCGCTCCGCGCGCGGCGTCGAGATGAGATAGAAGCCGTCATCGGTGAGGCGCGCCACCATGTATTCCGCCTGCACGCCGCCCCCAGGGGTGAGGTGATGCGCCAGGACAGCCTTGCCGACTGCTGGCAGGCGGTTGGCAAGGATCCCGTCGAGCCAGGCGGCCGCGTTTGGTCCCGAGACCTCGAACTTGGTCATCGGCGTCATCTCGACCAGGCCGACGGCATTGCGCACGGCCTGCACTTCCTCGCCGACGAAAACGCCCTTGGCGGTCCAGCGCCAGCTATACTGGTCCTTGGCCTCGACGCCCTTGGGCGCGAACCAGTTGGGCATCTCCCAGCCGTTGAGCACGCCCCAGACCGCGCCCAACTCGCTCAGCCGCGCGTAGGATGGCGCTGTCTTCTGCGGCCGGGCGGCAGGCATGTCCTGCCCGGGATATTTCTGCTCCGCATGCGTGCCCCAGGCCTCGCGGACTTTCTCGCGCGTCCAGGCCTTGTTGGCGTAGTCGCCGAAGCGGCGAGGATCCAGATCCGAGGTGTCGAGACTGTTGCCGCCCTCGACGATCCGCTCCGACAGATAGTAGCCGATCGTGCCGCCCCACAGTATGCCGCCCGGCACGCCCTCGGCCAGCCACACATTGGGCAAGCCCCAGGCCGGTCCCATCAGCGGAAGCTCGTCCGCCGTCATCTGGAAGGGACCGCGGACATTGGCCTTGATGCCAGCGCGTCCCAGTGACGGCACAAGTTGCGTTGCCTGCTCCCAGTTCCATGACACCGCCTCGAAATCCTCTTCGACGAGGTCGGCGCCGAACCAGGCGGGAACGCCATCCTCGGCAAACAGCTTGAGGTGTTCGGTCCGCTCATAGGGCCCGAACATGAAGCCGTCGCCCTCCTCGCGCAGATAGCCCTCAAAACCTTCGTCGCGCAGGATCGGCATTTCCGCCCGTCCCTGCTTTTTGCGCTCCACGACCTCCGGCACCGGCTCGGTGATCCAGTACTGGTGCAGGATCGGGATGGCGGGGATCTCGAGGCCGAGCAGCGCGCCGGTCTGGCGCGCGTAATTGCCGGTCGCGCAGACCACATGCTCGCAGGTGATGTCGCCTTTGTTCGTCTGGACCCGCCATTCGCCGCCCGCGGTCCGCTGAAAGCCGGTGACCTCCGTGTTCAGGTAGATCTTGGCGCCCAGATCCCGCGCGCCCTTGGCCATGGCATGGGTCACGTCGGCCGGCGCGATATGGCCGTCATCGGGATGATAGAGCGCGCCGAGCATATGCTTGTTGTCGAGAAGCGGGCACAGCGCCCTCGCCTCCGCCGGCGACAGCAGATGCGCCCGCATGCCCTGAACGTCGGCGACGCTCATATAGCTCTTGTATTCGTCGAGCCGGTCCCTGGAATTGGCGATGCGCAGCTGGCCGCATTTGTGCCATCCGACAGGCTGCCCGGTCTCGGCCTCCAGCCCTTCATAGATCTCGATGGTCTTGTTGATCATCCGGCCGATATTGATGTTGCGGGCGTAGGATGGGACGAGGCCCGCCGCATGCCAGGTCGAGCCGGCCGTCAGCTGGGTGCGTTCGAGCAGGGCGACGTCGGTCCAGCCGCGCTTTGCCAGGCCATAAAGGATGCCCGCGCCGACGCACCCGCCGCCAACAATCACCACTCGCGCATGTGTCTGCATCGATCCACCAAATCCCTGGCATTTTCAAAGAACCATCGTCGAGGCTACAGGCGGCGAAAGCCCCTGTAACGTCTTCAAAAACTGGGGATCATGATAAGCTGGATTTATGCAGCTGGGTCCTTTCGATAGTGCATATGCACCATCGCTAAAGTCCTTGCCCATGCGTTGCCGCTGCCGGCTGGTAACACTATAGATGTACCATCGTGCGCGAAGACATTCATACGAAGGGCATTCCTGTTCTCTGCGTTTCATGCGAAGCGCGGCATCGCGGCATTTGCGGCGCCCTCACCCCCGACCAGCTTGTCGTCCTGTCCAGGTCGACGAAACGGCACAAGGCGGAGACCGGCAAGGAATTGATGAGCGACGCCGGAAGCGTCGACCGGTTCTCCAACGTTCTTTCCGGTGTCGTGAAACTCACCAAGACGCTGTCCGACGGCCGCCAGCAGATCGTCGGTCTGCAGTTCGCTCCTGATTTCCTGGGCAGGCCGTTCCAGGCCGAGAGCACATTGACCGCGGAAGCCGCGACCAATGTCGAGCTGTGCTCTTTTCCGCGCCAGACGCTGGAGCGGATGATGAAAGAACAACCCGACCTCGAGCATCGGCTGCTCGAACAGAAATTGCGCGAACTCGACCAGGCGCGCGACTGGATGGTGGCACTCGGCCGCAAGACCGCCGCCGAGAAGATCGCGAGCTTCCTGTTGATGATCGCGCGCAACATCGATCCGGCCGCTGGCCCGGAACACCGCGCCGCCGCTTTCGACCTGCCGCTGTCGCGCGCGGAGATCGCGGATTTCCTCGGCCTGACCATCGAAACGGTGAGCCGGCAATTGACCAGGCTGCGGGGCGACAACGTCATTCGCATCGACAACAACCGTCACATTGTCGTCGGCGACCTCGCGCGCCTGGCAGCGCGTTCCGGGGACTGATCGCCAACCAGACGCGATGCGATGAAGCGCTCAGCGCTGCCCGAGAATCCCCGGCAGCACATGGTCGCGCTCGAAGGCGATATGGCGCCGCATGGATTCGAACAGCGCGCGCAGCATGTAGCCGAGCGCCTCGGGGTTCTCGATAGGCCTCCCGTGGCCATGCGCAAGCAGGACCTCACTAAGATCAGCCGCCGCGCAGTCGTCCTCCAGATGCTCCATCTTGAGCCGCGCGACGATGTCTTCCCCGCCCTGGAGCCGCGCGAAGGCGGGGAAGACAGTCTCTTCCTCGAAGCGATGGCACTCTCGCAGCACCGGCAACAGATCGGCCGCCACGGCAAGGCACTGGAAGCGGTCAACCCGCGACGGCAGGTCGTCGGCGATACCTTCAAGCATGTGACAGAGCGCAAGCATCCGCACATGCGCCCGCTTCATGTCCGCCGGCCCGCGCAGCGGCCCGAGATAAGACTCGCTCATGATGCCTCCTCCACCACGGCGGGCTCAAGGCGTGGGCAGGGCGACGGTGTCCTTGGCGGGCTCCTCGCGGACGGTGCGCAGCTCATACCAGAGCGCATTGAGGATGCCGACGGAAGCGGCCAGTCCGAGGCCGAGGATCCAGGCAAAATACCACATGGTCAAAACTCCGGTTGAATCAGTAGGCCGAAGAGCCGGCCTTCTCGACGCTCTTCTCGCCGACCTTGCCCCACAGCACGCTGTAGACCCACCCTGTGTAGGCAAGGATCAGCGGCAGGAAGATCACCGTGGCGATCAGCATGTTGCGCAGCGTGGCGCGGCTCGAAGAGGCATCGAACACGGTCAGCGAATGGCTGGGATTGCTGCTCGACGGCAGAAGGATGGGGAACATGGCAAGCCCCACCGTCGCGATGATCATCGCGACGCCGAACTGCGAGGCAAGGAAGGTCCAGCCTTCACGGCGGGTCCGGAAGCCGATGGCCGCCAGCAGCGGTGCGACGACACCGAGCGCCGGCACGACCCAGAGCAGCGGATGAGCATGGAAATTCGCCAGCCAGGCACCGCTGTCCGCCGACACCGTCTTGAGCAGCGGATTGGACGGCCCGTCCCACACAATCGGCGAGGTCACGCGGTAGCCGCCGAGCAGGCCGAGCCAGACCAGCACGCCACCGCCGGCGAAGAGCAGCGAAGTGATGACAGCGGACCTGGCGCCGATCGCACGCGCACGGTCCTCGACAATGCCTTCCGCCTTGAACGCGAGCCAAGCCGCGCCGTGGGTTATCAGCATGGCGACCGAGACGAGGCCGCAATAGAGCGCGAGCGGGTTGAGCAGGCCGAACAGGCTGCCTTCATAGATGGGACGCAGATCCGGCGTGAAATGGAACGGCACGCCCTGCAGTGTATTGCCAAGGGCAACGCCGAAGATGAGCGCCGGCACCGCGCCGCCCACGAAGAGCGCCCAGTCCCAGCGCCTGCGCCAGGCGGGATCGGGCCGCTTCGAGCGATACTTGAAGGCAACGGGTCGCAGGATCAGCGCCAGAAGCACCAGGAACATGGCAAGGTAGAAACCGGAGAAGCTCAGCGCGTAGAGCGCCGGCCACGCCGCGAAGATGGCGCCGCCGCCGAGGATGAACCACACCTGGTTGCCTTCCCAGACCGGGCCGATCGTGTTGATCGCCACACGCCGTTCGGCATCGGTCCTGGCGACGAAGGGCAGCAGCGCGCCCACGCCCATGTCGAAGCCGTCGGTCGCGGCGAAGCCGATCAGTAGGATGCCGAGCAGGATCCACCAGATCACGCGCAGCGTTTCATAGTCGAAGAGAAAGTCGATCATCGTCGTGATCCTTTTTCACTCTGCGGGTTGCAGTGCGGGGTCGGCGTTCGGGCGCAGTTCGTCGATGACGCTGGCGATCTCGGGCCCCTTGCGGATGGCGGCCAGCATCAGCTTGACCTCGATGAGGGCGAGCACGCCGTAGACGAGCGTGAAGCCTGAGATGGTGAGCGCCAGGTCGGTGACGCCGAGCTCGGACGTGGCGAGGAAGGTCGGCAGCACGCCATCGATGATCCAGGGCTGGCGTCCGAACTCCGCCACGAACCAGCCGACCTCGATGGCGATCCAGGGCAGAGGCATGGCGATGAGCGCGGCCCGAAACAGCCAGCGCGGCGCCTCGGTCTCCCGTGTCGTGTGCCACAGCGACACCGCGAACAGCGCGGCGAGCACGAAACCGCAGGCCACCATCAGCCGGAAGCCGAAGAAGAGCAGCGGCACGTAGGGCACGGTCGACCAGGCGGCATCCTTGATCTGCTGCTCGCTCGCCTGCCTCGGATCCGGGAGGTACCGCTTGAGCAGCAGCGCATAGCCGAGATCCTTGGAGCTGGCATCGAAGGCGGCGCGGGCGGCGGTATCGCTGCGATCCGCCTTGATCTTCTCCAGCGCGTCATAGGCGGCGATGCCGTTGCGGATGCGCATTTCGGCATGGGCGACAAGTTCGTCGATGCCGGCGATCTGCCTGTCGATCGAGCGCGTGCCGATGATGCCCATCACCCAAGGGATGCGGATGGCGAAATGCGTCTGGCGGTCGCTTTGGCTGGGAATGCCGAATGCCGTGAAGGACGCCGGCGCGGGCTCCGTCTCCCACATGGCCTCGATGGCCGCGAGCTTCATTTTCTGGTTGTCGGTCAGCGCATAGCCGCTTTCGTCGCCGAGCACGATCACCGAGAGTGACGACGCCAGGCCGAAGGCCGAGGCGATGACGAAAGAGCGCTTGGCGAGTTCGACATGGCGTCCGCGCAGCATGTACCAGGCCGAAACGCCGAGCACGAAGGTGGCGGCGCAGACATAGCCGGCCGAAACGGTGTGCACGAACTTCGCCTGCGCCACCGGATTGAAGATCACCGCCATGAAGTCGGTGACCTCCATGCGCATCGTGTCCGGGTTGAAGGCCGAGCCGACCGGGTTCTGCATCCAGCCGTTTGCGATCAGGATCCAGAGCGCGGAGAAATTGGTGCCAAGCGCCATCAACCACGTCACGATCATATGCGCGCGCGCCGACAGCCTGTCCCAGCCGAAGAAGAACAGCCCGACAAAGGTGGCCTCCAGGAAGAAGGCCATCAGGCCCTCGATGGCGAGCGGCGCGCCGAACACGTCGCCGACATAGTGCGAGTAGTAGGCCCAGTTCATGCCGAACTGGAATTCCATGGTGATGCCGGTGGCGACGCCGAGGGCGAAATTGATGCCGAACAGCACGCCCCAGAACTTGGTCATGTCGCGCCAGATGGTGCGGCGGGTCATGACATAGACGGTCTCCATCATGGCGATCAGGATGGAGAGGCCCAGCGTCAGCGGCACGAACAGGAAATGGTACAGGGCCGTCAGCGCGAACTGCAGCCGGGACAGGTCGACGAGGAGAAAGTCGGGCATGAGAGCATCCTTTCTGGATACCCGCTCATAACGCGCCGCAAAGATCCGCGGCTTGATCTGGATCAATTCGTTTCATCATTGCGCGTGCGAGAACCGGGGCATGAAAACGTCAGCCGCTACCGCTCCGGATCCGAAGGTCGCCCCCTCCGGCCCCGCCCTTTTCCAGGCACTGTCGACCGGCGAACGGCTGGCAAGGCGCGGCTTGCGTCGGCTGCTCATCCTGCAAGTCGCGCGCACCGGGTTGCGCCTCGGCTTCGCCGCGTCGGCGGCGATCGCCACCGGACGGCTGGTGATGGGCGATCCCGTCTATCCATGGCTGGTCGCGGCTGTGGTCGTGCTTCTCGCTTCTTCCTGCCTCGCCGGGCTCGCGTCCGACAGGGCGCAGGCGTCGGCCGAAACCGCCGTCTCGGCGGGGTTGCGCGGGCATGCGGGCGAGCGCCTGAACGACATGCCGGCGCGGCAACTGCAATCGCTGTCGGTCGGCGGCGTCATCGTCTCGATGCAGCGACATCCCGAGGCGGTGGCCGGCCTTGTCGTCGGCCATCGCGCGGCCAGCACGATGATGGGTGCCGGACCGCTGCTTGCGGCCACCGCACTCTTCCTCGTCTCCTGGCAGGCGGCGCTGCTGGTCATCTGCCTGACGCCGGTGATGATCCTGTTCCTCGCTCTGGTGGGCAATGCCATCCGCCGGCGCGCCGACGCCCAGGAACGCGCCTTCGGCCGGTTGGCGGGCCAGTTCGCCGACCGCATCCGCACGCTGCCCACGATCCTCGCCAACCACGCGATGGCCAGCGAGGACGCCAAGTTGGCCCGCCGCCTCGAAGCCTATGCGGACAAGACGATGGGCGTGCTGCGCATTGCTTTCATCAATGCCGGCATCATCGACTTCTTCGCATCGCTGTCGATCGCCATCCTCGCCGTCTTCCTCGGCCTTGGTCACCTGAAGCTCGCGATGATCCCCGGCTTCTCCAACCTCGCGCTCTGGCAGAGCCTGTTCATCCTGATGATCGCGCCGGAATATTTCGCACCCTTCCGGCGCTTTTCGGAACAATATCACGCCAAGGCGGAAGGCCTCGCCGCGGCGGCCGCACTTGACCGGCTGCTCGGTGACGAGCCGGTCGCGGCAAGGGCCTTGCCGATTCTCGACCGCCTGTCCCTGGCGTTGCCGGAACAGGGCCTCGTCGCCGTTGTCGGCCCGAGCGGATCGGGCAAGTCGACATTGCTGCGCCAACTGGCCGGGCTCGAGCCAGGCGGATCGCTCGACGCCGATGCACTCGCCGGCCGGGAAATCGCCTGGGTTTCCACCGACAGCTGCGTGCCCGAAGGAACGCTTGCCGAAGCCCTTTCATGGAGTATCGCCGCGCCTGCCGGGGACAATCTCAAGGCAGCCGCCGGCGCGATCGGCCTGCTCGACGACGCGCTGTTGCCGGGCGGCCTCGAAGCCAGGCTGGACCGGGGCGGAGCCAACCTTTCCGGTGGGCAACGGCTGCGCATCGCGGTCGCCCGCGCGCAGCTTTCCGGCCGGACCGTGCTTGCCGATGAACCCACGGCAAAGCTCGACCGCCAGACGGCCGAAGCGGTGCGACGCATGCTGCTCGCGATCTCGCGATCGCGGCTGGTCGTCGTGGCCACCCATGACCGCGATCTCACCGCCGCCGCGGACATGACGGTCGATCTCACTCCCAACGATGCCATTGAGGTGGCGGCATGAACACTGTCCTTCACTCCTCGAGCCGGAAGTCGTGGCGGCTGGCGACGGGCTTTGCGTTCTCGGCACTCTGCTGCGGCGTATTGCTCGGCGGTGTTTCCGCCTGGCTGTTGGGATCGGTGGCGATCGCCGGCCTTTCCGCCACCGCCTTCACCTTCAACTTCCACATACCGGCCGCACTGGTCAGGCTGTTCGCGGTGGGCCGCACGGCCGCCCGCTATGGCGAGCGGCTGGCCGGCCACAAGGCAGCACTTGCGGACCAGGTCGCGCATCGCGTCGAACTGTTCGCCGCGATGGCGGCGGCGCCTGCCGTACGCCGGGCCGGGTGGCAGCTCGGCGATGACGCAAGGCTGGCCGACTATCTCGACGATGTCGAGGACCTCGACTACGCCCGGCTGCGTGCCGGACTGCCGGCGCTGACGCTGGCCTGCGGCCTCGCCGTCCTCATCGCGGGTTCGGCGATGCTCGCACCGCTCTCCCTTCTACCGATCATGCTTCTGCTGCTCGCCATCCTGTTCGCGGGGAACCGGGTGGCCAAGGCTGGCGCCATGGCATGGGAGCGCGCTAGGTCGATGCGTCGCGGGGGCGCAGGCAGGCTTGGCACCGCCATGGCGTCAGCCGTTCCGCTCAAGGCCGAGGGTGCCTGGCGCCATGAGTGTGGCGAAGCGCTTGCCGCGCTTTCCCGCGCGGATGGCGAGATGCTTGCGCTTCGCCGCCTGCAGGCCGGGCTCGATACGCTCGGCGCCGCCCTCGGACCGCTTGCCGGCATCAGCGTGATGGCCGCCGCCTGGTATGCGGGACGGCAAGGCACGGAGCTTCTCCTGCCGATGCTGCTCGCGTTCTCGTGGCTGGCGCTGGGCGAAGCGCTGAACGGCGCGTCGCGCATGCTGGTGGCCGTGCTTCGCCGCAATGCCGCCCGGGCCGAGATCGGCAAGTGGACCGAGGTGGCTTCGGCGGACAGGCAAGCGCACATGCCGGACGAACCGCGCCAACTGCGCCACGGCGCCCTGCAGCGCCGCGCGCCGGACGGCCGGCCCATTGGGGCGCCGGTCGCGCTCACACTCGAAAGAGGTCGGCCGACGGTGCTCGTCGGCGCCAGCGGCTCGGGCAAGACCAGCCTGCTCAAGCAGGTTGCCGGCTGGATCGCAGAGGATGGATTTGCCGCCGGCGACCGCATCCTGTCGGCAGGCGAGCGGCGGGCGCTCTCGGCACTGGTGCTGCATGATGCGGTCATCCTCGAGGACACCGTGCGCGCCAACCTGTTCGTCGGCGACGCGCCGGACGCGGCCCTGTGGCGTGCGCTGGAAGCCGTCGAGATGGACAGCCGAATCCGTGAAGCCGGCGGGCTGGATGCCTGGATCAGACAGGACCGGTTTTCGCTCGGCGAGGTGCAGCGCATCAACCTCGCCCGCGCCTGGTTGTCCGCCATGCCGCTGGTGCTGCTCGACGAGCCGACGGAACATCTCGACGACGAGCAGGGCGAGCGCATCCTGGAGCGGCTGCTCGGCCACCTGAGCGACCGGATCGTCGCCATTTCCACCCATCGCGCGTTCCCGCTTCGCGACATAGGCACAATCGAGCTGAAATCTTGACCCCCGGCAAGGATGGGCCTCTCATGGCCTGGTCGATTGCCTCGCATTTCGACGGCTGTCTGGCCTCCGGCAATGCCCGGCATTCGGGTGCGGTTTGAACGGGCAAGGCGTTACAGAGTTTGCTCCGCGAGCAAGCCTCTGGCTAAGCTTGGCCGCGCCAGCATTGGCGGCCTCTGGTGCAATGCGGGCTGTCGCCTCGACCAGTCCGCCTAACCGAAGATCCGATCGCCCTGTTCATCCACCAGTTGGATGCCCTTCTTGATCGAAATGTCGACGGCGTCGTCGAGCCCGGCGAAACGGTCGGCGCGAATGAATTTGTGCTCTTTCATTACGCCGTCGACCTCCTTGGAAACGACACCGCAGGTCTGGTACTGGCCGTCGGTCTTGTAGGGCGTGGCGCTGATCAGGAAACCCTTGTGCTCGACCTGCTTGGCTGGCGCCGCACTTTTGGGCTCGGCCGCCTCACCGCCGCCGCCACCACCGAAAAGACGCTTCAGAAAAGACATTGCTCAAATCTCCTTGTTCGTCCTGCAAACCACGGTCTGTTCGCGATTCACGACGCTGTTGTCCCAGCATGCGCGAATGTGCCGCCACGTTCCAGCCCCCTGATGAAGACGGCGACCAGGAGCTCGATCTGCTGATCGATCTCGTCAGCCTGCCTGCGAACGGATCTGGCCGCATAGCCGCTGGTGACGATGCCATGCACGCTTGACCACAAGGTGCGCGCGGCGATCCGGCGCGTGTCGGCGTCGAGGTCGAAATCGCCGCCGGCGAGCACGCCGGCAATGATCTCGAACAACTGGTCGAGCCGCGCCTCGTAGGCATCCGGTTCGGCCAGTGTCGGACGCCGCCTGTTGAAGGCAAGCAATGCGGGCCAGCTGCCCGGATGCGCCTCGACGAAGCGCACATAGGCGCCGGCCAGCGCCAGCAGGCGCTGGCGCACATCGGTGATGCCGCGCTGGCTGAGATCGGCCATCGCCGCCGCCCCTGCCGCACCCAGCCGGTCGAGCAGCCGCATGTTGACGGCGCGGTGCACCCCGTCGAGATCGGAAAACAGATTGTAGACCGAGCCGACCGAGATGCTCGCCTGCTCGGCGATGGTCCTCGCCTTCAGATTGTCCATGCCGCCCTCGTTGAGTAGCACTTCGGCAATCGCCAGCACCCGCTCGCCCGTCTCTTCCTTGTCCAGTGCCATATCAGTCCTTGTGGATGCGAATGCCTTGCGCGGCACGCTGGTTCGAACCGCGATTTGCCTCTGTTTACCATATGTATGGTTTCGTGAACAGCGTTCAAAAACCTCTTGAACAACGTTCATTTCCTGTTATGTTGGCTTCGTGAACATTGTTCACGCAACAATTCGAAGGGAGAAGAACCATGCTTAGCCTGATCAGAACATTGCTCGACGGCGCCAGCGCGCGGGCCGAGGACGGCCTGAAGGATCGCTTCGCCATCGACCTTCTGGCGCAACGCATCCGCGACGCCGAGGCGGGCCTTGCCGCCGCCAAGCAGACGCTTGCCACGCTGATCGTGCGCCACCGTGCCGAGCAGGCCGGTCTCGACCAGCTCGACCGCCGCCATGCCGATCTGGAAACCCGCACGATCAGCGCGCTCGCCGCCGGCAATAACGGGCTTGCCGAAAGCGGTGCCGCGGCCGTCGCCGAGTTGGAGAATGAACGCGAGGTCCGCCGCGCCACCGTGCAAAGCCTCGGCGAAAAGACGTTGCGGATGCGCGTTTCGGTGGAGCGGGCGCATCGCCGCATCATCGAACTCAACCAGGGCATGATCTCGGCCCGCGCCATCGACGCCGAGCGCAAGGCGCAGTCACGCCTCGTCAGGTCGATCGGCCATTCGGCAAGCCTCAACGACGCCGAGGAGCTTTTGGCCCGCATCAAGGGAGCCGGCGACCCATTCGAGGAGGCCGGCATTCTCGACGAGATCGACGGCGAGCTGCGTCACGAAGCAATCCGCGACCGCCTTGCCGACGCCGGGCACGGCGCGGCGGTGAAGGTACGCGCCAAGGACGTGCTCGAGCGCCTGAAGACCATCAACTGAAAACCCGCCTTGCAGACCTGACTTCATCAAATCCAACATCATCAAACCAACGGAGAACACCCATGAACGCCAATCAGACCTACATCATGTTCAACACCGCTGCGGTCGGTGCCGCCTATTTCATGCTCGGCCTGTCGCTGTGGCTGGCGCCGGTAGACCTGTCGACCAAGGGCTACTGGGCCATGGGCATCCTGCTCTTGACCGGCAGCCTGGTGAACCTGGTCAAGTACCGCACCGACGAGCGCCTGTCGGCCGAGATGACCGCCAAGATCGAGAAGGCCCGCAACGAAAAGCTGATCAGCGAGTATGTCGGCAAGGAATGATGCCGGCCTGCCCTGACGCAGAAAAGCCCGGGTCGCCCCGGGCTTTTTTGTGCATTCTACGCGACGAGATCAGCGGTGCGTCAGCGCTTCCAGCGCTTCCGCCGCGGCTTCGAGGATGGCGATCGCCTCGGCCTGCTTTTCAGCCGGGGCATCGACGATGTCGCCGAGCGCAGCGCGTAGACGGTGGCGGATGGCGCGGAATTCGTCGCGCGTCTCCGAACGCTCGCCACGGCCGCCACGGCCACCGCGACGGTCCTCGCCATCGTCGTTCCAGCCGAACCAGTCGCGCGCCTTGGCCATCTTGCGGCCGAAGCGTTCGAGGTGGTCGAGGACGCCATCGATCATCTCGCGATTATCGGCGAGATGCGCCTGCCCGGCCTCGGTGATGGAGAACACCTTCTTGTTGCCTTCGCTCGACGAGACGGCATAGCCGGCCTCTTCCAGGAAGGTCAGCGTCGGGTAGACCACGCCCGGGCTAGGGCTGTAGATGCCGCTGGTGCGCTCTTCCAGCGCCTTGATGATGTCGTAGCCGTGGCGCGGCGCCTCGGCCAGCAGCGACAGCGTGATCAGCTTGAGATCACCGTCGGCCAGCATCCGCCCGGCGCGGAACATGTCCCCCGGCCCGCCGCGGCCGCCACCGCGACCGCCGTGCCCGAACGGGCCAAAGCCGCCACCCCCTCTGCCACCGAACTTGCCGGCCATGTGCATGAACATGCGTTCGCCGAAATGGCCGCGTCCGAAATGGTTATCCTTGTGCATTGATTGCTCCTTGAGTTCTATCTTACGATATATCTTAATTAGGCGCGCGCCCCCGTCGAGTCAAGATATATCTTACGATGTATCTGGACGCCGTGCCAGAGGCTTGCTTTCGCCGGAACGCGCGGATAGAAGGCGCTTCGAGGGTCGATGACCGCTCCGTAAGCGTCTGACGTCAAGCAACGCATCCAACCCCGGTCCTTCCGGGCAGTTACGCCGAGACCGGCGAATGGATGCCACATGCGAACGACCGGACACTTCAGGGAAACTCCCAAAATGACTGCAAGACATCAGCGCAGGAAGCTGCCTGCGCGCTATGCCGCGATCCTCAGCCCCTTGGTGCTGTCGCTGTTGATGACCTTCATCGTCTCGTTCATCTCGACGCTGAAGAGCCTCGGTCTCCACCCCAGCCTGCCATCCATCTGGATGACCGCCTGGGGCCTGTCCTGGCTGGTGGCGTTTCCGACATTGCTTCTGGTGCTTCCCATGGTGCGCCGCATCGTGGGCGTGCTATGCGAGCCGGCTGGCCGATAAGGCCGGCGGACAAAGGTTCGGGGTCCGGAGACACCCTCCGGCCCCGTGCGCGTCACCGCGTGCTACCAGCGGCCCTTTCGGCGGTTCCAGGCGTAGAGCAGATCAGCGAACCGGTCATAGGCAAGGCGCGTCAGCGGCAAGGTCAACCGGTTGCCGAATAGCGTGGCCAGCCAGCCCTCGCCCGGTGTTATCTGCCACACGGCGATGGCGACATCGGCGCCGATCACCAAGCGGCCATCCGCATCGGTGGCGTGCAGCCGCCGGCGGATGTCCTCCAGCGAGGCGCCGTGTCCGGCCAGGGCCGCCGGCTCCAGATTGATGTCGCGAAATTCGATCCGCCCGGCCCTGACCGCCTCGATCAGCCGCCGCTTCTGCCTGGTAATGCCGGCATCGCAGACGGGGCACCGCGTGTTGTACCAAACGGTCAGGTCAGGCCTTGGGGTTTGCTTGAGCATGATCTTGGCATGCTCAGCCGTGGCCGTGCCTGTGGTGCAGGTCCGGATAATGCGGATGGCGGTGGCGCATCGGCGCATGCCGGTGCCAGTGCGAATGCGGCTCGCTCACCGGCCCGTCATGATCGTGCTGGTGGTGTTCGTCATGCACATGGCTGTGCTCATGGTCCAGCGCCTCGTGGTCATGCTCATGGTCGTGGCGCTCCGACAGATGCAGCCACAGGCCGATGCCCATCAGAAGGCCGGCCAACGCCAGCTTGAAGGTGACGGCATCGCCCAGCATGACGATGGCCAGCAGCGCACCGATGAACGGAGCCAGCGAGTAATAGGCGCCTGTCCGCGCGGTACCAAGATGGCGCAACGCCAGGATGAACATCACAAGGCTGACGCCGATGCCAAGGAAGCCGACGGCGGCCGTGGCAGCGACAATGGATACCGCGGGAAACGACGCTCCGGCAGCAAGCGCCAACCCGACATTGGCCGCGCCCGCCACCAGCCCTTTCAGCATGGCGATCACCACCGGGTCGGTCGCCGAGATCTTGCGGGTGAAATTGTTGTCCAGCCCCCATGCCAGGCAGGCCCCGGCGACGAGCAGCGCACCGAGATTGAAGGCGACACCCTCGCCCTGCCATGACAACAGTACCGCGCCCGCCAGAATGGCGAAGGCGCCAACAAGCAGCCGCCGGTCGACATTCTCGCGATAGACGAGCCAGGCGATCGCCATCGTCGCCAGCCCTTCCAGGTTGAGCAGCAGCGCTGAACTGGATGCCGTGTTGAGGCTGAGGCCGAACATCAACAGCGCCGGCGCGAGGATGCCGCCCATGCCGATCGCCAGCGCCAGCCAGGGGAAATCCCTGGCGGCCAGCTGCGCTTCGCCGGCCGCGGCCTGTTTGCCGCGAAGCAGGCGATAGAGAGCAAGGCCGATGCCGGCGCCGAGATAGAGCAGGCCAGCCAGCATGAAGGGGCTGACGCTGTTGAGCAGCAGCTTGGAAAGGGGCGGCGTGGCGCCAAACAATGCGGCCGAAAACAGGGCAAGCGGCACGCCGGGCCACAGATGGGAATGCGAGTGCGGCTCTGACATGGTCCTATCCTTGTACCCAGGCGGCGACGTGGCTGCTATTTGCGGCGCATCGCGGACTTTGGGCCGATGCATTTGTTGTCGCGAAACAGCGCCCATTCCTCGCACAGGCGCCCATTAGGCAAGCGGCAGAACCCATATTCGTTGCCGCCCTTGTCTTTCCTGATCGTCAGGCGGCCGCCAATCTCGCCGCAATGAACCGAGGCGGGGTTGGCCATGCCGACAGGTTTTTGCGCGGCGCCGACGTCGATCGGCATCAGCGATATCAAGGCAAGAGCACCGGCCAGTATCCAAAAATTGTTCATCGCGATCCCTCCTGGCCGCATATCTACCACGGCGAGGCATCCTGTCCCGAGGCAACTGTCAGATATTTCGGAACGCGCGCCGGATCAGGTGCCATCAAGGCGGCACCTGATCCGGTTTGTCCGCAAACGCTATCCGAGCGAAGTGATGATCTCGCGATAGGCGAATTCGGGGAAGGCCTTGAGCGTTCGCGTCCGGATATTACCGCTCGCCGCCAGCATCAGCGAGAAACGCGCCAGCACCGCGTCGTCGGGGGCTTCGACCACAGCCACCATGTCGTATTCGCCCATGGTCAGATAGAACGACTTGAACGAGCCGCCCATATCTCCCAACTGCTTCCTGGCGGCGTCGAGCCGCTTGGGTGAATCGCGCACGTTTCTGGCGCCCTGCTCCGTCCAGTTCATCAGCACGATGTAGCTTGTCATGGCTCACCTCCCTCCGGGGCCACGGAGCACGGCGGCTTCGCCGGGGCGGGCATCCGGGTTGTCGCCCAGAAAATGCATCCGACGTGAAATTATCCTCCTGCGGCGAACGTCCTGCAAGGACGCATCCACGCCATCATTTGCGGGCTGGAAGTGACACTCGGCGGCGGCCAGGGAAAGCCGGTTTGAAAACCCGCCTGATTGCTGCAATCTCCTTCGTGGCCATGGTGGAAATCCCAGGCTGATGTCCAAGACCGATGTACAAGACCGATCAGCCGCCGGAGGGCTTCATGCGCGAGACAACAGACCTGCCGCCGGCATCGATCGAAATTCCCTCCGCATGGACCGGCGAGGACATGGCGAAGCATCCCGACCGTTGGCTGGTCGAACTGGACGCTCGCGACGTCGCCGAACTGGAATTGGCGGCAACCGGCTTTCTCGCCGGCTCGCACGATATAGGCGGCCTGGCCAAGGCCGATTTCCCCTTGCCCCGGCTTGCCGGCCATCTTGCCGCCCTTCGCGAAAAACTGATCGCCGGCATCGGCTTCGAGGTGCTGCGCGGCCTCCCGGTCGAGAGATATTCCGCTGAAATGGCGGCAACCATCTTCTGCGGCGTTGGCGCGCATCTGGGAAGCGCACGCTCCCAGAATGCCCAGGGCCATATTCTCGGCCATGTCCGCGACATCGGCGCCGACGCCAGGGACGCCACGACACGCATCTACCAGACGGCGGAGCGCCAGACGTTTCACACCGATTCCGCCGATGTCGTCGGCCTGCTCTGCCTGCGCGATGCCATGCAGGGCGGCGAATCCCTGCTGGTCAGCACGGTGACGATCTACAATGAGATGTGCAAAAGCCGGCCCGACCTGGTCCGACTGCTGTTCGATCCGATCGCCACCGACCGGCGCGGCGAGATCCCTGAAGGCGAAAAACCCTACTTCGAAATCCCGGTCCTCAACTGGCATACGGGATTGCTGACCGGCATCTACCAGCGCCAGTACATCGACAGCGCGCAGCGCTTCCAGGATGCCATGCGGCTGAGCGCCGCCCATGTCGAAGCGCTGGATCTCTTCGACAGCCTTGCCAACGATCCGAAGCTGAACCTGTCGATGCGGCTCCGGCCCGGCGACATGCAGTTCGTCTACAATCATTCGCTGCTACACGACCGCATGGGGTTTCGCGATTGGCCGGCCCCGGAGAAGCGGCGCCACATGCTGCGCCTGTGGCTATCGGTTCCCGGCGACCGCCCGCTGCCCGAATGTTTCAGGCAGCGTTACGGCTCGATAGAGATCGGCGACCGGGGCGGCATCATCGTCAAGGGGACGCGGCTGAACGTGCCGTTGTAGAGCAATTCCCACAAAAGTCTGAAAACGGCTTTCCGTTGATGCCTGAAAACGAAAAAGGGCGCCAATCGGCGCCCTCAATTCTTCGCGGCGGATAAAACTCAGCTATCGAGGAAGCTGCGCAGCTTGCGGCTCCGGCTCGGGTGCTTGAGCTTGCGCAGCGCCTTGGCTTCGATCTGGCGGATACGCTCGCGGGTGACTGAGAACTGCTGGCCGACTTCTTCCAGCGTGTGGTCGGTGTTCATGCCGATGCCGAAGCGCATGCGCAGGACACGCTCCTCGCGCGGCGTCAGCGAGGCCAGAACGCGCGTGGTGGTCTCGCGCAGATTGGCCTGGATCGCCGCGTCGATCGGCAGGATCGCCATCTTGTCCTCGATGAAATCGCCCAGATGCGAATCCTCCTCGTCGCCGACCGGCGTTTCGAGCGAGATCGGCTCCTTGGCGATCTTCAAGACCTTGCGCACTTTTTCGAGCGGCATGGCGAGCTTTTCGGCCAGTTCTTCCGGCGTCGGCTCGCGGCCGATCTCGTGCAGCATCTGGCGCGAGGTCCGCACGATCTTGTTGATCGTCTCGATCATGTGCACCGGGATGCGGATCGTGCGGGCCTGGTCGGCGATCGAACGCGTGATCGCCTGCCGGATCCACCATGTCGCGTAGGTCGAGAACTTGTAACCGCGGCGGTATTCGAACTTATCGACCGCCTTCATCAGGCCGATATTGCCTTCCTGGATCAGGTCGAGGAACTGCAGGCCGCGATTGGTGTATTTCTTGGCGATGGAGATGACGAGGCGCAGATTGGCCTCGACCATTTCCTTCTTGGCGATCGCGGCTTCGCGCTCGCCCTTCTGCACCTGGTTGACGATTTTTCTGAATTCCAGGATCGAGATCGCCGTTTCGGTGGCCAGGTGCTGGATCTCGGCGCGCAGGTCCTTGATCGCATCCTTCTCGTTCTTGGTGAATTCCTTCCAGCCACGCGAGGTCAGGTTGGCGATCGAGCGCGTCCAGTTCGGGTCGAGCTCCGAGCCCTGATATTCCTTCAGGAATTCCTCGCGCCGCACGCCGTAGCTTTCGGCCAGCCGCAACAGCTTGCCCTCGTTCTGCACCAGGCGCTTGTTGATGTCGTAGAGCTGCTCGACCAGCGCCTCGATGCGCGCGGTGTTGAGCGACAGCGACTTCACCGCCTTGATCAGCTGGTCCTTCAGCTCCTTCAGCCGGCGGTCCTGGCTGGGCGACAGCGTGCCGGCGGCGGCCAGGCGGTTCTCGACCTGCTGGTCCTGCAGCTTGCGCAGCTTCTTGTAGGTGTCGGCGATGACGTCGAGCGTCTCCATCACCTGCGGGCGCAGTTCGGCTTCCATCGCCGCCAGCGACAGGCTGGCCTCGTCCTCGTCTTCCTCGTCGTCGTCCCCGATGCCGCGCGTATCGGCGCCGACATTGGTGATGTCGTCCTCATCGTCGCGCCCGCGACGCGGCTTTTCCTCGGCCTTGGGCGCTTCCTCGATGCGCTCGACCACCGGCGCCTGCTTGGCTTCGGGGCCGGCATAGGTGGCTTCGAGATCGATGATCTCGCGCAACAGGATCTTGGATTCGTTGAGTTCGTCGCGCCAGATGATGATGGCCTGGAAGGTCAGCGGGCTCTCGCACAGGCCCGCGATCATCGTTTCGCGGCCGGCCTCGATGCGCTTGGCGATGGCGATTTCGCCCTCGCGCGACAGCAGCTCGACCGAGCCCATCTCGCGCAGATACATGCGCACGGGATCGTCGGTGCGGTCGGTCGGCTCTTTCTTGGTGGTGGTGGCGGCGACCGCCGTACCGGTCTGTTCGGCCAGTTCGTTGGCGTCTTCCTCGGCGTCCGCCGCGGTGTCGCCGGCCTCGGCCTCTTCGCCCTGCTCGTCATCCTCGACGACATTGATGCCCATGTCGGACAGCATTGCCATCGTGTCCTCGATCTGCTCGGAGGTCACTTCCTCGGAAGGCAGCACCGAATTCAGCTCGTCCATCGTGACATAGCCGCGCTTCTTGGCGGCCTTGATCATCTTCTTGACAGCATCATCGGAAAGGTCGAGCAGAGGGCCATCGGTGGCGCCTTCGCGTTCGGTCTCGACCTCTTCCTTTTCCTTAGTCGCCATAATTTTTATCTTCTCCTAGCGGCCAAACTTTGGGGCCGCGTAAGCTGTCGGACCAGTCAAATCGGATACGCTCGTTTTTTGAAACGCGCCTCACCGGGCCACTAACCGCATCATCTCTTTTGTTTGGTGCATGCCGTCACCCCAAAAACCGGTTCCACTCTTGGGTGACCACTCTTGGGCGACATGCATTAAGTCCAGATTAACCCTGATATCTGTGGCAGGCGGCCTGCCTGTCCAGTGACCAGTACCTCACATCGCTCATTTCCCGTCGGCGCGGGTGCGGGTTAACGTTTCGAATCGTCCTGATTCCGCCATTCTGTCGGAAGGTCAAGCGCCTCTGGCATGATTCGCATGAAAAAAGCGAATCAATTACCCGACTTAGCGCGCCCTGCCCCTTGGGGAAGCCCGGCCACGCTCTCATTCCTGTACTCAGCTGCACTTAGGCTCGCCCGGCCCTGCCCGACGAAACG
Source organism: Mesorhizobium sp. B2-1-3A (assembly GCF_006442655.1). Taxonomy (NCBI): domain Bacteria; kingdom Pseudomonadati; phylum Pseudomonadota; class Alphaproteobacteria; order Hyphomicrobiales; family Phyllobacteriaceae; genus Mesorhizobium; species Mesorhizobium sp. B2-1-3A. Next base: position 757,460 of record NZ_VFWK01000005.1, read on the forward strand.
CCAAATCCTTCGATCAGCGCTTCCGTCGCCTGTACATCCTGAAATTGCGCCTGAATTTCGATCAGATGGCGGAAGTTTTCGTCCGAAGGATCCGCTTCGAGAGCCGCTTCCGCCTGTTTCAGCTCCTTATGTAAGGTGCGCGCGCTGCGCTGCAAGTGCAGGGCCTGGTTCAGAGCATCGCGGGCATCGTCGAGTGCGGCCGTCTCCAGCGCCGGCCATTGCCGCGCCCGCCGGATCAGGCCGACGGCGCGCTCCCAGATCTCCGCGCAGCCGGCGCGCTCGATCGTCGTCACCACGGCATGGCGGTCATTGGCCATGTCATGCGCCATCGCGTCGAGGATGGCGGCATGCAGCCGCTGCAGCTCGGAATTGGCGAGGTCGAGAAATTCGACATGGGCGAAGTTCTCGTCGATCAGCGCCGGATGGTTGACCAGCGCCACGATGATCGTCGCCTCGCGCACCGACATGCCCTCGCTGCCGCGCTTGACCAGCGCCGACTGGCCGAGGCTTTCGGTGATCGCCATGCGGCCGCCGCCAGGCTTGGCGAATTGTCCGCCGGGTGCGGCTGCCTTGCCCTGCCCCGGTTTCCACTCCTGGCGCCCTTGCCGCACATCGCGCTGTGAGCCGAAAAAGCTCTTTTCCCGCTCACGCATTTCCTGCTGGTAGTGATAGCGCGTGCTTTCGTCGCGGATGCGGCTGGTCAACTCCCGCAGCGTCTTTCCCAGTTCCGCCCGCCGTTCCGGCGTGTCGAAGACACCGCCCGCTGTCTCGCGCATCCACAACAGGTCGACCAGCGGCCGTGCATCGGCAAGCACCGCGCGGAAAGCGTCCGGCCCCTCGGCCTTGACGAGGTCGTCGGGATCCTTGCCTTCCGGCAGCAGCGCGAAGCGCGCCGAGCGCCCGGCCTGCACCGAGGGCAATGCCAGATCCGCGGCACGCCACGCCGCCTTCAACCCGGCCTTGTCGCCGTCGAAGCACAGCATCGGCTCCGGCGCCATACGCCACAACAGCTCGAGCTGGTTTTCGGTAAGCGCGGTGCCGAGCGGCGCCACGACATTCTCGAAACCGGCCTGCGCCAGCGCGATCACGTCCATGTAGCCTTCGACGGCAATCACCGTGCCGCCCTTGGCCAGGGCCTTGCGGGCACGGGCGAAATTGTAGAGCACATTGCCCTTGTGGAAGAGCTCCGTGTCGGGCGAGTTCATGTATTTGGCCAGCGCATCGGGGGCCAGCGCCCGGCCACCAAAGGCGATGATCTTGCCGCGCGAATCCGGGATCGGAAACATGATGCGATCGCGGAACCAGTCATAGGAGACCGGAATGTCGTCGCCATGGCGCACCAGCCCGCAGGCCTCGATATCGGCTTTCGGCACGCCCTTTGCCGCGAGATGCTCTTTCAAGGCATTGCGGCTGTCGGGCGCGAAGCCGAGCCGGAACGAATGCTGCGTCGCCGGCGTCAGCCCGCGGTCGCGCAGATACGCGCGGGCCTTGGCGCCCTCGGGTCCCTGCAGCCGTTCCTGGAAGAAGGCGGTCGCCATTTCCATGACGTCGGTCAGGCTGGCGCGTTCCTTCTCGCGCCGTTCCTCCTGGACGTCGCGGACTGGCATCGGGACACCGGCCATGTCGGCGATCTTCTCGACCGCTTCGGGAAAGCTCATTCCGTCGAGTTCGGTGAGGAACTTGAAATGGTCGCCCGAGACCGAGCACCCGAAGCAATGGTAGCGGCCCTTCTTGTCCTCGCAGTGGAAGGACGGGCTCTTCTCGCCATGGAACGGACAACAGGCCCAATAGTCGCCGCGCGACGTATTGGTCTTCTTGCGATCCCACGCGACGCGCTGGCCGACAACAGATGAAATCGGCACGCGATCGCGGATCTCGTCGAGAAAGGCGGGCGGAAAGCGCATTGAGGGAACTCGTTTCCCCACCATATAAGCATACCAGCGAAATCCGACGACCCCCAATACGGGCCATACCCGGTTTCCACAGGGCAAAAGGCGGCGGCGCAGAGATTCCGTCGATCAATCGCCTTCGTCGACCAGACTCTCGACCGGCAGTTCGAGAGCACGAGCCAGCCGCAGCCAAAGCGCGACGTCCCCGCCGCGCTTTCCATTCTCGATTTCCGAGAGATAGTTCTGGGTCACGCCAACGGAGGCGGCAAGCACGGCCTGGGTCTGCTTGCGATATCTGCGCCAGAAGGCGAGTGGAGAGGTTGCGACCACAAGATCGCGTGCCTCATCCGGCGCAAGGCCAGGAAGCTGACCCGCACGAAACCCACCAAGCGCCTGCGCATGCTCCAGTGATTCACGCAAAGCGTCCAGTTCGCTGCGCGGCAGGATAGCCAGTTCCTCGCCGCCCGGGGTCGTAACATAGGCAATGTTGCTCATCTCGGTATTCCTTCAATCATAGACCGATCCGCGCGGTCCGATCTTGGTGACGATGATCTCCTGATCCGTCTCCTCGAACACCACCCGATAGTCGCCGACCCTCAAACGCAGGGCAGTCGACCCTTGCAAGGCCTTGACCATATTGGCAAGGCTGCTCGGGTCATCGGCGTATGCCTCTATCTTCGACAGGATTCTCTCCGCGTCCGCCCGATGCTTTCGCAGTGCCTTGGCAGCCAGAGGGAGAAGGATAACCCGCTTCACTCCCAGAATATCGCATATTGCGATATTTGAGGCAAGCCGACTTCATCCTGCAAAAGGCCGGATGCAAACGGAAAAAAGAAAGGCGGCCTTTGCGGGCCGCCCTTCCCAGCTCAATCCGGCGATCGAACCTTACTGCGCGGCAAGCGCGCCGAAGATGACGCCGGAGAGGATGCCGACCAGCACGTAGTCGTTGCCGACGCGGATCCATTCCTGGCCGCGCCCGGGACGATGCAGGCCGTAGCGGCCATAGTCGCGGATCGGCTGGTGCTGCCTCCAGCCGGAATATTTCTGGCCGTTGCGCCAGTTGTTGCGCTTCACGACGACCTTTTTCTTGTAGACGCGCTTCCTCACGTCGTTGTGGTGGCCCGGCTTCTGCCAGTCGACCTTGGTGTAATTCGACTGCGGCGCGACCGGCGCGTTCATCGGCGCGGCCTGACCGGTCATGGAGGTGGCGGCCAGCATCGCGACAGCGAGAGCGGAAAGGACAATGCGTTTCATGAGAAGTCTCCTTGGTTGTCGATGCCCGAGGAATAGCGGCCAAGGGATGAACTGAAACTGAACGGCAGCATTACAATTGTGTAATGAAATCCTCCGCTTATTTCGAATATTTGAACATGATCGCAAAGACGGCGGCCACAAGCATGGCAAACCGGCCGCCGCCCCGCCCCGCCGCGACCCGGCGATGCAACCATTTGCGCACCCGTCCATTTCCCGACACGGCCTGTCGCCCTGCGGCGGCCCCTTGAAATCGACAAGATTTTATTATCCGGCTAAAATATTTCGGCTATAGATGACGACTGCCATGACCATGATTCGTACCCTCGCTTTCCTTCCTGATCGCCGCGCCGTCCGCACCGCGCGCCCCGCCCGCTTGCAGGCGCCGCAATGAGCGGTTCCGTCGTCCTTCTGCATCTGGCCGGCGCGGTCGCGCTGATGCTGTTTGCCACCCGCATGGTCAAGACCGGCGTCGAACGCGCTTATGGTGATGTGCTGCGCCATCGTCTGCGCGCCACCATGCGCAATCCAATCATGGCGGTGCTGGCCGGCACCGGCCTTGCGATAGCGCTGCAAAGCTCGACCGCCGTGACGCTTCTGGTGGGCTCCTTCGCCGGTTCCGGCATCGTTTCGGGTGCCGCCGGCCAATTGGCCGTGCGTGGCGCCGAGATCGGCTCGGCGCTGGTGGTCAAGCTGCTGACCTTCGACCTCACGCTTTTGGTGCCGCTCTGCCTGATCACCGGCACGGTGATGTTCATGGCCACCGAACGGCGCGACTGGCGCCAGACCGGCCGCATCCTGGTCGGCATCGGCCTTTTGATCCTGTCGCTGGAAATGATCGGCCAGGCGTCGGAGCCGCTGCGCAACAGCCAGCTCATGCCGGTCATCATCAATTACTTCTCCAGCGATTCCATCACCGCCTACCTGCTGGCGGCGCTGATCACCTGGCTGTTCCAGTCGAGCATCGCGGCGGTTCTGCTGATGGCGACGCTGGCCGGCCGTGGCCTGATCAGCCCGGAACTCGGCGTCGTGCTCATCCTCGGCGTCAATCTCGGCTCCTCCATCATCGCGCCGATGCTGACCCGCTCGGCCGGACCCGGCGTACGCGTCGTGCCGATCGGCAATCTCCTGATGCGCGGGCTTGGCTCGCTGGTAATGCTGATCCTGTTCATGATCTTCCGGCCGCATGTCGGCTTCCTCGGCGCGACGGCCGCCGATCAGATCGTCAACGCCCACATCCTGTTCAACGTCATCATCCTGTTGGCGGGCCTGCCGCTGGCCGGTTTCGTCTACCGCGCTTCGGAGAAGATCGTGGCGCTTGGCACCAAGCCGGAGCCGACGGCCTCGCTCGACGTCGTCGAGTTGTCGGCGCTCAACGAGAGCGCGCTCGACGTGCCGAGCCAGGCGCTGGCCAACGCCACGCGCGAGGTGGTGCGGGTCTGCGAGACGGTCGAGATCATGCTGAAACGCATCATCGAGCTCTATGAGAGCGCCGACGCCGACAAGATCAAGGCGCTGGCCGCCCTCGACGACCGCGTCGACCGCAAGCATGCCGCCATAAAACTCTACCTCGCCAAGGTCACCAAGAACCCGCTGACCGAGGACGAGGCGCTGCGTTGCCAGGAACTGATCGGCGCCTGCGTCAAGCTCGAGCAGGTCGGCGACATCATCGTGCGCAACATGCTGGTGCATGTGAAGAAGAAGTTCGATCGCGGGCTGGAATTCACCGACGAAGGCTGGAGCGAATTGTGCGCCTTCCACAGCTCGGTGCTGGCCAATGCAAGGCTTGCCTTCAACGTGCTGGTCTCGCGCGACCCCGAAACCGCCCGCCAGCTGGTGCTGGAAAAGGACCAGTTGCGCGACCGCGAGAAGGAAACCAGCGCCAGCCATTTCCTGCGGCTGCGCGAAGGCACTGCCAAGAGCGTCGAGACCAGTTCGATCCATCTCGACACCATTCGCGACCTGAAGCAGATCAACTCGCTGCTGGCGTCGATGGCCTACCCGGTGCTCGAAGAGCGCGGCCTGCTGACGGGGTCAAGGTTGAAGGCGAGCTGAAGTCACCCCACCGGCTGCCGTCCTCACTTGACGGCAAAATACCTTTGCTCCGCTTCCGCCAGTCAGGATAAGGATCGGCTGCCCAGGCTTTCGGAGGAATCGATGGACACCCATTCGCGCAGTTTTGCCAAGGCGCTGTCCTGGCGCATGACCGGCACCATCGACACGCTGATCATTTCCCTGGTCGTGACCGGAAGCGTCAAGCTCGCCGCGGCCATCGGCATAACCGAGGTCTTCACCAAGTCCCTGCTCTACTATTTCCACGAGCGGGCGTGGCTGAAGATCCCCTATGGCCGCAAGACCACAGCCTGAAGCTGCCGGTCAAGAAAACCTAAAGTCGCGACAAAAATTTCTGGATTGCCCCCGCGGTCCATCCGTGGTTTGAGGCCGTTCCAGCCAAGGCTTCCCCATGTCGCTTCCGCTTATCGCCCTGTTCATCGCCGCTTTCGCTTTCGGCACCACCGAATTCGTCATTGCCGGCGTGCTGCCGCAGGTGGCACAAGGGCTTGGCGTCTCGGTCCCATCCGCCGGCTATCTCGTTTCCGGCTATGCTTGCGGCATCGCCATTGGCGGCCCGCTGCTGACGCTCGCGACCAAGTCCTTGCCGCGCAAAACCTTGCTGCTCGGCCTCGCCGTCGCCTTCACCATCGGCCAGGCGGCCTGCGCGCTGGCGCCAGACTTCACTTCCATGCTGCTTCTGCGCATTGCCGTCGCGGTTGCGCACGGCGCCTATTTCGGCGTCGCCATGGTGGTCGCTGTCGGCCTCGTTCCCGAAGACAAACGCGGCATGGCGGTGGCGGTCATCCTGTCCGGCCTCACCGTCTCCAACGTCATCGGCGTGCCGGCCGGCACTGCGATCGGCAACATCTGGGGCTGGCGCGCCACCTTCTGGGTGATGTGCGGGTTGGGCGTGGCGGCAACTCTTGCCATGGCCGCCCTGTTGCCGCGCACCACCGGCTCATCGGCCAAGCCCGCCGGCCTTGCCCGTGAGGTCCGCGTGCTCGCACGCCAGCAGGTCTGGACCTCGTTGATCCTGATGCTCATGCTGATGCTCGGCCAGTTCTGCCTGTTCACCTATATCACCCCGACTTTGCTGGAGGTCACCGGACTCGACGAGAACCTGGTGCCGTGGGTGTTGCTGCTCAACGGCGTCGGCGCCACGCTCGGCGTCTTCCTCGGCGGCAAGCTGTCCGACTGGAAGCTGATGCCGTCGCTGATCACGATGCTTGGCCTACAGGCGGTGACGTTGGCGGTGATCTACGTCGTCAGCCCCTACCCCGTGCCGATGGTCATCGCGATCGTCATCTGGGGCGGCCTCAACTTCGCCATCGGCACGCCGATCCAGACCCGCATCCTGGCGTGGACGGCGGATGCCGCCAACCTCGCCTCCTCGCTGATCCCGTCCGGGTTCAATGTCGGCATCGCGCTTGCCGCGTCGCTGGGCGCCGCCATGCTCAATGCCGGCTACGGCTACCGCAGCCTGCCGGTGGTCGGAGCTTTGGCGATGCTGGTGGCCGTGGTCGTGGCCGTCGTCTCCCAAATCTGGGAAGCGCGCAGCAACGCCACGCCGCCGCTCACGGCCCCGGCCGAGTAGCCCACCACAAACCCTCACCCGCGCCAGCGCAAGAGGCGCATGGCGTTGGCGGTGACCAGCACCGTGGCGCCGGTGTCGGCCAGGATCGCCGGCCAGAGGCCGGTGATGCCTAAGATGGTCGTGACCAGGAAGACTGCCTTCAGCCCCAGCGCCACGGTGATATTCTGGCCGATATTGGCCATCACCGCACGCGACAGCCGTACCATCCGGACAACGTCCGTGACGCGGCCATGCAGGATCGCCGCATCCGCCGTTTCCAGCGCCACATCGGTGCCGCCGCCCATGGCGATGCCGATGTCGGCGGCGGCGAGCGCCGGTGCGTCGTTGATGCCGTCACCGACCTTGGCCACTGTCAGCCCTTCGCGCTGCAACTCGCCGATCATCCGCTGCTTGTCTTGCGGCAGCAGTTCCGCTCGCGCCTCGATGCCGAGCGAGACGGCGATGGCTTCAGCAGTACGACGATTGTCGCCGGTCAGCATCACCGCGCGGATGCCCTCGGCCTTCAGCGCCGCGATGCCCGCCGCCGCGTCCGGCCGCGGCTCGTCACGCATGGCGATCAGCCCGGCCACCACGCCATCGGCCACCAGCACCGACACGGTCTTGCCTTGGCCGTTGAGGCTGTCGATGGCAAGGCGCTGCGCTTGCGTCATGTCGGCGCGTTCACCCGCCGCCGGGCCGGAACCGAGGAAGACGGCGACGCCGCCGACGCTGCCCTCGACCCCCTTGCCGGAGATCGCCTTTGCCGAGAGCGCCGGCGGCACCGGTGCCTTGTCCGCCTTGGCCCTGTCCAGGATCGCCACCGCCAGCGGATGGCTGGAGCCCTGCTCGAGTGCCGCCGCCAGCGCCAGCACGCTGCGTTGATCGCGATCATACGCGACGATGTCGGTCACGACAGGCTTGCCCGCGGTCAGCGTGCCGGTCTTGTCGAAGGCCACCGCCGTGATCCGGCGGAAACCTTCCAGCACCGCGCCGCCCTTCATCAGCAGGCCCCGCCGGGCGCCGGTGGCCAGACCCGCGGCGATCGCGGCCGGCGTCGAGATGACCAGCGCGCAGGGACAGCCGATCAAAAGGATCGCCAGGCCCTTGTAGATCCATTCGTTCCAGTCGCCGCCGGCGACGAGCGGCGGCAGCACCGCCACCAGCGCGCCGACCACCAGCACACCGGGCGTATAGTATCGTGAAAAGCGGTCGATGAAGCGCTCGGTCGGCGCCTTGGCCTCCTGCGCCTCCTCCACCAGCCGCACGACGCGGGCGATGGTGTTGTCGGAAGCGGCCGCAGTGACCCGCACCTTCAGCACGCCGTCGCTGTTGATCGTACCGGCGAAGACGGGCTCTCCAACGCTCTTGCGCTTCGGCGTGCTCTCGCCGGTCACCGGCGCCTCGTCAATGTCGCTCGAACCCTCCGTTATCTCGCCATCGGCCGGGATGCGGTCGCCCGGCCGCACCGTGATGACGTCGCCGACAGCAAGCTGTTCGGCGGGAACTTCAACCGTGCCGCCTTCCCGCTCGACCAGCGCCGTCTTCGGCACCAGATCGGCAAGACCCTGGATGCTGGCCCGCGCACGGCCGGCGGCGACACCCTCGAGAAGCTCCCCGATCAGGAACAGCACCACGACAGCTGCCGCTTCTTCCGTGGCACCGATCATCACGGCCCCAACAGCGGCGATGGTCATCAGCATCTCGATCGAGAACGGCGTGCCGGCCAGTGCCGCCATCAGCGCACGCCGCGCGATCGGAACGAGACCGACCAGCAAGGCAGCCAGGAAGACCCAGCGCTCGGTCGTGGGATACAGATGACCGATGCCATAGGCGGCCAGAAGCGCTGCCGCGCAGGCCAGCGTCAGCGCCGCGCGACGGCTGCGCCACCACGCCTGCCCAGGCTCGGCATGGCTGTGGAGATGGGATGACCCTGCGGCCTCCTTGGTGATTTGTTGGCCGCCGCCATGGTCGTGACCTTCGTGGTCATGGCTTTCGTGGTCATAGCCTTCGTGGTCATGAGCGGCATGATCATGCGCCCTGGCCGCCGGCCCACCGGTCCGGGCCTCCGCCTTGACGATGCCGTAGCCCAGCCGCGCCACCTGCTGCAGCACCTTGTCATCGTTGAGCGGACCGCCATGGCTGACGGTCATCGAGGCGCCGGTCACCGAAACCGAGACATCGGCCACACCGTCGAGGCGGCGCACCGCCGTATCGATCTTGGCCGCGCAGGAGGCGCAATCCATGCCGCCGATCCTGAACCGTGTCTGCTTTAGAGGAGCCGTCATCACATCACCTGTCTGCTCTTTCACCGGCTTGACGCGCCGGGCCTTGAACCTTGATGTCAGCCAATGTAATTGCTCTAGTCACTAGAGCTTCAAGAGGCAAAAACATGTTTTCGATCGGTGATCTCTCCCGCCGCACCGGGGTCAAGGTGCCGACCATCCGTTATTACGAGCAGATGGGCCTCGTCGCGGCCCCCGAGCGCTCGGAAGGCAACCAGCGTCGCTACTCCAGGCAGGAACTGGAACGGCTGGCCTTCATCCGCCACGCCCGTGACCTGGGCTTCGCCGTCGAGGACATCCGCTCGCTGATCGAGCTCAGCAGCCATCCCGAGCAGCCTTGCGGCAATGCCGACAAGATCGCGCAGGAGCAGCTGGTTTCCGTGCGCGAAAAGATCGCCCAGCTGAAGCGGCTGGAAACCGAGCTGGAGCGTATCGCTTCTTGCTGCGACGGCAACACGGTCGGCGACTGCTACGTCATCCGCGCGCTGTCCGACCACGCGCTCTGCGCCGATGAGCACATCTGACGCATGACCGGAACTGTCAGGGATTTCGGCTTGACCTGTGGCACCTTGCCGCCGGGCGCGCTGAATGCGATCACCGACGTGCCCGGTGTGCGCGTCGGCCACCGCACGCTGCGCGGCGGCGACATAAACACCGGCGTGACCGCTATCCTGCCGCATGGCGGAAATCTGTTCCGCAAGAAGGTGACGGCGGCAAGCCATGTCATCAATGGTTTCGGCAAGACGGTCGGCCTGACGCAGGTGCAGGAACTCGGCACCCTCGAAACGCCTGTTCTCTTGACCAACACGCTCTCGGTCGGCACCTGCGCCACGGCGCTGATCCGCGACGCCATCCGCCAGAATCCGGATATCGGCCGCACCACCGGAACCGTCAATCCGGTGGTCGGCGAATGCAATGACGGTCCGCTGAACGACATCCAGGCCCTGGCGGTAACCGAAGAACACGCCCTCGCCGCACTGGCGGATGCTCACGAAGGCGCGGTCGAACAGGGCAATGTCGGCGCCGGAACGGGAATGAGCTGCTTCGGCTTCAAGGGCGGCATCGGCTCGGCGTCCAGGAGAATCGCGCTTGGCGGCGAACATCACCTTGGCGTTCTCGTGCTCTCGAATTTCGGCAGGCCGGGCGACCTCATTCTGCCCGATGGGCGCCGGCCCGATCCCAGACGGCTGGCCGGGGCCGAACGCGGCTCGATCATGGTCGTGCTGGCAACCGATGTGCCGCTCGAACACCGCCAGCTCGAAAGGGTAGCACGCCGCGCCGGAGCAGGCATCGCCACGCTTGGCTCCTTCTGGGGCCATGGCAGCGGCGACATCGCCATTGCCTTCAGCACCGGCAATCTGGTCGACCACGATGAAGGCCGCGATCTTGTACCACTGCTGGCGCTCAACGAAGCGCGCATCGACCTCCTTTTTCGGGCGGCGGCGGAAGCCACCCAGGAGGCCGTGCTGAACTCCATGCTGTCGGCCGAGGCCTTCACCGGCAGGGCCGGCAAGCACCGCGCATCGCTGGCCGACTGGCTGCGCGCTCAGGCCTAAAGCAATTCCAGGAAAAGTGTAACGGTTTTTCCGGGACAAGCACGTAGCGCTTAGAGCGGTTCTGCGATTCCGTGAAACGCTGAACCGCTCTGGCGACGAGGCGGCCTACAAATCGATCCGGAACCGCAGGCTCTCCACCCCGCCATAGGCGGCGTCCTCGAAGAAGCGCTCGACGAGCTTGCCGCCATTGGCCAGGATCACCTTGTGTGACGCCGGATTGCCCGGCTTGGCGGTGATCTCGACATAGGGAAGCCCGACCGCCCTTGCCTCGTCGAGCATCAACCGCAAGGCTTCGGTGGCGTAGCCGCGCCGCTGCTTCCAGGGCACTACCGCATAGCCGATATGGCCAAGCACATGCGACGGCAGCATCGCCGTCCCCTTCTGCCAGCGAAAGCCGATCGAGCCTGACGCCTCGCCATCCCAGATCCAGCGGCGGAATCCCGGCAGGCGCGGCACTTGCGTGCCATCGGGCAAGGAGATCGGGGCGCCCCTGGCTTCGGGATCATCGAGGCTGGCCAGGAAGGCCACCGGATCATCCTCTATCGCCGCAAGTTGCTCGCGCGTTGCCTCCATGAGCCGGACATTGTCCGGCGACCAGCCGCGCTCGAGCGCCGCCTTGTAGGACGGCAGATGTTCAAGCGCCGGTTTGACGATCTCGACCATGATCCACGCTCTCCCAGTCACGCAGGGATAGCCTTGGCCGCTGGAGCGCTCAAGCCGCCTGGAAGCGGATCTCGCCCTCGTTCAGGAAGCAGGCCTTGTCGAACAGGGACAAATCAAGCGGGTTGGGCAGGCGAACATCGCTGATATCCGGGACCGGCTTCTTCGCGGGATCGTAGGACCGGTCGATCTGCGAGATGAAGACCAGGATCACGCCGCTATCGCGCGCGAAAGCCTTCAGCGTGCGCACCTGGTCCATCAGGCCGGGGTTCTCTCGTTTCTGATCGAGCAGTTGCAGATAATCGATGACCGCCAGCGTGCCGCGCGGCGCCGACCCCAACACCCTGACGATATAACCGGCGCTGATGGCATCGGAAGTGTCGAACTCGAACAGCCGGTCGAAACGGGACGGGTCGACGCCGATGGCGCGGAACCGCTCCAGCACATCGCGTTGCGTATATTCCAGCGTGAAGAACACGCTGCGATGGCCCGACTTCATCGCTTCGACCGCCAGTTCGAGGCTCATCAGCGTCTTGCCATGGCCCGGTCGCGCGCCGACCAGAACAAGATTACCAGGTGTCAGTTGCGCGAACAACCTGCTGGCGGGCGCCGTCTCGGACAGCTTCGCCGCAAGCAGGCTCCAACTGGCGAATCCCTCTTGCGCGGCAATCCGGTCAAGCGCCTGGTGGAGCGGGATTTTTGCCTCGCGCGACAACAGCCTGGCTTGACGTTTCAGATGGTAGACGGGCGCGGATAGAATCATCTCAAAAACCTCCTGGTGCGAGCAGTTTCCGCAACCCCTCCTTATGCCTGGTGCTCGAACAGTCGGTTCGGTGATGAGAGTGCCCCGCATGAACGAATGCTTTCCCGGTGGAGGGAGGAGGCGTGGGCCACGCCAGAATCAGATGATAGCCCAATCCGAACCGACGTAGAATTGGCGGAGCGAAAATCGTTGCACCCCGCACGGGCACCGGGAGACTTCAGCCAGCGTTTGCCAGGGCGACCGCATCCTGGCCTGCCGGAAAACGGAGTTTGCCCGAAGTGTCGTGGACAGCGGCCCAGATGGCCTCGGCAACGTCGCTTTCCTTGGTGGTCAGCGCGGGCTGGGCGAAGGCCGCGAAGATAGGGGCCGCGAAATCGGCATAGGCCTCCGGGATCATGTCTTCGATGCGCACCGAAGTATTTTGCGTAAACCGTGTTGTCGGCGCGTATCCCGGCTCGACCAGCTTTGCGCGGATACCGAAATAGGCAAGTTCGTGCGCGAGCGATCCGGTGAAGCCCTCGATGGCCTGCTTGCTGGCGGTGTAGGCGGCCGCCAGGGGCATTGCAGCGAGGGTGACGCTTGAGGTGACGTTGACGATCGCGCCGGACCGGCGCTCGCGCATCTGCGGAATCACGGCCTGCGCCATGGCCATCACGCCAAGCGTATTGGTCTCGAAGACCTTGCGGATGTGCGACATGGGCGTCGCTTCAAAGGCGCCGACCACGCCGATGCCCGCATTGTTGACAAGAACATCGATCGGACCCGCGGCTTCGACGGTCGCCGAGATGCTGGCCTCGCTGGTGACGTCCAGCGGCAGGATCCTCAGGCGCTCCGAGCGCGGCAGTATGTCCTCCCGCGGTGTCCGCATGGTGGCGATGACGTTCCACCCGTTGACGAGAAAATGGCGGGCTGTCTCAAGGCCATAGCCAGATGAACAGCCGGTGATCAGGATCGTTTGCATGCTAAGCTCCGTTGGTTTCAATGCGCCTTTTTTAGGCTTGCCAACGCAGACGATCTATAATCAATAGTCCTATTTTTATTTCCAACTGTCCAAAAATAACTCATACTGGGCGGGAGTAAGTGAACTTTTGAAGAGGCCAGCCGCGCGAGGCACGGCTTATGCGGTCAAGCGAGCGCCACCGTCGCGGGCGAACTTTCCCGGTGAACAACCAAGCCGTTTCCTGAAAGCAGTGCTGAAGGCGCTGGCGGACTCGTAACCGATCTCACCGGCTATTTTGTCCAGGGTTTTTGAGCCGCGAATGAGAGCATCCTTCGCCAGCGCCATGCGCCAGCGGGCCAGGTACTCGATCGGGCCGCAACCGAGCACGTCCACGAAGCGAGCCGCGAAGGCCGACCGCGAGAGTCCCGCGATCCTGGCGAGTTCCGCGACCGTCCAACCCGCCCGGACATCCTCGTGCATGGCGCGGAGCACGCGCGCCAGCGCCGGATCCCGCATCCCGTCGAGCAGGCCGGCCGCGCCGGAACCAATGCCACGCCATCGCAGCGCTTCGACGAGCAGAACCTCGAGCAGTCGCTGCAAGACCATTTCCTTGCCCGGATCTTCGTTCTCGCATTCCTCCATGATGAGGCCGATGACCCTGCCAAGCCTGGAGGAGCGCCCCTGCGATCCCGGCACGTGGATGACGCTCGGAAGGAGCGCGAGCAGGAGCGCGGCATTGACCGGCTCGATTCGAAACGTCCCGCCGAGCGCGACAAAATCCGGGTCTCCATCTTGCTCGCCATGCTGGATGGCAACGTCCATCGGCGTCCGAAGCTCACAGTCGATGCCTGGGTGGCTGCTGAGCGAGAAAGCCGGCGTGGAAGGCAGAAGGAGGAAGTCTCCCTTTTCGAACTTGACCGGATCCTGCCCCGCAAAGGCGATCCAGCACGCGCCCTCCACGATTATTGTAAAGCCAGGCGCGTCATAAGCGGCGTAACGCACGCCCCATCGGCCACGCCCCTTGATGGGCTTGGAAATCGCCGTGCTGGGCTGCAAAAGGGCAATAATGTCACTGAGGGGATCCATTTCAGACGATCCATAATTATTTTGCGCTCGGTAGTTATAGATCGTCCTCCCAGCCTGTCCAGTTTGGCTTGGTGGCGCGCAGGCGTCCCCGCAGTGCGCCATCCCGCTGGCCGATGGCAAAACGATCGCTGCAGGCAAGCTAAACAAGATGTGTCTCGCAGATGGGCGCGGGACATTTTATGATTGGTCGCGGACATGACGCCGCAAGGATTCGCATGGCTTCGGCAGGAGGATTGATCCGGTGCGGTTGAGATCTATCCCATTGGGTGTGGTCGTCACCCTGAGCCTTCTTGTCATCGTCATCGCCTTGACGGCGACGGCCCGATCCTTCGCCGCTTTGCAGCCATCAGCTGTTCCGGCCTGGCTGCAGGCCCATGTCGGCGACAACGACGGCCAGATCTCGGCCGTGGTGCTGGAGCGGGCGCGTGCGCTCTACCTGAAAAAGGTGGCGCAAGGCGCGGTCAGGAATCCCTGTTACTTCGCCATGGACGCGACACGTCCCGGCGATCTCGGCAATGGCGTGCTGGGGCGCCGGTATTATGTCGTCTGCGAGGCCAGCCAATCGTTTCGCGCCATCGCGTCAGGTCACGGCAGCGGAAAAAACCTGAAAGGCACGGCCGATTTTTCAAATGGCAGGCGCTGCTCCAAGAACTTCGGCAATGCCATGGATTCGGAGCTGACCGCCGGCGGCGCCTATGTCACCCGCGAGGCAAAAACCTCCTTCAAGGGCTTTTACAGCACCGGCGCGAAACAGGATGCCGCCTTCCTGCGCACCTTCATCCAGTTCGACGGCGAGGGCGAAGCCGCCAATGCGAGACAACGGGTGATCGGCGGCCATGCCGCGCAAGTGCTGCGCGCCACGTGCATGCGCAAAAGCCCGAACAGCTCCTATGCCGACCATGATGGCCTGGTACCGTTCGGCAAGCTGGTCGAGTATGCCGGTGGCCGCAGCAATGGCTGCACCAGCTGGTCGCCGGCGGACGCGCGGCAGATCATCGCGATGGTGAAGGACAATCCGACGACACTCTACATCTATCCGGAATCGCGCGACATCGCCGCCGTCGCGCAGGCGGCCAAAGGCCATTCGCCATCCGGCGAGGCGCCCTATTGGAACGCATCATGCCTCAAGGAAATCGGCGCGCCGAAATTCTGGCCGCGAAAAACCCTCGAGCCGGTGATCGCCCAGTACAAGAAGGATCACCCCGCCCCACCCGTGCAGCCGCTGCCGATGTGCAAGGCGCCGTGAGGTCGCTGCTCCAGGTCGCGAGACAGCAGACCTCACGAGACCAGACTCTCGGTCAGCGCAAGAAATCGAGTACGGCCTCTATGAACTCTGCCCGATACTCCACGTTCGACAGGTAACCGCAGGCAGGAAAAGCAGCTTCGCGCCGGCACGGCTGCGGCGATCAATTCGCCATGCCGCCGTCACCGTGTCGTGCTGGCCGGCGATCACCAGCGCCGGCCGGTTGATCAGCGCTACCGTACTCCGAAGCTCGGCATCGCGAACGGCGGCGAACAGGCCAGCCAAACCTTTCCGGTCGAGACCGATGACCGGTTCGTTGGCCGTCGCCGATCATCGTGCTCGCGCGACAGTTTTCGGGGTAGTGCCAAAGGCGCGGCGAAAGGCGTGGGTGAAAGCACTCTGCGACATGTAGCCGAGCTTACTGCCGATGCCTGCTATGTCAGCATCGCCACGGGCCAACGCCGCATGAGCGAGAGCAAGGCGCCACGCCCGCACATAGCCGAGCGGCGGCTGTCCCACTTGGCGGGTGAACGCTGCCGAGAAGGCTGCTCGCGACATGCCGGCCACACTGGCGAGTTGCGCCACCGTCCATGGCCGGGCAACATCTCCATGAACGGCGCGGAGCACGCGGCCGAGCCCTGGATTCGAGAGTGCGCCAAGCCATCCGGTCTGGATGCCCTGTGCTCCTTCCGCGTAGGCGCGGATCGCCTCCACCAGAAGCACATCGGCTAGGCGGGCACTCACGATCTGACTTCCCATGGCGGCCCGTTCCATTTCGCCATTCAAAAGCGTGAGGATTGTCGTCACCGCACCAGATGCCGTCGAGGACCGAGGAACCAGCAGGAAGCCCGGCAGCATGTCGAGCAGGAAGTCCGCGTTTCCCGGCGAGAACGTGACGCTTCCACCGAGGACGATTGTCTCGTCGCCACCAAGACGCACGGCGTCGCGGCCGTCATAGAGGGCTCGACCGTCGAGAGGCGGCAGTGTCGGGTCGCTGGCCACCGCGTAGGTCGTGCGTCCGATCAGGCAGACGTCACCTGCGCTCATCGGTTGAGCGTCTTGCCCCGGCACGATCAACCAGATGGTTCCTCTCAACAGCGCCACGAACTTCAGTCGATCAAGAGCCGGAAATTCGAGGGCCCACTGTCCCGTGGCTTCCAGCCGGGTGCGGCGAGTCACTGTCGCGCCGAGGGCGAGCAACACGTCGGATAGAGGATCAGTCGTCGTGTTAGACGATTGCGATAAAATCATGGACATTCCGTTATATAAAATCTTGACCGATGCCTTATCTCTGTCGTGAAGGAGAATTGCAATGAGCATAGTGGACAAGGTCATCGCCATCACAGGCGCAAGCAGCGGGATTGGGCGTGCGACAGCAAAACTTCTCGCGCGACGTGGGGCGTTCGTCGTGCTCGGCGCCCGCCGCAAGGATGAACTGGCCGCCGTAGTCGACGAGATCGCGGCCGCGGGGGGCAAGGCCGTATACAAGACGACCGACGTCCGCCAGCGCGGCGATCTCGAGGCCCTCGTCGGTTTGGCGATCGAGCAGTACGGCAAGCTCGACGTCATCGTGAACAATGCAGGGATTGGGCCCATATCGCGCTTCGATGCTCTGCGCGTGGAAGACTGGGACGCCATGATCGATGTCAATCTGCGCGGCACGCTCTATGGCATCGCTGCTGCGCTGCCAGTGTTTCAACGTCGGCAGTCAGGGCACATCATCAATATTGTCTCGACGGCCGGGATCAAAATCCTCCCGACCATGGGCGTCTATGCGGCGACGAAGAATGCCGTGCGCACCATCACCGAAGCCCTGAGGCAGGAGAGTGGACCACACCTCAGGGTTACCGAAATATCACCAGGCATGATCTCGACGAACTTTGCAGATTCAATGACTGATCCGGCCGTCAAGGAAGCCATGGGCAGGCGCATCGGCCACCTCGCCATCTCGCCCGATGCTATCGCTCGCGGTGTCGCCTACGCGATCGAGCAACCGGCCGATGTGGACGTCGGCAGCATCGTCATACGGCCGACGGCTCAGGATTGATGATTGGTTTCATGTGATGGCTCGACAGCCGCTTCCTGCCTCCCTCGGCAAGCGGTCAAAGTTTCACGACCGATCAAGGCGTTGAAAATGAACCGACGTGATATGACAGGCGCAACGTTGGCGGCAACTCCGCTGCTGGGGATCACTGCGATGAGCACCGTACAGCCGACGCAGCGGAGAACCTGCGAGAGACACGACCACTCGCGCACAGATGGATCCAGGTCGAGAAGGTAACCGACATCGCGGACCAGGTGGCTCCTGAACATTGGTGGCGCCTACGGCCAGAACGCCTGGGCTCACTGCAGAAGCCCTTTGACGATGCCGCTCGCCTTGCCGAAATCCATCTGGCCGGCATATTTCTGCTTCAGCGCCGCGATCACCTTGCCCATGTCCTTCTGGCTGGCGGCACCGGTCTCGGCAATCGCTTGGCGCGCCGCGGCCGTGATCGCGGCATCATCGAGCTGGGTCGGCAGGAAACCGCGGATGATCTCCATCTCGCCGCGCTCCTGCGCCGCCAGTTCCGGCCGCTTGCCGTCTTCGAACGCCTTGGCCGATTCCTCGCGCTGCTTCACCATCTTGGCCAGGATCTGCAGGATCTCCTCGTCGCTGGCGGGATCCTTGCCGGCACCGCGATTGGCGATGTCGCGATCATGGATGGCGGCCTGGATCAGCCGCAATGTCGGCAGACGGTGCTTGTCCTGCGCCTTCATCGCGCTCTTCAGGGATTCGGCGATTTTTCCGCGCATGATGCTTTCTCCTTCGGTCGGCGCGGACAATAGCGCCGGGGCCTGGCCAAGGCAAACCCAGATATTGTGGTTCAAGCCTCTGATATTGCTTGATGAAATAAATCAGGGCGGCATTTCGCATGATCATTGACCGCCCTGCCCCCTTCCCCTATGTACTGGGCCTTGCATGAACTGAAGCTTGAATGCGTGGAGGCCGCGAAATCGCCGCTCCGCGCCGTTTGCTGCGCGGATGGCCCGCCGGGCCTTTGCAGCGCGCAGCCTGATAGGAGTGCCGCCATGGCCGAGACGACGCCCGCGCTGACCCCACCTTGGGCCACCGAAAAGCCGACCGCCCTTCTGGTGCTGGCCGACGGGACCGTCATCGAGGGCCGCGGGCTCGGTGCCACCGGCTCCGCCGTCGCCGAGGTCTGCTTCAACACCGCACTCACCGGCTATCAGGAAATCCTCACCGACCCCTCCTATGCCGGCCAGATCGTCACCTTCACCTTCCCGCATATCGGCAATATCGGCACCAATGGCGAGGACATCGAGGATCTCAATCCGGCCGCCCGCGCCGGCGCCGTCGGCGCCGTGTTCAAGGCCGATGTCACCAATCCGTCCAACTACCGCGCCGCCGGCGATCTCGATCAGTGGCTGAAGAGGCGCGGCATCGTCGCACTGTCGGGCATCGACACCCGCGCGCTGACCGCGCTGATCCGCGAAAAGGGCATGCCCAACGCCGTCATCGCGCATGCGCCGGACGGCGTCTTTGACCTCGACGACCTGAAGCAGCGCGCCGCCGCATGGTCGGGTCTGATCGGGCTCGACCTCGCCAAGGAAGTCACCTCGGGCCAGTCCTCGGTCTGGCGCGAGACGCCCTGGGTGTGGAACGAAGGCTTTGGCGAACAGACAGATCCGTCGCTGCACGTCGTGGCCATCGACTACGGCGTCAAGCGTAACATTTTGCGGCTGCTCGCCGGCCTTGGCGCCAAGGTGACCGTGGTTCCGGCCAAGACTGGTGCCGAGGAAATCCTCGCAATGCAGCCCGACGGCATCTTCCTCTCCAACGGCCCCGGCGATCCGGAAGCCACCGGCGACTATGCCGTGCCGGTCATCCAGGATCTGTTGAAGACCGACATCCCGGTGTTCGGCATCTGCCTCGGCCACCAGATGCTGGCGCTGGCGCTCGGCGGCAGGACCGCCAAGATGCACCAGGGCCATCATGGCGCCAACCATCCGGTCAAGGACCACACCACCGGCAAGGTCGAGATCGTGTCGATGAATCACGGCTTCGCCGTCGATGCCGACTCGTTGCCCGAGGGTGTCGAGGAAACCCATGTCTCGCTGTTCGACGGCTCGAACTGTGGCATTGCGCTCACCGGCCGTCCGGTGTTCTCGGTCCAGCATCACCCCGAGGCCTCGCCTGGCCCGCAGGATTCGCACTATCTGTTCCGCCGCTTCGTCAACCTGATCCGGCAAAAGCGCGGCGAGGAATTGCTGGCCGAGCGGGCTTAACTCGATCCGAGCGGCGATACAGCGTCTTTCTCCCCGTCACTACACGGGGAGTTGAGGAGCGGTGCGCGAAGCGGACGAAAAGCCAATTGCTTGGCTTTTCGAGTGACGAACGCCCGGCAGGGCAATGAGGGGCGGCGCGAACGCCTCACAACCTCGGCAAATGCCCACCCTCACGCCACCGGCCGGCCTTCGCTCGCCTCCAGGATCGCGAACCATTGCTGGCGGTCGAGCACGATACCGAGCGCCTTGACCATGGCGGCCAACCGTTCCGGCTTCATCGAACCGAGCACCGGCACCAGCCGGGCCGGATGGCGTAGCAACCAGGCGATGGCAACAGTGGCGAGATCGCCGGCCCCGACTTCGGCGGCAACCTCCGCCAGTGCTGCCCGCACGCGAGCTTCCCTGGCTTCCTTGCCGGTGAACAGCGAGCCGCCGCCGAGCGGCGACCAGATCATCGGTGCGTAGCCCAGGCGCTGCGCGTGGTCGAGACTGCCATCGGTCAATGCGGATGTCTTCAGCACCGACATCTCGATCTGGTTTGTGGCGAGCGCAAACGGCAGCCGCGAGGCCAGCAGATCGAACTGCGACGGCGTGAAATTCGAGACGCCGACCGCCCTCACCTTGCCCGCCTTGACCAACGCGGCCAGTGCCGACGCCGTCTCGTCGGCATCCATCAGCGGATCAGGCCGGTGTAGCAGCAACAGGTCGAGATAGTCGGTGCCGAGATTGCCGAGCGAGCGGTCGACCGAGGCGGTTATGTGGGCGGCGCTGGTGTCGTAGTGTTTCAGCCGGTTCCGCGGCCGGTTGGCCGAGGCCAGCATGATGTCGCATTTCGAGATCAGCTCGATCTCCTCGCGCTTGCCTGTCCAGCGCGCCAGCCCGGCGCCGAACGCCGCCTCCACCTCGTAATTCCCGTAGATGTCGGCGTGGTCGAAACTGGTCAGGCCGAGATCGACAGCGGCACCGATCAGCCTCCCGACCTGATCGGCATCAGGGCGGGCGTCGCCGTCGAGCAGGCGCCAGGCACCGAAGACCAGCCGCGACAGCGACACCCCGTCTGTGGTCAGCACCATGCGGTTGTCATGGCTCATGCCTGTGCTCCATCTTCCGCGACGTCGGTCGTGGCATTTGTGATCGTCGCCGGTCTCGCCACCCTGGTGACGAAGACGATGAGCGCCAGCACCAGGAAGCACGCACCGACCAGATAGGGTGCACCGCCGAAGGTCACGGGCGCGCCGGGCCCCGTGAACCAGGAAAAGATCGCCGTGTAGAGCAGCGGCGTGATGATGGAGGTGATCGAGAAGATCGAGGTCATCGCGCCCTGCAGTTCGCCTTGTGCGGAAGGCGGCACCTTGGCGGCGGCGAGGCTCCTCAAGGGCGGATCGGCCAAGGCCTCCAGGCAACCCACGACGATCACCGCGTAGACCATCCAGCCCTGCGTGGCGAAGGCATAGCCGAAGGCGCTGGCAGCCGTGAAGGTCAGCCCGATTGCCGCCGTCTTCCATTCACCGAGCTTCGTGACCACGCGCGGCAGCACCGTTGCCATGACGATCGCGCCACACAGGCCAAAGGCGCCGAGCGAGAAGCCGATCTGCTGCTGGCTCCAGCCATAACGATAGCTGGATACGAACGACCACACCGCCGGGTACATCATGTGGCCGAGCGTCATCAGGAAGAAGACGAGCCCGATCCAGCCGATGCCTTGATATTGGCGCATCTGCAGAAGCGTGCCGACCGGGTTGGCGCGTTTCCACTCGAAGCGGCGGCGATGCTTTTCATCGAGCGTTTCCGGCAGAAAGACCATCGCGATCAGGAAGTTCACGAAAGCGAGCCCGGCGGCGAAATAGAACGGCACGCGCGGTCCGAACGTGCCGAGCAATCCGCCCAGCACCGGTCCGATGACGAAGCCGACGCCGAAGGCGATGCCAAGCAGGCCGAAATTCTTTGCCCGGTTCTCGTCGTTCGAGATGTCGGCGATGAAGGCCGATGTCGTCGAATAGCTGGCGCCTGAAATGCCGGCCAGAACACGCCCGATGAACAGCATCGGATAGGACCAGGCGATAGCGCAGA
This sequence comes from Mesorhizobium sp. B2-1-3A, assembly GCF_006442655.1. Lineage (NCBI taxonomy): Bacteria > Pseudomonadati > Pseudomonadota > Alphaproteobacteria > Hyphomicrobiales > Phyllobacteriaceae > Mesorhizobium > Mesorhizobium sp. B2-1-3A. The sequence continues at coordinate 779,115 of NZ_VFWK01000005.1, forward strand.
TCAGATTGTCGATGGAAAAGGTCAGCACCGAGGCAAGCAGGATCGGCCGCCGCCCGAAGCGGTCGCTCAGGCCGCCCATGATGGGTGCGAAGAAGAACTGCATGGCGGCATAGACGAAGAACAGCCAGCCACCCTCGATGGCCGCCTCGCTGACGCCGACCCCGGTCAATTCCTGCAAATAGGCCGGCAGCACCGGCATGATGATGCCGAACCCGATAATGTCGAGCAGCAGCGTGGTGAAAACCAGCGCGAGGCCCCGCCTGGCGGTTTTGGGGTCGATCATGATGGTCAAGCTCCTCCGGCCGCCCTGGGGCGCAGGCGGACGCACCTTATAGGCGAGCCCGCCAAAAGGAACAATGCAAGAACAGGCGGAAATCGCCGATCCTGACACTCACTGACGCCGTCTTCGCCGTCAGTGTATTGCCATGATGCGAGTGCTCAGATCGGGCCGCTCAGCGTGTTGCAGTCCGAAAGCTTGCCGCTCTTGTAGCCGCGCGCCAGCCAGGTCTGGCGCTGCTGCGAGGTGCCGTGGTTGAAGCTTTCCGGCACGACATAGCCCTGCATCTTCTTCTGCAGCGTGTCGTCGCCGATCTGCTTGGCGGCATTCAGCGCGCTTTCGATGTCGCCCTGTTCCAATATGCCCTTCTGCGCGGTGTAGTGAGCCCACACGCCGGCGAAGCAATCGGCCTGCAGTTCGATGCGCACCGACAGCTGGTTGGCGTCGGCTTCGCTCATGCCTTGCCGCATCTGGTTGAACTTGGACATGATGCCGGTCAGGTTCTGCACGTGGTGGCCGACCTCATGGGCGACCACATAGGCCCGGGCGAACTCGCCGGAAGCGCCGAACTGCTGGTCGAGCTGCTGGAAGAAGGTCATGTCGAGATAGACCTTGTGGTCACCGGGACAATAGAACGGCCCCGCGGCCGCCGAGGCAAAGCCGCACGCCGAACGCACCTGGCCGGAAAACAGCACCAGCTTGGGGTCCTCATAGGTCAGCCCTTGCGACTTGAAGATGCCGGTCCACGTGTCCTCGGTCTCGGCCAACACGGTTGCGACGAACTGCTTCATTTCGTCATTGGCGGGTGCCGTGCCGCTGTCCTGGCCACCGCTGTTGTCAGTGATCTGGCCGCCACCACCCGGCAACAGGCCACCATCGCCACCGCCCAGGATCGCCGAGGGATCGAAGCCGAAATACCATCCGGCGATCACCACCAGGATGACGAAGAGGATACTGCCGCCGCCACCGGTACGGCCGCCGATCGGGAGACGGAACTGGCCGCCGCCGCCGATCCCACCACCGCCGCTGTCGCTGCGGTCGTCCTCGATATTGTCACTCTGACGACGGCCTCTCCAGAGCATGGCAACTCCTCGCGCTGCAAACTTTCCCGTTGCTCCGGCAGGCCGGCTCAACCCAACAAACAATTAGCCCAATGGTTGCGCCAAGTCACAGCATTTTTCGAGACCGCCGGGGTGCCTGGCATGGTGCTCTGGCCGAGAGCCCGCAAGGCCTGTAGCATCGCCCGCAAACCGGGGGCGTGCGAGACTTGAAGAGGGTCGGTCAATTCCTGTCGCTGCTGGCAGCGCTGTTCTGCCTTGGCCTGCCAGGCGCCGGCGCGGTGACGCTGGATTCCAGCGTTGCCGTCACCGACCCCGCCACCTTGCAGGCACTTGAGCGTGGCGGCCTGTCGATCAGCCGGCTGCTCGGACCCGCGCTCGGTCTCACTCGCGACGTTGACAATCACGGCCTGTTTTCAGTGCCGGCGCTGGCCACGGTACGCGACACGGTCAAGCAGGAGATATCGGACGAGCCGAAGACCAGCCCCGACCCCTATGTCGCCGCCATGGCCAGATCGAAGGACACCAGCCAGAAGTTCAATCCCAAATACATCGACGACGACGGCTCGACGCTCGACCTGACAGGCGTCGTCAACCGCATGGATCGCGGCTATCTCGGCCACACCGAATGCGGCGAGATCAGGCTGATCTACCGCTTCCACTATTCGGTCGCCGAGAAGCCGGCCAAGGGAAAGGTCGCACAGCGCATCTCATCGCGCCTGCCGCTGACCATGAGCCTGGTGTTCAATGCCAAGCCGACACGAGCGCAGGCCCGTGCCTCGAAGGATTTGCCACGTGCCGCCGACGTATCCTGCGCCGACGTCGCTCAGCGCTGGCTGGCAGCCGGCCAGAAGGACCTGCCGCCCGAGCAGTTGGCGGCCTGGCTGCGTTCCGACGAAGGGCCGCTGTCCGGCGCGATGCTGAATTCCTCGCAGATCATGCGGCTCGAACTCAACATGCAGGTGCTGCGGCTGTCGGCCTCGACGCGGCGCGATTTCGGCGGCCATGCCGAATATCTCCTGAAGATCTTCAAATGGGACCCGGCGACCTCGAGCTTCCATGAAGCGAAGATGGAGAACCAGATCGACCGGGCAACGGTGCTGGCCGACGTCAAGTCCTTCGCCAAATGGCTGCTCACCGACCGCAACATCTACGACCTCGACCATGGCCGGCTCGTGATCGACGAGAAGTTCCTGAGCAAGAGCGCCGTATCCGTCGCGCCCGGAGGCTTGAGCCGCTCGCAGAACAACATCGCCTATGGGCTGGTCGACGACGCCGATATCGACAAGGCGCTGCGGGACTATGTCGCCCGGGGCAACACGCTCGCCAGCATCAAGTCGGTGGCCGGCTTCAATCTACGGCTCAACGAAATGAGCTGCACCGGCTGCCACCAGACGCATGGCATTGCCGGCTTCCATTACACCGGCGCCGACCCCGCCAGTGAACCGCGCCGCAATGCCGTCTTCGTGCCGGGCTCGGCGGTGTTCTTCGCCGACCTGCCGCGCCGCCGCGCCATCGTCGAGCAATTCGCCGCCGGCGGCCATCCGGATTTCACTAGAGGCTTCGCCGCCCGTCCGGACCAGAAATATGCCGAAGCGCTGAAGGGCACCGACCTCTACAATGGCTGGGGCTCGATCTGCTATCGCGGTGACGACGCAAGCTTCAAGGACTGGACCTGCGGTGCCGGCCTGCGTTGCGCCGGCGTCCATGAAAGCGCCATCCATCCGGGCTTCGGCACCTGCGTCAGCGAGAAGGGCACCGCGGTCGGCGATCCCGTCGAGTTCGGCGAGATAAAAATGTCGACATGGGGCAACGACCAGTATTGCCGCCTGTCGCCGGCCACCGCCAAGGCATGCGGCATCGACCCCGCGCGGGACAAGAAGCCGTTGGTGAAACTCGCCGGCTATGGCGCCGCGCGGCAGCGCTACGACAACCCCGAACAGAAGACCGGCGGGTTTCCCGGCGGCATGCTGCGCAAGGCGACCTGCGACAAGCTTCCCGACGAAGCGACATGCGGCCGGCTGGCCAAGACCGGCTTCAACGACTGCGTCGCATCCGGCAAGGACCACAAATTCTGCACCAGGGAATTCACCAAGACCGCCGGCCTGCGCGCCTGCGACAAGGCACACCCTTGCCGCGAGGACTATATCTGCACCGCCGGCTATGACGATTTGCCGGAGGCCAAGCCTGGCGAGGGCACCTGCATCCCGCCCTACTTCATCTTCCAGTTCCGCGTCGACGGCCATCCCAGAAGCTGGGTGCAGGATGTGCGGGAGTGAAGATGCGGGCGCCTTGAGGCCGGCCCGGCCTCAGCCCTTCTGCTTTGCACCGGCACTCTTGCCGTCGGAGCTTTTCGAGCGTTCCTCGAAGCGCGCGGCGCCCTTCTTCAGGGGATGACCGGTCTCGGCCTCGGTCTTGCGCTCGTCCTTCGCCGCCGCCTGTTTCAACCCTTTGGCGGCTTGCTTGCCCTTGGCGGTCGGTGCTTGTTCAACGCCCATTGCTTCCTCCCTTTGTGCGACATCAGCGCGATGTCAGGAGCAACGTGCGTAAGGTGCGGTGGTTCCGGCCGCCGTCCGAGAACGGCTGAGCGGCCTAGCGCGGCGCGGTCATCGCCTTGCGAAATGCTTCCAGCGTCTCGGCGCTGACATGGTGCTCGATGCCCTCGGCATCGATGCGCGCCGTTTCGGCGCTGACGCCCAGCGAACGCAAGAAGGCTTCCACCGTCTGGTGGCGGATGCGGCTTTCTTCCGCCACCTTGCGGCCGGCATCGGTCAGGAACACGCCGCGATAGGGTTTTCTCGAAACGAGCCCGTCGGCGCACAGTCGCGTCAGCATCTTGGCCACTGTCGGCTGGGCGACGCCGAGCCGCGCAGCGATGTCGACCTGGCGCGCCTCGTTGCCATCCTCGATCAGGTCGGCGATCAGCTCGACATAGTCCTCGACCAGCGCGCTGCGGCGCGCTTCGCGCGTCTGCCTGAACCCTTCCGAATGGACATCGGCGTCGGGCAATGGCTCGCGCGGAACCGGTCTGTTCTTTAGCGCCAATGCGCGCTCCTCCTCGGGAGTTTGGCCGTCGGCGCTTTTATAGCACGGGCTCTGATTCTTCAGGCCGTTTATTTGCATTCCCCCACGGGCGCAACCAGCGTTTCAGATTGGCGCTTGCACACGCGGTTCGGAGCATCCGCTAAAAAGCACCGACAATGAAATATAGCCTATTGCATAATGTTGAGCCATGGCATAGGTTGCGGACATCCCCCGGAAGTCGCGGAAAGCCTTTCCATGTCAGAAACAGACGTTACAGCCACCCGGTCCGAATGGCGGTTCGCCGGACGGGACGAGGATGACCAGCCCAGCCTGCGCGAGGTCAATTCCTCCGTCGCGGTGCCGAGTTCCGGCGTCTGGTTCCGCCGTCTGTTCGCCTTCATGGGCCCCGGCTACATGGTTTCGGTCGGCTATATGGACCCCGGCAACTGGGCGACCGACCTCGCCGGCGGCGCCCAGTTCGGCTACACGCTTTTGTTCGTCATCATGCTGTCCAACCTGATGGCGATCCTGCTGCAGGCGCTGGCCGCACGCCTCGGCATCGCCACCGGCCGCGATCTCGCCCAGGCCTGCCGCGCCTATTATCCGCGCCCAGTCAATTTCGTGCTGTGGATCGCCTGCGAACTCGCCATCATCGCCTGTGACCTCGCCGAAGTCATCGGCACGGCGATCGCATTGCAGCTGCTGTTCGGCATTCCGCTGATCGGCGGCGCCATACTCACCGCGCTCGACGCCTTCCTGGTGCTGCTCCTGATGAACAAGGGGTTCCGCTATCTCGAAGCTTTCGTCATCGCGCTTTTGATCATCATCTTCAGCTGCTTTGCCATCCAGATCTTCGTCGCCGCCCCACCGGCCGGCACGATCCTGCATTCGATGTTCGTGCCGTCACCGGAGATCGTCACCAATCCGGCGATGCTCTACATCGCGATCGGCATCATCGGCGCCACCGTCATGCCGCACAATCTCTATTTGCACTCCTCGATCGTGCAGACCCGCGCCTATGAGCGCACGGAAAAAGGCAAGCGCGACGCCGTCAAATGGGCGACGATGGACTCCACCATCGCCCTGATGCTGGCGCTGTTCGTCAACGCCGCCATCCTGATCGTGTCGGCTGTCGCCTTCCACGATACCGGCCACCAGGATGTCGCCGAGATCGGCCAGGCCTTCGAGTTGCTGTCGCCACTCCTGGGCCTGGGCATCGCCTCGATCCTGTTCGCCGTGGCGCTGCTTGCCTCCGGCCTCAACTCGACGGTGACGGCGACGCTTGCCGGCCAGATCATCATGGAAGGGTTCCTGCGCCTGCGCATCCCCAACTGGGCACGGCGGCTTCTGACGCGCGGCCTCGCCATCATCCCGGTGGTGGTCGTCACCGCGCTCTACGGCGAAAAGGGCACTGGCCAGTTGCTGGTGTTCAGCCAGGTCATCCTGTCCATGCAGTTGCCCTTCGCGGTCATTCCGCTGGTGCAGTTCGTCTCCGACCGCAACAAGATGGGCAGCCTCGCCATCCCGCGCGCCGTGGCGGCCCTCGCCTGGGTGGTCGCCGCGGTCATCCTCGTGCTCAATTTCAAGCTGCTCTACGACACTATGTTCGGGGTCGGCTAAGGCTCCACCGGACCGCGAGACAAACCGCCAAATCGCGCTATCTTGCCGCTATGAGCACGATAGAAGACATCAGGAGATTCTACGCGCGACTGATGGCGGCCAATGCCGCCTCATCGGATCCACGCCTGGAAGAGGTTTTCGCCAGCGTGCCGCGCGAGGCCTTCCTCGGCCCCGGACCATGGACGATCGTCGCCGGCAACGGCAGGGTCACGACGCCCAGCGCCGACCCCTCCCATATTTACCAGAACGTGCTGGTGGCGCTCGATGCCGACAAGGGCATCAACAATGGCGAGCCGTTTCTGCACGCCATGTGGATCGGAAAACTGGCACCGAAACTCGGTGAGACCGTCACCCATATCGGTGCCGGCACCGGCTACTACACAGCCTTGCTCGCCAGGCTGGTGTCGCCCGGCGGCACCGTCACCGCTTTCGAACTCGACGACAAGTTGGCCGATCTGGCGCGCAGAAATCTCAAAGCTTACGGCAACGCGACTGTCGTCCATGGCGATGCCGTGACCACGCCCTTGCCGCCATCCGACATCATCTATGTCAACGCCGGCGTCGTCGCCCCTCCGGCCGGATGGCTGAAGGCATTGCGCCCCGGCGGCCGCATAATCTTCCCCTGGCGCCCGGCTGAGCGCGTCCCGCTGGCGGTGATGGTGACCCGCACCCAGAAGGGCTTCGCCTGCGATCCCTTCATGCGCTCCTGGTTCATCCCATGCTTCGGCGCCTCGGTTGCGGATCTTGCGGCGAAGATCCCGACCCGGGAGCAAGCCGCGCGCAGCCGCTCGATATGGCTGACGAGCGACAAGGCGCCGGACCGCACCGCCACGGCCATCTTCGGCGACGTCTGGTTCTCATCGAAAAATCTCCGCGCCAAACCCGGCACCTGACGGATCGATGGGCAGGCTTTTCGGAAATTTCGCGAACCCTGTCGGGATGGCCGAGGGCGGCCCGTCCTTGGGCCATGGTCCGGCCGCGACGGCGTGGATGGAACAAGGGAGAGTACCATGAGGAAGATCATCGCCGCCACCTTCGTCAGCCTGGACGGCGTCATGCAGGCGCCGGGCGGGCCGGAGGAGGATCCGGTTGGCGGCTTCAAGTTCGGCGGCTGGACCTTCCATTACTTCGACGAGGTGGGCGGCGCGGCAATGGAGGAACTCTTCTCCAAACCCTTCGCCCTACTGCTCGGCCGCAGGACCTATGACATCTTCGCCGCGTACTGGCCGTATCAGAAAGATCCGATCGCCGATGCCTTCAACCCGGCGACCAAATATGTGGCGACGCATCGGCCTGACACCCTCACCTGGCAGAACACGCAACCGCTTGGGCCCGACATCGTCGCGGCATTGCGCCGCCTCAAGCAGGAGGATGGTCCTGACCTGCTCATCCAGGGATCCGGCAATCTGATCCAGACCCTGCTCGCCAACGGGCTGATCGACGAGATCCGGCTGATGATCTTCCCGCTGCTGCTTGGCAAGGGCAAGCGGCTGTTCGGCGATGACGCCATGCCGGCCGCCTTCAGGCTTGCCAGGTCGCGGACCTCCAGCACCGGCGTCATCATCGCGACCTACGAGCGATCAGGCGAAATCGAGGTCGGCTCCTTTGTCACCGGGGAGCCGTCCGACGCCGAACTCGAACGGCGCAGGAACTGGAAATAGAGGAGCATAAAACAAACCTGAAGTGTGTCGCGATGCGCTTCAGGACAGGCTTGCCTGGGCGTAGGGCGTGCCTGCCATGGCGGCTTCGATACCCCTGGTTCCCTTGTCTATAACCGAGAGAAAGATGGATTTCGCCTTCTCGGCATCCTGGCTCTCTTGATAGACCCGATGCGCCTGGATGAAAGCCACGGTCCAACTTGCCAGGACCAGATTGGCCGCCAAATGAGCATCGGGATCAGTCGGTTCTCTCCCCACGCTTTCGGCGAGTGCCACCGTGACGATCTGTGCGAGTTCGTCGCGTATTGCCCTTGCCCGCGCAATAAGGGTCGGGCTTTTCTCGATCGTCTCCACGAAGCTCTGGCTTCCTGGAAAGAAGACTATGTAGATCGGGTCTTCCGTAGCGGCCCGATGAGCGAACCGGCGTATCGCCTCGATTGGAGCGACATTGGTATCACGCTGGCGCAAGGCATCGAGAAGCTTCTCGCGGCCTTCTTCGTCGCGATCGAAGAACATGTCTTCCTTGCGCGGAAAATGATTGAACACCGTCATCCGCCCGACGTCGGCGGCCTCCGCGATCTCGTCCACCGTCACATTGTCGAAGCCGCGTTCAATGAACAGGAGCGTGGCAGCATCGGAGATGGCTTGCCGCGTCACAAGGCGCTTCCGGGTCCGGCGGTCAATCGGCATTGACAAGCTTCAAGGCTCCATTTATGTACTCAGTACAACATAAGATTCGATATATATTTATCTTACGTACATGATCGGATGGAATATATGAAAACGCAAGCCGCGACGGTAACCGCGCCAGACAGAGCCGTACTCGTTTCAGGTGCCAGTTTCGCAGGACTGGCAACCGCATATTGGATGAATAAGCTCGGCTACGCCGTGACGGTTGTCGAGGTCTCAAAAGGCCTCAAGAAAGGCGGGACGCCAGTCAATATCGGTGGTGATGTCATAGACATCGTGAAGCGCATGGGCCTGTTCGAACAGATCCAGGCAAACTGCCTGGTGATGGAAGGCACCGAATTCAAAAATTCCGACGATGCCACCGAAGGATGGTTCCATCGTGAGCCCGGCAACGAAGGATCCGACGAGGACTGGGAAATCGAGCGCGATACCTTGCTGGATATCATGTTCGATGCCGTGAAAGACGACGTTGAATTCGTTTTCAACAACAGCATCGAAGGGCTGGAAGAAACAGCGGACGATGTCCGAGTCTCCTTCAGGGACGGCACTCGACGCTCATTTTCCTTGATATTCGGCTGCGACGGCAATCGTTCCCTTGTTCGAAAAATCCAATTTGGCGACGAATCCGGGTACACGCATTTCCTTGGTCAATATTTCTCCATAACGATCATCAACAAGCTGCTGATCAAGGAAAATACCACTCAGATGTATAACGTCCCGGGCAAGGCAGTGATGCTTAACGCCTACAACAACAAGACGGACATAGTTCTTTGCTTTTCATCCGCCAGCGAGATTCCGTACAACTATCGCGACGAGAAGCGACAGAGGGAAATTATCGCCCAACAGTTCGCCGGACAGGATTGGAGAATACCGGAGCTGTTGGAGGAAGTGGAGCATTCCAGGACGTTCTACTTTGACAAGGTATGCCAGATAAAAATGCCGTCATGGACAAAGGGCCGGGTGGCGCTGGTAGGCGACGCCGCGTACTGCGCCTCACCAGCCGCGGGCATGGGTGGATCGCTGGCCATAATCGGCGCAGCCGCCTTGGCCGGCGCATTTGAGAAGCATGGCGGGAACTTCGAACTGGCATTCCAGCACTACAACCAGACCTTTCGCCCCTATATCGAGAAGGTGCAAGCGGACGCCGCACACAATCTGGACGTGCTTGTTCCACAAACCGAAGAAGCCATTCGCGAAAGAAACACGCAGCCTAAACCCTGGTAATGGATCCTGGCGGCAGCCCTTCTCGACAACCTTCAGGCCGCGACAGGCCGTCGCGCCAGCCCATCGCGAATATGCCGCGCGAATTCCTGCACCGCCGGCCCGACGCCGTGCCTTGGCAAATGCAGATTGATTGAAAAATTCGGCAGTGGCGGCAGGCCGGTCTCGAACGGCAGGATATCGAGATCGGCCGGCACGGTCGAAGCCAGCCATGTGGTGACGGCAAGGTCGGAGCGCACCGTTGCGGTCGTCGCGTCGATATTGCCGTTCTCGAACACGGTACGCCATTCCAGCCCATGCTCGTTGAGCGCCGACAGCACCGCCGGCCGGAAGGCGCAGGTGTCGGCGACGATCGACACCGGCAGCGGCCGCTTGGCGCGCGCAGTGCCGCCTCTGGCGCCGACCCAGACCAGCCGGTCCACGGCCAGGCATTCGCCTGATGTCGGGCCGACCCGTTCCTCGATCACCGCGAGGTCGATGGTTCCGGCCGCGAGCGCTGACGCCAGTTCCGGCGACGAGGCGCAAACCAGCGAGATCTCGACCTGCGGATAGGTCTCCGCATAGGCCTTCAGCACCGGCGCGAGCAAGGTTCCGACCAGATCATAGGGCACGCCGAGCCGCACCTGCCCCGCCACCGCCGAGCCCGCCATCTCCGCCCAGATCTCGTCGTTGAGGCTGAGCAGGCGCTTGGCCTTGTCGAACAGCCGCTCGCCCGACCGCGTGAGGCGCAGGCCGCGCCGGTCGCGCTCGAACAGGTCGCAGCCCAGCGTCTGCTCCAGCCGCTTCACCTGCTGGCTGACGGCGCCCTGCGTCAGGTGCAGCGCATTGGCGGCCGCCGTCATGCTGGCCTTGTCGGCGACGGTGACGAAGGTGCGCATCAGCGCCGTATCGAGATTGCGGATCATATCCGCATTATAAATGCTAATGCCTGATATCACAAACATTGCATTTACTGATGTTGGTCCAAGCCTACCATGGAGCCTCCGAGAAGGACGCCCCATGCTCCAGCCCATCCTGCCGCTCATCCTGTTCGCCTTCGTGGCCACCGCCACACCAGGCATCGCCACGACCTTGTCCACCGCTTCGGGCGCACAGTTTGGCTTTCGCCGGTCCGTTCCGCTGATGATCGGCAGTGCCGCCGGCCTCGCCACCGTGACGGGCGCGGCCGCCGCTGGGCTCGCCGGCCTGCTGCTTGCTGTCCCTTCGCTGCAACTGGCGATGAAGATCGCCGGCTCGCTCTATCTCCTTTGGCTGGCGCTCAAGATCGGCCGCGCCGGGCCGCCCAATCTCGACGTGACCATGGCCAGGCCGAACAGCTTCCTCGGCGGTGCCGGTATACAGTGGATGAACCCCAAGGGCTGGGCGATGGGGCTGGGCGCGGCAGCCTCGTTCGCCGCCCTGGCCGACGGCCCGGGACAGCTGGCCTTGCTGCTCGGCTCGACCTTCGGTCTCACCGCCGCCATCTCGCTGTCCGTCTGGTGCGTGGCCGGCATGGTGCTGGCCCGGTTGCTCAAGACCGAGTGGCAATGGCGCGCGCTCAACATCGTGCTGGCGCTGGTGCTGGCGGCGTCGATCATTCCGATGTGGCGGTCGGTTTAGAAACGCTCAAGCCAAATCCGCGCCAGTGCCCCCACCCGGACCTGCGGTCCGACCTCCCCACAAGGGGGAGGTAGGGAGCGCGCCTTTTCCACGCCTCAAAGGGGGTGCCGCAGCTCGTCCTCGCCCTTGTGGGGGTCCGAAGGACGGGCGAGACCCGTGGCTCGCCCCGGCAAGTCGCGAACGAAGTGAGCGGGGTGGAGGTGCTGGTTCGCGGAGCGAACCAGCCTCTTCGCTCACCTCACACCCCGTAACGCGCCGCCGGCTTGTCGGCGTGCAGGCTGCCGTAGAAGGCTTGCCGGGCACCAAGGAAAGTGTCCAGCTTGCCGGCATCGGCAAGGGCGGGCACGGTGACGGCTTCGCCCTTGGCCAGGCCGACGAGCGCCGCATCGACCATATCGTCGGCGGACATGATGATTTCCTTCGGGAGCTGGTCGATATCGCTGCCGGCGAGTTCCCAGAAATCGGTCCGGGTCGCGCCCGGCAGCACCACCTGCACCTTCACATTGGTGCCCGCGACCTCGCGGTGCAGGGCCTCGGTGAAGTTGACGACATAGGCCTTGGTGCCGCTGTAGATGCCGCCGAACGAGGTCTCATAGGCAAGCACCGAGGCGATGTTGACGATGGCGCCGCGGTTGCGCGCCAGAAGACCCGGCAGCACGGCACGGGTCAAACGGGTCAAGGCGATGACATTGACCTTGATCATGCGTTCGGCCGCGTCGGCGTCGGCCGTCGCCACCACCTGCTGGCCGCCAAGGCCGGCATTGTTGACGAGCAGCGTCACGCTGTCGTCGGCCGATATCAGCCGCTCTACACGGCGCACGTCGTCGTCATCGGACAGGTCGGCTGTGATGAAGCTGACCTTGCGATCGTAGGCGTAGCGCAGCTTCTCGGCCAGTTCCTCGAGCCGGTCGGCGCGGCGCGCCACCAGAACGAGATCATAACCCTGCCCGGCCAGCCGGTCCGCATAGACCGCGCCGATGCCCGATGACGCGCCGGTGACGACCGCCGTGCCCTTGTTTGCCTGTCCACTCATTGTCCTGTTCCTTCTATCTCGAACTGTTCGCTTCGATCTGGCCGCCAGCACCGTGGACGTCAGCCCTCACCTTGCCGGCAAGCCGCCTGATTGATTTAGTGGTATATGCCACTATTAATGAAGTAGGCATATGCCACTATCTTGTCAATGAGCGCATCCGGGATTATTTGTCAGCCAGCAGCCGGACATCATGTCCGCGCCGCCGAGGGAATCGCCATGTCGAAAGAGGCCCTGCCCGGACTGTCGCTCTGCAACAACGCCATGCTGCGTCGCGCGACGCGCAAGATTGGCCAGTACTACGATGATGTGCTGGCGCCCTCGGGCCTGAAAGCCACGCAGCAGGGCCTGCTCTATCAGATCCACATCTCCAACGAGCCGGCGATGGGCGCCATCGCGTCTGCCCTGATCATGGACCTGTCGGCGCTCGGCCACACGCTGAAGCCGCTGATCCGCGACGGCTATGTCGAGACCTTCGCCGATCCGTCCGACCGCCGCATCAAGCGGGTGCGGCTGACGCCCCGAGGGTTGGTCAAGCTCGATGAGGCGATGAAGCTGTGGCAGGTCGCCCAGCAGCGTTTCGAAGACATGGTCGGCAAGGAGAAGGCAGCGAAGTTGCGCGCGGCGCTGGATGATATTTCCGCGCTGGATTTTGATCTTCCGCCAGCCAGCTGAGCTGGCCGGCGGGTTCAAGACAGGTCCTACTCAGCCGGCATCGCGACCGGCCGTGCCGCCCAGCGGCCGGCCAGCACGATGCCAAGCCCGATCAGCGGGAAGGCGGCGGCTACCAGGCCGAGGTCGGCCGGCGCGCCGTAGCGCAGCACGCCCCCGCCAACCACCGCGCCCAGCGCCACGCCGAGATAGAGCGCCGAACCGTTGAGCGACAGCACGATCGGGGCCGCATCGGGCGCCAGCTTGATGATGCGGCTGGCCTGCGCCGGCGGGAAAGCCCAGCCGACGATGCCCCACGGCACCATCATCGCCATCAGCGCCGGGCCGGCAATATGCTGCGGCAGGAAGGTCGGCACGACCGACAGCATCACCAGCATGGCCGCGCTCAGCGTCAACGACCAGCCGACGGTGCGCGTGGCGCCGAAACGGTCGGCCGCCTGGCCGCCGGCGATGTTGCCGATGACCGCGCCGACGCCGAAGGCGAGCAGCATGCCGGGCAGCGCGATCTGGCTCAGTCCGGCGCCTTCGATGGCAAGCGGCGCGACATAGGCAAAGACGGTGAAGGCGCCGGTCAGCGCCAGCAATGTCGTCACAAGGATCGGCATCACGCCGGGCCGCATCGCCGCGGCAAGCCGGCGCCTGAGCGGCAGCCTGGTGCCGACGATGCCGCGCGGCAGCCGATACCACAGGATCGCGCCGGCGAGCGCGCCAAGCCCGGCAATGGCATCGAAAGTGCCGCGCCAGCCGGCGAAGGCCGCGACCAGGGCGCCAAGCGGCGCGCCGACAGCGACGGCCACGGTGGTGCCGCCGACGACGACGGCGATGGCGCGCGCCCGGTGATGGTCATCGACCAGCGCCACAGCCGTGCCCTGCGCGGTCGCGGCGAACAGGCCGGACGACAACGCCATGATGATGCGCGCCGCCAACAGCACTTCGAAGGATGAGCTCAAGGCGGCAACAACGTTGCCGATGACGAAGAACACCAGCGTCCACAGGATGACGCGGCGCCGGTCCCATTCGCCCGTCAGCGTCGCCAGGATCGGCGTGCCGACCGCATAGGCGAGCGCGAAGGCGGTGATCAGCGAGCCGGCGAGCGGGATGGAAATGCCGGCATCCCTGGCGATGTCGGGCAGAAGGCTGGAGATGACGAAGCCTTCGGTCGAGATCGTGAACGATCCGAGCGCGAGCCAGAAGAGCCGCTTGTCCATGGCAGATGTCCTTAGTTCAAAAGTTATTGAACAATTGGACATAACAGGCCATGATGTCAATGAAGCCAGCGGAAAATAGCTGAACCATCCTGACAGCCCTGTGTCAGCACGGGTCCCAGAACGGAGAAACACTGTGCACGGCCACGGCGGGACAGACGCGTTGAAATCGGCCCGAACTGTGCTTAGGTTCCAGTCATGACCTTGCCACACCCCAATACGGACCAGATCAGCCTGCCCATCGTGCTTGGCGTGCTCGGAGACCCGACGCGACTGGCCATCGTGCGCTATCTCGCCAGCAAGGAAGGCGTGCCGCTGAACTGCAGCCAGTTCCTCGACCTCGCTTCCAAGACCAATCTCAGCTACCACCTCGCCAAGCTGCGCGAGGCCGGCGTCACCCGCGCCGAAGTGGTCGGCACCAACCGCATGATCACGCTGCGCCGCGCCGACCTCGATTCCCGCTTCCCCGGCCTGCTCGACAGCGTCATCGCCGCGGCCGTGGACGACCCCGCACTGCCTGCGGTCGGCGGCCACGATATCGAGATGCCGGCCTGACGACAGGCCTCGCCGGTCGCGGAACGGCTTGCTGCGACAGCCAATGCCCTTATGCTGCCCAGATCGGGTAAACAATCCGCCTAGCTTTGGGGGTTGCGGTGTGAAGCGGCGGCTTTGCGAACAATCTTGGTTCCTTCTCTGCCTGGCGGCGGTCATGGCCTGCGGCTGCTGGCTTGCCACTGGGTCGGTCACTGAGGCCGCCAGGTTGCGCGGTGTGGCGCTGGTTATCGGCAACAGCGCCTATGAGCATCTGAAGCCGCTGCCCAATCCGCGGAACGACGCGCACGCCATCGAGGATCTGCTCGATAGCCTTGGCTTCGACACCTCCGTCTCCACCGACCGTGATGCATCCCGCCTCGCCCGCGATCTCCAGCGTTTCGCAGAGGATACCAGGGATGCCGATGTCGCAGTGCTCTACTATTCGGGCCACGGAATAGAGGCCGGCGGCGAGAACTATCTGGTGCCCATCGATGCCGACGTTTCCGCGCTCGACGCGGCGGACGAAAGACTGGTGCCGCTCTCGGCGCTGGTCGCCAAACTCCAGGCGACGGTTCACGTCACCATCGTCATGCTGGATGCCTGCCGCACCAGCCCATTCCCGTCCGGTGCTGTTGTCCGCGCCGCGCCAGGAGCGGCGCCCGCGCCCATCGGCACCGGCCTGGGCGAAGCACGTGGCGCTGCTCCCTTGCAACCCGCCGCCGGCGCCACGCCAGCCGATGAGAGCGTCGGTGCGGTCGTTGCCTTCGCCGCGGCGCCCGGCCACACCGCGCTCGACGGCGCCGCCGGCGGCAACAGCCCCTACGCCGCCGCCATCCTTCGCCACTTCGACGCAATGCAGGGCGAGGAATTCGGTACCGTCATGCGCATGGTCGCCGAAGAGGTCTATCTCAAGACCAACGGCCAGCAGCGGCCCTGGGTCAACGAAAGCCTCCGCCGGCTGCTCTATTTCGGCAAGGCACCGGCCGAACCAACCGGCGACGATGGCGACATCCTCAAGGAGCGCCGCCAGCTTCTGCTCACGATCGCCGCCCTGCCCGACGCCGACCGCAAGCAGATCGAAGCCACCGCCGCCGACCGCGGCGTGCCGATGGACGCGCTCTACGCCATGCTGCGCGCCATGGGCGCCGAGACGCCGAGGGATCCGGCCGAACTCGAAAAACTGCTGCGCGACCAGGCCGATCGGCTTAAGGGCATTATGGCGGAGCGCTCGGCACTGAAAAGCCAGGATCCCGAGATCGTGCGGCTCTCCGCCCTGGCCGACAAGGCGCTCTCCGAAGGCGCGCTCGATGCCAATCTGCGTTTGCGCGAAGCAGCGAAAGCCCGTTTCACGGCCGTCTCGGCAAGCCTTGACGCCGCCGAGGCAAATTTGGAGGCCCGTCGGCTCGAAGGCGGCGCGATCTTTGCCAGCACGGCCGACGCAAATGAACTCAAGGGGGACTATCTGCCGGCGGCCGGCGACTACGCCAAGGCCTTCGAACAGGTCGAGCGCTGGGATAAGAGGCTGGCCTTACGATACAAGCTCGCCCAGGGGGCGGCACTCATGAACCATGGCGACTACCGTGGCGACAATGCTGCGCTGGCAGATGCCATCGCCGTGATGCAGGAGGCATTGGCGCTCGCGCCGCGTGACACGGCACCGGACGATTGGGCCACGACCCAGAATAATCTTGCCAATGCCCTTCTGGCTCTCGGCCAGCGAGACACCGATACGCGGCGTCTCACGCAAGCGGTCGCCGCCCACCGAGCGGTGCTTGAGGTCAGCACCCGCGAACACGCCCCGCTTGAATGGGCGGGCACCCAGTCCAATCTCGCCAGCACCCTGGCTGCTCTTGGCGAACGCGAGAGCGGCACGGCACATCTGGAGGAGGCCATTGTCGCTTTTCGCGCGGCACTCGAGGAAAGCACCCGTGAACGAGCGCCTATTCAATGGGCCACGATACAGAACAATCTCGGCAGCACGCTGATCGCTCTTGGCGAGCGCGAGAACGGCACGGCGCGGCTGGAGGAAGCCATCGTCGCCTTTCGCGCGGCTCTTGAGGAACGTCCACGAGAGCGCGTGCCGCTGGACTGGTCGAGAACGCAAAACAATCTCGCCAACGCGCTGGTGGCGCTTGGGCGGCGCGAACCCGACAACACGCGGCTGGAGGAAGCGGTAACCGCCTATAGGGCGGCGATCGAGGAGCAGACGCGCGAGCGCTATCCCGTGCAATGGGCCGGAATGCAGAACAACCTCGGCAATGCACTATCGGTGCTGGGCGCGCGTGAACGCGGCGCCGTGCGGCTGGAGGAAGCGGTCATCGCCTATCGTGCTGCGCTCGAAGCGCAGACACGCCAACTCGCGCCGCTGCAATGGGCGGAAACGCAGACCAATCTAGGCACCGTCCTGATGACCCTGGGCGAGCGCGAAAACGGCACCACGCGGCTGGAGGAGGCGGTCATCGCCTTCCGCGCTGCACTGGAGGAGCGCACGCGCCAACGCGTGCCGCTCGGTTGGGCCGCCACGCAATCCGATCTTGGCCGTGCTCTGGCGGGAATCGGCCTGCACAATGGCGACACGACATTGCTGGAGCAGGCCGTCACCGCCTACCGGGCGGCCTTGGAGGAAATGACGCGCGAGCGCAAGCCGTTCGACTGGGCGACGACGCAGAACAATCTCGGCATCGCCCTGGCGGCGCTCGGACAACGCGATAACGGCACGGAGCGGCTGGAAGAGGCGCTCGCCGCCTATCGCGCCGCGCTCCAGGAGCGCACCCGGGAACGCGTTCCGCTCGATTGGGCAGCGACGCAGACAAACATCGGCAGCGTGCTTGAACTGCTCGGCGAGCGCAGCGACACAACAAGGTTGGTGGACGCCGTTGCGGCGTTTCGCGCGGCGCTCGAAGAACGCACCCGTCAGCGCGTGCCACTCGATTGGGCGCAGACACAGTACAATCTCGGCAATACGCTTCTTGCCATCGGCAAGCATGTCGACGGCACGCCTCAACTGCAGGAGGCCACCGACGCCTATCGTTCGGTTCTTGAAGTCGTGACCCGCGAAAACGTGCCGTTCTATTGGGCACAGACGCAGTACAATCTTGGCGATGCGCTTCAGCTCCTTGCCGATCGCACGGGTGATGCCGCGGTTCTCGAACAAGCCATCACCGCCTATCGTGCCACGCTCGAAGTGCGCACGCGCGATAGCCAGCCGCTCGACTGGGGACAAACGCAGGCCAATCTCGGCCGGGCATTGATCGGTCTTGGCGTGGGCAGCCGCTCGCGCGATCTGGTTCTTGAAGGACGCAACGCCGTGCAGGCCGCCAGGGACTTGTATCAAGCCGCGGGCTATAGCCAGTATGACACGTTCTTCACCAGCCTTCTGAACTATGCGGACAACGAATTGGCTAGCTTGAACTGATCGGCGGGCCACTCCAGGCGCCAACCTGCCGGGATTGGTTCACGATTGTCATGCTGCTATGCGATGTCTCGGATTAGCGGAGCCTCCCCTCATGCGCATTGCCGTCCTCGCCGATATCCACGGCAATGTCCTGGCGCTCGACGCCGTGCTGGAGGACCTGGTGCGTCGTGGCGGTGCCGACCTCACCGTCAATCTCGGCGACAGCGTTTCCGGCCCGCTGTGGCCGCGCGAGACGTTTGCCCGGCTTGAGGCGCTGAACCTGCCGACGGTGCGCGGCAACCACGACCGCCGCGTCGCCGCCGATCCCGCGGACGAGACCATGTGGGCGTCCGACGTCTACGCAAAGGAGCGGCTGACCGAGGCGCAGCGCCAGGTCCTCTTCGCCCAGCCGCTGACGCTGGAGATCGCGCCCGGCATCGTCGCCTTCCACGCCCGCCCCGACCACGATGAAAAATATCTGCTCGACGCGGTCGTTGATGGCCAGCTGGTGCGCGCACCGCTGGCTGCGATCCGACGGCGGCTGAAGGCGCTCGACCCGGCCTGCCGCATCGCGCTCTGCGGCCACAGCCACCGCGCGGAGCTGGTCCGCATCCCCGACGGTCCCGTCATCTTCAATCCGGGCAGCATCGGCTGCCCCGCCTATGATGATTCCACCCCGCCGGCGCATGTTTCCGAACAGGGCTCGCCGCATGCGCGCTACGGCATCGTCACATTGGGCGGCGAAGGCCGGCCGGACCGTTTCGAGGCCATTGCCGTCGACTACGACCATGGGGCGGCGGCGCGACAGGCCGAACAGGCGGGACGTCCGGAATGGGCCCATGCGCTCCGGACCGGCTTCATGCCGTAAGCCTCCCCGCACGGCCAAAATCCATGATCCTGACCCATGAATCCGCACCGCCGCCGGGGCTTTGGAAGCAACGGCAGGGCTCCTTCCGCCCGACCAGCAGCATGGCTCGCTTGAATTTTCGGACTTACATGGCGGCGCTTCGTCCCTTATAAAACCGGCCGGGCACGCGGCGGAACCGCCACGGCATGGTGATTTGAGTATCGGCGCACGGCCAAATGAAGAGGCGCACAGTTACGCTCCGAAAAAGTTTGCATGCGCTGATTGCGGCTCCGTTGCTGATGGCGGCGTGGCCGGCTGTCGCGCCTGCCCAGGCCGAAGAGGCGCCGTTCATCTCCATCGTCACCGGCCTCGCCCCCGACGACCTGCTCAATATCCGCGCCAAGCCATCGGCGATCGGCAAGACCGAAACCCGTCTGGCCGCCGGTGCAAGCGTCAGGAACCTTGGTTGCAACGACATTGGCGGGCACCCATGGTGCAAGGTCGAGTCGGACAATCCCAAAGCCACCGGCTGGGCGCCCGCGCGCTACCTCGTTCCCGTCAATCCGGCAACCGTGCCAACCCCCGACCAGGCAGCGGATGCGCCAACCACCGCGAGCGCCGCTGCCGATGCAGCCGTGCCCGCTGCCGGCGACCCAGCCGCGGCGACACCTCCTGCCGCCCAGGCATCGAGCAGCGCCACGACGCCGCCCGACCTGACGGCAAGGCTGGGCGGCGTGGCCCAACCCGTTGCCCCTGAAGCTCCGGTGAAATCCGCCGCCACCATCGCCATGCAGGATGCCTACGGCCTGGCCCTGGCGGCGAGCGAAACGCCGCCGACCGGGGAAATCCCGGCCCCCGATGGCGATGCCGGCACGGCCGCGGACAGCGGCTCGGCGGCGGGATCCGTTCCCGTTCCCACGCCGCGGCCGGAATCCGCCGATGCCGCGCCCGCCGTCGACACGCAGACCGTTGCCGAACTGCCGCCACAACCCGCCGCCCTTGCCTCTGGCGGCACCCTCGCGATTCCCTGCGCCCGCTATGTCGGCCAGCCAATGACGCCCTGCGCGGCAACCGTCGTGCACAAGGGCGCCGACAAGGCCGACGTCACCGTGACATGGCCTGACGGCGGCAGCCGCGTCATCTCCTTCTATGCCGGCCTGCCGGCCGGCTCGAACGCCAAGAGCGATTTCCGCTTCACCCGCGAGGGCAGCCTCAGCATGATCCGCATCGGCGTCTCCGAACGGTTTGAGATCACGGACACGGTGGCCTTCGGGCACTAAGTGCCAGGGGAGTAAGGCAGTAGGGCAGTAAGGCAATATGTTTAAAGGGCACTCGAGCCCCTACCTACTGCCCTACTGCCCTACTGCCCTACTGCCCTACTGCCCTACTGCCCTACTGCCCTAATCCCTCATTTTCGGGGTTACATCTCCCAAAACTCTTCCCTATAAGGCCCACCTAGCCTGATACCAGAATCGCGAGCACAACCGGCCGGGTCTTCCCGTCCCGGTTTTTTGTGCAAGCCGCCCGCCGAACGGACCTATGACATGCCAAGACGCACCGACATCAAGTCGATCCTGATCATCGGGGCCGGCCCCATCGTCATCGGCCAGGCCTGCGAGTTCGACTATTCCGGCACCCAGGCCTGCAAAGCGCTGAAGGAAGAAGGCTTCCGCGTCATCCTGGTCAATTCTAACCCGGCCACCATCATGACCGACCCGGAACTGGCCGACGCCACCTATATCGAGCCGATCACGCCCGAGGTGGTCGCCAAGATCATCGCCAAGGAGCGGCCCGACGCGCTGTTGCCGACCATGGGCGGCCAGACCGCGCTCAACACCGCGCTGTCGCTGCGCCGCATGGGCGTGCTCGAGCGCTACAATGTCGAGATGATCGGCGCCGACGCCACGGCCATCGACAAGGCCGAGGACCGCGCTCTGTTCCGCGAGGCGATGAGCAAGATCGGCCTGGAAACGCCGAAGTCGATGCTGGCCAACGCCACCGACGTCAAGAATGCCGACCGCAAGACGCATGAGGCCGAGCGCGCGGCACTGAAAGCCGAGAAGCCGGCCGATCTCGATACCGCGCTCGACGCGCTGGAAACCCGCTGGAACCTCGGCGAAGGCGACCGCAAGCAGCGCTATATCAGCCATGCCATGGCGATCGCCGCCCAGGCGCTCGACCATGTCGGCCTGCCCGCCATCATCCGCCCCTCCTTCACCATGGGCGGCACCGGCGGCGGCATCGCCTACAACAGGGCCGAATTCTACGAGATCGTCCAGTCCGGCCTCGACGCCTCTCCGACCACCGAAGTGCTGATCGAGGAAAGCGTGCTCGGCTGGAAGGAGTATGAGATGGAGGTCGTCCGCGACAGAGCGGACAATTGCATCATCGTCTGCTCGATCGAGAACATCGACCCGATGGGCGTGCATACGGGCGACTCGATCACCGTCGCCCCTGCCCTGACGCTCACCGACAAGGAATACCAGATGATGCGCAACGCCTCGATCGCGGTGCTGCGCGAGATCGGCGTCGAGACCGGCGGCTCCAACGTGCAGTTCGCCGTCAACCCTGCCGATGGCCGCCTCGTCGTCATCGAGATGAACCCGCGCGTCTCGCGCAGCTCCGCCCTGGCCTCGAAGGCGACCGGCTTCCCCATCGCCAAGATCGCCGCCAAGCTTGCCGTCGGCTACACGCTGGACGAGTTGGAGAACGACATCACCGGCGGCGCCACTCCCGCCTCCTTCGAGCCGTCGATCGATTACGTCGTCACAAAAATCCCGCGCTTTGCCTTCGAGAAATTCCCCGGCGCCGAGCCGGTGCTGACCACCGCGATGAAGTCGGTCGGCGAAGTCATGGCCATCGGCCGCACCTTCCAGGAATCGCTGCAGAAGGCACTGCGTGGTCTGGAAACCGGCCTCACCGGCCTCGACGAGATCGAGATCCCCGGTCTCGGCCATGGGGCGACAGTTGCCAACCATGCCGATGACCGCAACGCCATCCGCGCCGCCCTTGGCACGCCGACGCCCGACCGGCTGCGCATGGTGGCGCAGGCGATCCGCATGGGCACCTCGCTGGAAGACGTGCACGCCATGTGCAAGATCGACCCGTGGTTCCTCGAACAGATCGCCGGCATCCTGGCCATGGAAGCCCGCATCCGCGAGCACGGCATTCCGCAGGATGCGGTCAATCTGCGCATGCTGAAGGCCATGGGCTTCTCCGACGCCCGCCTCGCCTCGCTGACGAAGACCGACGCGGAAGTGATTCAGAAGATTCGCGAAAAGCTCGACGTTCATCCAGTTTATAAACGCATCGACACCTGCGCGGCCGAGTTCGCCTCGCCCACCGCCTATATGTACTCGACCTATGAAGTGCCCTTCGCCGGCGCGCTCGCCAACGAGGCCCAGGTCTCGTCGCGCAAGAAGGTCGTCATCCTCGGCGGCGGCCCGAACCGCATCGGCCAGGGCATCGAGTTCGACTATTGCTGCTGCCACGCCGCCTTTGCGCTGCGCGACGCCGGCTATGAAGCGATCATGATCAACTGCAACCCGGAGACGGTCTCGACCGACTACGACACGTCGGACCGGCTCTATTTCGATCCGCTGACGGCGGAGGACGTGCTGGAGATCCTGCGCGCCGAGCAGGCGTCGGGCGAACTGGTCGGCGTCATCGTGCAGTTCGGCGGCCAGACGCCGCTGAAGCTGGCGGATGCGCTGGAGAAGGCCGGCATCCCGATCCTCGGCACCTCGCCCGACATGATCGATCTGGCGGAAGACCGCGACCGCTTCCAGAAGCTGTTGCACAAGCTCAACCTCAGCCAGCCGAAGAACGGCATCGCCTATTCGGTCGAGCAGGCCCGCCTCGTCGCCGGCGAGCTCGGCTTCCCCCTGGTCGTGCGCCCATCTTACGTGCTTGGCGGCCGCGCCATGCAGATCATCCATGACGAGGGCATGCTGCAGACCTACCTGCTCGACACCGTGCCCGGCCTGGTGCCGGAGGACATCAAGCAGAAATACCCCAACGACAAGACCGGCCAGATCAACACGCTGCTGGGCAAGAACCCGCTACTGTTCGACACCTATCTCTCGGGCGCCATCGAGGTCGATGTCGACTGCCTCTGTGACGGCAAGGCGACCTTCGTCTCCGGCATTCTCGAACACATCGAGGAGGCCGGCATCCATTCGGGCGACTCGGCCTGCTCGCTCCCCGTTCACTCGCTGCCTTCCGAGCTGGTCGACGAGCTGGAGCGCCAGACGGCGGCGCTGGCCCGCGCGCTCAATGTCGGCGGGCTGATGAACGTGCAGTATGCGATCAAGGACGGCACGGTCTATGTGCTGGAGGTCAACCCGCGCGCGTCGCGCACCGTGCCCTTCGTCGCCAAGACCATCGGCCGCCCGATTGCGAAAATCGCCGCCCGCATCATGGCCGGCGAGACGCTGGAAGACGCCTTCGCCCATTACGGCGCCATGCCCGATCCGCGCAATCCCGGCCACATCGCGGTCAAGGAAGCCGTCTTCCCCTTCGCCCGCTTCCCCGGCGTCGACATATTGCTCGGACCGGAAATGCGCTCGACCGGCGAGGTCATGGGCCTCGACCGCGACTTCGCGCTGGCCTTCGCCAAGAGCCAGCTCGGCGCCGGCGTCGACCTGCCCCGCTCCGGCACACTGTTCGTCTCGGTGCGCGACGAGGACAAGAAAGGCATATTGCCGGCGGTCAAGCGCCTGGCCGGCCTCGGCTTCAAGGTGCTGGCCACCTCAGGCACCGCCCGCTTCCTCGCCGAAAACGGCGTCGACGCCCAGAAGATCAACAAGGTCCTGGAAGGCCGCCCCCACATCGAGGACGCCATCCGCAACCGCCAGGTCCAGATCGTGTTCAACACGACCGATGGCCAGAAGGCGGTGTCGGACTCGAAGTCGCTGCGTCGCGCGACGCTGATGCAGAAAGTGCCGTATTATACGACGCTGTCCGGTGCGGCTGCAGTTGCGGAGGCGATTGCGGCGCTGAAGGCGGGGAGCCTGGAGGTCAGGCCGCTGCAGGAGTATTTTGCTTGACGCTGTTCAAGTCGAGCTTGGTTGTCATCATGTCGACCGGCGGCGTTGCCGAGATGAACACGAAGCCATTGGCCTTCACCGCTGTCGAGCAAGGCAGGCCGAGCGCCCGCACCTTGGCCGACATGACCGGCACTTCGATGACTTCCTTCTTCATGGCAATCTCGCCCCGTTTGCGGGGAGCTTATAGCGCTACCGGCCGAACGCCAGCGCCGAGGCATGGTCCAGAACTCACGCCACTGCCACACACTCGATCTCGATATCGAACTCCATTGGCCATGACGCCACCGGCACAAAACTCCGCGCTGGCGGGTTCGTGGAGAAGTACTTCGCATAGACCCGGTTGATGGCGGTGTAGAAGCCGGAATTGACGGCGTAGATACGCACCATCACCACATTGTCCAGCGAGGTGCCCGCCGCTTCCAGGCAATGTTTCAGCGCTTTCAGCGACGCCTCGGTCTGAGTCTCGATGTCGCCGCGCACCATCTCGCCGGTCACCATGTCGACCGGGGGCGTTGCCGAGATGAACACGAATCCATTGGCCTTCACCGCCGTCGAACAAGGCAGGCCGAGCGCCCGCACCTTGGCCGACATGACCGGCACTTCGATAACTTCCTTCTTCATGGCAATCTCCCCGTTTGCGGGAGCTTATAGCGCTGCCGGCCGAACGCCAGCGCCGAGGCTTGGTCCAGGGCTCACGCCACCGCCACACACTCGATCTCGATGTCGAACTCCATGGGCCATGACGCCACCGGCACGAAAGTCCGCGACGGCGGGTTTTCGGGAAAGTGCCTGAAATAGACCCGGTTGATGGCGTTGTAGAACCCGGAATTGACGGCGTAGATGCGCACCATCACGACATTTTCCAGCGAGGTGCCCGCCGCTTCCAGGCAATGCTTCAGCGCCTTGAGCGAGGCTTCGGTCTGCACCTCGATGTCGCCCTTGACCAATCCGCCGGTCGAGATATCGAGCGGCGGCGTGCCGGACACGAAGACGAGCCCCGCGCCCTTGGTCACCAGCGATAGCGGCACGCCGAGCGCCCGCACGGCCGCCGACAGCACCGGCACTTCGACAACTTCCTTCTTCATGGTGGTTCTCCCTGGGTTGGCAGGGAGCTTAGCATTGGCGGAACGCCAGCGCAGTTCTTCCCTTCTCCCACAAGGGGAGAAGGAAGAAGCGCTGCCTTCACCCCTGCCCCGGATAGGGCGTGCCGTCCTTGTGCAGGAAGCGTCCATCCGAACTCGGGCTCATCATGTCGATGTCGGAGCACGTGATGACATCGGCCGGGTTGCGCGAGCCGACTTCGAGGTAGCGGGCTGTAACCGACGACCGGTTGATCATGTGATGGCCGTTGCCACTGTTCTTGGCGAAGGCAGCACTATCGCCCGCCTTGAGCAGCGTCTCGCCGCCATCCTCGACCAGCGTCAACTCGCCTTCCAGCACATAGACAAGCTCATCCTCATGGCTGTGCCAGTGGCGCTGGCTCGACCAGCCGCCGGGCGGGAGTGTCATCAGGTTGACGCCGAAATCGCTGAGGCCGCCGGCGTCCCCCAGGCGCCGGCGCGTGCGGGTGGCGCAAGGGGCGTCGAAAGGCGCGGGATAGCCGGAGCCCTTGCGGACGGGCACGGCCGAGAGGTCGATCTTGGGCATGGGTGCCTCCTCGGACTGGTGGCGGCAGTGTAATGCACCGCGGGCGTGGGCACAGAGCCACTTTGCGGCAGCGGTTTGCCAGGGGCTGATGGAGCGGTGAAGGTTCACGTCGCGCTCTACGGCGCCCCCTCTGTCCTGCCGGACATCTCCCCCACAGGTGGGGAGATCGGCAGCTTTGGCGCCGGCTCTTTTCTTCGCGATGATGAAATTGGCGAAGCTCGTGATGACGGCCAATCTCCCCCCTCGTGGGGGAGATGTCCGGCAGGACAGAGGGGGGCGCCGTAGAGCGCCGGGCCTCGTTCTCCAATCCACCGCCACCAGAAAGGAAAAACAGGCTCACGACTGCAGCGTCACCTCGCCCTCATCCTCGCCGTCCCAGTAATGCGCGCGCGTGGCCTCGATCTTGATCATCGCCAGTCCCGGCGTGTCGGTGCCCTGCTCGAACCATTCGTCGATGTCCTCGTTCCAGTGTTCCTCGAACGCGGCCTTGTCGCGGATGATCTGGGCCTTGCCCGCGACGGCGACCCAGAAACCATCGTCGCCCTTGAAGGCCAAGGACACATTGGCGTCGCGCTCGATCTCGGCCACCACCTCCGACTTTTCCCAGGTGAAGTAGTAGGACGAGCCGTCATACTCGACGTCCTGGTTGTTGCTCATCGGCCGGCCGGCAATGGCGCCGTCTTCGGAATGGGTGGACAGCATGGCGACATCGATGTCGCGCATCTTCTCGGCAATTTCGGCAAGGCTGCGGTTGGGCATGGTGTGCTCCTGTCAAAGGGGTTGGCTAGGGCAACGTGCGATCTCCCCTTTGGTTCTCAGGAATTTCCCGGGCGCCGAACATTCATCCGCCAACAATCATTGGCGCGGCAATGCGGGCATGCGGAAGCTGCGCACCGTCACACGCATGGCCTGTCCATCTTGACGCTATGGGCGACGAGGCCCCAGCAGAAAGGCTGTCATCACTGCAGTCACGCATGCCACCGCCAACAACGCAACGGCGCCCGAAGAGCTGGCCTCCTGGCAAACTGAAACAGTTTGTCCTGGAGTGGGCGCATTTTGAACCAGCCCGTTCAGGTCGGACCTGCTGCCATGTCGAACGGAATAGGCGCGGGTCAACTCTGCGCCGAACAGAAAGATTTCCGATGAATAGTAGACCCAGAGCAGTATGACGAGCAGCCCTCCGGCCGCACCATATGACGATGCGATCGCACTTGTGCCGATATACCAACCGATAAGCGACTTCCCCAATGTGAACAGTGCGGCGGTCACGACGGCACCGATCCCGACATCCCGCCATTCCAAGGCACGATCCGGCAAGACTTTGTAGATGGCGGCAAACATAACGGAAATCAGGGAAAAGGAGATCAAGGTGTTGGCCGCGCTCAGAACAAACTCGCCGAATGGCAATTGAGCGCTGATCATGTTGCCCAGAGCCGAGATCGCGGCGCTCGCCACCAGGGATACAAGCAACATGAAGCCGAGTGCGGCGACCAGGCCGAGACTTGCCGCACGCGCACGCAGGAGACGCGACAGCGAACTCCCTTTCGTTTCAACTTTCCATATCGCATTCAGGGCTTGCTGCATCTCGCCAAAGACCGCGGAGGCGGTGACGAGCAAGGTGGCCACGCCAACGATGGCCGCCAGGGTCCCCGATGATTTGCTGGATGCCCCTTCGAGCGCTGTCTGAAGCAGTGCCGCGCTTTCTGAACCCATCAGCCCCGATATCTGGGCAGACAAAGCCAACTGCGCTGCGTCATGACCAAAGGCGATGCCAGCTATCGCAACGACAATTATCAGGACTGGGGCCAGCGACGTGGCGGCATAAAAGGCCATCGCCGCGCCATGACTAAGGGCATTGTCGTCGACAAAGCCAACCACGCTCTCGCGCACCAGGTCCCATACGTTTCTAGTTGTGAGTCGCACTTCGAATCCGTGAAGGGGTCGCAAACCGTCTACTATCAATGCGGCGCATCTTCCGATGTTCCGGCCGACCTGAGCGACAGCTTCACCAGCGATGTGAGGCGCACGATCAATGGTGCGGAAACCGTGCGCAAGGCGAGCCAGGAAGAACCCGCCTATCTCATCGAGCAGGTGGAAGCCGCTTCGAACTGAAGCGCAAAGGCTGAAGCGGATGCCTAGTGGCAGCAGGCCTCGCCATACTGCAGCTGCTCATTCCAATCCGGCCTGCCCTCCGGTGTGAAATCCATCAGGTTCCACAGGATCTCGCAGGTGCCGATGGCGCGCGGGTCCTGGCCGGGCTCCGTTGGCGCGAAGCCGAGCTCCGACGACCAGAAATGCCTGATGCCGTCACCGTCCCGATGGAACACCGACAGCAGCGGGATCTGCGCGCCGTCTGCATCCTCGGCATTGTAGTCGCGCTTGAAGCTGTTGGCGGCCGACGACACCAGCCGCATGTTGCGCCAACCGCGATCGCGGCCGAGCGTGACGAGGTTTTCCAGCGCGGTTCTCGCGACCACGGCGAAATTGAAGCCCGCCGCTTCGAGATGCCCGACCGCGCCGTCGAACTGGTCGAGCAGCGCCGTGCAGGACGGGCATGGCTGGTCCGGCCGGGCGAGCCTGGCCGTGCCGCCTGATATCGCCACATCGCGGGTTTCCAGCGGATGGCGCGGAAACATCATGTTGTACAGGATGAGCGAATCCCTGCCGGGCGCGAACAGCTCCGACAGTTTCACCTTCGCCGGACTGCCGCCGGCATCGAGCGCATCGAAGACATAGTCCTGGCGGATCAGCCCGCCCGGCGGCAGCGCACGGCGCGCCTCGGCCACGGCTTCCATGGCACGGCGCAACTCGATTTCCTTCTTCAGGAGCTTTTCGCGTGCGGTGCGGTATCTGGCGGATTCGTTGGGAAAGGTGATCATGACCGGCTCCTTGGGTCCGCGCGCCGGCGTCCCGGCGCGGTTGCTCTGCGACCCAAGGACGTCTGGCCGCGATCGGTTCCGACATTCTTGCGCGGCTTGCGGCGACGAGGCAGCACGCCTTCCCGAAGACCCTACTGCGCCGTCGGCACCGGACAGTTCAATTCGCCCTCAGGGCAGTTGAGATAGCCCTGGAAATCCTTGAGCCTGTTGTTGGTGAGCGATGTCCGGCAATTGGTGACGACCATCGGATAGACGCTGCCCGCCATGTCGATCGGGCCGCCCTGGAACTTGCATTCGGAGTCGCGGAAGGCGACCCAGGCACGTTGCGCATCGACCAGCAATTTCTTCGATGCCGCATCGTCCTTGAACCGCGTCTGGATCTGCTTGTAGGCCTCGTTGAGTTTCTTGTCGGCCGCATCGAAATCCTTGCCGGCGCATTGATCCATCGTCGCCTGGTCCTGCGCATTGGCGCAGTCGGCGGCCCGCGCGGCGCCGGCGAGGAGCGGGGCCGCAAGGACCAGGGTGGCAAGGGTGGAGAGCAGAAGCCGCATCATGTTTCCTCCGGTTTCAGTCGAGACCGGAGCTTAACCGTCAAGCCACCTCGGGCAAGATGCGACGTGCCACCTTGGTGGATAGTTTCTTTCGCCTGTTGGAACCCCTCCGCCTTTCCCGCATTGCTTCCATCGGCTAGGGCTTGCGGGACTGGGGAGAAGAATGCACGACGCCGACGAGATCGACCTGCGCTGCCCGCAAGTGGTGGCCGACAATGCCGCCAAGGGTCGAGCGGTTCGGCCGTGGCGGCACCGAGATCGGCGTGGCACGGGCGACGGAACTGAAGAACCGCGAGAAGCTCGCGCCGTCCACCATCCGCCGCATGGTCAGCTATTTCGCGCGCCACGAGGTCGACAAGCGCGGGAAAAACTATGGCAATGAGGACAACCCGTCAGCCGGCCACATCGCCTGGCTGCTGTGGGGCGGCGATGAGGGCCGCGCCTGGGCGCTCGAGCTCAAGAAGAAGATCGGCAATGCGCCGGATATCTAGAAAGAAGGCCGCGCAGTACGGCAGGCCCCGGAACCCCGCACCGGGACCTGCCGTGGAGGGGCAGGCACATGCCGGTGCGGCCTCCTCCTGTGCCCAGCTGATCTGCGGTCCCGGATCAGCTGAAGGCGTCATGGCGCTTCGTTAGCATGGGCAGGCAACCGCCTCTGTGAAGCAGTTCACAGAGCGCTGGGGTTTCCGCTCGGCGGCGGGAAAATTGGCCGGCACCAATTGACGGGAAGCGATCAGGAAGAGCGTGAACGGTTGTTCCCGGGAAAAACGCGGTGCGCTTTCCCTAGTCTAGCCTTCCCAGGCGACCGGCGTCATCCCCAGCCGCTCGTAGAGCCGTACCGCGGCGGGATTCTCGACCGTATTGGTCTTCAGGTCGACACGGTCAGCGCCCCGGTCGCGAAAGCTGGCAAAGGCATGCCACATCAGCGCTTCGCCGATGCCCTTGCCGCGCGCCTCGGGATGAACGGCGAGGTCCTTGACGAAGGCCGACGTCCAGCACAGTGCTGCCGCCGCCAGCCGGCCCTTGGCGTCGATGACGAGGAAGCACAATTCCGGGTCGAATTCGGGGTCGCCTGAGATGCGCGGCCACCATTCGTCGAACGGGCCGTCGGCGTCGTCGTCGAACACCTCGCTCAGCAGCGCATGCAAGGGCGGCGCGTCACCGGGCTCGAAGCTGCGCATCACAAAACCGTCCGGCCAATGCGGTGCAACGAGCGTCTCGTCGAGGATCTTGCGCAGCCGGATGTCGTTGAGGGCCGGCGGGCGCGGTTCAGGCATCGCGCTCAGGCGTCTGGCTGCAGACGCCGCCGCTTGCGGTCGACACCGAGGCCGGTCGCCTCGAGCAGGCCCTTGCGCTTGGCGTCGAAATAATAGCCGGTCTGGTAGAGCCAGTCGGCCTTCTTGGCGTTGCCATCGGACACCAGCCAGGCGCCACGCAGATATTTGACCGCGTATTTGAGATTGGTCTCGGCGTCGAACAAGCCCTTGGCCGGCCCGTCATAGCCCATGCCGCGCGCCGTCGCGTGCTTGATCTGCATCAGTCCCCAATGGCCATTGTTGTAGGCCTTGGGGTTGTAGGTGCTTTCGCGGTTGACGACATGGCGCACCAGATCCACCGGCACCTCATAGAGCGCGGCGTATTTGACGATCAGCCGGTCCACGTCGCCGCGCATGCCCGTGTGCTCTTCCGGTGCGGCAGGGCTGAGCGGCGCCGACGGGAACTGCACGAGGGAAGCCGGGTTCTGCGGCACGACATAGGCCACCTGCTGCACGCCGGGCATGGCTTTCTGGCCGCCAGCGACCGCCGGCACGACGAGGCCGGCTGTCGTATAGGTCTCGGCGGACTTGATCACGGGCTGAGCTGCCTTCACCGGCTGGCCTGCCTTGGAGGGCGGCGGCGCCTGCCAGGCACTGGGGCTGGCGATCATGATGGCGGGCACGGCCGGAGCCGTCGGCGTCGCGCCGGCAAAGGCCGCGGTCGCGGCGGCCGGATGGCTGGCTGGCGCGACTGCTGCCTCGCCTTCCGAAATGACGGCCCCAGGTGCGAGTTCGGCGGTCTGGACGGGGGCGATGCCGGAGGATTGCGGCAGCACCGAAACAGTGTCCGGCAGCGGTATGGTGAAGCCGGCATCGGTACCGGCGACAGTCGCGGTCTCGGTCAGGGCGGGCGCGGCTTTCATCTGCGAGGTCGAGGTGCAGCCGCTCATGCTGGCCGCCGCCATGATCACGCCGATCGCGATAAGGGTATGTTTTGCTGGCAAGCCGCGCTCTGGTCCGGTTTGTCGGGTCGTTAAGATTTCCCTTACACCAGCGATTCCTGGGGGGCAATCGGGGCCATCTGGTGGTTTTCGGGTGGCGGGGCGCGGGCGGCGATGCCATATTGTTCCTGATATGTACTGGATGGAATCCCGGATTTCGCCGCTTTGCGGAAAGGAGCGCATCATGGAAACGACATCTTCGATCACAGCCGGCCACGCAGTGTTAGAAACAGTGATCGGTTTCATGGGCATTGCCTGGAGCGAAAAGGGCCTGATCCGGCTCTGCCTGCCGGAACGCAGCCGCGAAGCGGTGGAGCGTCGGCTGATGCGCCATGCCGGCGTTTCCGCCTCCACCGCCCAGCCGTCT
The DNA here is from genome assembly GCF_006442655.1 of Mesorhizobium sp. B2-1-3A. Taxonomy (NCBI): domain Bacteria; kingdom Pseudomonadati; phylum Pseudomonadota; class Alphaproteobacteria; order Hyphomicrobiales; family Phyllobacteriaceae; genus Mesorhizobium; species Mesorhizobium sp. B2-1-3A. Next base: position 810,693 of record NZ_VFWK01000005.1, read on the forward strand.
TGGGTGGTCGACCTGATCGCCTCGATCAAGGCTTACGCCGCCGGCGAGGACGTCGATTTCTCCGGCGTCCCGGTCGATCTCGACGGCGTCGACGAGTTCCGCCTCGCCATCTACGACGCGGCACGCAAACTCAGCTATGGCGAGACCACCACCTATGGCGAACTGGCCAAGCGCGCCGGCCATGCCGGCCTGCCGCGCGAAACGGGTGCCGCCCTTGGCGCCAATCCGGTGCCGCTGGTCATTCCTTGCCACCGCATCCTTGCGGCCGGCGGCAAGATCGGCGGCTTCTCCGCGCCCGGCGGTTCGGTCACCAAGGAGAAGATGCTGGCCATGGAAGGCGTGCGCGTCGGCCCGCCGCCTCCGGCGCAGGTGTCCTTCGGGTTCTAGAGGGCCTTGGTCTTGAGGCGTGTTGAGATTCAGGTCCGGCCGAGCCGAGAGCGCTCGCAGACCGGCGTCACCTGAACGTCAGTACAGCTTAGTGACGGCGCGGGAAGCGGCGGCGGAAATGCTCATTGTCCGGACGCTTGCAGTTGTAGACCGGGCAGGACTTGGTGTCGGCGCTCGGCACATAGGCCCGCGTCCTCACCTCGCCCATGGTGCAGAACTGCTGGCTCTGCACATAACGGTCGTAAAGCGGCAGCCCCGGCACGCGCGTCGACTGGTAGCGCAGGATGACCGCGCCCTGGCGCGCGATCGTCGACTGCACCTTGCCGCAGCTCATATGCGTCGGGTCGTAGCGCGAGATTGCCTGCGCCTCGGCGGCCACCAGCGTCAGGCAGGCGGCAAGCAGAATGGTTTTCATGGTCCTCTCCCCTGATCCGCGACCCAAGGACAGCGCGATCTGTGGCAACGGTTTCACCAGATTGGGGCGGCCGTTGGGCAGTCCCGCAATCACGGCTTTCTCACACAGTCTTGTTTTTGGTGCGAAAGCAGCCTATATCAGCCCCATTGATATTTCGGCCGATCGATCCGGGCCTCGCGATCTTCGCGTTTGCTGACGTCTATCTCCAAAATCTCGATGCACACCGGCTGGACTTCGGTCTGGTCAAACCAAAGCAAATGCAAGGACTATTTTTATGGCAACTGGAACGGTCAAGTGGTTCAACGCCACCAAGGGCTTCGGCTTCATCCAGCCTGACGCGGGCGGCGCGGACGTTTTCGTCCACATCTCCGCTGTCGAGCGCGCTGGACTGTCGACCCTGGTCGAAGGCCAGAAGATCAACTTCGAGATCGAGCAGGACCGCCGCACTGGCAAGTCGTCCGCTGGATCTCTGAGCAAGGCAGCCTGATTTTGCGAATGGCGCGCGCCGGGCGATAGCTCGGGGCGCGCGGCAAGTCACGGATGTACTGACGGTCGCGCGAGAAGCGCGCCCGGAGCGGAAAGACCCGATACGCTGGAACAGCAGATAGCTGCCAGCCCGGACCGGACGCTCCCGATCAGGCTACCAAGCATGGAAGGCGGGATTTATCCCGCCTTTTTTGTTTGTCTGGGGTTGAGCCATTTCGCTTCGCAACGCCGATCATGTTATTTTCAATTCATGACCAAGCTCGAACAGATCGAAAGAGCCATCGCAGCCCTAAGCCCCGAAGAGCTGAAGGCCTTTGCCAAATGGTTCGCGGCGTTCCAGGCAGACGTATGGCACACGCAGATCGAGGCCGATGAAAAGCAGGTCGACTGGACGGGTTTGCCGAAAAGGCGTTGGCCGAGGTTCGAGCCGGAAACTTTCGACGTCTTTAGCCGCGGCGCCGAGACCTTTTCAAGAATTCGCTCTGGCGAGTCAGATAGCGTGGTTTTCGAGAACCGGAGCGGAGCGTACATTTAAGTACGTGAGCACCGGAAGCACAGAAAACCGCGCTAGGTGGCCGCCAGAGTAGAATTATTGAGAAGGTCTCAACCCACCCACTCGATCGGCACATGCTCCGGATCCGCCTCGACGCGGCCAAGCCAGGTCACGACCGCCGGATAGGCGCCGAGCTGAAAGCCGCCCTGCTCGGCCGTATGCGTGTAGGCATAGAGCGCGATGTCGGCGACGCTGAAGGCGTTGCCGGCGAAGAAGGCGTTGTGCTCCAGATACTTGTTCATCACGCCCAGCGCCTTGTTGCCGCGCTCCAGCGTCACGGCCAGCCGCTCGGGCGTGGCGTCCCTGGCCCGCTCGGGAAAGGTCAGCAGCGCCTTGCGCACGGCGATGTAGGGCTCGTGGCTGTATTGCTCGAAGAACAGCCATTGATAGGCGAGCCCGCGCTCGTATCTGTCCGCCGGCAGGAAGCGCGTGCCTTCGGCCAGATAGAGCAGGATGGCGTTGGATTCGGCCAGCCGGCGGCCATCGTCGAGTTCGAGCAGCGGCACCATCGCGTTGGGGTTCTTGGCCACGAAGTCGGCCTTTCGTGTGTCGCCGGTATGCGAACTCACCTCGATCGTGGTGAAGGCGAGGCCAAGCTTGGCCATCAGCAGGCGCGGCTTGTAGCAATTGCCGCTGTCGATCATGCTGTAGAGTATCATGGACGATCCCCGGAGCTGCCTTGAGCAGGCGATTATCGCAGCCGCCGTGCCTTCAACCAATGATTTGTTTTGGCGCGACCATCAGCGGCGCTGATGAGAGCGCACCGCTTTCGCCAATCGTCGAGGTCGCCTAGCCGAACAGCGGCACGACATTGTTCTCCTTGCCCAGCAGCGCATCGATGGCGATCGGCTTTTCGTCGAAGATGGTGCCGGCCAGCGCCGGCCGGGCCAGAAGGAAACCCTGCAGCAGGTCGACACCGCCGTCGAGCGCGACGCGCAGATGGGCGGGCTGCTCGATGCCTTCGACCAGCACCCTGGCGCCGCGATCGTGCAGGCTGGACACAAGCGGCCTGAAGAAGCGTTCTGCGGCGGCGTGGCGACAGAACTCACCAAACCAGCCGCCATCGATCTTCACGATATCGGGCTGGAGCAGGCTCACCCGCTCCTCGGTCGAGTGGCCGGTGCCGAAATCGTCGATGGCGATGCGGATGCCGTCGCGCCGCATTTCGCGCACCAGCCGGGCCAGAAGCGCGTTGTCCGCCGCCTGTTCGGTGATTTCGCAGACCAGCATGCCGGGGGCAAGGCCGAGCTCGCCAAGATGCCGGCTCATCAGCCGGATCTCGGCCAGCGCCCGCCCGGGGTGGTCGTTGACCATCGGATTGTAGTTGAAGAACAGGTCGAGCCCGTCGACGCCGATGTTTTGGAAATTCCTGAGATGCAGAACCCGGCACATGGTTTCGACAAACAGCCTGTCCGATGCCGCAATGCTTTCGAAGAACGCCCGCGGCGACCCTGCCCGGCCGTCACGGTGCGGCTCGATCAGCCCTTCGACCGCCACCGCGTGCAGCGTGCCGCCGAGCGGCGCGAAAATCGGCTGGTAGGCGCTGCGCAGGCGGAAGTCGCCATGGACGCCGTATTCGATGCCGACCTCGTCGACGAAGATCGCGTCGCCGACATTGCGCCGTCGCTCGATCCTCATGGCGTTACCCGGCGCCCGAAGGCTTTCGTCGGTCGCGCCGTACGCGGGGCGACGGTGTGGGCAGTGGGCGCATCACTTGCAGCGGCAACAGAGCCCGGACTGCTTTTTGCGAAAACACGGAAACTCGTCGGCGCCAGCTCGGGCCGCGCCAGTACGAAGCCTTGCACCATCGAGGCGCCGGACTTCTCGGCGAGTTCCAGTTGCCACCCCTCTTCGATACCCTCGAACACCGTGCGGATGCCTTGCTCTTCGAAGCTCTTCACCATGGAGGTCAGCAGGGCGAAACCGGCGCCGGATTCCATCAGCTGCGTGATCCAGAGGGCATCGAACTTGACGATGTCGGGCCTCAACTCCTTGATACGGTTGATGTCGGAATCGTCGGCGCCATAGTCGTCGACGGCGATGCGAAAACCGTTGCCGCGCAGCGCCGCGACGAAACCGTGCAGCGTCTCCTGCGATGCCGACCTCTGCTCGGTCACCTCGCACACGACGCGGCCCGGATCGATGCCGGCCTCGTGCAGCACCAGCCGCATTTCACGCAAGGCATTGTCGGCGACCGCCCGCTCGGTGAACACCGACGGGTCGAAATTGACGAAGATCGATGCCTCCCGCGGCAGGCAGGCGCCGGCGTTGAGGAGATGCAGCGTCCTGGTCAGCGCCTCGACATGCAAGCGGTCGGCGGCCGGACAGGTCGAAAAGAAGGTCATCGGCGATTGCGCCTCGCCGTCACGGAACGGCCGGATCAGTCCTTCGAAGGCGGCAACCGACAGCCTGCCCTCCTTGAAGGCGAAGATCGGCTGGAACGCACTTTGCAGCGTGTAGAGGCCCCAGACACCTGACGAGGTGCCGTCATCATGACGGATGATGTGGGCAAGCCCGATGCTGCGCGACACGGTTCCTCGCTCCGCGGATTGGCGGAATGGATTGCGATCCTGCCATGCAAGCCTCTACCGCCCGTTAATGAATTAAGTGTTGCAGATCTCGCCTCATTGACCGCGCCGTCGCACCTGGCCCAGCCGAGAAGGCTTGCACTGGCGGGAATGATGCGACATGAGAAGCGCCGCGGCCGCTCCTGGCCGCGCCGATCTTCTCAGGAGAGATAAAAGGTCATGGCCTTTCTTGCCGACACCCTTTCCCGCGTAAAGCCTTCCGCCACCATCGCGGTGACGCAGAAAGCGCGCGAGCTGAAAAATGCCGGCCGTGACATTATCGGCCTTGGCGCCGGCGAACCGGATTTCGACACGCCAGACAACATCAAGAACGCGGCGATCGAGGCGATCCGGCGCGGCGAGACCAAGTACCCGCCCGTGTCTGGTATCGTGCCGCTGCGCGAGGCGATCGCGAAGAAATTCAAGCGCGAGAACAATCTCGATTACAAGCCCGAGCAGACCATTGTCGGCACCGGCGGCAAGCAGATCCTGTTCAACGCTTTCATGGCGACGCTGAACGCCGGCGACGAGGTCGTCATCCCCCGCCCCTACTGGGTCAGCTACCCTGAAATGGTGGCGATCTGCGGCGGCACGTCGGTGTTCGCCGACACCTCGATCGACAACGGTTTCAAATTGACGGCAGAGGTGCTGGAGAAGGCGATCACGCCGAAGACCAAATGGCTGCTTATGAACTCGCCGTCCAACCCGTCGGGCGCGGCCTACACCGAGGCCGAACTGCGCGCATTGGCCGATGTGTTGCTCAAGCATCCGCATGTCTGGACGCTGACCGACGACATGTACGAGCACCTGACCTATGGCGACTTCGTCTTCAAGACCATAGCCGAGGTCGAGCCGAATCTGTACGAGCGCACGCTGACCATGAACGGCGTGTCGAAAGCCTATGCCATGACCGGCTGGCGCATCGGCTATGCGGCTGGTCCGGTCCAGTTGATCAAGGCGATGGACATGATCCAGGGCCAGCAGACGTCGGGCGCCTGCACCATCGCGCAATGGGCTTCGGTCGAGGCGCTCAACGGCCCTCAGGACTTCATCGCCAGGAACAAGGCGATCTTCCAGGGCCGGCGCGATCTGGTCGTGTCGATGCTCAACCAGGCGCGCGGCATCACGTGCCCGTCGCCGGAAGGCGCCTTCTATGTCTATCCGTCCTGCGCCCAGCTGATCGGCAAGAAGACCAAGGCCGGCAAGGTGATCGACACCGACGAAGCCTTCTGCTCGGAATTGCTCGAGGCGGAAGGTGTGGCGGTGGTGTTCGGCTCGGCCTTCGGCCTCGGCCCCAACTTCCGCATCTCCTACGCCACCTCGGACGCGCTGCTGGAGGAAGCCTGCACGCGCATCCAGCGTTTCACGGCATCGCTGACCTGATCAACCCCATCTGAAGACAACAGAAAACCCGGCGTCATCGCCGGGTTTTGCGTAAGCTCAGCCTCGGCGCTCAGTTGCCGTACTGCTCGCCCGAAACCGCTTCCAGCCAGTCGACTGCAACGCCGTCGAGCGCTTCCTGCATGGCGATATGCGTCATCGCCGATTTCGGCGCTGCACCATGCCAGTGCTTCTCACCAGGCGCGAACCAGATGGTGTCGCCGGCCCTGATCTCCTGCATCGGGCCACCCCATGCCTGGGCAAGGCCGGCGCCAGAGGTGACGTAGAGCGTCTGGCCGAACGGATGCGTGTGCCAGTGGGTGCGCGCGCCCGGCTCGAAGCTCACCAGCGTCGCCCTCAGCCGCGCCGGAGCCTCCGTCTCGATGATCGGCGTCTGCAGAACCCGGCCGGTGAAGTATTTGTCCGGCGCTATGATGGTCGGCACGCTGCCGCAAGCAATGATCTTCATCGTCTGATCCTGAAATTGGTGGTGAAGCGACCCGCTCATCGGGGCAAACCGCATTCTCGGCCGATATCACCCAAGGCGCAACCGGCCGTTCGGCCCGCCATCACGAAGACGCGGTTTTCTCTCCTTAACCATGAACCTTTCCCGCATGGCGCAACAAGGCGAAACAAGGGCGAATTCAATGTCTTCTTAACGGCTGCGCACTAGCCGTGAGCCTGCATTGCAGGGGGCGATGAGATGAGCATACTGGCGACGATCAAGGACCATAGCGGCCGGATCTACCGCGCCATCCAGGCTCTGCTTTTGATCAGCATCGGCGCCGCGTTGCTTGGCACCGCCGAGATGTCGGAAAACCTGCCCTCCAACAGCGCCTACGCGGTCTCGATCCTGGCCGGGGGCTCGCCTTGCTGGCGCTGATGTACATGCGCAGCAGCGTCGTTCACAGCCTGAGATCCGCCGCCGCCGCCGAGGCGAAAAAGCATCATTTCCTGACCAGGGACGCGATGACCGGGGCGATGACCCGCCGCTATTTCCTGGAAGCGCTCGGCAACAGCCTGGGCACCATGCGCGACCGGCGCGATGCGGCCTTGCTTTTGATCGACCTCGACCATTTCAAGCAGCTCAACGACACCTTCGGTCATCAGTTCGGCGACCGCACCCTGGCGCATCTCGTCAAGACCACCGAGCGCATCTTTGCCGGCGGCATGGTCGGCCGGCTCGGCGGCGACGAATTCGGCGTCATCATCCCGCACGGCGATCTCGCCGCCATCAACAAGGATATCAGGCAATTGCTGGATGCCATGCGGGCCGGCAAATCACACGAAGGCAAGATCATTCCGCTCTCCATCTCGATTGGCGTGGCACTGGCGCCGGCCCATGCCTCGAACACGACGGAACTGATGCTGGTTGCCGACCTGGCGCTCTATGAGAGCAAGGCGGCAGGCCGTGGCCGCGTCACCGTGTTCGACGAGGAGATGCTGTCCGACAAGCGCTACCGCCGCCTGGTCGAGCGGGAATTGCGCGCCGCGGTCTATCTCGGCGAGCTCGAACTGCACTACCAGCCTATCGTTAACCCGGACGGGTCCATTTATGCGTTCGAGGGCCTGATCCGCTGGCGCCATCCGGTTCGCGGCCTGATCTCCCCGGCCGAGTTCATCCCCATCGCCGAACGCTCGACCCTGATCGACATGCTCGGCGAATGGGTGTTCAAGCGGGCTTGCGCCGATATCGGCCATTTCCCCGGGCGCCGCATCTCGATCAATGTCTCTGGCGAGCAGCTGAAGCGCGACGAGATCGTCACCATGTGCGACCGCGTGCTGAAGGAAACCGGCCGTTCGGCGGCACAATTCATCATCGAGATCACCGAGACGGTGGCAACCGCCGCCACATCAGAGATCCTGCGGCGCCTCGAAGCGTTGCGCGGCCTCGGCTTCCACATCGCGCTCGACGATTTCGGCACCGGCCATTGCGGCTTCAATTATCTGAAGACCTTGCCCATCGACAGCATCAAGATCGATCGCTCCTACATCCGCAGCCTTGCCCATGACCAGGTGGCGCAGATCTTCGTTTCGGCGCTGGCGCAGATCGCGCGCATCCAGGACGTCACCATCGTGGCGGAGGGTGTCGAGACACAAGAAGAGTTCACGCTGGCCAAGGCCGCCGGCTGCAACCGTTTCCAGGGCTATTTCTTCGGCAGGCCGGCGCCGCGCGACAAGATGGGCCCCTTGCGCGCCATCGATGATGCCGGACCCATGGCGCTGAGTGCCTGAGGGCACTGTGCGGGCACCCGATTTCTATTTTCCTTGCCCTGCCGGCAAACAAGTGGGACGATGCGACAGGGCAGGTGGCGACAAGAAAAGAACCCCGCCCGCGACGGTCGAACAGGCCGGCCGCCGCTCAGGACCGATTGACCACGCCTGAACCATGCATGCCAGTCGGTCCCTAGGGAAACGCCTGAGTGGAGGTCAGCCATGGGTACTCGCGCCGGAGGACGACGCACGGGACCGAAATGCATTGCCATAGTCGGTCCCTTTGCAAGCGGTAAGACGACACTTCTCGAAGCCATATTGGCCCGTACGGGCGCCATTCCCCGCCAGAACCCGGTCTCCTCGGGCAGTACTGTCTCAGATCATTCGCCGGAAGCACGCGCCCACGCCATGAGCGTCGAGGCGACCGTCGCCACCACCGAATTCATGGGCGAGCAGATCACCTTTGTCGATTGTCCCGGCTCGATCGAATTCTCCTTCGAGGCCGAGCCGGTGCTGGCCGCCTGCGACCTCGCGGTGGTTGTGGCCGAGGCCGACGAAAAGAAGATTCCCGCCCTGCAGCTCATCATGCGCAAGCTCGACGATCTCGGCGTGCCGCGCATCCTGTTCCTCAACAAGGTCGACAAGGCGATAGCGGGCGTGCGCGACACGCTGAAGATGCTGCAGCCGGCAAGCTCGGTGCCGCTCCTGCTGCGCCAGATTCCACTTCGCAAGGACGGCGTCGTCATCGGTTCGATCGATCTGGCGCTGGAGCGTGCCTACATCTACCGCGAGTACGCCGAAAGCGAGGTGGCCCAGATACCGGGCGACGACAAGGCGCGCGAACTGGAGGCACGCTTCTCCATGCTGGAGACCCTGGCCGACCATGACGACCAGCTGATGGAACAGCTGCTCGAGGAGATCGAGCCGCCGAAGGACGCCATCTTCGACGACCTTGCCGCCGACCTGCGCGATGGCGTGGTGACGCCGGTGCTGATCGGCACCGCCGAGAAGGGCAACGGCGTGCTGCGCCTCTTGAAGACGATCCGCCACGACGCACCCGACATCGAGGCGACCCGCAAGCGGCTTGGCGCCCCCGACGGCGGCGCCACCCTGGTCCAGGTGATGAAGACAATCCACACACCGCATGGCGGCAAGCTGTCGGTGTCGCGCATCCTGTCCGGCCAGGTCGCCGACAGTTCCGAACTCTGGCTGCCCGGCGGTGAGACGGCGAAGGTTTCCGGCATCTACAAGATGCTTGGCAAGGACCAGTTCAAGCTCACCGCCGCCAAGGCTGGCGACACCGTGGCGCTGGGCAAGCTTGACGAGGTCAAGACCGGCCAGACGCTGACCTCGGCCAAGGGCGGCACCAAACAGCTGTTCGCATTCGAGCCACCGCAGCCGGTATTCGCTTTCGCGCTGCGGCCGAAGGAGCGCAAGGACGAGGTCAAGATGTCGGCCGCCATCCAGCGGCTGGCGGAGGAAGATCCCTCGCTCAGCCTGCGCCACAACCAGGACTCGGCCGAGACGGTGCTGTCTGGCCATGGCGAGATGCATCTGCGGGTCGTGCGCGAGCGGCTGGAGGGCAAGAACCAGATCCCGGTCGAAGGCCATGCCCCGGCCGTGCCCTATCGCGAGACGATCCGCAAATCGGCGCAGCAGCGTGGCCGCCACAAGAAGCAGTCGGGGGGCCATGGCCAGTTCGGCGACGTGGTGATCGAGATCAAGCCGCTGCCGCGCGGCTCCGGCTTCCAGTTCACCGACACCATCACCGGCGGCGTCGTGCCCAAGACCTACATCCAGTCGGTCGAAACAGGCATACGCGATTACTTGAAGACCGGCCCGCTCGGCTTCCCCGTGGTCGACGTCGCCGTCAACCTGTCGGACGGCTCCTATCATGCGGTCGATTCTTCCGACATGGCCTTCCAGATGGCTGCGAAGCTCGCCATGAAGGAGGGCATGGCCGCCTGCTCGCCGGTGCTTCTGGAGCCGGTGATGAAAGTCGAGATCGTCACGCCGTCGGACGCGACCTCGAAGATCATCGCGCTCATCCCGCAGCGGCGCGGCCAGATCCTCGGCTATGACGCCCGGCCCGGCTGGCCCGGATGGGATGTCGTCGAGGCGACCATGCCGCAAGCCGAGATCGGCGACCTGATCATTGAGCTGCGCTCGGCAACGGCGGGCGTCGCCAGCTATCGCGCCGCCTTCGACCACATGGCCGAACTCACCGGCCGTCTCGCCGACGAAGCGATGAACACCAACGGCAAGGCCGCCTGATTTCGCCGCTATCCGCCACCTCTCGCCGTTTACGGGGAGAGGTGGCTGGCGGGACAGTGAGGGGCGGCGTCAAAGTTGGGGAAGCTCATGACCAGCGGGACCGACGCATGCCGCCCAAAAGTGAGCCGCGGCCTCGGGACAGTGACATACATAAAACCAAAAACGACGCCCGGGGGGCCGGACGCCGTTTTGTTTGCGGACCGTTTTCTTGGGAGGAGAAACGGCAGGTCCGCCGCATATGCCGTCGCCGGATTTCGGCGGAAAGAGGTTCGGACGCGGTAGCCGCCTGAGCCCGGGCCGTCCGAGTGATGCCCCCATCCCTCGTCCGAACCACACCGCGTCCTAGCCTCTACATAGCATCGGAAGGCTTCGTTGTCATGTTACCAGAGGTTACATGACACTGTTACGTGGCAATTCTGGTGAATTCCTCGGTCGCCCCGGCAAGGTCCGGGCAACAAAAAAGCCGGATCAACGAAGATCCGGCTGAGTTTGATTGGAAGTGCCTGTTAAGGCTAACCTCCAGAGGGGAACACTCGAGGGCGCTAATGGGAGGAGAACGCGCCCAGGAGATGATCTATATATCTGCTCATCATGCCCAAGAAACAAGCATCTATTTTGCAACACACGCATGCAAAAAGACGCAGGCTGTGGTCTAACCCATTCCGAAAGCCAATAGGACCAGCAGAATTCGCAGAACGGAGCGCGCCGGGGACCATTTGTCGTTGTGAAAAACGTCAATCCAGGCCGATTTTGCTCCAAAATGCCGAAAACTCCTGATGACCTGGAATCAGGCAGCGGCCGTTCAATTCTGAGGCAACCAGGCGGGAAGCAGCCAATGCGTCCTTTTTCAGCCATTGCCGGCAGCGGCGTTTTCCTGATCGCAGCGCCCGGTGTGGTTGCCGGACTTGTCCCCTGGCTGCTCAGCGACCGTTGGGGCTTGCCGTGGTCCACCATACCGGGCTTTGTTCTTGCCGGCGGCCTCCTCATCGTCGCCGCGGCCGCCGTGCTGCTGCATGCCTTCGCCCGCTTCGCGCTGGAGGGGTTGGGCACGCCGGCCCCCATCGCGCCGACCGAGAAGCTGGTGATCGGCGGCGTATATCGCCATGTCCGCAACCCAATGTATGTCGCCGTGCTGTCGATCATTCTTGGCCAGGCGCTGCTGTTCTCGAGCTGGACGCTTGTCGCCTATGCCGTCATCGGCGCGATAGCCATGGGCTCCTTCGTCAGGTTTTACGAGGAGCCGACGCTCGCAAGCCGCTACGGCGCCGACTATGAAACCTACCGCAGCAACGTCCCTGGCTGGCTGCCGCGCCTGACACCCTGGCGCGGTTGACGAGCAGCGAGCAGCGCTGTCCAGGGCATGTCGAGGCTCAGGTCAGGCCGAATGCCCTCAGAAGGACCAGCTTCTGGCCTTGGCAATGATGAAGTCGCGGAACACGTGCAGCTTGGCCTGGTTCTTCATCGCGTCGGGATAGGCGAAATAGGTGTCGAAGGACGGCACCTCGGTTTCCGGCAGCAACTGCACCAGGCCGGAGTCCTTGCTGATCACATAGTCCGGCAACATGGCGATGCCGGCGCCGCCCTGCACGGCGCGCTTGATCGACAATATGTCGTTGATCTGCAGCGACGGCACGCGCTGGCCGCCCTCGAAATCGCCGACCGTCTCCAGCCAGTTCAACTCCGACAGATGCGACGGCACCGGCAGGCCAAAGGTGACGATGCGATGGTTTCTGAGCTCGGCGACCGAGGCCGGCTTGCCATGCTTGGCGACATAGGACGGCGCCGCGTACAGGTGGAAATGCACGGTGAACAGGCGGCGCTGGATCAGGTCCGGCTGCTGCGGCTGGCGCAGCCGGATGGCGCAGTCGGCCTGGCGCATGGTGAGGTCGAGTTCCTCGTTGGCGAGGATCAGTTGCAGGCTGATTTCGGGATAGAGCTCGATGAATTCCTGCACCCGCTCGGTCAGCCAGCCCGCGCCGAGGCCGACGGTCGTCGTCACGCGGAGCACGCCGGAAGGCCGATCCTTTGTCTCGGTCAGGCGTGACTTGATGGTCTCGAGCTTCATCAGCACGTCATGCGCCGTGCGGAACAGCATCTCGCCCTGCTCGGTCAGCACCAGGCCGCGCGCATGCCGATTGAACAGCGGCACGCCCACATCATGCTCGAGCGCACTGACCTGCCGCGATATCGCCGATTGCGACAGGTGCAATGTCTCGGCCGCGTGCGTAAACGACCCCGCTTCCGCCGCAGCGTGAAACACGCGTAGCTTGTCCCAGTCCAACGCCATGATTCCCCTCGTTCTGTTTGGCGTCTGAATGAAAAATCAGGCTTTTACACGGCGTCTTTAAGCCGTTTTTTTAACAACCTACAGCGGCCTCTATTCCGCTGCTTCGCGATGCACCTCGATGCCGGCCAGATACTTTTCCGCCTCGAGCGCGGCCATGCAGCCGAGCCCCGCCGCCGTCACTGCCTGGCGATAGACATCGTCGGTCACGTCGCCGGCGGCGAACACGCCGGGCACGTCGGTGCGGGTCGAATCCGGTGCCGTCCAGAGGTAGCCGTTCGGCTTCTGCTTCAACTTGCCGACGAACAGTTCGACGGCCGGTGCGTGGCCGATCGCCACGAACACGCCATCCACCTTGAGGTGGCTTTCGGCGCCGGTCACCGCATGCTTGAGCTTCAGCCCCTCGACTGAAGGTGGCAGCGGCGCCTTGCCGGGGCGGCCGGTGATCTCGTCGACGATCGTGTCCCAGATGACGCGGACATTCTCCTTCTGCAGCAACCGCTCGCGCAGGATGCGCTCGGCGCGGAAGTCGCTGCGCCGGTGGATGACCGTCACGCTCTTGGCGAGGTTCGACAGATAGAGTGCTTCCTCCACCGCCGAATTGCCGCCACCAACCACAGCGACATCCTTGCCGCGATAGAAGAAGCCGTCGCAGGTGGCACAGGCCGAGACGCCGAAGCCCATGAAATCCTGCTCGGTCGGAATGCCCAGCCACTTGGCCTGCGCGCCGGTGGCGATGATCAGCGCGTCGGCGGTATAAGTCGTGCCGGAATCGCCCTTGGCGCGGAACGGCCGCACGTTGAGGTCGACCTCGGTGATGATGTCGTTGATGATGTCGGTGCCGACATGCTCGGCCTGCTTGAGCATCTGTTCCATCAGCCACGGGCCCTGGATCGGGTCGGCGAAACCGGGATAGTTCTCGACATCGGTGGTGATCATCAGCTGGCCGCCCTGCTGCAGGCCGGCGACGAGCATCGGCTTCAGCATGGCGCGCGCGGCGTAGACCGCCGCGGTATAGCCGGCAGGGCCGGAACCGATGATGAGAACAGGCGCGTGCTTGGTGTTCATTTAGAGCCTCAGCGGGGCGGACAATCGGGGGTGCCTTGGAGAAAGACGTGGAATTCGCGCTTAATGTAAGGGTTGCCAACCACGCCAGCAAGACGAACGGGCCGTCGTCCCCGGAAAGCTTCGGCCCAAGCGGTTATTCGCATGATCGCCGCTTTCGTTACGGTTCAAAAATCGCGTTGATGAGGGCTGGCGCCAACACAAAAGTCGTTTAATTACAAAATCGCGAAAGATTCTTGCGCCGAGCAGAGACAACCATGCCCCTGAAAGCCGACCTCGACGCCATCGACTGGAAGATCCTGCGCGAATTGCAGGCCGACGGACGCATGACCAATGTCGAGTTGTCGAACCGCGTTGGCATTTCCGCCCCACCCTGCCTGCGCCGGGTCAAGCGGCTGGAGGAAGCCGGCATCATCCGCGGCTACCGCGCGCTGCTCAACGCCCCGGCGCTCGGCCTCGATGTCGTCGCCTTCTGCCTGGTCGGCCTGCACCATCAGGCCGATGCCGAACTGCGCACCTTCGCCGAACGCACGCGCGGCTGGCCGATCGTGCGCGATGCCTGGATGGTCTCGGGCGAATCCGATTTCCTGCTGCACTGCGTGGCAAGCGACCTCGGTGCCTTCCAGACCTTTGTCATCGAGGAACTGACCTCGACGCCGAATGTCGACACGGTGCGCACCGCGCTCACCATCCGCCGAGTCAAGGATGAAGGCCTGGTCTCTTTCGAGCGCCCCTGAACCGGACGACCGCCCGCGCCCCCGCGAATTCCTGGTCTCCGCCACACCGGTGCCGCGTTGGTATTCGACAGAGGCTGATGTACAAGGCTGGACGGCTCTGCCGGACTTCGCCGCTGAACTGACCGCCTGATTGGTTTCTCAAGCAATTGCTGGAAAAATGTGTAACGGTTTTCCGCCCGGGATTGCGTAAGAACAGATGGCAAAAGCAGCGTCTGCTCCGGGGACGGCCCGCCATGGGAAGGGGACCATGACTCGATTTGCAAGCCCGGTCTCGGCGCTCATCATCTGCGTGGACGAGGCCGATATGATCGGCCCGTGCCTGGAAAGCATCGATTTCTGCGCCGAGATCATCGTTGTCGATTCCGGCTCGACCGACGGCACCGTCGAATGCGTGAAAGGCTATATCGCCAAGGGCTACCCGATAAAGCTGCTGCACAATGACTGGCCGGGCTTTCCCCGTCAGCGGCAATTCTCGCTCGACCATGCCACGCAGCCCTGGTGTCTTTCGATCGACCCGGACGAGCGTGTCGATGACCAGCTACGGCAGTCGATCGTGGCCATCACGCAGGCGGCCGACAACAAGATCAGCGGTTGGTACATCCGCCGCCGCGATTGGCTGAAGGGCTACGGCTATGCGCACCGCTGGGTGCTGCACAACAGGCTGATGCGGCTTTTCCGCCGGGAAGGCGCCACCATGGATCTCACCGCGCGGGTGCACGAAGCTTTCCACGTGCCGGGCGAGACCGGCACGATCGAAGAGGGCGTCCTGCTGCATCGCCGCGAAATATCGGTCGAGGAGGATCTTGCCCGGGCCAACGCCTATTCCGGCCTCAAGGCCGTCACGCTGGTCGAGAAGGGCAAGAAGCCCGGCCTGGTGCGGCTGGTGCTGTCGCCGTTCGGCAATTTCCTGAAATTCTACCTGGCCAAGCGCTACTTCCTGTGCGGCCGGCACGGTTTCGTCTACTCGATGTCCGTGATGATCTATTCCTTCGCTACCGAAGCCAAGCTCTACGAAGCCTCTGAACGCAACGATCCTGTATGAGTTGCCTGTCCTGGCTCAGGACCTGTTGTACCGGCCGAGCATTTCAATGGCTGCGAGCAGGCCACCGAGGTCGCTGCTGTCCCGCAGGGGCCTGATGGCGAAGCCGGGTTGAACCGCCGCCTGGCCGTCTACCAGCCAGCCCTGTGCCAGGCCAGCACGCTTTCCCGCCTGCATGTCGGCCAGCTTGTCGCCGACGATCAGCGAGCGCTGGAGATCTAGGTCAAGGCGTTTGCCCGCCTCGATCAGCATGCCCGCATTGGGCTTGCGCATTGGATGATCCGATACGCCCAGTGGCCCGACACCCGCCTCGTGGTAGGCGCAGGCAAGCACCATGTCGACGAACACGCCCTGATCGTGCAGCAGATCGAGAACGCGGCCGTTCACCGCGGCGAAGACGCTCCAGCCGAAATAGCCGCGCGCTATGCCGGATTGGTTGGTGACCACGACAACCGGAATCCCGGCCTCGTTCGCGGCTGCGATCGCCGGCAGCATCGGCGGCCTGAGCTCGATCTCGGCCGGATCGCTGGGATAGTCGGTATCGATGTTGATGGTGCCATCGCGGTCGAGGAACAGCGCCGGCACGTGCTGCGGAAAAACCCGGTCGCCGATCCGCTCGATCCACACCCCCGGCTCGACCAGCGGGTGCGATACCCCGTCAGCCATTGTGCAGGCGCGTTTCGACCACCTCGCACAGATGGTGGTAAAGGCACAGATGCCCCTGCTGGATGATCGGCGTCGAGGTCGACGGCACGTTGAGCAGGATATCGCACAGCGGCTTGAGCTTGCCGCCGGTGTCGCCGGTCAGGCCGATCACCGTCATGTCCATCATCCGCGCTTGTTCGGCGGCGGCGAGAATGCTCGGCGAATTGCCGCTGGTCGAGATCGCCAGAAGCACGCCGCCGGCCGAGCCATGCGCCTCGACCTGGCGCGAAAACACCGTGTCGAAGCCGTAATCATTGCCCCAGGCGGTCAGCACCGCCGCGTTGGCCGGCAGCGCTATGACATTGTAGGCCTTGCGCTCCTTGAGGAAACGGCCGACGAGTTCGCCGGCTATGTGGATGGCATCGCTGGCCGAACCGCCATTGCCGGCGATCAGGAAGGCCTTGCCCGACGCAAGCGCCGTCACCACGGCGCTCGCCGCGCGCTCCATCTCGCCGGTCAGGTCACGCTCGACCATCGCCGTGATCGCGGCCGCCGAGCGGACCAGATAGTCATTCAGTTCAGACATGAAACCCTCAGTTGGTGCTGCCGCCCGCGCGCAGTTTTCCGATGGTGCCGGTGGTGCTCTTGCCGGCGACGAGATCGACCAGCACGACGCGTCCGCCGGCCTTCTGCACGACATCGGCGCCCACCACTGTCTCGATCGTATAGTCCGCGCCCTTGACCAGTATGTCGGGCAGAAGCGCCTCGATCAGCGCCAGCGGCGTATCCTCCTCGAACACCACTACCGCGTCGACCGAGGCCAGGGCCGCGAGCACGCAGGCTCGGTCATGCTGGTCATTGACCGGTCGGCCCGGCCCCTTCAGCCGCCGCACCGAGGCATCGCTGTTCAGGCCAAGCACCAGCCGGTCGCACTGGCTGCGCGCCGCGTGCAAGAGGCTGACATGGCCGGCATGCAGGATGTCGAAACAGCCATTGGTGAAGCCGACGCTCAGGCCCTCTTCCTTCCAGGCCGCCACCATGCGCGCGGCCGACGCGGCATCGAGGATGGCGTCCTTGTGGGCGGTCGGTCCATGCGAGCGGAACAGCGCGCCGGTGAGTTCCTCGACCGTCAGCCGCGCGGTGCCGCGTTTTCCCACGACAACCCCGCCGGCGGCATTGGCGATCGAGGCCGCCGCGACCGGATCGGCACCCGACGCGAGCGCCAGCGCGAACGTTGCAATCACCGTATCGCCCGCGCCCGAGACGTCGAACACCTCGCGCGCCTGGGTGGCGATGTGGCGCGCCTCATCCGGGCCGACGACGCTCATGCCTTTTTCGCTGCGTGTGGCGACGACAAAGTCGAAGCCATGCGCAGAGATCAGCTCACGGGCCGCCGCGACGATCTCGTCATCGGCGAACACCGAACGGCCGACGGCCTCGCCAAGCTCCTTGCGGTTGGGGGTGATGGCGGTCGCGCCCGCATAGCGCGCATAGTCCCTGCCCTTCGGGTCGACCAGCACCGGTTTGCCCGCCTCGCGGCAGATGGCGATCAGTTCGGCGGCGACGCCATCGAGCAGGATGCCCTTGCCGTAATCGGACAGGATGACGATGTCGGCCGCCGCGAGTGCGGCGCGAAAATGCCGGATCAATCCGGCCCGCTCCGTTTCGCCGAGCGGCTTGATCTCTTCTTCGTCGAAGCGCAGCACCTGCTGGTTCAGTGCGCTGAAACGGCTCTTCGACGAGGTCATGCGGCCACCCTGCTGCGCCAGGCCTGCTGTGTCGGCGCCAAGCTCGCCCAGCATCCGCACCAGGCTGTTGCCGGCCGTGTCGGTACCCATCACCGAAACCGGAATGGCGCGCGCGCCGAGCGAGATGATGTTGGCCACGACATTGCCGGCGCCGCCCATCGCCGAGGTCTCGCCGCGCCCGTGCAGCACCGGGATCGGCGCTTCCGGAGAGATGCGCTCGATGACGCCGTTGACGAAGCGGTCGAGGATGATGTCGCCGACCACCAGCACGGCGACGTCGCCAAAGCGCGCAATGGCACGGTGCAGGGGTTCAGGGGAAGGCGGATTGTGCTTGATCATGTCACTGGCAACGCGCTTGGAAAACCGTCTCTGGAATATAGGGGTCGGCTGGCGGCCGTTCATGCCTGCCGATATACCGCAATTCGAGCCGGCGCAACGGCGATGCCCGTCAGCTCTTCTGCAGGGCAACGTGGACGCCGAGCCCGACCAGCACCGCGCCACCGGCCCGCTGCATAAGGCGCTGCGCCCGGCTCGACCGCCGCAGCCGGCCGATCACGAGGCCGGCCAGGAACACGCAGACAACGTCGGCCGACGAGAACATCAGGTTGACTATAGTGCCCAGCACGACGAATTGCAGCCAGACCGGGAAGGCCGCCGAGGCGTCGATGAACTGCGGCAGGAAGGCCATGAAGAAGATCGCGGTTTTCGGATTGAGCACCTCGACGGTGATGCTTTCGAAAAAAGCGCGTCGCGCCGATTTGCGCTCGATCGCGGGCAGTGCCACGTCGCCCTCGACGCGCTTGCGGAACAGCGAGACACCGAGCCAGATCAGATAGAGCGCGCCGACCAGCTTGACCGCCATGTAAAGTGGCGGCACGGCGTGGAACAGCACCGACAGGCCGGCGGCGGCGGCGAAGACATGCACGTAGCCGCCAAGATGAATGCCGAGTGCGGCCGTCAGGCCTGACCAGCGCCCACGCGCCATCGTCTGCGCCGCGGCATAAAGCATGGCCGGACCCGGGATATAGGCGAAGATCGCCGTCGTGGCGAAAAATGCGATGAGCAATTCGGTCGACGGCATTTTTGTCCCCTATGATCCTGGCCTGCGGATCGAATTTACAGAAGCGAAAGCCTTGGGGCGCCACTGTGATGCGCGCCCGCCCTCCCGCACCTGCTTTGTCGACAGCCCGGCTGACCTCCCTTATAAGGACCGGAATCGCAAGCAACCAGAGGCCTTCATGATCATCGTCACGGGCGGCGCCGGCATGATCGGCTCCAACATCGTCGCCGCGCTCAACGCCGAGGGCCATGACGACATCCTCGTCGTCGACGATCTCACCGACGGCCACAAGATCGCCAATCTCGCAGATCTCAGCATAGCCGACTACCTCGACAAGGATGACTTCCTGCCACGTCTGGAGGCCGGCGAGCTCGGCCGCATCGAGGCCGTCTTCCATCAGGGCGCCTGTTCGACCACCACGGAGTGGAACGGCAAGTTCATGATGGAGGTGAACTACGCCTACTCGAAGCGGCTGCTGCATGAGTGTCTCGCGCTGCGCGTGCCCTTCCTCTACGCCTCTTCCGCGTCCGTCTACGGTGGCGGGTCCGAGTTTCGCGAGGAAGCTGAGCTGGAGCGGCCGCTCAATGTCTATGCCTATTCCAAGAAACTCTTCGACGACTATGTCAGGCGCACCGTTTTCGACACCGATCATTCGCCTGTGGCCGGCTTGCGCTACTTCAACGTCTACGGACCGCGCGAGGCGCACAAGGGCGCCATGGCCTCGGTTGCCTTCCATCTGTTCAACCAGGTCGAGCAAGGCCAGAACCCGAAACTGTTTGGCGCCTATGACGGCTTCGGACCCGGCGAGCAAAGCCGCGACTTCATCCATGTCGGCGATGTCGCGGACGTTAATCTGTGGCTTTGGAACCGCGGTTCGAGCGGCATTTTCAATTGCGGAACCGGCCGCGCCCAGCCTTTCCGTGCCATCGCCGAGACGGTCATCGACACGCTTGGCAAGGGCGAGATCGAGTTCATCCCCTTCCCCGACCACCTCAAGGGCAGCTACCAGAGCTTTACGCAAGCTGATATGTCCCGTTTGCGCGCGGCCGGTTATAATGGCCAATTCCGGACAGTGGAAACCGGTGTCAGAGACTATGTCGAATGGCTGAAAGCCCAACGATCCTCGTGATCGGCCCACGCTGGGTTGGCGACATGGTGATGGCGCAGTGCCTGTTCTCGGCGCTGAAGGAGCTGCATCCCAACGCCGCGATCGACGTGCTGGCGCCGGCCTGGGCCGCACCGCTGGTCAAGCGCATGCCCGAGATCCGCCAGCAGATCGACTTTCCGCTGAAGCCCGGCGCGCTCGAATTCACCCATCGCCGCCGCTTCGGCCGCCTGCTGCGCGGCCGCTATGACATGGCCTATATCCTGCCGGGCAGCTGGAAATCGGCGCTGATCCCGTTCTTTGCCCGCATCCCGCGCCGTTTCGGCCATCTGCGAGAAATGCGCTACGGCCTTCTGACCGACATCGTGCCGCTGCCGGACGCTGTGAAACGGCGCACCGCGCAGGCCTATTTCAGCCTCGCCAAGGGCGGCAGTTTTCGCGCGCCTCATCTGACCGTGGATGCAGGCAACCAGGCCACTTTGCTCCACCGTTTCGGGTTGACCCCACAGGGATTTGTGGCCCTGATGCCTGGCGCCGAATTCGGCCCGGCCAAGCGTTGGCCGAGTGAAAGCTATGCCGGCCTGGCCCGCGAGTTCATGGGCAAGGGATTGAAGGTCGCCCTGTTCGGCTCGAAGAACGACCGCGCCGTGACGGCGGAGATCGCAGCCCTTGCCCCCGGCGCCGTCGACCTCGCCGGCCAGACGCGACTGGAGGACGCCATCGACCTGATCGCGGCGGCAAGGCTCGCCGTATCCAACGACAGCGGGCTGATGCATGTCGCGGCGGGCGTCGGCACGCCGATCGTCGCCGTCTATGGCTCGACCTCGCCTGACAATACGCCACCGCTGGCGGAACGCCGCGAACTGGTCTGGCTTCACCTCTCCTGTTCGCCCTGCCACCAGAAAGTCTGCCCCCTCGGCCATCTCAACTGCCTGAAGACATTGGAAGTCGGCCAGGTCGCCGCGGCGGCGGACCGGCTGCTGGAACTTCCGGCAGCGGCATGAAGGTCCTGATCGTCAAGACATCGTCGATGGGCGATGTCATCCACACCTTTCCTGCCGTCGAGGATGCCAGCCTGAACCGGCCGGACGTATCCTTCGACTGGTGCGTCGAGGAAGCGTTCGCCGGCATCGTCGGCCTGCACCCGGCGATCGCTGGGATTCACACGGTGGCGATCCGGCGCTGGCGCAAGGCGCTTTTCAATGGCGGTACCTGGCGCGAGGCAGCCGCGTTGCGCCGCACGTTGCGCGAATGCCGCTATGATCTGGTCATCGACGCGCAGGGCCTGCTGAAATCGGCCCTGGTGGCGCGGCAGGCCGGCGCGCCGATCGCCGGCTTCGACCGGTCGAGCGCGCGCGAACCCTCGGCAACGCTGTTCTATGACGTCACCTACACCGTGCCGCGCGAGCTGCACGCCATCGAGCGGACAAGGCGGCTGTTCGGGCTGGCGCTCGGCTATCAGCCCTATCTGTCGACGCTCAACTCCGGCATCGTGCCGCCACCCGGCACTCTGGCCAACGCCATCGGAAAAACCGCTTTCCTGCTGCACGGCACCAGCCGCGAGGACAAGAAATGGCCCGTCGAAGATTGGATCGGAACGGCCCGCCTGCTGGTCGAGCGCGGCATGATTCCGGTTACCACCTGGTCGAACGAACGTGAAAAGGCCGTGGCGGAAGCGATCGGCAAGGCCGTGCCGTCCACGGTGGTAGTGCCAAGGTCACCGCTGGCTGACATCGCCGCCATCCTCGGCCGCTCGACGCTGGTGATCGGCGCGGATACCGGATTGACCCATCTCGCCAGCGCCTTCGGCCTGCCAACCGTCGCGGTATTCCTGGCGACGGAGCCGGGTTTGACCGGTCCGCGCGGACCCTATGCATCGACACTGCTTGCCGCTCCTGGTGGGCGTTTGGCGCCGGCTGAGGTGGTGGCGGAGGCGGAGAGATTGCTGGAGCTTGGACAGGTAGCCAGTAGAAGTTGATTTGCTCAATCAATTCAATCCGAAGGCCAGCGCCGCCCCTCATCCGCCTGCCGGCACCTTCTCCCCGTATAGTGACGGGGAGAAGGCAGCTGTGCGCAGCGCCCGGCGCACCTTCTTGCAATGTTGAAAAATTAGCGAAACCGCCGATGAAGGCGTCTTTCTCCCCGTCACTATACGGGGAGAAATGCCCGGCAGGGCAATGAGGGGCAGCGCCAACCTTGGATTGGCATAACGCAACTCAGGGCCAAGCCCTGCCCAAATCCCTTAAATGAACTGCACCTGGACGATCTCATAGCCCCTGGCACCGCCGGGCGCATTGACCTCGATGGCGTCGCCGACTTCCTTGCCGATCAGCGCACGCGCGATCGGCGAGGAGATTGAGATACGGCCGGACTTCACGTCGGCTTCCTGGTCGCCGACGATCTGGTAGGTCTTCTTTTCCTCAGTGTCCTCGTCGACCAACACCACCGTGGCGCCGAACTTGACCTTGTCGCCGCTGAGCTTGGTGACGTCGATGACTTCGGCGCGCGCGATCAGGTCCTCGAGCTCGTTGACGCGGCCCTCATTCAGGCTCTGCGCCTCTTTCGCGGCATGATATTCGGCATTTTCGGACAGGTCGCCATGCGAGCGCGCTTCCGAGATCGCCTCGATGATGCGCGGCCGCTCTTCCTGCTGGCGCCAACGCAGTTCTTCCTTCAATGACGCGAACCCCTCGCCTGTCATCGGGACCTTGTTCATGATGCCTGACCTTTCCTGCCGCCACCCCCGCGTTTCGGGGAAAGCCTTGTCGATGGGTACAAAAAGAAAACGGTCCGGCAGCCTCGGGCTAACGGAACCGTTTCACCACAATTTCCCCCAATATAGCAATGTCAGCGGGTTTTTCACGCCCAAAAATCGGTTTTGCAAAAATCATCCCCGCTTTCACCGAGAGGAGGCAGCCAATGAGGCTGGAGGCAACAAAAAAGCGGCCGCGATCGCTCGCGGCCGCTTCGACAAGCCCTGGGAGCCTGATCAGCTCCGCATGAAATGCTCGATCTGCTCGGACAGCATGCCGTATTCGCGCGAATCCTTGCCGGTCCGCTTCTCGATTTCCATCAGCTGCTGCTGGGCACCGGCCAGGTCACCGATCTGCAGGTGCGCCTCGCCGAGATATTCACGCACCAGCGTGTAGTTCGGGTCGATGCGCAACGCTTCCTCGTAGTAGCCGAGGCCAACGGTGACACGTCCGGAATGGCGGTGTGAATAGCCGAGATAGTTGAGAATGCGCGGATCCTGCTTGTTGGCGGCAAGGGTAAGCACCGAGATCGCCTCGTCATAGCGCCCGGCCATAGCCAGCGCATGGCCTGCATCATAGATGCTATCGTCGTCCAGCATGCCTTCCTGGGGGGCGACACACTTTTTCTTCTTCTTGTCCCACACCTCTCCCTTCTTGCACTGGGTGACGGTCTGGTCGCTGCCACCACTGCTACTGCCCGCCGCGAACACCGGGACAGCGAAGAACTGCAGCGCGACAAGGGCAGTCGCGGCCTGGATCAGCATTCTTTTATGCATCGAAGCCTCCTTGAGGGGTGAGAATGCAACACTAACGCCAAGCGCCCCGCGTTTCATCCCGGAAAAAAATTCGAGTGGAGAACATCAGGTGACGGATGCCGCAAATCCGCTATCATCCGGCAAACGACTGACGGAGATGCCCGTGCAGCGGCGGCGTGAAAAGGACTGGGAACTCTCGATCGGCCCCGATACCGTGCGCCTGTTCATCCTCAAGGCCAAGGCGCTGAGTGCCGCCGTCAACGAGGATTATGTCGACGGCGCCGAACACGAGATCGAGTTCGATGGCGACACGCGCGACAACCATCATCATGACGGCCTTGCCGAGGAAAGTTCGGAAAACCTGACCGAGGAAGAGCTGCGCGAACTGATCAACGACCTTAACGTCGACGAAGCGGCTGAACTCGTCGCTCTCGCGTGGGTCGGCCGCGGCGACTACGATGCCGCCGAATGGGCGGATGCGCTTGCCGCGGCGCGCGAACGCGCCAACAAGCGCACGGCAAAATACCTGCTTGGCATGCCGCTGCTCGCCGACTGGCTGGAGGAAGGCCTCGAAGCGATCGGCGCGTAACGCCGAAGTAACCGATTGTGATCGCCGCAAGCGCCCATCCAGGCAACTTCGGCATGCCGGCGCCGTTTCGGAGCGATGGCAACGCTGAGCTTTTCCCGATTTTGTATCCTGGCGCTGCCTCTGGCGGCGGCGGTCCTGCTGGTGACGCCGGCCGACGCCAGGCATCGTCACAGGTATAGCCAGCCGCAATCACCCAGGATGGCGCAGCCATTGACGCAGCACCTGGACCAGCCGCTTAGGCCGAAGGGCAAGCAGCGCGTGAGATCAAGGGGCAAGCAGCCGCAAAATACACAACAGGAAACGCCGGGCGAGCGGAATTCGCCCGCCGATGTCCCGGTGCCCGAGCCGCGTCCCGCGGACGCTCAAAAGACCGGCGCCGCAACGGGGGAAGAGCAAAAGACGGAAAAGGCCCCGGACGCATCCAGCCAGCTTAATGAAGAAAAGTCTCGTCAGGCAAGGGAGGCACGTCCCGAGCCGTCAACCCCCGAACCTTCAGCCCGAGAGCCATCAGCCGAAACCGAAAGCGAGCCGGAGCCGCCACCGGAGGTGCCGATCCCGACACAAAGGCCCGACAACACCGCGGAACCTCAGGCCGAGCCGCCTGATGTGGCACCGCAGCCGCCAGAAAAACCGGCGGATGCCGGCGACAGGAAGATGCTTCCCGACCCGCGCTCGGCCGACCGGCCCGGTGAAAACATGCCTGCCGAGGAAGTCGCCTGCCGCGAGCGGCTGAAGGCGCTTGGCGTCGAATTCGAGGAGCACAAGGCTGAAAGCGATCCCGAGATCGGCTGCTCGATCCCCTATCCGATCGTCATCAAGACGCTCAACAAGTCGGTCGCCATCGGTCCCGGCACCGAGCTGAATTGCTCGATGGCCGAGGCAGCCGCCCGCTTCACCGCCGATGTTGTTCAGCCGGCAGCCAAGGCCGAGTTCGGCACGGAGGTGAAATCGATCAGCCAGGCCTCGGCCTTCGTCTGCCGGCCGCGCCACGGCACCAGGAAACTGTCGGAGCATGCCTTCGGCAACGCGCTCGACATCGCCGGCTTCACCTTGTCGGACGGCAGGAAAATCGAGATCAGCCCATCACCGCCGGAGAAGGACGCCAAATTCCTCAACGCCGTGCGCAAGGCCGCCTGCGGGCCGTTCAAGACGGTGCTCGGGCCGGGCGCCGACGCCGACCACGCCTTGCATTTCCATCTCGATCTCGAACCACGCAGGCATGGCAGCACGTTCTGCCAATAG
Organism: Mesorhizobium sp. B2-1-3A; assembly: GCF_006442655.1. Taxonomy (NCBI): domain Bacteria; kingdom Pseudomonadati; phylum Pseudomonadota; class Alphaproteobacteria; order Hyphomicrobiales; family Phyllobacteriaceae; genus Mesorhizobium; species Mesorhizobium sp. B2-1-3A. Next base: position 835,991 of record NZ_VFWK01000005.1, read on the forward strand.
GGCGCACAGGCAGCGCGCCGCAATTCAGCCTCAGGAATGAACGCGGGCGCTGAGTTTTCCTTTACCGTTGATCGTTAAAATACCGGATATCTGGGAACAGGGATTCCGCCGATGGCCGGAACATTCCGCGCCGCCGCCAGGGTTGCGCGCCGATCAAAATCCGTAATCATGGCGGCCGCCAGTCTGGCGCTGGCCGCGGTCTCGGCCTGCAACACCGGCAGCGTGCTGTCATTGCAGCCGGCCGTCGATGTCGGTGCGCAAACGTCGGCGGTGCCGCAATATACGGGCATGCAACGGCTTGTCCCCTCCAACCCCTACATGACGCAGGCCGCCTATCCGCGCATGGATGAGCCGATGTCGCCGGTCGAGCAGATACCGGCCAGCGAAACCGATTGCCGCCAGCAGCTGAAACGCCTCGACGTCGCCTATACCGACCTGGCGCCGATCCACGAAGGCCAGTGCGGCATCGACTATCCGGTCAAGGTCACTTCCATCGGCAGCATCCAGATGAAGCCGGCCGCGACGCTGACCTGCGACATGGCCGCCACCTTCGCCGCCTGGACGAAGAACGAACTCGTTCCTTCCGCCCGCTGGCGTTACTTCTCCGGCGTCAAGACCATCCACCAGGGCTCCAGCTATTCCTGCCGCAACATCGCCGGCGAAGGCGTGCTGTCCGAGCACGGCAAGGGCAACGCGCTCGACGTCATGAGCATCGAGCTCAACAATGGCGACGACATCGACGTGCGCAAGCCCGGCCTCTTCGCCTTCCGCACCCGCGGCTTTCTCAACAATGTGCGCGCCGACGGCTGCCAGTATTTCACCACGGTGCTCGGCCCCGGCTACAATTACGATCACCGCAACCATTTCCACTTCGACATCAAGAACCGCAAGAACGGTTATCGCGCCTGCCGGTAAGAAGAAATCACTCGGGATCGGCGCCTGAGCTTGAAGCAGTGATCTGCTGAGCCACCAGATTCTGGATGCGCCAGAGATTCCTGTCCCGGATGCCGCTTTCCTCAAGCTTGCTGACGGTTCGGAAAAGATACTGCGCCGATGAGCCCCAGTGCCCGGCTGCCCGCGAGAGCGTATCCGCTACCTGCTCCAACGGCAGTCGTCCTGCATAGGCCCTGCCGTCTGGAGCAGCGACGAATGCCAGGGCACGCAGCGACCCTTCGTTTGTCCTGACCTTGATCCAGCAAGGCACGTTGGTTGGTGGGTTGGCATCGATCTCCCGGCGCATCAGGAGGCCGAGTTGCCCGAAATGATCTTCGTCGGGCAGCCGGTAGACGATTCCATTGCAACTGCCGCCACGGTCCAGCGCCAGCATCAAGGCAGGCAATTCGCGCGTCCCACGCCAACGTGTCAGTTTGAGGCAGAATGAACGATGCCATCCCGACGCCGTGGCGGGACGCTGCTCGACATGGACGAACTCGGGATTCCAGATCAACGAGCCATAGGCGAAGACCCAGAGAGTTTCGGGCCGGTACTGCGAAAGCAGCTGTTCGACCAAGGCATCGAACTCCGCATCGGTGTGCTCGCTGGTTCCAGGTTCGGGACCGGGGTCGTGTTCGACGCGCTCGACCCGCGCGACAAGATCGGCGGTCAACGCCATTGACCTGCGCCCCAGCCTCATTCCTGCCCACCCAATGCAAAAGATGGCCGACGATAGACCAACCGCATGCGGTTGGCCATTGATTTTCAAGGCCTGTCAGAGGACAGCTACGCACGGATCGAGCCGCAGCAAATGGGCCAACGAAGCATAAAGCGCCGTATAGCAATCTGGGTAGCTGCCTTGCTGGCCGCCTGGCTCGCGCTTGCCTATTTCGCGGCGCCGGAATTCTGGACATTCCGAGAGCGCGGCTTTCGCGACCAGCGCTTCGAGATGGTGACGCACACGCCGCAAGGCATTCCCGGCGACCCGATCAATGTCGGCCTGGTCGGCACCGAGAAAGAGGTGGTCCATGCCTTCGCCGTCGCCGGTTGGGACACCGCCGATGCCGTCACCTTGAGAACCGCCATCGATATCGGCGAAAGTGTCCTGTTTTCGCGCCCCTATCCCGATGCGCCGATGAGCCGCCTCCTGTTCGAAGGCCGCGCCCAGGATCTCGCTTTCGAAAAGCCGGTCGGCGGCAGTGCGGACCGACGCCACCATGTCCGTTTCTGGCAGACGGAAACGGTCGGCGATGACGGCCGTCCACTCTGGTTGGGAGCCGCCAGCTTCGATCGCGGCGTCGGCCTCAGCCACGACACGGGCGCGATCACCCATCACATCGGTCCCGACATCGATGCCGAGCGCGACTTCCTGATCAGCGACCTGAACGCGGCCGGTCTGCTGGCATCGACCAGCGATATGGCGGGCATCGGCGCCACCAGGACCGGCCGCAATGGCGGCGGCGACCCCTATTTCACCGATGGCAAGGCAATCATTGGCGTGCTGAAACAGCCACGGTGAGAGACGGCAAGGTCAGGCCGTGCTGATCTTGTCGAACGACCCCTTTTCCGGATGCTGAAAGGCCCGCGAAACCTTGTCAAAGCCGAAGACCGCCTCAGGCAGGGCGATCTCGAAATGGTCCTGCCGGACTGTCCGGTTCAAAACGTCATCGTGCACGCCGTCTGGCCAGTGACGCGTGCGCTTGCGCCAAAAGTACGGGTTGTCGTCGACGCTCTCGTCGAACATTTTTCGGCGCCGTCGTGGGATAATGTCTGAAAGACACGCGTCATATTCTAAAAATGATGACCCGCTATTTTCGAGCGCCCCGCCGCAATGCTATTGAGCCCTCATGCTATACGTTGAAATCGCTATCGTGGTCGTCCTCATCTGTGTGAACGGCCTTCTGGCAATGTCAGAACTCGCCATCGTTTCATCGCGCCCGGCACGGCTCAAGGCGATGATCGACCGTGGCGTCAACGGCGCCGGCCGGGCGCTGGATCTTGGCTCCAATCCCGGCAAGTTCCTGTCCTCGGTGCAGATCGGCATCACGCTGGTCGGCGTGCTTTCCGGCGCCTTCTCCGGCGCCACGCTGGGCGACAGGCTGTCTGTGTTCCTGGCCTCGGCGGGCATGCGCGAAAGCGTCGCCGATCCGCTCGGCGTCGGCATCGTCGTTGCCATCATCACCTATTTCTCGCTGATCGTCGGCGAACTGGTGCCCAAGCAGATCGCGCTGCGCGACCCCGAGCGCGTCGCCGCCCGCGCGGCGCCGGCCATGACCATCCTTGCCACCATATCGGCACCGCTGGTCTTCCTGCTCGACATTTCCGGCCGCGCCATATTGTGGTTGCTTGGCCAGCGCGGCGAAAGCGAGGAGAAGGTCACCGACGAGGAGATCAAGATGCTGGTCGCCGAGGCCGAGCATCACGGCACCATCGAATCCGACGAGCGGCGCATGATCGCCGGCGTCATGCGGCTTGGCGACCGTGCGGTGCGCGCGGTCATGACGCCGCGCACCGAGGTCGACTGGATCAATCTGCAGTCCGACGACACGACGATCCGCAAGCTGCTGATGGAAACCCAACATTCGCGCCTGCCGGCGGGCGATGGCGGCGTCGACGTGATGGTCGGCGTCGTCCAGACGCGCGACGTGCTGGCCGCGATCCTTGCCGGCCGCACGCTCGACCCGCGCAAGCATGTGCGCGCCGCCCCCATCGTCTACGACCAGGCCGACGCGCTGGACGTGCTGCATAAACTCAAGGAATCCGATGTACCGATGGCGCTGGTGCATGACGAGTACGGCCATTTCGAAGGCATCGTCACGCCCGCCGATATTCTCGAAGCCATCACCGGCGTGTTCCGCGCCGACCTCGATGCCGGCGACGAGGAAAACGCCGTCAAGCGCGAGGACGGCTCATGGCTGCTCGCCGGCTACATGCAGGCCGACGAGATGGCCGAGATTCTGGGCTTCGACCTGCCCGAAAACCGCGACTACGAGACCGTCGCCGGCTATGTGCTGTCGCACATGCACCATCTGCCGGCGACCGGCGAATGCGTCGACGCCCAAGGCTGGCGCTTCGAGGTGGTCGACCTCGACGGCCGCCGCATCGACAAGCTGATCGCCACCCGCCTGCCCGGCACCCACCGCGAAGCGGTGCGGTGACCGCCAAGAATATGCATTCGGCTTGATCAAACCGCGGCTTCGATCGGCTCGGCCAGCCTGGGGTTCGAGCGCGCGGCGATCAGGCAGCTTGCCACGATGAGGCCGGCTCCGGCCAGCGTGGTCCAGGTCACCGCCTCGTCGAAGAAGAACCAGCCGAGCGCGATCGCCCAGATGAAGGCCGAATATTCGGTCGGGATCAGATATTGCGCTTCGGCACGCGCATAGGCCCAGCTCATCAGGAACTGGCCGGCGAGCGACAGTGCCGTCACCCCGGCGAGCGGAAGCCAGAGATCGCCAGGCAGCGCAATGGCGAGCCAGGGTGCTGCAAGTCCCAGGGTGACCGCAACGCCAAGGTTCTGGAACAGCATGATCTCGACCGGCTTGGCCAACAGCGCCTGTTGCCGGGCGAGGATCAGATTGTAGGCATAGAACACCGTCGACGCGAGCACCGCCGCGGTGCCGAGCAGGGCATCCCCGGCATAGGTTTTCTGCCCGAACTGGCCGGCCACGATGATCACGACACCCGCAATGCCGGCAAGAGAGGCCCAGATCGCCTTGCGTTGTATCCTTTCGCCGAGCAGCAGCACGGCCAGCAGGAGCGCGAACAGCGGCGCCACGAAACTGAGCCCGATCGCCTCCGCCAGCGGCAGCCTCGCGAGCCCCCAGAAGAAGCACAGCAGGACAAAGCTGACGACCACCGCACGCAGCACATGCAGCCTCAGCACCGAGGGTGTTGGAAGCGAGCGCGGCCCCGCCAGCCAGCCCGCGCCGGCGACCAAGGTCGCCAGCATGCTGCGCCACAGCACTGTGTTGTACACGCCGACCGCGATGACCAGCACCTTCATCGCCGCGTCCATGCCGGACAGCAGGAAGATGCCAAACACGCAGACAAGCACCGGGATCGTTGGGGAGATTGCGCCGGCCAGGCTGGATGACTTCACGGATTTGCTCGAGTGAGGGATCGCAGCCTGACATATCAGGGCAAACTGGCAGGGCCAGATGGCAGCCTCGCCCATATGGCGGTCCAACACCCTCGGCCTTTGGCGTGACCGGGGATTTGAACTTTTTTGCCACTCCTGTCGATTTCGCCATCCCCCGTTCGTCGTATGATCGAACCAACCCAACCAAGGAGAAGACCATGCGGTTCATGATGCTGATGATCCCCGGCGGCTACGCAGAGGCGGCGCCCGATGTCAGGCCCGGCGCCGAGGCGGTGGACGGGATGATGCGATACAATGAGGAGCTCAAGAAGGCTGGCGTGCTGCTGGCGCTCGACGGGCTGCATCCGCCGTCCGAAGGAGCGCGGGTCAGCTTCAAGGGCGGAAAGCCTGTTGTCACCGATGGGCCCTTCGCGGAGGTCAAGGAAGTGCTGGGCGGCTATTGGGTGATCGACGTGCGCTCACGTGAAGAGGCCATAGAATGGGCTCGCCGCTGCCCCGCCGGCGCGAATGACTTGATCGAGGTTCGACGCGTCTTTGAGATGAGCGATTTCCCCGAGGACGTCCAGAAGGTAGCTGAAGGTTTTGGCGAGCTGAAGAGTTGACGGCTACAGCCACCATCGAAGCGGTTTGGCGGATCGAGCAGCCGAAGCTCACCGCCAGGCTCGCCCGCTATCTCAGGGATATCGGACTGGCCGAGGAGATCGCGGGGGATGCCTTCCTGCTGGCGCTGGAGCGCTGGCCCCGGGACGGCATTCCGCGCAATCCGGCCGCCTGGCTGACCCGGGTCGCGGGGAATCGGGCGCTCGACCGGCTGCGCCGCACCACCATGATCGATGGCAAGCACCGCGAACTTGCCATCGACCTCGCCGGTCTGGAGCGCGAGATGCCCGATATCGAGGCCGCGCTCGACGAGGATATTGACGATGATCTTTTGCGGTTGATCTTCACCGCTTGCCATCCCGTATTGCCCGCCGAGCAGCGCGCGGCACTCGCTCTGCGGCTGCTGGGCGGGCTGTCGACGCCTCAGATCGCCCGCGCCTTCCTGGTGCCCGAGGCCACCGTCGCCCAGCGCATCGTGCGCGCCAAGCGGACCCTTCGCGATGCCGCCATCCCGTTCGAGACGCCGCGTGGCGAGGAGCGGCGCGGACGCCTCGCCGCGGTGCTTGAGGTGGCCTACCTCACCTTCAACGAAGGCTATGTGGCGACCACGGGGCCGGACTGGCTGCGCGCCGATCTCTGCGGCGAAGCGCAGCGCCTCGGCCGTTCGCTTGCAGCGCTGATGCCTGATGAGCCCGAGGTGCAGGGGCTGGTGTCGCTGATGGACCTCAACGCCTCGCGCTTCCCCGCCCGCACCGGCAAAGCGGGCGAACCAATCCTGCTGCTTGACCAGGACCGCACCCGATGGAACTGGTCGCTGATCCGGCGCGGCCTCGACGGCCTGAACCGGGCGCTGGCCCTGGCGCCGACACCGGGGCCCTATCTCTTGCAGGCGATGATCGCCGCCTGCCATGCCCGCGCGGCAACCGCCGCCGACACCGACTGGATCGCGATATCAGCCTATTATCAGGCCCTTGCCTTGGCGTCCCCCTCGCCCATCGTCGAAATCAACCGCGCGGTGGCCGTCGGCATGGCGTTCGGACCCGCGCAGGGGCTGGCCATCGTCGAGGCGCTGAAGGACGAGCCGCGGCTGAAGGACTCGCATCTCTTGCCGACGGTGCGCGGCGATCTCCTGGAGAAACTGGGATATCGGGCGGAAGCCCGTGCCGCGTTCCGCCAGGCCGCGGAATTGACCGGCAATGACAGGGAGCGCGCGCTGCTGCTTACCCGCGCGGGCGACTAGCCCAAGTGCCCGCACTCGGCCGGTGCGGTGGAGTTTGGCCTCAATGGGCGTCCGGCGGCGGCGCCTTCGGCGCGACATTGCGCAGGAACGGAACCAGCGCGGTCGCGATGACGAAGGCGACCATGATCACCAGGAACGCATCCGCGTAAGCCATGGTCGATGCCTCGCGGTAGGCCAGCGCCCAGAGTTGCTTCAGCGAAGCCGTGTGACCATCTGCGACGGCGCCGGGCAATTGGCCATAGCGCAGCGCGACATTGTCGACGAGCCGCATCGCGGCCTCGTTCTGTGGCGTCAGATGCGAGGCGATCGTCAGGAAATGGAAGTTGGTGCGGTCGTTCAGGATCGCGCCGCAAATGGCGATGCCGACAGCACCGCCGAGATTGCGCATCGTGTTGAACAGGCCGCTGGCATATTTCAGCCGTTCGGGCGGCAGGCTGCCGAGGCCGAGATTGACGCTCGGCGCCACCGCGAAGACCTGCGGGAAGCCACGGAACAGTTGCGGGATAAGAAGCTCGGCCGCGCCCCACTGGCTGGTGATGGCGCTGAAACTCCACATCGACGCGCCGAAGGAGGCAAGCCCGAACATCATCAGCCAGCGCGTGTCGAAGCGCTTGGCCAGAAAGATGTAGACCGGAACGCCGATCATCGAGGCGACGCCGGTGGAGAACACCGCCACCCCGGTCTGGAATGCGTCGTAGCCACGGACATAGCCGAGGAACAGCGGCGTCAGGTAGATCGTGGCGAAGATGCCGATGCCGGTGACGAAGGACAGGAAGCAGCCAATGGCGAAATTGCGGTTGCCGAAGGCGCGGAAGTCGACCACCGGCTGCGAGTAGGTCAGGCTGCGGATGATGAACAGAACCATGGTAACGCTGGCAACGATGGCGCCGTTGCGGATCGTCGCATCGTCGAACCAGTTCCAGCGCGTACCCTCCTCCAGAACGTATTCCGCGGTGCCGAGACTGACGGCCATCAGCACCATGCCGATATAGTCGGCGCCCTTCAGCAGCGACGGATCGGCCTTGTCGATCTTGACCAGCAACGCGACGAGCACGGTGATGATGGTGCCTGGAATGACGTTGACATAGAACAGCCAGTGCCAGCTCAGCGTGTCGGTGATCCAGCCGCCGATGACGGGCCCGAGCGTCGGCGCGATCGAAGCGATACTGCCGACCACCGCGGCCGCGTAGACCCGCCTTGGCCCCTGGAAATAGTGGAACGACGAGGTGAAGACCGTCGGGATCATCGACGCGCCGAGCAGCCCCTGCAGCGCGCGGAACACGATCATGCTTTCGATGCTCCAGGCGAAGCCGCACAGCATGCTGGCGAGCGTAAAGCCGGCCGCCGAGAAGGTGAACAGCCAGCGTGTCGAAAACACCCGGGTGAGCCAGCCCGACAGCGGAATGACGATGATTTCCGCCACCAGATAGGAGGTCTGCACCCAGCCGATCTGGTCCTGCGCCGCCGACAGGCCGCCGCCGATATCCTGCAGCGATGAGGCGACGATCTGGATGTCGAGCAGCGCGATGAACATCCCCACGCACATCACCATGAACGGCAGGATGCTGGCGATGAAGGATTGTGGTTCGGCGCGCTCGGGCATGGCGTCCTCAGTGCGAGCCGGTATCGACCGTCACGACGGTGGACAGGCCCGGCCGCAGCGCGACCTTGTGCGCCTGATCCGGATCGATGGTGATCCGGACGGGAACGCGCTGGACGATCTTGGTGAAATTGCCGGTCGCGTTCTGCGCCGGGATGACGCTGAAGATCGCTCCGGTCGCCGGTCCCAGGCTGGTGACATGGCCCTTGAGCGGCGCGTCGGGGGCAATGTCGGTATAGACCGTCGCCGTCTGGCCGTTCGCCATGCTGCGCAGCTGGTCTTCCTTGAAATTGGCATCGACCCACAGGCCCGTCTCCGGGACAATCGTCAGGAGATAGCTGCCCGGCGAGACATAGGTGCCGACCTGCGCCAGCCGGTTGCCGATGAGGCCGTCGATGGGCGAGCGGATCTGCGCGAAGCCGAGATCGAGCTCAGCCGTATCGAGATCGGCCTTGGCGGCCGCCACGGCGGCGGTCGCCTCCGTAATCTGCGTGTTGAGCACGTTGAGCTGTTGTTTGGCGGCTGCAAGCCCGGCGCGCGAGGCGGCGACGGAAGCCTTGGCCTGGCCGTCGGCGGCGAGACTTCTCTGCGCGTCCTGCTGCGAGCCGGTCTTGGTGCTGGCCAGCACCGCATAGCGTTGAGCGTCCTGTGTGGTGAACGTTGCGGCTGCACTCTTGGCTTCGAGATCAGCCTGCGCTTGTTCGATCAGCGAATTCTGCAGCGAGACCTGGGCGCGGAGATTGTCGAGCGCCGACTGCTGCTGCTGGACGGATGCCTGCGCACGCTCCACCGCCGCCTTGAAAGGCCGGTCGTCGATGCGGATGATGAGCTGGCCGGCGGCGACATGCTGGTTGTCCTCGACGAGGATCTGATCGATGTGCCCGGCGACTCGTGGCGCCAGCGGCGTGACATTGCCGCCGACATAGGCATCGTCGGTCGACATCAGGAAACGGCCGGCCTGCCACCACTGAAAGCCATACCAGCCGGCGACGCCGATCGCGATCGCGGCGCCCAGCATGACGAACGGCTTGCGCCGGTTCTTTGCAGGTGCGGGAATCTGGACGACCGACGCCTGCGCTGGCTGCAACTCGGCAGCGGAGAGAACCTTGTTCATTTGCCCCGCGCCTCTTCGCGGCTTTGATCAACCAAAGTGTTGTCGATCAGCGGCAGGCCGGAGCCCTCGCTGCTGAAGCGATAGCGCCGCCGCATGCGATCGGTGGCCTTGGGCGCCGTCGCCATGGTGAAGCCCTCGCTGTCGAGTTGCCTGCCGCTCTCGCGGTCGACCAGCACGGGCTCGGCCCAGCGCCCGTCGGCCTTGTCCACCACCACCAGGCTCGGGCCCTCGGGCGCGAGATGCTTGTTGCCCCAGGCGAGCAGGGAGAGCAGCACCGGGCGGAAATCGCGCGCCTTGGCGGTCAGCACATATTCATGGCGAAGCGGCCGCTCGCAGTAGGCGCGTTTTTCGAACAGCCCACGCTCGACCAGGCTGTTCAGGCGGCGCGTCAGAATGTTGGGCGCGATCTCCAGGCTCTTTTGAAACTGATCGAAGCGCGTCAGCCCCTGGAATGCGTCCCTGAGCAACAGGATGCTCCACCACTCGCCAACCTCGTCGAGGCTGCGCGCTATGGGGCACGGGCGTGTTTCGAAGCTTGTTTTTGCAACCATGGCCGGAGTCTCTTTCAATATGAAAGTGACTATTAGCCAAGTTAGTTGCATTATGCAAGTCACTCAGGCGTGATCACTGGACCGGGCACGGTGTGGCGACTTCGAATCGGCAGGAAAGATGCCCGTGACGTGCCGTCAGGATGACGTGGTCAGATGCTGGCGGGCTTGACGCAGGACGGTGTCCGAAAGGCCGGGGTCGTTGACGAACCGTGCAATGGTCACGGCACCGATCATCGTCGACAGCATCACCAGTGCCTCATTCCTGGCGTCGGCAGGCGACAGGCCCTGAAGCCGACCGGCAATCGTGTCCACCAGATCGAGAAAGCCCGACGTCGCCACCTCGCGAACGGCGTCGCCCCCACGCGCCACATCGCTGCCCAGCGCGACAAACGGACAACCGCCCGCCAGATTGTCGCGATACTCGGGCGACAGATAGTCCGTAATCGCCTCATCCAGTCCGTCCTTTCCGGGCGCGGCCGCGATGGTGTCCCTGATCCCCGCCACCATCGTCTCGATGGCCAGCGCCAGTGATTCCTCGACCACCTGCTCCTTCGATCCGAAGTGCTTGTAGAAACCGCCATGCGTCAGTCCGGCAGCGCCCATCAGGTCGGCCAGGCCGGTTCCGTCAATACCGTTGCGGCGAAACTCGGCGGATGCGGCTGCCACGATGCGCTTGCGGGTTTCCGCCGCCTCTTCTCTGGATTTTCTCATGCCGTTCACCCTTTCGCCGCGCCGCGGCAACAGCGGCCGCCGCTATAGATGCCAAGTGAAATCTAATCCCGGGAACGTCCCTTCGCCAGTGCCAGCGCGGCTTTTTCGTGCCCGGCTGGTGAAGATCACGACGCCGCTTGACATTTTAGATTTCATACAACATCTAATTTAGATGTCGACCACCCTCTAAGAGGCTCGACTGTCGTCCCCTCCCCAGCCCTTGAAAGGCAGTCATCATGTCCCAGACCATCCTCATCACTGGCGCCAGCACCGGCTTCGGCCGCGACACGGCGGAGACGCTTGCCAGCACTGGCCACCGTGTCTTCGCCTCGATGCGCGACATTGCCGGCCGCAACCGCTCGCATGCGGAAGCGCTACGCGCCAAGGGAATCCAAACCGTGGAGATCGACGTGACCGACGACGCCTCCGTCGAGCGCGGCGTGGCCTCGGTGCTGGCTGAGGCGGGGCGTCTCGACGTCCTCGTCAACAATGCCGGAATCGGTTCCGCCGGCATCTCCGAATCCTTCACCACCGAGCAGCTGCGCGCGCTCTTCGATGTGAACGTGCTCGGCATCCAGCGGACAATGCGGGCGGTGCTGCCGGCATTCCGCCACCAGGGTGAAGGCCTGGTGATCAATCTCGGCTCGATCCTCGGCCGGCTGGCCTTCCCGTTTTTCGGTCTCTATGGCGCGTCGAAATTCGCGCTCGAGGCGTTGACGGAAGGTTATCGCTACGAGCTGTCGCAACTGGGCATCGACGTCGTCCTCGTCCAGCCGAGCAACTATCCGACGAGCATCTTCGCCAGCGCCCAGCAGCCCGGCGACCCTGCCCGCGATGCTGGCTATGGCGAGATCGCCGGCATTCCGGCCAAGATGGTGGGCACGTTGATGGAGCTCTTCCAGAGCGAGAACGCCCCCGACCCGCTCGACGTGGCCGAGGCCATTCTACGCATCGTGGAATTGCCCAGCGGAGCACGTCCGCCGCGCGTGGTCGTGGGCCAATCCTTCGGCGCCGACGACATCAACGCCCAGGCGGCGCCGATTCAGGCCAAGCTGCTTGAGGGTCTTGACCTCGGCTTTCTCGACGGACCCCGGAAGGTTCCTGCGGCGGCTTGAGTGCATAATGCGGGCTGGCACCATGCCGGCCCGCACCGCATATGACCACAAGCTGTGGATGGTGTAGCCGCGGATTAGGCTAAGGCACCAGCACCACCTTCCCTGTCGCGCGGCGCTCCTCCAGCAGTCGGTGCGCCGCGCCGGCCTGGTCGAGTGGGAAGCGGCCGCCGATCGCGATCCGCAGCCGCCCGCTCGCCGCCAGTTGGAACAGCTCGGACAGGCTGGCTCGCAGCACATCCGCGGACAATAGCGGCAGCAGCGCGAACCCCCTGAGCGACTGGTTGCGGCCGATCATGGCATCCAGATCGGACGCCGCGAGCCCGTAGCGGCCGAGCGCCGCGAACACCAGGTCGCCGCCCGCAGCCAACGCCTGCAACGATGCCGCCGTCAGCGCGCCACCGACTGTGTCGTAGATGATGCCGACGCCGTCGCCGCCCGTAAGCTCGCGGACACGGGCCGGCCAATCCGGCTGGCTGTAGTCGACCACGCTATCGGCACCGAGCGACAAGGCAAAATCCAACTTGGCCTTGTCGCTGGCGGCCGCGATCACCTTGCTTGCCCCCTTTTGTCTGGCAAGCTGGACAAGCAGCGATCCGACGCCGCCCGACGCGGCCGGCACCAGCACCGACTTGGCCCCCGGCGGGCTTTGGCGCAGCAGATGCAAGGCCGTCAGCCCTTGCACCATGAGGGCTGTCGCCTCTTCGAACGGGACGGCGTCCGGCAGCGGCACAACGAGATCGGCCGGCACCGTCACCTGCTCGGCATAGCCGCCATGTGGACGCTGCGAGACGAACAGCGGCACCGCCACGCGGCGTCCGAGCAGCCCCGCATCGACCTCTTGGCCAATGGCCTCGACCACCCCCGCCACTTCCACGCCGGGAAACATCGGCAGTTGCGGCGTTACGGCGTAGCGGTCCGCGCGCATCAGCACCTCGAAGAAGTTTATGCCCGCCGCCTTCACCCGGACCAGCACCTCGCCGGCCTGAGGCGCCGGTTCCGGCAACTCGACGACCTCCAGCACCTCGGGACCGCCGAAGCGGCTGAATTGAACGGCTTTCACGGCAAACTCCAATCGCACTGGCATCGCTGGTGGTTTGCCACTATCTGCGAGGCCGCGACTACACACTCATTTGTCCGCTGCTGACCAGGAGGTGACCATGGCCGGTCCAGCCAGGAAGATGCCGATCAAGCGACTGCCTATGCTGCCGGCCGAACGAGCGCTGAAGGTGATCGCCGGGCGCTGGAAGGCGGTCATCCTCTACCATCTCTTCGATGGTCCAAGGCGGCTGTCGGCGCTGAAGGCGATGATGCCTGATATCACCCAGAAAGTGCTGATCCAGCAGCTGCGCGAAATGGAGGAGCACGGGCTGGTCAGCCGCGAGATCTTCGCCGAAGTGCCCGCCCGCGTCGAATACTCGGCGACCAGCCTCGGCCTCAGCCTCGAGCCGATCCTGCTTGCGCTCTGTCAGTGGGGCCAGCACCACGCCGACGAGCTAAACGAGAAGCATCGCCTCGCCGACTGCATCATCCGGCCACGGCGGGCGCAGCACGCACACACGGCCTGAATCGAATTGACAGGACGGGTTGCCGACGCCGGTTGCCCATCGCAGACTGTCTCCCGAAAGGATCGGCAAATGCACCGCATGACTTCGGGCGAACTTCATTCCACCTACACTCTTGGCGACCTGCGCATCACCGCCTTGCGCGATGGCTATGTCGACATGCCGGTCGGACGGCTTCGGCAACGCGGCGACAAACCATTTGGCGATGACTTGCCGCCACAGCTCACGTTGGTTGGCGGTCAGCTCAGGCTCTCCGTCAACGCCTTCGCGATCGACGATGGGAATGAGATAATACTCATCGATACCGGCGCCGCGAATGCCTGGCACCCGACCATGGGCCGGCTTCCCCAGGCGCTGGACGAAGCCGGCATCGATGTCGAAAAAGTCCGCACCGTCTGCTTCACCCATACGCATCTCGACCACATCCATGGCCTTGTGCTTGCCGACGGCCGGGACGCTTTCCCGCGCCTGGCGCGCCTGCTCGTTCCCAGGGAGGAACTCGGCCTCTTCCGCACCGAAGCGCGGCTCGAGCGATTTCACGAGATGGCGCAACCTTTCGAAGCCGGAGACCGTCTCGGAACCCATGTCGACATTATCGGCGCTCATGGCCACGAGGTCGGTCACAGCTGCTTTCGCGTTTCGAGCGGCGGCGAACACATTTTGATCTGGGGCGACACCGTCCACGTCCCATCGCTTCAGTTCGACCGGCCTGAGGTGACGTGGGAGTTCGATGAGGATCAGGACCAGGCGCGCGAGAGCCGGTTGCGGCTGCTGGCGCTTGCGGCCGACGATCAATGCTTCGTTGCCGGCGCGCATCTGGACTCGCCCGGCATTGGCCGTGTCGTGCGGTCTGGCGGCGGCTTTCGATTTGAGCCGCTATAGCCGCTATAATTGAAAAGGGCGGCGCAAGCGCCGCCCCGCATCCTTGGGAGGATAATTCGATCGGCGGTCAAGCCGCCTTGATTTCTTCGTCGACCACGTCGGCGTCGCGCGCCTTCTTCAGAGCCTTGGCCCACCAGGCGACGTCATTGACCAGCGCGGTGGCGGCCTGGTTCAGGTGCTCGAGGTCTTCGAGTTTCTTCTCGCCCTGGCGCACAGCGAGGAAGTCGCCCCAGGCGATATGGACAGCCGACTTGACCGGCGCCATCTGCAACTCGACGGCATGGAGACGGAGCTGCTCGACGGCGCGGGCGCCACCAACGCTGCCGTAACCGACGAAGCCGGCCGGCTTCTTGTTCCATTCGTTGGCGGCGTAGTCGATGGCGTTCTTCAGCACGGCCGTCGGGCCGTGATTGTATTCGGCGGCGGTGAAGATGAAGCCGTCATATTCGGCGACCTTCTTCTGCCAGCGCTGCGCCACCTCGTTGGTCGACGGCACCCAGGCGGAAGAGGCCACTTCGTCGAAGAAGGGCAGCGGGAAGTCACGCAAGTCGACGATCTCGACGTCGATGTCGGCATGCGACTTGGCGATCTTTGCGATCCATTGTGTGGGCACATCGGCGAAGCGCGCGGCGCGCGTCGAACCGACGATGATGGCGATTTTCGGCTTTGACATGGGGGCTCTCCATTCCAGTAAAATGCTGGTATCGTTTAGATACCGGAGCTATATGAGATACTGTCAACTCGCGACGCAAGGAGGCACCTTTTTGTTACTGAGGCACCCGCACCGCACCGAAGACTGCCGCGCCATTTCCGAAATCCTGCAGCGCGTCGGCGACAAATGGACCGTTCTTGTGGTCGGCAAACTTGGCGACGGACCGTTGCGTTTCAATGAGCTGCGCGCCGCTGTCGGCGGCATCTCGCAAAAGATGCTGACCACGACCTTGCGCGGGCTGGAACGCGACGGCTTCGTCACCCGTACCGTGTTTCCGACCATCCCGCCGCGCGTCGACTACGAGCTGACGGAACTCGGCCACGAACTGCTGATCCCGGTCAGCGCGCTTGGCGAATGGGCGCGCAGGAACACGCAGCGTGTGCGGGCGGCACGCGAGAAATTCGACGGCATGCACGGCTGAAACCCTTGCACGGCAAGGTGTCGGGTGCTTCGCGTTGCGTGAAGTTGTCTGATGGCCGGGAATTCGTGGCTCTCTAGACGAGGCCTCGCAACCTTGTCCAATGGCGCTTGTGGCCGACCAATGCTCGGCGCTGCTTCGATGAAGACAATCGTAAATCCAAGATGACCATTCAGCTTCCTGGCGCCAAGCTCTCGCAAGGCGCCGGGCTGCAGATCGCGCATGTCGCGGCTGGCTGCCTGACGCCCTTGCTGGCACGCAGGCAGGAGGTGCGCGGAAGGTCCTCTTTGACTGCCGCATAGGCGGTTACGCCAAGCAGGCAGATCACGGCGACAAGGGCTGCCACCAGCCAGCTGTTCAGTATGTGTTGACGCATTGTCGCCCCTCCAACGCCGGCACAATCAGACGTGAAGGCAACCATTGGATGTCGCGGAGCGCATCGTCCGCGCGGATGATGTTACAATTGCCCCTGGACTGGGAGAACGGGGACTGGGAGAACGGGGGGCTTTTCGTCAACTCTCGGCCGGCACGGCCTTCGGCTTGCCCTCGCCGTCCAGCGCCACCATGATGAAATCGGCGTGCGTCACCTTTTCCATCAGGTCGGAAAGATAGCGCTGCGCCCAGGCCTCGACCTTCAGCGTCATCGAGGTACGGCCGACGCGTTCGACATGGGTGTAGATGCACAGCGTGTCGCCGATCTTCATCGGCTTGGCGAAGGACATCTCCTTGACCGCCGCCGTCACCACGCGGCCCCTGGCCCGCTCGGCGGCACGGATGCCGCAGGCAAGGTCCATCTGCGCCATCACCCAGCCGCCGAAAATGTCGCCGGCCGCATTGGCATCCGAAGGCATGGCGAGCGTGCGCAGCGTCAGGTCTCCGATCGGCCGTCCGTCCGCGTAGTGCACCATGCGAGAAATCCCCTGAGGTCGATGGCTCGAGATCGATTGCCCTCGATCCCGTAGCGTCACGGCGCGAACGCGTCAACGCGCCATCGGCGGCCGGTCGACGCACACCGTATTTGCAGCCCGCCTGACCGCTAGAAATAGCGCGCGAGGTTCGCCCGGATGCGGTCGAGAACCGTGGCGCCGGAAACGTCGGGAATGAACACCTTGCCTGTGATCGCCTCATAGGCCTGCGCATAGATGTGAGAAGCCTGTTCGACGATCTCGTCCGGAATCGTCGGGATCGGGTCCTTGTAGGGATCGCAGCGCGCCGCCACCCAGGAGCGGATGAAATCCTTGTCGAAGCTGTCCGGCCGGGTGCCGCTGGCCAGGGCCTGTTCGTAGCTCGCCGCGATCCAGTACCGGCTGCTGTCGGGCGTGTGGATTTCGTCGGCCAGGATAATGTTGCCGTTCTTGTCGGTGCCGAATTCGTACTTCGTGTCGGCGAGGATCAGGCCGCGCTCGGCCGCGCGTGCCTGGCCGCGGGCGAACAGCCGCAAGGCGTAATCCGAGACAGCGTCCCATTGCGCCTGGGTGAGCAGGCCCTGCCCGATGATCTCGGCCCGCGACAGCGGCTCGTCATGGGCGCCATCCGCGGCCTTGCTGGTTGGCGTGATCACCGGCTCGGCCAACTTCTCATTGTCGCGCAGGCCGTCCGGCAGCCGCATTCCATACATGTCGCGTTCGCCACGCTTGTAGCGGGTCAGGATCGAGGTGCTGGTGGTTCCCGCCAGATAACCGCGCACGACGATCTCGACCGGCAGGATGTCGAGCCTTGTGCCGACGACGACGTTCGGGTCGGGGTATTCGAGCACATGGTTCGGGCAGATATCGGCGGTTTCCTCGAACCAGTAGCGTGCCGTCTGGGTGAGGATCTCGCCCTTGAACGGGATCGAGGTCAGGATGATGTCGAACGCGCTGAGACGGTCGGTGGCGATAATGATGCGCCGCCCGTCCGCGAGGTCGTAGTTTTCGCGGACCTTGCCCTTGTAGTGGCCCGGCAGCTCGGGAATGAAGGCATCCGACAGGGTCCGCATATGATTTCCTGCCTTCCGCAGAGTGGCCAGAACAAACGAATGCCCTCGCATAAGCTGTCGACCCCATGCATATCAAGCGCGATTGTCGGGATTCCCCGCAACTCGACCCGGCATCCCAGTCGCATTTTTCACAACGCATGCCGGAAGGCGCGGCGACGCGGCGAACCCGTCGCGTCTAGGCTGCGGCCAGTTTTCCGGAGCCGCCCATTTCCATCATGCAGACTTTTGACTTCATCATCGTCGGCTCCGGCTCGGCTGGCTCGGTGCTCGCCGACAAACTCTCGGCCTCGGGCCGTTTCTCGGTGCTGGTGCTGGAGGCCGGCGGCACGGACCGCCGCTTCTACGTGCAGATGCCGCTCGGCTACGGCAAGACCTTCTTCGATCCCGCCGTCAACTGGAACTACAAGACCGAGGCTGATCCCGGCCTTGGCGGCAATGTCGACCACTGGCCGCGCGGCAAGCTGCTCGGCGGGTCGAGCTCGATCAACGCCATGGTCTGGATCCGCGGCGCGCGCGAGGATTTCGACGACTGGCGCGCCGCCGGCAATCCCGGCTGGGGTTATGACGATTTGCTGCCCGCCTTCAAGGCGCTCGAGGACAATGAGGCGGGCGCCGATAGGTGGCGCGGCACCGGTGGCCCCCTGCACATCAGCAACACGGCCAACGCCGTCCACCCGCTGACCAAGCGCTATCTCGCCGCTGGCCAGCAGGCCGGCCTGCCGCTCAACCCTGATTTCAATGGTGCTGCCCAGGAAGGCGTCGGCACCTACCAGATCTCGACCAGGAACGGCCGCCGCATGTCCGCCGCCCGCGCCTTCCTGCGCCCGGCCATGAAGCGCGCAAACGTCCGCGTCGAGACCAACGCCCTGGCGACTCGCATCCTGTTCGAGGGCAAGCGCGCCGTCGGCGTCGAATATCTGCAGAACGGTCAGACGAAGACGGCTCGCGCCGGCCGCGAAGTCATCCTGTCCGCCGGCTCGATCAACTCGCCGCAGCTCATGCAGCTCTCAGGCATCGGTCCGGCGGCTTTGCTCAAGGGGCTGGGCATCCCGGTCGTCCATGCCAACGAGAATGTCGGCGCCAATCTGCAGGACCATGTCGGCATCAACTACACCTTCAAGGGCAATGTGCCGACACTGAACCAGATCCTGCGCCCGTGGTGGGGCAAGCTGCTGGTCGGCATGCAGTACATCCTGACCCGCTCCGGTCCGCTGTCGCTGTCGATGAACCATGGCGGCGGCTTCTTCCGCACCGACCCGGCATTTACGCGCCCCAACATGCAGCTTTATTTCCAGGCGTTCTCGACCGTCATCCCGAAGAGCGGCGAGCGGCCGATCCTGACGCCCGACCCCTGGCCGGGCTTCTCCATCGGCCTGTCCAACTGCCGTCCGTCTAGCCGGGGCGAGATCATGATCCGCTCCAGCAATCCGCTGGAATATCCAAGGATCGTCGCCAACGCCTATTCCACCAATGCCGACGTCGAGGAGATGCTGGCGGCGGTGAAGTTCGTGCGCAAGATCGCCTCGATGCCGGCCATGGCGGAAATCATTCGGGAAGAGGTCCTGCCCGGCCCGTCGATCCAGTCCGACGCCGACCTGATCACGGATTTCAGGAAACGCTCCGGCACCGTCTATCATCCGGTTTCGACCTGCCGCATGGGGCCTGATCCCTCGCGCTCCGTCGTCGATCCGCGCCTGAAGGTGCACGGGCTCGAAAGCCTGCGCGTCATCGACGCCTCGATCTTTCCCGACAACATCACCGGCAACACCAACGCCGCCTCGGTCATGACCGGATGGAAAGGCGCCGAACTGGTTCTGGAGGACCAAAAATGAAGATCACCGACGTCAAGACCTGGGTTGTCGGCAACCCGCCGCCCGGCATCGGCGGCAAGTATTTCATCTTCGTCAAGCTGACCACCGACGGCGGCGTGGTCGGCTATGGCGAGGCCTACAACGCCACCTTCTCCGCCCATGTCACCGCCAAGCTGGTCGAGGACATGGCCGAACGCTATCTGATCGGCCACGATCCGCACGACATCGAGAACTTCTTCCGCCGCGCCTATTCCTCCGGCTTCACCCAGCGTCCCGACGTGACCGGCATGGGCTGTTTCTCGGCACTCGAAATGGCCTGCTGGGACATCGTCGGCAAGGAAGCCGGCAAGCCGGTCTACAAGCTGCTCGGCGGCCAGGTGCATGAGACGCTGCGCTCCTACACCTATCTCTACCCGCACACCGGCAGCGTCCATTCCGAGGACGCGCCGGACGGCAGGAACGTCTACAACGATCCCGAAATGGCGGCCGCCTGCGCGCTCGAATATGTCGAGCAGGGGTTCAATGCCGTCAAGCTCGACCCGGCCGGTCCCTACACCGCCTTCGACGGCCATCAGCCGCGCCTGCTCGACATCGACGTCTCCACCCGCATGGTCAAGGCGATCCGCGAGGCGGTGGGAAACCGAGCCGACATCCTCTTCGGCACGCACGGTCAATTCACCGCTTCCGGCGCGCTGCGCATGGCCCGCGCCATCGAGCCCTATGATCCCCTGTGGTTCGAGGAGCCGGTGCCGCCCGACATGCCGGAGGTTATGGCCCAAGTTGCCCGCGCGACCTCGATCCCGATCGCCACCGGCGAACGGCTGACGACCAAGTTCGAATTCGCCCGCGTCATCGAGAACCGCGCCGCGACCATCCTGCAGCCGGATCTTGGCCGCTCCGGCGGCATTCTCGAAACCAAGAAGATCGCCGCCATGGCCGAGGCCTATCACATCCAGGTCGCGCCGCACTGCTATTGCGGACCGATCGTCGGTGCCGCCAACATTCAGCTGGCGGTGACACTGCCCAACTTCCTCATCCTGGAATCGCTGAAGCAGTGGGACGGTTTCCACGCCACGCTGCTGAAGGAGAAGATCGAGTGGCAGGACGGCAATGTCATCCCGTCGAAGGAACCGGGGCTGGGCGTCGAGCTCAATGAGGCGGTGTGCGAGGCGCATCCCTATACCGGCAAGGACCTGCATCTGCAGATGATGCAGACGCCGCTGATGCCGTGAGCGAAAGCTACGCCTTCATCGGCCTCGGCCATCTCGGCGGCAACCTTGCCGCCAGCCTGATCCGCAACGGCTTTGCGGTCACGGTCTTCGACCGCGACCCGGCGGCGGTCGAGCGCCTCGTTGCGCTCGGCGCCACCGCCGCGAGCAGTCCCGCGGAAGCGGCCGCCCGCGCCGGCAACGCCATCTCTTGCCTGCCGTCGCCAAAGGTCAGCGAAGCAGTGCTGGCCGGCCCAGGCGGGCTGCTCGAAGGCCTGCCTGCGGGCGGGACCTGGATCGAGATGTCGACCAATGGCCGCGACGAGATCGTGCGGCTTGCCGCCCTCGCCTCGGCCAGGGGCGTCGACACACTGGAGTGCCCGGTCACCGGCGGCGTGCATCTGGCGGCGGTTGGAAAAATCACCGCACTGGTCGGCGGCGACGCCGCGCTCTACGAACGCCATCGCGCGGCGATCGAGGCGATGTGCGCGCGCTCCTTCCTGATGGGACCGATCGGCTCGGCGGCGGTGATCAAGGTCATCACCAACATGCTGGCCTTCATCCATCTCGTCGCCGCCGGCGAAGCGCTGATGCTGGCCAAGCAGGGCGGGCTCGACCTTGCCCAATCCTATCACGCCATCGTTGCCTCCTCCGGCAACAGCTTCGTCCATGAGACCGAAAGCCAGCTCGTCCTCAACGGCTCCTACGACATCGGCTTCACCATGGACCTGGCGCTGAAGGACCTTGGCTTCGCGCTGGGCATGGCCGAACAATCCGGCGTGCCGCTCGACCTCGCCACGCGCGTCAACGCGATTTTTGAGCAAGGCAAGGCGGCTTATGGCGGCGGTGCCTGGTCGACCCAGATCGTCAAATTGCTTGAGGATGCCGTCGGTACCGACCTGCGCGCGCCGGGTTTCCCGGCCAAATTGGAAATCTGACCAGCAGCCAGAAAACCAAGCGATTTCAACAGCTTGAATCGATAGCCGGATTCAGGTTCGAAAACACTTGAATCAATCTGGCAACGCCTTGACTCAATATCTGAGCGTCAGCGCTCCGGGCAGGATCTCGAAGGTTGCCGGTATGCGCCCGGGCGACTCGCCGTCTATGTCGACCAATGCGCCGTTCTCTGCCCCATCACCCAGCGGTTCGACAACCACTTTCTTGCCGCGCAGGATCGTGATTGCCGGGTGGTTGCGATGCCGGCCGCCATAGAGCAGCCTGATATCCCAGATCAGCTTCAGCTTGCCCGCCGCGCGCAGGATGACGATGTCGAACTCTCCGTCGGTCAGTTCGGCATCGGGCGCGATCATCATGCCGCCGCCGAAGAACCTGCCGTTGGCCACCGCCACCAGCGCCATGCGTGCTTCGACAGGTGTGCCGTCGTCGACCGTGATCCGGACATCCTGGAAGCGGTAGCGGATGAACTCGACCACGGTGCGCCACAGGAACAGCGTCTTGGCCGACATCTTGCCCTTGCGCTTGTCGGCATTGACGGCGCGGTCGGTAGCGCCTGACAGACCAAGGCTGGCGATGTTGATGAAGTGGCGGCTCGCCAGCGCCCCGTGATCGTCGATGTAGCAGATGCGGCCGGCATCGACGGCCCTGGCCTTCGCCTCCGCGATCCGCTTCAGGGTCGCGTCCACCGCCTTCGGCAGACCGAGCCCGCGCGCGAAATCGATACCGGTGCCGCATGGCAGAAGGCCGAGTTCGGTCGTCCTGCCGCTCTCCTGGAATGCCTGCAGCAATCCATCGGCCACCTCGCTTGCCGTGCCGTCGCCGCCGGCAGCGATCACCAGGTCAAAGCCACTTGCCGCGAGGTCGATCGCCAGGCGTTCGGCGTCGCCCTCGGCCTGCGTCTCGCGCAGCTCGAAATCGCCAAAATGCTTTTTCAGCGAGGCAGCAACGTCAGGCCAATGCCGCTTCAGCCAGCCGCCACCGGCAATCGGATTGAGAACCACCCCGACCTTCAATGCGTATCCTCCCCCGGACGGCGCCTTGCAGGCGGCACCCGATCCTTTGCCGGCATTGAAACCCGCCCCCGCCGGCGGAGCAAGGGGCGCTGTCGTTGCGAGCGTTGAAAAGCGGGCAGGCTGTCTAAGGCAGCCAGCGCCGGAATTCCGGGCTTGTGGCAAACGGTCCCCGATAATCCCGCTATCCACAGGCCCTTGGCCATTTCCCGAGACCCTTACCCGGCGTACGTTAAACCCATCTCAGGCGGCTACCGATCGCCAAGCCGAAAGGCGGAAGTGAAAGGCGGATTTCCTGAGGCCCGTACGGCCCGAAGCGAGAGCAGGCTTGCCTGTTTTGAGGGACGGTAGCCGAGACCTACGGGGCCGCGGAAAGCGTGCCAACGCCGACGGCGGACCGATGCTGCCATGAAGGACGGCAAGAACCTTCGATGGCACGCAGGGCAAGGCCTGCAAGGGCCAAGACCGGCGTGGTCTGGAACGGACGCTGCCTTCGGGTAGTGGCTGGCAGGACCGTCAAAATCAAGGCCGGCATGGCGCGACGACTTTACGGAAGTTGCTGCCGCGACCGCGTCCTGATCTGACAGGGAGGCGCTGGGAGAAATCCCGGCGCCGACTGTCTTTGAGGTCTATTCCCACAATTTTTACGGTGTTTTCGGCTGGGGCTGCAACCGGCGGCAAAATCGGCTAACGTTCGATGTCGTCAGAGTCCGTTTGAAAACGAGCTCGTAGAAGGGGGAGACTTCATGACGCTCATCCAGAAGCTTGCCGTTGGCTATGCCTTCCTATTCTTCGCCGTCGTTGCCATCGGCTACATACCGGCGTTCAACGATGCCAACGGCAATCTGTTCGGCCTGTTTTCGCTGCAATGGTATGACGACCTGCTGCACGCCTTCTCCGGTGTCTGGGCGCTGGCCGCTGCCTTCATCTCGCATCGCCAGGCGGTGTTCTATTTCAAGCTGTTCGGCTCGGTCTATCTGTTCGACGGCGTGCTCGGACTGATCACCGGTTCCGGCTGCCTCGATGCCGGCATCTTCATCAACGGCTTCCGCTCCCTCAACGACATCGAATTCCCCGCCCGCTTCTTCGCCAACCTGCCGCATATCGTCATTGGCGGCTTCGCCGTCTATGTCGGCTTCTGGCTGTCGAAGCGCATACACGACCACTTCGCCACGGCCTGACCGGCCATGTTCGTGTTCCGCTGGCTGAAGCGCCTCATCAAGACGATCCTCTGGCTGATCGTCATCGTCATCCTGATCCCGGTCGCGGGGCTCGCCTACGGCTTCCTGACCACCCCGTCGCTCGACAAGACGCCGCTTCCCGGCATCGCCGATGGCGCGCCACCCAAGGCGCTGGCCGACAAGGTCCGCGCTGAGATCCCCGGCTACCAGCGGCCGGAGGAATCGACCTTCCTCACCTATCCGGAATGGGCGATCGTCTACGCCGCGCGCGAATATGCCGGCTTCGTCGCCAAGGACCAGCCGAGCGGCTTTCCCTACTGGTCCTATGTCGGCCGCTTCTGGCAGGACTACGCCACGGTGATCCGCGCCAGTTCTCCCTACAAGTTCAACTACGCCAACCACCAGATGCTGGTCATCATCGGCACCAGCCACTCGATCGAGCATATCCTGCAATGGGCCTATGAGAACACGGTCGGCCGCATCACCGAGGCGACATCGGCCAAGCGCACCGCCGCCGACATCTATCAGGCCAAGGTGGCGGCCGAATACGCAGGCTTTCTCGACCAGATGCCGTGGTACCAATTCCCCTATGGCGAGAAACGCGCCGGCCTGTTTGCCGTGCAGCCGGCGCCAGGAGACAGCTCCGTACGCACCAGCGAGCGCAAGCTCGCCTTCGGTCTCGCCGACACCATCAAGCAGGGCTATGCCGACCTGATAAAGCAGGCGCTCGCCGCGACCTCCGACCCGGCCTTCCTCGACATCCATGTCTGGGCCAAGGGATCGGTCGGCGAGGCCACCCGCAACGAGCCCGACACCTTGCTGGAACGCGACATGGGAGCCGACGGCACCGTCTTCGTCACCAAGCGCTATCAGGTCTTCACCGACATGATCCCGCGGCTGATCGACAAGGGCGTCTCTTTCGTCGAGATCGGCGGCAATGACGAGATCATGGTCACGATGCTCTCGACCGACGCGATCACCGTTCCCGAAGGCATGCGCATCCTGTTCAGCTATCCGCTTCCGGCCGATCCCTCGACGCGCCGCACTGGCATGGTCGTTGCCGTGCGCAAGCTGCACCTGGTGCTGCCGTCGCTGATGAAGGCCGGCGCCAGGCTCGAACACGTCTACGACTACTGAGGCGACAGCCCAATGCATGTCGCCCAAAAGTGACCTCGGTTTTGGGAGAACGACATGCATAAAAACAAAGATCTAAAGCGCGTCGCATGAATCCGTTTCAACGCGACGTGCTTTAGCCATGCGTCGACTGATCCGGATTGTCGGCTGGCTCGCACTCACGCTGGTCGTGCTGATCGTTGTCGCGCCCATCGGCTTTCGCGGCGCCGCGGCCTTGCGCGAAACACGGTCACCACAGGAGGCCGCTCCGCCGGGAGCCCTGTTCGCGACCGTCGGCGGGCTGAAGATGCACTATCAGGTCTGGGGCTCGCAGGACGGGCCACCGCTGCTTCTGTTCCACGGGACGGTCTCCTGGGCCGAAACCTACCGCGATATCGCCGCTCCGCTGGGCGAACAGGGCTTTCGCGTGATCGCCGTCGATATGCCGCCCTTCGGCTATTCGGAAAGACCGGCCAACCAGGACTATTCACGCGCCGCCCACGCAAAGCGCGTCCTCGGCTTCGCCGACGCGCTCGGCCTTCGCCATTTCAGCGTCGGCGTCCACTCCTATGGTGGCGGCGGTGTGATCGAGGCCGCTTTCTCGGCCCCGGATCGCATCGACGCGCTGATCGTGCTCGACGTGGCGCTTGGTCTCGGCCAGACCGAGGCGCCGGCCTTGCCGTTCGCATCCCTGCTCGACAGGGACTGGCCGCGCCAGCTCCTGACCGCCTCGACCTTCACCAATCCGTTCATGACCGGATTCGGTTTGCGCCAGTTTATCGAGAATGACGATCTCGTCACGGCGGAGCGCATTGCGATCTACAAGCGCCCGTTGAACGTCGAGGGCACCACCAATGCCGTTGGCCACTGGCTGTTCAGCGGCCTCTACAATGACGAGCGGAAATCGCTTGCCGCCAATCGGGCGAATTATCGCGCCTTCATGCCGCCGGTTCTCGTCATATGGGGGCGAGATGATACGACCACGCCCCTCGCACAGGGCCAGGAGATCGCCTCGCTGTTTCCACATGCCGAGCTGGCCGTTCTCGATGGCGTCAACCACATACCGCAGGTCGAGCGCCCGCAAGACGTGGTGCGGCTGATCGCCAATTTTCTCAAACGGGCCTTGCCGGCAGCCCAATAGACACGCGCCGCCATGCTCATTCCACAATCGCGGCCAAATCCCGCCTTGTTCGCGCGCGATGGAGGGTGCAAGCCGCCTGAAAGCCCGGCATGCACCTGAAATGGGCGCCCGGGCGGGCATCTCGAAGGGACAAGACCGTGATCAAGACCGCCCTTGTCGCCATGACCATTGTCGGCTGCGACTGCGACGCCAAATTGTGCGAATATATCGGCGAGACGCCCGCCAAATGGTCGACCATCGCCGAATGCGAAGCCGCGATGAAGAGCCAGATCCTGCACGAGCGCAACTTCGACTATCCGCTGGTCTCCGGCATCTGCCGCGCCAAGGGTTCGTCGTCGTCCTCGCATCTGGCCGCGATTGCATCCCAGCCGGAACTGAAGCCGGCCAGCAGGGTCGTCAGGACAGAAAGCCCGCTGCCGCCGGAACTGAGCCACCGGCCAAGCGTCCCGGTCGGCTCGCCGACAACGGCGGTCGAAGCGGACGCTGCTCGGCCTGTCGCCTATGAACAGGTGGTCGATGGCGGAACCGGTGTGCTCTACCGCACCAAGAACGGCTATGCCGTGGTCAAGACCGATCTCGGCCGCGCGGCTTCCGCGACCGCCGACGCGGCAAAGCGTTCCGTGAACTGGCTGGCCGGCCTGGTGCCGACGGGACTGTAGCCCCCTACATCTTCAGCTTCAGGCTCTCCCAGAACTTGTCGATCAGTGGCTGTTCGGTGGCCGCATCCTCGCCGGCGACGCGCGTGATGAACAAGAGCCCCTGATCGGCGAGGCCGTAGCCGACGATCTCGAAATGAGCGGTATCGGTGCGCGTCTTCACCTCGGCGCGGATGCCGGTCAGTTCCTTGCCGTCGGCAAGCTTGCGCGTCGTCGGCTGTTGCGTCAGCTCCGCACCGGCCTGCACCGATTCCCTCGTCATCTCCTGCAGCATCAGCTGGTTGAGCGACACCGGGTTCATCTTGCCGTATTCCTGCACCACGACGATCGTGCCCAGCGCCGAGGCCATCAGATATTGCGTGATGTTTTCGCCCAGATCGGTCTTGGTCACCGAAATGCCGCTTGGATGGACGAAGGAGAAACTGTCGCCGGAAAAGGTGGCGAAGTCGTTGCGCTCGAGCGTCACCTTGCTCTGCTTGCCGCCTGGCAGCGTAATGGTCGTGCTCTCACCGGGATCGATATCGACCGCCACGCCGTCGATGGTCAGCCTGAACGCCTTGAGATCCTCGGCCCCTGCCGGTCCAGCGCACAGCGCGATAAGAGTGAGGGCTGCCGCTGATACCATACGCATTGATTGTTCTCCTGCTCTATTCCTGAGCAGTTCCCCAGGGAAGCGCTTCACACTTTTCCTGGAACTGCTTCCTGCGCCACCCCGCTCAGCGCCTTGATGGCACGGTAGAAGGTCGAGGAAAACAGTTCCGTAGGGTCATGTTGCCGCTTCGCCGCCAGGAAGGCCGGCAGTTCGGGATAGGAGGCCAGCAACTCCCTGGCCGTGTAATGCAGCTGGTAGGGCAGGAAGAAGCGCCCGCCATGCTTGATCGTCACATCGATCAGCGCCCGTGTCAGCGCCCGCATCCTGGCATTGCCGTCGGCATCGGTGGGCTGGTTGATGTAGAGCACCAGCGAATAGGCGGGCTCCGGCGCGTAGGTCAGCGCCACATCCTCCTTGTGGACGATGCGCACCGAGGCATTGAGCACCGGCAGTTGCTGGTTGCGCAGGATCTCACGCGCTTCGCTGATGAACCCGACATAGGCAGCGCGTGGAATAAAATATTCGTGCAGGATGTCGGTTTCGTCAGCCAGATCGTTGAACAGATACGGCACCGAATCGTGCATCGGATTGTTGCGGGTGACGAAGCAGGCCTCGCCTTGCGCCATGGCGGAGGTGCGCGCCACCGTGCAGCTTTCGAACTTCGGCTCCAGCGTCTTTTCGGTGAACCACTTCAGCTCCTGGAACACGCTGCCCCATTTCGCCAGATTGATGATCACCCGCTTCAGTCCGACGCCCTCCGGCTCGCCGATTTCAGGCTGATCGGTCGGCGGCTGGTCAGCCACCTTGTCGTAGCGATAGACGATCATGTCCTCGAGGAAATTGCCCGGTGCCGTCGACAAGTGGCCGTAGAACAGGCCGATATCCTTGTTCGGCTCCAACACCTCGGCGAAGAATTTCGGGAAATCGTCGGATTTGATCATTTCGCGCGAGGTGCGGTAGACGGCGTTGTCGACGATATCGAGCGTCGCCTCCAGCACCACGCCGAACAGGCCGTAACCGCCGACGACATGGCGGAACAGGTCCGTATTCTCGCTCGGCGAGCACGTGGACACCGACCTATCGGCCAACATCACCCGCATCGAGCGGATCGAGCCGGCCACTGAGCCCGCCTGATGGTCCATGCCATGCGCGTTGACCGACAGCGAGCCGCCGACCGAAAAGATGTCGGTCGATTGCATCGCCTTCACCGCGAAGCGCGGATGCAGCAGGTTCTGGATGTCATGCCAGCGCGCGCCCGGCTGCAAGGTCATGGTCCTGGCCGCGGCGTCGACGGTGACCTTGTTGAATTTCCTGAGGTCTAGCACCAGGGCGTTGTCGTCGAAGGCATGCCCGCCCATCGAATGACGGATGGCGGCCAGCGATACTTTCAGCCCGTTGGCGCGTGCGAAGGCCAACGCCTTGGCGATATGATCTTCCTCGCTGACCTCGACCACGCCATAGACCGGCGTCCGCGACAGGCCGCTGGCATCATTGATATCGCCGCCCCTGGCCGACCAGGGCAGCGAGGGGTCATAGGCTGGCGGACTGGCGATCGGCTTCAGCGGCAGGGCAATGCCGTCGATATCGGCGATGCGTCCGGCATTCTTCGGCCCGGAAGGCCCGCGCGCCAGCCGCGCCATGGTGGTGCCACCCCACAGCACCGCGCCGCCGACCACCGCCGCGCCGAGCACCAGCCGACGCGACAGGCGAAACCCTTTATGTTCGTCAGCCATGCGGATCCCCCATTGCCCAAGGGATAGCGCGGCTCTTTGGCGAAAACCATAGGGGCGCCGGGCAGAGCCATGGCGCCAGTTCGGCATCAGGGTGGCTGATGTTGCGATATCACAGGGCTAGTCTCGCACGTTGCGCTGCCCTCATCCGCCTGCTGGCACCTCTCCCTGTTTACGGCAGGGCTATCGGATATGGATTCTTTCGAAGAGGGACCCCCACCCTAACCCTCCCCACAAGGGGGAGGGAACGCTGCCGCGCGCCCTGACATCTTCCTGATCAAGCCTCGGTAACTTCCTGAAATCAGCGCTTACAGAGTCCCCCTCCCCCTTGTGGGGAGGGGTTAGGGGTGGGGGTACGTGCCGGGCA
>NZ_VFWK01000006.1:0-621185 GCF_006442655.1 Mesorhizobium sp. B2-1-3A
AGTCGGTCGTGACATTGCCGCCGACGGTGGTCGTGGCACCGTCCTCGGTCAGCGCGCCGGCATTCGCATTGTGCGCAACAGGCACATCGTCGACGATCTGGACTGACAGCGTGGCCGGAGCCGAGGTGTCGCCGTCGGTGTCGGTCACCGTCACGGTCATGTTGTCGTAGATGGAATCGGTGCCGGCGCCGGGATGGGTCTCGCTGTGGACAAGCGTGTAGCTGTAGCTCACCTGGCCGGTGCTGGCATCGTAGCCGGTGATGGTCAGCGTACTGCCGAGCGGCGTGGTGATGCTGACCGGCGTCGATGCGCTGTTGGCAAGCGCGGCACCCGAAATCACCTGGCCGGCGATCGTCAGCGAGCCGACACCGTCGGGGGAGGAGATGGTGAACGTGCCGGTATTGATCTCGCTGGTGTCGGGAGCCGAGGTCAGGCCCTTTTCGTACACGATGGTGTCGCCGCCACCGGCCTCGGGCGTCAGGTTGCCGATCGACGGTGTGGAATCGGGCTTGAGAAGAGACGGGAACAGCTCGCGGTTGTCCGGCTGGCCGAACGCCAGATCCGTCGGCGGCAACAGTGCCGACAGGCCGAACCCGTCGCCGATACCGCCTGGGGGAACCGAGAAGTCTCCGCCTGCGCTCGAGGTCGAACCCCCTGAACCCGCCGACATCGACCCGTCGGCGCCAAAGGCGACATCGACATGGCTTGCTTCCAGCGCCGCGATCAAGGCAACGCGCGGCACTTCGACGTCGCCTATGATGAAGGTCGGCACGTTGAGGGCGCCGTCCTTGATGACGATCACCGAACCGTCGGCCTGTTCGAGCACGAGATTGTGGCCGTCGACCTTGATGTTGTCGATCGAGACGTTGGCTGGAAGTTTCACCACATTGCTGGTGTCGGCCACATATTCGTGCGGGGCCGCTGCCACCGGGGCCTTGGCCTCCGCGGGTGCTTCCGGTTTGACGGGCGTGCCGTTGCCGACGTCGACTGGAACCGGCTCAGTGGCAGCCGGAGCTGCCTTTTGCGCCGGGGCTGCTTCCGCGACCTGAATCTGCGCCTGCGACGGCAAGCCATTATGTTCAGAGTGCTCGTCCCAGGAATTCGAGACGGTGTCCAAATCGTTACTGTTCGTCATGGCCAAAACCCCTCCGGCATTTCCCGGATAGAGACAGTGGCCCCTTCTACTTTGCAACTATCCTGCAATCTGTTTCATATATTCGGATATGCGAGCTTCAGCATTTTTTACGCGTGGTAAACTTGAAACATATAACCTGATATACATGGGCTGGCATGCGATCCGTCTGGCGCGGGTTGGCTTCGGTTGCTTGGTAAACACAAGTATAAATTTGCATAAAATTTTAAACAAAATGGGATTTATCAAGTACAGGAAACTTATCCACCTTCCTTTGCAATAATTTGAGACGGGATTGATAGCGTCCACAGTCAAAGGTGGGCGTTATGAAAAAAGAAAAATCTGCCCTGGGGGCAATCGGGCTCAAGGCGCTGCTGCTGGCAATCGGAATCACGGGCCTGCCGCAGCCGTCGTCCGCGAGTACGTTCCCGAGCAGCGTCGGTTCTGTTGATTCGCTGCTGGCAAGGGTCGAAACGCCTCCCACCCTCGGTGGTATTTCGCTGCTGCGGCCGCAGCCTTGGCAGCCCGCCTCGGCCTACAGGATCGGCACGGTTTTCGGCAGCTACGGGCCTGCCGCCATCGACCGGGAAAACAGCTCTTCGGCGATGCAGGGCAATGTCGGGATCGATTCCATCCATACGGCGTCGATAATTCCCGGCGTGTTCGGATCGGTTGCGCTGTCCATGCACAATTTCCCGGTCTCCGCGCGTTGGGCACCGGTCTACAGGGCGATCGTCGACTGTTCCACGGGCAGCGCTTGCGACGGCAAGAACAGCATCTTCACCGCGATCGTCAATGTTGCCAAGGACAAGCGGTTCATCGACAAGCTGTCCTTCATCAACTCAAGCATAAACCACGCGATCGCCTACAAGAAGGACAGCGTGGTTTACGGCAAGCTCGACTACTGGGCCAAGCCTTCGGAAGTTCTTGAGCGGCGGGCGGGTGATTGCGAGGATTTCGCCATTCTCAAGATGGCGGCGCTGTTGCGCGCCGGCATCCCGGCGCAGAGCATGTCGCTCGTCGTGCTGCAGGACCGCAAGCGCGGTTTCTTCCATGCCGTGCTGTCTGTCAGCACCGGCAGCGGTGTGTTCATCCTGGACAGCCTGAGCAACGTTGTCTCGCGCGACAGTGATCTCCCCGACTATGTACCGTTGTACTCGTTCAGCACCGACCGCGCGTGGATCCACGGCGCCAGGGCCGGCGCGGCCCAAGTCGCCGATGTCAAAGGCGGCCTTGCGACGGTCGCACCCGGCGAAGGCCTGCAGCCGTAAGCGCTCTGGGAAGGGCAAAGTACTCGATACGGTGCATCTTCGCCCTGAAGTGCGTCGGGTCGAAATGGATCCGTGCGAGGCGCTTCAGGTTTTGGTTTCGCGCCTGTCGTCTTCCCGGAGCGTGACATTTTCGGGCGACATGCATCAGCCGCCGAAAACGAAGGCCATCAGCAGCTCCGGCTCGAGCACCGGCGCCCGCACCGCGTTCAACTGCCCACGGTAGCGGCGATCACCCGCGCCGATGACGAAACCGGTGGCGACCGGCGTTTCGCCATTGGCGTCGAGCCGTGCGAATATGTCCGCGACATTGAGGTCCAGAGCAAGCTTCAGGTCGTTGCGCGCATCTTCATTTGGCGCCACCGGCAATTGACGTCTGACCAGTTGCTGGAACGGCGCGTTGAAGGTCAGGATCTTCTTGGACGAAGACAGCGCGAAAGCCGGTGACGGGCAGCTGACCAGAATGGCGCTGATCGTCTTGATCGACGCCAGCCTTCGCAAGGTCTGGTTTTCGTCGGCCAATCCGCGCATGCAAGCCACACGAATTGCCGATGTCAGGTTTCCTGTGTTGGTATGGCTCTCCGCGATCTCGTCGATGAGCATGCCGATGGTGCATTTGCGGCTTTCGGCCATCTGCTTCAGCGAGGTCCAGAAAGCCCGCTCCAGACGAATGCCGCGTCGTGTACCGCCACGCGCCACAACCCGGAATTCCAGCCCGAAATCCTCTGTCGCCATGGGTGGAAGCAGCCGCTCGCGACCAGCGAGAGGGGAGGGGGCGCTATCGCTCACTCATTGCCTCCTCTCGGGCCTTGTTGATCGGCTTCAGCAGATAGGTGAGGATGGTCTTGCGTCCGGTCTTGATGTCGACCGAACAGATCATGCCGGGGATGATCGAATAGGTCTTGCCATCCCGGGTCAGTGTCGACCTCTCTGTTGCCACGCGTACCTGATAGTAGGGCTCGCCCGTCTTCTGGTCGACCAGGCTGTCGGCGGTGATGTTGGAGACCTTGCCCTCGATGCCGCCGAAGATCGAGAAATCATAAGCGGTTATCTTGATCAGCGCGTCCTGGTCCGGCCGGATGAAGGCAACATCCCGTGGTGAAACCCGCGCTTCGACCAGCAGCGTCTCTGAAGTCGGAACGATGCCGGCCACGACCGCGCCGGGCTGCACGAAGGAACCAAGCGTGTTGACATCGAGCGTGTTGACGATCCCGTCGACAGGGGAGCGTATGTCCGTGCGCGCCACCTTGTCGGTGGCCCCGCGTATGGTCTCGTCGACAACCGAAAGGTCGGCCAGCGCCTGTGTCAGGTCGCTCAGCGCCTCCTGTTGCAACTGCAGGCCGAGCTCGTTGACTTGAAGCTGGGCTTCGGTGATGGCCGCCTTGGCCTTCTTGATGGTTTCACCGGCGAGGTTCAGCTGCCCATGCAGTTCGGTCTGCTCGCGCTCGACGCGGATCTGCTCGGTCCTCGCCATCAGCCCCTTCTTGACCATGGATTCGACCAGCGCTGTTTCCCGGTCGCTGACTTCGAGGTTCTTGGTGAGGCGGTCGAGATTGGCGTTGGCTTCGTCCAATTCATTCTCGCGCTGATCGAGCCGCGATTTGAGAACGGACAGCTTGACCTGGAAATTGTCCCGGCGCGCGACGAGAAGCTTCTGCTCGTTGTCGCAGATTTCCGGGGCAACCTTCTGGATTTCGGGAGGGCAGGGAAATTGGCCCTCGATATTGCCGCCCTGTTCGAACTTGAGCCGCGCAATGCGCGTCTCAAGTGCCCGTGCCTTGGCCTGTTGCTCGCCAAGGCTGGACGTGTTGAGCGAGTTGTCGAGGCGAATGATGAGATCGTTCTTCTTGACGACCTGTCCGATCTTCACGGCGATTTCCTGGACAACGCCCGGCTCGCTGGCCTGGATGATCTGGGTTTTGGATGCCGGTATGACCTTGCCC
The DNA here is from genome assembly GCF_006442655.1 of Mesorhizobium sp. B2-1-3A. Classification (NCBI taxonomy): domain Bacteria; kingdom Pseudomonadati; phylum Pseudomonadota; class Alphaproteobacteria; order Hyphomicrobiales; family Phyllobacteriaceae; genus Mesorhizobium; species Mesorhizobium sp. B2-1-3A. The sequence continues at coordinate 4,344 of NZ_VFWK01000006.1, forward strand.
TCGCCGCGTGCGATCTCATCGACCTCGGCAAAGGACGCCCAGGCGACGGAAGACACAAACAGTGCCCCCACGATCAATAAGGACGCCGACGCGAAGAGCGGCGGCCGGTCTTCCCTTGCAAGCATGTCATATGCCCCAACGCATTGAATACGTTAAATAAGTTTGTTTTTCAGGCGTTCGTTTTCTGCAGCGCCTGTATCACTTGGTCCTTTGGTCCGTCGGCGACGATCCTGCCTTGCTCGATGACGATAAGCCGGTCGGCCAGCTCGAGCATGCTGAAGCGGTGCGTCGAAACGATCAGCGTCGTGTTCCGGTCGAAAGCCACTTTGAGCTGCTTGATCAATTGCCGCTCGGAGGCCAGATCCATCGATCCCGACGGCTCGTCCAGGAAGACGATTTTGGGTTTGGTCAGCAACAGCCGGGCAATCGCCATCGTCTGCCTCTGGCCGCCCGAGAGATTGGTGCCGCGCTCGCCGACATTCATGTCGTAGCCACGCGGGTGACGGGAGACGAAATCGTCGACGCCGGCAGCCTTGGCCGCCTCGACAATCTGCTCGTCGGTTGCCTCCGGACATGCCATCAGGAGGTTCTCCTTGATGGTGCCCGAAAACAGATCGTTGGCTTGCGCGACGATCCCGACCGCGGCGCGAACCTCCGATGGGTGATATTGGCGGATGTCGATCCCGTCCAGCAGCAGCTCACCTGATGTCGGCAGGAAGAGCCTGCCGATCAGCCGACCCATGGTTGTCTTTCCCGAGCCTATGCGGCCGATGATGCCGATCCGCTCGCCTGGCCTTACCGAAAAATTCAGGCCGGTCAGGACTTCGTTTTCGGAGCCCGGATAGACAAAGCCGACATTCCTGAACACCATGGCGCCGTTGCGAATGGGCCGGTTGACGAAACCCACCGTGTCCGGGCGATCCTCCGGCTGCTCCATGATCGAGTTGACCATGCGCAAGGAGAGCATGGCCTGGCGAAGTCTGGACAAGGTGATGGCGATCTGGCCAAGGGGAGCCACCGCCCGGCTGGCCAGCATCACGGTGCCGATGATGGCTCCGGTGGAGACGTGTCCTTCAGAAAAGGCGTAGGCGCCGGCCACGATCAGAGCGACGGTGACCATCTGCTGGATGGCCTGCGTTATATTGCCGGCCGCCGCCGACAACTGCTTGATCTTTTCGGACGTGTTTGATGCGTTCTTGGAATGCTCTCCCCATTTTCGCAACAGATACGCCTCGGCCCGCAGCGACTTGATCGTCTCCAGCGTGGAGATGGATTCCACCAGCAGGGCCTGCCGTTGCGAGGCCTCGTTCATGGAGGCCGCGACGCGCTTCCCGATGCTCCGCTGCGTGACCAGCCCGACGATCACGGAAGCCACGAAGGCAAGAGCCGGTATGATGACCAGCCAGCCGCCGATCGCATAGATGACCAGGAGGAAGACGAACACGAAGGCCGTGTCGATGAAAACGCTGATGGTGTTCGACGTGAAGAATTCGCGCACGAACTCATACTGCGTCACCCGATTTGCGTATTCGCCCGTCGAGCCCGGCCGTGCCGACAGGGATGAGTTCAGCACTTTCTCGAACAGCATGTATGAGATGCGCAGATCCGCCTTGCGTCCGGCATAGTCGATGAGGGACGCCCTGGCGGTCTTCAAAAGCAGGTCGAACAGGATGACCGCGGCGATGCCGATCGACAGAACCCAGAGCGTCGATATCGCCTTGTTCGGCAGGATCCTGTCGTAGACGTTCATGGTGAAGATCGGCGAGGCGATGGCCAGCAGGTTGATGAATACTGCCGACAGGACGACCTTCGAATAAGTGCGCCAGAACGGGCCCATTGTTCCCGTCAGCCAGTGTCGCCGCTCGATCTTCGGCGCGGAACCGACGCTCATCCCTTCTGCTGCGTTGGCATAGGTTATCGAGAAGGAAACGCCGCCACTGATGTAGGTGGCGGCCAGCTCGGATCTGGTGATGGTTACGCGGCCGTCTTCCTGGGGAGCGGTGGTGAACGCGCCGTCCTCGGTTTCGGCCAGCAGGGCAACCGGCAATTGGCCGGCGCGAAACACAATGGCGGGAAGATCGATGCGCCCCCGAAGGAAGTCACGATGGCTGAATTCGGTGATCTCAAGGCCGATGCGCTCGGCAAGATGCCGGATGGCATCGATGTCGATACGCGTGTCCGACAGCGGCACGCCGGCGAACAGCACCGTGTGCGCGCTCGGTCTGCCGAGATACCCGGCAATGGCCGAGAAGCAGGCCTTGAACGCCTCCTTCGGGGAGAGGATGTTGGGTTGCTGGTTCACGATCCGCCCGCAGGGACTTTCGATCGCCCCTTACATCCGCTTACTTTTTCCTGACCGGCGCCAGGATATCGAAAGGCAGGTCGTTCTTCTGTTCCGACGGCGTGCGCGCGTAGGTTTCCGTGTCGGCCGTTTCCGGCGCAGCGAACTCTGTCCGTGCGTAGGCCGCGGCCTGCTTTGGCGGGCGGATGTCCATGGTCTTCAGCAACTGCCCGGTCGCCGCCAGAAGCCGATATTGGGCAAAGAGCGAGGCATAGGATGCGGTGTCCGCCAGTGTCGCCGTGTTGAAGCGCGTGTTCTGTGCATCCAGCACGTCGAGCAACGAGCGCTGCCCGACCTTGAATTGCTCGCGATAGGACGCAACCAGCTTCTCGTTGGAGGCGGCCTGCAGCTTCAGGGTCTTTGCCAGGTCGGCCTGCCGGAAGCGGCGATCCCAGGAGGTGCGAACGGCTTCTTCGATTTCCCGCAGCACCTGATGCATCGCAAGGCGCTGCTCGCTGGTGCGACGGATCTGCTCCTGCTCGTTGGCCTTGTCGATGCCGCCCCGGTACAGGTTCCACCGCAGCACCAGGCGTGCCTGCAGGTCCGATGTGTCGCCATTGTCGCCGTCGATGTCATAGCCGGCCCGGGCGACGCCTTCGGCGACGATCGAGGGGCCGTATTTCGCGCGGGCCGCGTCCACCAGCGAGGCCGCCGCGGCGATGTCGCTGTTGGCCATATGGACGCGCGGATTGCTCTCCCGCGCAAGGCCGATCGCATCGTCCAGGGACCTTGGCAGCGCGCCGGAAACATCGGCCGGCCGCGACGCATTGGTCAACGGTTTCCCGACAGTCTTGTAGAAGCGTATCCTCGAAGCCTCGAGCTCCTCCGAGGCCTCCTGCATGCGGGCCTTGGCCGCGAACAGCCGCTCTTCGGCCTGCTGCCGGTCGGCTTCGTTCAACCCGCCGCCGGCAATGCCTTCCTGGATGTCGTGCAGCATTGCTTGATGAAAGCCGAGGTTCTTCTTTGCTTCGGCCACGATCGAAGCCTGAAGCATGTATTCGAGATAGTCCTGGACAACCGAGAGGCCGATGAATTCAGACCGCTCCAGGACACGAAACGACGCGCCGTCGACGCGCGAGGCCTGGCGGTTCAACTCGGCCCGTCTCGCGCCGCTGTCATAGAGTGTTTGCGATACCGTCAGATCGGTTTCTGCCGGATAAAGCGCGTCATCCTGTATGGAGAGCACGCGTCGGGAGGAATTGTCGAGACGGCGAGCACCAGCCGACGCTTCCAGGTCGACGCTGGGAAGATAAAGCCCCTTGGCCTGACGCAATTCGAACTCGATTGCTTCGCGATTTTCTATGGCCTGGCCGATTTCGGGATTGGATTCGACGGCGACCGCCACTGCTTCCTTGAGCGAAAGCGCACTCGCACTCCCGCAGGTCAACATCGTAGCCGTCATCAAAAGACCAAGGCGCCTGCCAATGGTCGACATGCTTGTCGTGTTCATCTAATCCGCCCCAACGTTTCCCCAGCGCTCTTTTCCAGCGCTACAACCAAGCCTTATATCGCCTGATTATCCAACAATTTCACGCGATACGTGAGTGAATATTAAATTAGAAGTCCCTAAAAATTGGATTCTGACCATAAGGTTGTGAAATGTAGCAAAAATGGCACAACAACCGGCCCGTCAGGGCGTGCCTGACTGTCGCCAGGAGCGGAAAGCCGAAAGGCGCAAATGGTCGATGCGGGAGAATCGTAAGCCCGCATGACCTGAAAGGCCGTCGCGGAAAATTTGATGACATCTCGGCCAAGATCACGCCGTGGCGGTACGAATGGACCGATGCTGAAGTACTGGCCGCCGGGATGAGCCCTCAAGCAGGCCGTAGTCGCGCCCCGCATTAAGCTTCACGCAATCTCTGCAATCTATGCTGACGCCAGATTGTCGAGGATAAAATGAAGCGCAAGTCGATATTACTCTTCGCTTTTCCGGCTTTCATCCTGATGCTTCTGGCAAGCGAGCGAATAGCGACCCTGCTGCTCGGAGCCTATGCCGCCAGCCCTGCCATGTGGCGGATCTGGCTTGAACTGCACCCACTGTCGGCGATGTTCTGGCAACAGGTCGATCTTGGGCTGGGCGGTTCGATGGTCCTGGATGCCGTCATCCTGGTTGCCGCGGCGGCGGTGTGCTGGGGCGCTTGCCGCATGAGGCGGCCGGCCGCCTTCTTCCTGGCCAACCACGTCGCCCTGCTCTTTGCCGGACTGATGATCGCTTCCAGCAGTCATTCGGAGACAGCGAGCACCGTCGCGGCATTCCCGCTGTCGAATGGCCTCCAATTCGCACTGAAAGTCGATTTTACCTTGCAGAACAGTCTCGTGCTTGTTCTGGGCTTCGCGGCCTGTGCGTATTGCCATGTCGCGTTCCTTCGCGAAACGCGGCTGCGCGGAGAGTCACCGGCCCTGCGTCTCATGGTTTTGGGACGCGATATCTAGCCTGCCGTACCGGCGTTCGAGAGAGTGCCAATATCTCAGCAGCTTCTCGGATCCCGCCTCAATTGATCTTGCGATAATAGACCTTGCCGTCCGGCGTTTCGGTTCGCTGGTAGGAGGGGTTCGGGGCAGGGGGCGCGGTGCTCTTGCGCTTGGCTGGTCGTGGCGTATCGACAGCGGCGGGTTCGGCCGCGATATCGCTGGTGTTGGAGGATGCATCCGCCACGGTGCTGGTGGTGACGACGACGGGTTCCGCCGCGCCCGCGCTGCCGTCGTCGCGCGCTGACGGAGGGTTTTGTTCCAGCCGGGCCAGGTTGCCGTTGACTTCGTTGAAACTGCCCTGCAACTGGCTGTCCAGCCTTTCAAATCGGCTTTGAAAACCGTTGTTGACCGTGTCGAGCCGGGCAACGATCCGCTGCTCGAACGCGCCGAGCTCCTCCAGACGTCCCTCCACGACGCGCAGGTCGGTGATGCCGCGATAGAGGTAGATGGCGGCGGTCGCGTTCAGCACCGCAAACAGTGTCAATCCGACGCCGACCACGACGGCCAGCCGCGACCGGCTCGCATCCCTGTCGAGCAGTTGCGGTTCGATGGGCTCGGCGGCCACGGTCGGCACGTGCGGGTCGCTGATCGTCGTCATTGAACCACCACCTTGGTGCCTATTGGCACCCGCTTGAAAAGATCGATCACATCCGTGTTAGTAAGGCGAAAGCATCCAGATGTGCCGTCGAACCCCACGCCAGAGGGATCGTTGGTGCCATGGATGCGATAGAGCGTGTCGTGCCCGTCCCGAAGCAGATAGAGCGCCCGTGCGCCGAGCGGGTTATAGGGGCCCGAAGGCACCAGTTCCGGCAGTTCCGGCTGGCGGGCGCGCATTTCCCTGGGCGGGCGCCACTGCGGCCATTCCGTTTTCGCGCCGACCTTCACGACACCGGTCCAGCCGAATCCGTCACGTCCGACGCTGATCTGGTAGCGCAGCGCCTGGCCCTGACGGGTCACCAGGTAAAGCGCCTTCTCGTTCTTGCGGATGACGATCGTTCCCGGCTGCTCCGTGGTTGCGAAAGCAACCGCCTTGCGCAGGCTGGGGCCCATCGCCGGCAGTGGCGGCCGATCCGAAAGCCCCGATCGCGCATGGGCGAAGTCCTGGGCCGACAGCGCCAGCACCAGGCTGAGCACGCAGGCGCCGATCAGTCTCGCAGCGGCGTCATGTCTACCGGGCAGCGTCATCGAGCCGCTCTTTGAACATCTTCTTCAGATCCTTGTTGAAGCGTGCCCGGCCATCCACTTCGGAAGGCAGGATCGCCCGGTTCAAGGCATCGGCCAGAAGGGTGTTGTCCAGGGCCACCGATTTGATGTGCGGCGCCTTGAAGATCTTCTCGAGCTCACTGCGCGAAAAATGGTTCCCGAACCATTTGCGCTTGTGCTTGTTGGCGACGAGCGTGATGCTGACCGCATTGCCGCGCAGCTCGCGGATCTTCTTGTAGAGCCGCTTGCCTTGCCGCAGTGAAGCGACGTTGAGTTCGAAGACGATGAAGATCTCGTCGCTCGTCGAAAGCACCGAATTGTGCCACGGCGTTTCGAGATTGGGCAGGTCGATGACGATGTCGTCAAAACGGTAGGCGACGAGGTCGAGCAGCCGGAAGACGAAATCGCTGCCTTGCGGCTCGAACGGCAGCTGCGGCCTCTCGAACGCGTAGAGGGTGAGACCCGACGGGCGCGACAGCTTGATGACATCCATCAGCTCGACATCGAGCCTTTCCGGCTGGCCGATGATGCCCGCCAGATCGAACTGGTTGAACAGATTGAGGTAGGCGCCGCAATTGGCGCTCTGGAAATCGAGATCGACCAGGCAGGTCGAAGCCGCGCGCTCAGTCGATTTCGAGGCCAGGAATTCGGCGGCCGACAGAGCGAGCGTCGTGGCACCGGCGCCACCGCTGGCGCTGATGAAGGTGATGATGCGGCTTTTGGTTCCCTGGTTGCCGGTATCATGAAAAGTCACCGCGTTGAGCAGTTCCTTCCCGTCGAGCGGCTTGTGCAGCCAGTCCGAAGCATTCATACGCACCAGCACGCGCGTCTGTTCCGACGTCAGCTCATCGGAAACCGCGATCAGCGGCACCGACGCCCACAGCGCACGCGCCTCGACAATGCCTGACCTGCCGAGCAGGCCGCCATTGGCTAGATCGAGGATGACGATGCCGGGGCGCGTATCGGCGGGCGGACCTTTCAGAAAATCATCCGTCTCGGAGATCCTGACATCATAGATCGCCAGGGCATCAAGCCGCGTCGCCACCTCGCGCTTGAAAGCCGGATCGGACGAAAACAACGCCACCTGCTTTCGCTTGGTCGGTGTAACCTTGGTGTTGATGGCATTCATGGCCAGGTGCTCTTCAAATCTTCGCCCGTAACCGTGCTCAGCATGGAGGGCATGTTGATGTTGGTGAAACCCATCAGTCCTTTCAGGAAAAAGAACTGGAAGGTGATATTCTGGAGGTTGACGGTGATAGTCGGCACCGGACCGCCTAGCCGGGTCTGATAGCCCAAACCAGTGGCCGTGTAGGTGACGACGACGTTGCTGCGCAGCAGGCCCGGGAAGAAGTGGCACATGCCCGGCCGCTGGTTTGCAGCCAGATTGGGACAGACGTCGTCATTGGTGTTTGTGGTGTCGCCACGAAAGATGCGGCTGAAATTGGCGGCGCTGAAGCCGCCGCTGTTGCTGCAGCCGCCCGTGCCGGCGGTGTAGGTGCAGACGAAGGGACCATAGGCGCCGGCAACCATCGGGGCGCCGGGAGAAGAGATCGGGCCCGCAGTCGCGAGGTTGGTTGCTACCGCATCCGATATCGAAGCCAGCCGGGCACCGACCTGCACCGCCTTGGTGGCCGCGTTCCATTGATAGAAGGCGTAGCCGAAGTCGACGAAGCCCAATACGAGCGCAAACAGCAGCGACGATACGATGGTCATTTCCACCATCGCCGCCCCGTCTTCCGATTTTGCGAAACGCTGGATCATGGTCAGAACCGGATCAACCGCTCGTCGTGGGAACCCTGCAGCGTTATCGGACCGATGCCGATGAACGACAGCATCCCGACACCGGTATATGGGTAGGTACCGGACGCGCGGACGGTGCAGACTTGTGCCGTGGTGGAGCGATATTGGGTAACGCCGCCCACCACGGTGTCCTGGCAGGAATTGTTCGTGGTCACGGTGACATTCGATGTCTGCCAGCCACTCACCCGTGCAGTATCAGTCACGACGCCGTTAACAACCGTTACAGATGGCTTGCCGTAGACGGCGATGTTCGCGGCAATGGTGGTACAGTTGATCGCCGCCAGCCCGGAGTCGGTATACAATTGACTGTTGCAGCGCGCGGCATAGCGGGCGGCGTCTGTAAGTCCAGCCTCCATCAGCAGCTTGTCGTGGATCAGATTGCCGAACTCGAACACCCCGGCCGACAAGATCAGCATCAGCGGCGTGATCAGTGTCATCTCGACAATCACCGCGCCCCGTTGGTCGTGTCGAAATCGATCAAGATATCGGGACAGCGTCTGGAACATCGCGATCACCGATAGAGCTGCGCTTCATCGCGCAGGTAGTTGTCGAGCGTGCCATTGCCGCCCTTGCCGGTGATGTCTACCAGCTCGACATAGATATTCTTCCCGTCCTTGATGGGCTCGGTAATGAAGAAACTGCCGAACCTCCTGACCGGGATGCCCGTCTGGCGGCCGCTGAAATTCGTGCCCGAAGCCTGGAGCGCATTGCAGTCGAGGATTGCGCCGTAAAGCAACCGGCGATCTGGGATCGAGATCGGGGTGCCGGCTCCCCCAGGCGGAATGCCTGTCTCGCCACCGACGGCAGGGTCCTGATAGATATTGTTGTCGATCTCGTAGCGATAGACTTCATAACGCGTCGGGAGATTGACGCCGGTTCCTGACAGAGCCGGTGGCACGGCACGTGTGGGATGATTGGCGGCCCAGTAGCGCGCGAAATTCCAGTCACCGGCGCCCATGCGGCCGCCCATCATGGTGCAGTTGCCGGCGATCTGGCAGGAATCGCGCTCAAGCCCAACACCCTTTGTCGGGTCTGTTTCATAGTCGACCTTGTTACTCTTGACGAACTGGCTGCCGTTTTTGGCGCCCTTGCGCACATTGACCGCGGGTCCGTCCGAGTAGTTGGACGAATCGATGCCGAAGCGCGAGTTGATGCCGTTCTCGACAGGGCCAGCGTTCTGCCCCGGCTCGGTGGTGACGCCGTCGCGCGAATAACAATTCTGCGGTTTGGAGTCGGCGAGCATTTTCTCGAGCTGGTTGGCACCGTTGCCGAACGGAGAAGCCAGGAAAGCGAAGTTGCCGGGAAAGTAGGATCCGTCTCCGCGCAGCACGATTTGTCGGCGACGATATTGCCTGGTTTGTGCCGCCTGTTCCAGCGTAACGCCGCCGGTGATGGTTGTGTCCTCATACGGGTTGCACATGAAAACAGGCGTGTAATCGCAGACGCCCGACGTGAACCCGGCAGTCGCCCGGGCAGCTATGCTCATGCTATTGCTGGCCGAATTGCCCGTCAGAAACGACGCTGGAAATATCGCGGCGAAACCGGTTGGCGTGACCTTCACTTCAATGAATGCGGTTTCATCCTCGCCGACGGATTGCGTTGCATTGGCATAGTTTGCGCTGGTGACCAGAGCTCCGTCCGATGCGGGTATGGTCTTCAGGAAACACCACGAAATGTTGCCGGCGCTGTTGCATTGTGCGGTGCCGCCCGGTTGCCCGGACGTCAGGGTGAACCGGCCGGTAGAGCCAACGGTTGAGAAAGTGGCATCGTTGGCAACCAGCGTCGCCATGGCGCGTTCGGCCCTGGCCCATGAACCGGGCAAGCCATCAAGCTCGGCGGCTCCAGCCAAGGCGAAGGCGTCCGCCGCCTTCTGCAAATCATTGTGCAGGTTGTTCACCCGGCTCATGTCGATCGCCAGCAGCGAAAAGCCGATGATCGCCGGCAGCGTAATGCTGACGAGGATCAGCGCTATTCCCCTCTGGTCGCGCCAGAATGCGCGAATGGTCCGCAGCATGGCCCTTGCCCCTTGCTCCCCTGACGCCAGGATCCCTCGTATGGCCCGGCGCGCTGAAACCGCGTCCTTCCGTTCTGTTCACTGCCCCGTAGTCACACCCGTCGCGCCGACATTGACCGTGATGGCCGGTGGTGGCGGCGGGGGTGGTGGAAATTTGTAGTTGTGGGCCACGGCGGCCGCGCGCGCACCGTCGCCTTCGATGCGTGTATTCCTGGATGCCGGATTGAACGGATCGACCGTCTGCAGCAGCGAGTTGTATCTCTGCGTGTCGCCGGCCGCCAAAGTCACTGAATCGTAGTGGTTCAGATAGTCCGCGGCGCAGCCTGACAATGCGCTGGCGCACAGGATGGGGATCAAGATCCTATTTCTTGACATAGAGCATCTTGTCCTTCGATTTGAAGTCGAGCATGTGCCCATAGGGGCCGGTGACGCCGTCGCCGGTCTCATATTTTCGGATCATGTCCTTGTTCACCTCGAGCTGGCCAAGGACGAAGAATTCCGGATCGTTGGCCGGCCGCGTCTTGTCGAATGGCGTCGCCAGCTGCTCGCCGGGCTTCACCGGCCGCACGATGTGCGGCGTGACGATGACCACCAGTTCGGTCTCTTCCTTCTGGCTGCTCGAATTGCGGAACAGCGTCCCGATGACAGGCACCTGGCCAAGCCACGGCACCTGGTTCTGCAGCTTGGTGGTCTTGCTGGACAAAAGCCCGCCGACCGCGAAGCTCTGGCCGTCGCGCAATTCGACGACGGTGGACAGTTTGCGGTTGGTGAAGATCGGGTCGCCGGCGGTGGTGAAGCCGTTCAGGTCGCTGACTTCCGGCGCCAGGTTCATGTGGATCTTGCCATCGTCGAGTACGACCGGCGTGAACAGAAGATTAACGCCGAATTGCTTGTAGACGATGCTTATCTGGCCATCCTTGTCGAGAGTTCGGATAGGGACTTCACCACCGGCGTTGAAGCTTGCCTGCTCGCCGGAAAGCGTGGTGAGATTGGGATTGGCAAGCGTGCGCACCGCGCCCTTGGCCTCCAGCGCCTCGATATACAAATCGACCTTGATATTGCTGTCGATGACGCGAGTGAGCAGCGCTCCGAAGGGCGTGGAGGTGGACAGGAGATCGCTGAGCAGAGCTCCCGAGCCGAGCACCTCCTTGTTTTCATCGACCGCGGCAATGCCCGTACCGACTTTGGTCGTGCCGCTGCTATTCGTGCTCTTGATCGACACCCCGAGGTCGCGGCCTGAGTTGCGCTTGGCTTCCAGCACGCGCACTTCCAGATTGACCTGCTGGCTGTCGTCGACGATCACCGAGTTGATGATGGCGTCAGGACCATATTGCTGCGCGACTTCCATGATCGCCGCCAGCGTGGCGCCGTCCTTGACGTGGCCGGCAAGCCTGACCCTGCCATTGACCGAGCCGATCTCGATGCGCGACTTGGGCGCCACCTGCCTGATGGCTTGCGCCATGTCGCCGACGTCGACGCCGACCTCGATCTGGATGACACCGAGCGAGCGCTTGTCGGTCGAGAACAGATTGACCGTGGTGGTGCCGGCGCCCTTGCCGATGACATAGAGCGTGCGATCGGTCATCGGCTGGGCATCGGCGATCTTCTCGTCGCCAACGACGATATCGCCCAGATTGGCATTCACCTGCAAAGTCACCGATTGCGACATCGGCAGGAAAACACGGTGGACGCTGGGGCTCGACACGTCGATGAAGCGGTCGGCCGCATCGGCCGTAAGGCTCGATAGCAACAGTGCAGCCAGAGCCGACAACGCGGCCGCCCCCATCCTCACCCAAGACCCTTGCATCCCCGTCTCCCCAATCGCCGCTGGTGGCGGCGCCAACCTGGTCGCGGCGCCTTTGTTATGGCTGCCGCGGCACGTCATATGTTTCGAGCTTCACACCTCGGAAGACGCCGACAGTCGCGCGCGCCGGCGGTTCTGGCTGCACGTACTTGACGACTTCCTTGACGACTTCGTGGACTTCCGGCGCCGACACCACGGCCGGAGCGGGCTTCACCTTGCTCAACTGGTCGATCTGGCTGCCGACTCGCTCCACCGCCTGCGCAAGGCCGGCGATCTTGTCGTCCGCGCGCTTGCGTTCAGCCGCGGCCTCCGCTTCCGCCGCGGCCTTCTTGTTGAGCTCAGCCTGCCTTACGGCGACGTCAGCCGGCGTTTCGCCGGTCAGGTCGGAAAGCGTCACGCGTTCGGTGGTCTCGCCCTTGCTGGCCGCGGCCTGGCGCAGCGCCAGCGACAATTGGCCGGCGCCTGCCGCCAGCGTCAGCTTCTGCGCATCCTTGGTGCTGGCCTCGAGCGTCACCGATTTGACGACAGTCGGGCTGTCCTTGCTCGCATCAGCAACCTGGTCGACGGCGAGCACCTTCATGCTTTGCAGCAGCACGTCGACAAAACTCTGGTCCGCGCCATCATTGCCGCGCACGGTTCGCGTCAGCAACACGTCGACGCGGTCGCCCGGAAAGACGAATCCGGCGACGCCGAGCACGTCATTGACGCGGATGGAAACGGCCTTCATGCCCTCGCCGAGCACAGCCGAAAGCGTGGCGCGCTGGCCCGGACCCGTGATCTTGCTGGCGAGCACGGGTTCGTTGACGCCGATCGCCTGCAATGCCTGCTTGGGGCCTCCGCCGGCCGGAACGTCCTTCGTCAGGAGTTCTTCCGCGGTCTTGAAGGCGCCCGCCGGAACCGCGCCAGACGGCCACGCGACCTCACGCAATTTGTCGGCGGACAGCGTATCGCCGAACTTGAGTGCCACGGCGGCCACGACAACCGTGTCGCGCTGAACGTCATTTGTCTGCGCCATCGCGCTACGCTGGTTTGCCAGCCAGATATTGGCGAGCACCACAGCCAGCACGCCGAACACGCCGGCAAGAACGATCATGATTACAGTATTAGCGCGCATGGTTCCCGCCCTCGGCCGCTATTGCACTGGAAAGATCCAGGCCTGGGCGCAGGGCTCAGGCCTGGGTATCGACCGTCAATTGGCGGCGGTAAGGTTAGCGTTCAGGGCCGTCCACTTGGTGTTGACCCATCCGCCGACCGTCACAATCGTTGCGATCACTGCCACGGTGATGATGCCGAGCAGGATCGTGTATTCGACCATGGCAGCGCCGTTTTCGTCGTCGCGGAACTGCCGGGTCACCGTCATGAGCTTTTTCACGGAAACTTCCTCTTGTTCGGTCTGAACCGGATGAGAAGAGCAGGAACCAATCCGTCCTGACTTTCTCTTGCAAAGGGCCCAAGCCACATGAGCCTGGGTCCTTTGCGGATTCTCAGATTCAGTGGCCTGTAAGGTTAGCGTTCAGGGCCGTCCACTTGGTGTTGACCCACCCGCCGACCGTTACGATGGTTCCGATCACTGCCACGGTAATGATGCCGAGCAGGATCGTGTATTCGACCATGGCAGCGCCGTTCTCATCGTCGCGGAACTGCCGGGTCATCGTCATGAGCTCTTTCACGAAAACTTCCTCTTCTTTGGTTTCTTCGGTCTGAACCGACTTCAGATCAGTGGCCGTTGATCGTGGAATTCAAGACTGTCCACTTGTTGCCGACCCATGTGCCGACCGTCACGATGGTTCCGATCACTGCCACGGTGATGATGCCGAGCAGGATCGTGTATTCGACCATGGCAGCGCCGTTCTCATCGTCGCGGAACTGCCGGGTCATCGTCATGAGTTTCTTCATGTCAATTTCTCCTTTTGGAGTTGAACCCGACGAGACAGAGCCAAGGATGTACCCCATACCCAGCATCCCCCGTCACGTTGATCCTAGGTCGCGCAAAAAAGCAGAGTCAAACGGGATTAAGGGTCCCTTAACTTTCATATACCTGATTTGACAAGAAGACAGCGGATAAAAATCTTAGCAAGAGATTGATTCATATCATTTTTCAATCGTTCTTAACCATTCGTTCACAATTCCGCCCTGCATGCGGCGGGATTATAGAAGAATTAGCTATGCCGCATATTCCTTTATATCTAAGGGTTTAAGAGGCGTACTGCGATGAGTCCGGGTGGAGGGGACGTTCGGGCATGGAAGGGGCGCGAATCGAATGGCCGCATGTCGCGAGCCGCATCAAATAAACAAATGAATGCCGGGTCGATGACTTTAACTATGTTGAAAGTATTGGCTGTTCGCAGGCCATCCTGGCGCTTGTGCCGGCGGTGGTTAACGTTTAGTTTCCGCTAATATGCGTCTGAGGGGAATATAGGCGATTATGCTGGGGCGATTCATCAGGGGGGCAGGCGAACAGCAGGCGGCGACAAAGGCCGAGTCGGCGGCGGTGCTGCCTGTCACTCCGTCCCTTTCGCCAGCCGCTGATATCGAATCGCATGGCGACGATTTTCTGACGCTCAAGGTCGAACTCCATCGCCACCTTATCGATCGGTTCAACCTCGCCACTCTTGAAAATGCCTCCAAGGATGAGATCCTGAATGAGATCCGCCCGATCGTTCGTGAGTTCGTTCGAAACAGAAGCGTGCCGCTCAACGCACGCGAACTCGATCAGCTGACCAGCGACACTGCCGACGAGATGCTGGGGCTGGGGCCGATTGAGCCGCTGCTGAAGGACGATTCGATTTCCGACATCCTGATCAACACCCACGACCGCGTCTTCATCGAACGGCGCGGTGTAATCGAGGAGACCGCGATCCGGTTTCGCGACGAGGCGCATCTGCTGCGCGTCATCGGCAAGATCGTTTCGGCGATCGGCAGGCGCGTCGACGAGTCGGCGCCGATGGTCGATGCCCGCCTGGAAGACGGGTCTCGTGTCAATATTGCGGTGCGGCCGGTCTCGGTCGACGGCCCGCTGGTGTCGATCCGCAAATTTTCCAAGAATCCATATTCGCTCGAACGGTTGATGGCGCTCAATTCAATCCGCCAGCCGATGATCGAGCTGCTGCGCATCGCCGTGCAGGCGCGCAAGTCGATACTGGTCTCCGGCGGCACCGGCAGCGGCAAGACGACTTTGCTCAACGCCCTGTCAAGCTACATCCCGTCCAGGGAGCGCTTGATCACCATCGAGGATGCGGCGGAGTTACAGTTGCAGCAGCCGCATGTCGGCCGGCTCGAGACGCGGCCGCCCAATGTCGAGGGCAAAGGCGAAGTCCGCCAGCGCGAACTGCTGAAAAACGCGCTTCGCATGCGGCCCGACCGCATCATCGTCGGCGAGGTACGCGGCGAGGAAGCCTTCGACATGCTGCAGGCGATGAACACCGGTCACGAAGGCTCGATGACCACCATCCATGCCAACACGCCGCGCGACGCCATCTCGCGGCTCGAGCAGATGGTCGGCATGGCCGGCATGCCGATGAGCCATGACTCGATTCGGGCGCAGATCGCGTCGGCCATCGATATCATCGTGCAGACGCAACGTCTTTCCGACGGCGGCCGGCGCGTGACGTCCATATCGGAAATCACCGGCATGGAGGGCAATGTCGTCCAGCTCCAGGAAATCTACCATTTCGTCCGGCGCGACATGGGCGCGGACGGCAGCATCGTGGGCGAATTCCGCGCCACCGGTGTTCGGCCGCGCTTTGCCCAGGAAGCGGCGACACTCGGCCATCAGTTCGCCAAGGATGCCTTCAACCCGCAGGTTCCACTCTGATGCTGACCGGGCAGACCTTGCTCTACTTCATTTACGTGCTGGCGGCGGCGTCGGTCATCCTTGCCGGCGAATCCTTCTATCTGTCCTTCGCCGGAAGACGAGCGCGTGCGGGCGCGATCAATCGGCGGCTCAAGCGGCTGGGAGAAGAATCGACTGCTGAACAGAGTTTGCAGGGACTGCTGCAAGAGCGCGGCCTGACAGGTTCCGGCGATTTCAGCTTCGGCGCGATAGGGCTGAACCGGCTCTACACCCAGTCCGGCATCACCGGTAACCCACTGGCTTTCGCGGCCGTGTTCCTGTTTGCGGGCCTCTCGCTGGCACTTGTGCTGACTTTGCTTCTGGGTTTTTCCGTTCCGGTCGCGGTTATTGCTTTTTTGCTTGTCGGATTCGCGCTGCCGATTCTCGTTCTACGGCGCGCCCGAAACAAGCGTATCCAGAAATTCGCCACGCAACTGTCGGATGCGCTCGACATGATCGTTCGCTCGCTACGCGCCGGCCACCCGACCACCGTGGCGATCGGGCTGGTCGCCCGTGAAATGCCGGATCCGCTAGGAACTGAATTCGGCATCGTGTCCGATGAAATCACATTCGGCCTCAGTCTCGAACAGGCGGTTCGAAAGCTGTCGGAGAGGGTGGGATTCGAGGGACTTCACCTTCTGTCGGTATCGCTCTCGATCCAATCCAAGACTGGCGGCAACCTCACCGAGATCCTGTCCAACCTGTCATCCGTGCTGCGCGAACGGCGCAAGATGCGGCTGAAGATAAGGGCGCTTTCAGCCGAGGGCCGTGTGTCGGCCTGGATCATCTCGCTGTTTCCAGTGCTGATGTTCGGCATCCTCTATGTCGTCGCTCCGACATTCTACGGCGATGTGTGGGGCAGTCCGCTCATTCTGCCGGTGTTTCTGATCTTTGGGCTTTGGGCGCTGCTGGGCGATTTCATCATGTATCGAATGGTCAATTTCGATCTCTGAGGGGCGGGACATAGACTTCGTGACCAATATTGGAAATTCGCCCATGCTGCTCTCTCTTGCCGTCTTTGGGGCGGCGGCGGCGCTTTTTCTGGTGGCCGCGCTCGTCATCACGCCGGTCCTCCAGACCAGAAGGCTGGTTGCCCGGAGCCTGCTGTCCGAGGGCATAACCAATCGCCGCTCGCTTTTGGGCCAGGAACAACTGGCCAGGATTTCGGCGCAGCGGCCGGTGGATGCCTACTTCCGCGCGCTGGAGAAGGAGCGCGGTCAGCCGAATGCGCTGGAAGCGAAATTGTTTCGAGCCGGGTTCCATCAGCCAAGTGCGCCGGTAATCTACACGCTGTCGCGGCTCGGTGCGGTCTGTGTCGGTTTTCTGGCTGGTTACGCACTCCTGTCCCGGCTGTTGCCGCCCCAATTGCCCGGCTTTCTCGCCTTTGCCGGCGCTGCTCTCTTCGGCCTCGCCTGCATCGTGGTGCCAAGTATCCTGCTCGACCGCTTCGAGAATGGGCAAAAGCAGATATATCGCCGTAGCTTTCCCGACTTCATGGACATGATGATCACTTGCGCCGACGCGGGCATGAGCCTGGAGGCGGCGGTGGAGCGCGTCGGGACTGAATTGGCCAGCACCCACAAATGGCTCGGCATTCAGCTATCGATCATGAATTTGCAGTTGCGTGCCGGCAAGCCGCTGCGAGAAGCGCTGCATGAGCTTTCGGACCGTATCGGCCTCGAAGAGGCGCGGGCGCTGGCGGTTTTGTTCCGGCAGTCGGAAGAACTGGGCACCAGCCTGACCGACGCCTTGCGCGTCTACAGCGACGAGATGCGCGGCCAGCGGATTCTTCTGGCCGAGGAACGCGCCAATGCCTTGCCGGTCAAGATGATGATTCCATTGGGACTTTGCATTTTCCCGGTGGTGATGATGGTCATCATGCTGCCTCTCATCATTCGCATGAAGGGCATTTTCTTCTGAATAGGTATATGCTTTGGTTCTAAAATAGAGTCGTGGACTCTTGGGGGCAAAAATGACAAGGCCAATGCGCCTCGCAGCCGCAGCCATTCTGTCGATGATGACGCTCGCCGGCTGTCAAACGAACGGGGCGGATACCACTGGTGGTGTCGTGCGCACCAACGAGCCATCGAAAGGCGACGTCACGTCTTTCGGCGACGCCTTCGATGGGTTGAAGACTGTCAGCGACGTCGAATATTACGCATCGGACCAGGCAGTCGCAGAAGCCAAGAACCAGTTCCGCGCGGAAAACTACGGCAACGCCGGCGCTCTGTTCTTCAAGGCGACGCAACTGGCCCCCAATGATGGTAACGCCTGGATGGGTTTGGCCGCTTCGTGCGATCGCATCCACCGTTTCGACCTCGCCGAC
The DNA here is from genome assembly GCF_006442655.1 of Mesorhizobium sp. B2-1-3A. NCBI lineage: Bacteria > Pseudomonadati > Pseudomonadota > Alphaproteobacteria > Hyphomicrobiales > Phyllobacteriaceae > Mesorhizobium > Mesorhizobium sp. B2-1-3A. The sequence goes on from NZ_VFWK01000006.1 coordinate 22,136, forward strand.
CGGGCCTATGGCCGGGCTTTCAAGCTGGCTGGTGCGACGCCGGAATATTACAACAATGTCGGTTATTCCTACCTGCTGCGCGGCAAGCTGCAGGATGCACGCAGCAACTTCCTCAAGGCCTACGAACTGGCGCCCAACGATCCGACCGTGGCCAACAATCTGAAGCTGCTGTCGTCGAGCGTACAGAACATCGAGCGCTAGGGTGCCCGTATGCTGCTTGTCGCATCCTTGCTGCTGAAAGCGCTTGCCATCCCCTTGCTGGCCAGGGTCGCCTGGCTCGATTTCACCACCCAGAAAATATCCAACCAGAATGTACTGCTGTTGCTTTGTATGGGGCTTGGGTCGCTCCAGCTTCTATCGGTCCAGGCCGGGTCATGGTGGGATATGGGCTTGAGTGCGCTTGCTGGCCTTCTCCTGTTTCTCGCGCTCTTCCCATTCTGGGTCTTGCACAAGGTTGGGGCGGGCGATGTCAAGCTGATGGCGGTCATGCCTTTCGTGATCGGGGGCAGTGGCCTTGCGGTCTTTTCTTTCCCTCTGCTGGTTTTTGCCCTCACCACGGCCTTGATCGTGAAAAATCCGTTCATGCTGCCCGAAGGCGCCTTCCGCCTTTATGCCCAGCACCTCGACCGCAAGGGTGTCGTGCCGTTCGGCGTTCCGATCTCGCTGGCCGCGATCTGCACGATAGCCTTCCTTATCTATGAAAATCTGGTGCAGGCGACCAATTCTGGAGTCCTGGGCCAGTTCAACTGAACTCTACAGGCCGGTCCCGCTGAATTCGCGCACCATGATAAGTCCAGCCGGCGTGGGCTTTTCGCCCATGCCATCCGGGCACGGCAGGGAAGCATCATCACCATCTTCGCAACGACCTACATTGGCCGCTCCGCCTTGCCTGTCGGCGGTCATGGCTTGTCCAGCAATCAATTCGATGGCTAGATAAACGATCCACAGGGGAAGGTATTATGGCACTTCACCTTTCGGCGGATGCCCCGGCTTCGGTCGCGGCCACGCCACAAAAATATCTCTTTGGCCCGTTCATCGACTTCTTCATGCTTGGCGGAAGCGCGCTTCTGATCCTGCCGGTCCTGTATTTTCTGCCTCTGCGCTACGAAGCTGCCGTTACGCTCACGATGTTCTTGCTCTCGCACCTCATAAACCAGCCGCATTTCGGTCATTCGTACCAGATCTTCTATCGCAATTTCGCCCGCAAGGTGCGCGGTGAGGGGTACGGCCGCAATCTCCAGATCCGCTATGTCATCGCGGGCATTGTCGTCCCACTCGCCATGATTGCCTTCTTTGCCTATGGCTCGCTCACGTGCAACGTCCGTCTTCTGGGCTATGCGACCAACGCGATGGGATTTTTCGTGGGCTGGCACTATGTCAAGCAAGGCTACGGCATGCTGATGGTGGATGCCGTGCTGAAACGCAAATTCTTCAGTGACCAGGACAAGAAGGTGTTGCTGTTCAACGGCTACGCCGTGTGGCTGTTCGCCTGGCTTCAGACGAACGTGGTCATCACCGAAAGACAGTTCTGGGGTCTGGAGTACTACACCTTCGCGGTCCCGCCATGGCTCATCACCATCGCCATGTCGATTGCCGCTGCCTCATCGGCCGCCACCGCCGTGATGTTCATCAATCGCTGGCGCAGGCATGGTGGGGCGCTGCCTTACAACGGCGTCGTTGCCTACGTCGTGTCCCTCTATGCCTGGATCCTGTTCGTGACGCTGAACCCGCTCTGGCTGCTCGTCGTGCCGGCGCTCCATTCCTTGCAATACCTGGCGGTGGTCTGGCGCTACCAGACCAATGTCGAGCGCGACCGCGCGGATGCCGTCGCGAGGCCGGGATTGAAGGCGCTGTCCATTCTTGGAGCGCGCTACAGGCTGCGCGTCCTGGCGTTCATCGTCTTTGGCGCAATTCTCGGAGCGCTCGGGTTCTGGCTGGTGCCGATGGCGCTGACCGCCATCGTTCCCTATAACAAGGCGGTGCTCGGATCGTCGCTGTTCCTGTTCATCGCCTGGATATTCATCAACGTGCACCATTACTTCCTGGACAATGTGATGTGGCGGCGCGGCAATCCGGAAGTCTCGAAATATCTGTTCCGCTGAAGCCGTCGATTGAATTCAGTCCGGGCAGCGGCCAGTGCGGAAAGGCTCATTCCCGATACGGACACGATTCGTTAACCAAGATGCTGTTCATCGACAGGACGAGTTGTGGGACGGATGCCCGTCTGCCTGTTCAAGCCTGCTTGTCAGGTCGAGGTTTTCGAAAAGAAGGCTCAGCAGCCGGCGAAAGACGTCAAATCGCCCGAAACAGAAACAATGTGCAAGGCATGAACGTGATTGAAAGCGAACAGAACGCGCCCGGCGCCTCCCATCGTTGGACATGGCTGCCGGCCATCGTGGTCGCGTTCCTTTGCCTGTGCGTCACCAGCGCGTCCGCCGAGACGCGCGCCTTGAGGATTCAACATCTTCATACCGGCGAGAAGGCCGAGATCGTCTTCAAGCGCAATGGGCGCTACGATCAGGCGGGATTGAAGAAGATCAATTTCATGCTGCGCGACTGGCGCCGCAACGAGCCGACCAGGATGGATCCGCGTCTGCTCGACCTCGTCTGGCAGGCCTATCGCGCCAGCGGCTCGACATCCTACATCCATGTCGTCAGTGCCTATCGCTCGCCCGCGACGAACGCCATGCTGCGCAGCCGCTCGAAGGGCGTGGCCCGGGAAAGCCAGCACATGGTTGGACGCGCGATGGATTTCTTCCTGCCGGACGTGCCGCTGAAGAAGCTGCGCGACATCGGCCTCAAGATGCAGGGCGGCGGCGTGGGCTACTACCCGACCTCCGGTTCGCCTTTCATTCACATGGATGTCGGCAATGTGCGGCATTGGCCGGGCATCAGCCGGCAGGAACTTGCCAGGGTCTTCCCGAACGGCAACACGCTGCACGTGCCGAGCGACGGCCGGCCGCTGCCCGGCTATGACCAGGCGCTTGCCGCCTACAAGTCGCGCAAATCCGCCGGCACGCCCAATATTGAGCTGGCAAGCGCCGACGGCGGTCAACGCAGGCCGGCGCGTGGCCTGCTGGCGACGCTTCTGGGCGGGCGCGGCGCGGACGACGCGGAGGATGTCGCGGAGGCCGTGCCGGCGCCACGCAAACCGGCGAGGTCCGTTGAACCCAAGACCGCCGCCGGGCAGGGCATCGCCATCGTGCCGCCGGAGGCAGCCCAGCGGGCGGACATCCAGATGGCTACCGCCGGTGTGGCCGAAGAACCGCTCGCCGAGCAAAACAGCAGAACACCGGAAGCAATCGTCATGGCGATGGCGCCCAGTGCGGTGCCGTTGCCCGCCTTCGCCCCGCGCGCCGAGCCGACCACCAGCATACCGACGCCGCAAACCGCACCGTTCACGATAGCCAGCGCGTCCACAGCGCGTGCTGAATTGCCGGGCGCCAAGCCGGCGGCAGCCAATGCCGAAATGCCCTTGGGCAAGACGGATGCCGCTCCAGCGGCCGTCGCGCCGGACATGGTGGCGCTCAACATCCCCTTGCCGACATGGCGGCCGCAAAGTCAGACAAGCCCGGCGCCTCAGCCGGAAGCAGCCAAATCCGCTGATGCCGTCGCTGCCTTGCTGGCCATGCATCATCCTGACGATGGGCATGGACTGGCCGCTCGGCAGGTCGCGGTCCCTGCATCGAAATCCGAAGATCGCGTCAGGACGAGCCCGAAGGCCGACCGTGTCCAGCCACGTCTCGATCCCGAAGCCACCGCCATGATCGTGCCGGCCGCGTCGACCGGTCGACCGCTTGCGGCACGCCTTGGCATAGCCGCCGGGCCAACGACGGCACCTGTCATCGCCGCCAATTTCATCCGCACGGCGCCGGAGCAGGTCTATCTCGACGGATTCCAGCCGCGTGGACAGACGTCCGATCACCGCCGCTTCACCGGCTCGGCGGTCAAGTTCCTGCCCATCGCCAGCTTCAAATAGGGCCGGACGCAGCCGTTCGACCCGGCGTGGACAGGTGTGGTGCAATATGGATGCTCGGGCCGTCACCCCTGCCGAAGCCGCGCTGACGGCTCTGTAAGATATTTTCCAAATTTGACAATCACGCATGAAATTGTAAGGTAATCGTCTTCCCGTCAGCGAGAGGCGATGACCATGTCGATCCGCGAAGAACTGGCCAACACGACCTTGGCGTTCACGTCGGCGGAAGAAAAGATCGTCCAGGTCCTGCTTGCCGATTATCCGATGTCGGGACTTGGAACAGCGACCCGTCTGGCACGGCGCGCCGGGGTCAGCGACCCGAGCGTGACACGGCTGATGACCAAGCTCGGCTATGTCGGCTTCGCCGATTTCCAGGCGCGTCTGCTCACCGAGGTCGAATCCAGGCTGCACTCGCCGCTGCTGATGATGGAGGCCAAGCGCCCGGGCGGCTCCAGCGAAGGCACCGCACTGGCCTATTTCCACTCGGTCTCCGACAGCCTGGAGCGCACGCGCACGGCGGTGCCGCTGCAGGCTTACACGCGCGCGGTCAATTTGCTGCTCGAGACCAAGGGCCAGGTCGTGCTGCTGGGCGGCCGCTTCAGCCGGCATATCGCCTCCATGCTTGCCGGTTACCTCCTGCAATTCCGCTCCGGCGTACGCGACATCGGTTCGCTCAGCCCTGCCGATTTCGATCTCCTGATCGACCTTGGCAGGCGCGACCTTCTCGTCGTGTTCGACTATCGGCGCTACCAGTCGGACGTGGTGAGCTTCGCGCAACAGGCGCATGAACGCGGCGTCTCCGTGCTGCTGTTCACCGACGTCTGGCTGTCGCCGATCGCCGAGATCGCCGACCTGACCATGGTCGCGGCGATCGACGCCAATTCACCCTTCGACACGCTGGCCACCGCCGTGGCGCAGATGGAGACCGTCTTCGCCCATGCGCTGGAAGGCCATGGCGCCGGGGTGCGCAAGCGCATCGAGGACATCGAGAAGATCCGCAGCGCCAATGCCGTCACCCTCGATGCCGCCCTCTCGGCACCGGACAACGAAACCGCCAAACCCAGACCCCCCAGGAAATAGCGTCGAAGCGCCGGCGCGGCGATGCGAGGAAGGAAACGACTATGCCCGACACCCAGACCATCATCGATGCCGTGCAGGCCGAGATCGAGGCCGACCGCGATTGGCTGATCGGGCTGACCCGCGACATGGTCCGCATCCCCTCGGTCAATCCCAAATTCGAATCCAACCCGGCGATCAACCGCGAGGCGGATGTCCAGGCGCTGCTCGAACCGATCCTCAAGCGGGATGGCTTCCGCACCGAACAATGGGATGCCTTGCCCGGCCGGCCCAATCTGGTTGGCGAGTGGGCTGGAAACGAAGACCGCAGCCTGATCCTGTGCGGACATATTGATGTGGTGCCGGTCGGCGAGATGAAGGATTGGTCCGTCGATCCGTTCGGCGGCGAGATCACCAATGGCCGGCTCTATGGCCGCGGTGCGGTCGACATGAAGGGCGGCGTCGCGGCCTGCGTCGCCGCCGCGCATGCGATCAAAAAGGCCGGCATCACGTTGCAAGGCCGATTGGCGATCCATTCCGTCGTCGACGAGGAGGCCGGGGGCTTCGGCGCGATAGACGCGGTGAAGAGGGGCAAGCTCGCCAAGGCGGTGCTTGTCGCGGAGCCGACCTGGGGCGACGTGCTGCCGGTCGAGGGCGGTCTTGAATGGGCGCGGGTGACGATCCGTGGCCGCAACGCGCATTCGGCGCTGCGCTACAACGAAATCTATCCGCAGCGCCACGACAAGGACCGGCTGAAGCCGGGCGTCAACGCGATCGAGATCGCGGCGCGCTTCATTGCAGCCGTCCGCCAGTATGAGTTGGACCGGACGCGGGCAAAGTCGCATCCGCTGCTGCCGCTCGGCATGAACACCATCAATATCGGCGTCGTGCATGGCGGCACAGGTCTTGGCGAGCATGGCCTGCCGACGGTGATGACCAACCCGGCCATCATCCCCGATGTCGCCGTGCTCGATCTCGACATGAAGTTCCTGCCGGATGAGAATTCTGCCGACTATCGCCGCGACTTCGAAAATTTCGTTCATCATTTCGCCCAGACCGACGCCTGGCTGCGCGACAATCCGCCGACCATCCAGTGGGAGCTCGGCGGTCTGCATTTCCCGCCGATGAACACGCCGGTCGACCATCCGCTGGTGACGTCGCTGATGAAGCGCAAGGCCGCGGTCGGAAAGGCGCCCGAGGCACGCGGCTTCGTCGCCGTGTGCGATGCCGCGCACTATGCCGGCGCCGGTGTCGACGGCGTCATCTTCGGTCCATCGGGCGATGGTTTCCATGGCGCCAACGAATATGTCGAGGTGGAGTCGGTGGTCGAGACCGCCAAGGTGATTGCCGCTTCGGTGATCGACTGGTGCGGCGTCCGCTGAGCAGCGCTGCTGTTTCGGGCACTCAGGCCGGGCGTTTGATCCGCCCGGCGACGGCACCCCATGCGGCCTTGATCATGCCGGCCAGCCCGCTCGGATAGGCCAGCATCACGCCGATGATCAGCACCGCAGTGATCATCGGCCGCCATGCCCCGAAATCGGCCATCCACTCGGCAAAGACGGTCAGCACGAAGGAGGCGATGATGGCGCCATAGATGGTGCTGGTGCCGCCGAGCAGCACCATCGACAGGATGATGGTCGCCAGGCTCATGCCGAAGACGTCGATCGAGGCATTGCGCTGGTAAGCGGCATAGAAGGCGCCTGCAACACCGGTGAAGAAGGCGCTGGCCGCAAGCGTCAGCATGCGCTGGCGCACGATCGAGATGCCGCGGCTGATGGCGTATTCCTCATTGTCGCGCAACGCCACGATGCTGGCGCCGGCACGCGAGCGCACGAACACGCGCAGGAACAAAGTGCTTGCCACGAGCAGCGCCAGGGCGATGTAGAAATAGGCGAACTTGCCGTCGCGGACCATGTTGTGGTCGAACCAGTAGAGGCCTGGAATGCGCACGATGCCTTGCGTGCCGCCGGTGATGTCGGACTGGCTGAGGATCACCTGCATCACCAGCTGCGCGAAGCCGAACGTCACGAGGATGATGTAGATGCCTTTCAGCCGCAGGATCGGGATGGTCACCAGGATCGCCGCCAGCGTGGCGATGATGCCGCTGGCAAACAGCGCGACCCAGGGGTCGAGTCCGGCCAGCTTGGTCAACAGGCTGTAGGCATAGACGCCGATGCCGAACAGCGCCAGATGGCCGAAATTGAAGACGCCGCCATAGCCGAGGCTGAGGTCCCAGTTCGAGGCGACGATGGCATAGATGAAGGCCATGATCAGGATGTGGCGGGCATAGGTGTCGCCGAAGACCAGCGGCAGCAGTGCCAGCAGCGCGAAGCCGAGCACGAAGCCGACGGCCTCATGCTTCCACGGCGTGCGGCCCGGCGCGATCGGGGTTGCCGCTGCTGTGCGGACTGGTGCCATCGTCGAGGTCGTGTCGGTCATGCGAGGCCTCGCGAGCGGCTGGCGAAGATGCCCTCGGGGCGCACCATCAGGGTCAGGATAAGCACGCCGAACAGCAATGCCGGCGTCCAGTAGAGGCCGAAATAGTAGCTGCAGGCGGCCTCGAAGAAGCCGATCAGGTAAGCGGCGAAGATTGGTCCCGATATGCTCGATATGCCGCCGAAGACGACGACGATCAGCGCCTTGAGCAGCGGGTCGCTGCCCATGACAGGCGACATGAAACGATAGCCGCCCATGAAGATGCCGGCCAGCCCCGCCAGCGAAGCGGCGATGGCGAAGGCCAGCCCATAGAGCGCGGTCACGTTCAGTCCGACCAGATGGCTGGCATCCTCGTTCTGCGCCACTGCGCGCAGCGCCAGCCCAAGCCGTGTGCGGTTGAGGAACATCCACAGGGCCGCCAGGATCAGCGGCGTGATGACGATGATGGCGATCTGGTGCAGCGAAACGCCGACGCCGCCGATGGTGGCGTTGCCGTCGACCAGCGCCGGGATCTGCTTCGAACGCGGCCCCCAGATGGTCAGGGCGCCGTTCTCGATCAGCGAGCCGGCGGCAAGCGTGGTGATGACGACGACCAGCACGATGTTGGGCCGGCCGATCAGCGGCCGCACGACGCTCGCCTGCAGTATCCAGCCGACGCCGGCCATGACGACGACAGCGACCGGAAAGGCCACCGCTGCCGGCAGGCCGAGTTCGACCAGTTGCCACGCGATGTAGGCGCCCAGCATCATGAACACGCCATGGCTGAAATTGAACACGCCGATCGTCGTCCAGACCAGGGCGAGCCCAACCGCCATCATGGCGTAGAGCGAGCCCTGGAACAGGCCGCCGAACAGGATTTCCGCCAATGCGCTCATGTTCGGATCCTCAAGCATTTTGCAGCCAAGCGGCATCGCTTGGCGTCGCAGAAATGCGGCAAAAACAAACCGATAGAGCGGGATGCCGGAGCCAATTCAATTGCATCCCGCTCTAGTGGCCAAAGTACATCGACATGATCTCGCCGTGGTCGAGGCTTTCGCCCGGCTTGATCTCGGTCGCCACCGCGCCATGATTGACGAGGTAGAGTTGCTGCGTCAGTTCGAGCAGGAATTCGATGTCCTGCTCGACGACGATCAGCGGCACGCCGCCGCGCGAAATGTCCATGACGGACGCACAGAGCTCGTCCTTGATCTTGGGCGCCAGCCCCAGCGTCGGCTCGTCGAGGATCAATAGCCGCGGATGGCTCATCAGCGCCGTGCCGATCGACACCATCTGGCGCTCGCCGCCCGACAGCGTGCGCACGCGCTGGCGCCAGCGTTCGGCCAGTTTGGGGAACAGCTTGACCACCTTCTCGCGGTTTTCGGCCTCATGCGGGCGGGCGCGCGACGAATAGGCGCCCAGCGCCATGCAGTCGGCGATGGAGAGGTCGGGAAACAGCCGGTTGCCTTGCGGCACATGGATCAGCCCAGTGCCGACGATGGCGCGAGCGCTACGGCCGGCGATGTCCTGCCCGTCGAACAGGATGCGGCCGCTTTTCGGCTGCAGCAGCCCGGAGATGGCGCGCAGCAGCGTCGTCTTGCCATGGCCGTTGGGCCCGAACAGGCCGACATTGCCGAAACGGCCTGCCTCCAGCGAAATGTCGTGCAGCACGGTTACGCGGCCATAGCCTGCGGTCACGCCCTCGACGGTGAGAATGGGATTCACGCCACCGCCCTCCTGGTTCCGAGATAGGCTTCGATGACGCGCTGGTCGGCGATCACGCTCCCCGGTTCGCCGGCGGCGAGTACGCGGCCATTGTTGAGCACCAGCAGGTGCTGCGACAGGCTCATCAGGAAGGTCAGCACATGCTCGATCAGGAGGATGGTGATGCCGCGTTCGGCGGTGCGGCGGATCAGGCCGATCGATGTCTCGATCTCGGGTTTGGTCAGGCTCGACGCCGGCTCGTCGAGCAACAGCATGCGCGGCTGCATGGCGATCGCGGTCGCAAGCATCAGGCATTTGCGCTCGAAGACGGACAGTTCGCCGGCCAGCCTCCCGAACGACGCGGAGCCCAGTCCGACGAACTCCAACGCTTCGGCGGCGGCTTCGCGGGCGGCAGCGGCCGCCTTTTCCTGCTTGCCGTAGCTTGCGCCGATCAAGGCGTTCTCGAAAACGGTCAGCCCGTCGAAGGAGGTCTCGCGCTGAAAGGTGCGGGCAAGGCCGAGGCGCGCGATGGCGTGCCCTGGTCTGCCGTTGATGGCGGTCCCGTCGAAGCGGATGCGGCCCCGGTCGGGTCCGAACGGGATGCCGGTGATGATGTTGAACAGCGTGCTCTTGCCGCTGCCGTTCGGGCCGGCGATGCCGAAAATCTCGCCGGCCTCGACCTTGAACGACACGCCATCGACGGCCTTCAACGAACCGAAGGCCTTCGACACGTCGTCCAGTTCAAGCAGGGCCATCCCTCACTGCATCCAGGGCTGTGGCTTGAAGGCGCCTGTTGCGTATTTCTCCGGCGAGATCAGCGTGCGCTGGCCGTCCCAGATCTGGAAGAAGGTGATCGGGATATAGTCGTCGCCCTGCGTGGCAAGGTGGGTTGCGGGATCGAACTTCAGCCGACCCTCGGCGACCTGCTTGTCGGTCTCCGACAGCGCTTTCATGATCGCGGCATGGTCCGATGCGCCGCCGACCTTCTTGACCGCGTCGAAATAGACATTGGTCATTTCGTAGAGGCCAACGCCGTAGGTCCCGCTCTCGACACCGTATTTCGCCTTGAACTTGGCCGCCACCTCGTCGGCGCGCGGGTTCTTCGGCGTCGTCAGCGCCCCGCCCAGGAGATTGTAGATCACACCGTTCGACTTCTTGCCGGTCAGTTCGACGAATTCCGGAACGCTCGGCGCATATTGCAGGAAGACCAGGCTCTTGGTCGGCTGCTCGAGGAACTGGTTCAGGAAGGATGCCGAATTGCCCGGCAGATAGTCGGTATTGATGACGACGTCCGGGACATTCTCGCGCACCTTGGCGAGGATCGAGCGCCAGTCGGTCACTTCGCCGAACGGAACGATCTCGTCGACCGTGATGGTCCAGCCCTTTTCCTTGAAGGTCTTCTTCATGCCTTCGGAGATGGTCTTGGAATAGGCGTTGTCGGAGGAGATGATGGCGACCTTCTTGGTCGGCAAGGTGATCTTGCCGTCGGCCGCGAGCTTCTCGACGAACAGGGTGAGGTCGGTATTATAGGCGTCGAAGGACGGCGTCAGCGACCAGCAGCACATGTATTTGTCAGGGTTCGGCGCGATGATATCCTTGGTCTGCTGCGAGGTGGCCGCGAGCATGTAGGGCATCTCGGCCTCGGCCATGTTGTCGATCTCGAAATTCGTCAAGCTGGCGTAACCGGTGAGCATGAACTGCACGCCGGGATCGCCAAGCAGGCGCTCGACCGCGCTGGTGACATTGCCAGCGGACTGATCCTTGACGTCGCCGACCACCAGTTCGAACGTGTTGCCGGCAACGCCGCCGGCCGCGTTTGCCTCGTCGATCGCCATCTGTACGCCGCGCTGGAATTCCTGCCCGTCCGCCGCGGCGGGCCCGGTGATAGGCGCGAGCAGGCCGATCTTGACGACGTCGGCGAAAGCGGGCGCGCTCGCCGTGGCAAACACGCCGATCAGCGCGCTGCTCATCAGCATATGGCGGATTCTGTTGCCTGCGGATTTGGATTTCATCGTGCGGTTCCCTGTTTTCCTCCCGTTCATCGGGAGTTGGATAATTGACAATCTACGCATAATTGTTCTTATTTGAAAAGGATTTTTCAACGCAGCCTGACCGGGAAGACGGTTCCCGCAAAAGGTATGGAAGCCGTGGCGCTTTGCTGCGCATCTGCACTAAAACAAGGCAATTCCAGACGGAGCGGACCATGACGATCTCGCAGAAGACCCTTGAAACCAGCCACGGCAAGATCGCCGTTCGCGAGACCGGTGGCAAAGGCACCGCCGTGTTGCTGATCCACGGCAATTCCTCTTCCGGAGCTGTTTTCCGCAACCAGCTCGAGAGCCAGTTGGGCGAGCGCTACCGTATCATCGCTCCCGATCTGCCGGGCCACGGGGCATCAGGTGATGCGATCGATCCGGACCGCTCCTACAGCATGGAGGGCTATGCCGATGCGATGACCGAAGTGCTGGGGCTGCTCGGCATCGACAAGGCCATCGTCTTCGGCTGGTCGCTTGGCGGCCATATCGGATTGGAGATGATCGACCGCTTTCCCGGCCTGCTCGGCCTGATGATCACAGGCACCCCGCCAGTGGCGCCCTTGGAGGTCGGCAACGGCTTCAAACCGAGCCCGCACATGCACCTTGCCGGACAGGAAAGTTTCACTGCCGCCGATGTCGAGGCCTATGCGCGCAGCACCTGTGGTGAGCCGTTCGAGCCGTTTCTCCTCGACACTGTCGCACGCACGGACGGTCGCGCACGGCGCCTGATGTTCGAGAAGTTTGCGGCCGGCACCGGCCGCAACCAGCGCGAGATCGTCGCCGGCAAGACGCCGCCCATCGCCGTTCTGAACGGCATCGACGAACCGTTCGTCAACACCGATTTCGTCGCGGCCGTGAAGATTTCCAACCTGTGGGAAGGCAAGGCGCATCTGCTCGACAATTCAGGCCATGCGCCGTTCTGGGATTCGCCCGGCCGCTTCGATCCAATCTTCGCCCGCTTCCTGGCGAGCGTCGACAGGGCTTAGGGTCGACGCCCCTGTTGACGATCCAAAAATTCGAATCATCAAGCCATTGACAGGTTGGGGTCCGGAGACGCTACATGTAGCCATCGTGGTTCTTTCGAATCTGTTTGGATTCGGGAGCTAAGAGGGAAGCCGGTGAGCGATTCTTCGCAATGCCGGCGCTGCCCCCGCAACTGTAAGCAGCGAGCTTAAGTCGAGTAATGCCACTGGCGTGGACGCGCTGGGAAGGCCGACGGAAGCGACGACCTGCGAGCCAGGAGACCTGCCGCGATGAATTTGAACGTCCACGGGCGGGGTGTCCCGGTGGTGCGCTTGCTGCGGCCGGATCTCCGGCCGTCACTCAGGCATGCGTGCGCCAAGGCCTCCGTCTCCAACCAATCGGGGATCATGATGCCGGCGACTTCCACCATCCAGACCAACGGGACCGATCGGGTTCCTTTCCCTCTCATCGATACGTCAGCCCAGCGTGCGCGGCCGGCCTATCAGGTCATCCGCCGCAACGGCTCGGTGACGCCGTTCGACGCCACCAAGATCGCGGTTGCGCTGACCAAGGCTTTTCTGGCGGTCGAGGGTTCGGTGGCCGCCGGTTCGCGGCGTGTCCACGACGTCGTGGAGGAACTGACCGCGCAGGTTATGGCAGCGCTCACCCGCCGTGCGGACGCTGGCCGCACCTTCCACATCGAGGAGATCCAGGACCAGGTCGAACTGGCGCTGATGCGCAGCGAACACCACAAGGTGGCCCGCGCCTATGTGCTCTACCGCGAGGAGCGCAGTCGCGACCGCCAGGCCCACAGCGCGAGCGTGGCGGACGCGTCGTCGTCGGTGCTCAAGGTCAAGGCGGACGACGGCAGCCTGGCGCCGCTCGACGAGGCGCGGCTGCGTCGGGTCATCGACGAGGCCTGCGCCGGCCTGGAAGCGGTTTCAGCTGAAACCATCCTCACCGAGACCAGGCGCAACCTCTATGACGGCATCACGCTGGATGAATTGTCGCTGGCGCCGATCCTGGCGGCGCGCACGCTGGTCGAGACCGAACCGAACTATGCCTTCGTCAGCGCCCGCCTGCTGCTCGACCGGCTGCGGCGCGAGGCGCTGAGTTTTGTCGCCGGCAGGGCGGAACAGGCGACGCATGCCGAGATGGCGAGCCGCTACGCCTCCTATTTCCCGCAATGTATGTCCACCGGCATCAAGGCCGAACTGATCGATCCCGAACTTGGCCGCTATGATCTCGCCCGCCTCGGCGCCGCGCTGAAGCCGGAGTGCGACCTGCAGTTCCAGTTCCTCGGCCTGCAGACGCTCTACGACCGCTATTTCCTGCACGCCAGCGGCAAGCGCTTCGAACTGCCGCAGGCCTTCTTCATGCGCGTCGCCATGGGGCTTGCCATCAGAGAGATCGACCGCGAGGCGCGCGCCATCGAATTCTATGACCTGCTGTCGTCTTTCGACTTCATGGCCTCGACCCCGACGCTGTTCAATTCCGGTACGCTCAGGCCGCAGCTGTCCTCATGCTTTCTGACCACGGTCGCCGACGATCTCGACGGCATCTTCAAGGCCGTGAAGGACAATGCGCTGCTCGCCAAATATTCGGGCGGGCTCGGCAATGACTGGACGCCGGTGCGTGGCCTCGGCGCCCACATCAAGGGCACCAATGGCGAGAGCCAGGGCATCGTGCCGTTCCTGAAGGTCGCCAACGACACGGCGATCGCCGTCAACCAGGGCGGAAAACGCAAGGGCGCGGTCTGCGCCTATCTCGAGACCTGGCATGTCGACATCGAGGAGTTCCTCGACCTGAGGAAAAATACCGGCGACGACCGCCGCCGCACGCATGACATGAACACCGCCAACTGGGTGCCGGACCTGTTCATGAGCCGCGTCGAAGCCGATGCCGAGTGGACGCTGTTCTCGCCTGATGAAACGCCCGACCTGCACGACCTCTACGGCACGGCCTTCAAGGTGGCCTACGAAGCCTTTGAGGCGAAGGCCGCCGCCGGCGGTGTCAAGGTGTTCAAGAAGGTTCGCGCGCTCGACCTGTGGCGCAAGATGCTGACCATGCTGTTCGAGACTGGGCACCCCTGGATCACCTTCAAGGACCCCTGCAACATCCGCTCGCCGCAAGGCCATGTCGGCGTCGTGCATTCCTCGAACCTGTGCACCGAGATCACGCTCAACACCTCGAAGGACGAGGTCGCCGTCTGCAATCTGGGTTCCGTCAATCTCGCCAACCACGTCACCCTGAAAGGCCTCGACCTCGATCACCTGGCGCGGACGACCGGTACGGCGATGCGTATGCTCGACAATGTCATCGACATCAATTTCTACACCATCCCCGAGGCACGGCAGTCCAATCTGCGCCACCGTCCGGTCGGTCTCGGCCTGATGGGTTTCCAGGATGCGCTGCAGGCGCTGCGGATTGCCTATGCTTCGCCCGAGGCGATAGCCTTCGCCGACATCAGCATGGAGGCGATCGCCTACAACGCGATTTCCGCTTCCTGCGATCTCGCCGCCGAACGCGGCCGCTATCCCAGCTTCGAAGGTTCGCTCTGGTCGAAAGGCGTGCTGCCGATCGACTCGATCGGGCTGATGTCGGACGCGCGCGGCGCGAAGGGCGACATGGATTGCTCATCGACGCTCGACTGGGAGAGCCTGCGCAAGCGGGTCAGGAAGACCGGCATGCGCAACTCCAACACCATGGCGATCGCACCTACGGCGACGATTTCCAATATCTGCGGCGTCGCGCAGTCGATCGAGCCCGCCTACCAGAACCTGTTCGTCAAATCGAACATGTCTGGCGACTTCACCGTGGTGAATGCCGCGCTGGTGCATGACCTCAAGGCCCGCGGCCTGTGGGACGAGGTGATGGTCTCCGACCTCAAATATTTCGATGGCTCGGTCGGCCAGATCGACCGCGTGCCCGACGACCTCAAGGCGCTCTACGCCACCGCCTTCGAGATCGACTCCGCCTGGCTGATCGAGGCGGCGTCGCGGCGCCAGAAATGGATCGACCAGTCGCAGTCGCTCAACCTCTACATCGCCAATCCCTCCGGCAGGAAGCTCGATGAACTCTACCGGCTGGCGTGGCGCATGGGCCTGAAGACCACCTACTATCTGCGCTCGCGCTCGGCCTCGCATGTCGAGAAATCGACGCTCAAGGGCACCGACGGAAAGCTCAATGCGGTGTCGTCGGTTGCCGCCGTTGCAGCCGCTCCAATCGTCATCAGTGAGGATGCCGCCTGGGGCAAGGCCTGCGCCGTCGACGATCCCGAATGCGAAGCCTGCCAGTAAGCAGCAAAAGAACAGGAAGAAAAAATGCTCGATTGGTCAGAACCAACCACCGCCGCCCGCCATCCCGCGCCGACGGAGCCTCCGCTCGCCGATGCCACCGGCCTTGGTCTCATCGAACGCGGCGGCGGCCGCGTTCGTGTCGACGACAAGCGCATGATCAACGCGCGTGCCGACGTCAACCAGCTGCTGCCCCTGAAGTATCGCTGGGCCTGGGAAAAATACCTCAACGGCTGCAACAATCACTGGATGCCGACCGAAGTGTCGATGCAGGCCGACATCGCGCTGTGGAAGTCGAAGGACGGATTGACGGAGGATGAGCGGCGCATGCTGAAGCGCAATCTCGGCTTCTTCGCCGCATCGGAATCGCTGGTCGCCAACAACATCGTGCTGGCGATCTACCGGCATCTCACCAACCCGGAATGCCGGCAGTATCTGCTGCGGCAAGCCTTCGAGGAGGCGGTGCACACGCACACCTTCCAGTACATCGTCGAAAGCCTCGGCCTGGACGAAGGCGAGCTGTTCAACATGTACCGTGAGGTGCCGTCGATCACCGACAAGGCGGCCTGGGCGCTCAAGCACACGCAGCATCTCGACGATCCGGATTTTCGCACCGGCACGCCGCAGGCCGACCAGTCGTTCCTGCGCGACCTCGTCGCCTTCTACGTCATCTTCGAGGGCATGTGGTTTTACACCGGCTTCGCGCAGATCCTGTCGCTTGGCCGCCGCAACAAGATGGTGGGTATCGCCGAGCAGTACCAGTACATATTGCGCGACGAATCCATCCATCTGAATTTCGGCATCGACGTCATCAACCAGATCAAGATCGAGAATCCGCATCTGTGGACGAAGGCGTTCCAGGAGGAGGTGCGCGGCATGATCCGCACGGCGGCCGAACTCGAGGCCGCCTACGGACGGGACACGATGCCGCGCGGTTTCCTTGGCCTCAATGCGGCCCTCTGCGAAACCTACATGCACTTTATCGCCAACCGCCGCTGCGCCCAGCTTGGCCTGCAACTGGTCTTCGCCGAGGTCGAGAATCCGTTCCCGTGGATGTCCGAGGCCATGGACTTGAAGAAGGAAAAGAACTTCTTCGAGACCCGCGTCATCGAATACCAGAATGGCGGTGCGCTAGCCTGGGACTAACAGCTCGCAGCTATTCGCGAACGATAGAACGGCGGCCATGAAGGGCGCCGCACTATACAGCCTCCTCAACCTTCGGAACGTATTTAACGCAAGGCAGGACGAGAGGACGCCGAACGCGAGCCCTGATCGGCGAAGCTGCGCTCGGCGATGGCGCCGAAGACAAGACCGATGGTGGTCCACAGCACCATATGGATGCCAAGCGAGGCAACACGGAAGCGCCACAAGAGATCGGCCGAGAATTTCTCCGGCACTTCGTTGATGGTTGGCAGCACGTACATGGCGACCGTTATGACCGCGATGAATGCCGCGCCCGCAATGATCGTTGCGTTCCAAGGGCCATACTGTGCCCAAAGCCTTCGTGACAGCCCGACCGCCGCCGTCAATGCGGCAATGGAGATCACCAGCATGATGAAGAACAGCACTGTCCGCGACCCTATCGTGTCGGGATTGCCGACCGAAGGTGGATTGGCGGGATATTTTAGGTCCGGAACCAGAACGATTGAAACGAAGGCTGCCAGGGCCAGTACTGCGGAGGTGGCGCGCGGTCCCAGGCTGCTGATGCGGCCATAGGTGTAGGCGAAGACCAGCGAAAACAGCCCGCCGATCGACGTGGCATAGACCAGCACGCCGGTCAGGAGGCCGAACCCGGCCTGTGTAGGACGGCTGACGAGTTCAGGCTCGGGCGCTTCGCCAGCGGCCTGGGCGGTTTGTTCCTCGAAGGCAATGGCCCGGTCGACCTGCGGCTCGCCGTAGATCTTGGCAAAACCAAATGCGAGAAGCCCTGCGACGATGCCGACCAGCATGCCGCGCAGCAGAAGACTACCAACCATGTTCATGATCCCCGAAGCATGACCTCGAAAAGCCCCCGGCCTTTCGGTTGCTGTCACGCGCTAAAACAAATGATCAGGACGGCATCCCTTCGGGATGGCCAGCTCTCAATGGCCAACTCTTAGTGGCAAGGGAAGCCGAGCAGGTGGCGACCGTCATGTACCCATTCATGGACATACATGCCCGAAATCATCGAGGTGGCACCTTCTTCCGCGCCGACGAAATAGATCGCAAGCAGGCACAAGAGACCGCCGAAGATCGCCCACGGAAGAAGCTCTTTCGCCGGGATCGGAACCGGACCGTAGGTTGGTGCAAAGGTGGTATTGGACATTAAGGCTCTCCTGGGATTCAGCGTCCCGTTGATCGAAACCATTTTCACGGGAGAAGGCCTGACTTTCAGCAAGAACAATTGCTGATCACAGTGGCGCGACCGTGCCGGAATTTCACCGGCTTCCAAACCCGTAACTCTGACGCCAGCCTATTCAGCCGGCGCTGTTACTGTCAACGAGATGTGATCGATCACACGGGAATGTGTTCGACCTGCCGGAACGAGGCCCTCGTGTCGGTGCTCTATCGGCTTTCCGCCCCGACCGTGTCGTTTCCGTGTGGACGGCCTTGGCGAGCAGGTGCTTATATCGTGGGGTTCAAGGTGCCCTTCAGTCGATTCGGCCGGAGGGATAATTGGGAAGCCGGTGAGATTCCGGCGCTGCCCCCGCAACGGTAGCGAAGCGTGCGTTCCGACAACAGACCACTGGGCAAATGCCTGGGAAGGTGTCGGAACCGGTCCAAAAAGACCCCTTCGGAGCCCGGAAACCAGCCTCGAACAGATTTGAACTCGACTGATCGCGGTGGGCGGTCAAGAGGTAGATGCGGACCGGCCTCAGCGCCGACCGTGGCTTTCCTCCATCACCACCAGGTTCAGTCCTTGCAAAGAAGGACGAACATGGATTCGCACAATGAAATACCGGGGCTCGCGCCCGGCAGACCGCAACGCCCTCGCACGGTGCGTCGCGTCAATGCGGCGACGATGCGCGCCGTCTCGCCGCTGCCGCCACCGGAAGAAGTGTTCTCCGACTGGCTGCTGTCGGTGCCGCATGACGCCGATCTGGAGGCCGCGGCCTTGAAAAAGATCGCGCTGATCGACCGCTGCGGCCATCTGCATCCGGACGTCTTGCGGCTGCGCACCTTGCTTGCCGTCGTCGCCGGAACCAGCGCCTGGCCGTCGCGCGTCCGCAATCTCTAAGTGCCGAGGAAAGAAATCATGTCTGCAAAATCTACTCTCACGGCCAAGCGCGGCCTGCTCGAACGTCTCGACGCCGGCGCCGTCATCTGTGCCGAAGGCTATCTGTTCGAACTCGAACGTCGCGGCTATCTGCAGGCCGGCCCGTTCGTACCGGAAGTGGTTCTCGAACATCCGGACGCGGTGACACGTCTGCATGAGGATTTCGTCCATGCCGGCTCGGAGGTTGTCGAAGCCTTCACCTATTACGCTCACCGCCAGAAGCTGAGGGTGATCGGCCGTGAGGATATTCTGGAAAAGATCAACCGTCAGGCGTTGCGCATAGCCAAGGATGTCGCCGACCGCAATGATTGCCTTATGGCTGGCAACATCTGCAACACCAATGCCTATGAAGCCGACGACAGGAAGACCCACGATGCCGTGCGCGCCATGTTCGAGGAGCAGATCGGCTGGGCGGTGGAGGAGGGGGCCGACTTCCTCATCGCCGAGACCATCGACTGGTGCGGCGAGGCCGAGATCGCGCTCGACGTGATGAAGAAAACCGGCCTGCCGACCGTGGTCACGCTCTCCGTCCACCGTGAGGAAAAGATGTTCGACGGCGTCTCGGTCGTCGATGCCTGCAAGCGGCTGGAGGCGGCGGGCGCCGACGTCGTTGGACTGAACTGCCAGCGCGGGCCGAAGACGCTGATGCCGGTGGTGCGCAAAGTGCGCGACGCCATCTCATGCCATGTCGCCGCACTGCCGGTGCCCTACCGCACGACTGACGCGGAACCGACCTTCCAGTCGCTGACCGACCGCGCCTGTTCCTGCATTCCCGGCAACCGGCCGTTCCCGACCGCGCTCGACCCGTTCACCTGCAATCGCTACGAATGCGCCGAATTCGCACGGGAAGCCTTTGATCTCGGGGTCCGTTATATCGGGCTTTGCTGCGGCGCGGCCCCGCATCACATCCGTGCCGTGGCCGAAGCGCTTGGCCGCAGCGTACCCGGCAGTCGCTATTCGCCCGACATGTCCAGGCACGCCTTCTTCGGCAGCGATGCGGCGATCCCAGAAGCCTACAAGGGCCGGCGCCTCGAGATCTGACACGCACCAGGCCACCACAGACATCCAAATCGCCAGACAGGAATGGGTTATGAACGTGCATCCTCTCCAGCAAACCCATGCCGACGGCGATACGATCGACCGGCTGGTGGCCGCGCACCGGCCGGGCCACGGCCTGATGCGTGCGTTCTACCATGATCGGGCGATCTTCGAGCGCGACATGGAACGCGTCTTTCGCCGCCACTGGCATTGCCTCGCGCATTCCAGCGTCATTCCAAACCCCGGCGATTTCGAGCTGTTCAAACTCGGCGATGAAGCAATCATCCTGACCCGTGGCATGGATGGCGCCATCCATGCCATGCTCAACGTCTGCCGTCATCGCGGCGCCGAGGTCTGCACCAGGCAGAAGGGCAATGCGAAAGCCTTCGTCTGCCCCTATCACGCCTGGACCTATTCCAGTGACGGTTCGCTGCGCGCCGCCCGCCTGATGCCGAAGGATTTCGACCGCGCCGCGCATGGATTGAAGAAGCTGCATGTCCGCCTCGCCGAAGGTCTGGTGTTCATTTCCTTCGCCGAGATGCCACCGGATTTCGATCCGGTCGAACAGTCGCTGCGAACCAGCTGCGGCCAGTATGGTTGGGCTGATGCCAGGGTGGCGCATCGCGAGACCTATCAGGTTGACGCCAACTGGAAGCTCGCCGTCGAGAACTATGTCGAGTGCTATCATTGCGGTCCGGCGCATCCGGAATATTCGCAGACGCATACTCTGGAAAAACCGACCGAGATGATCGAACAGCTCAACGCCGCGATGGAGCAACGCACCCGCGCGCTCGGTATCGAGATCGGCAGCGGCGACCGCTGGCGGAATTCGGCCGCTGGACAGGAAGCCATCCACACTTTCCGCTACGCGCTCTACGATGGTGTTTCGAGCGGCAGCCAGGACGGCTCGCCGGTGGCACCGCTGATGGGCCGCTTCACCGATTACGATGGTGGCGTCACCTCCATCCATCTCGGCGGCACGAGCTTCCTCGTCTGCTACCCCGACCACGGCATGATCTACCGCTTCATTCCGAAGACGGCTGATACCTGCGAGATGGAACTCATCTGGCTGGTGCGCGGTGACGCGGTCGAGGGCCAGGATTACGATCTGGAGAAACTGACCTGGCTGTGGAAGGTCACCACCGACGAGGACAAGAAAATCATCGAGCACACCGCGCGCGGCGTGCGATCGCACTATTTCGTACCCGGACCGATCGCGCCGATGGAGTACAACGAGCTGCGCTATATCGGCTGGTATCTCGAGGAGATCAGCCGACCCTGAGGGCTTTCCCTTGGGAATGCGTCAAGACGATGAGATAGCGGAGCCGCCATCGGATGCGCTGGCGGCTCCGCTCCGATCAGGCCGCGGCTCTGAGCTGTCTTGCCGCCTCCACCATGTTGACCAGTGCCGGACGGACCTCGTCCCATCCGCGGGTCTTCAGGCCGCAATCCGGATTGATCCAGAGTTGCCCGTCGGCAAGGCGTTGCCGGGCCAGCGTCATCAGATCGATCATTTCGCCGACCGCCGGAACGCGCGGCGAGTGGATGTCGTAGACGCCCGGGCCGATCTCATTTGGATATTTGTGGGTCCGGAAAGCGTCGAGAAGCTCCATCTTCGACCGCGACGTCTCGATCGAGATGACGTCGGCGTCCATCGCGCTGATCGCATCGAGGATGTCGTTGAACTCGGAATAGCACATATGAGTGTGGATCTGCGTGCCGTCTCCAACGCCTGACGATGCCAGGCGGAAGCACTCGACCGCCCAGTCGAGATAGGTCTGCCAGTCGGACTTGCGCAGCGGCAGCCCTTCGCGCAGGGCGGCTTCGTCGATCTGGATCATTGCCGCGCCCGCCGCCTCCAGGTCCCCCACTTCGTCGCGGATGGCGAGTGCGATCTGGCGGCAGGCCACGCTGCGTGGGATGTCGTCGCGCACGAAGGACCAGTTGAGGATCGTCACCGGCCCGGTGAGCATGCCCTTGACCGGCCTGTCCGTAAGCGACTGCGCGTAGTTCCACCACGAGACCGTCATCGGACGTGGCCGCGACACGTCGCCGAAGATGATCGGCGGCCGGACATAGCGCGAGCCATAGCTCTGCACCCAGGCATGTTTGGTGAAGGCAAAGCCGGCGAGTTGCTCGCCGAAATACTGCACCATGTCGTTGCGCTCGAACTCGCCGTGAACCAGCACGTCGAGGCCGATCTCTTCCTGCCAGCGGATCGCCGTCTCGGTTTCCTTCTTCAGGAAGGCCTCGTAATCGATATAGCTCAACTCGCCCTTGGCATGGGCGGAGCGCGCCTTGCGCACTTGCGGGGTCTGCGGAAACGAGCCGATCGTGGTCGTCGGAAAGTTCGGCAGGCCAAGTTTTCGTGCCTGCAACTCGCGCCGCTCGGCGAACGCGCCCTGCCGGCGCCGCATCGGCTCCGTGACAGCCAGCAGCCGGCCTTCCACCAGCGGATCATGCACCTTGAGCGATGTGGCGCGGGACTGGACGGCCTCGGCCGATGCCTGCAACTCCTTCGCAACCGCGCTCTTGCCTTCGACAAGCGCCTCCGCGAGCAGCGTCAGCTCGTCCATCTTCTGGACCGAGAAAGACAGCCAGGATTTGAGGTCCGCATCGAGCGTGGTCTCCAGTTCCAGATCGATTGGGACATGCAGAAGCGAACAGGAGGGCGCAATCTCGATGCGGTCGAGCGGCCAGCCGGCAACGACCGGGCGGATGCGGTCGAGAATGGCGGGCAGGTCGGCCCGCCAGACGTTGCGGCCGTCGATCAATCCGAGCGAAAGGACCTGGTCCTTTCGCGACAATCGGGCAACGGGTTCCAACTGCTCCGGCGCCCGCACAAGGTCGATGTGCAGGCCGGCGACAGGCAAGGCCAGCGCCGTTTCCAGATTGTCGCCCAACGCGCCGAAATAGGTTGCCAGCATGATGTCGAGATCGGGAGCCGCCGCCGCGAACTTCTGATACGCCAGTTCGAGACCGATGCGTTCGGCCGCATCGAGGTCGAGCACGAGGCAGGGTTCGTCGATCTGCACCCAGCGGGCACCGGCCTGCGACAATTGCTTGAGAAGCTCGGCGTAAACCGGGAGCAGCCTTGGCAGCAACGCTATCGGGTCGAAAGTGCTGCCGCGCGCTTTGGCCAGCTTGAGAAAGGTGACCGGGCCGAGAATGACCGGGCGCGTGCGGATGCCGAGGGCTGCGGCCTCGCGAAACTCGCTGAGTGGCTTGGTCGAACGGAGTTCGAACGTCTGGTTGGCAGACAGTTCGGGAACCATGTAGTGGTAGTTCGTGTCGAACCACTTCGTCATCTCAAGCGCGGCAACGCCGTGGGCGCAAGCTTCATGGTCGTTGCCCTGATCGCCGCGCGCCATTGCGAAATAGACGTCGAGCGGAACCTCGCCTCCGTTCCAGCCATAGGCTTTCGGAATCGCGCCGACCATGATGGCCGTGTCGAGCACATGATCGTAGAGCGAGAAATCGTTCGAGGGGATTTTCGTGATGCCACGATCGCGCTGTTCGATCCAGTTGGCCTCGCGCAAGCGCTTGGCGGTTTGGAGCAGGTCTTCGGCCGAGCTCTTGCCCGACCAGTAGCTTTCCAACGCGGCCTTGAGCTCGCGATGCCGGCCGATGCGTGGAACACCGAGCGTGGCGGTCGGGACTGAGAAAGTAGACATTGCATACCCCATAAGGTTGGGGGCATGGGTCAAGCGGATGCATGCAGAACCAGCAGCGAAGGCCGCGGCCTGCAGGCTACCACCGGGACACCCCGCCCGTGGACGTTTCAGTTCGTCGGGGCAGGTCTCCTGGCTCACGGGTCGTCGCTTCTGTCCGTCTTCCCAGGCATTTGCCTAGTGACATTCTGGACAGCGGCTCGCCGCTCACAGTTGCGGGGGCAGCTCCGGCATCGCCATGGCACGGGCCATGCTCACCGGATTCCCTCTTAGCTCCGACCCCGATGAGGACCGGAGAACCACGACCCCACCATGTTCCACCAACACAGGCTTCATGTCAAGAAAGATATAAAGAGATGTTTATATCTTTACGTGTTGTGATGCTATGATCGCCGGCGAATGCCACCGACATCGCCATGGCAATGGCGAGATGCGGTGTGCCAATATCGGCATTTGCACTGGTGGCTGGCCTGTGATCCAAGGCGACGATAAATCCCACGCTTTGCAGTTGGAGCGCTGAATGACCGGATTGACACGCCGCGGGCTCTTGAAAACGGCAGCGGTTGCTGGCGCCAGCGGGGTCGGGCTCTCGGCCATCGGCAGGTTTGGCAGCTGGGCCGCCGCCAGTCCTGAACCGGTGGTGCTGCAGACGGCGAAAATCCAGGCCAGCCTGATGGACGTCGGCCCGACCAACAATGTGCTGACCTATGGCAGTGCCGGAATGCCGCCGGTGCTGAGAATGAAGAAGGGCGAACCGTTCGCCGCGCTCCTCGTCAACGGCATCGACGATCCGACGACCATCCACTGGCACGGCATTCGTCTGCCCAACAAGATGGATGGCGTGCCCTTTCTGGTGCAGCCCTATGTCTACACCGGCGATCATTTCGACTACGCCTTCGCCCCGCCCGACGCCGGCACATTCTGGTATCACCCGCATTGCAACACGCTGGAGCAGATGGGCCACGGCCTGACCGGCGTGATCGTGGTCGAGAATCCGAACGATCCGAGATTCGACGCCGAATTCGTCCTCAATCTGCGCGACTGGCGCCTTGGCGACGACGGCCAGTTCATCGACCAGTTCCGGCCGCGCGATGCCGCCAGGACCGGCACCTACGGCACGGTGCGCACCGCCAACTGGCTCGACCAGCCGCGATATGACGCGCCGGCCGGCGGGCTGGTGCGCCTGCGGGTTGCGATATCAGACGTTACCCGCATCTACGCCTTTCGGGTCGACGGCGCCGAGGCGATCGTGATGGCGCTGGACGGCAATCCCGTGCCGCAACGTTTTTCGCCCGATGCCTTGCTGCTGGGGCCGGGCCAGCGCATGGAACTCGCCATCCGCATGCCGGACGAGGAGGGCGCGGTCGTCAGCCTGCGAGACGTCAGGGGCACCAAGCCAAAAATCCTGGCTAGCCTGCACGCGACGGGTAGTTCGCTCAAGCGGGATGTTCGCGATCTTCCACCGCTGGAAGCAAATCCGGTGGCGGAAGTCGATCTCACCGCCGCCCAGCATATTTCGTTGGCACTCAGCGCCACGGCAGAGAACGTCCCGAGCGACGGCATCTGCGGTTCGCTCGGTTACAGTTTCTGGGCCATCAACAAGGTGCCGTGGCCAGGCGATACATCCGATCCGACCGCGCCGCTGGCCGAACTGAAGCTCGGCAAGAGCTATGTCATCGACATGGAGAACCTGACGCCGCAGTCGCATCCGATGCACCTGCATGGCATGAGCTTCAAGGTGCTGTCGTCCTCGACACGCCAGGTGCAGCCGCTGATTTCCGACACCTATCTCATCCAGCCCAACGAGAAGGTTCAACTCGGCTTTGTCGCCGACAATCCGGGCGACTGGCTGCTGCACTGCCACATCATCGAGCACCAGAAATCGGGCATGACGAGCTACGTCAGGGTGGCCTGAAGCCGAGCACCGTCGCCGGAGCCGCGTCGTCGGTGATCTACTTGCGCAGTTGCGCCTCGATCTCGTCGAGCACCTTGTCCTTGCCGATGCCGGTGAGGAAGGCGAGGCCCTTGATGACCGGCTTGGTCACCGAAGCCGAGATCGGGGTGGTGGCGACAATGAAGTCGACGCTGTCGGCCAGCCCCGGCACTTCGGTGGCTTTTGCCTGTTGCGCGTTGAAGGTCAGGCCGCGCTGCTTCATGGCCTCGGTGACGGCGACATTGACCGCCGTCGATGTCGCGATGCCCGTGCCGCAGGCAAAGAGAATAGTTTTCTGTCTGGACATCTCTTGCTTCTCCTTGGGTTATCAGCCGAGCACGGCACGTACGTCGTCAAGCGTCCTGGCGGACCTCAAGCCGTCCAATGCCTCTGGATTCTGGATGGTGGCCATGACGGACTGCAGCGCTTCAATCTGCTTGTCCTTGTCATTGATGGCAAGCAGGAAGACGAAGCCGACCGGCAGCTTCTCGTCGGGATCTTCCATGTTGGCGAACGTCACCGGCTTTCTCAGCGTGCCCATCGCGATGCCGGGCTTCAGCACATGCTCGGGATCGGTATGCGGCACCGCGACATTGTCGGCGCGTTCCAGCGGCAGTCCCGTCGGGATGGTCATTTCGCGGCGCACGACCGCGTCGGCATAGGAGCTTTTGACATAGCCAAGGCTCTCGAGCCGGCCGGCCAGGACGCGGATGATCTCCTCGTTGGTCGAGGCATCCGATCCGAGCACGATCGCTTCGGGATCCAGAAGCTGCATGAGGCTGTCGGACATGTTCTGCTCCGTCTATAAAAGTCGTGCGCCCGAGGAGGGCGCACGACCGTTTCAAATTCAAGGCGCGATGGCGCTTAGGCGGTGCCTTCGGCCGGCTCGTCCTCGGCGCCCGCTGCCCGTTCCCAGCCGAGCGGGTTGCGGCGGTAGAGGATGAACAGCGCGGCGATGACGACTGCGATCAGGATGATGCCGAGCAGCCCAAGTCCCTGGATCGCTTCGATGATCACATAGGGAACCCAGAGGAAGCCGTCGACCACCGAGGTGATCTGCAGCGCATCCGCCGGCAGTTTGAAGCCCGATGCGACGGCCGCGCTGGTGAACAGCGGCGCCAGCGCGTTGGCGACGTAGAAGCCGATGGCCAGCGTCACCGTGCCGATCACCACCATGCGGAACACATTGCCTTTGACCAGAGGCGCGGTCATGGCGACGATGAAAGGGATGACCGCGAGGTCGGCGAACAGGATGACGCGGTTGCCCGGCAGGATCACCGACAGGATGATCGCGATCGGCACCAGGATCAGCGACGACGAGATCGCGGCCGGATGTCCGATCAGGATCGCCGAATCGAGGCCGACGAGCAGCTCGCGGTCGCCAGTGCGCTTGCGCACGAACTCCTGCGCCGCGTCGGAAACCGGAAGCAGGCCCTCCATCAGGATCTTCACCATGCGCGGCAGGAGCAGCATGACAGCCGCCAGTGTCATGCCGGTGCCCAGTACCTTGGCCAGCACCACGCTGAGATCACCGGCGTTGTAGAAGGCGATGGCGCCGAGCACGAGGCCGATGATCAGGCCGAGCACAACCGGTTCGCCGAACACGCCGAAGCGGCGCTCGATGGTCTCGGTGTTGATGTTGATGCGGTTGATGCCGGGAATGCGGTCCATGATCCAGTTCAGGATGATGGCGATCGGCAGGATCTGCGCCGAGGCGAGATGCGGCACCGAAATGCCGGGCACGCCGTAGAATTGCTGCACCGCGCGCGCCGACCAGTCGGCGAACAGCAGCGACAGGGCTGCGACCAGGGCCGCGATCGCAATGCCGTAGGCCAGATTGTTGGTGGCGGCGACGACGAGCGAGCCGACAAAGGCGAAGTGCCAGAAATTCCAGACGTCGACATTGAGCGTGCGTGTCATGCGCGTCAGCAACAGCACGATATTGACCAGGATGCCGACCGGAATGACCCACAGGCCGACCGACGAGCCGAAGGCGATCGCCGCCGCCGAGGGCCAGCCGACATCGATGATGTCGCGATGGATGCCGGTGTTGGTGACGATGGCCTTGGCGACGTCGCCGATCGATGTGAACATCAGCCCAAGCACAAGGTTGATACCGATGAAGGCGACGCCGATGGTGACGGCGGCACGGAAGGCCTTGCTGACCTTGGCACCCAAGACCACGGCTATGATGAAAATGACGATCGGCAGCAGGATTGTCGCACCGAGCGTGTCGATGGCCCCCTTCAGGCCAGCGAGAACTGTATCCATTCTTCCTCCCCTGGAGCCCGAGCCTACGCCTCGCAATGCTCCTTGATCTCATCCACGCCTTTGCCGCCAGTCTGGCGCAAAGGCACTCCCCAGATTGCCCGCGGCGAATGCCCGTCGACCTATCGGCTCGATGAACATTTGCCTTTGTCAGCAAACGAATGTTTTATTTAGACTGTTCACAACAATGTCAATTGGCAACCCTTTGGGCCAATCGGTCCGGGGAAGGTGCCTTTTTCGGGCATTTTGGGCTCGGAATCGCGGCTTGCGAGCGGTTTCATTGGCACACGCGACCGGTCCCTGCTAATCCGGCCGCAAATCAAGAAGCTGTGGACATCCTGCATGACCAATGTCGCCTTGACCGGCCTTGCCCGCGATCTCGCCCATCGTGCCGAAGAGGGCCGCCCGGTGCGCATCGGCGTCATCGGTTCGGGCGAAATGGGCACAGATCTGGTCACGCAAGGCATGCTGATGCCGGGCATTTCGGTCTGCGCCGTCTCCACGCGGCGTCCCCACACCGCGCGCGAGGCCATTCGCATCGCCTATGGCGATGAAGCGATGGCGGTCGAAGCCGACACCGCGTCGAAAGTCACCGGTGCCATCGAGAGCGGCAGGATCGCCATCACCTCCAACGAGATGCTGGTCACCAATCCGCTTATCGACGTCGTCATCGACGCCACCGGCAAGCCGGGCGTCGCCGCCGATTTCGACCTGATGGCGATGGAGCATGGCAAGCATCTGGTGATGATGAATGTCGAGGCCGACGTCACCATCGGCTGTTATCTGAAGCAGCAGGCCGACCGGCTTGGCGTGGTCTATTCGGTCGGCGCCGGCGACGAGCCGTCGAGTTGCATGGAGCTGATCGAGTTTGCTTCCGCGCTCGGCCTGACCATCGTCTCGGCCGGCAAGGGCAAGAACAACCCGCTCAATCGTGACGCCGTGCCCGACGATTATCGCGAGGAAGCGATCCGCCGCAACATGAACCCGCGCATGCTGGTCGAGTTCGTCGACGGTTCCAAGACCATGGTCGAGATGTGCGCCATCGCCAACGCCACCGGCCTGGTGCCCGACGTGCCCGGCATGCATGGCCCGAAGGCCGACCGTGACGACCTCGTCAAGGTGCTGATCCCGCGCGAGGATGGCGGGCTGCTCACGAAAAAGGGCGTCGTCGACTACACCATCGGCAAGGGCGTCGCGCCCGGCGTCTTCGTCATCGTCGAGGCGACGCATCCGCGCGTCATCGAGCGCATGGACGATTTGCATATCGGCCACGGTCCCTATTACAGCCTGTTCCGGCCCTATCATTTGACATCGCTGGAAGTGCCGCTGACCGCCGCCCGCATCATGCTTTTCGGCAAGCCCGACATGGTGCCGTTGCGAAGGCCCGTCGCCGAAGTCTGCGCCGTCGCCAAGCGGGACTTGGCCGCCGGCGAGATTTTCGATGCGATCGGCGAGACCTGCTATCGCTCCTGGACGATGACGGTCGAGGATGCTCGCGCCCAGCGCGCCCTGCCGGTCGGCCTGCTCGAGGGTGGCAAGGTGCTGAAGCCGGTCAGGAAAGGCGAACTGCTGACCGCCGATAACGCCGCGCCCGACCCGACGACGAGGCTATTCGCCTTGCGCCGGCTGCAGGACGAGATGCTGTACGGGGCAACCTGAGCTTATTTCCCCAGTTCGATCGACCGCAGCCGCGCCGCCTCAACCGCTTCGGTGAGCAGATTGGTCAGCCGGTCCTCGCCCATCAGCACGCCAAGGGCGGCTGCTGTCGTGCCGTTCGGGCTGGTCACCTGCTGGCGCAGCACGCCCGGTTCCTCCTGGCTTTCGGCGGCGAGCGAGGCGGCGCCATAGACCGTCTGCATCGCGAGCAGCTTGGCGGTTGCCGGCGGCAGGCCCGCCTTCTCCGCGGCCACGGTCAGCGCTTCGATGAAGTGGAAGATATAGGCCGGCCCCGATCCCGACACGGCGGTCACGGCATCCATCAGGCCCTCGTCGTCGATATCAGCCACTTCGCCGCTCGCCGACAGCAGGTCGGCGACGAAACGCTTGGTGTCGTCGGAAACCAGTTGATTGGAGAACACCACCATCATGCCCTTGCCGATCGAAGCAGGCGTGTTGGGCATGCAGCGCACGATCGGCGCGCGGTTTCCCAGGATTTCCTCGAAGGTCGCCACTGGTGTGCCGGCGGCGATGCTGACGAACGTGGTGCGCCCGTCCCCAAAACGCTTGTAGTCGGCGGTGACGTCGCGGATCACTTGCGGCTTCACCGCGATGACGACCAGATCAGGCACTGCGTCGGCTGGAAGAGCGCCGGCATCTCCAGCCGTGCCGCAACCGAGTGCGGCGGCGCGCTGGCGAAGATCGGCGTTGGGCTCGACGACGAAAACCGCCGACGGCGCAAGCTTGCCGGATTTCAGCCAACCCGCGAGCATGGCGTAACCCATATTACCGCAGCCGGCGAGAACAAGCCTGATCGTCATCTGAAAGCCCTCCGAGGAAAGGCCTCACATAAACGTTCGCGCCGCGTCCGGAAAGCCCTGTCAGGCCGGGCGGGAAGGGTTGCGCACCGCGATCGGACGCAGTGACACCTGCCTCAGGCCAAGCACGCCAAGCACGAAGAACAGCCAGACCGGATCGCCGCGATGGAAAAAGAAGCTTTCGAGGAAGGCGTTCAGCGCGGTGAACAGCACCACCATCATGAAGAAGTCGCCGAGATAGATGTTTTCCTTGCGCAGCGGAATGCGCATGTAGTCGCGCAGCGGCGCTATGAGAAAAGTGTAGACCGCCGCGCAAAGCGCCGGAACGCCCATCAGCACGGCGATGTCGAGATAGCCGTCATGGCCGTGCACGATGGTTCTGATGTCCCAGGGACGATCGAAGGGCTGATCCTGGTTGAGCAGCAACGGCGTGCCCCAGAAGCTCTCATAGCCGTAACCGGTCCAGGGCTTCTTCGCCAGCATCGAGCCGGCGAACTCCCACAGCGTCGTGCGGCCCGTGTAGGTCATGTCGGGGAAATAGATCGCCGCCAGATGTTTCACCGGCGGCAGGAAGACAATGCCCAGCGTGCCGACCGCCGTCGCGATGATCGCCAGCGCAAACAGGATCGGCGTGCCGAGCCGCATGCCCATCAGGCTCGGCAGCACCACGATCAGGATCGAGAACGGCACCAGGCCGGCGGTGGTCTTGGAGCCGGTGTGCAGCATGAAGATCATCGCCGCGCAAAAGATCCCCGCGCCCCACCAGCGCTGCCCGCGCCGGTAGAGGTAAAGGCCGGCGAAACTGAAGCAGGCCATGATCGGGCCGGCGATGTTCTTGTGGGTGAAAACGCCGCGCCACAGGCCGGCATGTTCCGGTTCCTGGGAGTCGGCCGTGTGCAGCGCTTCGTGCGGAAAGACGATCAGGCCGAGATAGGAAAGGCCCATGACCACGACGGCGGTGAAGATGATGACTTTCGAGAAGGACTCGGCATCACGCGGCAGCGCCAGGATCGTTGCCATGGTCAGGATGCCGATCATTGTGAAGGAAGCCGCGCGCATGGCCGAGGGCGGGTCGGTCGCCAGCACCACCGACAGGAAGAAGAAACCCAGCATCAGCACCCAGGAGGGGCTGAGCAGCGAGCGCACGATGCGGGGATCGGCGAAGGCCATCAACGAGAAGATCGAAATGGCGCCGAGCGAACCAAAGCCGAGCTGGTTGACGATGTCGCCGCCCTCGCCGGTGAGTTCGGCGCCGGCCGGCTGGAACGGGCGGAAGGACACCATGATGACGGTGAACAGGAGTGCGGCGATCGCGGTCGCCACGCCGGCGCGCGTGAACGCGGCGCTGAGCGGGGCGCGCTCAGTTTTTCTCGGGCTGGCGATACTGCTCATTGGCATATCCAAATTCGGCCAGCACGCGGCCGAGCGCCACATGCATGGGGTAGATGGCGATCGACGGCGATCCGGTTCGCGCCAGCCGGATCAGGCCGCGAAACGGCGAAGCGGCAAGCAGCGCCAGGCTCTTCGCGAATACCTTGGCGCCGGCCAGCGGCGTGCCCGCGCGTTTCTTCTTTTCGACCAATGTCGAGATCACGCCGTTGCGCAGGCTGCGGGCCCGGATCCAGTCGGCTTCGATACGCCGCGCCGGAACGGTTTCGTGCACTTTTGCCTCGGCGCACCAGCCGAGCACGAAGCCCCTTTGCGCCGATCGGCTGAGGAAGTCGGAATCGCCGCCGCCCATGAAGTTGAATCTGAGATCGAGGAAGGGCGGCCCCATGGCGATCAGCACGCTGCGACCGACCAGGAGATTGCCCGACGAATAGAGCGCCGGCACGCGTCCGGTCTCCCGGTAGGGTGGCGCAAAGACAGGATGTTCGGCCCATTTCGAATGGGCGGGGTCGGCGAAGACAGGCACTTGCGGGCCGCCGACAATATCGGCGCCGAGCGTCTCGGCGGCCAGGCACATGCGTTCCAGCCAATGCGGATCGGCGATCTCGTCATCGTCGATGACCAGCAGATGCCTGAAGTTCGGGAAGTGCAGGATCGCCGTCTGCCAGCCGGCATTGTAGGCACTGCAATTGCCGCGCTCATGCGCGATGATGACCATGCCCGGTATCTCGCCGCTCTCGAACAGCGGCAGCACCGCCTTGGCGCCGTCACGCGCCTCGGCTTCGTTCTCCATGACGATGACGGCAAAGCGCCTGCCGGTCCGCTGTGCGCGGAGCGAAGCCAGCGTCTCCAGCACCTGTTCGGGCCGCTTGAAGGTCGGCAAGGTGACCACCGCTTCGACAGCCTCCACGTCAAGCCGGGGAGACCGTCCAGCGATCGATACCGAACCATCCGATGGCAAAGGGATCATCCGTGTCCAGCCACATGGTGAGTTGGGGCTCTGGTAGCAGTACGGTGATAAGGTTTCGTTAATCACCTTGCACGGAGAAGCCCGACGGACAGGGGCTTTCGGGCGTTGATTGTGCTCGCTTAATCAAGGGTTCACCGCGTTTTGCTACCGGCTACACCACAGGATAGGTGAGATGCATCTGCTGTTCGCCACATCGATCGTGCCCGACGGTGCTCTCGCCTCGGGCTACGAGATCGCCAATGCTGCGATCATCGCCGCTTTGCGGCGGGCTGGCGCGCGCGTCACGGTCATCGGCTTCATCTGGCCCGGGAAAGTTGCTTCCGATCCCGAAAACACCGTGGTGCTGGGTGCAGTCGACGTTCGCACGGAAAGTGCCTCGGCATTGAAAAAGCTCATCTGGGTCGGCAAGGCGATGCTGTCGGGCCTGACCTTCGCATCCGTCAAGTTGCGCGCGGTGTCCGAGCGCGATGTTCAGGCCGCTCTCGAACGGGCTGGTCCGTTCGATGGCTATGTGCTGAATTCCGTGCAGTTCGCCGGTGCCTTCGAAAAGCTCTTGGAGGACCGGCCTTCGCTCTTCGTCGCCCACAATGTCGAGCATCTCTCGGCGCGGGAGAACGCGGCCACCGCCAGCGGCCTCTTCCAGCGCCTGCTGTTCCGCCGCGAGGCAAGGCTGCTCGAGATCGTCGAAGAGCGTCTCTGCCGCCGCGCGCGCTTCGTCTTCACGCTGGCCGAGGAAGATCGCGCGGCACTCGGCGTCGCCACCGATAACCGCTCGGCCGTGCTGCCGCTGGCAACTGGCGCCAGCGCGCCCGCCCGCAAAGGCCCGCGCCAGATCGACTGCGACGCCGCCTTGATCGGCACCTGGACCTGGCAGCCGAACCGCATCGGCCTCGACTGGTTCCTGGGCAAGGTGGTGCCGCATCTGCGGCGGGATTTCCGCATCCGCATCGCCGGCCACATGCCTTCCGGTGTGACCTCGGCGCATCCGGGTGTCGAGTTTGTCGGCCGTGTCCCGGATGCAAGGGCGTTCGTAAGCGGCGCGGCCGTCATCCCGCTGATCAGCACCGCCGGCAGCGGCGTGCAACTGAAGACCATCGAAACCTTCGAACTCGGCCTGCCGTCGGTCGCCACCGGCCGCTCGCTGCGCGGCATCGACCATCGTCCCGACAATTGCGTCGTCACCGACGATCCAGCCGCTTTCGCCAGGGCGCTGGAGGCCGCCGCGGCCGACATCCGGGACGTCGATGGCAGCGCGTTCCATCGCCGGCAGGTCAAGGCGCTCGATGCCGCCATCCAACTCGGCCTGGAAAAGCTGGGGGCGGTCAGGCGGGAGGTGTTTGCATGAACATGCACACCGCCCGCGCCGCATTCGGCCTCGACAGCCTGAAGACGGTCCTAGGCATTTCGGTGCTTGCCATCCGCTGGGACGATGCGATCGCCCTGCTGAACCGGCTGATAGCCGAGCGGCGCTTCACCAAGGTCAGTTTCCTCAACGCCCACAATGCCAACATCGCCTATACCGACCCCGTCTTCGCCGAGGCGCTCGACGATTTCCTCATCCTGCCGGACGGCATCGGCGTCGATCTCGCAGCCAAGCTTCTCTATGGCTCGCCGTTTCCGGACAATCTCAACGGCACAGATTTCGTGCCGGCCTTCCTGCAGGCCTCGACACGGCCGCTGACCGTCGGGCTGCTCGGCGCGACGCGTGTCAATGCCGAAGCGGCGTCGGTCAAGCTGGCCGCTCTTGCCGTGCAGCACAATTTCGTGGTCGTTCATGACGGCTATTTCTCCGCCGCGCAGGAACCCGAGATCATCGGCCGGATCGCGGCGCTGCAGCCCGACATGCTGCTTGTCGCCATGGGCGTGCCAAGACAGGAACTGTGGATAGCGCGCCATATCGACGAACGCCATTGCACCATGCCGGTCGCTGTCGGTGCGCTGCTCGATTTCCTCAGCGGCTCGGTGCCGCGCGCGCCGCTGTGGATGCGTCGCCTGCGCCTGGAGTGGCTGTTCCGGCTGGCGGTCGAGCCGGGCCGGCTCTGGCGCCGCTATGTGGTCGGCAATCCGGTGTTCCTGTGGCGGGTCGTCAGGCAGAGATGGTCGCGCGGAGCCGAGACGGCGGGAGAACTCCGTTGAACAAACGGTTCGTTCCAGACGTGCTTGCCGGCCCGGGCCTGCTGCCGAAGACGCCGGCGGCGGCAGTGGTGACGGCAAGCTACGCGCCGGATTTCGAGCGCTGCCGCCTGTTGTGCGAGACCCTCGACCGGCATGTTTCGGGGGCCGCGCACCATTATATCCTGGTCGAGCATCGAGACGTTGCGCTTTTCCGCCAGTTGGAAACAAGCCGGCGCACTGTCGTCGACGAGCGCGACCTGCTGCCGCGCTGGTTGCGCGCTTTCGACGACCCGCTCAGCCTGTTTCGCCGGCGTGTCTGGCTCAGCCTGAAGACGCAACCGCTGCGCGGCTGGCACGTGCAGCAACTGCGCCGGATAGCCATATCGGCCCATGCCAGCGAAGACATATTGGTGTTCTGCGATTCCGACGTCGCTTTCCTCAAGCCCTTTGACTGTGCCGCCTTCTGGCGCGACGGCAAGGCGCGCCTGTTTCGCCGCGACGCCGTTCTGGCGGACGAAGGTCATGACGAGCATCGCATCTGGTCGCGCAACGCGGGTTCGGCACTTGGCATCGACCCGTCCCGCGTATCAACCCACGACTACATCTCGACCCTGATTGCCTGGCGCCGCGACACCG
Organism: Mesorhizobium sp. B2-1-3A; assembly: GCF_006442655.1. Taxonomy (NCBI): domain Bacteria; kingdom Pseudomonadati; phylum Pseudomonadota; class Alphaproteobacteria; order Hyphomicrobiales; family Phyllobacteriaceae; genus Mesorhizobium; species Mesorhizobium sp. B2-1-3A. Next base: position 57,329 of record NZ_VFWK01000006.1, read on the forward strand.
TGCTTGCCATGTGCGGTCAGATCGAGAAGGTCCATGGCCGCGACTGGGTCGAGGTCGTCGGCTCGGCGCGCAGATTCTCCGAATGCATGATCTATGGCCGCTATGTCGACGATCTGCTGGACGGCGCCGGCCACTTCCACGGTTCGGAAGAATTCTGCCGCGTGCACTGGACGGGCGAAGCGCTGTCGGACGACGAGTTCCGCCGCTTCGTTGCCGGCATGGCGCCGCAGCAGGTGGCGATCGGCATGCAATCCTTCATAGGCACCGATATCGGCCGCATCCGGCGTTTGATTGGGCTGGATAGATAGAGATCAGGCCGGCTGGCTCTAGATTGCTTTCGCGGGTTTGCGCAGCGCCGAATAGGTCAGCAGCATCGATGCGAGATAAAGCAGCAGGAAGACGACATTGAGCGACAGCACCAACTTCGACGTATCGGAGATGGTGGTCAGCACATAGGTGAGCAACAGCGCCTTCAGCGCGGCGAGCAGGCCGAGATTGAGCGCCCGCACCGCCGTCTGGCCGCGCGCGAACAGAAGCTCGGCCTGGTATTCGACCAGATTGCGCAGCCCCGGAACGCAGATCGCCAGCGCCACCAAGGGTGCTGCCTCGGAGACATTCCTGCCAAGCGCGTTGGGGAAGAAGTGCAGCACGATGCCAAGCGCCAGCAGCGCCAGCGTCGAAACGACGAAGACGCCGCCCTCGATGCCGCTCTTGACCGTCAGCCGTGACAACAGGTCCGGCGCGCGCATCATGCGCTGCACCAGCATCATGGAAAAGGTGCGGATCGGGATCGCGGTCAGGTCGACCAGCCGCATGATGATGGCATAGATACCGGCCAGATGCGGGCCGCCGATCGCCAGCACCAGAAGCTTGTCGAATTCCGATTGCAGATAGAACAGCACCTCGGCGCCGGCGACATAGATGGAATCGGCGAGCCGCCGCAGATAAAGCTCGATGCGCAGCCGCAGTCTTTGGCGCGGATAGAACCATCCGAAGGCCAGAAGCAGCGAGGCGGCATTGGCGCCGATATAGAACCACGACCACACCCAGATGCTGTGCTGTGCCGAGATCATGAACAGCACCGCGCCAAGCGCCCGCAGCGCCGTCGCCAGGATCGCCAGCACGGCGGCACGGCCGAACTTGCCCAGCCCGTTGTTGACGATCAGGGCCACCTCCACTGGCCGCCACAACAGCGCCTCGGCAAACACGATCGCCGAAAACACCGACAGCGGCACGGTGCCGGCGAAGAAGACCAGGTAGACGCCGAACGAGGCCGCGGCCAGCAGCGGCAGCGAGACGATGGCCAGCAGCAGGAAGCCGGCTGTGAAGGTGCCGATCAGCCTGGGGCGGATGGTGGCGGTGCGATAGAGCGCGGAGATGAAGCCGAAGGCCAGGAGCCGTGACAGCATCACGCCGGCCGCCGAAGCGGTGGCGAACATGCCGAACTCGGAGATGGACAAGGTGTTGGCGAGGGCGATGAAATAGGCCAGCGAAAAAACCAGCCGCCCGCCGGCGCCGCTGATCGCCGAGAAATAGTCGCGGACCAGCCCCCGTCGCTCGGCCACGAAAGTGCCGATCCGGGCGAAAGTACGCCTTTGCGGTATGCCGCGAGCCTCGGTCATGTGCCGGGAAGCCATAGGCTGGAAAGCTTAACGTGCCGTTCTGAGGCCCGAATGCCCGGAAATTCCCGAGCTTGAGGTTATGAAAAGCTTACCCGCCGGCCGGCCAAAATTAACCTTTTGTTTCCTATGCTTGTTTAGCGTGGCTTAACGAATAGCCGACCGCCGCTGCCCAGCGGCTAAAGAGTGAAGCTCCAAGACATGGTCGACAGGGAAAACCGTGAAGACTGGAGGCGCGAGCGTTCCTTGCTGGCGCTCGGCCAGGCCATGCGCGGTGAGGACGACGCGTCCCTGGTCTCGATAGGGGATCGGGCGGATTCGGCATGGCGCGAGGATGCCGCCACGCGCCACCGCCTTGCCCGTTCGCAGCGTGAGGCGCGGGCGAACTCAACGCCATCGGCGGCCGCGGTCGAAGCTGAGCCGTTCCAGCCGGACGAGCAGCCGGAAGCGGCCGCACAGGATGACGCCTGGCGCTCGCGGGCGGACGCCGACACCGGCGATCTGCCGCCGGCCATGCCGCGCGCACGGCCGGCGGCGGGAGAACCTCCCGGCAGCGTTCATTCCGACGAAACATCCGGATCCCGCCGGGCGGGTGAAGCGGATGCTTCCTTTGGCGATCGTGGGGACGACCAGCAATGGAAGCCGCTGATCGACCCGATGCAGGTGGTGCGCGGGATTGCCAGGTCGAAGCTGCTGATCATCACCACCACTCTGATCGGTGCCGGCCTCGGCATAGCGATCGCGCTGTCGACGCCGAAGAAATACGAATCAATGACCGAATTGGTCGTCGATCCGCGCGACCTGAAACTTTCGGACCGTGATCTCACCCAGATGGCGGTTGTTCCTGACGCGACACTCGTCAACGTTGAGAACCAGATCAGATTGCTGACCTCGGGCACGGTGCTGGGCAAGGTCGTCAACAAGCTCAATCTTGCCGACGACCCGGAGTTCAATGGCCAAGGCACGGGCGGCCTGGGCGTCATGTCACTGATCCGCTCGATCCTGTTGCGCCATGACGGGCCGGGCGGTGGCGATGAACCGCGTCGCCTGTCGCTTGCCGTCGGCAATCTGGCCGAAAGGCTTTCGGTCGAGCGCGCGGGCAAGACCTCCACGATCGTGATCGGCGTCACCACGCAGAACGCACAGAAATCGGCGCTCATCGCAGAAACGATGACGGATGTCTTTCTGCAGACCTCGGGTGAATTTCAATCCCTCACCGCCGGCCGGGCCAACAACGAATTGACGGCGAAACTCGAGGAAATGCGCAAAAGCGTCGAGACGGCCGAGCGCAAGGTCGAGGATTTCAGGGCCACGCACGACCTAGTCGATGCGCAGGGCCACCTGATCAGCGATGATCAGATGCTCAAGGTCAACGAGCAACTGTCCGTTGCTCGTGCCCGCACTGCGGAGCTGAACGCCCGCGCTGCCTCCGCCCGCTCGATCAATGTCAATTCGGTACTCGGCGGTACGTTGCCGGAAGAAATCAATTCCAACACGATGAGCGACCTGCGCGCGCAGTATGCCACGCTCAAGCAGGAGGCTGATCGCGCGGCGGTTCGGCTGGGTCCGCGTCATCCCGAACTCCAGGCGCTCAACGCGCAAATTGCCGGGGCGCGAGATCGCATCGCCACCGAACTCAGCCGCATTGCCTCGTCGCTGCAGGTTGACCTGAAGCGCTCGATCCAGGTCCAGCAGGACCTTGCGTCCCAACTGGCGCAGATGAAGGTCCGTAGCGGTGACGTCAACAGCGACCTCGTCTCGATGCGCGAACTGGAGCGCGACGCCGCGGCCAAGCGTTCCGTCTATGAACAATATCTGCTGCGCGCCAAGGAGATTGGCGAGCAGAAGGGTATCAACACCGCCAATATGACCGTCATCTCGCCGCCCTCCGTTCCGCTCGAGCCGAACGGTCCGTCGCGGGTCGTGATGGCGCTTGCCGGCCTGCTCCTGGGCTTTGCCTCCGGTGTCGGCCTCGGCGCCATGCGCGGCGCCTATGAAAGCCTGCGCGAGACCGCGACATCGCGGTCGCGCCGCGACCGCAAGCCGCCTCTCGAAGATCAGGCATTGCGGACAGCACCACCGCCCGCGCCGCCAATGCCGGCGGCGCCGATACCTCCAGCACCGCCACCCCCACCGCCTGCACCGCCGCCCGTCGTGCAGACCGAAACCGCTCCCGCGGAACGGCCCGGGCGGATCGGCGCACTGATGGCGAAGCTGCGCGATGCCGTGTCCCGCAAGCCCTCCGCAGAGGCGGATGATGCCAGCGAATTCGCCGCCTTTGGTGAAAACGCGGGGCCGGCGGATGCTGCCATGCCTTCCGGCTTTCCGAATCCGGATTCCGCCTTCATGCCTCGGTCGTCGGACTATGCGCGGCCGCCTTTCCCGCCAGGCTTCGATGCCGCCTATTCCCAGCCGATGGGGCCGCCGTCGCGGTCGCCGATAATGCCGCTGCAGCCGCTCTATCCGCCGCCGCCCTATCCCCCCGCACAGCAGGCCGGCTATCCGCAAATGCAGCCGTGGCAGGCGCAGTCGCCGGCTAGCAATCCCTACGCCCAGGCCATGGCGCCCTATGCCGGGCAAATGCCGCATCCATCGCAGCCCGTTCCGCCGCAGCAACCGGCCTATCCGGCCCAGTCGCCGGTGGAGCCATCACAGGTCGAGGAAAGCGCCGAACACGCGCCAATCGAGGAAATCCGCGCCAGCCTGCGCGAATTCCGAGAGGCGGTTCGCGAACTCACCGAGAGCCGCGCCCGCCGCCGCTACTTCTGAGCCACAAAGATACGTGGTCGAGGCCGAACAAAAGCAACCCGGTTTCGCGTAAACGGCATCGGACGGCGTTTTGGCGGGATTGCGTGGTGGGATTTTCGTGACAATGCCGCGCTGCATGTTGCCGGCGCCGCTGCGTTGTGTTCCCGAAAGCGGCGTTGGACGAAACAGTGTTGAGGATGGTTCATGGCCGAAGTGATTGACGGAAAAAGCGTCGCCGAGGATGTGGTGCGGACGGTCAAGACCCTGACTGCCGAACTGGTCGCCAAGGGTAAGGCCAAGCCCGGTCTGGCCGTGGTCATCGTCGGCGAGGATCCGGCGAGCCAGGTCTATGTCGCCTCCAAATCCCGCACCGCCAAGGAATGCGGCTTTCATTCGCTGCAGCACACGCTGCCGGCCGAGACCTCTGAGCAGGCGCTGCTCAAGATCATCGCCGAACTCAACGCCGATCCGGCCATCAACGGCATCCTGGTCCAGCTGCCGCTGCCTGCCCATATCGACGCAGGCAAGATCATCCAGGCTATCGCGCCTCAGAAGGACGTCGACGGGTTCCATTTCATCAATGTCGGCAAGCTCGGCACCGGCGAACTCGACACGGCCTTTGTTCCCTGCACGCCCGCCGGCTCGATGCTTCTGATCGAGCGCGTGCGCGGCAAGGATCTGTCCGGCCTCAACGCCGTCGTCGTCGGCCGTTCCAACATCGTCGGCAAGCCGATGGCCAATCTGCTGCTTGCCGCCAACTGCACCGTCACCATCGCTCACAGCCGCACGAAGGATCTGCCGGCGCTGGCCCGCACGGCCGACATTCTTGTCGCCGCCGTCGGCAGGCCGGAAATGATCAAGGGGGATTGGGTGAAGCCCGGCGCCACCGTCATCGATGTCGGCATCAACCGCATTCCCGCGCCCGAGAAAGGCGAGGGCAAGTCGCGCCTGGTCGGCGACGTCGCTTATGCTGAGGCGGCCAGGGAAGCCGGCGCCATCACCCCGGTGCCCGGCGGTGTCGGGCCGATGACCATTGCCATGCTGATGGCCAATACGTTAGCTTCCGCATACCTTGCGGCCGGATTGAAACGGCCCTCCTTCTGAGCCCGGGTTGACCCTGAAAGCCGCAGCTTTGCCGAACCCCTCTGTTTCCCAGGAACGGCCGGTCACGAGTGATCCCGTTCAAGGTGGCCGGCAGTTCGCCTTTCTGCTGGTCGACAAGTTCTCCATGTTCTCGCTGGCCGCGGCGATAGACACGTTCCGTTCGGCGAACCGTCTGCTCGGCCGCGATTTCTATGGCTGGACCACGGTCTCGGCCGACGGCGATCCGGTGATGGCCTCCAACGGCCTGCCGCTCAAGATCGACTACAGCGTCGCCGACCTGCCGCCGGTCGACATCCTCTTCGTCTCGGTTGGCCTGACGACGGAATTTCCAGGCAAGAGCAAGGTGCTGGCGGCCCTGCGCAGCTGGGGCCGGCGCGGCAACGCGCTCGGCGCGCTGTCGGTTGGTTCCTACCTGCTGGCCGAGGCCGGACAGCTCGACGGCTACCGCTGCACCATCCATTGGGAAAACCGCGCCGGCTTCATGGAGCGCTTCCCCGACATCAACTGCACCGGCAATGTCTTCGAGATCGACCGCAAGCGCTACACCTGCGCCGGCGGCACCACCTCGATCGACCTGATGCTGGAGATCGTGCGTGGCGATTTCGGTTCGAACCTCGCCAATGGCGTCGCCAACCAGTTCCAGCACGAGCGCATCCGCTCGGCCGGGGACCGCCAGCGCGTCGGTCCGGAGCGCGACCTGACCGGCAAGTCGGAGAAGTTGAGGCGCATCGTCGAACTGATGGCCGACCATCTCGACGAACCCTTGTCAGCGGTGCAACTCGCCAAGTCGGCGGGTCTATCGGTGCGCCAGGTGGAACGCCTTTTCCTGCGCCACCTCAATGTCACGCCTGGCCGCTACTATATGCGATTGCGGCTGGAGCGGGCGCGCGAATTGCTGCGCCAGACCAATATGCCGATCCTCGACGTGGCGATCGCCACCGGCTTCACCTCGCATTCCTATTTTGCCCAGAGCTACCGGCTGCAGTTTGGCCGTCCGCCTTCCGAGGAGCGCCGCACCACCTACTGAGCCGCCTGGAAGGCAGCTCGGACTTCCCCCACTTTTTCGCCGGGTTGAAAACCGCGATAGGCCAAGCAATGCTGCCCGCCGGCGGGAGCCGTCGGTCGGCATCGAAGCGTTGATGTCGATGGCGATGATAGCTCGCCTTGGTGTTGGAGGGCATCAGGCGAAAGCGGGCAGATACGGGCGTTAGGGGACAATGGGGCTGGTCTTGGCAAACAAGCGCGATCGTCGCCTTCGCGATTGGAAGGAAATCGCCGCGTTCTTCGGACGTGACGAACGCACGGTGCGGCGTTGGGAGCGACAGCGCGGGCTGCCCGTGCACCGCATTTCCGGCGGCGCCAGAAGCCTGGTGTTTGCCTATACGGACGAGCTTGAGGCGTGGCTGCGTGGCGGTGAGCCGGTCGTATCCGACAACGTCGAGCCTCCGGGCGAGGAACCGGTCTTGCCGCCCTCGGCTACGACTGCCCCAGGCGTTTCGGCCCGGTTTTCGAGATGGACCCAAACCTCGCTGCTGGCGCTCGGCGCGGTCGGATTGGTGTTGCTCGCGGTTGCCGGCACCCTCGCCATGCAACGTGCGGATGCGCCTCCGGCACGGACTATCTACCGGCCCGATTCCCGGGTCCAGGATCTCTACCTCGATGCCGTCTATCATCTCGGTACCCGCCAGGCGGACGGCTTCACCCATGCGATCCAGCTGCTGACCGAGGCGACGACGCTCGACCCGAACTATGCCGATGCCTATGTCAAGCTTGCCGAGGCCTACAACACGGTCAGCCAGTTCACGCTGATGCCGCCGAACGAGGCCTATCCACGCGCCGTCGCCGCCGCCGAGCGGGCGATCGCGCTCGATCCCGACAATGCCGGTGCCTATGCCGCCCTTGCCTTCACCACCTTCTACTGGGCGAAGGACTTTCCGAGATCGAGGGAATTGTTCGAGCGCGCGATCCGGCTCGATCCGAACGCGGCCCAGACCCATCACTGGTACGCCTTGACCCTGATGGTGACAGGCGAGACCGCCGCGCCCTTGGCCGAGATAGGCAAGGCGCAGCAGTTGAATCCGGAATCCCGCGCCATCATCGCCAACAAGGCGCTCATCCTGTTTTATGCCGGGCGCGCCGACGATGCCGTGATGATCCTGCAGCAACTGGCCAAGGCCGAGCCGAATCTGCGCTCCGCGCCCGAATATCTGGCCACCATCTATCTCGATCAGGGCCGCTTCACCGATTTCCTGCGCGAATACCGGCGCGCCGCCGAGATCGCCAACAACAGTGCCCGACTGGCCATAGCCGACGCCGCCGAGAAAGGTTTGCGCGAAGCCGGCGGCCAGGGCCTGTTGTCGGCCATGTATGCCGAGCAAATACGCCAGTATGAAAGAAACCTGGAGCCCGCCTACAAGGTGGCGGGCACGGCGGCGATGCTCGGGCGTTATGACGACGCGATCCGCTACCTCGAAGAGGCGATGCGGCGCAAGGAGGACGACATGCTGGGCATCCGCATAGAGCCTTCCTTCAAGGGATTGCGGTCCGATGCCCGATACCGCGCCATCGTCGAGCACGAAGGCTTCAGGCCGGCTCCACCGGTTGGCGCCTGAACGAGGTGGCTGCGTCCGGGCTTGTGTCGCGACGCGCGCTCAAATAGTTTTGGGCCTCGGGCGGGGCGGCTACTCAGGAGATTTTGATGGTGGGACTTGCACGGAGCATCGCTGCGGCGATCCTCCTTTTGTCGATGACGACGTTTGGCTTCGCCGCCAACAAGGTCATCATCATTCTCGATGCTTCCGGGTCGATGTGGGCGCAGATCGACGGCAAGCCCAAGCTCGAGATCGCCAGGGAATCGCTGAGGACCGTGCTCAAATCGGTTCCCGCCGACGACGAAATAGGCTTCATGGCCTATGGCCATCGCGAAAAAGGCAGCTGCGATGATATCCAGCTGATCGTGCCGCCCCAGGCGGGCTCGGCAAGCGCCATCACGGACGCCGCCGACAGTCTGAAATTCCTCGGCAAGACGCCGCTGACGGCGGCCGTCAAGCAGGCAGCCGAAGCGCTGAAATACACCGAGGACAAAGCGACCGTCGTCCTCATCACCGATGGGCTCGAAACCTGCGGCGGCGACCCGTGTGCGCTTGGCAAGGAACTCGAGGCGTCCGGCATCGACTTCACAGCCGACGTCGTCGGCTTCGGCCTGACCGCCGATGAAGGCAAGCAGATCGCCTGCCTCGCCGACAACACGGGCGGCAAGTACATCCAGGCCTCCGACGAGAAGGCGCTGCAGGAAGCGTTGGTCGAAACCGTCGCTGCACCGGCTCCTGCGCCGGCCCCCGAACCAGCACCGGCTCCCGCGCCGGAACCGAAGGCAGCCGAGGTCGACTACAACCTCATCCCGCAAGCGTTCTTGAAAGAGGGCGGCGAGGTGCCGAAGATCGATGTCTACTATGAAATCTTCAAGGATGACGCCAAGGGAAGCGGCGGCGACCATGTCGACTCCGGCTACAACGTCGTCAAGTTCCATCTTGCTGCCGGCAACTACATCGTCGTCGCCTCGAGTGGCGCCGCCAAGGCGGAGCAGAAGGTTTCGCTGACAGCCGACAAGGCAACGGAGCTGGCGCTCAATCTGAACGCTGCGCAGATCTCCATCCACGCCCGGCCGGCCCCTGGGGCCGATGTCGACCGCAATGCGCAGATCAGCATCGCTTATCCCGGCGGCACGTCGGACGCCAACTACGGCGAGGTCAAGTACGTCGTTCCGGCCGGCGAGACCAAGGTCACGGTGAAGCTGGGAGCCGGCGAGGCGAGCGAGACCATGCAACTCGTCGCCGGCCAGGTCGTCGATAAGGATATCATCGTCGGTGTCGGCAAGGCCAAGGCCAACGCCTTCTACACGCAAGGCGGCGAAAAGGCCGAAACCGATGTGGGTTGGAAGGTTTACAAGGCGGCCAAGAAACTCGACGGCACCCGCGATCAGGTGACCTACGCCTACGGCCCCGACAGCCAGTTCGACCTGCCTCCTGGCGACTATGTGATGGGCGTCGATGTGCAGGCCGTGTCCACGGAGCAGCCCTTCAGCGTCACGGTCGGGCAGATGACCGATGTCAACGTGACGCTGAACGCAGGCGTCCTGGCCGTCGACGCGCCCGGCGCGGATGGGTTCAAGATCTTTGAGGCCAAGAAGAACATCCAGGGCGAGCGCAAGCAGGTGACCTACGCCTATGGAGAGAAGATGCAGACCACGCTGGCGGCGGGCGACTACGTGCTCGTAACCAATTTCACCACCGACAAGGCCGACAAGGAGACTCCCTTTACGGTCAAGGCCGGCGAGCGCAGTGAACTCAAGGTCGAATAGCTCCGGCAGGATAAGCAAAAAAAGGGCGGCTCAAGGCCGCCCTTTTCATTTGGGCATGAGAAAGCTCAAGCCGTTCCGAAGGCGCTGGCGCCGTGGTCGGCACGGCCCACCATCTGGCGGAAGCCGGCGAAAAGCTCGCGGCCGAAACCGAACTCGTTGCCGATGAGATCGACTTCGGCGGTGCGGCGCAGTGCGAACTCGGTCCCTGGCACCAGCACTTCGAGCGTGCCGGCGTCGGCGTCGAGGCGGATGATGTCGCCGTCATGGAGCCTGGCGATCGGCCCATCCTCGACCGCTTCCGGTGTCACATGGATCGCCGCCGGCACCTTGCCGGAGGCGCCCGACATGCGCCCGTCGGTGACCAGTGCGACGCGCTGGCCGCGATCCTGCAGGATGCCGAGCACGGTGGTCAATTTGTGCAGTTCCGGCATGCCATTGGCCTTCGGCCCCTGGAAGCGGATGACGGCGATGAAATCGCCGGTGAGCGTGCCGGCCTTGAACGCATCGTTCAGGCCCTGCTGGCTGTCGAACACCTTGGCCGGCGCCTCGATGATACGTCGTTCCGGCTTGACGGCGGAAGTCTTGATGACAGCGTGGCCGAGATTGCCAGCCAGCACCTTCAGGCCGCCGGTGGGCTGGAAGGCCTTGCTGAATGGCGCCAGCACCTTTTCGTCACCGCTGGCGCGCGGCGAAGCCTCGCGCACCACGGAGCCATCGGCGCCGAGCTTTGCTTCGACGGCGTAGGGCCGCAGGCCTTCGCCCCACACCGTCTGCACGTCCTCGTGCAGGACGCCTTCGTCAAGCAGCTCGCGGATCAGGAAGCCGAGCCCGCCGGCGGCATGGAAATGGTTCACGTCGGCAAGCCCGTTCGGATAGACGCGCGCCAAGAGCGGCACCGCTTCCGAGAGGTCGGAAATGTCCTGCCAGGTCAGTGCGATGCCGGCCGCCGCCGCCATCGCGATCAGGTGGATCGTGTGGTTGGTCGAGCCACCGGTTGCGTGCAGGCCGACGACACCATTGACGATCGAGCGCTCGTCGATCATCCGCCCGACCGGCGTATAGGCATTGCCGAGCGCGGTGATCGCCAATGCCCGCTTCGTAGCCTCGCGGGTCAGGGCCTCGCGCAACGGCGTGCCAGGATTGACGAAGGAGGCGCCCGGCGTGTGCAGGCCCATGATCTCCATCAGCATCTGATTGGAGTTGGCCGTGCCGTAGAAGGTGCAGGTGCCCGGCCCATGGTAGGATTTGGACTCGGCTTCCAGGAGTTCGGCGCGTCCCGCCTTGCCCTCGGCATAGAGTTGGCGGACCTTGGCCTTTTCATCGTTGGGCAGGCCTGTCGTCATCGGCCCGGCCGGGATGAACACAGCCGGCAGATGGCCGAAGGTCAGCGCCGCGATCACCAGGCCCGGTACGATCTTGTCGCAGACGCCGAGAAAGACGGCGGCGTCGAACATGTTGTGCGACAGGCCGACCGCTGCGGCCATGGCGATCACGTCGCGTGAAAATAGCGACAGCTCCATGCCGGGCTGGCCTTGTGTCACACCATCGCACATCGCCGGCACGCCACCGGCCACCTGGGCGATGCCGCCGGCCTCGCGCGCTGCCTCCTTGATCAGGGCGGGGTAGGTCTCAAAGGGCTGATGCGCCGACAGCATGTCATTATAGGAGGTGATGATGCCGAGATTGGGCACCTTGTCGGCACCGAGCGCCAGCTTTTCCGAAGGACTGCAGACCGCGAAGCCGTGGGCGAGGTTGCCGCAGGACAGCACCGAGCGGTTGGCGGTCTGGTTCGACGCTTCGGCTATACGGCCGAGATAGCGCTCGCGGCCCGGTCTGGAGCGCTGGCGGATCCGCTCGGTGATGGCTTCGATGTCGCGTCTTGCGGTCATGGCGGTCGGTCCTTTCAGGCGAGGTCCCGGAAACATCCTCCCGCCGTTGCCGGGACCACTAAACGTAAAATCAGGGCGCCCAGAAAACCTCTACGGGCATGGGGGCGGCATCGAGCACGGCGCGGATTGGCTTTCGCGGTCCGGGCGCGACCGCGCCGTCGAAGGCAGTGCGCTTGTCCTCGCCCTCGATGTGCAGCGCGATGAAGCCGGCATCGATGATGCGCGCGAGCGTCAGCGTCAGCCGTGGTTCGCCCGCACTGGCCGCATGAACCGGCAGGATGATCCTGTCGGAGGCCGGGTCGAGCAACCTTGCCAGATCGTCGGCATCGGGAAAGAACGAGGCGGTGTGGCCGTCCGGCCCCATGCCGAGCACCACGACGTCGAGCGGCCAAGGCAGGGATCGCAGTGCCGCATCGTCGGATGCGGCGGCATCCTCGATGCCTGATGCCTCATGGTAGAGCGGCACGAAGCGTGCTGCCTTGGCCGCGTTCTGCAACAGATTGGCGGCCACCAGCCCGGCATTGGAACGCGGCGAGGAGGCCGGCACGAAACGCTCATCGACGAGCGTCACGATCACCTTGTCCCAGGCGATCGGCGCCACCGAAAGCGCGGCAAAGAACTTCGCCGGCGTTGTACCGCCGGAGACCGCCAGCACCGCCGTGCCGCGTTCGGCTATCGCCCCGGCCAGGCGATCGGCCACACGGCCGGCCAGCGCCGCCGCCAGATGCGGACGGTCCGGGAAAGCGTTCCAGTTGTAGCTGGCGCTGTTCAATTGCTCTCGTGCCATGTCCGCCCGTCACGTTCGATCAGCGCTATCGAGGCCGACGGCCCCCAGGTGCCTGCCGTATAGCCCTGTGCTTCCTGCTTGGCGCCTTCCCAGGCATTTTGGATCGGGTCGATCCACTTCCATGCCGCCTCGACTTCGTCACGGCGCATGAACAGCGTCTGGTTGCCGCGGATGACATCCATGATCAGCCGTTCATAGGCATCGGGCGCACGGCCATCGAAGGATTGCGCGAAGCTCATGTCGAGCGAGATCTGCCGCAGCCGCATGCCGCCGGGGCCTGGATCCTTGATCATGATGAACTGCTTGACGCCTTCATCGGGCTGCAGCCGGATGACCAGCTGGTTGGCGAAGATCGGCCCGGCGCTGTCGCCGAAGATCGAATGCGGGATCGGCTTGAACTCGATGACGATCTCCGAAACCCGGGTCGCAAGCCGCTTGCCGGTCCTGAGGTAGAACGGAACGCCCGCCCAGCGCCATGTGCCGATCTCGGCCTTGATGGCGACGAAGGTCTCGGTGTTGCTGTCCTTGCCGAGCTCCTCGACATAGCCCTTCACCGGTCCGCCGGCGGACGCACCCGCGCGATATTGGCCGCGCACCGTGTGCTTTGGCGCCTCGTTGCCGTTGATGCGCTTCAGCGCCCGCAGCACCTTCAGCTTCTCGTCGCGCACGGCGTCCGCGTCCATCGACGACGGCGCCTCCATGGCGACGAGGCAGAGCAGCTGCAGCATGTGGTTCTGCACCATGTCACGCAGCGCGCCGGCCTTGTCGTAATAGGTGACGCGGTCTTCCAGGCCGACCGTCTCGGCGACGGTGATCTGCACATGGTCGATATGGGCGGAGTTCCACAGCGGCTCGTAGAGCGCGTTGGCGAAGCGCAGCGCCATCAGGTTCTGCACCGTCTCCTTGCCGAGATAGTGGTCGATGCGGAAGATCTGGCTTTCGTGGAAGTCGTCGCCGACCAGATCGTTGAGCGCCTGCGCCGAGGCAAGGTCGCGGCCGATCGGCTTCTCCAGCACGATGCGCGAGTTCGGCGTGATCAGCTTGTGCTCTTTGAGTTTGTGCGAGATATCGCCGAACAGCGCCGGCGCAACGGCGAGATAAAAGGCGCGGATGCTGTCGCTCTCGCCGATCGCCTTCTTAAGCTTGTCGAAGCCCGCACCGCTCGTCGCATCGGCCGAGACGTAGGAAAGCCGCGCCAGGAAGGTCTTCAACTCCTTGGCGTCGATATCGGCCGGCTTGACGTGATCGGAGATCGCCTGGCTAGCGAAAGCCCGGAATTCCTCGTCGCTCATCTTCGAGCGCGAGGTGCCGATGATGCGCGTCGGCTCGGAGAATTGATGGTCACGCTGGCGGTAGTAGAGCGACGGCAGCAGCTTGCGTTCCGACAGGTCGCCGGTGCCGCCGAAAATGATGAAGTCGAAAGGGTCGACGGGAATGATCTGGCTGGTCATGGTCTGTCCGCTTTGACGCCGGTCGCGAGTACGCGGCTGATATATTCTAATCGATTTAAATTTTCCAGTGCCATGGTGTCACATCAGGGACCAATCGCACGATATTGATTGGCTCCATATGTGCGCTTGACACTGGCGCTTGCCGGAGGCTTGTCGGTGGACGGAGACTCCGGAAGCTTTCGCAGTTGCAGCATAGAACGTGAATGTGACGAAAGCTAAGGGAGAAATGGCGCGCTGTCTGTTGCCGCATGGGCCATGGCGGTCGGCCGTCTTATTAATTCCGGGAAGACATCAATGAGCGGGAAAAGCATGCGTCTGGAAAACAAGGTTGCCGTCATCACCGGCGCGGCATCGGGATTTGGCGAAGGCATGGCCAAGCGCTTCGCGCAAGAGGGTGCCAGGGTGGTTGTCGCCGATCTCAATGCCAAGGGCGCCGAGCGCGTCGCCAATGAAATCGGCGAGGCGGCGATCTGGACGCAGACCGACGTTTCGCTGCGCTCCGAGTTCGACGAGATGGTCTATGCCGCAAAGAGCGCCTTCGGCCGCATCGACATCATGGTCAACAATGCCGGTTACACCCATCGCAACGGCGACATGCTAAAGGTCGACGAGGACACTTTCGACCTGATTACCGCTGTCAATATGAAGGCGATCTATCACGCGGCCCTTGCCGTGGTGCCGATCATGGACCGGCAAGGCGGCGGCGTCATCTTGACCACGGCCTCCACCGCGGGCCTGCGGCCGCGGCCCGGCCTCACCTGGTACAATGCTTCGAAAGGCTGGGCGATCACCGCCACCAAATCGATGGCGGTGGAGCTGGCGCCCAAGAACATCCGCGTCAACTGCCTCTGCCCGGTCGCCGGCGAGACCGGTATGCTGGAGAAATTCATGGGCGCCGACACCCCCGAGATCCGCGAGAAATTCCGGGCCTCGATCCCGCTCGGCCGGCTTTCGACCCCGCTCGATATCGCCAATGCCGCGCTCTGGCTGGCATCGGATGAAGCCGCCTTCATCACCGGCGTGGCGCTGGAGGTCGATGGCGGCCGCTGCATCTGACCTGATTTGCGCTATGCATGGCTGTGGTTTGACTTGATCATCCGCGAGAAGGCATAAGCTGAGAGGCTTGGGAAATCTGGCGGCGCCATGAATGCGAAACTGCGGAAAATCCGCGAAAGCCTGAGGCAGCGCCTGATGGCTTACAGGGCAGGGCGCGCCCGCTCTAAAAGCAACGCGACCTTCATCGGCATAACCGGTAGCTCTGGCAAATCGACCGCGACGGCGCTGCTTGGGCACATATTGGCCGGCCATGGTTCGGTCCATGTTCAACTTCTTTTCCATTCGCTGAAGATGCTGTCGAGGATGCTTTCGCGCCGGATCGGCGGCGTGAACTACGTCGTCGTTGAGGTGTCAGCGTCGGCGATCAATTCCATCAAGCCGATGGCAGAAATGTTGCGGCCGCATGTCGCTATCGTCACCATGGTCCGGCTTGAGCATGTCTCCAGTTTCAGAACCCTGGAGAATGTCGCTCACGAAAAAGGCGCACTCGTCGAGGCGCTGGAACCGGGCGGCCTCCCCGTGCTCAATGCCGATGATCCCAATGTGCTGGCCATGGCATCGGGAAGAGCACAACGCTTCGTCACATTCGGCGAGTCCGAATCGGCCGACTACCGTGTCACCGAGGTCAGTGCCGGCTATCCCCGCATGCTCAGCTTCAAGTTACACTGGCGCGGCGGCACGCTCGACCTCAAAACCCCATTCCCAGGTGAGCATTTCTGGCTGCCGACGGCCGCGGCCGCGACTGCGGCCCTCGAACTTGGAGTGCCTCCGCAAACAGTGAGGGACAGGATCGAAACGTTCCAGCCCGTGGAAAACCGGTGCCAGGTGATCACCCCCGAGGGCGGGCCGCACTTCATCGTGGACTCTGTCAAGGCGCCTTGGCATTCGCTACCCCTTGCATTGGATATGATGGCAAGATCTACCCTTGGCCAAAAGCGGATCGTGCTTGGCCAACTGTCGGACTTTACCGATTCGAACGCAAAGTATGCCCGCGCCTACAAAAGCGCGCGTGGGATCGCGAACCAGGTGATCTATGTTGGCGAGCATGCGCATCGCTCGAAGGCCAGCCAGGCCGATCGCGACACCGGCCGCTTCGTCGAATTGCGCACGCCGAAAGAGGTCTCGGATTACATCAGGCAGACGGCAGTGCCTGGCGAGTTGATCCTGTTGAAGAGTTCTTCCAATCTTCATCTGGAACGCGTCCCGCTCGCCTGGACATGCGATGTTCAGTGCTGGGTACCGGTATGTGGCAAAACCGAGGGATGCCAGCAGTGCGGCCTCTATGGAGTGCCCTTCGAACAACATCGGGAGTTTGTAAGGCAACGCAAATCGGCGCGTCGCCTGCGGCGTTTCCGGCGGCTCTTCAGCCGATGAGCTTGTATCGATCAGGCTCCGGAGAAATCCGTAACGACTTGAGACGTCGAGCGGCGCCATCGAACCCTGCAGGCTCACAAGTAGCAAGGCAGCAGGCGTCGCTTTGGGCGGTTGCCTGGCGGTTTAAGCCTCACGCGCCGGGCTTGATGTAGCTCTTGTAGACCCAGCCGTGCTTGCCGTTGTAGACGATCTCGCACCACTGCTTGCAGCCCATCAATTGCACTGAAGTCCGGGCGGGCACGGTGCCGATGGGGGTAGCCCCCTTCTTCGGGGCATTGCGCATGGTCACAGCCCGCAGCACGCGGCCGGTGCCTGCCGCCGCCACCTTTCGCGGCTTCGCTTTGGCCGCGCCATCGTCGCCTTGTGCATTCGCGGGTTTTTGTTCCGGCACTTGCGGCTGCGTCTCGGGGATGGCAGCGGTCCGCGCGCCATCGGGTTTGCCGCCATTCGCAGACGGCGCTGGCGCGGCAACCTTGGCAAGCTCGTTAACGGCATCGGTACTGGTTGACGGCTGCGCGAACGCCACTGCCTTGCCCGCCGCCGGCTCGGCCTGGTTGGCCGTTTGATTGGGGGCGGTGGAGGCGGAAGCGGGCTTCGGCTGTGCCTCGGTCCAGCGGGGATCGTTGGCCGCAAGCGCCTGTATGCTTGCTTTCGCCGGCGCTGCGGTCGATGAAACCTGATCGGACTTGCGAGCCGGCACGACCGCCGCGGCCACCGTGGTTCCGGCGGGGACGATCTTCGTCGTCTTCACCGGAATGGCCGGAATGCTCTGTTCCTGGCTGGCGGCTGCCTGCCGCTCGCTCGTCGGCAATGCCAGCCAGAGCGCCACCGCGGCGACGCCAAGCAGCGCGGCGGTGCCAACCGCGGCAATCACCAGATGCGAGTTCGAACGGACTTCCTGCCAGAAGGACGGCCGCATGTCGTATCCAAACTGCATGGCAAAGCGCCGACGTTCCGGCGCACCGAAACTGAAGGGCTCTCTCACTCTCGCCACCTCCATAAGCGGGCCAATGTTCTTTCGATCGGTACCGGAAGTCCGGCGTCTGATCGGCATCGGTCCCTAAATCAACGCGGGCAAGCCCGCAGCAATCCCCGAATAATCGCCCAGAAGCGGGAACCTTTCACCCGCGATTGTGGCATCAGTACGCCATTATAAGGGATTCTGCGCCATTGCCGGCATTTCCGCAATGTGCCGCTAGGGCACAAATGTTACAATGAATATTACAATATTACATGGGGTCGTGATGGCGATCCGATCCCGCATGAGGCGCGTCGCGCCGAAACGGATTTCAGGCGACGCGCTTCACCCCTTACTTTGTGGATGTTGTTCTCCCAAACCTGGAGTCAGTTTTGGGGGGCAACTAGATCCTGTCGCGAAGCGCGAACCAGTTGAGCGCCAGGAAAAGCAGGGGCGTACGGAAACGGCGGCCGCCCGGAAATGGTGGAATTTTCAGGTCCTCGATCAGCTTCAGCCGGTTGCGGTTGCCGGCAACGGTCTCGGCATAGAGTTTGCCGAAGAAGTTCGACAGCATGACGCCGTGGCCTGAATAGCCCCCAGCCGAGATCACATTGGGCATCACTTCGCGCACGAACGGTTTCCTCGGCACTGTGATGCCGACATAGCCGCCCCAGCCATGCGTGATCTCGATATCCTTCAATGCCGGATAGAGCTCCACGATCTGGCGGCGGATATGGATGTGGATGTCCTTGGGGTCGTTGACGCCATAGACTTCGCGTCCCCCGAACAACAACCGTCCATCCCTCGACTTGCGGAAATAGCGCACGACAAAGCGGGAATCGTCGACCGCTTCGCCGCCGGGCAGCACTTTCAAGTCCGCCCCCAAAGGCACGGTCGCACCGATGAAGGAGCCGATCGGCATGATGTGCGCCGCACTCACCGGTTCGAGCGTGCCGCCATAGGCGTTGACCGCGATCAGGCATTTCTGCGCTGTCACGGTGCCTCTTGGCGTCGAAACCCTGACCTTGCCGCCGGTCGAAACAATGCCGGTCGATGGTGTCCCTTCGAACAGCTGCGCGCCCGCCTGCGCCGCCACCCGCGCCGTGCCGATCACCAGCTTCATGGGATGGATATGGCCGGTGCCGGTGTCGCGTGTGCCGCCGAAATAGGCGGTCGAGCCAAGCCGCTCCGCCGTCTCCTTGGCATCCATGAATGAGATGTGCGGATAGGAGAAACGGCTGGCCATGATCTCCGCATGCGCCTTGTAATCGTCGACATAGCGAGGCTTGTGCGCCACGGAGAGCTGGCCCGGCATATAATCGATATCGATCTGGTTGGCGGCGGCGAATTCGATGAGATGCGCCTTCGCCTCCTCGGCAAGATCGAACAAAGCTCTGGCACGGGACAAGCCGTACTCCGCCTCCAGGTCTTCGGCCCAGGCGCGCTGGCCGGTGCCGAGCTGCCCGCCATTGCGCCCGGAAGCGCCGTCGCCGAAGCGATACGCCTCGATCAGAACGACATTGGTTCCAGCCTTGGCTAGATGTGTCGCCGCCGACAGCCCGGTAAAGCCGCCGCCGATGATGACGACATCGCAGGCCCGGTCGCCGTCGAGCACCGGGTATTCGGGTCTAGGTCCCGCCGTGTCTTCGTACCACGAGCGGCCGGGAGAAATGGGGGATTGGTAAGACATGGTATTGTGAAGACTCGGGTGTTCGGAGGACGGTGCAGCCGATGGTGAGTAGTGAGTAGTCAGTAGTCAGTAGTCAGTAGTGAATAGGCTAGTGATAAGTCTACTCACTACTCACTACTCACTACTCACTACTCACTCAATCATCACACATTCAGCAACAAATACTCCCGCTCCCACGGGCTGATCACTTCCATGAAGGTCTCGAATTCCGCCCGCTTGATCGCTGCATAGGTGGCGGCGAAGGACTTGCCCAGCAATGCGCAAAGCTCCTCATCGCCCTCGAACAGGTCGACTGCTTCGAGCAGGCTGCGTGGCAGGTCGATCTCGTCCGCATTGGCGGTCGTCAGCACCGGAGGCTCGGCCTTGATCTTCCTGGTGATGCCGATCAGCCCGCAGGCAAGCGATGCCGCCAGCGCCAGATAGGGATTGGCGTCGGAGGACGGGATGCGGTTTTCGACGCGTCGCGCCGCCGGGTCGGAGCGCGGCACGCGGAACGCGGTGGTGCGGTTGTCATAGCCCCATTTGTTGTTGACCGGAGCCGAAGCCGCCTGCGTCAGCCGACGGTAGGAATTGACATAGGGCGCGAACATCACCAGCGCGTTCGGCACGTGCTTTTGCATGCCGCCGATGAAATGGAAGAACTCCTCGGTTTCCGAGCCGTCCTCGGCCGAAAAGATGTTCCTGCCTGTCTTCTTGTCGACGATCGACTGATGGATGTGCATGGCCGAACCCGGCTGGCCCTGGATCGGCTTGGCCATGAAGGTCGCGTAGATTTCATGCTTGAGCGCGGCTTCGCGAATGGTGCGCTTGAACATGAACACCTGGTCGGCGAGCTCGATCGGGTCGCCATGGCGCAGATTGATCTCGAGCTGGCCAGCGCCCTCTTCATGAATGAGCGTGTCGATCTCCAGCCCCTGGCTTTCGGAGAAATGGTAGATGTCGTCGATCAGTTCGTCGAACTCGTTGACGCCGGCGATCGAATAGCCGGCGCCGCCGCCGATTGCGCGCCCCGAGCGGCCTACGGGCGGGGTCAGGGGATAGTCCGGATCCGGATTCTTGCGCACCAGGTAGAATTCGATCTCGGGCGCCACCACCGGCCTCAGCCCAAGCTTGTCGTAGGCTGCAAGCACGCGCTTCAACACATTGCGCGGCGTGAATTCGACCGAGCGGCCATCCTGGTGGACGAGGTCGCAGATGACGGCCGCCGTCGGGTCTTCTTCCCACGGCACCACCGTCAGTGTCGAAAGATCCGGCATCAATTTGAGGTCGCCGTCATCCTCGGGATAGTGGAAGCCGTTGCCATCTTCGGGATAGCCGCCGGAAATCGTCGTCATGAAGACGGCCGAAGGCAGCGCCAGAGAGGTGTTGGAGGTGAATTTCTTCGACGGCATCATCTTGCCGCGTGCCACGCCTGCCTGATCAGGCGTGATGCATTCGATATCCTCGATGCCGCGCCATTCCAGCCATTCGCTGACTTCCTTCCAGTTCTTCACACCACGCAGGTTTTTCACGAAGGCAGGCGTGCGAGCCCGTCCTCCGCGGCTCGACGGACGGACTTCCTTTTTTGCAGGCGGCATCATTCACCAGATTGGGTTGCGGATTTCGGAGTATAGCCGTGCCCCACTGTGGAAGGGAAGGGGAGCCGCTGCCGGCATTTGCCGCCGCGGTTGAAAATCGTGCCCGGCTCGGCTTAGGCTCAGCCTGTCCCTGAACTCAAGAACTCGACGATGCGAACCAGTAGTGAAGTGACCACGATAGGATTCGACGCCGACGACACGCTTTGGCAGAACGAACAGTTCTTCCGCATGACGGAGAAGCGCTTCGCCGCCATGCTTGCCGACCATGGCGAGGAGAAGCAGATCTCGGCTCGATTGCTCGAAGCCGAACGGCGCAACCTTGCCGTTTATGGCTTCGGCATCAAGGGATTTACGCTGTCGATGGTCGAGACGGCGATCGAGGTTACCGACGGACGGGTCCCGGCTTCGGTCATAGCGCAGATCCTCGATGCCGGCCGCGAGATGCTGAGCCACCCGATCGAGGTCTTGCCGCATGTGCGTGAGACGGTGGAGAAGCTCGCCGGCGCATACCGCCTCGTGATGATCACCAAGGGCGATCTCTTCGACCAGGAGCGCAAGCTGGCTGGCTCCGGCCTCGGCGACCTGTTCGATGCGGTCGAGATCGTCAGCGACAAGAACGCCGCCACCTATGCCCGCCTCTTCAGCCGCCACGGCGACGGTCCGGCAAAGAGCATGATGGTTGGCAATTCGCTGAAGTCGGACGTGGTGCCGGCCATCGAGGCCGGCGGCTGGGGTGTCCATGTGCCGCACGAGCTGACCTGGGTGCTCGAGCATGTCGAGGCGCCGGTCGCCGACCCGCGATTCCGCCAGATATCCGACCTTGGGCAATTGCCCGAACTGATACAAGACATCACGAAGCGAGATTGATCGCGCTTGGCTAGCGCCTGATCAGGCGATCGATCACCGGTTGCAGCCGTTCGGGCGTGATCGGCTTCGCGACCACGACGTCGATCACGCTCGGCAGGCCCAGGCTTTCCGGCGTGCCATTCTTGGTTGAAAGCAGGATGACGGGAGGCATCGATTTGCCCGAGGCCCGCCGCAACGTTTCGATGCCGGACATCAGATTGTCGCAGTCCTTGTTGTCCGCGCCGCCGTCCAGGACAATCACGCTCGGCACAAGTGTTCGCAAGGTCTTCGCCGCCATGTCAGGCGATTCCGAGATTGGCCTGAGCCCGGATCGCTCGACGATCTTCGACACCACCACACGATTGATCGGCGATTTCCCGACAACAAGCGCTTGCGGGGGACTGCGGATCGTTTCGGCGCTTGAACCCTGGGTCACCAGATTCGGACGTTTTGCGGTCTCGTCCTTGCTACTCACTGGGCACCCAAGTCGGCCAAGAAGCTCGCCCCTATTTCAATGCAGAGTTGAAATCTGGGTGACAATTGGCGTGAGATCGCACCCCATGTCAAGTTGAAATAAAAGACCTTGGAGACGCCTCCTCCAACAGTGGAGTCAAGCAATAGTACTGTACTGTCCTGTCCACGCATTGGTTGCATAAAAATAGAATTCACCTGCGCATACGCTGCGCAGGTGAGAGGTCGGTTGCAACGATTGCCGGTCAGCCATGGCTCTGTTGTGTGACGATCACCGGGATCAGCAGATCGCCCCAATTGCCGTCGCCGCCATGGTGCCTGGCCGAGCGCACCAGCTCCACCGAGACGCCCGCCTCGACCGCCTTCATCACCGACTGGTTGAGCCTGTGCAGATCGTTGGCGAGCATGCGGATCGTCGCCTGCTGATCGACGCTCATCGTGGTCGATTGCTCTTCCGCCCGTTCCTTGACGCGGCTTATCGATGCCATTGGTCTTCTCCCGTTTCTGAGCCCTGCTGGGCGTTTCCTCTGTATTTTCCGACCCGCTATTCGGCGGCCGGCTTGAATTGTGCGTGCTCGGTCGATTCATGCATGGCGGTGGTCGACGACTTGCCGCCGGTGATCGCCATCGACACGGCGTCGAAATAGCCGGTGCCGACCTCACGCTGGTGCTTCGTGGCGGTGTAGCCATTGGCCTCCGCGGCGAACTCGGCTTCCTGCAACTCGGAATAGGCCGCCATCTGCCGCGCCTTGTAGCCACGCGCCAGCTCGAACATGCCGTAGTTGAGCTGGTGGAAGCCGGCCAGCGTGATGAACTGGAACTTGTAGCCCATGGCGCCGAGTTCCTTCTGGAACTTCGCGATCGTCGCGTCGTCGAGATTCTTCTTCCAGTTGAACGAGGGCGAGCAATTATAGGCGAGCAGCTTGCCCGGATGGTGCTTGCGCACGCCCTCGGCGAACTTCTTGGCCTGCGCCAGGTCCGGCTTGGAGGTTTCGCACCAGATCAGGTCCGCGTACGGTGCATAGGCGACGGCCCGCGCGATGCATGGTTCGATGCCGTTCCTGACCTGGTAGAAGCCTTCCACCGTGCGCCCGGCATCGTAGTCGACGAAGGGCTGGTCGCGCTCGTCGATGTCGGATGTCAGAAGCTTGGCGGCTTCCGCGTCGGTACGCGCCACGACGAGCGTCGGCGTGCCCATCACGTCGGCCGCGAGCCGCGCGGCGTTGAGGTTGCGAATATGCGCGGCGGTCGGGATCAGCACCTTCCCGCCGAGATGGCCACATTTCTTTTCCGACGCCAGCTGGTCCTCGTAATGGACGCCGGCGGCACCCGCCTCGATGAACGCCTTCATGATCTCGAAGGCGTTGAGCGGCCCGCCGAAGCCGGCTTCCGCGTCGGCGACGATGGGCGCGAACCAGGTCTCGACCGAAAGCCCGTTGCCCTCGGAGGTCTCGATCTGGTCGGCGCGCTGCAGCGTCCGGTTGATGCGCTTGACCAGCTCCGGCGCGGCATTGGCCGGATAAAGCGACTGGTCGGGATACATCGCCGAGGCGGTGTTGGCGTCGGCCGCGACCTGCCAGCCCGACAAGTAGATCGCCTTCAGCCCGGCGCGCACCTGCTGCATCGCTTGGT
Source organism: Mesorhizobium sp. B2-1-3A (assembly GCF_006442655.1). Taxonomy (NCBI): domain Bacteria; kingdom Pseudomonadati; phylum Pseudomonadota; class Alphaproteobacteria; order Hyphomicrobiales; family Phyllobacteriaceae; genus Mesorhizobium; species Mesorhizobium sp. B2-1-3A. Next base: position 80,891 of record NZ_VFWK01000006.1, read on the forward strand.
TGCCGGACATGGCGCCGAGCGCGTTGACGAAATCCTCCTCGTGGATCAGCTTCCACAGCCGGTTGGCACCCATTTCGGCCAGGCTCTGGCGGATCTGCACCGAACCGCGCAGCCGCTTCACATCCTCCGGCGAATAGGGGCGTTCAACGCCGTCGAAGCGACCTTCAGGCGCCGAGGGAACGAGGTTGTAAAAATCAGTCATGGGTCACTCCGAAGGATTGCTGTACTTTGTCCGCGCACCAATCTTTTGGCGAGCTGCGATATGACTGAATTTACATTGCGGCGCAAAATCAGCTAGAAAAATCAGCAATTACAGCCGGAGATAAGGGAAAATCTGTGTTGTGTTTGACAGACAGCCGCTGTAAATTTGTCATACTTGTAAAACCTGTGAGCGATGAATTATCGCGAATGCCGTGTAAATTCCTGTCAAGGACAGTCGATGGCTGACCAGAAGATTTTCGCGGGGCCGCGCATTCGCCGCATCCGCAACGCCAAGGGCCTCACCCAGACGGCTATGGCCGAGGGGCTCGGCATCTCGCCGTCCTATCTCAACCTTATCGAGCGCAACCAGCGGCCGCTGACGGTGCAGCTGATCCTGAAGCTGGCCTCCGTCTACAAGGTCGACCCGCATGAGCTGCAGGGCGAGGCAAGAGGGTCGGTCGCGGCCTTGAAGGAGGTGTTCACCGATCCGCTGCTGGTCGGCGAATTGCCGGGAGATCAAGAGCTGATCGAACTTGCCGAGGCGGCGCCCAACGCGTCGGCCGCGGTAATAAAACTGTTCCGCGCCTATCGCGAGCAAGCCGAGCGGCTGTCCGACCTCAACGAGCTTCTGGCGCGCGAGGGGCGGGCGACAGCGCTTTCGGGCGCCCGCTTGCCGATCGACGAGGTGCACGAGACCTTCGAGCGGCGGCCGAACCATTTCACGACACTCGAGGAAGAGGCGGAGGCGTTCACCGCGGTGCTCGATCCCGGCGATGACCTGTTCGGTGCCTTGAAGGCCTGGCTGAAGCGCGAATACGGCATCGTCGTCAAGGTTCTGCCGGTCGCCACCATGCCGAACTGGCGCCGCCGCTACGATCGCCATTCGCAGCGCCTGTTCCTGTCGGAGCGGCTGTCGCCGTTCGACCAGTTGCGCGAAGTGGCGATGGAAGCCTGCCTGATCCGCATGACGGTCGCGGTCGCCGGTCAAATCCAGGCGCTCAAGCTGAGTACGGACGAAGCCCGTCGCCTTGCCCGCTTCGAACTCGGCCGCTATGCCGCGCATGCGCTGATGATGCCCTATCAGGCCTTTCATGCTGCCGCCGTCCGCGCGCGCTACGACATCGACGTCCTTCGCTCGCGCTTCGGCGTCTCGTTCGAGCAGGCGGCGAACCGGCTGACGATGCTGCAGCGGCAGGGCGCACTTGGCGTGCCGTTCTTCATGCTGGAGGTCGACAATGCGGGCAACCGCTTTCGCAGGGCCGGCAGCCAGGGCTTTCCGCACAGCCGCTTTGGCGGCGGCTGTCCGAAGCTGCCCGTGCACGTTGCCTTCACCCAGCCCGGCCAGGTTTTCGTCGAAGCGGTGGAAATGCCCGATGGCGCCGAGTTCTTGTGCCTCGCCCGCACGCTGGAGGGGCCGCAGGGCGCATTCTCGGAGCGTCCGCGCCGCACTGCGCTGCTGCTCGGTTGCGACATCGGCTTTCGCGACGACATCGTCTATGGCGCGGCGCTGCCCGGAGCGGCCGCCGCCGGAAAGTCGGGAGCAGGCGCCGTCGTGGCGACGCCGGTCGGACCCGCCTGCCGGCTTTGCGAGCGCGTCGGCTGCCTGGCGCGTGCCGAACCGCCGGTGACACGCCCGCTCGGTCTCGACGAGATGGTGACGGGCCTGAGCGCCTTCGACTTCCAGTAACGCGGCAGCAAAGGTGCCATAATCGTCGCCTGTGTCTGGATCACCCGCGGCTCAAGTCCTTGCGTTACGCGAACAGGGCAGTTCTTTGTCGTGCCTTGCGCATCGTCCCGTCCACAAAAGCTCGACAGTCGCGCCCATGACAGACGCAGCATCATCACCGGCCCTTGTCGCTTCGACCACCTCGCCGCGCGAGGAGCGCGTCGGGATGCTTCTGGTCTTCCTCTCGGCGCTGATGTGGAGTTTCGGCGGCACCATCGCCCGCTTCATCACAGTCGGTGACAGCTGGACGGTTATCTTCTGGCGCTCGGTTTGGGCCGCCGCCTTCCTGCTCTCCTTCATGGCCTGGCGTGACGGCTGGCGCGGCATGCTGAGATCGTTTCGCGACATGGGCCTGCCCGGCCTTGCCGTCGGCTTCTGCTTCGCCATCGCATCGACCTCCTTCGTCGTGGCGCTCGCCTACACCACCGTTGCCAACATCCTTTTGATGCAGGCCGGCGTGCCGCTTCTGGCGGCGCTGTTTGCCTGGGCGCTGTTTCGCGAACGGGTTGGCGTCGTGACCTGGGTGGCGATTGCCGCCGTCATCGCCGGCGTCGCCATCATGGTGTCGGAATCGCTCAATGGCGCCGTCTCGCCCATAGGCGACGGGCTGGCGCTGCTGATCGCGTTCATGTTCTCGATCGCCACCGTCATCACAAGGCGGTTCGCCAGCGTCAGGATGACCCCGGCGACCTGTCTCGGCACGATCCTGGCCGCGGGCCTTGCCGCCTCGCAGGCGTCGACCTTCACGGTCTCGGCCGGCGACATGGGCTTTCTCTTCGCGTTCGGCGTGGTCAATCTCGGCATCGGTCTTGCCTTCTTCGCAACCGGCGCGAGGCTGATCCCGGCTGCTATCGCGGCACTGCTTGGCACTTTCGAGCCGATCCTTGGGCCGATATGGGTCTGGCTCATCCATTCCGAAGTGCCGTCCGGACGCACCATCATCGGCGGCGCGGTGGTGGTCACGGCGCTGCTCGTCCATATTGGTCTCGAGTTCAAACGCCAGGCACGGCCGCGGCGGGCAGGCGTCACCGGGGTGCCGTCGCCGAATTGATGCGGGCGCCGATGCTTTGCCATTGACAACCTCGCTGCCGCCCGGGCAGGCTGGGAACACGGCAACAACAAGACAGGCGTATCTTGCCAAGTCTCCCCGGCGGCCCGATCGAGACCGGACCATATTTCTGTATTTCTGTCCGCGCGGCGGCGAAAGCTTCTGACGGCACCGCGATTCCTTCCAGTCCGGGTCAATTGCGTGGCCGCGACCGGCGCGCCGATCGCCGCTTGTTGTCCCCTGGAAAGCTCAATAGTCTGAAACAAATGCCCGGTCGCGCGTCGCGACGAGCCGGCGATGGAACACTCACCAAAGGAGAATAGCATGATCCGCAAAGCGCTCTGGCTTTCGGCGACCTCGGTATTTCTGACATTGTTCACGCCCGCCGGGCATGCCGAGGATCGCGTCGTCAATGTCTTCAACTGGTCGGATTATATCGACAGTTCGATCATCGACGATTTCACCAAGAAGACCGGCATCAAGGTCGTCTACGACACGTTCGATTCCAACGAGATCCTGGAAACCAAACTGCTCGCCGGCGGCAGCGGCTATGACGTCGTCGTGCCCAGCGGCAACTTCCTCGCCCGCCAGATTCAGGCCGGTGTGTTCCAGAAGCTCGACAAGTCGAAACTGCCGAACCTCTCCAACATGTGGGACACGGTTTCCGAGCGAACCGCCAAATATGACCCCGGCAACGAATACTCGGTCAACTACATGTGGGGCACGGTCGGCATCGGCTACAACACGAAGAAAGTGCAGGCTGCACTGGGCACGGACAAGATCGACAGCTGGGACGTGTTCTTCAATCCGGATAGTCTTGCCAAGTTGAAGGACTGCGGCGTCTACGTGCTGGACTCGCCGGCCGACATCATACCGGCGGCGTTGAAGTATCTGGGTCTCGACCCGAACAGCACCTCGCCGGACGATATCGCCAAGGCCGAGGAAGCTTTGCTCAAGGTCCGTCCCTACATCAGGAAGTTCCATTCGTCCGAGTACATCAACGCGCTCGCCAACGGCGACATCTGCCTCGCGGTCGGCTGGTCTGGTGACGTGTTCCAGGCCCGCAACCGCGCGGTCGAGGCCAAGCAAGGCGTTGAAATCGGCTATTCCGTGCCGAAGGAAGGCGCACAGATGTGGTTCGACCAGATGGCGATCCCCGCCGATGCGCCGCATGTCGCCGAGGCACTTGAATTCATCAACTACATGATGACGCCCGAAGTGATCGCCAAATCGTCGAACTACGTGCTCTATGCCAACGGCAACAAGGCATCGCAGCAATTTGTCGACAAGGCGCTGCTGGGGGATCCGGCTGTCTATCCGGACGACGCGACCTTGCAGAAGCTCTACACGGTCTCCCCTTACGATCCCAAGACACAGCGTATCATCACGCGCAGCTGGACCAAGATCGTCACCGGCCAATAAGCAACTGAAGCGACCCCGACAGACGACTGCCGGGGTCGCTCATTTTGGGGCACGAAGCAAGAAACAGCACGGAGTGGGGATATGAAATCGCTTGGCAGCATCCGCAGGGATTTCGCGCCATGGAACGACCCGAACGCCAAGCCATACATCCAGTTCGACAACGTCACCAAGAAGTTCGGTGACTTCACCGCCGTCAACAATCTGTCGCTGACGATCTTCGAGCGCGAATTCTTCGCCCTGCTCGGCGCGTCCGGTTGCGGAAAGTCGACGCTGCTCAGGATGCTTGCCGGCTTCGAGGAACCGACGGCCGGCCGCATTCTGCTCGACGGCCAGGACCTGCGCGGCATTCCGCCCTATCGCCGGCCGGTCAACATGATGTTCCAGTCCTATGCCCTGTTCCCGCATATGACGGTGGAGAACAACATCGCCTTCGGCCTCAAGCAGGAAGGCATGCCCAAGCCCGATATCGAAAAGCGCGTCGCCGAGATGCTGAAGCTGGTCAAGCTCGAGCAGTTCGCCAAGCGCAAGCCGCACCAGCTTTCCGGCGGCCAGCGCCAGCGCGTCGCGCTCGCCCGCTCGGTCGCCAAGCGGCCGAAGGTGCTGCTGCTCGACGAGCCGCTGGGGGCTCTCGACAAGAAGCTGCGCGAGGAGACCCAGTTCGAACTGATGGATTTGCAGCAGGAACTTGGGCTGACCTTCGTCGTCGTCACCCACGACCAGGAAGAAGCGATGACCATGGCCGATCGCATCGCCATCATGGACAAGGGCGAGGTCATGCAGGTGGCGACGCCGGCGGAAGTCTATGAAGCCCCGGCCTCGCGCTTCGTCGCGCATTTCGTCGGCAACGTGAACATGTTCGAGGGCAAGGTCGCCGAGCGGTCGGCCAACACCACCCGCATCACTGGCGCGACAGGTGCCCAGATCGTCGTTGAAAACAACGCCGATACCGCAGCCGGTTCCGAGATCGTTTTCGCCATCAGGCCGGAGAAGATCAAGGTGTCGTCGAAGAAGCCGGCGGACGCTGTCAATGCGTTGGAAGGCGAGGTCTACGACGTCGCCTATCTCGGCGACATGACCGTCTACCACATCAGGCTGGATGACGGGCAGATCATCAGGGCAAGCGCGCTCAATGCGGCGCGGGTGACCGACGATCCGCTGACTTGGAACGACCGCGCCTGGGTGTCCTTCCGGCCCGACGCCGGCGTCGTGCTGGCGCGGTAGGGGGCTGATATGTCCAACATCGCTGTCACCGATGCCGCCGGACCATCGACCGTCGCCAAGCCGTTCCTGACGCGGCTGGGTGGCGGCTTCGTCAACCGGCTCGTCATCATCGTTCCTTACCTCTGGCTTCTGTTCTTCTTCCTCATCCCGTTCATCATCGTCTTCAAGATTTCCCTGTCGCAGACGGCGATCGCCATGCCGCCTTACACGCCGGTGCTCGATTTCAGCGATGGCGTCTCCGGCTTCTTTGCCGGGTTCCGCGACCTCAATTTCGACAACTATGTCTGGCTGACGCAGGACGCGCTCTATTTCAAGGCCTATGTGACGAGCGTCATCATTGCCGCCATCTCGACCGTGCTGACACTGATCGTCGGCTACCCGATCGCCTATGGCATGTCACGTGCGCCGGCCACCATCCGTCCGACCTTGCTGATGCTGGTCATCCTGCCGTTCTGGACCTCGTTCCTGATCCGCGTCTATGCCTGGATCGGCATTCTCAAGCCCGAGGGCCTGCTCAACCAGCTGCTCTTGTCGCTGCACGTCATCAACCAGCCGCTGGTCATCCTCAACACCTACACGGCGATCTTCATCGGCATCGTCTATTCCTATCTGCCGTTCATGGTGCTGCCTCTCTATTCGTCGCTGGAGAAGATGGACTATTCGCTGATCGAGGCGGCCAAGGATCTCGGCTGCCCGCCGACATCGGCTTTCTGGAAGATCACCTTCCCGCTGTCGCTGCCCGGCGTCATCGCCGGCTGCCTGCTGGTGTTCATCCCGGCTGTCGGCGAGTTCGTCATCCCCGATCTGCTCGGCGGATCGCAGACGCTGATGATCGGCAAGACGCTCTGGAACGAGTTCTTCGCCAATCGTGACTGGCCGGTGTCGTCTGCCGTGGCCGTCATCCTGCTGTTGTTGCTGACCGTGCCGATCATGCTTTTCCAACAGGCACAGGCGCGTGCCCAGGAGCAGGGCAAATGAACGCCACCTGGAGCCGCTTCAACGTCACCTCGATCGTGCTTGGCTTTGCCTTCCTGTACCTGCCGATCGTGCTGCTCATCGTCTTCTCCTTCAACGAATCCAAGCTCGTCACCGTCTGGGGCGGCTTCTCGACCAAATGGTACGTGTCGCTGTTCCACAATCAGGGCCTGATGGACGCCACCTGGGTCACGGCGCGTGTCGGCGTCATTTCGGCGACGGTGGCGACCGTGCTCGGCACGCTGGCGGCGCTCACCCTGACGCGCTACACCCGCTTCCGGGGCAGGGTGCTGTTTTCCGGCATGGTCTTCGCGCCGCTGGTCATGCCGGAAGTCATCACCGGCCTGTCGCTGCTGCTGCTCTTCGTTGCCGTCGGCCTCGACCGCGGCTTCTTCACGGTAACGCTCGCCCACATCACGCTCACAATGTGCTTCGTGGCCGTCGTGGTGCAATCGCGCCTGGTCTCCTTCGATCGTTCGCTGGAGGAGGCGGCAATGGATCTCGGCGCAACGCCGGCGAAGACCTTCTTCCAGATCACGCTGCCGGTCATCCTGCCGGCGATCGTGTCAGGCTGGATGCTGGCCTTCACGCTGTCGCTCGACGATCTTGTGATTGCCAGCTTCACCTCTGGCCCGGGCGCCACAACGCTGCCTATGAAGATCTACAGCCAGGTCCGCCTCGGTGTGACACCGGAGATCAATGCCGCCTGCACCATCCTGATCGCCGTCGTCGCGGTCGGTGTCATCGTCGCCTCGATCGCCAATAAGCGGCGTGAGGTGCAGCGTCAGCTCGACGAACAGGCTGCGCAGCGCGGGTGAGCATCTCGACAGCGTGCCCTCGGGCTTGGCCCCGAGGGTGACACCGGTTTTCGGACGATACGATGTTCAACTGAAGGAAAGCGCGTTTCTATTCGCCCGAAACGCCGCGGCTTATCGGGGATATGAACGGTGTGCTCCAGGTTCCGCCGACGAAGAAGGACGACTGGTTGGGCCCCTGCTGGCCGTTCTTCTGCGCCGCCTGGTCAGGCTGGATGACGCCGCCTGACAGTGCCAGCCCACGCCCCGCATAGGAGGCGATGCCGGAAAGCCAGATCTTGTATTTCGCCGAATTGGCTTCGGCCTTGTCCAGCCTCGCCACGCCGCGTGAAATGGTCGCCTTCACTTCAGCACCGTCGATCGGCAGTGTCCCGTCCGAGACATCGTCGAGCGCGAAGAAGCCGCCCTGTTCTGTATGCTTGAGAAAGGCAGGCAGGTTGAACTTGCTGAGCGCGCCGGGTCCGAAGGTCGCCGTGACCGAGCCGTCGGCGTTTTCAAAGATCGAATCCCAGGTCCTGCCGGGTCCCTTGAGGATGACCGAAACGGTGCCCGTGCCGACCGGCACCAGCCGGGTCATCCCGGCCGCCGTACCGAACGCACCGCCATCGACATCGGAAGCAAGCAGCCGGATCTCGACCTGGGTGCCCTCGGGCTTGCGGTCGAAACGAAGGCTGGTCTGGATGTTGCCGCCAAAGGCCGACGCGTCGGAGATATCGAAGACGGAAAGACCGTCCTTGACCTGGGCGGTGGCGGCGACGTCGGCAAGCTGGATGGAGCCGGCCGTGGCATGCGCCGCCGACAGTCTGAGGTCGAGATTGACCCGATCGGCGAAGCTTGTGTCGACGTCACCCGGTCCAGTGCCGCTCGTCGGCCCCAGCGGCGTGAAGGCGGACAGGAACGATCTGAGGTCGAGCGTATCGAAGGCTAGGGTGCCCGATATCACCGGCTGGGCGTCGCCAAGCGACAGGTCCAGTGCGCCCATACCCGGATTGTTGTCCAGCGCCAGCGCGGTGTTCTCGAATTTGACGCGTCCGGCCGACGCCGTGACCTTGCTGGAAATGCTGACGGAACCGATCGCCGCGCTCGGCGCGATGCCGGCCTGCGACCATTCCAGCACGCGGCGCAGCGAAGGTGCCGCGAACTTCACCTGGCCGTCGAAATAGGCGTTCTGGGACATGTTGGCGGTGCCGTCGAAGGAGAAGGTGGCGGGCGCAGCCTTGAAGGTCAGGGTGAGCGGCGCCATGCCGCCGGCAAACAGCACCAGCGGCTTCGGCGAGGCAGCGTCCAGGGCCACGCTTTCGCCACGCCAGATACCGGTTGCCGACAATGTCGCATTGCTGTTCATCGCCGCCCAGGTCGCTTGGCCGCTAAGGCTGCTGAGGATCTCCACGTCCTTGCCGTTCACGGACGCCACCATGCGGCCGTCCCTGAATTCGACCGTGCCGAAGGCGTCGGTTGGCAGCTTGTCGAGGTCGGGCTTGGCGGGATCGGCATTGACCACGCCGCGCGCCGTGTCGATGGAGCGCGCGATGCGCCCGCCCGTCGGCGCGGTGGGCAGGAACAGGCCATCGGCCGTGCGCTGGACCCGGATCGTCGGACGCACCAGCCGCGCCGTGGAAAACGCCACGTCGCCCTGCAATGCCGCCATGGCCGAGAGGTCGATTTCCACCCGTTCGGCTTCGACGACCGGCGGTGCATCGGTGTCCGTCCACCTGGACAGCGTCACATCGGTCAGGATTGCCCGGAATTTCGGCCAGACCTCGATGCGCGGCGAGCCTTCGATGGCGACCCGGAAGCCGCTCCACGCGCTCATCTCCCAGGCGATGCGGTCGCGCACGATGCGCGTCGAGGCGATCAGCGGCAGCGCGGCGACCACCAGAGCAATGACGATCACGGCAGCGCCGATCGCCCATACTCCGCGGCGGATCAAGGATGATGGCATCTCGCCCTATATGCTTCCGTTCCGATTAATTGCCCGACGTGTGTAACCCCAGTCGTCACTACGACTTAGGACTGAGGCATTTCAAGTCTTTATGGCCCGGCGATGGCATTTGCGCACACCTGGTCGCTTCGGCCCAACAAAATCTTGCTCTGCTGCGCTGCGATATGCATAAGCGATGACGACCGTGGGAGGATCGATGATGGCTGCCGAAGTACCGCTCTGGACCCCGACGCAAGACCGGATCGATGCTTCGCCATTGACGGCTTTCCTGAAGGCCGCGGAGGCGAAAGCCGGCGCCACATTCTCCTCCTATGCCGACCTTCACCGCTGGTCGATCGAGGATCGCAAGGCGTTCTGGAGCCTGATGTGGGACTTTTCCGGCATCGTCGGCGACAAATGGACCAATGGCGGCGAGCGCGTGCTGGCCGATGGCGACAAAATGCCGGGTGCCTCGTTCTTCCCCGACGCGACGCTGAATTTCGCCGAGAACCTGCTGAAGAAGACCGGCGCCGGCGAGGCGATTGTCTTTCGCGGCGAGGACAAGGTCGAGCGGCGGCTGTCCTGGAATGAGCTGCATGGCCTGGTCTCGCGTCTGCAGCAGCTCTTCCTGTCGCTCAAGGTGAAGAAGGGCGACCGCATTGCCGCGATGATGCCCAACATGCCGGAAACCGTCGCGGCCATGCTGGCGGCGGCCTCGATCGGCGCGGTGTGGTCATCCTGCTCCCCCGATTTCGGCGAGCAGGGCGTGCTCGACCGCTTCGGCCAGATCGAGCCTGTCATCTTCATCGCGCCCGACGGCTATTGGTACAATGGCAAGGCGATCGAGGTCGCCGACAAGGTCGCGGCGATCGCGGCCAAGCTCGGCAGTGTCCGCAAGGTTCTGCTCGTCGATTATCTTGGCACCTCGACCGACGTGGCCGCGATCATCGACAAGGCCGTGGCGATGGAGGAGGCGCTGGCGCCCTTCGCCGTCAAGCCCGTCACCTTCGAGCGGCTGGCGTTTTCGCATCCGCTCTACATCCTGTTTTCATCCGGAACCACGGGCATTCCCAAATGCATCGTCCATTCGGCCGGCGGGACGTTGATCCAGCATGTCAAGGAGCACCGGCTGCATGCCGGGCTCGTCGACGGCGATCGCTTCTTCTATTTCACCACCTGCGGTTGGATGATGTGGAACTGGCTGGTGTCGGGCCTGGCGTCCGGTGCGACGCTGCTGCTCTATGACGGCTCGCCCTTCTACCCCAACGGCAATGTCCTGTTCGACTTCGCCGACGTCGAGAAGATGACCTTCTTCGGCACCTCCGCGAAGTTTATCGATTCCGTGCGCAAGGCCGGTCTCAAGCCGATCGGCAGCCACGATCTGTCGACCGTGCGGGCGATATCCTCCACCGGTTCGCCGCTGTCGCCCGAGGATTTCCGCTTCGTCTACGAGGGCATCAAGAAGGACGTGCATCTCGCCTCGGTTTCCGGCGGCACCGACATCGTCTCGTGTTTCGTGCTCGGCGTGCCGACCGAACCGGTCTGGACCGGCGAGATCCAGGGCCCTGGCCTTGGCTTGGCTGTCGATGTCTGGGATGACGACGGCAAGCCGATCCGGCAGGAAAAGGGCGAGCTGGTCTGCACCAAGGCCTTTCCGTCCATGCCGATCGGTTTCTGGAACGACCCAGACGGCAAGAAATACCAGGCGGCCTATTTCGAGCGTTTCGATAATGTCTGGTGCCATGGCGATTTCGCCGAATGGACCGAGCATGGCGGCATGATCATCCACGGCCGTTCCGACGCCACGCTCAACCCGGGTGGCGTGCGCATAGGCACGGCGGAGATCTACAACCAGGTCGAACAGATGCCGGAAATCCTGGAAGCGCTGTGCATCGGACAGGATTTCGACAATGATGTGCGCGTCGTGCTGTTCGTGCGGCTGGCCGCGGGCGTCCAGTTGGACGAGGATCTGGAAAAACGCATTCGTGCCAAGATCCGCGGCGGCGCCAGCCCCCGCCATGTCCCGGCCAGGATCGTCGCCGTGTCGGACATTCCCCGCACCAAATCGGGCAAGATCACCGAACTCGCCGTGCGCGACGTGGTGCATGGGCGCGCCATCAAGAACAAGGAAGCGCTTGCCAATCCGGAGGCGCTGGAGCTGTTCCGCAATCTGCCGCAGCTTGCCGAATGACCGGTCCGTCATGGTTAACGGATTATCTCTCGGGAATTTACCTAGATTTCACGAGTGGTACACATTCGTAAATTTTTTGGCGGCCTGGTAAGGACTTGTTAAGGCCCGACCCCGATAGTCGCATGTAACTTGAGGGAGAAATCCCGTTCCTCAGCCCCCGGAGGATCTGAATTCGCTCAAGCCCCCGTTGTGACAGCAATCCCATCTCTTAAGGCGTCCTTTGGGCGCCTTTTCTTTTGGAGCCGCTATTCCGCGAGCACCCGGGTCGAGGGAAAAGCGACCTCGACGAGCGTGCCTTCGCCCGGTGTCGAATTGATGGTGAAGCGAGCGCGGTTCGCTTCCACCATCGCCTTGGTCAGCGGCAGACCAAGGCCGGTGCCGTCGCCGCGCCCGCGCTTCAGCGCATTGATCTGCTTGAACGGCTTCAGCGCCTGTTCGATCTCGGCCTGGCTCATGCCGATACCGGTGTCGCGCACCCGCATGACGACATCCCCCGAGGTCTCGTAGGCGGTCGAGACGATCACCTGGCCGCCGGCCTGGGTGTAGCGGATGGCGTTCGACAGGATGTTGAGCGCGATCTGGCGCACGGAGCGCAGATCCGCCACCACTTCCGGCAGCCGCGAGGCAAAGCTGGAGCGGATAATGACACGTTCGCGGTTGGCCTGCGGCTGCATCATCGCCACCGTCTCGGCCAGCGTGTCGTTGAGCGACACCGCCTCATAGGCCATTTCCTGCTGGCCGGCTTCGATCTTCGAGATGTCCAGCAGATCGTTGACGAGGTCGAGCACATGGTTGCCCGAGCGGTTGATGTCACGCAGATAGTCGCGGTAGCGGTCATTGGCGACCGGCCCGAACTTCTCGTCGACCATCAATTCGGAAAAGCCGATAATGGCATTGAGCGGCGTGCGGATCTCGTGGCTGATGCGAGCCAGGAAATCGGTCTTCTGCGAGGACGCCCGTTCGGCCACCGCGCGTGCTTGCGTCAAATCCTCCTCGGCGCGCTTCCACTGCGTGATGTCGCGCACCACGGCACAGAAGCCGCTGTCGTTGGGCAGCCGGCCGATGGTCATGAACAGCGGGATGAAGCGCCCCTGCGCTTCGCGCCCGATCACCTCGCGGCCGTCGTTCAGCACGCTTGCCACGCCTGGCTCGGACAGGCCGGTGAGATAGTCGCGTGCCGCGCGCTGGCTTTCGATGGCAAACAGCGAGGCGAATGGCTTGCCGGTCACCTCGTCGCTGTCGAAGCCGAACAGCGCTTCGGCCGGGCGGCTGATCGAGCGGATGGTGCCGTCGCTGCCGATCAGCACGACGCCGTCGGTGGCGGTATCGATGATGGTGCGCATCTCGGCGATGCGTGCCTTGAGTTCGGAAATGTCGGGCTGCGTCGGCTCCTCGCCGACCACGTGCAGGGCCGCCGGCGCGTCATCCTCGCCGGAACGGCGCACGACCAGCATCAGGGCCTTGCCGTCGCGCCAGGGCACGGAGCGCAGGATGGCGTCGATCGGGAATTCCTGGCCATCGCGCGTCTTCAGCCGCAGCGACCGGTCGCTCCCGTCGGAGGCGCCGTCATCCCCATAGGGATCGGCAAACAGCGCGCCCAGGCCGCCCGCATCAGCGAGGTCCTCGAGTGCTGGGTAACCTGTCAGGTTCAGGAACTCATCGTTCGCATAGTGCAACTGGTCGCCCGAATGGATGAGCAGCGGCACCGGCAGCTTGCCGAGCAGCAAGGTGTCCGGAGCCTTGCTTTCGTCGCCGACGGAAAAGGCCGACGGCACGAACCCTTCGGTCTTGAGCGGCGGCACCCGCAGGCGAGGACGTTCAGCCAGGCTATCGACGGTGTCGGCTGCACTGGCGGCTTCACCGGTGCGTGCGGCGGCCTGCTCATCAGCGGCCGCGGCTTCCTCGCCGTCGGCCCAGTCCTCATTGTCCTCGGCATCGCGAAAATCGGCCGATGTCATGCTGTCGTCGTCCTCGACGGCATCATGCGTGGCGTCTTTGGTACCAGGTCCTTCGGCCGCGACCGGCTCGGTCCCCTGCGGTTCCGCCACAGCGGGTTCTGAAACCGGGGGCTCGTCATTGTTCGCGACAGGACCGGGTTCATCATTCCGGTCGGCGTAGTCAAGCAACGAACCGCTCACACCAGGCAAGGTGCCGACGGGTTCCACATCATCCACTTCATCCGGGTGACCGCCATCAAGCCGTGCGAGATCCGCCTCGTCCTCGGCATCGGTCTCGGCTGGCTCGGCCAGCGCCGCATCCTCCTGATCCGGCACGGCATCAGGCGTCGCCGCGACCTCGCCGGCGGGTTCGATCGCAGTCTCCGTCTTCGCGGCCGGGGCCTCCGCCGTGGGCTCAGCCGGCGTGTTGATCGCCGGTTCCGTCGGGCTTTCGATGCCGGGCTTGTCGGTTTCCGGCGGCTCGGCCGGCGCACTCTCCTTCTTCAGCCGCTCGCCGATCTCACGGAAGGCGCTGCGCTCCAGTGTCGACAGTCCCTTGTCATTGGCCGGTTGCCGGTGTTCGGCCAGCCGGATGACCTTGTCGGCAAAGCGCCGCTCCTGTTTTGGCACGATGGTCAGCGCCGGCACCTCGCCCTTGAACGGGTCCGCGTTCGGCTCCTCGGCCTTCGGCTCTTCGGCGGGAGCTTCGACGGTTTCCGGCACGGACGACGCTGGAGCCTGGCCATTGGGTACGAGGGCCATGCCGATCGCTTCCGGATCGACGACCGCGTCGCTGGCGCGGGCAACGCCGAAGCCGCGAAAACCCTCGAAGGCACGGCTGCGGCCATAGACAGGCAAAGCCGCGAGGTCGACGGGAATCTTGAGGTCGGTGCCGACCACGGGCCACAGCACGGAGCGGCCGGACCAGGTGTCGCGTCGCTCCAGCAGGCCGGCTATCTCGCCGGACGCGTCAAGGCCGAAGGTCGCCGCGACATCCCTGAAACGCCGGCCGATCACGTCAGCGGCCGGCTTGCCGACGATATCGGCGAATTCCGGCGACAGCGCGCTGAACCTGCCCTCGGCGTCGGTGCGCCAGACAAAGCGCATCGGCGCCGCCGAGCGGTCTATCGTCCGGGCGGCCGAGCTTGTGGCCGGGGAGGCGGCCTCGTCTTTTTTCGCGCTGTCCACCGAAGCCTCGGTGCCGTTTGCTTCGGCCACGGCTTCTGGCTCCGGCGCGGCTGGCGCGTCCTCCTCACCCGCATTGAAGTACCAATGATCATGCTGTGCAGTCGTGCCGCCCACCACCGGCCGATCATTGTCGGCGGCAGCTGGTGTTGGCCCGGCTGGAGAGAGGGCTGGCTGCTGCTCAGGCGCGGCGGTGCCCGTCGGTCCCTCGATCGCCGTTGTCTGTGAAACATCCGCCGGCGGCTGATTGTCCTGATGAGACTCCGATTCGGCGGAAACGCTCTTCGCGCCGCCAGTCTGGTTGGCGGGGCTTTCCGTTGCTTCGGGCACTCCGTCCGCCGAAGCTTCTGCGGCAGGCATGCTGTCCTCGAGCTGATCCTCGTCGATCACCACCAGGAGATGCCGCTCCGGCGTCAGCCGCGCCAGGCCGGCCGGGTAGGAGGTGCTGCCGCCTGGAACGAGGCGCTTGACGATACGCTCGCCTTCGGCGGTCACATCCGCCACCAGGGCGGCCAGCGTCGCGGGCTGGATGCCGAGCCTCGAAAACCCGTCCGATGCCGCCTCGACATTGCCCCCCGCGTCGATGAAGGCGATGAAATGGCCGTCTTCGGTGAAGCCGCCGATCGCCCGGCTGGCGATCTCGGCGGCACCGCGCGAGCCTGTCTGCGCCGCCGGCACCGCCAGCATGATCGCTTTCTCGCCATCGGGCAGCGCCACGGCACTGGCAAGGAAGCTGACAGCGCGGCTGGTCATTCCCGTTGCCAGCCGCACCATGATGGCGCGATCGCTGCCGATCTCGGGAAAGCCGCTGGTCGCCATGATCTGGCGGCGGGCGATCAGCGGCAGCCGGGCCGAGGCGCCGATGATCGCTTCAATGTCGGGATAGCCGAACACGGCTGCGCCCGGCCCGTTGGCCCAGATTACCTGCTCCAGGTCCCCCGACAGGATCGCGATCGCGTCGCCGGCGGCAAAGCGCTGGCGGACCGCATCGAGCACGGCGACGTCGAGGAAGGAATATTCGGACGGCATGCGCTTGGCGAACCCTCACGGAGCGGCGAAAATTGCAGTTAACGCTTTGTTAATAAAAGCCGCAGCCACGAAGGTCCACAAGCCAGAACGTGCAAAGGCTGGAATTTGGGCTCTTGGTTAACGGCCCGAAAGATTTTTTTGTGCACTGCAACAAAGATATTGCAATGCACAAAATTTGCCTTTATATTGACATCATACATGAACGAGACGGCTTTCTGTCAAAGCCGCTGCCGCTGAAAGGATGGAAAATGTCCAGGACCAAGACTGCCGAGACCATCGAAAACGTTGAATTCCCGAGCTTCGACGCTTCCAAGGCCACCGACCAGATCCGCGCTTTCGCCGAAAAGGGCGTTGAGCAGTCGAAAGAGGCCTATGCCAAGCTCAAGACCGGCGCCGAGGAGACCCAGAAGGCTCTGGAGTCGACCTACGAGACTGCCAAGACCGTTTCCAGCGACCTGTCGCTCAAGACCATCGCGGCACTGCGCGCCAATGCCGAAGCCGGTTTCTCGCATCTCGAAGCCCTTATCGGCGCCAAGTCGCTGTCGGAAGTCATCGAACTGCAGACCGCCTTCCTGCGCAAGCGCGTCGAGTTGTCCGTCGAGCAGGCCAAGGAGTTGCAGGCTGTCGCTTCCAAGGCGGCCGAAGACGTCTCCAAGCCGATCAAGACCGCCTTCGAGAAGGCGATCAAGGACATTAAGGCTGCCTAATATTTACGCAAGATCAGGAGATGCAACAAAAGGTCGCATTTTCTTCAAACTGATCAAGCGTATGATGCCAGCCATCAAGGAATACCCGGCGAGTGGAACCTCCTCCCTCTGCTCCCCGGGGTGACCAGCCAGCACCTCCTCCCGCTGGCTCGTAACAGGAAAAGGCCGGCACCTCCTCCCGCCGGCCTTTTTCTTTGCCCGGTGGATCCTGCTCGACGCGGCGACATGTGGGGAAGTGGTCTTTGCTTCGCAAAAGCCTTGAATTAAAATCCATAAGCCCGTAAGGACGCATCGCCGAACGACAGAGTGGGTCAAGTGGAACGCGTTTCCGACGAGATCACGCCCAGGCAAATGTGCCGTTGTAGCTCAGCTGGTTAGAGCGCCGGATTGTGGATCCGGAGGTCGCTGGTTCGATCCCAGCCAACGGTACCATCGGCTTATTCCTTAAGTGGCTGTTTTTGCTTTGCAAAATCCTGACTGCCGGCTTCCAGGCCTGCCCTGAAGGCGATTTTGTGTCACAAATCGTGCTACCTATTGTGATACAAATGGCCTCTGCGAGGCCATGGGACGAAGGCGCGAAGAGGAAGATCCTGCTCGCTACCTCCACTTGAGGGGCGGCTATTTCCATTGCCGACGAAGGGTCCCTGCAGAGGTCAGGGTCTTGATAATCGCGGCCAATTCTTCAGCCCGGTCGATGCGGGTACCTGACTTGCGGCCGAACTCGACGAGGATGGCGATACCCTATTCGGTTTGGCCGATCTCGACAGCCTCTCGGAATTACATTCGGCATGGCGATCGAACGCGATCTCCTGTTCGTGGGTGGTTGCCTATCTCGGCTTATGCCGAGGCTGCCCGGGCAACTGGAAGCATCCCGCAGGGCGAACAGATTCCGCGCGCCGCTGCCGACGGGCAGTGGCGCGCGGGAACTATGCATCGAATCGAAGCGACGCGGCCTGCCGGCGCTTGGCTGCCCGATTCAGCGAAGTGGCCGTGCCCGTCGAGCATCTGCCTCTTCAATGTCGCGTATCGATCGCGGGATGTATTCGTCAGTGGGAGGACCTAGGACTCAAAGTCACCTATCTCCCCCAAATCACCGCCCAAAAAGATCAGGCCGCGCCAGGCTGAGCCGTTGCACGGTGCGCAACACTTCGCGCAGATGCGCCGTCATGCGGGCGCCGGCCTGCTTGACCTCGCCGGTCTCCACGGCCTCGAAGATCGCCACATGCTGGGCCAGCAGCGTCTCGAGATGGCCGGGCTCGGGCAGGCTGAGATAGCGCACGCGGTCCATCTGCAGCTTGACCACCTGGATGACCCGCCAGCTCTTCGGCAGGCCGGCCTCCTCGCACAGGCTTCGGTGGAACGCCTCGTCGAGCTCGAGGAACAGCTCGCGGTCGCCTTCCGCCACAGCTTTCGCCTGCATGGCGAGGTTGGCTCTGACAGTAGCGACGAACCCCTCAGAACCATGCCCGGCGAGTTTTTGCACAACCGAAACTTCGAGCGCCTCGCGAATGAACTGAGCTTCCTCGACGTCGCTTAGCCGGATCGGAGCGACGAAGCTGCCGCGCTGCGGCAGGATGTCGATCAAGCCCTCATCGGCGAGCCGGATCAGCGCTTCGCGCACCGGCGTGCGGCTGACGCCGAGTTGCTGGGCCAAATCCTGTTCGCTCAAGGCTTCGGACGGCAGCATTACAAGCGTCGTAATGGCACGGCGCAGGCGCTCGTAGATCTGCGGCGAGATCGGCATGCGGTTGTTGACCGGCTCCAGCAGGCGCGACGGCTCGCGCGGCGCGGCGCCTTTGTTCCTTGGGGACCTAGCCTCCCCCGAAATCTTCCCCATGACGAATCCGTTCTGCGGCTGCCAGTGCGGCTCCGGTCATGACACTGCGCACGCCGCAACTCAAGCGCCAAGCAACAATCGGGACCGTTGTTGACATACTACCATGGTAGTGTGTAGAACGCCACTCGGCTAGGGGAGAGGAGCCGGCATGAAGATTACGGACATCAAGGCCACCACCGTCACCGTCCCGCTGGAAGCAGCATTGCGGCACAGCAACGGCACGCATTGGGGGCGCTTTGTCCGCACCGTTGTCGAGGTCGAGACGGACGAAGGCATTGTCGGCCTCGGTGAGATGGGTGGCGGCGGCGCCGGCGCCGAGCTGGCCTTCGCCGGCTTGAAGCCCTACCTCGTCGGCCACGATCCCTTCGATCTCAACCGCATGCGCTACGCCATCTGCAATCCGACGGCATCGCTCTACAACAACCGCACGCAATTGCACGCAGCGCTCGAATTCGCTTGCCTCGACATCGTCGGCAAGAAGCTCGGCGTGCCGGTCTACCAGTTGCTTGGCGGACGCGTGCGTGACTCGATCGGCTTCGCCTCCTATCTGTTCTTCCGTTATGCCGACCGCCGCAACGGCAAGGGCGAGGTGCGTACAATCGAGCAATTGCTCGACCACGCCCGTGCCCTGAAGGCCGAGCATGGGTTTTCCGCCCACAAGCTCAAGGCGGGCGTGTTTCATCCCGACTACGAGCTGGAGTGCTACAGGGCGCTCGCCGCGGAATTCCCTGGCGACACGCTGCGCTACGATCCCAACGCAGCCCTGTCGGTCGAAGAGGCGCTGCGTTTCGGCCAGGCCATCTCGGGCCTCAGGAACGACTACTTCGAGGACCCGACCTGGGGGCTGGCCGGCATGCGCCGCTTGCGTGAAAAGCTCTCCATTCCGCTCGCGACCAACACCATCGTCATCGATTTCGAACAGCTCGCCACCAATGTGCGGGATCCCGCCGTCGATGTGATCCTGCTCGATACCACCTTCTGGGGTGGCATTCGCGCCTGCGTGCGCGCCGCCCAGATCTGCGACACCTTCGGCCTCGGCATCGCGGTGCATTCCTCTGGCGAACTCGGCATCCAGCTAGCCACAATGCTGCATCTTGGCGCCGTCCTGCCCAATCTCGTCTTCACGGCCGACGCGCACTACCACCATCTCGCCGACGACATCATCGTCGGCGGCAAGATGCGCTACGAGAACGGTGCTATCGCCGTGCCGGAGGCACCGGGCCTCGGCGTCGAACTCGATCGCGACAAGCTGCAGACATATGCCGAGCTCTACCGCTCTCTGGGCGGCTATGCCTATGACCGCGATCCCGGCCGCCCAGGCTGGTATCCGCTTTTACCCAACACGAATTTCGCCGACCATCGAGACGCCGCCGTGCCCGATCTCGGGCTGGGGTGATTTTTTCGTTCGAAATGGTCGGTGGGAGGACGCTATGACTTTCAACAGGAGGAGAACGAAAATGAGCAGAACCAGAACAACTGGAAGAACCTTGCTTATCGCGGCGCTGCTTTCTTGCACGGCCCTTGCCACGACAGGCGCCCAGGCCGAGGACGGCGTCGCCAAGGGCGACACTTCGGGCAAGAAGATCGCCTTCAGCAATTCCTATGCCGGCAATTCCTTCCGCCAGGTGATGATCAAGAGTTTTGAGGAGATGGGCGCCAAGGCCGTGGCCGACAAGCTTATCGCTTCGACCACCGTCGTCAGCTCGAACAATTCAGTGACCGAGCAGGCCTCGCAGATCGAGAACCTGATCCTGCAGGGCTATGACGCCATCATCGTGCTTGCCGGCTCCGACACCGCGCTCAACGGCGCTATCAAGGATGCCTGCAACGCCGGCATCACCGTCGTCGCTTTCGCCAGCGGCGTTACCGAGCCTTGCGCCTACGTCGTCGACTACAATCTCGATTCCTACGCCAAGGCCGAACTCGATTTCATCTCAAGCAAGCTCGGCGACAAGCCGGCCAACATCCTCGAAATCCGCGGCATGGCCGGCGACGGTTTCGACAAGCGTCTGCATGAAGGCGTCGAGAAGGCGATGAAGGCTCACGCCAGCTACAAGGCTGTCGGCGAGGTCTATGGCCAGTGGACGGCGACGGTGGCGCAGAAGGAAGTGTCGGGCATCCTGCCATCGCTGCCGCAGGTCGATGCGGTGCTGACGCAGGGCGGCGACGGTTATGGTGCCGCGCAGGCATTCAAGGCCGCCAACCGGCCGCTGCCGATCATCATCATGGGCAACCGCCAGGACGAACTGGCGCTGTGGAAGCAGGAGCACGACGCCGGCGGCTACGAAACCTTCTCGCTGGGTGCGACGCCCAGCGTCTCCCAGGTCGCGTTCTGGGTTGCGCAGCAGATCCTGGCCGGCAAGCAGGTGCCGAAATTCGTCGAAGTGCCGCTGCTGCAGATCAATCAGCCGGATCTCGACGCGTGGCTGAAGACAGTTCCCGAGGGCGGCGTGGTCAATGCCGAGTACCCACAGGAACTGGTGGCCAAGATCATCGACGCAAACGTAAAGAAGGAGCCCCTGCCGGGCGTTCCCGCGCCGAAATGAGCAGCATGGCTGAATGATGAACGATCCCACGCCGCCCAGGACGGACGCAGCCACTGCAAGTGATGCGGACAGCCCCTTTATCGAGGTGCGCGATGTCCGCAAGCACTATGATGCCGTGCATGCCCTGGGCGGCGTGGATTTTCATCTGAAACCCGGCGAGGTCGTCGGCATCGTCGGCCACAACGGCGCCGGCAAGTCGACGCTGATGAACGTGCTGGCCGGCACGATCGAGCGCAGCAGCGGCAGCTTTCGCCTTGGCGGGAGCGAGATTGGTGCCTGGAGCCCGGCCAGAGCCCAGCAAGCCGGATTGCGCTGCATCTTCCAGGAACTGTCGCTGTGCGCCAACCTGACGTCGGCGGAAAACACCCGCATCGTGCACAGGCCCTTGCGTGGTCTGGGCTGGCGCCGGCGCGCGCGCCAGGTGATCGGCCCGGCGCTGGACGAGATATTCCCCGGCCATGGCATCGACCTCGACAGGAAGGTCGCCGACCTGCCGATCGGCGAGCGACAGATGGTCGAGATCGCCCGCGCCTTCACGCAAACCGACATCGGGCTGCGCTGCGTCATTCTCGACGAGCCGACGTCGGCGCTTGGCCATGAGGCGACGGAACAATTGCTCGCCCATATCCGTCGCGCCGCAGGACGCGGTATCGCCTGCATCCTGATCACCCATCGCCTGAACGAGATCCTCGCCGTCTGCGACCGCACCGTGGTCATGGTCGACGGCAAGGTGGTTGCCGAGCGGCCGACAGCCGGCCTGTCGCGCGCCGCATTGGTCGAGCTGATGGGCAGCATCGAACGGCCGCACGACCGTTCCGTCGGCAAGGCGGCCCCGACGCAAGCCCCGGTGATCCGGCATGCCGGCCGAGACACCGCCGATCTGACCATCGAAGTCGGCAAGGGCGAGATCATCGGCTTCGCCGGGCTTGACGGTCACGGCCAGCGCGACCGGCTGCGCGCCATGTTCTATGCCGCGCGCGGCCAACGGGAAGCCTTACCTGGTGCCTATGTCGCCGGCGATCGCGGCTCGGAGGGCGTCTTCGCGCTGTGGTCGATCGCCGACAACCTGACCATCCGCAGCCTCAATGCGCTGACCCGCGGCGGCATGATCTCGAGCGCCGCCGCCCGCAAGCTGGCCGGCAACTGGTCGGACCGGCTCAGGGTCAAGGCGCCTTCGATCGACACGCCGATCCTGTCGCTGTCCGGCGGCAACCAGCAGAAGGTGCTGTTCGCCCGAGCGCTGGCCTCCGACGCGCAAGTGATCTTTCTCGACGATCCGATGCGCGGCGTCGATGTCGGCACCAAGCAGGAAGTCTACCGGCTGATCCGTGCAGAGGCCGAGAGCGGACGTTCCTTCGTCTGGTACACCACCGAGCTCGAAGAACTCACCAATTGCGAGCGTATCTATGTCTTCCGCGAAGGCCGCGCCGTGACCAGGCTGGAAGGCGACGCCATTGAGACCGGCCGTATCCTGCAGGCGTCATTCGGAGGCGAGCATGTCTGACGCGGCTGCCCGTGTTGCTGCCCGTTCGTCTTCCCAGGCGCGCCCGGCCTTGCTCAATGCCCTGCAGGTCGGCCTGCCGGCGATCGCGCTGCTGGTCATGCTTGCCATCATCTTCAGCATTCGCCCGGCGGCGATGAGCTATTTCGGCTTCCACCTGTTGTTCAAGCTCTCGGTGCCGCTGGTGTTCGCCGCGCTGGCGCAGATGATGGTGATTATGCTGGGCGACATCGATCTTTCGAATGGCGCCTTTGTCGGGCTGGTCACCTGCGTCACCGCGCTCTATCTGCAGGACGCGCCTGCGCTCGCGCTGCTGTGCTATCTGGTCCTCGTCGCCGCCTATGCCGGCTTCGGCCTGCTCATCCACTCACGGCAACTGCCGTCGATCATCGTGACGCTGGGCATGTCCTTCATCTGGCTTGGCATCGCCGTCATCCTGCTGCCGGCGCCGGGTGGCTCGGCACCGGCATGGCTGGCTTCGTTCATGAGCTGGCAGCCGCCTCTGATGCCGCTGTCGATCTGGCTGGCGGCGCTGGCCGCGCTCGCCGGCCATCTCGTCATCTCGCGCTCCTCCTATGGCGCGGTGCTGCGCGGCGCCGGCGGCAATCCGCGCGCCGTCGAGCGCGCCGGCTGGTCCGTTATCGGCATCCGCGTCGCGGTCTATGCCTCAGCCGGCCTGCTCGCCTGTCTGGCCGGGCTGACGCTGACCGGCCTCACCACATCGGGCGACGCCAATGTCGCGCCGGCCTATACGCTGCTCGGCGTCGGCGCGGTCATCCTTGGTGGCGGCGCTTTCACCGGCGGGGTCGTCTCGCCGGTCGGCACGGTGATCGGTGCGTTGACGCTGTCGCTCGCGGGCTCGCTTTTGTCCTTCCTGCAGGTGCCGCCGACATGGCAGATCGGTGCCCAGGGCATTATCCTGTTTCTCGTCCTGGCCGGGCGGGTGCTGTTGTCGGAGCGGGCGCGATGACCCGAAGGTTGAGCCTCGCGCCGTGGACGTACGGCTTCGTCGTGGCGCTCGCCATGTGGATGGCGACATCGGCCTATTCGGGTATCGGCAGCGCCGGCGCCACGCTTTCGGGTGCGCTGGCCTTCGGGGCTTTCAGCGTCGTGGTGGGAACCGGGCAGATGTTCGTGGTCGCCTCCGGACCGGGCAATATCGACCTGTCCGTGCCATCCGTGCTGACGCTCGCCGCCTATGTGTCGATGACGGTCATGCAAGGGGCCGATGGCATGCTGTTGCCCGGCCTGCTTGCAGCACTTGCCGTCGGCGCCTTCGCAGGGGCCGCGAACTTCCTTGCCATCGTCGCGCTCAGGCTGCCGCCGATCATCGCCACGCTTGCCTGGAGCTTCGTCTTCCAGTCGCTTGCCTTCAATCTCGGCGGCCAGGCGACGCTGAAGCCGCCGGCAGGCCTTTCCCGCTTCACCTCGTTGAGCCTGGGGGGTGTGCAGGTCATGCCTATAGTCGTGATGGCGCTAACCCTCGTTGCGATGTTTGCCCTCAAACGCACGGTCTGGGGCCGGCAATTGCTGGCCACCGGCCAGAGCGAACCGGCGGCGCGGCTTGCCGGCATCAACGTCGCCCGGGTGCGGCTGATGGCCTATATGCTGTGCGGCACGGCCGCCGCGCTAGCCGGCTTCCTGCTTGCCGGCTTCAGCGGCGGGGCAGCCCTCAACATGGGCGATGCCTATCTGATGGAATCGATCGCCGTGGTGGTGCTTGGCGGCACCAGCGTCGCCGGTGGACAGGCCAACGCCATCGGCATATGGGGGGCCGCATTGTTCTTCAACCTGATGTCCACCATGCTCAACACCTTCGGCATCCAGGCAGGCGTGCGCTTCCTTCTGACCGGCGTGCTGATCATCCTGATCGTCGCTCTGGTGCCGAGGCCGCGCGTCAGATGACATCCGCCACCGACACCCTCGCTGACCTGTTCGAAACAAAGGCGGTCTCCTTAGTCGACCTGACACATCCGATGAAGCCTGGCATGCCGGTGTGGCCGACGCACCCGCACTACTGCCAGAAGATGGTGGAATCCTACGACCGTGGCGACGTCGCCTGCAATCACGCACTGGCCATGAGCGAGCACACCGGCACGCATTTCGACGCGCCGGTCCATTTCATCCGCGGCGGCGCCGCCATCTCGGACATTCCGGTCGAACGGTTCTTCGGCCGCATGGTGACAATCGATGCTCGTGGCTGCCAGCCCCGGCAAGCGGTCGAGCCGGGGCATGTGTTCGCTTTCGAGGCCGAGCATGGCCGCATACAGCAAGGCGACGCCGTGTTCTTCCATTTCGGCTGGGACCAATTCTGGGACGATCCGGCGCAGCACGCCGCGTTTCTCGCCGACTGGCCCGGCCTGTCGCGGCGGACCTGCGAATTGCTGGTCGAGCGTGGCGTGCGCATTGTCGGTTCGGATTGCCTGTCGGTCGATTGTTTCGGCAGCGAGGATTTCCCGGCGCACAATACGCTGCTTTCGGCTGGCGTCCTAATCGGCGAGAATTTCGCCCGGCTAGGCGAAATGCCGCCGCTGTGTTTCCTGATCACGCTGCCGCTTCCGATCGAGGGCGGCACCGGATCGCCGCTGCGCGCCGTGGCGCTGGTCTAGTCTAAGAAAAATCCAGCTGAACCTTGAGCGTTCGCTGCGGTTCCCGCTCGATCAGATCGAAGGCAGCGCGCGCTTCCGACGCGGCGAAAACCTGCGTGATCATGTCTTGCGGATCGAGCCGCTCGTCGGCTAGCCATTCGACGACGCGCGGCAACAGCCGGCGGTTCAGGCGGGAACCGACGATGGCCAGTTCCTTGCGCACCACTTCCTGCTGGCTGAGGTTGGACGGGGCATCCGAAAAGCCGAGCAGGCCGATGCGGCCTGCCGGACTGGCCAGGCGGCAAGCCTCGTCCAGAAGGGCGGGAATGCCGGCGCCGTCGATGACCAGCGTCGGGCCAAGGCCATCATTTTCAGTGCGCACCGCGGCCGGCACCGGATCGCGTACGGAGTGGATTACCCTGTCGGCCCCGAAGCGAAGCGCTCGCTCCAGGCGCGCTTCATCGATATCGGCCACGATGCAACGGGCACCCTTGAGCTTGGCGACCTGCAGCACGGTGACGCCGACCGTGCCGGCGCCATAGATCAGCACCGTGTCCTCGGGTCTACAGCCGGTGCGATCAAGCACATTGGCGGCGATGGAAAACGGCTCGGCCAGTGCCGCCAGCCCAAACGGCATGTTCGCCGGAATCGGTATGGCATTGGCAGCCGGCACTGCCACGAAGCCGCGAAAACCGCCATCGCGGTGAACGCCCATCACTTCGAGATTGGCACAGACATTGGAGCGGCCGACCCGGCAGGGATAGCAGTGGCCGCACGACACCACGGGATCGACCACCACGCGGTCTCCGGCCGCGATGCCGGTCACATCGCGGCCGAGCGCGGTTACGGTGCCCGCGAATTCATGGCCGATGATGCGCGGATAGACGGCGAACGGATTGGAGCCGTGCAAGATGTGAATGTCGGAGCCGCAGATGCCAGCCCGGCTGACATGCACGACGACCTCGCCAGGACCGGGCGCGGGCATCGCGCCCTGCCGAACTTCCAGCAACTGCGGGGTCCGGACAAGGATCTCAAGCATGGCAACTCCAACTGGTATACTAGTCGACAATTGCTCATAGCCAGCCGATCGTCAAGTTGGTCCGCGACGACAGGCGCCCTGATGTGGCGATCGAAGCGGAAAAGGCCGGGGATAATTGGACAAGCGGCCCTTCATCGCGCCGCCGCGAAGAAAGCCGGCGGTGGGTATCGCATTCAGGACGGATCGTATCGGGCAACCGCTCCCGGTTTGGTTACGGTCAGCGCGCCAGCATTCAGGCCAATCGCCCGATCGCCTCGCGATCGCGCGGCGCCGTCGTCAAGGCGCGTCGTCCGTTATTCCGCGGCGGCCACTCCGCTTGCGAAGCATCTCAGCTATCTGCGTCATGTCGCGCCTGCTCAAGGGCGAACAGCTTTTTTTGAGGCTCAGGCCCTCATACCCGTCACCATGCGGCTTGACAGCTTTCTTTTTTGTATCCAATATCCTTTATAAACATGAAAACCAAGGGGAATGGTATGAAACTCACCAGGAATGTTGCGCGCGGCCTGTTCGCATTGACGGTTGCCTTTTCGGGATTGGGCGCGATGGGGGCTCTCACGGCCCAAGCCGAGGAAGTCGCCTCAAAGATCGAGGGAACGGTATATTTCCTTACGCCCAATTCCCAAATCACGCGGTTTGAAGCCTATGACAAACCGGGGATGGATGAGGCACTGAAGAAATACGCTCCCAATCTCAAGCTTGTCGTTCTGAGCGCCGACAACGATCCGTCGAGGCAACTCGAGCAGGCCCAGGCGGCCGTGACCCAAGGCGCCAAGGCGATCATTCTGGCGCCGGCTGTGCCCAATCAAAGCCAGGGCATTGTGCAGGTGGCGCACGACGCCAGCATTCCGATCGTCGGGTATGCCTACAATTCCGACAACAGCGACATCGACTACTATGTCACCGTGCCGTTTGAGCCGATCGGCGAGGCGGCTGCCAATTTCGCGGTCAAGACGCTGGCCGATGCAAAGAAGCCGATCCGAATTGGCCTGATTACGGGCGACCCATCCTTCTTCTTTGACCGCGAGATCGTCAGCGGCACGGAGAAGGTCCTCGCCCCCCTGGTTCAAAAAGGCGAGGTCGAGATCGTCTGCAAGAGCGACAACCTGCAGCTCTCGGAGGAAAATGCCCGCGTCGCGACGGACGGTTGCCTGCAGCAGGCGGGTGGCGATATCGACGCGTTCCTTGTCCATAATGACAGTTCCGCGAACGGCACCATAGCCGCGCTGGCGGCACAGGATCTGCTTGGAAAGGTCAAGGTTTTCGGCGGCTATGACAGTCAGGCCGGGACGATCCAGCATCTTCTCGCCGGCAACATCGAGAACGATATGGTGCCGCCATATCGTGCGATGGCCGACAGCGCCGTCCGGCTGGTCGTCGCCCTTCTCGAAAAGAATGGCGAAGAAAAGAAGATGGTGAACGGGACCTACGATAACGGCATGAAGGCGGTTCCGGCGATCTTCAACGAGAACGTCTTCATCACCCGCGACAACGTGCAGGCGGAACTGATCGACAAGGGAATTCTGACACGCGAGGAAGTCTGCGCGGGTCCCGCCGTCAAGAGCGCCTTGTGCACCAAGTGACGGTGAGCGCGATGGGTTCCACAAACACGAACAGCCAGCCCGTTCTCGAACTCATAAATATCAGCAAGCACTTCGGCGGCGTCCACGCTCTCGAAAGCGTATCCTTGGCGGTTCGTCCTGGAGAGGTTGTCGCACTGGTTGGCGACAACGGCGCCGGAAAGTCGACCTTGGTCAAAACCATCGCCGGCATCAACATGCCCGATGCCGGGGAAATGCGGGTCAATGGCGCAAAAGTCAGGATCACCGCGCCACATGATGCAATGCGGCTGGGTATCCAGACCGTCTATCAGGATCTCGCCTTGTGCGACAATCTCGATACGGTCCAGAACCTGTTTCTGGGGCGTGAACTGCAGGGCGGGATCCTGACCGCTGGCCGTTTGCGTCGTGCCGACATGGAGAGCCGGGCGCGGAAGGTGTTGCGCGAACTGGGGGTCAGTACATTGCGCGACCTCACGGTGCCGGTAGGCAGCCTCTCGGGGGGCCAACGCCAGTCGGTCGCCATCTGCCGCTCGGTGCTCTGGGAACCGAAAGTTGTATTGCTCGACGAGCCGACGGCGGCGCTGGGGGTCGCCCAGCGCAAGGAGGTCATGGCGTTGATCATGCGACTTCGTCAGACCAATCATGGCGTCATCGTCATTTCGCACGACCTGGCCGATGTACAGGAGATGGCTGATACGGTTGTCGTCCTGCGGCTTGGTCGCAAAGTGGCTGAATTCAGCCGTGGAACGTTCTCGCGCGACGATCTGGTCTCGGCAATCACCGGTCTGTCCGCATCAGCCGCCTAGGAAAGTCCATGAACAATTCAAAAGGCCTGCGGATAAGCAAGGGGGCCAATTTGCAAAATGATCGTACACGCTCCCGGGATCTGCAGAGACGGATACTGAGTGGGATCAGCGGCAAGTATCGGTTTATCCCCGTCCTTATCGCGATCGCGCTCGTCTGGGCTTTCTTCTATGCGATGAACGACCGCTTCCTCTCACCGCGAAACCTGACGAACCTCGCCGTTCAGATCGTTGTGACGGCCATGCTGGCGCTGGGTCTCGTGCTCGTTCTCATCGTGAAGGAGATCGATCTTTCGGTGGCCGCACTTAGTGCGGTGGCATCCGGTGTCATGGGTTATCTGTTGGTCACGGTCGGCCTTCCGTCGTGGCTGTGCCTGTTGGCGGCAATTGTCACGGGATCGGCGGTCGGCTTGGTCCAGGGTCTGATCATCTCGAGATTCCGGGCGCCCGCTTTCATCGTTACCCTAGGCACCTCGCTTGCCATGCAGGGCGTGCTGCTGATGCTCTTGCCGAGGAGCGGGTCGATCCCGCTATCGGGGACCGATATCCAGTGGATCGCCAACAGCTTCTTGCCGCCGATGGCCGGCTACCTGCTTCTGGCCATCGGTATCGGCGTGGTTGCCGCGCTCCTTGTCCAGTCGTCAAACCACAAGAGGCGTCTCGGCATCCATCAATCAATCCCGAGCAATGTTTTGCTGCCAATCGCGGCTCTGAGCCTAGCCGGCGGTCTCGTCGTCGCCATTCTCAATCTCGATCGCGGCGTTCCAACGCCGGTGGCGATATTGATCGTTCTCCTCTCGATCATGGCCTATGTCACGACCCAGACGAAGTTCGGCACCTATCTCTACGCCATTGGCGGGAACGTGGAGGCCAGCCGGCGCGCCGCCATCAATGTCGGCCGGATCCGCATTTACACGTTCATCATCGCTGGCGCGCTGGCCGGCATTGCCGGCATCATCTCCGCGTCACGCACATTGGGGGTTTCCGCTCAATCCGGCAGCGGAACGCTCTTGCTCGAGGCGGTGGCCGCCGCAGTCATCGGCGGGGCCAGCCTTTTTGGCGGCCGTGGGTCCGTATGGGCAGCCCTCCTTGGGGCCTTGCTTATCGGCAGCATCACCAATGGGCTTTCGCTGCTCAGTGCCCCCACCGAGATCAAGTACCTGGTTCAGGGGTTGATACTGGTGCTTGCCGTCACCGCCGATGGGCTCCTGTCGCGGGATGCAAAATCATGAGCTTGCCGACGCAACTTGGTTCGGCGGCGGTGTTGACCGGGTGTGCAGCAGTGTATTTCGAGGAAACACGGTGAAAATTCTGGGGTATGCAAGTCATGTGAGCATCCAGC
Organism: Mesorhizobium sp. B2-1-3A; assembly: GCF_006442655.1. NCBI lineage: Bacteria > Pseudomonadati > Pseudomonadota > Alphaproteobacteria > Hyphomicrobiales > Phyllobacteriaceae > Mesorhizobium > Mesorhizobium sp. B2-1-3A. The sequence continues at coordinate 110,484 of NZ_VFWK01000006.1, forward strand.
CGGGTGGTACGATCGATTTCAAGGTCAGTGCGGCCCAAGCGCCATATTCGGTCGAGTTTGTTCGGCTGCATGGCGTAGCCATCAATGGCGATGACCAATCAGTGAGAGAAGAAAGGATTGTCAACGCGGCGGCCGGTTTCTACGAGGGGCGGCTTCAGGACCTTGATCCGGGTTCGTACGCGATCGTGGTGCCAACGTTTTCCCCGGTGATCTCGACTTTTGGTTTCGAGGTCTGGGTCCAGCCAACTCTCAAGGATCGCGAGCGCCAGACAATCCTGGCTGTCGCCACCGACCGGACCACGGCTTCCTGGTCTCTCGTCATCGCGAGGGACCAGCTTGAATTGCGCGTCGGCTGGGGAGACGACGCCAAGGTTCTTTCCATGAACCTCGATGACCACGTGGGGAAGTGGATCCATATCAAGGGCGGGCGCAGCGATCGCGGCATTGCCCTTGAGTTTGCCGTCGATGGACTATGGCCATCGCAACGCTTTGGGCAAACGCGATTTCTCGCATTGCCGGATACGCCGGAGCCCGCCCGAGTCGATCGCATTCTCATCGGTTCAAACCTGGATGAGCGCGACCGCCCGGTGGACCGGTTCAACGGCCGGATCGACAATCCCTCCGTGTTGTCCGCACCCGGAGAGGGGGGAAGGCCGATCGCGTCATGGGACTTTGCGATGGGGATCGACACACTTATCGTCACCGATGTTTCAGGCAACGACCTGCATGGAACGCTTGTCAATCGGCCGGCACGCGGGGTTCGGGGGCATCTGTGGAAAGGAACGAAGGTCCGCTATCAGGAAAATCCATCCGAGTGGTCCGCCATCCATTTCCATGAGGATGATCTGAACGATGCACGATGGGAAACTGACTTCAGTGCCACGTTTCCCGAGGCGACGCCGAGCGGCATTTATGCCGCCAAGCTCACACAGGGCGACCAGGTCGAGCATCTGCCCTTCTACATCCAGCCGACCGAGCGATCCAAAAACAAGGTCCTGTTTCTGGCGCCCACGAACACCTATCTCGCCTATGCCAACGAGCATCTGGGATACGGTGAACGCGGCGAGGCTCACCAAAAGCGCATGCGCGACAAGATCCAGCTCAATGAGACGGATGTTTTCGTTCATACGCACCCCGAACTGGGGCTTTCGATTTACGATCGGCATGCGGATGGCAGCGGGGTCATGCACTCCTCGTGGAAGCGGCCTGTCGTCAATTTTTCGCCCAACTACATCACCTGGCTCAACGCCGCGCGCCGGCATTTCGCGGCGGACTTTTACATCACCGGCTGGCTGGAGAGATCCGGCGTCGGTTTCGACGTGGCGACGGACGAGGACCTGCATCGCATGGGCCTGGAACTGCTGGCCCGCTATGATGTCGTTGTCTCGGGATCTCACCCGGAATATCCGACATCGCTGGAGATGGATGCGCTGAAGGCCTATGCCGGACAGGGCGGGAGCCTCATGTATCTCGGCGGCAATGGCTGGTATTGGGTGACGAGCTATGACGGCGACGACACCATGACGCTGGAGTGCCGGCGCGGCTATTCGGGTGAGCGCAACTGGACGTCTCATCCGGCTGAGTTGATGCATACCACGACCGGAGAGATCGGAGGCCTCTATTCGCACCGAGGTCAAAGCAGCCGCCTGTTTTTCGGCGTCGCATCGGCCGGCGTCGGTTGGGGCACCGCTTCGGGCTATTCTCGCACGCAGGACTCGTACAGTCCCGACCTCGCCTTCATGTTCGAGGGCATCGGCGATGAGATGATCGGTGACTTTGGCTATGTCCTCGGGGGCGCCGCGGGCGACGAGTTGGACAGCGCTGACTTCGCCGCCGGGACGCCGGGCAATGCCCGCGTGATCCTGAGCTCGCGGCACAACGATACCTACTATCCGTTCCTCGAGTCCGTCACGCAGGTCGAGCCAAATGTCAGCGGACCGAACAACCCGAATGTCAGGTCCGATGTCGTCTTCATCGAAACCGGTGCTGGTGGCGGGATATTCTCCGTCGGGTCGATCTGTTGGGCCGGATCGCTTGCCTACGACAACTACGACAACAACGTCGCGACGCTGACGGGCAACGTGCTCCGTCACTTTCTGCGGGAGGCGTAGGCCACTCCATTCCGAAACGGAGTTGAGCTTTTCGTCCAGGGTTTTCGAATTGCCGGGAAGGTCAGGGCTAGACTCGAAATATTGGATATTGTAGATTGGATATAGTGATGGCGTAAGGTATGCCATCGAACGCAAGAGGAAAAAATGAACAACTGGACTGGGGTGTTTCCCGCCGTAACCACCAAGCTGAATCAGGACGGCTCGATCAATGTGCAGGCTAATCAGTCTGCCATTGACAGGCTGATCACCAACGGGGTTTCGGGCGTGATCGTTTTGCCGATGCTCGGCGAAAATGCCTGCCTCACTCCTTCCGAGAAGGAACTCGTCATCCGCAGCGCGCAGGAAGCGGCTGGCGGGCGGGTTCCAGTTCTGTCCGGACTTGCCGAGATCACCCAGGCCGACGCCAATTCTCGTGCCCGCGAATTCGAGAAACTTGGTGTGGAGGGCCTGATGGCGTTCCCCACCCTTGGGTACAAGTCCGATGCTCGAGAGACAGCCGAATGGTACAAGAGCCTTGCCAGGGCCAGTGGGCTACCGATCATGATATACAACAATCCGATCGCCTACGGTGTCGACGTTACCCCTCGGGTTTTGCAGGAACTGGCCGACTCGCCGACCATCGTAGCCGTCAAGGAAGAGACCGGCGATGTCCGTCGCGTGACCGACATGTATGTCGCGCTCGGCAATCGGTATCAGATTTTCTGTGGCGTCGACGATCAGGTCGTCGAGAGCGTCGCCCTCGGTGCGGTCGGCTGGGTGTCGGGCATGACAAATGTATGGCCCAAGGAATGCGTCACGCTGTTCAACCTTTGCAACCAGGGGCGCAAGGATGAGGCGCTGCAGCTTTACAGGTTGCTGACGCCGGCTTTCCATCTCGATACTCACGTGAAGCTCGTCCAGTACATCAAGCTCTCCGAGAGCCTGGTCTATGGCGCGCCCGAGTGGGTGCGTGGACCGCGCCTGCCGCTCGTTGGCGACGAGCGGGAATTCGTGACGCGTACAATCAAGGACGCGATCAAGCAGCTCGAAAACTACTCGCTGCCGCAGGCCGCATGATCTCTGGATCATCATCATGATCTTCGGATCGTCATATTGAGAAGAACCGGCGGACAGTGGCACTAGCTTGTCCGCCGGTTTATCGCCGAATTCTGAAGCCGGAGTGAGCCAGGTGCGTTCGAAGAAATACGATTATATTGTCGTGGGATCTGGAGCGGCCGGTTCCATTGTCGCCGCCCGGCTCGGCGAGGACCGTAATGTAAATGTTCTCGTCCTCGAGGCGGGGCCGCACGACAATTCAATCTATGTTCGCATGCCCGCCGCAATGTCCTATCCGCTGACTGACAAAAAGCGGACGTGGGAATTCGAAACGGGGCCCGAGGCGGCTCTCGATGGCCGCATGGTCACCCATCTTCGCGGCAAGATGCTTGGCGGCTCGGGATCCCTGAATGGCATGGTCTATGTGCGGGGAAATCCACGCGACTTCGACCGCTGGGCGGAAAATGGTCTGCCCAACTGGTCCTATGCCCACTGCCTTCCCTATTTCAAGAAACTGGAATCGTATGACAAGGGAGGCAATGAATACAGGGGCGGGCAGGGGCCAATACGGATCACGACGCTGAAGGCCGAGCTCGAGCCCTTCCGTGCGTTCCTGGAAGCCGGGCAACAGGCCGGGCACCCGTTGAGCGAAGACTACAACGCCTATCGCCAGGAAGGCGTCCACGCCTATCAGGCCAACATCGACAATGGCATCCGCGCGAGTGGGGGCAGAGCCTATCTTCGCCCAGCCATCAAGCGCGGCAATGTCGAGCTGCTTTTGAACGCCCTGGTTCACAAGGTCGATTTCAGTGGGCGGAAAGCTGTCGGTGTCACATTCGAGAAGGATGGCGTGGTTCAGTCAGTTGAAGCCGAGCGCGAGGTTATCCTGTGCGGTGGCGCCTTCAACTCGCCGCATGTGCTTCTCCTTTCCGGTGTTGGTCCCGCCGCGGAACTTGCCGCGTACGGCATCAAGGGCGTGGCTGACGTTCCCGGTGTGGGAAAAGGCTTGCAGGATCATGTCGCCGTATCCGTCAAGTACCGTGCCTCGCATCGAGGCGTGTCTCCGGCGGTCGACATGAACCTCATCAAGATGGCGTTCATCGGCGCACAATGGCTGTTCTTCAGAAAGGGCTTGGGCATTACCAATCTGTGGGAAGTAGGCTCCTTCTTCAAAAGCAGCGATTCCGTCGAGTATGCCAACATCCAGCACGAGTTCCTGCCGATGCTCGGCGAACTGATGCATGGAAAGGTCAACATCGAGGAAGGATTCCAATATCAGGTGTGCCTTGGCCGGCCGGAAAGCCGAGGAGCGGTGACGCTCAAATCGGCTGACCCGAGGCTGCACCCGTCAATCGTGTTGAACTATCTCCAGCAGCAGCAGGACAGGCGGAATCTGATCGACGGGGTTCGTCATACCGACGAGATCATCCAACAAAGGGGTTGGGATAGCATCCGCGGCGAAGCCATCGTCCCCGGCCTGCGCAAGAAATCCGACGAAGAGGTCTTCTCTTGGCTCAAGGAGAATATGGGGACGCAATACCATCCGTGCTCGAGTTGCCGGATGGGCAATGACGACATGGCTGTCGTTGATGACGAAGGTCGGGTCCATGGTGTCGAACGCCTCCGGGTGATCGACGCTTCGGTCATGCCGCGCATTCCCAACGGCAACCTCCACTGCCCGACAATGATGATCGCCGAGAAGATGGTCGATCGCGTGCGAGGTCGCCAGGCGCTGCCACCGCAAGTGGCGCACTACGCCGACGAGAAGCGCTTGGGCTGAAATCCACAGGAGGGCGATCGCCCGCGGAGCCGGACTGCCTGGCCCACGCCATGCTTCACAAATGATTTGACTGCGAATTTATTATATCCAATATCCATTATAAAAGAGTGAGTGAACCAACACGAAAGGGGAATGACATGGCGAAAGAACCGAAGACGTCTATGCTTGAAACAATCCAGCTCACCCGACGTACCGCGCTGCTCGGCCTGGCAGGGGCCGGCCTTGGAGTGTCGACCGGGCGACTGTTCGTAACGCCAGCCCGTGCGGCGGTTGGCGGCTCATTGCAGATCATGGCGTGGGAAGGCTACGACATGACGAATGAGCTGCGGGAGTGGCGGTCGACCAATGGTGTCACCGCGGAAACCTCCTCGATAGCGTCTCAGGACGATGTCCAGGCCAAATTCATTGCCGGCAATCCTCCTCCCATCGATCTTGCCGAATATAATCAGGCCTACAGCAAGCTTTATATCAAGGACATGAAGATCGTTTCGCCAATCGATATGTCCAAGATACCGAACTACAACGCGGACAATCTCTTTGACGTATTCTTTGACAAGCCGACATGGTTCTCGGACGGCAAGCATTGGGGGTCGCCCTACATATGGGGCTTCAACACCCTCCTCTATAACTCCGACATGATCAAAAAACCCGCGTCCTACAAGGATCTGCTGGACCCGAGCCTGAAAGGGAAGATCGCGATAATGGACGATGCGACGGGCAACTGGCCGTTGATCGCCCGCCTGGTCGGCCTGGGAGACAAGTATCCTCTGCTGACCCGCGAGGAGTTAGCTAAGGCGTTCGAGAACTACGTCCTGTATCGAAACCAGGCACGCCTGATCTCGATCAATCAGGGCGATGTTGCGAATTTCGTGGCGTCGAAGGAAGTCGCGGCGGTTCTTGTGGCGGATCCGTCAATCATCACGCAGGTGCGCGCGCAAGGCGTGCCGCTCGAAATGGCGATCCCCGAGGAAGGCCCGGTGCTATGGGTCGACGCTTGGTTCATTCCCATATCGGCCGACAACATCGATACCGCGCACGCGTTCATCAACCAGTCTCTCGATCCTCAGATCCAGGCCAAGGTCGCGACGGCGGTCGTACAGGCGCCGGTCTCGAAGAAGGCCGTCGAGCTTCTGGATGCCGACGCCCGCAAGCGGATCGACTATTCGAAGATCAACGAAATATTCGCGTCTGGCTTGCCGGGTATTCCCCCCGTCGACGATGATGGCGAGCACGCGACCTATGCGGACTGGGTCCAGGCCTGGCAGGAATTCAAGGCAGGCTTGTAATCCACCGTAACCAGTCGTCGGGGCCGGTCGGCGAGACCGGCTCTTGCGCTTTCTCGTCAAAGGAATTGCGATGACTCCATCACAAAGAACCGGAGGCGTTCTGGCCGCGCCGGCGGCAATCTACATGCTGTTGTTCTTCGTGGTGCCCGCTATATTGCTGTTCTCCTATAGTTTCTGGATGTCATCCGGCTTCCGCATCGTTCCAGACTTTGTGCTGACCAATTACATATCGGCGCTACGATCGCCGCTCTTCCTGCGAGTGACCTACAACGCAATCGTAATCGGTCTGGTCACCGCGTCCGTAACGCTCTGTCTATCGATCCCTGTTGGATATTACCTGACCTACGTCGCCAGATCGAAGATCATCTTCTATCTCGTTCTCGTCACGTGGTTCTCCAGCTACCTCGTCAGAATCTACGCCTGGCGCACATTGCTTGGCACCAATGGCCTGCTCAACGCGGTGTTGCTTCAACTCGGGATCGTCGACACACCGGTCCAAGCGTTCCTGTTCAGCCCATTTGCGGTCGCGATAACGCTGACCCACATCTATCTGCCATTCGCGATTCTGATGGTCGTTTCGGCGATGAGCGAGATCAAGGCGGAACTTATCGAGGCATCGCGGGATCTCGGCACATCGGCTTTGGGGGCCTTCTTCCGGGTTGTCGCTCCCAACGCCGCGCAAGGCCTTATCGGCGCCTTCATGCTGACATTCATCCTTGTGGCAGGTGATTACGTCACGCCGCAGATGGTGGGCGGATCCTCGGGCCAAACGACCGGCCTTCTTATCGCGGATCAATTCCGAAAGACCGGCAATTGGCCGCTCGGGGCCGCCCAGGCCTTTCTCATGTTCCTTGTATCGCTGGTCATCTATGCACTCGTGCTTGCCCTGGGCCGCCTCACGGGACTCATTCCGGCCAAGCGTAAGACCAAACCTGCCAATGAGGTTGCGTGATGTTGCTGAAGGCGGTCGTCTACGCGACCTTGGCATATCTCCTGATTCCGCTCGTCGTAATCGTCTTGTTCAGCTTCAATGCGGAGCAATCGTTTTCCTTTCCCATCAACGGTTACAGTCTGAGATGGTACGCGCTGATCTTCGAGGATCCGCAGCTTGGCCAGGCTCTTGTCAAAAGCCTGATGATCGCCACGGCAACAGCCATCGTCACCCTTGTCCTTGGCACGGCCGCGTCCCTTGCCTGGCTGCGGCTAGGCAGGATTGGCCGAAGCGTTCTCGAAATCCTGTGCATCACCCCGATCGCCCTGCCTGGTCTCTTCCTGGGTGTCTCTTTGCTCGTCTTGGCCGCGCAACTGGGCGTCCGTCTTTCGACGGTCACGATCGTCGTTTCCCACGTCGTTCTATCCGTGCCGATGCTCATGATCGCCATGCGGGCCCGGCTTGCGCTGTTCGATCGAACACTCGAAGAGGCCTCCCGTGACCTTGGCGCCTCGCAGATCGGGACATTCAGGAGGGTAACGCTTCCGCTGATCGCGCCGACCTTGATCTCCTGTGCGATCCTGAGCTTTGCCCTGTCGTTTGACGAGTTCGTCGTCACGTCATTTGTTGCCGGCACCGAAACCACCTTGCCCATGTACATCTGGTCGATGATGCGCCGCACGGTCACGCCACTGATCAACTCGGTCTCGACGCTCGCCCTTTTGTTCTCGATCGCCGTCATGGCGATCGGCTTCCTCGTCGGGCGGTTCAAGCGAGCATCGGCCCTGTCAGAACGCGCGTCCTCTTGAGGCTACAAATGAACACTGGAATTTCAACAGAAGCACCGTTGATTGAACTGTCGAACGGTCAAAAACAGTTCGGCCTCTTTCAGGCCCTGACCGACATCAATCTCACGATAAACGAGGGGGAGATCGTGACCTTGCTCGGCCCGAGCGGCTGCGGCAAAACCACCTTGATGCGCATCATCGCCGGCTTCGAGGCCCTCACATCCGGCACTCTGAAGATCGACGGCAAGGACGTCGCTGCGTTGCCCCCGGAAAAGCGGCCGGTGAACATGGTCTTCCAGCGCTACGCGCTGTTCCCTCATCTGGACGTCTTCGACAATGTCGCATACGGCCTCAAGGTCAAAGGTGTCGAGAAGGACGAACGCCGCAAAAGAGTCCAGGCGATGCTCAGGACCGTGCAGATGGAAAGCCTTTCGCATCGTTTCATCGGCGAGCTCAGCGGTGGCCAATGCCAGCGGGTGGCGCTGGCCCGAGCCCTGGTGAATGGCCCCCGGGTTCTGCTGCTCGACGAGCCTTTGGCCGCGCTCGACCTCAAGATTCGCCAACATATGCTCGGAGAAATGAAACGAATCCAATTGGAGACCGGCGCAACGTTCGTTTATGTCACGCACGATCAGGATGAAGCGATGATCCTTTCGGACCGGGTTGTGCTGATCGATCACGGCCGGATCGTTCAGGTCGACAGACCTCAGGACATGTACTTTCGCCCAAGATCCCTGTTTGCGGCAAAATTTCTTGGCGAAACAAATCTGTTCGAGGGAAAACTGACTGGGTCTGGCATCGGGCGGCTTTCGCTGGAAACCAGGGACGGACCGTTTGATGTGGTTTCGAACGATGTCCCGGTGTCTGAGAATGACGCCGCCGTAATGTCCGTCCGGCCGGAAGCGATGTCCTTCCGGCAATCCGATGCGCAGCTTGACTATGCGATGGACGCCGAAGTTGCCGACGTGATCTTTTCAGGCAGTCGCTCTTTCTTCCATCTGGTCAGCCGGGCCGGCCAGAAATTCCGGGTTCAGGTTCAAAACATGCCTGGTGCGGCCCTTCCGGCGGCGGGCGACAAGGTCCATGTCTCGTGGCGTAAGGACAGTGCGACCGTTCTGCCGCTTGCCCGGACGTCATCCTGACATCCATTTGGACGTGCAGTACGGAGCGCTGCACTAGCGTTACAATTCTATATCCTATATTCAATATGCTTGGAATTTTCCTGATAGGTCATAAATGGATCCGTCTGTCGCCATCAAGCGCCGAACCGTCACGTCTTCGGTCGTTGACCTGATCCGCGACAGGATCATATCCGGGTTCTACAAAGGCGGTCAGCAAATCAGGCAGGAAGCGATCGCCGAAGAAGCCGGGGTCAGCCGCATCCCGATCCGCGAAGCTCTTCTTCAACTCGAAGCGGAGGGACTTGTCGTCATTCACACCCATAAGGGCGCGGTTGTCGCGTCGCTGACCGTGGATGATGCGATCGATATCTTCGAAGCACGCCTCGCGCTTGAGCCGTTCATCCTGAAGAAGGCGATCGAACGGGCAACTGAGGTTGACGTCGAGCATGTGCGACGCGCCCTGGATGACTATACCAAGGGGGTGGAGGCAAAGGAATCGCCGGCGAAGCTCAGTGAACTCAACTGGTCGTTTCACAAGGCGATGTCCCGTTCCGCAAGGCGGCCGCGGTCTCTCGCTCTTTTGTCATCGCTTTACAATTCCGCCGACAGATATCTCCGTCTGCAGATCGATGCCCGATCGGCGCAGACCAAAGCGCTGGAAGACCACAAGGCGCTGGCGGTTGCATTCGCCGAAGGCAATCAGACCCTGGCGCAGAAGCTTCTCAGGAAGCACATCGAGGACGCTCGTGACGACGTGATGGCGGGCCTGCAGGCGCTGCCGGATTTCGAAAACTCCTGATCGTTGGTTTGTAATTTTTGCGCGAAGCCGCCATTGGCTATTGCTTGCTCTCAATAAATATTGGATATTGGATATAGAAGCCACTGGAGTCGAGCATGCAGTTGGATCGCGTTATAACTGTCGTTGGCGCACACGCCGAAGGTGAGGTCGGCCGGGTCATCACGGGTGGCATTCTCCCCCCGCGCGGGGCGACGATGTTCGAAAGGATGGAGAATCTGGAGCGCGACAGCTCATGGCTCAGGAACATGCTGCTGTTCGATCCGAGGGGCAGCGTGAATGCCGCCGTCAACCTCATCACGCCGCCAATCCATCCTGATGCCGACATCGGCATGATCGTCATGGAGTCCGATTACTTCGTGCCGATGTCGGGCTCGAATCTGATCTGCACGGTGACCGTCGCGCTCGAGGCCGGAATGATTCCCATGAAGGAACCTCAGACGATCGTGCGGGTCGACACGCCCGCGGGGTTGGTGGACGTGATCGCCGAATGCCGGGCAGGCAAGTGCCGGAGCATTACCTTTCGCAATATCCCCTCCTTCGTCATGCATCGCGACAGCATGATCGAAGTTCCGGGACTTGGTTCGCTGCGGGTCGATGTCGCGTATGGCGGCATGATCTACTGCATCGTGAATTCGGCGGATCTGGACCTGACGCTCGCGCGCGGCGAGGCCAGGCAGCTTGTCGAGATCGGCGAGCGGATCAAGGCGGCGGCGGCCATCCAGCTGCCGTCGATCCATCCCGAAAATCCGCTCATCCATACGATCAATCAGACCGAATTTGCTGGCCCGATGGAGGTCATCAACGGCGTCAAGACATCCAAGAACGCGGTCGTCGTGTCGCCCGGGCGGCTCGATCGCTGCCCATGCGGGACAGGCACCTCGGCGCGCATGGCGCTTCTTCATGCGCGTGGCGATCTCGCTGTCGGTGAGAAATTCAGGCACCTGTCCATTCTCGACACGGTTTTCGACTGCGAGATCATCGCAGAAACCAGGGCAGGTGATGTGCCGGCGGTCATTCCGCAGGTCTCTGGTCGCGCCTGGTTGACGGGTGTGAGCCATTACGGCGTGGATCCCGAGGATCCGTTCCCTGAAGGCTACCGCCTATCCGACACCTGGTTCAATTGATCGACAGGCACCCTTGTGGCCCAGGCATTGGCTGAGTGTCTCGGCGCCACAGGCGCAAACGAATGGGAAGGTGGGAAGATGGCGGAAGAACAGTTGAAATGGCTCAACGAGCCACCGCGATACACAAACGACGGCGGTCTCCTTCGTGTCACCACAGGCCACGAAACCGACTTCTGGAGGGAAACCTTTTACGGTTTCTGGCGCGACAACGGCCATTTTCTGTATCGCAGCGTCACCGGGGATTTCACCGCCGAGGTGACGATCAAGGGTGAATATGAAGCCCTCTACGATCAGGCCGGCCTGATGATGCGGCTCGGCGAAACACATTGGGTGAAAGCCGGAATCGAGTTTACCGACGGGCGGATGTACTTTTCCGTCGTTATCACAAACGATGTCTCGGACTGGTCCCTGGTTGCCATTCCGACGGATCCGGCGGGCGTGAGGATCCGCCTCACCCGGCATCGCGAAGCGGTTCGCGTTCAGTATCTGGATTCCGCCGACAACAGCTGGAAGCCGGTAAGGCTCGGCTATTTCCCGCCATCCGACCGGGTGGACGTCGGCATGATGTGCTGCTCTCCGCAACGTGCGGGGTTCGAGGTGGCTTTCGCTGACTTCGTGGTCGGGCCACCGATCTCCAAAGAGCTGCATGACTGACCTGAAGCCGCGGGATGCGAAGCGTCTCCTGCCTTGCCGATCTTCGTCGGGATTCTGAAATGACCAAACGTGAATACGGCATCTGGATCAATGGGGCTGCCGAGTTGCCCGCGGGAAGCGCTCTCTTCGAGAGAAATTCGCCTTCCACAGGCCAAAGCGTCGCCAGAGTTCATCTCGCCGGGACAACAGAACTCGACCGTGCGGTCGTTCTCGCCAAGGAGACGTTCAGGAAAGGCGGATGGAAGGGGCTTGCGGCAAGCGAGCGCGGGAAGATCCTGCTGCGTTGGGCCGATCTCATCCTTGAGAATCTCGTAACGCTCAGCCGCATCGAGGCTGATGAAGCAGGGAAGACGATCGCTGCCGCCAAGGGCGAGATCGAGTGGTCGGTGGAGTTGCTGCGCTATGCCGCGTCGCTCGCCTGGAGCATTCCCGGCCGTGTCGTCAATCACGAGGGTGCCGAGAAACTGGGCCTTGTGACTTACGAGCCACTTCCCGTCATCGGCATGATTCTTCCCTGGAATTTTCCGACGGTGACCCTGTTTCAGAAGTTGCCCTACGCCCTCGTTGCGGGATGTTGCGTCGTGATCAAGCCTTCGGAGCTCACAGCGGGCACGGCGATCGAATATGCGCGATTGGCCAAGCAGGCTGGAATCCCCGACGGAGTCCTTGCGGTCCTGCCCGGCACGGGCGAGGTGGTTGGCCAGGGCATGTGCCTGCATCCGGACATCGACATGATCTCCTTCACGGGGTCCACCGCCGTTGGGCGCAAGATCGCCAGCCTTGCCGGCCAGTCGCTGAAGAAAGTGGCGCTTGAACTCGGCGGCAAGGGCGCCAACATCGTGTTCGCCGACGCGCATCTCGACGCGGCGGTCGCCGGTGCGCTCGCTGCCTTCACGATCAATCAGGGTGAGGAGTGTTGCGCCGGCGGAAGGCTGTTGGTCCAGGAAACTATTGCATCGGAGTTTGTCTCGAAGCTGGCCGAAAAGGCCAGGGCGCTGAAGCTTGGTACGCCTGACGACGTCGATGCCGATCTCGGCCCGATGATTCATGCGCAGCATCAGCGGAAGGTTCTCGATTACATCGAAAAGGCCGGGGAGGAAGGTGCAACGCTCGTGACAGGCGGAGGAGCGCCGACAAGCCCGGGACTGCGCGACGGCTATTTCGTCGAACCGACCATATTCACCGGCGTCCAGCCGCACATGACGATCTTCAGCGAGGAGATATTCGGACCGGTGCTTGGGGTCACCACTTTCAAGGATGTTTCCGAAGCAGTCGCGCTGGCCAACCTGACACATTACGGCCTGGCCAATGGCATCTGGACCTCTAACCTCGACACCGCAATGGCTGTCTCCAGTGCCCTTGAAAGCGGGTTTGTCTACGTCAACACCTATCTTGAGACGGTTCCCCAACTGCCATTCGGCGGCAGCAAGTCCAGCGGGCTCGGCAGGGAAAACGGTCCTGACGGGTTACTGGAATTCATGCAGGCGAAGTCCACATTCGTTCGCCTGCGCCCGAGCGTGTGATCCATCAGATGCAAGAGAGAGCAAGACGATGAAGCCGGTCCGTTTCGGGATTGTGTCGACAGCGAAGATCGCCCGTGACTGGGTGATACCGGCGATGAAAGCCGTACCGGAGTGTGAAGTGGTAGCCATCTCCTCACGCGACGGATCTCGTGCGGCCCGCGTCGCCTCGGAATTCGGTATTTCGAAACACTATACGTCTTTTACCGACTTGCTGAACGACGACGAGGTCGAGGCAATCTATATCCCGACGCCGAACAATCGGCACGTCGAAGATGCAATTGCCGCGGCGAGGGCCGGCAAGCACGTCCTGTGCGAGAAACCACTTGCCTTGGATGCGGCGGACGCCCTGCGCCTGGCCGAGGTTCAACTGCAGACGGGTGTGCAGATATCGGAGGCCTTCATGGTCCGATATCATCCACGATGGCTCGCCGCGCGTGAAATCATCCGCAGTGGCAGGCTCGGACGCGTCACCCAGATCCACGCTACCTACAGTGTGATCAACGACAATCCGCAGGACATCAGGTTCCAGCCGGAACTCGGCGGAGGTGCCTTGGGAGACGTTGGCGTCTATCCGATAACGGCAGCCCGCTTCCTCTTCGAGGCTGAGCCGATCGCCGCGACCGCGACATTCGAAAAGCTCGCGCCCGATGGTGTCGATATTGCTGTCGCCGGCCTGCTCGAATTTCCCGACAACCGCAATCTTCTGTTCAGCGGCGCCCTGCTGCAGGCATGGGCACACTGGATCATGGTTATCGGTACGGACGGCTGGATGGAAATCCCGGTCGCCGTCTGGCCCTCGGCAAAGCAAGAGACGATCATCAAGCTGCGCAAGCGTGACGATATTTATGACCGGGATGTCGAAGTCATCGGCTTTGCGCCGGCAAACCAATATGAAGAAGAGGTCCGCGAGTTTGCGCGCGCCATAAGGGGTCAGATCGAGCAGTCCTGGCCAATCAGCGACGCGGTGGCGGGAATGCATGTACTCGATGCCATCAGGCGGTCTGCCGCGGAGAAGGCGCGTGTCCTGGTCCAAAGGGATCGAGGATAACCCCCTATACAGGTCCCACACACCGATGCCGGCTGCCGATGCAGCCGGATGAGCAATCACTCGGTGTCACGGTGATCGAGGACTTCAAGCATGGTGGTCAGCATGCTTCCGACTTCTTCCGAGATTTCCTCAGGCCGAATCCCCGCCTTGATGGCGTCCGCGGTCGCCTGTTCGGCGAGCTTCGCCGCGAGGGCCGGATCGGCCGTCGAATAAGGTGGAACATTTTCCTCCACCCATTTGTGCAGGAATTCGATGCCGCGAGCGCTCATGACGAACAAAAGCTCATTGGAGCGATTTCGTTCCGCCGAGGTGCATTCAAGAAAACGTCAGACCCTTTTGATCAGGGTCTGACGTCCCCAAGGCTCACGTTACGATGAACGAGGATGCCGTCAACGATAGGTGCGGAGAAAGGGTAGCGAACTGGATCTGATGTGCTCTGCCTGTGCCATCGCTGTCGAAAGAGAGCGCGCCGGTCGAGCTGTTGTAAATGATGTGGTCGTTGCTGTCGTGAGCACCCGCGCCGGCGAAGAAGGCCGAGGTGGGAAGGGCGCCCTTTTGAAGGCCGGCAAATATGGTGTGGTCGAGCTGGATCTTGTCCTGGTACACATTAAAGTCTGTGATCTTGTCGACATTGCTGGCCTTGAGGGCGGAATTGAAGACGAAGACGTCCTTGCCCCCATTTCCGGTCAGGACGTCTTGCCCGCCACCGCCATTGATGACGTTGTTGCCGGCATTGCCGTCTATGGTTTGGGAAAACTCGTTTCCGGTGAGGTTGATGGCGGTTGTGCCGGATCGGCTCGTGGTGGCGAGATGTTCGATCTCCGACCCGGCCGACAACGCATAACTCACCGATGCCAGCACGGTGTCGTTGCCGCCGCCCTTCAGTTCCACCACCTTGTCACCGACGTTGTTGACATAATAGGTGTCGTTGTAGCCACGACCGGCCATCGTGTCGGCGCCGGTGGTGCCGTGCATTACGTCCGCCCCGCCAGTGCCGTAGAAGACGTGATCGCTGCTCGAAGGCGTGCTGGTCGTCGGGGGCACGGGCGTGCCGGTCGTCGGGGGCACGGGCGTGGTGATGGGCGGCGGCGTCACGGTGGTGCCGCCGGATGAACTGCTGCCGCCGCTTGAAGATGTGCCGCCGTCGCTCTGGTTGTGCTGGAGGAAAAGAGCCTGCAGCGCCGGCGAGTTTCCAAGCGCCGTGTCACCCTGTTGGGAACCCCACGCATAGGCATAGTCGAAAGCGGGGGTCGGAACCAGCTTGGACCAGTGGTCCAGCATGGTCTGCTCCTGGGCGACGGAGGGAAGCACGTATTTGCCGCCCGTGTCGGTCGTGAAGCTGCCGCCCCCGAATGTCTGGTAAACCGGAACGATCTGGCTGACCGGGATGCCCGAGGCGACAGCCGCGGCCACGGTCCTGTCGATCATGTTGTAGTCGACCGTGCTTGTTCCGGTGCGCACCGGATAGGGATCCAGCCCGTAATAGTCGATATGCGTGTTGGCAGGATTGTAGGTGTTCGAAAAATCAGGGTTTGCGGAAGACCCCATGTTCATCATGGTTATGAAGGTCTTGGCGCCTGGAAAATGCGAATGGATCCAGTCGGATTCCGCCTTCAAATTCGCGGCGGTGGCGTAGGTTCCCCATTTGCCGGTTGGGTCCGGCTCATCGACGAGGAAGAAGCCAAACACCTTCGGATTGCCGATGAAGGGCGTGACTTTCTGGATAAAGGACGAGGTCGCCCCATTGGCTTCATCGAGCCAGACCAGGCCTTTCGTGCCGGCCGGCAGGGCGTTGAGTTCGTCCACGGATGAAACGTCGACAAGGTTGAATCCGGCGGTTGCGACCTGGGAGGCCGACCCACCCGAGGCATAGTGGAGGGTTGTCATGCAAATATCCTTCGTCCGATTCGGTAGGTGCCCCACGCCTGCCTAGTGGAAAGGATACTTTAGAGACAAATCAAATACCGGCGCCCCTTGATAGAATCGTTGATCATCGCAAACAAAACATTACGAAGTCGGATAGCTGTCTTGGCTCCGAGGCATTTGATTACCAAAGATATTTAGCGCTCCACGCAGAACAGTGGAGCGCGCATCGCGGCCATCTATTTGTTATGTGCCGCGCACCAGAAATGCCCTTTCTATCAATGGACGGTTATGGCTGAGATGGGGTTCAATGAGCATGTCGAGGTGTCCGCCCACGATCGGGACTATGCTCAGATCGGCAACGAAAGCACTCCAGCCAAGGTCTGCCGGAACGCCTGTGCGCCTGCACCGGAACAGGGTGGCGGTAATCGGCAATGCGGGCTTCGGTCGCGCGAGCCACTGGCCAAATGCACGCATGCGCAGGATTTCCTCGAGCTCGAGGCGCAGAATGAATCGCGTCCTGGCAAAAGCCCTCCACTTCAGCCAGTCGATGCCCCTTGCCAGCACAGCCTCGGCACCAAATTGGGCAAACAATTTTGCGAGCGCCCGCAAGGTCATGCGATCCACCGTCACCCTATGCGCGCGGATGCGCTGGGCGGTGCGTGCAAGGGTTTCGCGGTAGTTGTGCCGCCCTGGCCCGATGTTGGTGTCGAGGATTCCCAGGAACGTGACCGATCGACCCGCGGCAACAAGTTTGGCGGCGGCCTCGAACGCGACACCGCCGCCAAGCGAATAGCCGATCAGATTGACATTGCCTTCTGGCTGGGCCTGGCTGATCTGCTCGACGACCGCATCCACCATTCGCGGTATTGTGTCATGGCCCTTGAGCAGATCGTTGAGATCCCCGTAGCGCACCGCGACAACCTTGGCGACAGTGCCCATTTCGGCGCCGAAGGCCGCCAGACTTGGACCGTAGCCGATCGATCCCGGCACAATGAACAGGATGGGCTTGGGGCCGGAGGCATCGACACGCGAGCTGCCTCCATCTTGCCCTGGAGACGCTGCCCTGACGACATCTGCGAAGCTCATCCCGACAGTGAACGCGTCCAGGTTGAGCTCACGCCCCAAAGCTGTCTCAAGTTCCATGACGAATTGCAGCAGCTTCAGTGAATCGCCACCGGCATCGTCCCAGTGGCTGCCAGCCGCTTTCTTACCCGGGAGTATCCTCTCCCATACGGCGGCCGCGGCACCTTCGATATCGAGCGGGTCGGTCGCCTGCCGGACATCTTGCGCGTTTTGGGCGTCTTGCGCATTCAGCGCGCGATCCAGATCCCGCAACTTGACGCCGTCGACCTTGCCGCCCTTGAGCTGCGGTATCTCCTCAACACTGTGCAGACGTGTTGGATGAACCGCCGGGGGCAGGGCTGTCCTGATCAAGTCGCGCAAATCAGCAATGAACTTGCTTCCGCCCGGTCTCGCGGGGACGACGAAGGCCACCAGTTCGTTCGCGTCCGTCACCACCGCAACGGCATCATTCACTTGAGGCGCGCGGCGCAGGACGAGTTCCAGTTCGGCGGGTTCGACGCGTCTTCCGTTGATCTTTATCTGGCGTCCCTTTCGCCCGACGATCCACATCCGTCCAGTGTCGTCGACCTTGACCAGATCACCCGTTGCGAAGATCCGAAGCTGGGGATCGGCGGAGCTTGCCTGAAGAGGGACGTTTTCCCCATCCACCCAATAGCCCAGCGTGGTGTAGTTGCTTTTGATCAACAACTCGCCCTCGTCCCCCGGAGCGACCTCGCATGCGTTTTCCCCCACGACCGTGTATTCGATGCCGGGGAGGACGAAGCCAACCGGGACCGTTGCGCCCTGTTCCGGGTAGTCCCTCGGCAGGAACCACTGCGTGCCTGTTGTTTCCGTGGACGAATAGCTGATCTGCACAAAGCAGGACTCGGGAACGCTGGCGCGGAGCCGGTCGATGTCCGACCACAAGATCTTTTCTCCACCAACGCGCACGATCCGCAGTGAAGAGAATGTGTCGGACGCGGAACCATTCATCAGCACACGCAGCAGCGCGGGCACTAGATAGGCGACCGTCACCCGCCATTTCTGGAAATTGTCGCGGGCGGCTCGAATGCCGGCGCTCTCGATGTCCAGGAGATACAATGTGCCCCCACACAGCATGGGGGTCATCATCTCGCGGCATCCCGCGATTGTCGCCGGCCCTGTCAGCGGCATGAACACATCGTCAGGACCGATGTGGCAGGCATCTACATATTGCTGGACGCGGTGAAGGATCGCCCGTTGGCTGTTCACGACGCCCTTCGGAGCCCCGGTGCTGCCTGATGTATACAGAACGATTGCCGGGGCATCGACCGACGGATCGGACGGCAGCGCCGGCAAGCTGCCCTCCGTTGCGGCCATGCAGCTTGCCGCATCGATCCATTCCAGGGGCGAGGCATCCGGCCAGCCTGCCGGCTTGCCTGGTCCTGGCTTGACGATCGCGGCCAGCCGCGCGCTGGTGGCAATCGCAGCGAGACGCTGAAACGGATCCCGGGGATTTAACGGCACGGCGGGCCTGCCAGCGCGCATCGCGGCGAGCATGGCCACCGGATACCACAACGTATTTCCGATAAGGAGCCCGACCGCCTTGCCCGGTGGGACAGAACCAGCGATCGCACCCGCCAGGTTTCGGACTGCGTTCAACAATTCCGCAAAGCTGAGCGATGTAGAGCCGTCACTGATCGCGGTTTTGTCCGGGCATCTTTCGACAACTCGCTCCAGATGCCAGAACGCCGGTTTTTCAGAGAAATCGTCGCCCATCCATTGGAATGGATGGCTGGTTGGTCCGTCCACGTCCAGAGGGCGGGTCGATGCCCGTTTCCATGTGAAATCGTCTGGAGGTCCGATATTGCGATCTATCGTAACGTCCTGCCGCGTTGCCAGCCCACTAACGGACGCCAAGGGGCGTGGGAACGAGCTTTCTGAACGCAGGCGCTCGAACGCTTCCAACACAGTCCCCCTTTTGCTGACTGGCTTTGCAGTGTCCTACGCGACCATGCCGGTCGTGGCATCGTTAGAACGAATGATTCCGGACCGGACTCGGCGATCCGATATGCGCCGACCGATCATCGCCGCATCGTCCAACGCCCTGCTTCATTCAAACAGACGAGGACAGCGGGAAGGCCTGCTCCTAGCGTGGATTTGGCGTTGTGTGCGTAGGGGCGATGAACGGCCATGAGAGCAGATCCAAGAGCCAGCCATTTGATGCGGTCGGGATACTGCCGGCATCCTGGGGGCATGGGATGAGCCCGCACCTTGTCTGCATCGGAGGCGAGGATCACCGCCTCAGAATCCCATTCCTGCTGGCGATGCGCGAGAAGGGTTTTCGAGTCACTGCCGTGTCGAGCGATGCGGGGGCCGCCTTCTCCCTCCATGGCATTCCCCATCGCCGATTTGGGTTCGACCGCTTTAGCAGCGGCGGAGGGGAATGGGGCGCTCTCGGCACGGTCCGCAAATTGATGTCCGAACTGCGTCCGGACATCGTTCAAAGTTTCGACACCAAGCCCAATCTCCTGACCCCCTTGGCCGTGCGCGGGCAGGTTCCGGTCATCCGCACCATCAATGGCCTTGGGTGGACATTCTCGTCGCTGGAGCCGCGCGCTCTGGCGCTGCGTCCGGTCTTCTGCGCTCTTCAGGGCCTCGCGTCCTTGTGGACAGCGATGACCGTCTTCCAGAATCGCGACGATCAAGCCTTCTTCGAGCGCTACCGGCTGGTGGGCAACGGCAAAGCGCGGCTGATCCGCAGCTCTGGCATCGACCTGGATGCATTCTCGACAGCAAGGTATCGTGGTCCGTCGGCCGCCACGATGCGCGAGGAACTGGGGCTTCAGTCGGCCGAAGTCGTGATCTTTGTCGGTCGGCTGACCCGTCAGAAAGGGATCCCGACCCTGCTCAAGGCGGTTCCCCGCATCCTCTCCGAGAGGCCCAATGCACGTTTCGTGCTCGTCGGCCCGCAGGATTCGGAAGGTCCATTTGCGGTCAACAAGTCCGATATCGAGCGATATGCTCCTCACGTGATCGCCTTGGGGTCAAGGCGGGATGTTCCGGCCCTCCTTGGCATGGCCGATCTGTTCGCGTTTCCGACGCAATATCGCGAGGGCATTCCGCGCGTGCTGTTGGAAGCGGGATTGTCCGGATTGCCAATCGTGGCCTCGAGAATGCCGGGCTGCAATGACGTGGTCGAGGATGGCTGGAACGGTTATCTCGTCGCGCCGCGCGATGCGGAAGGCTTCGCATCCAGAATAATCGAGATCCTGTCCGACCGCGCCCGCGGAAAAATCATGGGCGGCCGTTCCGTCGGACTCGTGCGGGAGCGCTTTTCGCTGTCGTGGGTCGTCGATCAGTATTGCGAGCTATACAAGACCGTGCTCGGTGGCAGCGGCAGTCTTGCTCGATCGGCCCCCGCGACCATGATGGAAGAGCGTGCGCGAAACCCCCGATTGGGTGAGGCGCGGCAATGATCCGTGATGCGTTCCTGGCCATCGGCATAGCAATGTCCTACGCGGTGCAGCTCAGCATTCCGGGGCTGCCGTTCGGCTACAGCGAACTCTTCCTCACGCTCTGGATATTGATGTCGATCACGCGGGTCCTTGCTGGCGGCCGGCTGGAGGTAACGCCGGCCCTGGCCAAACTTGCACGTTTCTGGCTGATCCTGACGCTTGCCCTGGGCGTCGGTTCCATCATCGGCTTTATGACGACCACATTGTTTCTCGATCCGTTGTTGCATGACACGATGGCGTACGTTTTGTTGGCCTGTGTCACCTGCCTGGCCGCAGCGGAGCCGAACGCGGCTGTCCGTTTACGTCGTATCGCCTGGTGGATGGTCGCTATCGCGAGTGCTTGCTTTGTCGTTCAGCTAGGGGTTGGTTTCGGCTGGATCCATCAGTCTGGCGTCCGTCCCTGGTACTGGGACCGCTTTTCCGGCTGGTCCGAGAATCCGAACCAGCTTGCGCTCTACTGCGCTCTGCTTGGTCCCCTGGCCCTGCATCTTGCCATAACCACCAGCAATCCGTGGGGAAGATGCCTTGGGCTATTCAGCCTGATCATCACCTTCTATGTCGGAAGGCTGACAAAGAGCGATACCTATCTCTATACGACAGTCCTGGCCTGCCTGATCCTTCTGGGATTGCGGCTTCGGGCCTTGCTGGCAGGCGACGGCGGCAAGGCCAGCCTTTCGCGCCAACTTGCCCTCCTGCTCGCGGTTGCGTTCCTTCCATTGGCGGTGTCGATGGCGCCTTACGCGCTCAGCGAGGCCGCCAGCGCCGAAGATTTCGCCAAGAGCCTCACCAAGGACAAGGGCGGGGAAGCGACCGCGGAAACCGCGGCACTTCGCCTCTATCTTTGGGACGCGGCATTGGACAAGGGGGCAAGATCCGGCTCTCTGGGTCTCGGCCCAGGCCCACACCTTGATACTCCGCCCGTGGTCAATCAGCAGTTTCTGCCGCGGCCTTTCGAGGCCCATAGCACGATCCTCGATCTCTACACTCAGGGCGGCCTGATTTCAGTCCTGGCCCTGGTGTGGATCCTCGGCTCGGCCGCCTGGTCCGCTTGGCGTGCGAGGCTGGACGCTCTCGTGGCGCTTACGGCATCGATCGCTGTCTTCAGTGCTCCGCACCTGATCATCCGCCATCCGATCGTGTGGTTTTCTTTGACCCTCTGCCTTGTCGCTGGAACACCTCAGTCGGTTCCCACGATCATTCGTCAGAGGAGATATTAGAATGTGCGGGATCGCCGGAATTCTCTTGGCGCCAGATGCAGCCGATACCAATGCCCTCAGGGCGATCGGGCCGATGGCGATGGCCCTTCGTCATCGCGGGCCTGATGGCGAGGCATTCTGGATGAGCCGTGAGGCGGGGATCGCCTTCGGACACCGGCGCCTGGCCATCGTCGACCTCTCGGAGGCGGGTCGCCAGCCGATGCATTCCGCAAGCGGCCGGTATGTCATCACCTTCAATGGCGAAATATACAATTTCCGCGATCTGCGTCGCGAACTGGAGGGGGAGGGCCACCATTTCCGTGGCACCAGCGACACGGAAGTCATGCTGTGCGCGATCGAGAGCTGGGGCCTCGATACGGCACTCCAGCGCTTCGCCGGCATGTTCGCTTTCGGGCTGTGGGACCTGAAGAAACGGATTCTCCACCTCGCCCGCGACCGAATGGGCAAAAAGCCGCTCTATGTCGCCTCGACACGTGAAGCGCTCGTCTTCGCCTCGGAGCTGAAGGCGATCACGAGCTTCCCCGGCTTCAACCCTGAACTCGATGTCGATGCGGCGGCGACGATGCTTTCGAAAGGGTGGGTGCCGGATGACCTTTGCATCTGGCAGGGCGTGTTCAAGCTGCCGCCTGGTTCAGTCCTGTCGGTGACGGCGGCGGATTTCGCCAATGCCCGCGGCGCCGGGTCGCTTGCGCATCGTGTTCGCCGCTGGTGGTCGCTGGCCGATGTCGCCAGCAAGGCGCAGCGGGATCCGATCGCCGGCAGCGACGAGGAGCTTACGACGGAGCTCGACAGGCTGCTTAGCCTTGCCGTCAAGGAACGCATGATTGCAGATGTCCCGCTTGGCGCCTTCCTGTCGGGCGGAATCGACAGCTCGGCGGTCGTCGCGCTGATGCAGGCACAGTCCCGGAAGCCCGTTCGCACGTTCACAATAGCGTTCGGCGAGAGCGGGTTCGACGAGGCTCCCCATGCGGCCGCGGTTGCTCGGCATCTGGGCACCGATCATACCGAACTTCACCTTTCACCGGCCGCGGCGCTTGACGTCATTCCGGAACTGCCGCGGATCTGGGACGAGCCGTTCGCCGATGAGTCGCAGATACCGACGCTGCTGGTCTCGCGCCTCGCCAGGCAGCACGTAACGGTGGCGCTATCGGGCGATGGTGGCGACGAGTGTTTCGCGGGCTATTCCCGGCACTTCCTGGCAACCCGCCTCAGAAGGCAGCATGAGCTGCCATCATCGTTTCGTCGAATGTTGGCGGCGGGGGCTGGATTGCTGGCTCAGGCCTCCCACCGAGACATCTTCGGCAGCCTGCCGCTTTCGGCGAGTATGCGGCACGGATTGCGCGGTGACAGGTTGAACCGCCTCGCCGCCCTGCTCGCGGCGCGAGATGAAGACGAACTGCTTCGGCAACTGACGGGGTCTTCCACCAACAGCCTCCTTCATCACAAGCCGCCGGCATCGCTTGCCGTCGCAGCAAAGCTCGACGACCTGCTTTCGCGTCTCCTGTTCGACGACATGACAGGCTATCTGCCGGGCGACATATTGGTGAAGCTCGATCGCGCCACCATGGCCAACAGCCTCGAGGGGCGGTGCCCGATCCTGGACCATCGCGTCGTGGAATTCGCCTGGCGCCTTCCGACCAGTGCCAAGGTCCGTAATGGCAAGGGCAAATGGATCCTTCGCCAGCTCCTCGATCGTTATGTCCCGCGCTCACTGGTCGATCGGCCGAAGCAAGGTTTCGACGTTCCGGTCGGGGCCTGGCTGAAAGGACCCCTGCGCGACTGGGCAACCGATATCATCGCCACGATACGCCTGTCCGCAGACGGGGTCATCGACTGTGCGAAGGTCGACGCATGTTGGCGCGATCACCTGCGTGGAAACCAGGATCATTTCCGCGACTTGTGGCCGCTGCTGATGTTCCAGGCGTGGCGCAACGAAGCCATGCGGCCATCGGCGCCGGCAACGCATCTTTCTTACGATATCGAACTGACAGGGGATTGAGATGGAAGGTTCCATAGCCAGCCGCGCCAGACTTCCGCGCGCTACGCAAATGGCCGTCGCTACGCTTGACACCAATTCGCGGATGAGGCGACCGCCGCGCGAGCATATGCAACCGTCGTCTCCCTTCCATCAGCTTGTCACCACCCTGGCGACGAGAAAATGGTTGTTGCTTGCCATCGCCCTTCTGGGTGGCATCCTGGCCGGCCTGGCGGGCCTTACCCGTCCGGTGCTGTTCGAGGCGACGACGCAGGTCATCATCGACGCCCCAAGCACCGGCAATCCGGGTGGCGCGGCGCTCGTTCAAGACTCCCTGGATTCGAGCATAGATGACCATCTGACGATGCTCTCGTCGCAAGCCCACCTGCGTCGAGTTCTGGTGGCACTACGCAAGGCTCAGGATGCCGACGCTGCCGGAAAGAGCGGCATCAGTGCCGTCCCGCCCGCCACTGGCTCATTCGTGAGCAATCTCCTGAACCGGATCTGGTCGCAGGGCAAGCCGGCGGCGGGAAGTCCGGAAGCGGCTGATGCCGCCGATGCCGCCGAGCTGAAGACGCTGCGGAACGGGATGAGGGTTGGACAAGAGCTGCGCTCGCGCGTCATCACCATCGGCTTCACCGATGCCAGTCCGGCGCGTGCAGCGCTCATCGCCAACACATTCGCTCAGGTCTATATCGAAGACCTCGTGCAGAAACGTCGTGCATCGGATCAGCTCGAGCTGGAGTCGCTGGTCGCCGGTCTGCCGCAAGTACAAAAGGATCTGGTCGCCGCGACCGATCGGCTGGAGACCTACCGGCTGACACACGGCGCCGTTGATCAAAGTGCGGCCAACAACGCAGCCAATGAAACAGCGGAGCTCGGCCGGCAGATTTTCTTGTCGAAGGCCAATCTTTCCGCCTCGGAATCGCGCCTTAGCCATATCGAGGACCTGCGAAAGGCGGGCGCCTCTGTCTCGGCCATAGCTGAAGAGATCGGATCGCCTGTGTTGACGGACCTGATGGCACGCCAGCCGGCCGTTGCGGACGGCGATCCGGGCAGCGCGATCACCCTCGAAATGGAACAGGCCATCGCACACATCGCCGCGGAGGCGAATGTCTACCGCGCGCAGGTCGCGGCTCTCGAGGACCGCAAGAGAGTGCTCGATGCGGCCGTGGCCGACACCGCGAGCCAGCTTTCCGGATTGCGCGCCCTTGAGCCGCAGGTGGCCATCGTGACACAGCACTACAACGAACTGCTTGGCCGCCAGCAGGATCTGATACGGCGCATCGCCGCTCCTTCGCCAGGCGTAGCGGTCCTTTCGACGGCATGGGCGCCGTCAAATCCCAAGACCCTGTCGCCAATTTTCCTGATTCCACCCGGCATGATCGTGTTTGGCCTGATGGGGGCGGTGTTCGTTCTGATCCGCAACAACTTCAATCAGACCTTGCGCAGCGAAGCTGAAGCCGAAGCCGAGCTTGGGATTCCGTGCATAGGGCTGCTTCCCAAGGTTTCGGGACTTCATGCGAGACAGCTGCGGCATCTGGTACTGGGCCAGCAGAACTCACCGTTCAGTCGAGCCGCGACATCCCTTCTCGTCACCGCGGCGCCCACTCAGGGCAGGGGTCAGCCGCCGCATATCATCCTCGTGACGTCCAGCATCCAGGACGAGGGCAAGACAGAACTGGCATGGAGCCTGGCGCTGGCGGCAACGAGACTGGGCGGAAGGGTGCTTTTCCTCGACCTCGATCGCAAGGACGTGCGGCTCACGAACGAGTTTCGTGGTGAATTCAGCACCATCAAGGCTCACAACTCCTTCGGAGACTATGTGAGTGAACGCTGCGCGCTGCAGGATGCAATCACGAGAATGCCAGAAGTCGGCATCGACCTCATGGCCGCCCCAGCCCCTTCGGATGATCTGCTGACACTTCTGTCGACGGTCGACAAATCCCAGTTCACCGATGAACTGCTCTCGGTCTACGACGTCGTCATCATGAACGGGCCCCTGGGACTCGACGGCCCCGAAACCAGACTTCTGAAGCGCTGGGCTGACGCGGTGCTTTTCGCCGTTCGCTGGGACAGGACGAGGCGCAGCATTGCCCGTGGTGTTCTGGAGTCGCTCCGGGGCGGTGGATCCGTTGCCGTTCCAGTAGGGAGC
This sequence comes from Mesorhizobium sp. B2-1-3A, assembly GCF_006442655.1. Classification (NCBI taxonomy): domain Bacteria; kingdom Pseudomonadati; phylum Pseudomonadota; class Alphaproteobacteria; order Hyphomicrobiales; family Phyllobacteriaceae; genus Mesorhizobium; species Mesorhizobium sp. B2-1-3A. Next base: position 136,456 of record NZ_VFWK01000006.1, read on the forward strand.
GTGCTCACCCAGGTGAATCTAAAGAGGCACGGCGGCTACCGGCTCGGGGATAACGCCGACCTCCTGTTGGCGAAGGTTTGATGGGCCGTGCCTCCGCTTTCCGCCAAATACCACAGGGAACTAGGTGCGTTCCCGCAATCGGACCTGACCCGGAATGATCATTGAATTTTTTGGACCGCCAGGATCCGGCAAAACAACCTTTGCACACGCGCTGGCAGAGCAATTGCGTGGGAAAGGCTATAACGCCAAGGTCGCCCTCAGCTATAAGCCCAGCACGAGGGCGGGAAGCCTTGATCTTGGAATCGTTCTGTTCATCACGAGAATCGCGTCGGCAATATTCTCCACTCTAAGAATATTGCTTTCCTCGGGCGGGATAGCGAACGATCTGTCGATTTCGCTGTCGATGGTAAGATTGATAACACCAAAGAAGCGAATCTGGCGTGCTCGAATCTGGCGATATATTTTGCATCTTTCGCATTGCTGGAGCCGGGCCAGGCAATCGCCTGATATTATAATTTTCGACCAAGGATACGTTCAAGCGATTGGATCGCTGGCGATTTTCAATGGGAACACAGACAACGATGTGCTCGCAACGGCGCTCAGCCTCGCGCCGCGGGCCGATCTCACCATCAGGCTGGTGGTGCCGTCGGATGTCGTGGAGAACCGTTTACGGCAGCGGATCAAGCATCAACCGCCGGCGGAGCGGGTCTTTGAGGCCGACTTGAACGTGAATATGCTCTCCGTTGATGTGTTCGAATCCATAAATGGTCTTCTCGCGACTTCCGGCCAAAAAATTATTCCCGTCGACAATGTCGACAGTCAATCGAAGTTCAAGGGTATTTGTACAGTCGAGAAGCAAGTCATTTCCGCGCTTTCGCGGATGGATAGGGGATTGGCAGGTCAAGACCGAAGAGAAGGCGTCCCCGAAACCCATGTCATGGGTCTCGACAGTCGCGTGTCTCGAAAGGCTTCAGTTTATCCCGCTGCCCCTCCCTCAATAGCCACACCTCGACGGAACAAGGACGTCGGCTCGCGGCTCGCTCGGGCAAGCGTCTTCGCCCTTATGATATATATCGGAGGTGCCGGGCTGACGAGCCTTGCACAACTGGCCATTGCACGTCTCATCGGACCCGGCAATTACGGCATCTATTCCTATGTTCTGGCTTGGACTTCAGTGCTCGCCTATCTGGCAACGCTTGGTTTCAATGTATCCTTGCTGCGTTTTGTGCCCGCCTACAGAGCCAACGGCAGGCTTGATCTGGCGCGGGGGGTGATAAAATTCGCTCTGCAGAAATCGCTTCTTGCGGCGGCGCTGTTCGGAATGACGGGCGCTGCCTTGGTCCTCTTCTTTTCGGATCACGCGCGATCGGATCATATGCGAAGCGGACTTGAGATCAGTATCGTGCTTGGCATGGCGGCCGTACCCTTGATTACCGCCTATGCCATTGGCGCTACGGTCATACGCGCCTTTGGGGGCGTCGTCTCGGCGCTGTTGCCGGAGCGCATCGTGCGAGATGGGCTCCTGCTGATATTGGTGGCGATCATGGCCAAGTCCGCTCTATGGGTCGTGGACGCGCCGGCGGTGATGGTGGCGGTGCTGATAAGTTCCGCCTTCACGGTTGGGCTGGTGTTCATCACCGCGAGGAGGTTCGAACCATCTGGCTTGCGGCAGACTCAACCCAGTTATGCATCAAGGGAATGGTGGTTTGCTGCCCCCCCGCTCATGCTCATCACCGGGCTCGATGTTTTCGTCAGCCGGGCAGGGGTGCTGGTTTTGGGCTGGACAGACCATATTCGTGAAGCCGGTATTTTCGCCTTGGCGTTGAATGTCGCGATGCTTGTGGGACTCTCTCGCATCGCCGTCGCCACCATGTTTTCGCCAACCGCGGCCGATCTGCATGCCAGGGGAGATCGTCAGGCCCTGCAGCAGCTGTTTGCACGGGCTACGTTGCTTTCCGCCGGTGGCGCCATAGCGGTGGCCATCCCCATGATGCTGATCGTCGAACCGTTCTTGAGCTATTTCGGTGAGGGCTACATCGCGGGAGCGCCAATCGCGCGTGTTCTCATTTTGGGATATGTCTTTGTCGCGCTGTGCGGGCCTCAGCAGAATCTCCTGACCATGACTGGAAACGAATGGGCCGCCGCAACGACGATGATCGCCGGCGCCGCGGCCAACATCATAGCCTGTGCCGTCGGCGTCGCGATCTACGGCCCGATCGGCGCTGCCGTGGGTGTCGCGCTTGCCCTAAGTATCTGGAGCGTTGCCATGGCCATCTATATCGGCAAGCGACTGAAAATCTTGCCGGGCTTGGTTTTTGCCCTGCTCTCGATCAGGCCGAACGCGATTGACGCCCAGCAAGGGAATTGGTTCTTGAGGGCGGGCAAATGAGGGCACTTCATCCATCGGTGCCGGTCCCCGTCGTCGACCAGTCAGTGAACGAAGGCCCCGATGCATGTTCATCGGCATCGCGGCGGCGGGTGGGCTTGGCACCATCCGAGATGGCTGAAGGCCTGCTGCCATCATATTTTACCGGCTGTGTCCGTCATATGAAGGATGCGTGAGTTCCGGACGCGCGTCACCGTGTTGTGGCAAGCTGCGGAGCATCCATGGGACAAGAACCAATGGCGGCGGCCTCGACGTCTTCGATGCGCCATCGGTCCGAAAGATCGACGCCTGTCGAGCCCGGTCAACGTCAAACCCTCACACAGGTCCAGGTTCTGCGCGCCCTCGCGGCAACTTCGGTTGCGCTGCGCCACGCCCAGCATGATGCGGCGACGCTGGAATCGGAGGCCGGCCGCACCTTTCAAGCCTGGGATCCGATACCATGGAGCGCCGGAGTCGATATCTTCTTCGTGATCTCCGGCCTGATCATGGTGCACACGTCACGACAGCTGTTCGCAAAGACGGGTGGCGCGCGTCTCTTTCTTTCTCGCCGGATAGCCCGGATTGTCCCGCTTTATTGGTCGGTCACCACGCTCTATCTTGCCGTGGCTTTGCTCGCTCCCACCTTCCTCAACCAGACCTACATCAATTTCAGGTTTGTAATCGAATCCTACTTCTTCATCCCCGCCACTCGCCCTGACGGCGTCGTTCAGCCTCTCTACGAGCTAGGTTGGACGCTCAACTATGAAATGCTTTTCTACGTGTTGTTTGCAGCGGCGATCGTGCTCCCCATGCGTTGGGCCGTCACGGTCCTGCTCACGACCCTGGTGGGGATGGTGCTCGCAGGCCGTCTCGCGGCGCCTTTGCGAGAGCCATTCGCGTTCTGGACCGATCCGATCATCCTCGAGTTCGCCTTCGGCGTGGTAATCGGCATCATGTGCACCTCGACCCTGCGGCCATCCGGTTTCATCAGGGCCTGCGTCGCTGCGACAGGACTGGCCGCCCTGATGCTCGCGGCGGCCTTTCCCGATATCTCGATCGGCCTTGCTCGCCCCGTTGTTTATGGCATCCCGGCATCTCTCATCGTCTGGAGTGCTGCCTTGGCACCAGGCGAGCTGCGGCAGGAAAGCCTGGCCGCGCGATGGGGCGCTGGTGTTGGCGATGCGTCCTACGCTCTCTACCTGCTGCATCCGTTCGTGATCCGCGCCATGCGCATCTTCTTCTGGCGAACCGGCCTGATTTTGGTGCTTGGCCCCTGGACCTTTATCGCGTTGGCGCTGGCGACCACTTTCGGCGTGGCACTCATCATCTACCGCCTGTTCGAGAAGCCGCTGACTGGCCGTGCCCGACGCCTCTTGGGAGTCGGGTCCAGCGCCCGACAGCAGCTGCGCCCATTTCCGGTGCCGGCGTATCCCAAGGCAGACTGACCGAGCACCACAACGCTGCCGGCCAGGGCAATTCCGGGAAAAGTGTGAAACGTTCTCCCGCAAGAATCCCGTCAAAACAAATAGTTAGAGCAGTTCGCCATCTCCGTGAATGGTGAACTGCTCCAGGGCGAACGCCATCCGTTCGCATGTGGAACCCCATGGGCTTGGGTAGATGAACCGGCGTTGCCCTCCTTCCGGTTGCCGCGCCGGCACCCGTTTCTCGCCTATGCCGGAATGAACGCTTGTCGTTCCCGGCTGGCGGGTTTTCCGTGAAAATCCCGGTACCATTCCACGAACCGTTGCACGCCGTCCTCGAGTGCGGTTGCCGGCGCAAAGCCGACAGCGCGGCGAAGATCGCTGACGTCGGCGCGGGTTTCTAGGACGTCGCCCGGAGGCAAAGGCACATTGACGCGAAGCGCACGGCGGCCGAGCGCCTTCTCGATGATCGCGATCAGGCGGTTGATTTCTTCGGGCCGGTCATTGCCGATATTGTAGACCCGATAGGGCGCCGAACTGGTGGCGGGATCGGCCGCCTGACTGTCCCAATCGGGATCCGCGCGCGGCGGCGCGGCGAGCACTCGAACCACCCCTTCGACGATGTCGTCGATATAGGTGAAATCTCGCCACACGTGGCCGGCATTGGCGATTTCGATCGTTCGTCCCTCGGCTATGGCATGGGTGAACGTATAGACCGCCATGTCGGGCCTGCCCCAGGGACCATAGACGGTGAAGAAGCGCAATCCGGTCACGGGCAGGCCGAACAGGTGGCTGTAGGAATGCGCCATGCATTCGTTGGCGCTTTTGGTCGCGGCGTAGAAGCTGACCGGATGATTGGCGCCATGGTGCTCGGAAAACGGTATGCTTCGATTGGCGCCATAAACGGAGCTCGACGAGGCATAAACGAGATGGCCGACGCCGGTGTGCCGGCAACCCTCCAGGATATTGAGAAACGCGACGATGTTCGACTGCACATAGGCATGTGGGTCGACGAGCGAATAGCGCACCCCGGCTTGAGCGGCGAGGTGTACAAAATGCGATGGCCGGAAGTCGGAAAACAGCGCTTTCACGAGCGCCTGGTCCGCAAGATCCATCCGCATGGGAGTAAACCTCGGCTCGGCACAGAGGCGTGCAAATCGCTCTTCCTTTAGCCTTGGATCGTAGTAGGGCGTGAAATTGTCGACGCCGACAACCTCGACGCCGTGTCGCAAAAGCCGCGACGCGACGTGAAATCCGATGAATCCAGCGGCACCCGTGACGACGACCGGCCCAGCGCGCGCAAGTTTCGACACAGCGCCGTCAGACTGCACGCGAGCGGCATCCGCCAGCTTCCGCCCTGTCGAATTCAGTTCGACCATAGCAAGTCACTCCTGTTTCGAGATCCCAGGCGCTGCCTGTGTCCGACCGCGCGTCGAAATGGGCATGGAGGGTGCCGTCAGTTCCATGACCGTGGCAACGCAGCCGCACGGCTGCGTTGCTACGCTCGATTCCCGATCGAGTGGATCCGGACGGATGCCGACACCTGGCGAAGTTGCCTATCTCACGGCAGGACCGAAATGCGCCCCAGAAGAGCCACCAGCTCTGCCTGGCGCTTTGTCTCGGTCTTGGCGAACAGCGAGGCAAGCTGGGAGCGGATCGTCGTGCGGCTGAGGCGCCAACTGCGAGCGATCTCCAGCGGCGCGTCGCCTTGAGCCAGGCGCAATGCCAGCTGCGTTTCCGCGCTGGTCAGGCCAAACATCCTTTGCAATGTCTGAGGATTGGCCGCTGACGTATTCTCCCGATCCAGCAAGGCGACGATGCTCGTCCCGTCGGGCGCGATGACGCCCGTTTCATTCAGGATCACCGGCCTGTCGCCTCTGCTGCGGATCACCACCCATGACAGTGAGCCTGGCTGAAAATGGACCGGAACATTCGCGACCAGCCGCCTTAGCCCCGCGGAAAGCTCGCTGGCCGTTTCGGCCGCTTCGCCCTGCCGCTCCAGTGTGTCTTGAGCGGCCCCATTCCATTCGATTACTTTTCTGTCGCGATCCAGCACCAGATAACCGCAGCCTATGCGGTCGAGCATGCCGGTTATGGATTCCAAACTGCGTCGCTGTGCCCCGCCAATTCTGGCGTCCGATCGATCCGAGAGGTGTGTCGAGCGTGCATTGCGAGTATTCCTCAGTACGATGTATTGGCTGCCCGCAGCCACGTCGTTGTGCCTGTCAATCAGTGTCATAGCTTCTACCCCAACCCTAGTTGCTTCTGACGCAAGTAAATTACGCATCATTTACTTGCTATGAGTTTCACATATCACCCAGAGCGCGCTCCTCTGTCTTGGGTTTTGACATAGTTGAAGAAGTCTGCGGCAGAACGATTCCGCAGCGTTCGTTGAAATGTGCGTTCTGATGAGCCCTTCCAACCCTCGATTTTATTCGCCGGGAAAGGCGTGGCAATCCGGCAGTGGTACTAGGTTGCCCCTTCACGGCCTAGTCTCGACGGACTAGACGGAAGGTTGTAGGCTGACGCATGGGTTTGGTTCTGCGTCGACTGAAATTGAATGTGCCAGGCACCCCGTTAGCTCATGTAGCTTCGCTGTTGGTGCTGGCAGTCTCTTTAATATTCGTGATAACAAATACAATACATGTTGGGCAGGACGCGGCCTTTATTGCGTTTATCCCCGCGATTATTATCATTGCATATCTCGAAGGGCGATTGCTCGCCATCGCCGCGACGCTTCTCATGGCAGCCGCCGGCTTGTGGGAACAGCGCGTCCTGAACTCTCAAATCTCTGCGGAGGATTGGACGCGCGCCATCTTCCTCCTGGTTTCGGGTGGTCTGATCGCGTTTGTGTTCCACCGCCTGCGACAGGATTTGCGCGAGGCGCTCGAGGTCGCCGAGGCAAGGCTTGCTGCCATCGATGCTGCCGAGGGCCGCTATCGGTGGGCCTTCGAGCGCGCCGCCTTGGGTTTTGCGAATGCCAATCGACGTGGCGAACTGCTGCAATCGAACAGACGTCTGTTTGAGATGACCGGCTACGGAGAAGAGGAACTTGCGCAGCTGGAGCTGGAGGCGCTCGTTCTTCCTGACGATCGAGATGCCGTGCGGGATTTGTTGAAAGATCTGAGCAATGGCGCCGCGTCATCCGCTGCGGATGTTCGCCTGTTGAGGAAGGACGGCAAGGCGTTCTGGGCTCGCCTGGCCCTGTCTTCGTCGCGGCCTGACGAGGTGTCCACCGAGAGCGTGTTCGTGGTGATCGACGATATTTCCGAACGCCGAGCCGCCCGCGAGGCTCTCCGGGCTCAGAAGGAATGGCTTGATCTCGCTCTGTCTGCCGGACGCCTAGGTACGTGGCGTATCGATCTCAAGGAGGGGACAGTCACAGGCTCCGACAAGTTCTGGGACATCCTTGGCCTGCCGCCTACGCGCGTCCGCCCCTTGGAAGAACTCTCGACCGTGATTCATCCGGCCGATTGGCTGAAGCTGGCGGCCTCGGCAAAACCATCGTCGGGTGTGAATTACGACATCGAGATCCGTGTCCGGCGGACGGACGGCCATGTGCGCTGGATTGCCATGCGCGGTCGGCAGGAAAAACACGGCGATCGACCGTTGCGCATCGGGGTGGCTGCCGATCTCACCGAGCGTCGACAAACCACGCTTCTTCGCGCTGCCGTGAAGAAGCGCGAGCGCATCATGCGCGAAGAACGCCATCGGTTCAGCAACCTGTTCCCGGTCATCACGGCCCTGGTGAAGATGATCAATGTTCCCGAGAACGACGTTGCCAAATACAAGGAAATGCTGATCGATCGGATCAGAACGCTGGAAGCGACGCACATGCTCCTTTCAGGTCATAGCAATATTTCAGGGTTGCTCCACGAGCTCGTGGCCCAGGAACTGCAGCCCTTCAAGGAAACACGGGATATAACGATCAGCGGCCCCTCCGTTTTAGTACCAGGTGGCGCCGCCGAGAGCCTTGCGATGATACTTCACGAGCTGACGACAAACTCCGTGAAACACGGTGCGCTGGGTGACTCACAAGGCAAGGTCGAGGTTAAGTGGCAATTCGCATCCGACGGCGCGGGCGACGATCTCGTGTTCGACTGGGTGGAATCGGGACGGCGGAAGAACGCAAAGGTCGTGCGCCACGGTTTCGGTTCCATGATAATCGGCGTCGACGGCACGCCGCTTGTCGGTCATTCCCCGAAACTGGAAATATCGGAGCACGGACTGCGGTATTCGTTGCGGCTGTCGCGGAAGGAAATCGAACTCTGAAGCGCGTCATCTGTGAGACGATCTGGTGACACGCTTTAAGTTCTTGCCCTGCGCATGTCACCCAAACCGCTCGCCTTGAGCGATGGCCGTCAGTTGACATTCCTCGACAGCCAGCTTTGCAGCAAAACGGCTGCTTCGGTCCGGTTTCGGACGCCGAGCTCGCGCAGAACGGCAGCAGCATGAATTTTCGTTGTCGCCTCCGCAATATCCAGGTTGCGGGCGATCTCCTTGTTCGAATACCCCTCCGCCATCAGTTTGAGGACGTCCTGCTGTCTCGGTGTGAGCCTGTCGAGATTGGCGCCGTTCACGCTCCGACGAGTTTGATTTTTCGCCGGGGGCAAGGTCGGATATGGCTTCTCGGCCGACGCTCGAGACAATAGCGCCGGCACATAGATCCGGCCGGAGAGGATCTCGTTTACGGCCAGCACGACTTCCTCGTCTTTCTGCGACTTGACGATGTAACCGTGAAGTCCGATCGAAAGAGCGGTCAGTATCTCAGAGCGCGAATCGTCCCCCGAAACGATCGCAAAGCGCGTGCCGGGATAGGCCGACAGAACGTCCCCGAGGACCTCCTGGTTGAACAGTCCGGGCATGTTAAGGTCGAGGATCGCAAGATCGATGGATGCCTGCTCCTCGAGAAGATTGACCACGGCATCGAAGCACGCAGCCTCGAATATTTCGGCATTCGGAATCCCAGCCGTAAGTGCCAGCCGCAAGCCGCGCCGATACAAGCCGTGATCGTCAGCGATGACGATCCGATACATTGAACTACCCCAACGCTCACTCGGTTCCCGACGAGAAAACCCGCTGAAACCTCCCATTCCTCCATGATGGACACAACTGCGGCGATCCTGAAAGTCGTGATCAACCACCAGTCGTCACATCACAGTGATATCCACGGCGTCCCCACCCGCGAACATCACGCATGCATAATATAATCCTAAATTGCGAAAAAGCTTCTGTTATTTTTTTTAACCCTGCGCGAGCTGCCCGGCCTGCTGAGCGATATCGAGCACAAGAGGCCGCGTTGCCTCACGGCTTTTTGATGCCAGCACCTGCCTTCACCGGGGGCTCACAGGCCAATCCCGGCACTTGGCGGACGCTGCTCGCGGCCAGGTCCTGACCGCTCAGGCCGGCCTCGATTTCGCGGAAAATTCAATACCGGAAGAGCGTTGGCGCGTTGCCATTCGAATGCACGACGACAGCCACCCCAGCTGTCACATACCCTTCTCGTATGATGTTCGGAGTGCCGCCGAGGGTCGGGCCGGATGCCAAGTCCGAATGAACTCGAACACGAGATGCCCGGACAGAACCAAATTGTAAATCAGGGAGGATCGGATGAAAGCGGTGATTCAATGTGGTGGAATGGGCACGCGCCTTCGGCCCTTCACGTCGGTCTTGCCGAAGCCCTTGATGCCGATCGGAGCCCGGCCCGTTCTTGAGTTGCTTCTCAAGTGGCTGCGGCGCAACGGCATAGAAGAGGTCTACATCACGACCGGCTATCTCGGGCACCTGATCCGCAGCGTCTGTGGAGATGGATCGCAATGGAATCTGAAGATCAGATACACCCAGGAAATGGAGCCGCTCGGCACCATCGGGCCTCTGTCTTTGATCAGGGAAGAACTGAACGATACATTTGTCGTGCTCAACGGCGATGTTCTTACCGATCTAAGCCTCAGCCGGTTCGTAGCCGCGCATCGTATGCACAAGGATCCGGTCACGATCGCCACTGCCTGCCGGCTGATCAAGATGGACTTCGGCGTCATCGACGAGGTCGACAATGCCGTTCAGCTCTTCAGGGAAAAACCGACACTTTCCCATCTCGTCAGCATGGGCATTTACTGCATGAACCCGGATGTCCTGCGGTTCATTCCTTCCGGCATCCCTTTCGGGTTTGACGATCTGATGCTCCAGATGATGCAGGGCGGCACGGCCGTGCATGTGTACAAGCACGACGGTCTCTGGCTCGACATCGGTCGCGTTGACGACTTCCAGAACGCACAGGCGATTGCCTGGGAAGAGCAGTCGACCTCGATCGAGGTCGCCGCCGCGGCCGCGTGAAGAGTTCAGAAATCAGAGGCCGAACCAGCAAATAACAGTTCAGGAGGTCAAGATGCTCTTGGTGAGCGCACCAATTCTAGGTGTACCGGAGAAGGTAGCCCTATCGAAGGTGATTGATAGCGGCTGGCTTACCATGGGAGAGCGGGTACAAGCTTTCGAGCAGGCCTTTGCCGACATCCATGGCGCACAGGATTGCGTTGCGGTCGGTTCTTGTACCGCGGCGCTTCATCTCATCCTGCACGCGCTGGGAATCGGGCCGGGCGACGAGGTGCTGGTTCCGTCACTGACCTTCGTGGCGACCGCGAATGCCGTGCTGTATGTCGGGGCCACGCCGGTCTTTGTCGATATCGAGTCGGCCGACGTGCCGCTGATGTCGCTCGCGGAGGCCGAAGCGCGGTGCACGCCACGCACAAAGGCGGTCATTCTCGTGCATTTCGCGGGCTACCTCCCCAATCGGGAACAGTGGCAGCGTTTCGCCCGGGCTAGAGGGCTGCATATCATCGAAGATGCCGCGCATGCTCCCGGCCTGAGGGAGGTGGGGACATTCGGCGCAGCGGCTGCCTTCAGCTTCTATGGCAACAAGAACATGACAACGGCGGAAGGGGGCGCCGTGATTGCGCGCGACCCCGATCTGCTCGACAGGATTCGCCAGGCCCGCGGGCATGGCATGACGACCGGGACACATCAGCGGCTGAACAGCCGTACGCCGCAATATGATGTCACCATGCTCGGGTTCAACTACCGCATGGATGAGTTGCGGGCCGCGATCGGACTGGTTCAGCTGCAGAACCTGCAGGAGTGGAACGAAATCAGGCGCATCCTGGCCGTGCTGTACCGGCGCCTCATCGCGGAACGCTGCCCTGCCGTGACGGTTCCCTTCAGCGAACCCCGGACGTCGGCTTACCACATCATGCCGATCCTCCTGCCGCGCTATGCTAGGCGGCAGGATGTTATCGACGAATTGCGGGCGCTGGGGATCCAGACCACGATCCATTATCCGCCGGTGCACCAGATGACACTCTATCGTGAGCGTTATCCCGACACCCATTTGCCGCGTACAGAGGATTTTGCCCAGCGAGAGCTGACAATTCCACTGCACCCCCAGATCACGTCGCCTGTCGCGGAGGCAGTTGTGGCTGCGCTGGCAGCCGCGCTTAGCAGCGGCGCTCAGACAGGAACCGCGGCATGAATGCATCAGATCTCTCACTTCACCGGCGTCTCGTGGCAAGCCCCACGCATGGCTTCGTGAGACGTTCGATCGATCTCGCGGTCGCCGGCGCCGCGTCCGTTATTTTGGCGCCGCTGATGCTGCTGATTGCCGTGGCGCTTCTGGTCGAAGGTGGCCGCTCCGTCTTGTTCGTGCAAACGCGCATGGGCGCCGGTGGCCAACCCTTCCGCATGTACAAATTCCGCAAGTTCAGGGTGGACTGCAGCTCCCAAGGCCTCGCCCTGACCATGGTTGGCGACAGCCGCATGACGACGATAGGCCGGTTCCTCGCCGCGACCAAACTCGACGAATTGCCGCAGCTGTGGAATGTCCTCAAAGGCGAGATGGCGATCGTTGGGCCACGACCTGAGAGCCTGGCTTTCGCCGATTGCTTCCACGGTGGCCTGGAGGCCGTCCTGCGCTACAAACCTGGCCTGCTGGGCCCAACGCAGGTTCTTTTCCGGCACGAGGCGCGTTTATTTCCCCAATCCGTGGATCCGATCCTGTTCTACCGGGAGGTCATGTTCCCGGCCAAGGCAAGGCTCGACCTGTCCTACTATCCGCAGCGCACCATCGGCTCCGACATCATGTGGATGGCACGCGGCTTCCTGGCGGTTGTCGGCTGGGTTCCATCACCGCCGATCGACGTATGAACCCCAAAATGGAAAGCGCTCCATCAAGCCAAGGGAATGCGCAGTCATGAGCTACAATGGCAAGAAAGTTCTGGTGACAGGCGCGGATGGATTTATCGGTTCGCATCTCACCGAAGCGCTTGTTCGCAACGGGGCCGATGTCACGGCCCTGGCGCTCTACAATTCCTTCGACAGCCATGGATGGCTGGACGATTTGCCGGACAACATCCGCAGCCGGCTGAAGCTCGTCCGCGGCGACGTCCGCGACAGCGCGTTCCTGAACCGGATCATGCGGGGCCAGGCCGTCGTGTTTCATCTGGCTGCCCTGATTGCGATTCCATATTCCTATGCGGCCGCCCAGTCTTATGTGGAAACCAACATCCTGGGCACGGTGAACGTGCTCGAAGCGGCGCGTCAATGGGAGACGGAGCGGGTGGTTCATACCTCCACGAGCGAGGTCTACGGAACCGCCCAGACCATGCCCATTCGCGAAACGCATCCGCTGCAGGGACAGTCACCCTATTCGGCATCCAAGATCGGTGCCGACATGATGGCGGAGTCCTACGCCAGGTCGTTTGATGTTCCGGTCGTCATTATGCGGCCCTTCAACACATATGGTCCTCGCCAGAGTGAGCGCGCCATCGTGCCGACCATCATCCGGCAGGCCCTCGACCCGAACTGCCCTGCGATCATGGTCGGTGATACGAGCCCGATCCGTGACCTGACCTTTGTCGAAGACACCGCCGCGGCGTTCCTGACGGCCGGCTTGGCGGGGCTCGAATTCGGCCATGCCTACAATGCCGGCAGCCAACGCGCCGTGACCATCTCCGACGTATTGGACCTCGTCCTCGAATTGAGCGGTTCCAAAAAACCGGTCCATCGCGACGAAAGCCGTTTGCGGCCGCAAAATTCGGAGGTTCGCGCCTTGCTCGCCGATTCCTCGCGCTTTGAAAGCGAGACGGGATGGCGGGCGCAGACCAGTCTGCGCGATGGGCTCGAGCGGACGATCGCGTGGTGGCGCGCGCGCCTTGGCGAAGGCCGGGTACGGCGCGAAAAGGGCTATATGACATGACCCTGCTGCGCCGGCATCTGGTGGCACTGTTGCTGATTGCCGGTGCCGTATTCCTGAATTTCTACATGGCCGGCGGTCGGGCAAGCAACGCGTCGGGGCCGCTGGTGGCGGCCAACCTTCCGGACTATCTGGGTGAAACAAGGGATCCGGCGTCCGGCACGGTCTTCTTGCGCATCACAGAACCCGGAATTCTCGGCCTGGCCGGTGTATGCGGGACGAAATACTGCACCCACCGCTATTCAAGCGCACAGGCCTGGAATGCCGACCAGAGCCTTCTTTTGATCGTCAATGGTTGCGGTGGCATGTGCTTTCTCGACGGCCACAGCTACGTCCCATTATTCCACCGCGACCGCTCGATTGAGTGCGAATGGCATCCCAGGGATCCCCAGCTGATGATCTGCGTTGCCGACCGGCAGATTTCAACCTGGGCGCCACGCACCAACCATGAGGACGTCGTGTTCACCTCGTCGGCCTACACCAAACTTCAGTTCGGGCCTAACAAGGGCAATCCGAGCCGCGATGGCAACCGCATTGCTGTGCGTGCGACGCGCAATGACGGCAAGGCGGTGGTCTTTGGCTACGACCTCAAGGAGCGGAAGAAGTTCCCGGATATCGATCTTGCCCAGCTTCCAGGAACCACCGGCTCCTGTTCGATCTCCCCGCTCGGGATCAACATTGTGTGCTCACAGGTATTGCCGGACGGCAATGAACCGAACTTCATCTTTTCCATCGACGGCGTCCTGCGCCAGAAGTGGATGGAGCACCACCGGCCCGGTCATGGCGACATGACGGTCGATGCCGACGGCAGCGAAATCTATGTCGGGATCAGCAAATCGGATCCCGACAAATATCAGGTGATCAAGCGCCGATTGACTGACGGCAAGGTCACCTCGCTGATGAAATATGGCGAGGCCATGCATGCGTCGCTCAGGTCGCTGGACAGGCCGGGCTGGGTGTTTCTGAGCTATGGCGGTACGCCAGCCGAAATAGCGCAGCACCCGGATTGGGCGCCTTACGCGCAGCAGGTCATTGCACTGCGCTTGGACGGCAGCGGAGAGGTCCGCCGTGTCGTCGACACGCAAAACGCGCACTTCGATTACTGGAGCGAGACGCATGCCTCGCCATCTCCGGATGGCTCGCAGGTGATCTGGTCTAGCAATTGGGGCGTGCCCGGTGGCCCGGTATACGATTTCGTTTCCCGTCTTGAATGGCCTTCGGAGCCGGTGCCGAACCAGAAGGAGATTGTCGCAAATGGCCTTCGCTAAACGAACCGTTCTTGCCTCGGTTGCCGGGATGTTCCTGACATCGATGGCTGCCGCCGGCGACGTCGAGCCCTATCGCCTGTCACCTGGCGATACGGTTGAGATAGGGATAGCGCCAATTCCGGATCGAACGCAGCGAGCCGTGGTCCAGATGGACGGCAATATCGCCCTTCCCGAAGTCGGGATGGTTATGGTCGGAGGGTTGACCGCGTCCGAATTGCAGAACCGCATGCAGACGCTTCTGCCGGCCACGATCTTTCACGTGCGTTTGCCCGATGGACGAGAGCAGATGGTTGTCGTCAAACCAGGCGATATAACGGCCATCATCGCTGACTATCGTCCGATCTACGTGACGGGCGACGTGCTTACGCCGGGACAGCAGGTCTACCGTCCGCTCATGACCGTGCGGCAGGCGCTCGCCGTCTCCGGCGGCTTCAGCCTCTTGCGGTCGCGCGCGGGCCAGACAGGACCCGACCCAGTTGATCTCAGGCGCGATTACGAGACACTCTGGGGCGACTACACCAAAGAGTATTTTCACGCCGCCCGTCTCCGCGCCGAACTTCAGGACCAGGCGGATTTCGACAAGCAGACGCCACAGGGGTCGCCTCTGTCGCCCAGCGTCGGGTCAGCGGTCGCCCAGGCCGAGGCGGACGCGCTGAAGATCGCGCTGAGCGACTTCCAGCAGGAACAGGCCTTCCTTGAGAAGGGCCAGAAGGACGCGGCCGATCAAATCGAGCTTTTGCAGAAGCGCGAACAGGTCGAGTCCGAGAGCGTGAAGGCTGATCAGGACGACCTGGCGAAAGTGACCAAGGCGTTCGACGCAGGCAATCTGACCAACACCCGGCTCGCCGATGTCAGGCGCGCCTTGCTTCTGTCTTCAAGCGGTGCGCTGCAAACCTCGGTCGAGCTCATGAGAGCGCGGCGCCAGCAGGAGGACTATGTCAGGCAGCGCGAACGCAATGACAATCAGAGGAAGGTTGGCTTGCTGACGGATCTGAAGGACACCAACGCGCGGCTGGGGGATGTCACCGCCAGACTCCGTGCCGCCAGCGAGAAGTTGCAACCGACCGGAGCATCCGCCCAGCCATTGCCGATCGCCGGCGAAACGATCCAGGCTCAAGTCACTATCGTGCGCAAGATAGGCGACGAGTGGCGCAAAATCTCGGCGGACGAAGATACGATTGTGATGCCGGGGGATACCGTCGAAGCCAAATTCAGCAGTGATCTGCAAAGTGCTGCAATCCAATAGGGCGGCTTCAATCGCCGGCCGATAAAAGGGGGGCTTGGGAAACTGTTCGATTGGAGGGTCGAACAAACCGAACAGGAGATCCTGGTGAGGCTCAATTCCAGGCGAGATGCGAAGCGGAAATGGTTGATGAACACGGCTCGGATGGCTCAGCCGGCGGCTTATGCTGTCGATACGCCTTCGGCGGTCCGAATTCTCATGGCCGAGGCTCAACCCGGCAAGCCCGCGATTTGGCAGGATCTGGCGTCCAGCCAACAGATCCACACGCAGGGCGACCGGGTGTCGGACGACTACAGGGCCAGTCATTGCGCGCCAGGCTACGGCGCGCACTACAACATGACGCACGAGTTCGGCTATTACGGTGCGCTGTGGGACAAAATCGAAAGGCCCATGATCCTGGACGTTCTTCGCCCAATGGGCGGAGCCGGTCGAAACTGCCTCGATTTTGCATGCGGAACAGGTCGCATCACCAACGTCGCGGCTGAGGTTTTCGGCGAGGTGGTCGGCGTCGACGTTTCCAAATCCATGCTTGCCTGCGCGCAGGTTCCGAACAATGTGAAACTGCGCAACATCGATATGACGATGGAATCCCTCGAAGAGACCTTCGATGTCGTAACCGCGTTTCGCTTCTTTCTGAATGCCGAGGATCAGCTGAAACGGGAAGCGCTGAAAGCGATAAACCAGCAATTGAAGGATGACGGACGGCTCGTGTGCAACGTTCATATGAATGCGACTTCGCCCATCGGCCTGGTTTGCCGGCTGCTCAATTGGTCGCTTGGACGCACGGTTCGCAACACGCTAAGCGAGACGAGATTCAAGAAACTCCTGACCGCTTCGGGCTTCGTCGTGGAGGAAGTGATACCTTACGGCTATCTGCCTCGGCCCGGACGCCTCTTGCCGCGGATCTGCGAAGCATTGATCGAGCCCTTCGAGAAGCTATCCAGAACCCTGCGCGTTCCCGGACAACTGGCGCAGCATTTCCTGGTTATCGCGAGGAAGCATTAGATCGCGAGGAAGCATTAGAAGACGAGATCGCTCACTAAAATGGCTCGGTGAAACGGCCGTGAGCCAGGCGCCGCGGCTTCGCCTCTGCGGCGACTCACCCCCCGAAAAAAATGATGTTGGCTCGGTTTCGTTTGCCTGAAACGCGATCTGTACAGCCCTCCTCGCACCTTAAAACGGCAGTTTTCCCCTGGTTTAATGCGTCGATTCCCGGTTTTTCGGGCCAGCGTCACGATTTTGCTACATTTTGACCGAAGGCCACGTACGTTAGTGGGGCGTAATATTATAAGGCAAAAAGGGAAAACGCTCCTGAAAACCAAAAAATTGTTGACGGCCGGCGGAGCCAGTGAACCTGCCCGACGACTTCTTACCGGAGGTCGCAAGCCATGAGCCTTGGTGGAAACTCGCCCGATCTGCGTGGCGCTATGCTTGGCGCCGCGCCCGCACTGGTAGGCGTTGGCGTGTTCTCGGCGGTCATAAACATTCTTGCCCTGACCGGCTCCGTCTACATGCTGCAAGTCTACGACCGCGTTCTGCCTTCGCAGAGCGTTCCGACGCTGGTCGGATTTACGATCGGGATGCTGGGCCTTTACGCGGTTTACGGCCTGCTGGATTTTGTGCGGCTTCGCCTCCTGGTTCGAATCGGCAATCGCCTCCATAAGACTCTGCAGCAAAGGGTCTTCGGCCTCTCTTTGTCCTTGCCGCTCATCGGCGGGCAGGACGCGAGCCGGGTACAGCCGCTTCGTGACCTGGATCAGTTGCGCGGCTTCCTTTCCGGATTGGGGCCGACTGTCGTCTTCGACGCACCGTGGATACCGTTTTATCTACTGGTCATCTTTCTTCTGCATCCTTCGCTCGGTCTGCTGGCGACGGGCGGCGCGATTGTTGTCGTGCTGCTCACGGTTGTCGCGGAAATCCTTGGTCGCGGCCCGGCCGCGCGCGCGTCCGAGACGCTTGTGTCGCAACGCAACCTTGCCGACTCTGGCCGTCGCAATGCGGAAGTTGTCCGCGCGATGGGCCTTTCCGGGCGGCTTGCCCGCCGTTGGGGTGAGGTCAATCACGCATATCTCACGCACCAGGAGCGCCTTTCCGACATCGTCGGCGCCACCGGTTCAACGTCGAGGGCGCTGCGGATGGCCTTGCAGTCCTGCGTCCTGGGGCTTGGTGCCTATCTCGTGATTGGAGGTGAAGCGTCGCCTGGCGTGATCATAGCATCATCCATATTGCTGGGCCGCTCGTTGGCCCCGGTTGACGCGGCGATGGCAAACTGGAGAGGGTTTGTGGCATTTCGTCAGAGCTATTCCCAACTGGCGAGGGCGCTGACCGCCTTCGGCAGCCATGACGAGCTCATGGAACTGCCAGCGCCGCAGGCGATGCTTGCGGTCGAGGAACTGACAATAGCCCCGCCAGGCCAGCAAAAACCGACCGTGGCCAATGTCAGTTTCCGCCTGCAGGGGGGCGCGGGAATGGCGATTGTCGGCCCAAGCGGTTCCGGGAAAACGACACTTGTGCGCGCGCTGGTGGGCGTGTGGCAGCCGCTTCGCGGAACGGTAAGGCTGGACGAAGCCTCGCTCGACCAATGGGGTCACGAACAGCTTGGCACCCATATCGGCTATCTGCCGCAAGATGTTGAACTGTTTGATGGAACGGTTGCCGACAATATTTCGAGATTTGGCGGCAAGGGCGACGCCAAGGGCGTGCTGGCAGCCGCCAGGGCGGCGGGCGTCGACAAGATGATCATGCGATTGCCGAATGGTTTTCAAACACGCGTAGGCGAGGGAGGGGCAGCCCTTTCGGCCGGACAGAGGCAACTCGTTGGGCTTGCCAGGGCACTTTATGGCGAGCCGTTTCTTGTCGTCCTCGACGAGCCGAATTCAAACCTGGACGTCGATGGCGATGCCGCCCTGGCCGGCGCGATCCTGGCGGTGCGCCAGCGTGGAGGCATAGTCATCGTCGTTGCGCACCGTCCTTCAGCCCTCACCAATATCGACAAGGTACTGGTAATGTCGAATGGGACGCTTCACTCCTTTGGCTCGCGCGAGGAGGTGCTGGCCAACGTTATCCGGCCCTTCCCCTCGCCAGCTGAACGGCCGGCGTCGGTTGTCCCGATACAGAAGGGAGTAAGCGGTCATGCGTGAGGTGCTGCTCCATGTCTGACGCGACGATGTTTTCATACGTGCCGCTCGCCGATGCGAGCCGAAGGACCGAGGCGAACTCGGCCGAGGTGCGGGATGATATCCGGGCCAACCTGATCCTGGGCGCGGCGATCACGGCTCTGCTGATTGTCGGCGGCGGGCTTTGGCTCGGTTTGACCAAGATCGCCGGCGCGGTGATTGCGCCTGCCACCGTGGTGGTCGAGAGCAACATAAAGAAAGTCCAGCATCTGACAGGCGGCACGATCGGGGGCATCTTCGCGCAAGATGGCGATCATGTCCGGGCCGGCGATGTGGTGGCCAGGCTGGACGACACGCTGACGCGGGCCAACCTGCAAATAATCAGTGAGGATCTCGATCGCGCCACCGTTCGACTGGCGCGGTTGGAAGCCGAGCGGCAAGGCCTGTCGGAGATGCAGCTTCCTTCCGGCCTTCAGACACGGATGGGCGACCCGGAACTGGCCGCACTCGTCAATGGCGAGCGCGCCCTGTTTGAAAGCCGCGCCGCGGCGTTGACGGGGCAGAAGGCACAGTTGCAAAGTCGCTCAAAGCAACTCGAGCGTCAGATCGATGGCCTCAAGGCACAGCAGGCTGCGGAAGACCAATCCGTGGTCTTGCTGGATGGGGATCTTGCCGACGTCCAGGCGCTTTTCACAAAAAAGTTAGTGTCCAAGGAGCGGCTGAGCAACATCAGATTGGATGCCACCCGGGCGCACGGAGAGTCAGGGCGCCTCGCGGCGGCGGTTGCCGAGGCGCAGGCCCGGATCAGCGAGACCGAGCTGCAAATTCTTCAGCTCGATGAACAGAGGCGCAGTGAGGTGACCAGCGAACTTCGCGAAACCGAGGCCAAGCAGACCGAACTCGAAGAGCGCAAGGTTGTGGCGCAGGACGAATTGACCAAAACCACCATCCGCGCTTCGCAATCGGGAACGGTGCAGGAATCCTCCATCCACACGATCGGCGGCGTCATCGCCCCGGGGGAAGTGCTCATGATGATTGTCCCCGACACCGACAACCTCGTCGTCGACGCGCTGATTCCGCCGTCGCGCATAGATGATATTCGTCCCGGCCAGCGGGTCTCGATCCGGTTTCCTGCTTTCGACTCCGGCACCACGCCTGCTTGCCAGGGGTCGGTCAAGCGCATCTCGGCGGACCTGATCAAGGATCAACAAAAACAGCTTTCGTATTTCTCGGCGCGTATCAATGTCGAGAACAAGGCAGCCTGCCTGACCGATGCCAAGGTGCTAAAGCCAGGCATGCCGGCAGAGGTCCATATAAGCACGGACGAACGCAGCGTCTGGTCTTATCTGCTGAAGCCTCTCACCGATCAGATGTCGAGGGCTTTCCGCCAATGATGTGAGGGATCGTTGGAAGCAGGCGGCGAATATGGGCAGCCTCCTTCTATGATGCGGTGAGCGCCCTCCGGCGAACGCGGCGCATGGAGCGCGCTGTTCGCTCCACCGTCACGGGAACCTTGGCTGCATCGCTCTTGTGCGTCAAGGCGTTGGCCTTCGTCGTCGCATGGAGCCTCTCAAGAGGCAGGAGGTCCCTGATCCGGGCGTTGACCGACGCAATTTCGGTCCGCAGGTCTTCGCATTCCTGCCGGCGGACATCGAGTTGTATCTGATCGGACGCCTGCTGCAGGGAAAGCTGTGAAAAATTGGCGGTTATCTTCGAAAGATTCAGCTTGTCGGTTTCAGCCTCCTTGGTGAGAGCAGCCAACCGTTCATCCGCGACCTGCTTTTCCGCCACGGCCTCGCTCCATTGAAGCCTGAGCTTGGCGAGTTCGTTCGAGGCTTCGCTGTTTGCGTTTGATGCGAGTTCCAGTCGCGAATGGAGGTTCTGAATCTCGGAACGCGATCCTCGAATTTCGGCACGGCAGCGTTCGATCTCGGCGTTCTTCTCCGCTTCCATGATACGGGCGGCTTCCGTCATCTCGGACAGTTTCGCCTGGGCGACCTCAAGCGACGTATGGAGTCGTGTCGCTTCCTTTTCGCTCTTGCCGAGTGCAGCCAGCAATTCGGAATTTCGTGCCGCTTCGTTGGCATGGATCGTGGAAAACCCGTCGAGCCTGTGCCGCGCCTCGTCTTCCCGCTTCAGCGCTTTTTCGAGGTCGATCGACAGGCTGACATTCTTCTCCCGCAGCTGTTTGTTTTCGCGCGCGCGTCTGTCGGCCTCGACGGTAGCAGCTGCAAGTGCGTTCGTGATGTCCCCGAATTCCGCTTCGTTTTTCGCGTTCGTGTTCGCGGCCTCCACGAGTTCCAGCCTTGCCCCGGCCAGTGCGCCGCGAAGCGCCTCACAGTCTTGAACCAGGCTTGCTTCGCGCTGCTGCAAGGCCTCCACAATGCCTTCCCGCTCATGCTGCCTTCGGTTCAGATCATTGAGCCTGTCCGACAGGCTCCTTTGCTCCGAGGTCAGGTTCAGATTCGCCAGCTCCAGTTCGTTGGCTCGCAGAATGTCGGCGTGAAGAATGTGGAACAGTTCGCGGGTCAGGTGATGCGTGCTTGCGATCTCCGACAGTTTCGAGTTGATCTCCTCGAAGTGGAGCTTCGCATCGCGAAACAGCCCATCAAACGAAGTCAAGGCGGCCATACGGCTCTGCGTATGGGAGGTCAGTCGTCGCGCGGGTTCCGCAGTGACGGCGCCGTCTCCGGTTTGGGTGCTGTTGTCCTGTTCGCTGTTGTCCTCTTGCATGGGCGTCTCGCCAGCGACGGCATCTGTTGCCTGCTCTGACAGATCGGACAAACCAAGGCACTCGTCGACGGCGTTCGCCAAGTCGGCCTCAAGGTCCTCGAAGGACTTCTCGGCGTTGTCAGCACGCCTGATCAGGTCTCTGAACTTCATGCCCTACATCCCCCTTCAGCATGCCTGGATCGAGCAAGGCGAGGATTAAGCTTCCCCTTTGTATCGAGAGGTCAGTTCGGCGTCTTCGTGCAATCAAACGATGCCGAGCGCCAGCGATTTCAGCGCCTTAACCGCAAGGAGTGGTCGAAAATTGTGAGCGACAGGCCAAGGTTTGTTCATCTCCTGCGTGGACTCAGTACCGCTCGCTTGCCGGCATCCGGGGCAGTCCGAGCCCCATGTAGATCAAGCGGCCCGACAGCCTCTTGGAGGGGGGCATCAGGCGGCCGGGCCTAACCGGCTGTTGGGTGTGTTTTGGTTTGCCGGCTGACTCAACATGCGCCTCGGCTGACCGAAGCGCATCATTCGAACGAACTGCCCGTCTTCAGGTGTCTCGCGGCCGACCACGCAGGCTCCGCCACGGAGCCTGCGCCTTCTTGGGCGACTTCGGACTTCAAACGCGACAGGTCAGCTTTCGATTAAGTCCATGGGCTCCTTCAAATGAACGATCAGCCCGTGGTCGGGGAGGGATAACATGGCTCTTGTGTGCAATGGGGCTGGAATTCTGCAGGCTATGGGGGCAAAGCCATGTGCGGCATCGTTGGAATAGTCGGCCACTCGCAGGTTGCTCCGCTCATCCTGGCTACGCTGAAGCGGTTGGAATATCGCGGTTATGACTCGGCCGGTGTTGCCACCATTGAAAAGGGGCAGCTTGGCCGCCGTCGCGCCGAGGGCAAGCTGATCAACCTCGAACGCCGGCTCAAGGACGAGCCGCTCGAGGGCACGATCGGCATCGGCCACACGCGCTGGGCGACCCATGGCGTGCCCAACGAAACCAATGCGCATCCGCATTTTTCCGACGGTGTCGCCATCGTCCACAATGGCATCATCGAGAATTTCGCCGAACTGCGCGATGAACTGACGCGCGACGGCTATTCCTTCTCCTCGCAGACCGACACCGAGGTCGTCGCCCATCTGGTGGCGCGCGAACTGGCCAGGGGGCGCAAGCCCGTCGAGGCCGCGCACCAGGCGCTGAAGCGGCTCGAAGGCGCCTTTGCGCTGGCCATCATGTTCAAGGGCGACGAAGACCTGATCGTCGGCGCCCGCAACGGCCCGCCGCTGGCCGTCGGCCATGGCGACGGCGAGATGTTTTTGGGCTCCGACGCCATCGCGCTGGCGCCCTTCACCAATTCGATCACCTATCTGGAGGACGGCGACTGGGCGGTGGTGCGCCGCGACAGCGTCGCCATCTTCGACATCGACGGCAGACAAGTCGAGCGCAAGCGCCAGCAGTCGCTGTCGACCTCCTTCATGGTCGACAAGGGCAACCGCCGCCATTTCATGGAGAAGGAGATCCATGAGCAGCCCGAGGTGATCTCGCACACGCTGGCGCATTATGTCGACTTCGTCTCCGGCGTCTCTAAGCCGCTCGACCTGCCGTTCGACTTCGCCAAGATCGGCCGGCTGGCGATCTCGGCCTGCGGCACCGCCTATCTCGCCGGCCTGATCGGCAAATACTGGTTCGAGCGCTATGCGCGGCTGCCGGTCGACATCGATGTCGCCTCGGAGTTCCGCTATCGCGAGATGCCGCTGTCGGCCAACGATGCCGCCTTCTTCATCTCGCAGTCGGGCGAGACCGCCGACACGCTGGCCTCGCTGCGCTACTGCCGCAAGGCCGGCATGAAGATCGGCGCCGTCGTCAATGTGCGGGAATCGACCATGGCGCGCGAATCCGATGTCGTGCTGCCGACGCTGGCCGGGCCCGAGATCGGCGTCGCCTCGACCAAGGCCTTCACCTGCCAGCTTTCGGTGCTGGCATCGCTTGCGGTGCGCGCCGGCGTGGCGCGCGGGGCGATCTCGAAAGAGCAGGAAAAGACCCTGGTGCGGGCGCTCTCGGAGGCGCCGCGCTATGCCAACCAGGTGCTCAAGCTCGAGGAGCAGATCGAGCGCATTGCGCGGGAGCTGTCACGCTATTCCGATGTGCTCTATCTCGGCCGCGACACCAATTTCCCGCTGGCCATGGAAGGCGCGCTGAAACTCAAGGAAATCTCCTACATCCACGCCGAAGGCTATGCGGCCGGCGAACTGAAGCATGGACCGATCGCGCTGATCGACGAGAACATGCCGGTCATCGTGATCGCGCCGCATGACCGGATCTTCGAGAAGACGGTGTCCAACATGCAGGAAGTGGCGGCGCGCGGCGGCAAGATCATCCTGATCACCGACAGCAAGGGGGCGGCGCAGGCGAGCGTGAAGACGATGGAGACGATCATCCTGCCGGACGTGCCGGAAATCATCTCGCCGATCATCTACGCATTGCCGATCCAGATGCTGGCCTATTTCACCGCCGTCTTCATGGGCACCGACGTCGACCAGCCCCGCAACCTGGCGAAATCCGTCACGGTGGAGTGACGGCGATGTCGCGCTTTCCAAGGCAGGCCGCACCATGCGGCAGCTGCTGACCGGATCCAGCACAACGCCCTGATTTCCCATCCTGGTGGCGGAGGCGGATCCCGCGGAGGTTTCCAAGGCGGCGGGAAGCTGCTTCGGCGATGACGGCAATAGTGGGTGCTTCCGATCGACGACGTGCGTCGTGGTGGCGGTTGCAACGCCCGTTGCTTCCTGTGTGAGCCGATGGTTGTTACTGTTACGTACTCCTTCGATGCAGCCTCAGATGCAAGCTTGGCAGCGACGCCAGTCAGATTCGGGGCTCCTATGACCGTCGCGAAGCAATCCCTGCTCATCTTGGCTCCTCCGACGATTTCGACCGCCCACGCCACCGCGCGGGAGGAGCGCTGGCGCCGCTTGGCGGTAAGCGCTACTCTGTCCGTTGTGGATCCGAACAGGCGACGCAACCTTCCGGGTCAGACCAACAATCTGGCCGAAAGGTTGGAGGCACCTCCGGTGGCAATCGACGAACGAAACCAGCTGTCGATGAACTGCTTTAGCGATTGGGTGTCTTCGACAGGATTCCAAATGAGCACGTGAAGAGGATCACTTGATGGCCGACCTGGTGAAACTGGCATTGAAAGTGGCGGTGGTTGCCTCGGCGATTGTGTTCGGCGATATTCGCACCCACGCTGCTGATCTGGTTATTGCAATGCCGAACTGGTCGTCGGGCCAGGCGACGGCCAACATCCTGAAAGTGAGTCTCAAGAAGGAGTTCGGGCTCGATGCGGATGTGGTGGAGATGGGCACCATGATTGCATTCGCCGGTCTTGACTCCGGCCAGGTCGACATCCATCCGGAAGTGTGGCTGCCGAACCTCGACACCTTGGTCAAGAAGTATGTCACCCAGGCCGGTACGGTCGCGATCAGCCCGATCGGAGTTCCGGCCTGGCAGGGTATCTGTGCCAACCGGACAGCGGCCGACAAATACGGCTTCAAGGACATTTCCGACCTCAGTGATCCGAAGAAGACCGAGGCGCTCGACACGGACGGAGACGGCAAGGGCGAGATGTGGATTGGCGCCCAAACGTGGTCGTCGACCACCATCGAGCGCATCCGCGCCAACAGCTACGGCTATGCCAAAAACCTGACGCTGCTCGAAATGCCGGAAGATGTGGGCATGGCGGCTGTAGATGCGGCGGAGGCCTCGGATCGGCCGATGGTCTTCGCTTGCTATGCGCCGCATGTGGTCTTCAAATTGCACGACATCGTCCGCCTGACGGAGCCACCATACGATGCCGCCAAATGGAAGATCGTCCTGCCGACGGAAGACCCGCAATGGCTTTCGAAATCGAATGCCGCGGTTGGCTGGGACACGGCCCACTACCACATCGCCTACGCGACCTCGTTGCGCAAGAAACATCCGGAGGTGGTTCGCTTCCTGGAGCACGTCGACTTCAAGCCGGAGGAGGCGATCGATATGAGCTACGCGCTCCAGGTCGAGCGGCAGGCGCCCTCTGCTTACGCCGAGCAATGGGTGGCCAAGAACGAGGCGCGCGTCGAAGGATGGGCCAAGCAATGACCAGACGCAGGAAGATGAGGTTCGGCACCGACGAACGAGCGGCGGGAACTGGCGGCAGGCATGCGGCAGGCCTCGCGGTCGTGCTGGCGCTGGGATTGGTTTTTTCCACCACCGCGTCCCTTGCCGCGGGAACGCAGGTCTACGATCCCAAGACGCGGCAGTGGACGGATTACAATCGCACCAAGGCCTACCAGTACTACAAGCTTCACAAGCAGGTGCCGGAATCCTTCCGCCCGCAGGTGGTCAAGTTCCGCACCGCCGAGCAGCCCGGCACCATCATCATCGACGGCAACCAGCACTTCCTCTATCTCGTCCAGCCCGGCCAGCAGGCGATCCGCTACGGCATCGGTGTGGGCCGGGAGGGCTTCGGATGGGCCGGCATCGTCAAGGTCGGGCGCATGGCGGAATGGCCGACCTGGACACCGCCGGCCGAAATGGTTGCCCGGGATCCAAAAGCCCGGCCGTGGGCCAATGGCATGCCCGGTGGGCCCGACAATCCGCTCGGCGCGCGGGCGCTCTACCTCTACGAAGACGGCCATGACACCATCTACCGGATCCATGGCACGCCCGAACCGTGGACCATTGGTCTGGACGTGTCTTCCGGATGCATCCGCATGAACAATGGCGACATCATCGATCTGCATTCCCGCATCAAGGTCGGGGCGAAGGTCATCGTGCTGATGCAGGGCGCGGCGCTCTACAAGGGTGTGTGATCAAGGACGGACGTATAGTTCGATAAACACAGGGGACAACACCATGGAGACCGGCAGGCAGATCAGGATGAGGCACTGGGCCGTTTGCGGATCGGCCTCAATCGTCATCACAACGGTTCTGGCGGCATGCCAGAGCGCGCCGACGCCCGACCAGATGTCGAGGACGACGGTCGAAACAGCACCGGCCGATCTCCAGCTTCTTTGCGCCGGCGCGGCGGCGAAAGCGGGCGGGGTCGATAGCGGCAAGGCGTTGCCGACCAGCTCGCGCAGGCTCGATGCCAAGAGCTTCCAGGTCGAACTGAACGTCGCGGGAAAGCCAACCAGCTGCATCGTCGATAGCGACGGCAAGGTGGCTTCAGTTCAGCCGGCCTGATTTCAGAAAAGCCGAAAGGCATCGAGGAGCGGGACGGGCGCGCCCGGCCCGGCTAGCCCTGACCGCCACCTACGCTGCCGGTCAGCGCAGGCCTCTCACCTTGTTCAGAATATCATCCGAAAGCGCTGAGACGAGCGCCCTGTCGGCGCCCTTGCTCGGGATGAGGACGAATTCCACGTCCTCCAACTGTGGCAGGTGGCCGATCTCCTTGAGACCTGAAGGCGACATGCTTTGCGGTTGCACCAGAACCCCCATCCCGGCGCGTGCGGCGGCCGTCAGCCCGCTCAGGCTTCCGCAGGTGCAGACAATGCGCCACGGCATGCGATGCCGCTCGAGCGCTTCCAGCGCGATGCTGCGCGTGACGCTCGGCGGGGGGAAGGAGATCAACGGCAAGGCCGCGAGTGACAGGACGTGTTCCGGATCACGGGCGAGCCAGACAAGCGGCTCACGATAGACGAGCCGCCCACGGCTGTCGCCCAGCCGGCGCTTCGCCAGGACGAGATCGAGTTCGCCATTGTCCTGCATCTCGTAGAGCACGCCGCTGAGAGCAACGGTCAGTTCGAGATCGACGGATGGGTGGGACCGGACAAAATCCTCCAGCACCAGTGGCAGACGGCTGGCAACCAGGTCCTCGGATACGCCGAGCCTCAATGTGCCGCGCAGCCTCTGCGCGGTGAACAGCGCTTGCACCTGCCCCTCTATGGACAACAGGGTCCGGGCATGGCCGAGCAGGGCTTCGCCGTCAGGCGTCAGCACCACCTTGTGCGTATCCCGGGCCAGCAACCGCCTGCCAATCGCGGCCTCCAGCTTGCCGATGTGCTGGCTGACGGTGGATTGCCCCAGCCCCAGCCTCTCGGCCGCGAAGGTGAAGCTTCCCATCTGCTGGACGGTGACGAAACTGCGAAGTTGGACCAGATCGAGCACTGATATCTCAAATCACGATAACTGTTATTCCTTGTATCCTATTTCACAATGCACGAAAAGACGGCGCTGGACCCATTCTGGAGCGAACATGTCATGCGCCGCTTTCTGCCGGACTCCTTTCTGATCCTGCTGTTGTGCACGGTCGCGCTTGCGTCTGTCGCGCCAGCAACCGGGACGTTCGCGGGATGGTTCGCGGTTGCGACCAATCTTGCCGTGGCGCTTCTGTTCTTCCTGCATGGCGCGCGGCTCTCGCGCGATGTCGTTGTCGCCGGCCTGATGCATTGGCGCCTGCACCTGGTCATCCTTCTGACGACCTTTGGCCTGTTCCCGCTGCTGGGTCTGGCGCTCGGCTATCTGCCTGCCTCGATCTTGCCCAAGCCGCTCTACCTCGGCATTCTTTTTCTGTGTGTCCTGCCCTCGACGGTCCAGTCCTCGATCGCGTTCACCTCGATGGCTGGTGGAAATGTCCCAGCGGCCATCTGCTCGGCTTCCGCCTCCAACATCTTCGGCATGTTCCTCACGCCCCTGCTCGTCGGATTGCTCTTCTCCATCGGCGGTCACGGCGGATTTTCATGGAATGCGGTGAGCCAGATCCTGGTGCAACTGCTCTTGCCCTTTGCACTTGGACAGCTGCTGGAACCGCGGATCGGCAACTGGATACGCTCTCGCAAGACGCTGCTGATGCCCGTCGATCGCGGCTCGATCCTGATGGTCGTCTACCTGGCCTTCAGTACGGCCGTCGCCGAGGGGCTATGGCATATGTTCTCGCTGCGCGATATCGCCGTGGTCGTTGTCGCCGACATGGTGCTGCTCGGCCTCGTGCTTCTGTGCACGGCCTATGGCAGCCGGCTTCTCGGCTTCGACAAGGCCGACCAGATCACGATCACCTTCTGCGGCTCGAAGAAGAGCCTGGCGAGCGGCGTCCCGATGGCCAACGTCATCTTTGCCGGCCAGGGTGTCGGCGCGATCGTTCTGCCGCTGATGCTCTTCCACCAGATACAGCTCATGGTCTGCGCCATGATCGCCCAGAAATATGCCAGTGCGGCGCACCGGTCCGCCATGCGGCAAGCCAAGCCGGCTGCTTCGGTGGTTTAGTCGGGTTTGCGTGTATAGCAGGAGGATCTCGAGCCGCGGATGGGCTTCATCCTGCGCGAATTTGTCGGCCGGCGCCCAGCCTTCTATCGCGACATGGCCCGGTGGATCACCTCCGCCTGGAGAATGCGCCGCATTGGGCGGGCAGGCGAGCATGGCAATGCGGCAACGGGCTGGGTCACCAATGCGATCGGACTCATATCCGCAATCGAAGGCCCCGGATTAATCGGCTTGACGATCCGCGGCCGGACGGCGCCCGTCAATCCACAGGGCGAGCAATGTGCAAGCCGCGCCCGACAGCAGATAGGCGCCGGCGGCGATGAGGCCGAAATTGCCGGCGAGCAGCAGGGCCGCGAGCGGCGCGAAGCCGGCGCCGAACATCCATGCCAGATCCGAGGTTATTGCCGAGCCGGTATAGCGATGCTGCCGGGAAAAGCTCGAGGCGACGACGCCCGACGATTGCCCGAAACTCAGCCCCAGGAGGATGAAGCCCAGCACCATGAACAGGGCTTCGCCGACGGCGCCGCCATCCAGAAGCTGCGGGGCAAAGCCGCTGAACGTCGCGATGGCGATCGCCGAACCGCCAAGCAGCGCACGGCGTCCAACGCGGTCGGCCAGTGGCCCTGACGCGACGATGGCCGCAATGCCGAACAGCGCACTCACCGCCTCGATCACCAGGAACCGCGCCGGTCCCTCATTGGTGAACAAGAACACCCAGGAGAGTGGAAACACCGTCACCATGTGGAACAGCGCGAAACTCGCCAGTGGCGCGAAGGCGCCGACGACGACGTTGCGGCCTTCGGCCCGGATCGTGTCCCTGATGCGTGTCGGCTGCAGGTCGCCGCTCTCGTACAGTTTCGAGAATTCAGGTGTGACGACAATGCGCAGCCGGGCGAACAAGGCGACCACATTGATGGCGAAGGCGACGAAGAAGGGATAGCGCCAGCCCCAGGTGAAGAAGTCGTCGGCCGACAGGTTGGCGACGAAGAAGGCGAAGAGGGAGCTTGCCACGATGAGGCCGATCGGGGCGCCCAGTTGCGGGATCATGGCATAGAAGCCGCGCCGGTTCTTCGGCGCGTTCAGCGCCAGCAGCGAGGGCAGTCCGTCCCATGTTCCGCCGAGCGCCAGTCCCTGTCCGATGCGGGCAAGCGCCAGCAGCCAGATCGCGACCACGCCGATATCGCCATAGGCAGGCAGAAACGCGATGGCGACGGTCGACGTGCCGAGCAGGAACAGCGAGATCGTCAGTTTCGCGCCACGGCCATAGGCACGATCGATGGCCATGAACAGCACGGAGCCGAACGGGCGCGCGACGAAGGCCAGTGCGAAGATGCAAAAGGAATAGAGCGTTCCGACAAGCGGATCGTGCGTCGGAAACACCAGCCTGGGAAACACGATGACGGACGCGATCGCATAGACGAAGAAGTCGAAGAATTCCGACGTCCTGCCGACGATCACGCCAACCGCGATGTCGCCCGCGCTGACCTGGCCATGATGCGAGCCGATCAGCTCGCTGTTCGTTTCGGCAGTCGAAGTCTGAGCCATCTTATCCGTCGCCACCGCGTGGAATGAAGTGTCCGGGATCCAATTCGGGGGATTCCCCAAAGGTTCCATTGTGCGCTGCACACTGGGCCAAAGCCATGCCTTCTGGGCATTGGACAAATTGTCCAATGTCACCGCGCCGCCGCGAGCAGTAGCCCTTGATTGATACCGCACTGCAACATGAGCCGTTGCCGCGGTCCATCGAGGGCAGCGTTTGATGAAACGATTTGGAACCTTGCTTCTTTTCCCCCTGGCCGGGTTGTTGAGCGGCTGCGATCTGGTCGTGCTCGCGCCCGCCGGCGATGTCGCGGTCCAGCAGCGCGACCTGCTCGTGGTCTCGACCTTGCTGATGCTGGTCATCATCGTGCCGGTCATGGCGCTGACCGTCTTTTTTGCCTGGCGCTATCGGCAATCCAACGCCTCGGCGACCTATGCGCCGGACTGGGACCATTCGACGAAACTGGAATTGGTGATCTGGGCCGCGCCCCTGCTCATCATCATATGTCTCGGGGCGCTGACCTGGCTCGGCACGCACCTGCTCGACCCATACCGTCGGATCGACCGGATCGAGCCCGGCCAGCCGGTCACGCAGAACCACAAGCCGCTCAAGGTCGAGGTCGTGGCGCTCGACTGGAAATGGCTGTTCATCTATCCAGACTACGGCATCGCCTCGGTCAACGAACTTGCGGCGCCGGTCAACCAGCCGATCGACTTCCGCATCACCTCGTCGGCGGTGATGAACTCTTTCTACATTCCGGCGTTGGCCGGGCAGATCTATGCCATGCCCGGCATGGAAACGAAGCTGCACGCCGTCATCAACCAGCCGGGCACCTATAGCGGCTTCTCGGCCAATTACAGCGGCGCTGGCTTCTCGGGAATGCGCTTTGCCTTCCACGGTCTGTCCGACCAGGCTTTCGACCAGTGGGTGGCGCAGAGCAAGGCTGCCTCGGCGGCTCTCAACCGCGAGAACTATCTCGAACTCGAAAAGCCGAGCGAGAACGAGCCGGTCCGCCACTATGCCTCCGTCGATCCCGACCTTTACGGCGCTATCCTCAACCTGTGCGTCGAGCGCGGCAAGATGTGCATGAACGAGATGATGTCGATCGATGCCAAGGGTGGCCTCGGTCTTGCCGGCGTCCGCAACACCTTGCCGCTGCAATACGACAAGCTCGCCCGGCGCGGCGCGGTATTCGGCAACGATCCGTCCTATGTCGCCAGCATCTGCACGGCGGAGGAAGCGGCTGCCGCGGCACGCGCCGCCAGCAATGCCACGCCGACGGATTGGCCGTCAAAGGATCTTTCCCCGCTGCGCGGGGCGGGGCTGCTCAGGCCCGGGACCGAGAGCCGTCGCGCCGAGGTGGATATGCCGGCGCTTGGCCTGCTGCGGCGCGAATTGTGAGAGACAACCGATGCCCGATACGCTGACCAAGTTCATCTTCGGCCGTCTGACCTGGGACTCGCTGCCGCTGCACGAGCCGATCGTCGTGGCCACTTTCGTCGCGGTGGCGCTTGGCGGCATCGCCCTTTTCGGCGCGATCACCTATTTCAAGCTGTGGACCTATCTGTGGCGCGAGTGGTTCACCAGCGTCGACCACAAGAAGATCGGCATCATGTACATGGTGCTCGGCCTCGTCATGCTGCTGCGCGGCTTCTCCGACGCCATCATGATGCGCCTGCAGCAGGCCATCGCCTTCAACGGCTCCGAGGGCTATCTCAACTCGCATCACTATGACCAGATCTTCACGGCGCACGGCGTGATCATGATCTTCTTCGTGGCGATGCCCTTCGTCACCGGGCTGATGAACTTCGTCGTGCCGCTGCAGATCGGCGCGCGTGACGTGTCCTTCCCCTTCCTCAACAATTTCAGTTTCTGGATGACGGTCGGCGGCGCGATCCTGGTCATGGCGTCGCTGTTTGTCGGCGAATTCGCCCGCACCGGCTGGCTCGCCTATCCGCCGCTCTCCGGCATCGGCTACAGTCCCGACGTCGGCGTCGACTATTACATCTGGGCGTTGCAGGTGGCCGGCGTCGGCACGACGCTATCGGGCATCAACCTCATCTGCACGATCATCAAGATGCGCGCGCCCGGCATGACGATGATGCGCATGCCTGTCTTCACCTGGACGTCGCTGTGCACCAACGTGTTGATCGTGGCGTCCTTTCCGGTGTTGACGGCGGTGCTCGCGCTGCTGTCGCTCGACCGCTATGTCGGCACCAACTTCTTCACCAACGACTTCGGCGGCAACCCGATGATGTATGTGAACCTCATCTGGATATGGGGTCACCCGGAAGTCTACATCCTCATCCTGCCGCTGTTCGGCGTCTTTTCCGAGGTCACCTCGACCTTCTCCGGCAAGCGCCTGTTCGGCTACACCTCGATGGTCTACGCGACGGTGGTCATCACCATCCTGTCGTACCTTGTCTGGCTGCACCACTTCTTCACCATGGGCTCCGGCGCCAGCGTCAATTCCTTCTTCGGCATCACCACGATGATCATCTCGATCCCGACCGGAGCGAAGATCTTCAACTGGCTGTTCACCATGTATCGCGGCCGCATCCGCTTCGAACTACCGATGATGTGGACGGTGGCCTTCATGCTCACCTTCACCGTCGGCGGCATGACCGGCGTGCTGCTTGCCGTCCCGCCGGCGGACTTCGTGCTGCACAACAGCCTGTTCCTGATCGCGCATTTCCACAACGTCATCATCGGCGGCGTGCTGTTCGGCCTGTTCGCCGGCATTGCCTACTGGTGGCCCAAGGCCTTCGGGTTCAAGCTCGATCCGTTCTGGGGCAAGGTGTCGTTCTGGTGCTGGGTGGTCGGCTTCTGGTTCGCCTTCATGCCGCTCTACATACTCGGCCTGATGGGCGTGACGCGCCGCATGCGCGTCTTCGACGACCCTTCGCTGCAGATCTGGTTCGTCATCGCCGCCTTCGGCGCGGTGCTGATCGCCATCGGCATTGCCGCCTTCCTGATCCAGATCTTCGTCTCCATCCGCAGGCGCGAGGCGCTCGCCGATCCGACCGGCGATCCCTGGGATGGCCGCACGCTCGAATGGTCGACGTCCTCGCCGCCTCCGGCCTACAATTTCGCCTTCACGCCTGTCGTGCGCGACAATGACGCCTGGTGGGACATGAAGAAGGCCGGCTATATCAGGCCGCTCTCGGGCTTCAAGCCGATCCACATGCCCAGCAATACCGGCACCGGCATCATCCTGGCAGCCTTCAGCGTCGCGCTCGGTTTCGGCATGATCTGGTACATCTGGTGGCTGGCGGCGCTGAGCTTCGTCTGCCTCATAGCCACCGTGATCGGCCACACCTTCAACTATATCAGAGACTTCCACATTCCGGCTGCCGAGGTCACGCAGACGGAGGAGGCGAGGACGACGCTCCTCGCCGCTCAGGGCTAGGGTTCGAGCATGGCTTCGATGGCAACCACGACCGGAACCGAACCGGTCTTTCACCTGGAAGAAGAGCATGCACACGCCGAAGGCGGCAGCACCATGCTCGGCTTCTGGCTCTATCTGATGAGCGACTGCCTGATCTTCGCGATGCTGTTCGCGGCCTATGGCGTGCTCGGCGCCAACTACGCCGCGGGTCCGGCGCCCAAGGACCTGTTCGACCTCAATCTGGTGGCGGTCAACACCGCCATGCTGCTGTTCTCCTCGATCACCTATGGCTTTGCCATGCTGACCATGGACAGGGGCCGGATCGCTGCGACCCAGGCCTGGCTGGCGGTGACCGGCCTGTTCGGCCTGGCCTTCCTGTCCATCGAGCTCTACGAATTCGCCCACATGATCCATGAAGGCGCCACGCCGCAGCGCAGTGCCTTCCTGTCGTCCTTCTTCACCCTGGTTGGCACGCACGGGCTGCATGTCACCTTCGGCATTGTCTGGCTGGTGACGCTGATGACGCAAGTCGCCCGGTTCGGCCTCATCGAAGCCAACCGCCGCCGGCTGATGTGCCTCTCGATGTTCTGGCACTTCCTCGACGTCGTCTGGATCGGCGTCTTCACCTTTGTCTATCTGATGGGGATGTTGCGATGAGCGCTCATGATCATGCCGCCGATCACGGCCACGCCCATGGCGGGGCCGCGCATGGATCGCTCAAAAGCTATCTGACCGGCTTCGTCCTGTCGGTGATCCTCACCGCTATCCCGTTCTGGCTGGTCATGACCGGCGCCCTCGACAACAAGCAGGCCACGGCGATCGTCATCATGGTCTTCGCCGCGGTGCAGATCGTGGTCCACATGGTCTTCTTCCTGCATATGAACACCGCCTCGGAGGGCGGATGGTCGATGCTGGCCTTGATCTTCACGCTGATCCTGGTCGTCATCGTGCTGACCGGCTCGCTTTGGGTGATGTACCATCTCAACGCCAACATGATGCCCGGGCTTCACGACATGCGCGAGATGCCATGAGCCCGTCGCCGGGCGCGGGGAGGACCACTGGCGAGATAGGGATCGGGCAGGCTGGCATCGGCTTGTCCGCCGCGCCGCGCAGGGACGCCGGCAGGTCGCCCGCGTCGCGATTTTTCCTTGTGCTGCTCGGCCTCCTCGGCGTGCTGGTGTTTGTTGGGCTCGGCATATGGCAACTGGAAAGGCGGGTCTGGAAGCTCGACCTGATCGCCCGTGTCGACCAACGTATCCATGCACCGCTTGTCGATGCGCCTGGCCCGGGCAACTGGGACGGAATGACCGCAGCCAGCAGCGAATACAGCCATGTGCGATTGGCCGGGCGCTTTCTGGGCGGCGCCAACACGCTGGTGCAGGCGGTGACGGAGCTTGGCGGCGGCTATTGGGTCGTGACGCCGATGGGAACCGACAGCGGCTTTGTCGTGCTGGTCAATCGCGGCTTTATTCCCCAGGAGCGCAAGGCCGAATTCGAACGGGAGAGCGGCGGTTTTCCGTCGCCGGCCGTCATTGACGGGTTGTTGCGCATGAGCGAACCCGGCGGCGGCTTCCTGCGCAGCAACGATGCCGTGGCCAATCGCTGGTATTCGCGCGACGTCGCCGCCATCGCAACCGCGCGCGGCCTGACAGATGTCGCGCCTTATTTCGTCGATGCGGGGGCATCCGGTGACTGGCCGCGCGGCGGCCTGACCGTCGTGACTTTCCGCAACAGCCATCTGGTCTATGCTTTGACCTGGTTCACGCTCGCTGCGATGCTTGCCGCGGCCCTGGCCGCGCCGATGATCGGTCGCCGCCGGCGGCAAGGACCTGCAAGATGAGCGTTCCGACCCAAATGCTTCGCAACGACAAATCCTTCGCGGCGGCATCCCTTGCTGGCAAGGGCGGCGCGGTCGCCGATCCCGACGCGGCGAACAGGAAGAACCTGCTCCTGCTCATCCAGCTGCGCTGGCTGGCGGTGGCGGGTCAGGTCCTCACCATCCTGGTGACGGAATACTGGTTCGATATCCCGCTTCCGTTGCCGGAGATGGCGGGCGTGGTGCTTTTCCTCGTCGGGCTGAACATCTTCAGCCTGCTCGCCTTGCGCGGTCAGCGCCCGATCAGCAACGCGCAACTGTTCGTCGCGCTCATTTTCGATATGGCGGCGCTGACGACCCAGCTCTACCTCAGCGGCGGCGCCTCGAACCCGTTCGTGTCGCTCTATCTGCTGCAGATTACGCTTGGCGCCGCGCTGCTGACACCCTGGTCCACCTGGAGCCTGGTGGCCGCCGCTTCCGCCTGCTTCGTCTTCCTCACCTTCCAGTTCCAGCCGATCGCGATCCCGCATCACGGCGGCAGCGACCTGCTGGTCCTGCATATCAGGGGCATGTTCATCTGCTTCGTGCTGGCTGCCGGCCTGATCGTGATCTTCATGACGCGCATCAATCGCAATCTGCGCGAACGTGATGCCTATCTCGCCGATCTGCGCCAGCGGTCGGCCGAGGAGGACCACATTGTGCGCATGGGCCTGCTGGCGTCGGGCGCCGCGCATGAGCTGGGCACGCCGCTGTCGACCATCTCCGTCATCCTCTCCGACTGGCGCCAGATGCGCAGCGTCACGCGCAACCGCGAACTGGCGGCGGACATGGCCGAAATGCAGGCGCAGATCGAGCGCTGCAAAAGCATCGTCTCTGGCATCCTGATGTCGTCGGGACAGGCGCGGGGCGAAGGCACGATCCGCACCAGCATCCGCCATTTCCTCGACGATCTTGTCGAGGAATGGCGTGTCAGCCGCCAGCCGCTCAATCTGCGCTACAGCAATGATTTCGAACCCGACGAGCAGATCGTTTCCGACACGGCGCTGAAGCAGGTCATCTTCAACGTCTTCGACAACGCCCAGGAAGCATCGCAGGATTGGGTCGACGTCACCGCCGAGCGGCAGGGCGAGAAACTGGTGATTTCCGTGCGTGATCGTGGGCCGGGTTTTGACCAGGGTATACTGGCCGCGCTCGGCCAGCCCTATATGTCGAGCAAGGGACGGCCGGGCGGTGGCCTTGGTCTTTTCCTGGTCGTCAACGTGGTTCGAAAGCTCGGCGGCGACTTTTCGGCGCGCAATATGGAGCAGGGCGCCTGTGTTACGCTCTCGCTGCCGCTCGCGGCGCTGACCGATGGAGATGATCATGCGGCCTGATCGATCCTTGTTTATCGTCGAGGACGACGCCACCTTCGCGAAAACGCTGAAGCGCTCCTTCGAAAAGCGCGACTACGACGTCATGGTCTGCCACGGCAGGGAAGACTTGGCTCGCGCCCTCGAGACAGCGGTTCCGGCTTATGCCGTCGTTGATCTCAAGCTTGGCGCCGGCGGCTCCGGGCTGGAATGCGTCAAGCTGCTCAGCGCCCGCGATGCTTCGATGAGGATTGTCGTGCTGACCGGATTTGCCAGCATCGCCACGGCGGTCGAGGCGATCAAGCTCGGCGCATGTCATTACCTGGCCAAGCCCGCCAACACCGACGATATCGAAGCCGCCTTCGGCCGCGCCGAGGGCGATGTTTCGGTTTCGCTGAGCAGCCGTCCCACCTCGATCAAGAACCTCGAATGGGAACGCATCCATGAAACGCTGGTCGAGACCGGCTTCAACATCTCCGAAACCGCGCGCCGGCTCGGCCTGCACCGGCGCACCCTGGCCCGCAAGCTCGAAAAACGCGTGGTGAGATAGCAGGAAGTTGCCGTGCCCGTGATAGGGTCGAACCCGGTGTGGCCCATCGAACCACCTCGGGCGCTCTCATTCGATGCTTCCTTATGCGATCTCGGATACATATCTGTCCGGATAGCAACCGGAACAGGCAACGGACTTGGCGCAACGATCGGGCAGTGCTGATCTTCCACTTCATGGCGGACGCGTGCCGAAATGGCTGGGCGACCGCATGACGCGCCTTGGCGCCGTCATGTGCGAGGCGATCATTCATCACTACGGCCGCAACGAGTTGCTAAGGCGTCTGGCGCATCCGTTCTGGTTCCAGTCCTTCGGCGCCGTGATGGGCATGGATTGGCATTCCTCCGGCATCACGACCAGCGTCGTCGGCGCCTTGAAACGCGGTCTGACGCCGCTGTCGGGCGAACTCGGCATTCATGTCTGCGGCGGCCGTGGCGCGCATTCGCGCAAGACCCCGCATGAACTTGCCGCTATCGGCGAGCGCATCGGCTTCGACGGCACGCGCCTGGCGACCGTCAGCCGGCTGGTCGCCAAGGTCGACAGCGCCGCCGTTCAGGATGGCTTCGACCTCTATCTGCACGGTTTCATCGTCACTGATGACGGCGACTGGGTGGTGGTGCAGCAAGGCATGCATGGCGACAGCAAGGTGGCGCGCCGCTACCATTGGCTGTCCGAGGGGCTAAAGAGTTTTGTCGATCAGCCGCACGCCGCGATCGAGGGCGCCAACCAGGGCGAGATCGTCAACCTGACCGACCGTCGCGCCGAGGCCTCTCGTCAGGGACAGCTGGATCTGCTCCAGGACCTTGGGCCGGACCGCATTCTGCGCGAGTTCGCTGCCTTGCACCCCGGCACCGCATCTGCTCCCGAGCAGCCGCTGCTGCCGCATCTGGTCATGCCGGCCCACCATGATGTTCGCGAAAGCGATGTCGTGATGCGTCGTCTTCACGGGAACATGGCGGCCGCCGCCGAACGCGGCCCGGAGGATTTTTCCGAGCTTCTGCTGGTTCCCGGCGTGGG
The DNA here is from genome assembly GCF_006442655.1 of Mesorhizobium sp. B2-1-3A. Lineage (NCBI taxonomy): Bacteria > Pseudomonadati > Pseudomonadota > Alphaproteobacteria > Hyphomicrobiales > Phyllobacteriaceae > Mesorhizobium > Mesorhizobium sp. B2-1-3A. The sequence goes on from NZ_VFWK01000006.1 coordinate 174,719, forward strand.
TGCACGCACGGTGCGCGCGCTGGCCCTGGTCGCCGAAGTGGTGCATGGCGCGCCGTGCCGTTTTTCCGATCCCGGCCGGTTCTCTCTGGCGCATGGCGGCAAGGACAGGCACCCGTTCCCTGTTCCGCTCAAGGTCTATGATGAAACAATCGGCGTGCTGAAGTCGGCTGTGCAAAAAGCCAGGCTTGGTCGTGAAGAAGAAGTCGGCGCGCTGAGGCGGCTCGACGATCAGTCGCGGCAGGTCGAGCGATACGTCACCGGCCCCAGCCTGAAGGAAATCATCGCCGGCGAATTCGACCAGTCGCATCTGCTTGGCGGCCGCAGTGTCTTTGGTTGGGAACCGGCGCCGGACAAGGCGCCAGCGGAGTTGAACAAGAAGGCATGACAGGTCGCCAGCGCTCGCATCATGCCACGCGGCGGTAGCTGTAGTGGTCGCGAATGAATTCATTGAAGAAGCGGCCTTTCGAGGTGGCCTTCCTGAAAGCGGCATAGGTTGCCGGGGCAACGTCCGCGTAATCGTAGCGATCGCCGCTCGGCACGAACCAGACGGAGAGGGTTCTGGTCGCGGGATCGTATTGTGTGTTTCGGATCGCGGTCGACGGCATCTTGGCACCTGACTGCTCAGCCAGATAACCCGCCAGCCACGGATCGAGTTCCCTGCCTTTGCCCATGGCATCACCTGTCCGCACGCGAGCAAGGGCTCCGTATTGCCTTGCTACACAGCATTCACCATCTAGGCGGGATGTCGTCGCTCAAATCGAAAGCCACCGGCCGCGCTCCGGTACTCCAGCATGATCTCTTTGGTGCCGCCGAGGATCTGCCCGAAGGTTTTGCTTACCAGCCCGGATTGATCACGCCGCGGGAAGAGACGGAGCTTGCCCGGCATCTTGAAGGACTGCCGTTCCAGGCGTTCGATTTCCATGGTCATCTGGCAAACCGTCGCGTCGTCGGTTTCGGTCTGCGCTATGATTATGACCGTCGCGAAGTCGTCGAGGCGCTGCCGATCCCCGACTTCCTGCTGCCGTTGCGAGAGCAGGTCGCGGCCTTTGCGCACCGGCCTGCCGAGGCCTTCGCGCAGGTGCTGATCAATGAATACCGGCCTGGCGCCGGTATAGGCTGGCATCGCGACAAGCCGCATTTCGAGGATGTCGCCGGCGTTTCCCTGCTGACGCCCTGCAGCTTTCGGCTGCGGCGAAAGCATGGTGACAAATGGGAGCGCCGGACCATCGTCGTCGAGCCTCGGTCGGCCTATCTCATGACCGGCCCTTCACGCACGGAGTGGGAGCACAGCATCCCGCCGCTCGCCGAGCATCGCTACTCGATCACCTTGCGGACGCTGCGCTCTCAAAACCCCTGAGCCTCGCGCCGGCGGTGAAGGCAAGGCCGATCGTCCTCGTTCTACTTCACACCAATGCCGGCGGTCAGGCCGCCATCTATTCTGTAGTCCGCGCCGGTGCAGAAGCCGGCCTTGGACGAGCACAGGAAGGCGATCAACTCCGCCACTTCCTCCGGCTCGCCGATGCGGCCAAGCGGATGGGCTGCGCCGAAACGCCTGTAGGCCTCTTCGACATCGGCATCGCTGCCATGGTCGCCACGCGCGGCCTTTTCGAGAATCGGCGTGCGGATCGAGCCCGGGCTGACCGAATTCACCCTTATGCCTGATGCCGCGTAGTCGAGCGCCAGCGAGCGGGTCAGCGTGTGGATCGCCCCCTTGGTCGTGGCATAGGCGGCGACGTTTTGCTGGCAGGCGAAGCCTTGCACCGAAGCGACGTTGACGATGGCGCCGCCGCCGCGCTTGATCATTTCCGGAATGCCGAAATGGGCAGTGAGATAGATCGAGCCGACATTGACGGTCATCGCCCGGTTCCAGGTTTCCCAGTCGGTTGTCGTCGCGGTTCCGTAGGGATGCACCGCGGCGGAATTGACGATGACGTCGATGCCGCCGAATTTCGCGACGCCGGCCGCGACCGCGTCGCGCACCTGATCGGAAACGGAGACGTCGACCGTTTGCACCAGCGCATCCGCTCCGGCCTTGGCAAGGCTTTCCTGCATGGCGGCATTGGCGGCCCGGTCGATGCCGCAGGCGATGATCGCCGCACCCCCCTGCGCCAGCCGTCTTGCGGTGGCGAGCGCGATGCCGGTCGTCCCTGTCACCAATGCCACCTTGCCGTCGAAATCCTTCATCGCGGGAGCTCCTTCATGCGCTATCAAAACCCGGTTCTGAGTTTGACACTCATCTGAGTCAAACAATAGGTTGCCGGTCTCTCGCAAAAAGGAAAGTTGCAATGGAACAGTGTTGGCGCTGGTATGGTCAGGATGATCCGGTGACGCTTGAGCATGTCAGGCAGGCTGGCGCTACCGGCGTGGTTTCGGCGCTTCACCACATCTATGATGGCAGGGCCTGGCCTGAAGCCGATGTGCTCGAGCGCAAGCGCATCATCGAGGCCGCCGGCCTGACATGGTCTGTCGTCGAGAGCATCCCGGTCCACAATTCCTTCAAGATCGGCGCGCCCGAACGCGAGCGCTACGCCGGCTACTATCGCGACAGCATCCGCACGCTCGCCAGGGCCGGCATCAAGACGATCTGCTACAATTTCATGCCGGTGGTGGACTGGACGCGCACCGACCTCATGTATCGCCTGCCGACAACCGGCTACGCCTTGCGTTTCGATGCCATCGATTTTGCCGCCTATGACCTTTTCGTGCTGCGGCGCAAGAACGGCGCGGCCAGCTATACGCCGGCGCGTATCGCCGAGGCCGAGAAGCGGCTGAAGACGCTTACATCGGAGCAGGTCGACCAGATCGAGCGCAACCTCATCGCCGGCCTGCCAGCGACCGAGCGCAAGTATGACCGTGACAGTTTCCGCGAGGCTTTGGCGGAGTATGACGGGATCGGGCCGAAGGAATTGCGCGACAACCTCGCCTGGTTCTTGCGCGAGATCATTCCGGCGGCGCAAGAGGAGGGGGTGCGCATGTGCATCCACCCCGACGATCCGCCCTTCTCGCTCTACGGCCTGCCGCGCGTCGTTTCGACCGCGCAGGATGCGCGCTTCATCCTCGACGCCGTCGACAGCCCGGCCAATGGGCTGACCTTCTGCACCGGCTCCTATGGCACGCGCGCCGACAACGACATCGTCGCCATGATCAAGGAATTCGCCGACCGCATCCATTTCGTCCATCTGCGCAACATCACCATCGAGGAGGACGGCTCGTTCTACGAAGCCGAGCATCTCGAGGGCGGCACCGACATGGCGCATGTCATCCTCGCCCTGATGCAGGAGGAGGCGCGCCGCCGCAAGGAAGGCCGCGCCGACTGGCGCATCCCGATGCGGCCGGACCATGGCCATCTGCTCGCCGACGATATCGGCAAGAAGAAGATCAATCCCGGCTACTCGCTGATCGGCCGGCTGAAAGGCCTCGCGGAACTGCGCGGCATCATGCGCGCCGTGGAGAAGTTCGGGTTGGCCTGATCGAATCCGGCTCCTAGTGTAGGTGCCTGAGCTTGTCAGGATTACGCACGACATAGATGGCCGCGATCCTGCCGTCCTCGATGTCGAGTGCGGTGGTCTGGAGTTCGCCATCGGCTTCCAGGGTGACGAACCCCGGCAAGCCGTTGATGAAACCGACGCGGACAAGTTTTGAGCCATGCGTGCGCAACCAGGCCGCCACCTGTTCATATTGCTTCATGACGGCGTCGAAACCCAGGGCCGGCTCGGCGGCTGCCGGACGCTTGCCGCCGCCATCCGCATGGGCGCTGACGTCTGCCGTCAGCATCGCGCCAAGCGCCTTCATGTCACCGCTGCGCGAAGCCGTGAAGAAGGCCTCGGCAAGTGCCAGGCCGCGTTGCCTTTCCACCGTGAAGCGGGGCCGCGCCTCGCGGACATGGCCACGCGCTCGGGTCGCGAGCTGGCGGCAGGCCGCCGGGTCGCGTTCTATCGCGGCCGCGACCTCGTCGAATCCCAGGCCGAACACATCGTGCAGAAGAAAGGCCGCCCGCTCGAGCGGAGACAGGCGCTCCAGCACCAGCATCAATGGCAAGGTGACGTCTTCCACCTCGTCGTCTTCCACCACGGGATCGGGAAGCCAGGGGCCGACATAGGTCTCGCGTTTGTGCCACGCGGATTTGAGCTGGTCGAGGCACAGGCGTGTCACCGTGCGGCGCAGGAATGCCTCGGGTTCGCGTACCGCGCCGCGGTCGGCCTTCATCCAGCGGATGAAGGCCTCCTGCACGGCATCCTCGGCGTCCGACACCGAGCCTAGCATGCGGTAGGCGACGCGCATGAGCTTGGGACGCAGCGGACCGAAGTCCGCCGCGGCATCGTCGGGCGCTGCGCTCGTCATTAGGCCGTGGCCACCCGGGCGGCCTTCACGGCGGCCGGGTCGGCATACAGGCCGAAACCGACGGCGATACGGTTCCAGGCATTGATGATGTTGATCGTCAAGGTGAGCTTGATCTGCTCCTCCTCCGTGAAATGCGCCTTCAGCTCTTCATAGACACTAGCATGGCTGGTACCTTCCGAGAGCCGGGTCAAGGCCTCGGTCCAGGCAAGGGCCGCGCGTTCGCGGTCGCTGTAGCAGGGTGCCTCGCGCCAGGCTGGCAAAAGATAGATGCGCTGCTCGGTTTCACCGTTCTCGCGCGCCTCCGTCGCGTGGAGATTGATGCAGTTGGCACAGCCATTGATCTGCGAGGCGCGCAGCTTCACCAGTTCGGTGAGGCTGTGCTCGAGGCTGGCGGCTGCGGAGAGTTCGATCGAGGAGCGCTGCCAGTTCTTCATCAGCGAAGGGGCGACGGCGAAGAGATCGATTTTTGCGGTCATGGTTGGCTTCCTTCTGTTGGTGCCGTCCACATGACGAGGCAGCATCTGACAGTGTGACATGCAGGCCAGGATTTTTTCGACCATGCGCCGTTCCCGTCAGCCGCTCCAGCATGCTTAGCGGCGTCGGCCAAGTCACCTTCGACCACTGGCAACTGGATGCGCACCAAGCGGCGGCCCACCATCTGGCTCAAAGCCTGCATGAACTTGCGCGACATCTAATATGGGAGCAGAATTGAAGGCGTTTGAAGGAGAACGGCTCATAAGCAAATCGGGAGGAAACCATGAACAGCATGAGCCTCACCACGCTTGATCGCGGCAAGACGACAGTCGACACCGCAGCCATCGAAGTGCTTTCCGTACAATTGCGCGGCACACTGCTTCAGCAGGGAGACGCCGCCTACGACGAAGCCCGCACCATCTGGAATGCCACGGTCGACCGACGGCCGGGGCTGATTGTGTGTTGCGTCGGCGCCTCCGACGTCATCCGTGCCGTGAATTTCGCCAGGGAAAACAGGCTTCTCGTCTCCGTGCGCGGCGGCGGCCATAACATTGCCGGCAGCGCCGTCTGTGACGGTGGTCTGATGATCGATCTGTCGCCGATGAAGTCGGTGCGGGTCGATCCCGCCGCACAGCGGGCATGGGTCGGGCCTGGCGCTACGCTTGCCGATGTCGACCGCGAAACGCAGGCCTTTGGGCTGGTGGTGCCGACAGGCATCAATTCGACCACCGGCATATCAGGCCTGACGCTGGGCGGTGGCTTTGGCTGGATCACCCGCAAATTCGGCCTGACCATCGACAATCTTGTCTCCGCCGATGTGGTCACCGCCGACGGCAAGTTGCTGCGCGCCAGCGAGACGGAAAATCCGGACCTGTTCTGGGCGCTGCGTGGCGGCGGCGGCAATTTCGGCATTGTCACGGCATTCGAGTTTCAACTTCACCAGATGGGTCCGCAGGTTCTGTCGGGGCTTGTCGTCCATCCTTTCGCCGATGCCGAGAAGGTGCTGGAGGAGTATCGCCAGGCGCTCGAAACGGCGCCCGACGAACTGACCTGCTGGGTGGTCATGCGGCAAGCGCCGCCGCTGCCCTTCCTGCCCGCCGAGTGGCATGGCAAGGATGTTCTGGTGCTGGCCATGTGCTATTGCGGTGATCTCCAGGCAGGTGAAAAGGCGACGAAGAAGCTTCGCGCCATCGGCTCGCCGATTGCCGATGTCGTCGGCCCCAACCCGTTCACCGGCTGGCAGCAGGCATTCGACCCATTGCTCACCCCGGGCGCCCGCAACTACTGGAAAAGCCATGACTTCACCGAGCTTTCCGACAGGGCGGCCGAGATCGTCACCGAAGCGATACGTGAGCTCCCCGGACCGGAATGCGAGATATTCATCGGCCATGTCGGCGGTGCGGCGGGCCGAGTGGCGCAGAACGCAACGGCGTTTCCGCAACGCAGCTCGCACTTCGTCATGAATGTCCATGCCCGCTGGCGCGAACCGGCGATGGACAGGGCCTGCATCGGTTGGGCGCGCGGCCTCTATGAGGCGGCCAAACCCTATGCCGCCGGCACGGCCTATGTGAACTTCATGCCCGAGGACGAGGTCGACCGGGTCGAAGCGGCCTATGGCGGCAATTACCAGCGGCTTCTTGAGATCAAGCAGCGTTATGACCCGCTGAACATGTTCCGCATGAACCAGAACTTGCGGCCGAAGCAAAGCCAGCGCGCTGCCTGAGCCGGCCGCGTTGCAGTGACGAAAGCCCGCGCCTCCGCCAGAGGCGCGGGCTCTCGCAGAGCGATGGGTCACAGCTCTTCCGTTCATGTTTCAGGAGACAGGACCGATCCGCTGGCGCAAAATTGATGGAGCGCGCGTTTCTTCTTCACCACATCATGAAGGACGCGACATCCGCATCCGAGACCTTGCCGGCGTTCACGTCGGCGATCGCCTGGTCAACGATCGCCACGCCCTCGGCCACTTCGTCCTCGGTCAATGTCAGCGGCGGCATAAACTCGAGCACATTGGCCTTCAGCCCGACATAGGTGAAGGCCGCGCCCAGCTCATAGCCGCGATAAATGATCTTGGCCGTGGTCGTGGCAGGCACCGGCTCGCGGGTCACGCGGTCCTTGACCAGGTCGACGCCGATGGCGAGGCCGCGGCCGCGCACATCGCCGATGATCTCGTGCTTTGCGCCAAGCACCCGCAGTGCGCCGGAGAACAGCGTGCCGATCCGCGCCGAGCGTTCGACCAGGCCTTCGCGCTCGATCGTCTTCAGCACCGCATTGCCTGCCGATGTCGCCACCGGATTGCCGGCGGTGGTCTGCAAGGCGAAGGCCGGCGCATGGTCCATGATCTCCTTGGGCCCGACCACGGCCGACAGCGGCAGCCCGCCGCCGATGCCCTTGCCGAACACGACGAGGTCCGGCGTCAGTCCTTCGTGCTGGAAGCAGTGCATCATGCCGCTGCGGGCGAGCCCGACCTTGACCTCGTCGACAACGATCCTGATGCCATGTTTGCGGCAGCGTTCCTGCAGTGCTTTCAGGAACCCCGGTGGCGGCACGATCAGCCCGCCATCCGACATCAGCGGTTCGATGAACACGGCCGCGACCTGATGCGGTGGGCAGGTGGTCTCGAACTGGTAATCGAGCAGGGCAAGCACCTCCTCGCCGCTGAAGTTCGGCCGGAACGGATCGGGGTAGGGCAGCAGCACCACGCCCGGTCGCGGCAGCGTATGTGTCATGGCGGTGTGGCCGCTGATGCCCATCGAGCCGGAGAGGTTGCCGTGATAGGAGCCGATGAAGGAGATGAATCGCGAACGGTCGGTGGCCGCCTGCAGCACCCGCACCGCGCAGTCATTGGCGTCCGACCCGGAATGGCCGAACCAGACGCGCCGCTCTCCTTCTCCCGGTGTGATCGCGAGCAACCGCTCAGCCAGAGAAACGGCGGGCTCGTTCGGATAGAGCAGCAGGCTGGCGCCCGCCATGTTCCGGACCGAGGTCTCGACCGCTTCGACGACAGCCGGATGGCCATAGCCGAGCACCGCCGGGCCGGCCGATCCCGACAGGTCGAGCAGCGAGCGGCCGCCTTCCTCGATCAGCCTGTTACCCTGACCTCCGACGACGCTGAGCGGCGAGAAGCGCAGCTTGCCGATCTGCGCGATGGTCGCAGCGTCGCGTTCGCGCAGGCTCAGATTGCTCACGAAACCGTCTCCGTCTCGTGTGCCGGCAGTGCCGCCGCAAGGCGGTCCGCCCACTCCTCGATGCCGGCCCTGTTTGCCAGCAGATCCTGCCGGATTTCGATAAGGACGGCGGGGATGCCGCGATCGTCGCCGTGAATGGGCACTGCGTAATCGGCGTCACGGCTGATCACATAGGGCACATTGGCCGCGACATTGAGTGCCGCGTCGGCGCGCAGGCCCGAAAGGATCGCTTCGGCGAGCCCGGCGGCATGCTCATGCAGCACACCCGCATGCCATGGCCTGGCGACCCCCAGGAAGACCGGCGTGAAGGAGTGGATCGTTACGATCCGCGTTGGCCGCCCTTCGGCCACCCGTCGATCGAGATGTGCGGCCACCCGGTCATGGAAAGGCGAAAACATGACTTTGGCGCGTCGGTCCCGTTCCGCCGCATCGATGCCGACATTGCCGGGAATGCCGGTATCTTCCGACAGCACCGGAATGCTGCCCGGGGTGCCCAATGGCCGGTTGAGGTCGATCAGAAGCCGCGAATAGCCGCTGAGGAAGGCGGGCGCATCGAGCCGTGCCGACAAGATGCGCGTCACTTCCGCGGCGCCGATATCCCAGGCGATGTGGCGCTGCAGATGGCTGGCATCGAGGCCGAGCTGCCGATACTCGGCTGGCATGTGGTTGGACGCATGCTCGCACAGCAGGACAATATCCGAGTGGCCGTGCTCGTTGAGAGCCTCGACGGCGTCGGGCCAATCTTTTCCAGTCTGCGCAGTCATCAATAAAGCGTCCGGTAGAGATCGCAGATGGCGGCCGGGTCGAGGCCGGCCAGACGCTCGGCCTCATGGCGCTTCAGCCCGACAAAGGTCTCGATGAAGACAGGCGCGAACCATCCCGTGACGGTCTTGTCGGCCAGAAGCGCATCCAGCGCCGCCGGCAAGGTCTCGGGCAGCCGCACCAGGCCGAGCTTTGTCCGCTCCGCCTCGCTCATCAGCGTCGGGTCACCGGTGACCAGCGGCGGCGACGGCAGGTCCGCCTTCAGCCCCTCCAGCCCGGCGCGGATGATCGCCGCCAGCGACAAATAGGGGTTGCCGGTGGCGTCGGCTGCCCGGTATTCGACATTATATTGCCGCGCGGGATCACGTCCGCCGATCGTCACCGTCGGACAGATGCGCAGCGACGCTTCGCGGTCGCGGTCGGCGAGCCAGGTGTAGGACGAACTCCAGCTATGCGGCTTCAGCCGGTAGAAGGACGACACGCTCGACGCCGTCATGGCGGTGATCGCCGGTAGGTGACGCAGCACGCCGGCACAGAAGGCGCCAGCCTTGGCGGACAGGCCGCCAGGTTGCGCCGCGTCGTAGGTCACCGGCTTGCCGGCCTCGTCGACGAAGCTGAAGTGGATGTGCACACCATTGCCGACGGCATTTGGCGCTGTCTTGGGCGCGAAGCTCGCGCGCCAGCCGGCATTGCGCGCCACTTCGCGCGTGATCTCACGGATGGCGACGGCGCGGTCGGCAGCCGTCAGCGCATCGGCGGGCTCGTGCGTCACTTCGAACTGCTCGTCGCCGAATTCGGCGATGACCACCTCGGGGCCGACATCAGCCTCCTCCAGTGCCGCCATCAGATTGGGGGCGAACGGATCGGTGCGGCGCAGCGCGGCGAAGGACATCGAATGCGCCGGCGCGAAGCTGCCGCCGGCAATGTGGAACTCATGCTCGAAGGCGGCGATGACGGAAAGGCCGGTCGCTGCCTTCAGCTCCGCCAGCGCATCCCTGAGCATGGTCCGCGTGCAGCCGAGCCACGGGCTGCCGTCGAGCTCGACGATGTCGCCGGCCACCATGTCGAACGGCGTCGCCGCTCCGGTCCGTTCGGTGCGGAAGCGCGCCTCCAGATCGGGGATCAGCCGCAGATCGCCGGACGACCCCCAGGGATTGGGATCGACGATGGAATTGAACGGCGTCATCGACAGATTGGCCTGCAGCCAGCCGACACCGGTTGTCGCGGTCTTCTGCAGTCTGCTTTCGACAACGAAGCGGCCCCGCGTGACGGCGCAGAGATCCGTGGTGACGACGGCAACGAGGGGCTCGACGGTCGATGTCATGCCTTTTTTCCCAGGGCGTTGAAACGATCGACGACGGTGTCGGTGTCGCTGACCCAGCAATAGCCGCCGAAAGCCTTCAGCGCGATATCGTGGCGCTCCTGGGTGATCGTGGCGCAGGCGTCCGACACGCAGGTGACGAGATAGCCTCGGTCGGCGCCATCGCGCACGGTCATGTCGACGCATTGGTCGGTGAGCACGCCGACCACGACGAGGTAGCGGATGCCGAGGTTCTTCAGGAGATAGTCGACATTGGTCGAGTTGAAGATGCCGGACGAGGTCTTCGGCAGCATGATCTCGTCGCCGACCGGCGCCAGCGATGCAACCGGCAGGCCCTCGGGGAGGCTCGGCGCGACATGGATCGGCGTCAGCTTGTGGTCGAGCGAGCGATCGCGGCCGTCTTCGGTCAGGCTCTGGATGATGGTGTGCAGCACCTCGACGCCATTGGCGCGCGCCGCCGCCAGCAGCCGCTCCTGGTTGGGGATCGTCTGCGAGGATGTCTTGCGGTAGAAATAATGGTCGGGGCCGCGCTCCGGATGCGAGGGATCGGCGCCCGGTTCCAGCCAGATGCGCTGCATGTCGACGAGCAGCAGCGCCGTCTCGCCGGCACGGAAGGCTTCGTCTCGCTTGGGTAAGGCCTGCTTGGATAAGGCTTGGGTCATGCTTTGTCGTCCTGCTTTGGTGATTTGGGTCCGGGTGTCTTGCGTGGTCCGGCTGCCTGGCGTGCGCCGTTCTCTTGCGGGTCGCTGTCGAGCGTCACCGCATTGGCGTGCCGCACTTTCTCGATCCTCTCGATGCGAGCCCGGGCGTCGTCGCCCAACGTCGAAACGATGTGGGCTGTGAGCGCTTCCATCTGTGCGATTGCCGGCGCCAGCGTGTCGTAGGGCGAGGCGACTTCGAGCGGGCTGACGATCGTGACTTCGGCGAGATCCGATATCGGCGACAGCCATTGGTCGGTGAAAAGCAGGATGCGTACATCATGCGCCGCTGCCTGGCTTGCATAGGCCATCACGTCGAGCTGGTAGCGGCGATAGTCGAAGACGACGAGCACGTCACGGCGGCCGAGGTCGGCCAGCGTGTCGAATGCCTGGGGGGAGAGCACGCCGAGATCGCGGACACCGGTGCGGAACTGCACGAGATATCCGGCCAGCATGCCGGCGATGTGGCGGCTGAACCGGCCCCCGACCAGCACGATCTCACCCTTGGCCTCCATCAAAAGGCGAGCGGCCCGCTCATAGGTCTGCACCGGCGTCGCGGCGGTGGCTTTCTGCAGGGCCGCGGTGACGGAATCGAGATAGGCGAGCACGGCGCTGTCGCTTGAGCCGCTCTGCCGCTTTGCCTCCATCATCAACAGCGGTGAATGCAGCCTGGCCTCGACTTCGGCCAGAAGCTTTGCCTGGAAGTCCGGAAAGCCTTCATAGCCGAGCTTGACCACCAGCCTGACCACGGTCGGATCGCTGACGCCGGCACGTCGGGCAAGCGACGAGGCGGTGCCGAGGCCGGAGGTCGGATAGTCCGTCAACAGCAGCCGGACGATCTTCTCCTCCGATGGCGTCAGCGCCAGATCCCCGCGCATCAGAACATCGCGTATCGCCATTGGCCTCCCCGAAATAGGTGTTGGGCTCTTAGCCTCGTTATGTCGAGTTTATTACAGGGATTTTAATTCAGGTCAACAATGAAGAGATGTTGACATAGTCGGGAGAGTAGCCTTACCTTGTCGGAAAGCAGCCAAGAGACTGTGGGGAACAGCCATGCGAAACGGAAGCGACGTCATCGTCGTTGGTGCTGGAATTGTTGGATCGAGCACCGCCTATCATCTGGCCAAGGCCGGTGCGAATGTCGTGCTGATCGAGCAGACCCATCCCGCCGGCGGTCCGTCAGGCAAGTCTTCGGCGCTGCTGCATGCCTTCTACCTGATGCCGGAATTGTCGCAGCTTTCCATCCGTGGCCGCGAGATCCTGGTGTCGCTGCCCGAGATCGCGGGCGAGGGGTCCTTCGTCACCGAGATCGGCATGATGTGGGTCTGCGGCAACGACAATGTGGCGGGCTGGAAGGCGGCGGCCGAACGCATTCGCGGCGAGGGCGCGCGGATCGAGACCTTGTCGCCGCAAGCCTTTGCGGATGCAGCGCCTGGTTTCGCGCTGGACAATGTCGCACTGGCGCTGTGGGAACCCGAATATGGCTATGCCGATGCCTTCGGCGCCACCAACGCCATCGCCCGCGCCGCCCGTGCCAATGGCGCTAAGATCCTGCAGAACACGCTTGTCGAAAACCTCCGACGGCAGGGAGACCGCATCACCGGTGTCACCTTGACCGATGGCACAGTGCTGGAGGCCGATACGGTCGTGCTGGCCGCCGGCCCTTGGACACGCCGCCTGCTGGCGACGGCCGGCCTCGATCTGCCGCTGCATGTCGAGCGCCATCCGATGGCCGTGCTCGACGCCGCCGGCAAGGCTAGGCATGTGATGCCGTTCGCCTGGTGCGATGACATTTCCTGCAACTACGCGCGGCCCGACAATGACGGCGTCATCCTGGCCGGCACCTGGGCGGGCGGCGGCACCGGCCTGCGTCACGAACACGCCGGCCGGCCGCGTTTCGTCGAGAACCCCGACACCTACATGGAAGGCGTCGAAGAATCCGAATCGGTCGAGATCCTGGAGACCTTTGCTGCCCGTGTGCCCGCAATGGCCGAGCTTGGCATCCGCCCCGGCTATGCCGGGCTCTACGATATGAGCCCCGACGACCTGCCGGTCATCGGCGCCATGCCCGGTGTCGAAGGTCTGGTCGTTTCGGCAGGGTCCTCAGGTCACGGTTTCAAGACCGGGCCAGCCGTCGGCGAGGCAATCGCCAAACTGGTCATCGAAGGCGCTCAGCCGATCCTGGCGCCGTTTTCGCCCAGCCGTTTCAAGGCCGCGTGATGGCGGCGGTGATGATGGGCGGGAGCAAGCCGCGCGGCTTCATGCCGGCCGCGTTTCGCAACGCCACGGCCGATGCCTTGTGCATGGTGGCGGTGCTGCTCTTGGTGGCGCTTGCCGCCTTCATCTTCGGCGGCGCCGCTATGCAGCGCGTCGTCACCTATGCCGCGATCATGCTGACGGCCGTGCTTGGGCTGCAGATTTTCTCCGGCAATAGCGGCATCGTCTCTTTCGGTCAGGCCGCCTTTGTAGGCCTTGGCGCCTACGCCACCGGTATTCTCACCATGCCGAGCGCACTGCAGCGCACGGCGCTGCGCGATCTGCCGGAATTCCTTGGCGGGTACCAACTTTCCTTCTTCGCGGCGCTGGCCGTCGTCCTGGTTCTAGCTGTTGTCATAGGTCTGCTGACCGGCACGCCCTTGCTTCGACTGACCGGATCGAGTGCCTCGATCGCCACGCTCGCCATGCTGATCATCGTCTACACGCTGCTGGTCGCCGGACGCGAGATCACCCGGGGCAGCCAGCCCTTCTACGGCGTGCCGCGAGAGGTCGGGTTGTGGACCGCCGCGGCGATCGCCTCGGTGACGCTGATCGCGGCGAGGCTGTTTCGCGAGACCTCCTTCGGTCTTGCCACCCGCGCCGCCGCCAATGACGAGCGAGGCGCCGCCGCTGTCGGCGTTGACCAGCGCACGGCGCGGCTCGCCGCCTGGGTGGCGGGCGTTGTCGCTGCCATGGCCGCCGGCGCCATGATGGCGCAGTTCCTGGGCGCGTTTTCGCCGCGCGACTTCTATTTCGATCTCGGCTTCACCATGCTCGCCATGCTGATCGTCGGCGGCATGACCTCCTCGCTCGGCGCCTTCGCCGGCGTCATCGTCACCATCGTGGTGATCGAGGTGGTGCGCCGCTTCGAGGGCGGCGGCGAGGTGCTCGGCCTGCATTTGCCTGTTCTCTTCGGCCTGACCCAGGGCGTGCTGGCCATCGCCATGATCCTGGTCATCTGGCGCCGGCCCACCGGCCTTTTCGGCGAGCGTGAGCTCAACCTTCTGCGCCGATCCGGGCGCCGGGCGGACATGGCTTCGGCCGCGCTGCCGCAGCAGGTTGCTGCTGACCGGCTGGTGGCCGATCATCTGTCGCGCCGCTATGCGGGCGTCGTCGCCGTCGATGACGTCAGCTTGAGCTTCGAGACCGACAGCATCACCGGCATCATCGGACCCAACGGCGCCGGCAAGACGACGCTGCTCAACATGCTGGCCGGCGATGTGCAACCCAGTGCGGGAACCGTGTCCGTCGGCGGCGTGGTGCGGCAGGCCTCGGCCTTTCGCTTTGCGCGGTCAGGCATTGCCCGCACCTTCCAGAACATCCGCATCTTTCCGCACATGACCGTGCTGGAAAACGTCGTCGTCGCCGCCCGCCAGGTCGAACCTGATCTCGGCCGCGCCGAGGCGGCCGCCATGCGCGAACTGTCCCGCATGGGTCTGGAGAAGTCAGCCGACCAGCCGGCGGCCCGGCTTGCCTATGGCCAGCGCCGTCGGCTGGAAGTGGCGCGCGCCCTGGCGCTGAAGCCGCGCTTCTTGCTGCTCGACGAACCGGCCGCCGGCATGAACGCCGTCGAGACCGCCGAACTCGTCTCCATCCTGTCGGCGGTGCGCGCCGAGCGCCGCATCGGCGTCGTGCTGATCGAGCATGACATGCGGCTGGTGATGAACCTTTGCGAGCGCATCGTCGTCATCGATCACGGCCGCGTCATCGCCGACGGCACGCCGGCCGATGTCCAGAACAACCCCGCCGTCATCGCCGCCTATCTCGGCAGCCGCACGGCGCGCGCCAAGACCGCAACACCTGAAAACCAGCCAGCATAGACCGCAACGACGACAGCCAACGATAACAAATCCAGAAGGAGAACCGACATGCCAAGCCTCTATCGCCTCCACCGCGCTGCCCTGTGCGCGGCGGTGTCCGGCATCGCCGCCATTTCGACGGCGAGTGCCGAGGAGATCATCATCGGTGCGGCGACCGCACAGACCGGCGGCCTTGCCCCCTACGACCAGCCGGCCCTTGCCGGCTTGCGCATGTCGCTTGACGAGCTCAACGCCAAGGGCGGGCTCGGCGGCAAATACACCGTCAAGCTGCTGATCAAGGACACGCGCTCCGACACCGCGCAGACCGCCACCGTCGCCCAGGAACTGATCGACGCCGGCGCCAAGATCATGATCACGCCCTGCGACGCCGATCCCTCGATTTCGGCCGGCCAGCTGACCCAGCCGCTCGGCATCCCGACTTTGACCTTGTGCGGCTCTGCCCCCGTGCTCACCGGCGCCGTCGGTGACGTGATGTTCGGCACCTATCCGGCCGACAATGTGCAGGCGACGGCGGTGGCCGATTTCGCCGTCTCCGAAGGCAAGAAGAAAGTGTTCCTGCTGACCTCGCCGGACTCCACCTACACCGCCAACCTGCCGGAATATTTCGGCAAGGTGTTCGAAAAGAAGGGCGGCGCCGTCGTCGGCCGCGGCACCTTCACAATGGGCCAGCCGGACTTTTCCGCCGAGATCACCAATATCAAAGGCTTGGCCGACAAGCCGGACCTGATCATGACGGCCGCCTATGAGCCGGATTTCCCGGCCTTCATCCAGCAATTGCGTGGCGCCGGCGTCACCATCCCGGTCTATGGCGCCGATGCCATCGGCACGCCGACCATCAAGGCCCTTGGCAAGCTGGTCGACGGCGTCGTCTATACCGCGGCCGGCTATGCCGAGCCGGGCAGCAAACTCGAGGCCTTCAACGCCGCCTTCACCAAATATGCCGGCCACGCGCCGGAATCGACCTATGAGGTCAATGGCTACGAGATCGGCCTGATCCTCGACCAGGCGGTCAAGACCGCCGGCTCCGACGATCCCAAGGCCATCCGCGACGCCATCGCTAACCTCAAGGATTTCGAGGGCATCACCGGCAAGATCACCTATGCCGGCACCGACCGCATGCCGCTCAGGCCCGTGGCGTTGATGCGCTACGATGGCGGCGAGGGCAAGCATGTCGAAACCCTGATCCCCGCCGCCGCCGACGTTCCCGCGCCGTGATGCCATGCTGAGCGTCGAAGCCCTGAAAATCCGGTACGGCGAAGTCGAGGCGGTGCGCCGTGTCGACCTCACCGTCGACAGCGGCGAGATCATCGCGCTGGTCGGCGCCAATGGCGCCGGCAAGAGCTCGACGCTTGGCGCCGTCGCCGGGTTGGTGCCGGCTGCGTCCGGCAAGGTGGTGTTCGACGGGGCCGACATTACCGGCCTGGCTCCGGAGGCCATCGCCCGCAAGGGGGTCGCGCTGGTTCCCGAAGGCCGCCGCATCTTCGCCAGCCTGACGGTGGCCGACAATCTGCGTCTCGGCGGCGCGGTGCATCAGCCCGCCGCCGAGGCGAGGGTGCGCGAGGAGGAGATGCTGGAGCTGTTTCCGATCCTGCGTCGCTATCATCGCGTCAAGGGCGGCAATCTGTCCGGCGGCGAGCAGCAGATGCTGGCCATCGCCCGCGCCTTGATGGGCAAACCGCGCATGATTCTGCTCGACGAGCCATCGCTCGGCCTTGCCCCGCAACTGATCGACACCGTTTTCGACCTGATTGCCGAACTGCGCCGCAAGGGCCTGACCATCCTTCTGGTCGAGCAGAATGTGGCACTGGCGCTGGAAATCGCCGACCGTGCCGTCGTGCTCGCCAATGGCGAGGTGGTGTTGTCGGGCACGGCAAAAGAACTCGCCTCTTCGGACCTCGTCCGCCAGGCCTATCTGGGAGCTTGAGAAGCATGGTCGCGCAGCAGATCATCAATGCGGTCAGCCTCGGCGGCGTCTATGCGCTGCTGGCACTCGGCCTGGCGATCGTCTTCTCCATCGTCGGCCTCATCAATTTCGCCCATGGCGAGCTGATGACGCTGTCGGGCTATGCGCTCCTGGCTTCGCTGGTGCTCGGCTTTCCCTTCCCGGTGGCCGTGCTTGTCGCCGTGTCCTGCGGCGCGCTCGCCGCTGTCGCCATGGAGCGTATCGCCTTCAGGCCGATGCGTGGCGCCAGCGTCACCAGTCTTCTGCTGACCAGTTTCGCCGTGTCCAGCCTTTTGAAAGTTGTTTTTCAGAACGGCATTTCGGCCCGGCCGCAGGCTGTCGCCATGCCCGGCTGGATGACCGGCGCCTTCTCCTTCGGTGATTTCACCATCGGCGTCGGTCCCAGCATCTCGATCGTCGTCTCGGCGCTGGCGCTGATTGCGCTGGAGGTCTTCCTGCGCCGCTCGGTGACCGGCACGGCGATGCGCGCGGCGGCGGAGGATTTCGACGTCGTGCGCCTGATGGGCATTCCGGCCAGCCGCATCATCGCCACCGCTTTCCTGCTCTCCGGCTTGCTGGCGGGGTTGGCGGCCATGCTGTGGGTGGCGCAGCGCGCCTCGGTCGATCCGCTGATGGGCTTCACGCCGGTGCTGAAAGCCTTCATCGCCGCCGTCGTCGGTGGGCTGGGCAGCCTGCCGGGTGCTGTCGCGGGCGGTTTCCTGCTCGGCATCATCGAGGTGCTGCTGCAGGCGACGCTGCCGGCGGCGATCGCGCCCTATCGCGACGCGATCGTGCTGTCGGGTGTCATCGCCGTGCTGCTGTTGCGGCCGCAAGGCCTGATCCCGGCGGTCCGGGTCCAGCGTAGCTGATCTGATGTACAGCAAGCCGGAATTCGCGCCGCTGTCGCGCGACGCCGTGTTCGGCCTGATCGAGGCGGCCGCCTTCGCCACGGTGGTGACAGCAGGGCCGCAAGGGCTCGTCGTCTCGCATCTGCCGTTCGTGCTCGACCGTACGCGGGGCGCAAACGGAACGCTGGTCTCGCATCTCGCCAGGGCCAATCCGCACAGCGAGCTGATTGCGCAGGGCAGGGAGACGGTTGGCGTTTTCCACGGGCCGCATGGCTACATCTCGTCCTCCTGGTATCCGCGCAACCCGGTGCGCGACAGCGCGCCGACCTGGAACTTTGCGGTGGTTCATTGCCACGGCCATCCGGTGCCACTCGACGAGCACGCCACTGCCCGGCATCTGCTGCAACTGGTCGACGTGCTGGAAAAGGGTCGCGACGACCGCTGGCGCATGCGCGAACTCGGTCCCGGCGGCATGGAACGGCGCATACCTCACATCATCGGCTTCGACCTGCCGATCGAGCGGCTCGAAGCCAAGTTCAAGATGGGGCAGGATGAGCGCCTTTACGATACGGGTGGCGCCATCAGCGCGCTGGAGGAGAAAGACCCGGCGCTTGCCGCGATGATGAAGGCGCACAACGCGCATCGCAAGGACTGACCGGAACGCCGGCAAGGAAAACAAAATGATCCCCAATCTCAACATCGTGCCGTTCGTCAGCGTCGACCACATGATGAAGCTGGTGCTGAAGATCGGCGTCGAACGTTTCCTCGTCGAACTTGCCGGCTATATCGAGGATGATTTCCGCCGCTGGGACCTGTTCGACAAGACGCCGCGTGTCGCCTCGCACAGCGCCGAGGGCGTCATCGAACTGATGCCGACCAGTGACGGCGAGGTCTATGGCTTCAAATACGTCAATGGCCACCCCAAGAACATGCGCGAGGGCCGCCAGACGGTCACCGCCTTCGGCATGCTGGCCGATGTCCACAACGGCTATCCGGTGCTCTTGTCGGAAATGACCATCCTGACCGCGCTGCGCACGGCGGCGATGTCGGCGCTTGCGGCAAAGCATCTGGCGCCAGTCGGCTCCCGCAGCATGGCGCTGATCGGCAACGGCGCCCAGGCCGAATTCCAGGCGCTGGCCTTCAAGGCACTGCTCGGCATCGACACATTGCGCCTCTACGATATCGACCGTTCGGCGACCGAGAAATGCATCCGCAATCTGGCCGGTCTCGGCTTCGACATGACCGCCTGCACGACCGCGCAGGAGGCGGTCGAGGGCGCCGACATCATCACCACCGTCACCGCCGACAAGCAGTATGCCACCATTCTCACCGACAACATGGTCGGCTCCGGCGTCCACATCAACGCGGTCGGCGGCGACTGCCCGGGCAAGACAGAACTGCACCGCGACATCCTGTTGCGCTCCGACATCTTCGTCGAATATCCCCCGCAGACCCGTATCGAAGGCGAGATCCAGCAACTCGCACCGGATCATGAGGTCACTGAACTGTGGCAGGTCATATCAGGCGCCGTGCAAGGAAGGCGCGATGCCGGCCAGATCACGCTGTTCGATTCCGTCGGCTTCGCCATCGAGGATTTTTCGGCGCTGCGCTATGTCAGGGATCAGCTGAAGTCGACCGGCCTCTACCAGGAACTCGACATGCTGGCAGACCCCGATGAGCCGCGCGACCTGTTCGGCATGCTGTTGAGGGCGGCCCGGCAGGATTGAGGGAGATTGGGCGCGCCCAGCGTCTGCCTGTCCCGGCATGATCGCGATCTTCATCAGCTCGCGCGTCCGAATGGAAAAATTGTTCGTCGCGGCCGCGACGAAGGGCCGATCGTTTCTTTCCCGGCAATTCGAAGTCGATGAGACTTGCGCGCGTTGATGGCGGCTATGGTCGCGCAAAAGTGCCTGCATGTTCAATCGGCCGTGTTCTGCGGATGGAGGTTTCAAGCAACATCCGCAAAGCACTGGGAAAGGAGCCTGATATGCCTAGAATAGTGCCTGTGCTCGATTTGAGCCGTCTTGAGCAAGGCGCGTCGGAACGCCGGACATTTCTGGCGGACTTGCGCTCCGCTTCGCGCGACATCGGCTTTTTCTACCTGGCTGGACATGGCATCTCCTGGGCGGAGATCAGCGAGGTACTCACTGCATCGCGTCACTTCTTTGCCTTGCCGGAAGCCGACAAGCTTGCAATCGAGATGGTCAAGTCCTCTCAGTTTCGCGGCTATACGCGCGCGGGCGGTGAACTGACCAAGGGCAAGGAGGACTGGCGCGAGCAGCTCGACATCGGCGTTGAACGCCCGGCAATCGCGCAAGGGCCGGGGGTTCCCGCCTGGACGCGGCTGCAGGGACCGAACCAGTGGCCCGCGGCGCTGCCGGACCTCAAGCCGGCGCTGCTTGCCTGGCAGAGCAAGGTGACGGCCGTGGCGATCCGGTTGCTCAAAGCCTTCGCGCTGTCGCTCGATCAGCCCGAGGACGCCTTCGACCCGATCTATCGCGGGGAGCCCAACCATCGCATGAAGATCGTGCGCTACCCCGGCCGCGATGCAACCGTCGGCGACCAGGGCGTGGGCGCGCACAAGGATGGCGGTTTCCTGACGCTGCTGCTCCAGGATGACAACAAGGGGCTGCAAGTCGACTATGACGGCGCCTGGGTCGATGTCGATCCCATTCCCGGCACACTCGTCGTCAATATCGGCGAATTGCTCGAACTGGCCTCCAACGGCTATTTGCGCGCGACAGTGCATCGGGTCGTGACGCCACCCGCCGGCGTTGAACGCATTTCGGTGCCGTTCTTCTTCAGCGCAAGGCTCGATGCGACGATACCGTTGCTTGGCCTTTCCGAGGAATTGGCGGCGCAGGCGCGTGGACCGGCCAGCGATCCGGACAATCCGCTGTTTCGCGATGTCGGGACCAATGTGCTGAAAAGCCGGCTGCGCTCGCATCCCGACGTCGCGCGGCGCCACTACGCGGATCTGCTTGAAGGGGAAAGCCGGGTTGGTTGAGCTTCCTGAAGAAGAAGGGACAGAATTTTCGCTATTCTGACCAATCTTTAGAAAATCATCCGTCGTATCTGTCCGAGAATCGGTTCAAAAGAGAAAAATCCGTTCGGTGTTTTCCTCCCATTTCACTGAGCGGTGTTCCCCTCTGAAGGTTATGACCTTCTTTTTGGCCGGGCCGCTTTCGCGCCCGGCCATTTTTCTGGAGCAATTCCACGTGCCTCGGCGTTGCCGCCGCCGCGCTGATCCGGCAAGCTTCAACACCGTTCATTCGCCAGCCATCGACCGCAATCCGTGCAAGGAGGAAAGGTCTCATGACATCCAATGTCGCCGTCATCGCCGGTGCGGGCTCCGGCTTGAGCGCCTCGCTGGCGCGCCTCCTTGCCAAGGAAGGGTTCAGCGTCGTTCTGGCCGCCCGAAACATTGAGAAACTCGGCGCATTGCAGGCTGAGACAGGCGCGCAGGCCGTGGCAACGGATGTCTCCGATCCCGCGTCGGTGGAGCGTCTGTTCGATGTCGCCGACAAGGCGGGTCCGCTCTCGCTTGTGGTTTTCAACGCCAGCGGACGCGCTCGCGGGCCGATAGCCGAGCTCGATCCCGAGGCGGTCCGGCAGGCTTTGCTGGTTGGGGCCTATGGCGGGTTCCTGGTCGGCCAGCAGGCGGCACGCCGGCTGGTGGCTCTAGGTTCGGGCTCGATCCTCTTCACCGGCGCGACAGCAAGCGTGAAGGGCTTCGCCGGCTCCGCCGGCTTTGCGATGCCCAAATTCGGCTTGCGCGGACTGGCCCAGTCCATGGCCCGTGAACTGGCGCCGAAGAACATCCACGTCGCGCATTTCATCATCGATGGCGCCATCGCCTCGGCCGCGTCCGGACAGGAGTCCGGGCCGCCGGATCGCCGGCTGTCTCCGGACGCCATCGCCGAGGCCTATCTCTCCATCCATCGCCAGCACCGCAGCGCCTGGACCTGGGAAATGGAGCTGAGGCCCTGGGTCGAAACCTTTTGATGGGTGCGCGGGGGTGCGACTTTGGTGCAACCTGTGGGCACGGTTGGGAGGAGTCGACATTGGATGAGGATATCACTATATACCGGCGGCCTCGTTGGCTGGTGCCTTGAGGCGCAACGTAAAAGGCGGCTGTAGCGACAGCCATTGAGATTAAAAAACGGACTGAAAGCCGTAAAAGGTAGAAGCAATTGCTCGGAGCGGGCCAGATCCCGCCAACGGTACAGTCCTTCAGAATCAGAAAATGTTCTTCACCCCTCGATTTCCTTCGGCTCTGTGGACCCTGCACGGCATTGACTTGCCGGCTGGCCGCGACTCGGCTGGAATGGGAGCATGCATCCTTTGCGGGATGCCGACGTTTATGATTACCAACCGGCTTTGCCGCCAGGGAACAGCAGTATGAGTGAACACGCCATCGAGTTCTTGCGGGGATGGATCGGCGAAAAGGTCCATTGCCAGTCCCAGGCCAGGATCGACAAGCAGGCCGAGACATTGGCCAGGGAATGCGCCGCCAAGGCGGCCGAGGTCGGCATCCCGCTGGAGGACATCCAGGAAGAAGTCGGCGATATCCAGGAACTCATTGCTTCCCGGCTCGAGGAAGCGGCCGAGGCCGACGAGCACCAGCAGGCCTCCAGCAAGGCTGCGGAATAGATTTTAAGGGCCATTCTGTCTGAATGCGCGGGCCCGTCGGCCCGCGTTTTCGTCTCAGCCGAACTTTTCTTTCAGCCCGAATTTTTCTTTCAACCAGGCCTTCGGCAGCGCCGGCACGAAATTGCCGTCGCGCCCGTTCATATCGTCATTGGCGACCAGGGCGTTGAGGATCGATTCCTCGACGGTCTGGATCACCGCATCGAAGAACGGATCGATGTCCGTATCGGGAATGAAATCGGCATTGGCGATTCGGCCCGACGGGGCCAATGCGGCGGCAGGGTTGGCTGTCGAGAAGGCGAGAAAGATATCGCCCGAGCTGTGATAGCCGAAGCCGCCGGTCATGGCGACGCCGAGCGGCACACGGCGAGCCAGCCGCTTCATCTGGTGCGGCAGGAATGGCGCATCGGTGGCGACAACGGCGATGATCGAACCCTTTTCGGCGCGGGGCGTGCCTTCGCGGATCGCCGGTTCCGTGAGTTCCGGCCCGGCACGCAGGCCGCGAAGGGTAAAATTGTGGCGCTGGCCGAAATTCGACTGCACGAAGGCACCGACCGTATAGGAATGTCCCTGCCATCCAACGATGCGCGACGCCGTGCCCGACCCGGCCTTGAAGCCGAAGGTGATCATGCCTGTGCCGCCGCCGACGCTGCCTTCTTCGACCGGCCCGCCGGTTGCGCCGTCAAGGGCTTCGGTCACGTGCTCAAAGGTCAGATGGTGGCCGTTTATGTCGTTGAGAAACCCGTCATAGGTCTCCGCCGCCACCGGCAGGCCCCAGCCGCTGTCGAGCGCGGCCGGCAGCACTTGATGCATCCAGCGCAGCGTGCCGTCGCGCGAAACACCGCAGGAATGCGTGTTGGTGATGGTGATCGGGAAGTTGAAGGCACCGGTTTCCTCGACGATGTACGAGCCGGTCAGTTCGCCATTGCCGTTCTGGCTGAAGATACCGGCGAAGACCGGCGTGGCCAGATCGGCGCGCGGCCTGGGCAGGATCGCGGTGACACCGGTGCGCACTGGCCCCTTGCCGACGACGAGCGCACCGTCCCCGGAAATCAACGTCGCATAGCCGACAGCGACGCCGGACACATCGGTGATTGCGTTGAACGGCCCGGGCGTTCCGTCGAAGCCTATGCCGAAGCTCCGCGCGCGCGGCTTGCCGCTGGGCGTGGCCAGATGGTGCGGATTTCCGGTCATGGTCAGAACAGCGATCCCTGATTGCCGGGTTCTTTCGCCTTGGCCGCTGGCTTGGCAGCCGGCTTCGGCCGCGCCGCACCGCTGGTTGCCACCGCATCCGCCGTGCCGTCGGCGAACTCCAGCGAAAGCGCCATCCCCGATGTCACGTCGGCGGCCTGCTTGATGACCGCGCCATCGGCATCCTTCACCAGCGCGAAGCCGCGCGCCAGCACGGCCTTGTGCGACAGCGTGGTCAGCAGGCGCTCTGCCGGGCTCAACTGGCCGCGCAGCCGCTCGAGCCGCAGCGAGATGACACGATCCTGCCTCCTTGCGAGCGCTGCCAGTGCATCGGCCTGCTGCTTCTGCCTTCGTGCGATCGGTGCCGGCGACAGCCGCGTCGCGGTGCGCGCAAAGCGCGCGCGCCGTTCGCGCACGATTGCAAAGAACGCCGCCTGCGCGCGGGCGAGGTCACGGCCGGTCAGCGTGCGCGCCTCGTTGATGCGCCGCGACAGTGTGGCCGGCGTCAGCCTTTGGCCCTGGAGACGCGCCCGCTTGCGATCGACGCTGACGGACAGGCCGCGGCCGAGCCGGCTCGTCGCCTCATCGAGGCGCCGGCGCGGCAGCGCCAGCAATTGATCAGGCGAGGGCAGCGCACGCGCCGCCGCGCGCGCGGCCTGCCGCTTGCGTTCGAAATTGCGTGAGATGGCCGCCTTGAGCCGCGCGCCAAGGCTGGCAAGCGTCGCTTCGAGGTCGGCCTTCACCGGCACGGCGATTTCGGCCGCGCCCGTTGGTGTCGGCGCCCGCACATCCGCGACGAGGTCGATCAGTGTCCAGTCGGTTTCATGGCCGACCGCCGAGATCACCGGAATTCCGGAGGCGGCAACGGCGCGGGCGAGCGCTTCGTCGTTGAACCCCCACAGATCCTCCAGGCTGCCGCCTCCGCGCGCGACGATCAAGAGATCGGGACGTTGGATTGGGCCATCCCAGGCCAGTGCATTGAAGCCGGCGACGGCATTGGTCACTTCCACGCCTGATGTCTCGCCCTGCACGCGCACCGGCCAGACCAGCACATGCAGCGGAAAGCGGTCCTTGATGCGGTGGATGATGTCGCGGATGACGGACCCGGTCGGCGAGGTGACGACGCCGATGACGCGCGGCATGAAGGGCAGCCGGCGCTTGCGGCCGGCGTCGAAAAGCCCCTCCGCCTGCAGCCGGCGCTTGCGTTCCTCCAGCAGCGCCATCAGCGCCCCGGCGCCGGCCGGCTCCAGATTGTCGATGACGATCTGGTAGTTGGACTTGCCGGGATAGGTGGTGAGCTTGCCGGTGGCGATCACCTCCATCCCTTCCTCGGGACGGAATTTCAGCCGGCTCATCGTGCCTTTCCACACCACCGCGTCGAGCCGGGCGCGGTCGTCCTTCAGCGCGAAATAGGCATGGCCGGAGGAGTGCGGGCCCCGATAGCCGGAGATTTCGCCGCGCACCCGCACATTGCCGAAGACGTCCTCCACCGTACGCTTCAGCGCGCCGGAGATCTCGCTCACCGTGTATTCGGTGGCGTTGGTGCGTGATTCGGATGCTGCTTCGCTCATCGGCCGATTGGGGGTTGGTTGGCGCCCCACGTCAAGGCGCCCGTATCCGTTCGCGCGCTCAAGGCGCCCGATTTTTCCCTACCAGCCGGGCAGGATCTGGTTCGGTCTCGTTCGCTTCATCTTGGCAAAGGCGAGTGCGGCGAAGTCGAATGTTCCCGTCTCCTCGCCAAGCGGCACCGAGATGTTGTCCAGGCTCTCCGAGATGTGGCGGGCAAGCGCATCGACGATCTCGGGCCGCGAGGTCTGGCCGCGCATGATGCCGATGCGGCAGTCGGGCAGGGCGCCGAAACCGTCGGCCTCGCCCAGCACCCGCATGCCGGGCCTGAGCGCGCATTCCGGCAGCACCGAGATCGCCAGCCCCGAAAGCACGGCGGCGGTGATGACAGTCGCCGAGAAACTGGTGAACAGGATGCGATAGTCGCGGTTCTGCTGGTCCAGCACATCGACGGCGGCGCGCCGCCAGATGCAGTTCGGCCGGCCAAAGGCCATCGGCAGCGTTACCTGTTCATGTGTCGCATGGTTGGCCGAGGTGACCCAAAGCAGCGGTTCGCGCCGCACCACTTCCGACTGGCCGCGCACATCGTTGTGCGTCACCAGCGCCAGGTCGAGATTGCCGCGCTTGATATGTTCGACCAGTCCCGGCGTCGGCTCGCAGATGACAGTCAGTTCGACGCGCGGATTGGAGCGCGTGAAGCGCGCCATGATCTCCGGCAGGAAACGGTCGGCGTAATCGTCCGGCGTGCCGATGCGGATCGTGCCTTCGAGCCGCTGGTCATCGAAGGCGGCCAGCGTTTCGCGGTTGAGGTAGAGCAGCCGTCTTGCATAGGAGAGCAGCTTGTCGCCTTCCTCCGTCAGCCTGTTGCTGCGCCCCTCCTTCTCGAACAGCGGCTTGCCGATCCGCTCTTCCAGCCGGCGCATCTGCATCGACACCGCCGACTGGGTGCGGTGCACCTCTTCGGCTGCTCGCGTGAAGCTGCCGGTATCGGCGATCGAGATGAAGGTTTGCAACTGATCGAGATCGAGCGGCGCTTTCATCGGTCTAATCCATCATTGATGTTGATGCTAAAGATTAGAAACATTCGTTGGATTAATCAATCGGCCGATGGCAAATTGGTATCGTCCACATCAACCCAATGCATGTCACCCAAAAGTGGACACCGGTTTTGGGGCAGCGACATGCATCTTTGAAAGTGAATAGAAGCCGGAACGGCCGCTGTCGCCAGCGCCGACTGCTTGGCTTTGTCCGTTCGAAGCTTGAAGGAGGCCGACATGACCACGATCGATTTCGCTACCGAGACCTCGCGCATCACCTCGCGTCCGGCCGTTGCGATGCGCGTGGCCAATACCGTCTTCAATTTCTACCGCGCCTGGAAAAACCGCCGCGCCTTCTACCGTCTTGGCGAGATGTCGGACGCCGAGCTCGCCGATATCGGCCTGACGCGCGCCGACCTGCATGTCGCCATCGACGTGCCGTTTGGCCGCGACCCGACGGCGATGCTGCGTGAAATCGCCAGCGATCGCGTGGAGACGATCGAGGATCTTGCCCGCAAGGTGGCCTGATCGGTTGAGTTTCGGCCGCGTTGAACCTTTTCAGGGCTCAGCGCGACCAAAGGTTCTGCAGGCTTCCCACTCCCTGCCGGTTCCCCGCCGGCCTGCCTGCAAGTTGCCCGGTCCTCCCAAGGACCGGGCTTTTCTTTGCCTCTGCTTCGTCATCCTTGGGCGTAGCGACGCGTCGCTTTGCTCCTTGCTTCGCCCCAGGATGACGATCGAGAAATCCTACCTGCGATCCATGTCGCGCTTGAACTGATCGAAGATCGTTTCCACGCCCTTCTGATAGTCATCGCGCTGCTGGGCGCCGGTCTCGAACATCTTGCCGAACAAATCGTCGAACGGGTTCCTCGGCCTGCCGCTCGGGTTGGCCTGCGGTTGCGGCGCCTGGCGCTGCTGCGGCGCCTGAGGCTGAGGCGCCGGCTGCCCGCCGCCCAATCCGCCGCCGCCCTGCCGCAGCATTTCCTCGAAGATCTTTCCCAGCGGATTGTCATCATAGGGGCTCTGCGTCTGCTGTGGCTGCTGTCGGGCTTGTGGTTGCGGCGCGCCGCCACCAAACATGTCCTGCAGCACCTTGCCGAGCGGATTTTCACCATAAGGGTTGGGCGCTTGCTGCGGCTGGCTTTGCCCGCCGAACATGTCCTGCAAGACCTTGCCGAGCGGGTTGTCCATCGGGTTCTGGGGCGGCGGAGCCTGACGCTGTTGTGGCGCCGGGGCCTGCATGCCGCCCTGCCGCATCATCTGCTCGATGATCTCGCCGAGCGGATTGTTGCCGCCGCCGAAGCCTCCCGCGGACTGCATCTGATTTGTCGTCTGCTTGAACAGGCCGCCCATCACCATCGAGGCGATCGCGGGCAGCATCTGCTGCAGGACCTGCTGGCTGACGCCGCTCGCTTGCGCCGCCTGGCTGGCCACGGCGCGTGACAGGTCCTTGGACCCGAACAGATGTCCGAGAATGCCGTTGCCTTCATCGACGCCTTGCGGCGAGAACGCTCGGGTCGCGTCTTCGAAATATTTGGCGTGCTGGCCGCTTGCCATGGCCGTCATGAAGGCGCCGAGACCGTAGGGATCGGCGGTGTTGCGTTGCAACCCCTGCGAAAAGGCCGGCAGCAGTGCTGCGACCGCCGCCTGTGTCTGTTGCATCGAAAGCCCATATTGCTGGGCAAGCGCCTGCATGCCGTTGCCGTTCTGGGCCTGGGTCAGCATGTCGAACAAGGTAGGCATCGGCTTCTCCTCCTGAATTCCTTGGAAGAGAGCCTAATTCGTTTCAACACTCGATTGAAGCGGCTTTTGCCGCTCCTTAACGCGAACGCGCGCGGTTAATAGGCGTATTCCATGAACACCGGCTCGATCGAGCCGCCCCAGCGCGTGTGGTAGGCCGAAAGCATCTCCTCGGCGCTGGTCGTGCCGCGCGCAACCACTTCGTCCAAAGTGTTGAGGAACGAGGTTTCGTCGTAGCCGTCACGGTTCTTCTTGCCGCGGTTCTTCAGCCCTGTACGCGAGATTGCCAGCACATCGCGCGCCATTTCGCGCAGCGTGGCGTTGCGGAAGGGCGCGGAAATGCCCAGCTCCGGCACCGCGTTGCGCATGGCCAGCACTTCCTTGTAGGTCCAGCTCGAGGTCAATGCCTCGGCCGCGTCGAGCGCCGCCTCGTCATAGAGCAGGCCGACCCAGAATGCCGGCAGCGCGCAGATGCGCCGCCACGGGCCGCCATCGGCGCCGCGCATCTCGAGGAAACGCTTCAGCCTGACGTCAGGGAACAGCGTCGACAGGTGGTTCGCCCAGTCGCCCATCGTCGGCAGCCCGTCCGGCACTTCGTTGCGCGCGGCGCCGGCCATGAACTGGCGGAAGGTGATGTGCGTCATGTCGTGATAATGGCCGTCGCGGATGACGAAATACATCGGCACGTCGAGCGCCCATTCGACATAGTCGGCGAAACCGAACTCGGACGAGAAGCAGAATTCGAGCAGGCCGGAGCGCTGGTTGTCGGTGTCGCGCCAGATGTCGCCGCGCCAACTCTGCAGTCCGTTCGGCCGGCTCTCGGTGAAGGGCGAGTTGGCGAACAGCGCCGTCGACAGCGGCTGCAGCTTCAGCGAGACCTGCATCTTGCGGCGCATGTCGGCTTCGCTCTCGAAGTCGAGGTTAACCTGGATCGTACAGGTGCGGTACATCATGTCGAGGCCCTTGGTGCCGACCTTGGGCATGTAGCGCGTCATGATTTCATAACGCGACTTCGGCATTTTCGGCGTCTCGGCCAGCGACCATTTCGGGCTGCCGCCGAGGCCGAGGAAGCGGATGCCCATCGGTTCGGCGATCTCGCGCACCTGCGCCAGATGCGCATTGCCTTCGCGGCAGGTCTGATGGATGGTCTCCAGCGGCGCGCCGGAAAGCTCGAACTGGCCGCCGGGCTCGAGCGAGATCGCGCCCTGGCCTGTCGGCTCGACCAGGCCGATGATGCGGCCGTCGTCGATGATCGGGTCCCAGCCCAGCTTTTCTTGCATGCCTTCCAGGATGGCGCGGATGCCGCGCTCGCCGCCATAGGGCACTGGCGCGTTGCCATCGACATAGAAGGGGAATTTCTCGTGCTCGGTGCCGATGCGCCACTTGTCGCGCGGTTTGTTGCCTTCGGCCAAGTGCTCGACGAGTTCGTCGATGTCTTCGATCGGCCGGAAATCGGTTGTGTCGCGCGCCATGGTTCAGCCCTCAGAGGCGGTCGAGCGACCGCCGGCGGTAAATGGACGAAATGTCAGCAGCCGATCAAGCGAAAAATCCTGAGCCACAGGTCAAGAGGAATTGAAGGCCCCGATCCAGCCGGCCTCTTGCAAGAAAAGAGGTCTTACCAGTCTCCGACAGTTGCCTGCATCACCGCAAGTGCCGCTACAGCCGCCGTGTCGGCGCGCAGGATGCGCGGGCCGAGCGGAATGGCGGTCACGAAGGGCAGAGCGCGCAGCATCTTGCGCTCCTCATCGGAAAAGCCGCCTTCCGGCCCGACCAGTAGCGCAAGCTTCTTCTCCTTTACCGCCTGCAAGGCAGGCAGCGGATTGTTGGTCGACGCGTCCTCGTCGCAGAAGACCAGCCGTCTTTCCTTGTCCCAGCCGGTCAGCAGGCGTTCGAACTTTTCCGCCTCGCGAACCTCCGGCACCGCCAGGACGCCGCATTGTTCGGCGGCCTCGACGACATTGGCGCGCAGCCGGTCGATGGACGGCTTGGCGACTTGCGTATGCTGGGTGATGACCGGCTGCAGGATGCCCGCGCCCATCTCGACCGCCTTCTGCACGAGATAGTCGAGCCGCCCCTGCTTCAGCGGTGCGAAACAGTAGATGAGGTCGGGCAGTGGCGGCTGCGGCCGCTGCAATGCCAGCACCCTGAGCTTGACCGCTTTCTTCGACTTCGCCGCGATGGCCGCCGACCACTCGCCATCGCGGCCATTGAAGACCAGGATCTCGGCGCCTTCGCCAAGCCGGAGCACATGCATCAGATAATGGCTTTGCTGCTGACCGGCGTCGAATTCGGCATCCGCCCCGAGGTCGTCGGGCACGAACAGGCGTTGCATCTTGTAGTTGGCGCGCATCGCCGAGGAATGAGCGAGCTGGTCGCCTGCGTCAAGTCTCGGCCGATGCATGCCAAACAGGTTGAAAGCCATGTCGCAGAACATTGAGCGTTGTCGCTGGCGTGAGCAGCAAAAGCATCTTTTCGCCGAGTGAGCCGAAATCGGCGGGTGGGCCATAACCGGCGAACGACCAGCGCAGTGCCTGGCCGCCGCGCAGGGCATAGGCTGAACCGCCGTCCGCAACCATGGCGCCGTCCGGCAGGCCGCCAAGGTCTTCAACGACAGCCACAGGCGGCTTGCCCCCCGAAGCCAGCCGCTCCTTGTGCAGACGTTTGTCGACCTGCGGGGCGCGCGGCTCGGCAATGCCGAAGGCTTCACCGAAGCGCTGGACAAATTCCTTGGCCCGTTCGCGCTGGCAGAAGAAGCAGGGGCGGTGTCCCGCCGCCAGGGCCGTAACCTCGTCCAGGAAGAAAAGCTCGGTCCAGCCGGCCTTGCCGCCGGGCCTGTTGCGGCCCATCGGCTCGCGCCGCACATTGCGGAACTGGCACACGCAGATGATCCAGGCCTGAAGCGCCCAGCGTTTCTTCAACAGAGTCTTGGTTTCGGGATCATGGATGATGCCGCGATTGCCGGTGAACAGGCCGCGCTCGGGCGCGGCGTGGATGGCGCCGAACGGATCGACCCGGTTCTGCAGTGGCATAGTTCTCTCCTGGGATACGCATCTTGGCTGCTGTGCGGGCGGCATGATATCGCTCGTCGCATCATTTTCATGTCAGCAGGATTTTGCGATGCGGGTGCTGGTGGTCCAGAACTACGACAATACCGGCCTCGGCCAGGTTGGTGCCGCACTCGCGGAAGCGGGTGCCGATCTCGATGTGCGCCTCCCCTACAAGGGCGACCCGCTGCCGCAGGATGCGGCCGGGCACGATGCCATGGTGGTGCTCGGCGGCGGCCAGAATGCGTTGGCCGACGACGAGTATCCCTATTTCCCGGCGTTGCTCGAACTGACCCGCGATTTTGCCGGCAAGGACCGCGCCGTGCTCGGCATCTGCCTTGGCAGCCAGCTCGTCGCCCGCGCCTTCGGTGGCGAGAACCGCATCGGCGCCGCCAACGAATTCGGCTGGCGCGGCGTGTCGCTGACGCGGGATGCCAGGGCCGATCCGGTGCTGGCTGAACTGCCGGAAAAATTCCCGATCTTCCAGTGGCACGACGACACATTCGAACTGCCGCAAAACGCCGTACGTCTCGCCGGCAAT
Organism: Mesorhizobium sp. B2-1-3A; assembly: GCF_006442655.1. NCBI lineage: Bacteria > Pseudomonadati > Pseudomonadota > Alphaproteobacteria > Hyphomicrobiales > Phyllobacteriaceae > Mesorhizobium > Mesorhizobium sp. B2-1-3A. The sequence goes on from NZ_VFWK01000006.1 coordinate 206,132, forward strand.
GATGTCGCCGAAAACCAGGCGTTCCGTGTCGGCCGCGCCGTCTATGGCTTCCAGTTCCATTTCGAGGCCGATCGGCCGATGGTGAAGGACTGGTGCACCTCCTTCGCCCCCACCATTGCCGCGCGCCATCCCGATTGGGCCGGCAAGCTCGATGGCGAAATGGCCCGCAACGGACCCGACGCCGATGCCGCCGGGCTGGCCATCGCCCGCGCCTGGGTGGCGACCATCTGAGACACCCGCTCGCCAGGGCGAATTTCGAAACAGTCTCTGAGCACCCATTCCTGCGCGTGACATAATTGGCACGCGGCCGTGAAACCGGCTGGGGAAAACCTCTTTCATTCTTGGCTTGTGTCCGCCCGCCATTCTAGAAGGCGCGCGCTCTGCATCTGAAGTGCAACCGCGATGAACCTTTTGTGTGACCCGTGCGACACACCGTCGATACAGAACGCGCCTAGAAGCGCGAAATCGTCGAAACTTTGAAGCGAATTCTCCGTTTCAACGCATTGGTAACCGCCTGGTGCACAGATGCAGAAAGCTCAACAAGAGATGACCTCCGTGAAAGCAGCGCTTCTGTCCTTTGCCATGTTGTCCGCCATCGTGCTTTGCGGTCTCGGCATCTATGCCGCCGATGCCGCCAACAACCACAACGCCGTAGACGGCTACGGCGTTACCGCCTCGCTTCGCTAAAGCCGGCTCGCTGGCGACGCTTCCTGCGGCGCGGCTCAAGCTTCTTTTATTGTCATTTCCAGGATGCGTTTGTCCGCTCCGTCCACGACGAGCGCGGTAAGCATGCCTGATTGCCAGGCAAGCGTGTCGACGTTGACGCGGTTGGCCATCACTTCGGCCTCGGGGACGGGTGTGTGGCCATGCACCACGATCTTCGGGAAAAGGCCGGTGTAATCGTGGAAAATGTCGCGGATCCAGATCAGGTCCTGCGGGCTCTGCTTGTCCAGCGCAATGCCCGGCCTGATGCCGGCGTGGCAGAAGAAGAAGTCGCCTGATGTCGCCGAGAACGGCAGCGACCGCAGGAAATCGACATGGCTTTGCGGCACGGCTTCGAGCAATGCCTGATGTCCGCGTCTCATCGTCTCCGTCTTGCCGAACCAACTGGCGTCCGCGGTGAGGGAGACCCCGTAGGACAGCGCCGTCTGGACGCCGCCATAGCGCATGAAGAGCCCTTCCGGTTCAGGGTTGCCCAGAAAATCGAGAAAGCCGATGTCGTGGTTGCCGGCCAGCATCAGGTTGCGCGGATCGCGTTTTCGGGCTTCGATCAGAAAATCGATGACGCCCTTGGACTCCGGCCCACGGTCGACATAGTCGCCGAGATGGATCACCCGCCAGTCGCGAGCCGGTTTCCACTCCAGCTCGCTCTCGATCCGCTGGTGCATGGCGGCCAGCAGGTCAAGCCGGCCATGCACATCGCCGATCGCGTAAAGGCGCACATCGTCCGGCCCATGCGCGTCGAGAAAATGGATGCCGGGTTCCGCCAAGGCCTCGTGGTCTCCGTGGTCAGGCTGTCATCGGACCCTAGCGCCGGAGCTGGTCCTTGCCCATGTCCGTGACCAGACGCTTTCCGCACAGCGCCAGCGTGATGTCCATCTCCTTGCGGATGATTTCCAACGCTTTGGTAACCCCTTCCTTGCCGAGCGCGCCCAGGCCGTAGAGGAATGGCCGGCCGATATAGGTGCCCTTGGCGCCGAGGCAGAGCGCCTTCAACACGTCCTGGCCGGAGCGGATGCCGCCGTCCATGTGCACTTCTATTTTGTCGCCAACCGCGTCCGCGATCTCTTCCAGCGCCATGATCGACGACGACGCGCCGTCGAGCTGGCGCCCGCCATGGTTGGAAACCACGATCGCGTCGGCGCCGGTCTTGGCCGCCATCAGTGCATCTTCCTTGTCGAGGATACCCTTTAGGATCAGCTTGCCACCCCAGCGTTCCTTGATCCAGGCGACATCCTTCCACGACAGTTGCGGATCGAACTGCTCCGTCGTCCAGGATGATAGCGAAGAGACGTCACCGACACCTTTGGCGTGGCCGACGATGTTGCGGAAGGTGCGGCGCTTGGTGCCGGCTATGCCCAGGCACCAGCGCGGCTTGCTGGCCAGGTCGATGATGTTGGCCAGCGTCATCTTGGGCGGCGCCGAAAGCCCGTTGCGGACATCCTTGTGGCGCTGGCCGAGGATCTGCAGGTCGAGCGTCAGCACCAGGGCCGAGCACTTTGCCGCCTTCGCCCGGTCGATCAGGTCGAGCACGAAATCCTTGTCACGCAGCACATAGAGCTGGAACCAGAATGGTTTCTTTGTCACCGATGCGACATCCTCGATCGAGCAGATGCTCATCGTCGACAATGTGAAGGGCACGCCGAATTCCTCGGCCGCCCGCGCGGCCAGCATCTCGCCGTCGGCGTGCTGCATGCCGGTCATGCCAGTCGGCGCCAGCGCCACGGGCATCGACACTTTCTCGCCGATCATGGTCGATTCCAGTGAGCGGTTGCTCATGTCGACCAGAACGCGCTGGCGGAACTTGATCTTCTGGAAGTCTTCTTCGTTGGCTCGATAGGTGCTCTCGGTCCAGGCGCCGGAATCGGCATAGTCGAAGAACATCTTGGGCACGCGCCGGCGGGCGAGATCCTTGAGGTCTGCGATGGTGAGAATGTCGCTCATGATGGTCCCCGCTTAATCGAAATGACTAGGAGCGTCTGCGTGCTGGTTCGCTATCGCCGGCTTCCGAACGCTGCCGCAGCCTCAGCCGCGACACCCGTTGCCAGTCGCCGCTGCGCTCGGCTTCGGCCATGGATCGCTCAACATAAATCATGTGGTCCATCGCCGCCTGCCGGGCAGCTGTGGGATCGCCGGCCTTCACCGCGCCATGGATTGCCTTGTGCTGCGCAAGCAGCGCCTCGCGCGCGCCGGGCACGGTGAACACCAGCAGCCGGTTCTGGAATACGCCTTCCGACAGCAGCCGATAGCAGGAGCGCAGCGTGTGCAGGAGCAGGATGTTGTGCGCGCATTCGCAGATCGCGTGATGAAACTCGACGTCGATTTCAGCCTCGTCGTCGAAATCGCCGGTGCGGTGCGCCTCGTCCATGCGCGCCATGATGCGGTCGAGCAGCGCAAGGTCCTCCGGGGTGGCGCGCCGCGCCGCATATTCGGCGGCGATGCCTTCGATCTCGCGGCGGTATTCCAGATAATCGGTCACCGCCTTGCGATGCATCGAGATCAGGTCGGCCACCGGCTTGGTGAACAGCTGGCCGATAATGTCGGCGACATGCGTGCCGCCGCCGGCCTTGGTCGTCAGCAGCCCGCGCCCTTCGAGGGCCTTCAGGGCATCGCGCAGGATTGGCCGCGACACGTCGAACTGGCGCGCGAGCTCGCGCTCGCCGGGCAAGCGATCGCCCGTGCGCAGCACGCCTTCGAGGATGAGGCTCTCGATCTGTTGCACCACCTCGTCGGCGGTGCGCGAATGCTCGATCCTGGAAAAAATGTCGCTCAACAGAATGCCTGGAAGGTGAACCGGTGTCGCACAGGATAAAGCCTGCGTCGCCAACTGGTCAAATTATTTATCCAATTGGTCGAAGCGCGTCGGTTTCGCCGCCCGCCGCTCTATGATCTTCGGCTAAACTTTGCTGTTTGCGTCGTCAGGCGATTGGTCCTAGAGGGACGCGAACGCCAAAAAGGGTCAAAGAAAGAGGGTTCAGAGAAACCCGGGGGACAAGCCGTGTCAGACGACCCGTCCAATCTCGAGTTCCAGCCGCGCGCCAAGGGCAGCGTCATGGGTTTTCCCGCGCATGAGGGCCGGCCCGGCGCGCTCGGCGAGGTCCACGCCCGGCCGCATCCGCTCATTGAAAAGCCGCGCGTCCTCGTGCAACTCGCCTTCATGACGGAGGGCGGCTCCGGCGTCGACCACGCCGTGCTTTCCGAACTGTCGCGGCGCCTCGGCATCGCCGCGCCCGATCGCCAGGCCCGCCACCATGCGATGAAATGGGGCAAGGGCTCGCTGCGCTGGGAGCGGCATACGGAATTCTCGACCTATCTGTGGGAGGGGCCGCTTTCTGAAAATGGCAGGACTCAGGAGGATTCGCCCTTCGGCAACGGCTTTTCGCCGCCGGGAACCGTCATCTCGGGCATCCGGCTCGAAATCCGCAAATGGACGCAAGTCAGCGAGCGGCTGATCGCGGCTTTCGACCCGACCAGCCTGTGCTACTCGCTGGTCGAGCGCGGCAACGCGGCGATCGTCACCGATTTTCGCCAGGATGGCGACGGCATGACCCGTATATTGGTGCTTGATCGCGGGCTGACACCGGCCCGTACCGGGGCACTGTCGCAGCGGCTGATCGACATCGAGACCTACCGCACGCTGGCCATGCTCGGCCTGCCGCTGGCCCTGACCCTGTCGGGCCGCGCCCGCCGCATCGAGGACAGGCTGGCTCAGACCACGCTGGAAATGAAGGTCGCCGAGACACGCGACAGCCAGACGTTGCTGGCGGACCTGACCGAACTCGCCGCCGAACTCGAGGCGGACGCTGCCTCCAGCCTCTACCGTTTCGGCGCCAGCCGCGCCTATGACGGCATCGTCGTCGAGCGGCTGGAAGCGCTCGAGGAAGAGGCCGTACCGGGCTACGACACCTGGGGCGGGTTCCTACAGCGCCGCGTTGCGCCAGCCATGCGCACCTGCCGCTCGGTCGAGGAGCGCCAGGCCAATCTGTCACGAAAGCTGACCCGCGCCACGACGCTGCTGCGCACTTGGGTCGATGTCGAGGTCGAGAAGCAGAACCGTGACCTGCTCGCCTCGATGAACAACCGCGCTCGCCTGCAATTGCGCCTGCAGCAGACCGTCGAAGGCCTGTCGGTCGCCGCTGTCTCCTATTATGTCGTCGGCCTCATCGGCTATGTCGCCAAGGGCGCCTCGATCTTCGGTCACGCCTTTGCGCCGGAGGTCGTCACCGCCGCTTCGGTGCCGGTGGCCATCCTGTTGGTCTGGTGGGGCGTGCGCCGCGTGCGCCGGCTGCATTCCGAGCCGGCGAAGCACCCAGGCGAATAGCGGCAGATTGCCGCTACGGAAGCTCGTCCCGGGCCTTGGACGAGCGTCTTCACACCGCGGCATTTGCAACCGGCTCGCTTAACTGGTAAAAGATGTTGACCAGTCAAGCGAATGGGGGCTGCTGATGTCCGGCCTGGCCATGCCGAAACCAGACGACGCCACGATGCGCCGGCGCGCCGAGATTATCGCGGATATGCGCATCATCGTGCCGGGTGAGGGCGTCGTTGACGCGACCAATCAAATGCGCGCTTTCGAGAGCGATGGCCTGACTGCCTATCGGCAATTGCCGCTGGTCGTCGTGCTGCCCGAAACGGTGGCGCAGGTCTCGCGCGTGCTGAAATACTGCAACGACCGCAACATCCGTGTCGTGCCGCGCGGTTCCGGCACCTCGCTGTCCGGCGGCGCGCTGCCGCTGGAAGACGCGGTCCTGCTGGTCATGAGCCGCTTCAACCGCATCCTTGCGATTGACTATCCCAACCGCACCGTGGTCGCCCAGCCGGGCGTCACCAATCTCGGCATCACCATCGCCGTCGAGCAGGAGGGCTTCTATTACGCCCCTGATCCATCCTCCCAGATCGCCTGCTCGATCGGCGGCAACGTCGCGGAGAATTCCGGCGGCGTGCATTGCCTGAAATACGGCCTCACCGCCAACAATGTGCTCGGCATCGAGATGGTGCTGATGAATGGCGAGGTGGTGCGGCTGGGCGGCAGCCATCTCGACGCCGAAGGTTACGACCTGCTTGGCGTCATGACGGGTTCGGAAGGCCTGCTTGGCGTCGTCACCGAGGTCACGGTCCGCATCCTCAAGCGGCCGGAGACGGCGCGCGCGCTGTTGATCGGTTTCCCGACCAGCGAGCAGGGCGGCCAGTGCGTTGCCGACATCATCGGCGCCGGCATCATTCCGGGTGGCATGGAAATGATGGACCGGCCGGCGATCCATGCGGCGGAGGATTTCGTCCATGCCGGCTATCCCCTGGATGTCGAGGCGTTGCTGATCGTCGAGCTCGATGGGCCGGGCGTCGAGGTCGATCATCTCATCACCGAGGTCGAGGCGATCGCCATCCGCAATGGTTCGACCACCTGTCGCATCTCGCAATCCGAGCAGGAGCGGCTGACTTTCTGGGCTGGGCGCAAGGCGGCCTTCCCCGCCGTCGGCCGCATTTCGCCCGACTACTACTGCATGGACGGCACCATCCCGCGCAAGGAATTGCCGCGCGTGCTGGCTGGCATGCGCGAGCTGTCGGAAAAATACGGGCTTGGCGTCGCCAACGTCTTCCATGCCGGCGACGGCAATCTGCATCCGCTGATCCTCTACGATGCCAATGTGCCCGGTGAACTCGACAAGGCCGAAAGCTTTGGCGCCGATATCTTGCGTCTCTGTGTCAAGGTCGGCGGCGTGCTCACCGGCGAGCATGGGGTGGGGGTCGAGAAGCGCGACCTGATGCCGGAAATGTTCAACCAGGCCGATCTCGACCAGCAGATGCGCGTCAAATGCGCCTTCGATCCCAACCATCTGCTCAATCCGGGAAAAGTGTTCCCGCAACTGCGCCGCTGCGTGGAACTGGGGCGCATGCATGTGCACCGGGGACAGGTGGCGTTCCCGGATATTCCGAGGTTTTGAGGATGGCCTGTCAGAACGGGGGTTCCTCGCCCCGCAAAGCAGGGGCGAGGAACCAGGGACGGCCATGACCACTTTCACCCCGATCACGTCAGAAGAAGTCCTCTCCTCCGTTACCTCAGCGGTGGTGGAAGAGTCGCCGATCGAGATCCTTGGTCACGGCTCCAAGCGCGGCATCGGCCGTCCGCTGCAGACGGAGCACACGCTTGACCTGTCGAAACTCACCGGTGTCACGCTTTACGAACCCGCGGACCTGGTGCTGTCGGCAAAGGCAGGCACGCCGCTGGCCCAAATCGAGAAGCTGCTGGCGGAAAACGGCCAGCAACTGGCCTTCGAGCCGATGGACTACGGCCCGCTGCTCGGCGGCAAGCCGGGCAAAGGCACGATCGGCGGCGTGCTGGCCGCGAACCTGTCCGGTCCGCGCCGGCTGAAGGCGGGGGCGGCGCGCGATCATATCCTCGGCATCAATGTCGTGTCCGGCCGGGGCGAGGCCTTCAAGTCCGGCGGGCGCGTGGTCAAGAATGTCACAGGCTATGACATGTCGAAGCTGATGGCCAACAGCTGGGGCACGTTGGCCGTGTTCACCGACGTTACCTTCAAGGTGCTGCCGGCCGCCGAAACCGAGGTGACGCTCGCCGTGCGTGGCCTGCTCGACGATGCCGCGGCAACTGCCATGGCCTTGGCGCTCGGCTCCAGCGCGGAAGTGTCGAGTGCCGCCCATCTGCCCGAGCGGATCGCCTCGCGAGTCGCGGGAGGCGCGCTCGGCAGTGAAGCCGCCACCTTGCTTCGGGTCGAAGGTTTTGGCCCGTCCGTCGCCTATCGCATCGCCGCGCTCAAGGCGCTGCTCGGCAGGGCCGGGCCGCTGGAGGAGATTTCGGGCGAGGCTTCCCGGCTGATCTGGCAAGATGTGCGCGATATCAGGCCCTTCGCCGACGGCAGCGAGAAACCGGTCTGGCGTGTCTCGATGACACCTTCCCAGGGTCACCTGATGGTCCTGACGCTCCGCATGCAGGCTGCCGTCAGCGCCTTCTACGACTGGCAGGGCGGACTGGTGTGGTTGCGCATGGAAGAGGGCGACCCGGAAGCCGCTCTGCTACGCGGGCTGTTGCGCAAACATGGCGGCGGCCATGCGACGCTGGTGCGCGCCGCCCCCGCTCATCGCGCCGCCCTGCCGGTATTCGAGCCACAGGCGCCAGCACTGGCCGCGCTCAGCCAACGGCTGAAGCAGGAGTTCGACCCGAGGAACCTCCTCAATCCCGGCCGCATGGCCTAGAGCAGTTCCAGGAAAAGTGTGAAACGGTTTTCCGTCCGGAATTGCGTCAAAACAGAGCGTCAGCAATGCAGACCAATTTTTCACTTGCCCAGCTTGCCGATCCGCATGTCGCGGAATCGGAAAAGATCCTGCGCAAATGCGTGCATTGCGGTTTCTGCACCGCCACTTGCCCGACCTATGTGACGCTGGGCAACGAGCTCGATTCACCGCGCGGGCGCATCTACCTGATCAAGGACATGCTGGAGAACGGCCGGCCCGCCGACAAGGAGATCGTCACCCATATCGACCGCTGCCTGTCGTGCCTGGCCTGCATGACCACCTGTCCGTCGGGCGTCAACTACATGCATTTGGTCGACCATGCGCGCGCCCACATCCAGGAGACCTACAAGCGGCCGCTGCCCGACCGCCTGACCCGCGCCATGCTGGCCTTCGTGCTGCCCTATCCCCGGCGGTTTCGCGCCGCGCTCAAACTGGCGAAACTGGGAAGGCCTTTCATCGGCCTGTTCGAGACAATCCCGGCGCTGAAGCCAATTGGTGCGATGCTCAAGCTCGCGCCGGCATCGATCCCGGCGGCTTCGCCGACGGCCACGCCGGGCATCCATGCCGGACAGGGGGCAAAAAAAGGCCGCGTTGCCATCCTCACCGGTTGCGCGCAATCGGTGCTCGATCCAGCCATCAACGATACGACGATTTCGCTGCTCACGCGCCTCGGCGTCGAGGTGGTGGTGCCGCCGGGCGAGGGCTGCTGCGGCGCGCTGGTCCACCATATGGGGCGCGAAGAGGCTGCCCTTGCCTCGGCAAGGCGGAATGTCGACGCCTGGACGCGCGCCATCGGCCAAGGCGGGCTCGATGCCATCATCATCACCGCCTCGGGCTGCGGCACGACGATCAAGGATTACGGCTTCATGCTGCGCCTTGATCCGGCCTATGCCGACAAGGCCGCGCGTGTGTCGGCGCTGGCCAAGGACATCACCGAATATCTGGCCGGTCTTGACCTGCCCGAGCCGGTGCGCAAGCCGGGCACGGTCGTTGCCTATCACTCGGCCTGCTCCATGCAGCACGGCCAGAAGATCATCCGCCAGCCGAAGGAACTGTTGGCCAAGGCCGGCTTCATCGTGCGCGAGCCGCGCGAGGGCCAAATGTGCTGCGGCTCGGCCGGCACCTACAACATCCTGCAATCCGAGATTTCGGCCAAGCTGCGCGACCGCAAGGTGAAAAACATCGAGGCGACGGGAGCTTCCATCGTCGCCACCGGCAACATCGGCTGCATCACGCAAATTGCCTCCGCCGCCAGCATGCCGGTGGTGCACACGGTAAAACTGCTCGATTGGGCCTATGGCGGGCCAAAGCCGGACGGCGTTCTGGACGAGAGCCTGATTGCCGCCGAGTAGGGGGGCGGCGCTTATTCGGCCGCGAGCCTGTCTGCCGTGCCGTAGGTCGCCTCGTAAAGTGCACGCTGGCGGCTGAGCGCCACCATTGTGTTGCGCAGCAGGATTGCCACCGTGATCGGACCGACGCCGCCGGGCACCGGCGTGATCCAGGAGGCGACTTCACGCACGCTTTCGGTGTCGACGTCGCCGACGATGCGGCTCGTCCCATCCGGTCCGATCTCGGAATTGATGCCGATATCGATAACGGCCGCCCCCGGCTTCACCATGTCCGCCTTGATCAGCCGGGGTTTGCCCACCGCGACGAACAGCGCGTCGGCGCGGCGCGCATGTGCTGCGACCGACCGCGTCATGTGATGGCAGACCGTCACCGTCGCGCCTTCGCTCATCAGCAGGAACGCGATCGGCTTGCCGACGATTTCCGAATGGCCGACGATGACGACTTCCAGCCCCTTGAGGTCGAGGCCGGTTTCCTTGAGCAGCTCGACCGAGGCCGCCGCCGTGCAGGGCGCCAGATCGAGCTGATTGTAGACGATATTGCCGATCGAGGCCGGGTGCATGCCCTCGACGTCCTTCAGCGGATGCACCGCCGCCTGCAGCGTCTTGATCGGGATGTGGGCGGGCACCGGCCGTTGGATGATGATGCCGGTGACGCGTGGATCCGCGTTCAGCCCGTGGATTGCCGCCTCCAGCTCACCTGACGTGATGGTGGCGGGAAAGCGCCGTTCCTCGAAATCGATGCCGGCGAGCTGAGCCTTGGCGCGCTGGTTGCGCACGTAGACGTCAACCGCATCGGTATCGCCGACGGTGATCGAGATCAGCTTGGGCGGAAAACCCTCGGCTTTGGCAATTGCCGCATCCTCGCGCACGGCGGCGATGATGCGCTGGGCAACCGGGCCGCCCTTGAGGTAGCGGCTGTCATCGGACAGGGACATGGGTGAACTCTTTCTTTCGTTGGCGCTGACATAGCAAAAGAACATCGAAGATGGCAGCACGAAAGCGAACCGCCATGCCCTTTGCGCGACGCAACGACGCGGGCCGTGCCGCAGGCCCGGACGCCGATCAAAAAGAAAGGGCAGCGCGGTCTCCCGCACTGCCCTTCTCGACCGACCGCATCCCCATACGGCCCGTCCCCCGTTATTCCTTCAAACTTCCGAAAACGATGTATTTCCGGGTCAGGTGATTCGCTTGAGCTATTATATCACCTCAACCGTGGTTCCGACATTGACCCGTTCATAGAGATCGACGACGTCCTCGTTGCGCATGCGGATGCAGCCCGACGACACCGCCCCGCCGATTGTCCACGGCTGGTTGGTGCCGTGGATACGGTATTCGGTCGTGCCGAGATAGAGCGCACGGGCGCCGAGCGGATTTTCGATGCCGCCGGCCAGGTAGGTCGGCAGATAACGGCCCTTGGCGGCCTCGCGCTTGATCATTGCCGCCGGCGGACGCCAGTCCGGCCACTCGCGCTTGTTGGTGATCTTGTGCGTGCCCGACCATTCGAAGCCGGGTTTGCCGGTGCCGACGCCATAGCGCCGCGCCTTGCCGTTCTTCTCGACCAGGAAGAGGAAATTCTGCGTCGTATCGATGACGATCGTGCCCGGCTTCTGCGGGCCGTCGTAGGCGACTTCCTGCGGCAGGTAGACCGGGTTGATCTGCGGGCGCATCACCATGCGCTTGGCCGGCGCCTGCACGGCGGCCGTCTGCACCCGGTCGGGCTGTGCCGGTTGCGCTGTGCGCAGGCGCGGCTGCTGCTGCACGATTTGGCGGTTCTGCCGCACGATGCCGGGCGCGCGGCCAAGCTGCAGCACCCAGGGGGCGGAAAGATCGGGGCTCACCATCACCGGTGGCCTGTCGGCATAGCGGTCGCCAGCGGCCGAGGGGGTGACGCCGGCAAACACAGCCACGGCGCCGAGCACGGAAAACAAGACTCTCTTCATCGGGAACGCACCTTGATCGTCTGATACAACCGGGTGGAAACGCTCCCCGGTTCAGCGATCATTGGCGCGCAAGCAGCAACCGAAACATGAATCGGAATGCGTAAAATGCGGTTCTGTCAGTAAACCTTTTGGTGTGGTTACCGCCCGGTTCAGGAATCTGGTAAAGCCACGGTAAAAGCGGCGCGGAAGCGCGTTAACGGATGGATTTTTCGCGATGAGCAATGAAAACACCGGCCTGCTCGCCGGTCCCGACGGTGTCACGCGCTGCTTCTGGCACGGCAACCTGCCCGACTATCTCCACTACCATGACCATGAATGGGGCCGGCCGGTGGCCGATGACCGCAGGCTGTTCGAAAAGATCTGCCTCGAAGGCTTCCAGTCGGGCCTCTCGTGGCTGACCATATTGCGCAAGCGCGATAATTTTCGCGAGGCCTTCGCCGGCTTCGACTTCGACAAGGTCGCCGCCTTCACCGACAAGGATGTAGAGCGCCTGCTCGGCAATGCCGGCATCATCCGCCATCGCGGCAAGATCGTCTCGACCATCAACAACGCCAAACGCGCCCGCGAGATGGTGGACGAGTTCGGCTCTCTCGCCGCCTGGTTCTGGAAATTCGAACCCGGCAAGGAGGAGCGGCCCAGAATTGTCGATCTCGCCCATTTGCGCGCCAATCCGACCACGGCGGTGTCGGTGCGGATTTCGAAGGACTTGAAGAAGCGCGGCTGGAGTTTTGTCGGCCCGACCACCGTCTATGCCTTCATGCAAGCCATGGGCCTGGTCAACGACCATCTCGAAGGCTGCGTCTGCCGCAAGCAGGTCGAGAAGGAACGCAAGGCGTTCAAGCGGCCGGAGTAGGGCTCAGTTTTACCTTCTCCCCTTGTGGGAGAAGGTGGCCTCGCGAAGCGAGGTCGGATGAGGGGTGCTCCAGCTTGGCGCCGACAGCACTCCGTCACCCACCCCTCAACCGTCTCGGCGCTGCGCGCCGATCCACCTTCTCCCACAAGGGGAGAAGGAAGAGCGGAGCCACTACTTCTCAAACCGTCCCTTGTGTCCGCTGCCATTGATGTCCCACACCAGGCCGCGGTCGGAAATGGTCAGCACCAGACCGCTGAAGCCGCTGTCGTCGGGTGTGTGATGCGTCGATGCCGAACCGCGTCCGGCCGGAATCACCTCGACGGTTGATCCCTTCTTTACCCAGCAACCCTTGCCGTACTGGTCGTTGGCGCCGTAGGCGAGCATGAACTCGAAGCTGCCGTCCTTCCTGAGCAGCAGTTCGGAGCCAACCTCCATGACGCCGCGCAGGTAGTAGTGGCCGGCAAGGCCGGCATCGCCGGGCTTGCAACTTGCGGCGCTGGCCGGATTTGCCGTTCCAAGAAGAAGTGCGCAGCCAAGCGCGTATGCGTAGCCCGGTCGCATGCTCAATCCCCCGATCGAGAAAACTCTTGGATATCGCTCCCGACGAAACGGGAGGTTCAGGTGCCGTTGGCGCTGGCCAGGAAAAGTCCGGCAACGATTGCCACCACCGTGGCCACCGTCGGATAGATGACTAGCAGGCCGGTCACCAACGCGTCGCGCAGGGAAGTCCCGTTGTCCGTGGCGGCCGGCACATCGAACGGGCCGGCAGCCTGGCCAAGCATTTTCGGGGCGTGGATGCCCGCCGGGCGCAGTCGCGCCGGCAACGCGCCAGCATCGCTATCGGCATGGAATTTCACTGCGCTGGTCATGTTCCCGAACCCCTTCATGTCGATGCGCTATATCGGCTCCGATTGTGTCGGTACGATGCCGCGCTCATGGCGGGATTGTTTCATTTTCAGTGCGTTTTTGTTTCACGCAAGTTCGGTTCTGTCTTCTCTTGATCCGGGCGGGTCCGAGGCGGCGACCCTTGCCGCTCTGGGCTTCATCGGTTAGGACACGCGCGTTGCGAAGATCGCAACATTGTTGACCTGCAAGCATCACGAAACTCCGGGCAAACATCTCATGGCCGATAAATCGGAAAAGACGAAAGCGCGGCTGCCGCGCGGTTTTGCCGACCGCAGCGCCGAGGACATTCGCGCCGTCGAGAAGATGATGGCGACGATCCGCTCGGTCTATGAGCTCTATGGTTTCGAGCCCGCCGACCAGCCGCTGATCGAATACACCGATGCGCTTGGAAAATTCCTGCCCGACCAGGACCGGCCGAATGAAGGCGTGTTCTCCTTCCAGGATGATGACGACCAGTGGTTGTCGCTGCGTTACGATTTGACCGCGCCGACGGCGCGTTTCGTCGCCGAGAATTACGAACGCCTGCCAAAACCCTATCGCAGCTACCGCTCCGGCTGGGTGTTCCGCAACGAGAAACCCGGCCCCGGCCGCTTCCGCCAGTTCATGCAGTTCGACGCCGACACGATCGGCACGCCGGGCGTCGCCGCCGACGCCGAAATGGCGATGATGATGGCCGACGTGATGGAAGCGCTCGGCATCAAGCGCGGCGACTATGTCATCCGCGTCAACAACCGCAAGGTGCTGGATGGCGTGCTGGAGGCGATCGGCCTTGGCGGCGACGAGAATGCCGGCCGCCGGCTGACGGTGCTGCGCGCGATCGACAAGCTGGACAAGCTCGGGCCGGAAGGGGTGAAGCTCCTGCTTGGGCCCGGCCGCTGGGATGGCGGCAAGGAAGGCGAGGGCGATTTCGCCAAGGGTGCCGGGCTGAACAATGGGCAAGCCGAAGCGGTTCTTCAAGCGACGGCTAGAAATGCACAGGTCGGCCAGGACTCAATGGTCAGTTCAAACGCGACTTACCAGGAAGGCGTTGGCGAACTCTCGACGATCGAAGCCTTGGTCCGGGCCGCGGGATATGCCGAGGATCGCATTGCCATGGATCGTTCGGTGGTGCGTGGCCTCGAATATTACACGGGCCCTGTCTTCGAGGCGGAATTGCTGGCGGAAATCCCCAATGAGGACGGCCAGATCGTGCGCTTCGGCTCGGTTGGTGGTGGCGGCCGTTATGACGGTCTCGTCTCGCGCTTCCGTGGTGAACCGGTGCCGGCGACGGGCTTCTCCATTGGCGTCTCCAGGCTGATGACGGCGCTGAAGAACCTCGGCAAGCTCGACAGCGCCGATGTGATCGCGCCCGTCGTCGTGCTGGTCATGGACAAGGATACCGAGAGCCTCGGCCGCTACCAGAAGATGGTGAGCGAATTGCGCGCCGCCGGCATCCGCTCCGAAATGTATCTCGGCGGCGCCGGCATGAAGGCGCAGCTCAAATATGCCGACAGGCGCGGCTGCCCGGTTGCAATCATCCAGGGCGGCGATGAGCGCGCCAAGGGCGAGCTGCAGATCAAGGATTTGATCGAAGGCGCGCGCATGTCGGCGGAAATCACCGACAACGCCGAATGGCGTGCCGCCCGCCCGGCGCAGGTCACGGTGGCGGAAAGTGAACTGGTCGCCGAGGTGAAGAAGATCCTGGCGGCACAGGCTGCCGATCGCGCGAAATAAGAGCGCGGCCAGTGACTTCGCGCTACCCCGCCATCGCAGCCGACATCACCAGCCTCTTCGCCGCGCGCGACACGCACGCGGTCGAAGTCGCCGTCCTGCAGCCGGCGGACCCGTTCCTCGACATGGCCGGCGAGGATCTGCGCCGCCGCATTTTCCTCACCGAAAGCGAGACCGGGCAGACCTTGTGCCTGCGGCCGGAATTCACCATTCCGGTCTGCCTCGATCACATAAGCTCGCAGGCCGGCACGCCGCGCCGCTATTCCTATCTGGGTGAAGTGTTCCGCCAGCGTCGCGAAGGCGGCAATGAATTCTTCCAGGCCGGCATCGAGGATCTTGGCGACCGCGACACGGCGCAGGCCGATGCCCGCTCCGTGGCCGATGCCCATGCGCTGCTGTCGCTTGTGCTGCCCGGCCAGCCGCTAACGGTCACGCTTGGCGACCAGGGCATCTTTGAAGCGGTGCTGGCCGCACTCGGCCTGCCGCGCGGCTGGCGCATGCGGCTGGCTCGTGCCTTCGGCTCCGCACCGATGTTGCAGGCGGCACTTGCCGACCTCGCCAACCCGCCGCGCAACGGCCAGCTCTCTGGCGATGTCGCCGCCCTTGTCCTAGATGGCGATCTCGAAGGTCTCTCGACCCATATCGCCGGAGGCATGGAAGAGGCTGGGCTTTCGGCAACGGCCGGGCGCTCGCCCTCCGACATTGCGCGGCGATTGATCGAGAAGGCCGAATTGCGCAGCGTAAGGCTGTCGAACGAGGCCTTCGCGGCATTGAAAAGCTTTCTGGCGATCGACGTGCCACTCGATGGCGCGGCCGAGGCGCTGGAGACCTTCGCCGCCGGTGCTGGGCTTTCACTGGGTGCCGCGCTGGAGAAATTCGCCGCCCGTGCCAGGGCGATCGAGGCACATGGCTTGCCGGCCGGAAACATCCGCTATGACGCCGCCTTCGGCCGTCCGCTCGATTACTACACCGGTGTGGTCTTCGAAATCGCGGCACAAGGCGGCGAGCGGCCTCTGGCTGGCGGCGGCCGTTACGACCGGTTGCTGACATTGCTTGGCGCCAAGACCGCGATCCCCGGCGTCGGCTTTTCCGTCTGGCTCGACCGTATCGAGGCGTTGCGGGAGACGGCACCATGATCACTCTGGCGATCCCCTCGAAGGGCCGGCTGAAAGAGCAGGCGCTGGAGGTGCTGGCCAAGGCCGGCCTCGCCATCAGCATGCCCGGCGACGAGCGCAAATATCATGCCCGCGTCGAGGGCCTGGACAATGTCGAGGTCGCCTTCCTCTCAGCTTCCGAAATAGCGGGCGAGATCGGCCAGGGCGCGGTCGATCTCGGCATCACCGGCGAGGATCTGGTTCGGGAAAACCTGGCCGACTGGGAGGCGCGCGCGGAAATCGTCGCCCGTCTCGGCTTCGGCCATGCCGACGTCGTGGTGGCCGTGCCCGAGATCTGGCTCGATGTCGACACCATGGCCGACCTCGACGACGTTGCCGCCGATTTCCGCCAGCGCCATGGAAGGCGGCTGAGGATTGCCACCAAATACTGGCGGCTGACGCAGCAATTCTTCTCGCAGAAGCATGGTATCCAGGTCTATCGCATCGTCGAAAGCCTGGGTGCCACCGAAGGTGCGCCGGCGGCGGGACTTGCCGATGTCATCGTCGACATCACCACGACCGGTTCGACGCTGCGGGCCAACCATCTCAAGGTGCTGGGCGACGGCGTCGTGTTGCAGTCGCAGGCCTGTCTGGTCGCATCGAAGAAGGTGCGTGCCGCAAGCGATGAAGCCATCTTGCGCGACATCGTCACGAAGATGGCGGCGGCGGTCGGGTAACGATCACTCCCCCCTCCATGGGAACAGAACTTCAGTACCATCGGCGGGATTTCCACCGTCCCGGCAGGCTGATAGGCTCGGTGCGGCCTGGGAGGAGACAGCGATGCCGGTCAATCTCGACGAGCTGAAGAACGCCACCAATCTGCGTGGCCGCGGCGCGCGCGCCGGCAGCGTCTTTATCGCACCCGTCGATGGCAGGGCGCATGTCTCGGGCGAGCGCAAGGTACCGCTGCTCGACAAGACCATTCCGGCACTTTTCTCCGACACCGCGAGCAAATACGCCACGCAGGATGCCGCCGTTTTCGTCGGCCAGGACAAGCGCTTCACCTGGAGCGAACTGTCGGACACGGTGGATGCGCTGGCCGCCGGCTTCCTGGCGCTCGGTCTCGAAAAGGGCGACCGCGTCGGCATCTGGTCGCCCAACAGATGGGAATGGCTGGTGACGCAGTTCGCCACCGCCCGCATCGGCCTGATCCTGGTCAACATCAACCCGGCCTACCGGCTGACCGAACTCGAATACGCGCTGAACAAGGTCGGCTGCAAGGCGCTGGTGACGGCCGCCAGTTTCAAGACTTCGGACTATCTCGGCATGATCGAGACGCTGGCGCCGGAGATCGCCAAGGCCACGCCGGGCAAGCTCAAGGCAACGAAATTGCCGTCGCTCAGGATCATCATCCGCATGGGCGACGACAATTCGCCAGGCATGTTCAATTTCGCCGACGTGCTGGCCATGGCCGGTCGCGACGAGCATGACAGTCTCGACCGCATTTCAGAGGGACTGAAGCCGAACGATGCGATCAACATCCAGTTCACCTCGGGCACGACGGGTGCGCCCAAGGGCGCGACGCTGACCCATTTGAACATCGTCAACAACGGCAATTTCGTCACCTCGGCGATCAAGCTCACCGTCGACGACCGGCTCTGCATCCCGGTGCCGCTCTATCACTGCTTCGGCATGTCGATGGGCACGATGGGCTGCGTGTCGAAGGGAGCCACCATGGTTTTCCCGGGCGAGGGTTTCGATCCCGGCGCGACGCTGAAGGCCGTGGCGCAGGAGCGCTGCACCGGCCTTTATGGTGTGCCGACCATGTTCGTCGGCATGCTCGATCATGCCGATTTCAGCGCCTTCGATCTCTCCAGCCTGCGCACCGGCATCATGGCCGGCTCGCCATGCCCGATCGAGGTGATGAAGAAGGTGGTGTCGCTGATGCATATGTCCGAGGTGACCATCGCCTACGGCATGACCGAGACCAGCCCGGTCTCCTTCCAGAGCGGCGTTGACGATCCGCTGGAAAAGCGCGTTTCGACGGTTGGGCGCATCCACCCTCATGTCGAGGTCAAGGCCGTCGATTCTGACGGCGCCACCGTTGCCGTCGGCGCGCCGGGCGAATTGTGCACGCGCGGCTATTCCGTCATGAAGGGCTATTGGGACGACGACGAAAAGACCCGCGAGGCGATCGATGGCGACGGCTGGATGCACACCGGCGACCTCGCCACCATCGATGCCGAGGGCTATTGCAACATCGTCGGCAGGGTCAAGGACATGGTCATACGCGGCGGCGAGAATGTCTATCCGCGCGAGGTCGAGGAATTCCTCTATCGCAATCCCAAGGTCAGGGAAGTGCAGGTGTTCGGCATTCCCGACCAAAAGTATGGCGAGGAACTGTGCGCCTGGATCGTGCTCAAGCCCGGCCAGATCGCCACCGAACAGGAGATCAGGAACTTCTGCGCCGGCCAGATCGCCCACTACAAGATCCCGCGCCACATCCGCTTCCGCACCGAATTGCCGATGACGGTGACCGGCAAGCCGCAGAAGTTCCTGATGCGCCAGGCGATGGTCGAGGAATTGGGGCTGGTGACGCAGAAGACGGCGTGAAAGGGGTGGGCGCTTCGATCTGTCGGCGCGTGAATGCAGCCAAGGTTCGCAGAAGCGCACAGGGGCTTGAATGACGGGTCTCGGGCGATCGGCGATTTCCTATGCGATGCCGCTGGCTGCGCTGGCGATGGCTGTCGCGGTCAGAGCCAGCGGACTGTCGGTGGACCAGGGTTCGCTGGACGCCAGGATCCTTGTCGGTGCGCTGTCGTGTGCGATCATGTTCGTCACCATTTTCGTGGTGCTCGACCACGCCGAGGCGGTGGCTCGGCGGGTAGGGGAGCCGTACGGCACGCTGGTGCTGACGTTTGCCGTCACGGCAATCGAAGTGTCGATCATTGTTTCCATGATGCTGCATGGAGAGAACAACCCGACGCTGGCACGGGAGTCCGTCTTCTCCACCGTGATGATCACATCCACCGGTGTTGTCGGCATGTGTCTCGCGCTTGGCGGCTGGCGTCATCGCAAGCAGGCCATCGTGCGGCAAGGGACCAGTGCCTATCTGGCGGTTCTGATCGCGCTGACCGTCATGACGCTTATTCTGCCGACCTACACCCAGACCACGGACCCCGGCACGTTTTCGGCAGTCCAACTTGGTTTCGTCAGCGTCCTTTCAGTGCTGCTCTATGCAAGCTTCGTGTTCGCGCAGACCGTCCGGCACCGGGAAGACTTTACCCAGGGACAACCACACGACGTTTCGGTGCGCGCTGCCCCTCAAGAGAACATCTCTGCCAGCGCTCTGCTGCTGATGGCCGGGCTGATCGGAATTGTCATGCTCGCCGAGCAGGTCGCGGCCAGCGTCGAAGATACGCTCGTTGCCTATCAGGTGACCCAGGCCGACGGCATTGTGGGGGCGATGATCGCGGGGCTGGTGTTGATGCCAGAGGCCATTTCGGCGGTGCGTGCTTCACTCAACAACGAGTTGCAGCGCGGCTTGAATGTGGCGATGGGGTCGGCTTGCGCCACGATCGGCCTGACCATACCAGGAGTCGCAGCCGCCAGCCTGCTGACGGGGAGAGGACTGACCCTGGGGCTGCCGGCCGCCGATGCGGTCCTTTTGGTCCTGGCGCTTTTCATATGCAATGTAAGCTTCAGCACCGAAAGAACGACGTTCCTGACCGGAATGGTCCATCTCGTGGTATTTTTTACTTATGTATTTCTGATATTTATACCGTGAGCGCTTTGGTGCAAGCGAAGCGCCAAGGCTCCGAGATCCTTCGCTATCTCAGATCCCGGATTTCAATTGGTCGATGAAGGCGCGCAGCTTCGGCAGGATCTGGCGCTTGCCGGGATGATAGAGGAAGATGCCCGGCGTCGTTGCCGCGATGGTGTCCAGCACGGGCTCGAGTTTTCCCTGGGCAATCGGTCCCTCGGCGACGGGTCGCGGGATCTGCGCCAGCCCGATCCCACGCATCGCTGCCCCGACCAGGGTAGGGTAGTCATGCGCGATCAGCGGACCTGAGACCATGGCCTCGATCGCTTCATTGCCGTCGACGAAGGACCAGAGCGCGATGGCGCCGTTCGAGCGGCGCAGGCGCAGACAGGCATGGCGGCGCAAATCGTCGACACGTTCGGGGCGGCCATGGCGCGCGAAATAGTCGGGACTGCCGACGACAACGAACGAGAAGGACGGGGTCAGCCGCACCGCGACCATGTCGGTTGCGATGAACTGCCCGAGGCGGATACCGGCATCGAACCCGCCGGTCGCCAGATCGACCATCTCGTCGCTCGCGGCGATCTCCAGTTCGACTTCGGGATAGGCCTGGCAGAACGACGCGATCACCGGCTCCAGGATCAACGGCACGACGGCGCGCGGCACGGACAGGCGCAGCAGGCCGGTCGGCCGCTGGCCGACATCACGCGCGGCCTCGCCGGCCGCGACGATCTCCTCGAAGGCAGGGCCGGCACGGTCGAGGAACCGCTGGCCGGCCTCGGTCAGGCCGACGCTTCGTGTCGTGCGGACAAACAGCGCCGCACCGAGCCGCGCTTCCAGCGCGCGTACCGCCTGGCTCACGGCCGACGGCGTCACGCCGAGATCGGCGGCGGCGCGGCGGAAGTTGCGGCGCCTGGCGACAGCCAGGAACACCTCGACGCCCTCCAGCGCTCCGTGCCGGATTGTGTAGTTCTGCTTCATGGGTTGTTATGATTATAGCGGATAGTCGAACGATGGAAGCAGGTTTAGGTAAGAGCCCGAGACAGGAGCATCTTGCCATGACCGATGAACTTGATGAAGTGCGTGACCACTATCGCGCGACTGGCCTGACCGAGCGGCTGAGGACGGTGCTCGCCGACCTCGGCCCGGAGGATCAGCTTCTCACGCCGCAGCAGCTGGGCGCCCTCGACCAGTTTCACACCCGTGGGCTTGCCGCGACGGCCGAGCTTGCCCAATTGGCTGACATCACTGCCGGCATGTCGGTTCTGGACGTCGGCTCGGGCGTCGGCGGGCCGGCGCGCTTACTGGCTGCGACCTATGGCTGCCGGGTTATCGGCGTGGATCTCAGCGAGCCTTTCGTGGATGCCGCGCGCTATCTGACCGGGCGCACGGGGCAGGGCGGGCAGTTGTCGTTCCAGACCGCCAGTGCCCTGGAGCTTCCGTTCGATGACGGCCGCTTCGATATCGTGCTGCTACAGCATGTGGCAATGAATATCTCCGACCGGGCGCGGCTCTACCGCGAGATTCGACGCGTGCTGAAGTCAGGCGGCAGGTTTGCAACTTTCGATGTCGTGTTGGGCAGCGGCCAGCCGCACTATCCGCTTCCCTGGGCGCGAACGCCGGCGACGAGCTTCGTCCTGACAAGCGACGCGACGCGCGAGGCGATCGAACCGGCCGGCTTCCATATGCTGGCATGGCAAGACGACACGGAGGCCGCCAAGACCTGGTTCGCGCAGTTGCGTGCGTCGGGTCCGCCGCCGTCGCCAAATCTCGGCGTGGTGATGGGACCGGACTTTGCCGAGCTTGCAGCCAATCTGGGGCGAAATCTCATGGAAGGCCGGCTCGGCATCCTGACCGCGGTGTTCGAGGCCGCATCCACCAACAGCTGACAGGAGACCGCAATGTCGACGGAAATCCTTTTCCAGACCCATCTCGTCCTGGGCTATGTCGCATGGCTGCTTTGCTTCGTTGCGTATATCTGGCCCTGGCTGAGCTCGATGGACCGCGTCGCGGCGCAACGCGCGATCGCCACACTGCACAGTTTCCGCTTCTTCGGGCTCGTCTTCATCCTTCCGGGCGTCGTCAGCCCAGATATGCCCGCCAGCTTTGCCACCTTCGCCGCTTATGGCGACTTCGCAACGGGTGTGCTGGCCATGCTGGCACTGCTGACGGTGCGGATACGCCAGCTCTTCTGGCCGTTCGTCGTCGCCTTCAATATTATCGGGATGGTCGACCTCATCGTCGATTATTACCAAGCCATCCAGGCCAACCTCCCGGCCCATGCGGGATTGTTTGGCGCCACCTATGCCATCCCCGTCATCTACGTGCCGCTGCTGATGATCACGCACATCACCGCATTCTATTTTCTGCTGCGCCCGGACCAGAACGCGACACGCGCCATCGCCAACGAGGCGACTGCTTCGTAGATTGTTTGGAGATCGGCCCGGGCGTCCCGCAACCTGCCGCCGCTACGCCCCTTGCTGGCGACGGCCGGTCCGCATTTCGCTCGGTCGCGGCGCCGAACCCGGCTCCTGCACGAGCGGTCCAAGCAGCACCTCTCCGAACAGCGGCTGGTAGCTTCTGCGCACCGCCGGATCCTCCTTGAAGGACAGCGCGTACTGGCCGATCTGGTGGAAATAGGTGATGCGCGCCCTGACCAGGCTTTCATCCTCGGGATAGCCCATGGCGCGGAAGGAGCGGATCAAGAGCGCGATGCGCAGGTCGTCCATGTCCTTGACCTCCTGCGTCAGTTTCTTCGACGTGCGCGACCAGTCGCGTACGGCCAGATCAAGCAGAGGGCTGAACGGCGCTTCGTCCACCCAGACATGCACGATGTCGGTGAAGAACTGCAGGCCGTCTATGTCGTGCATGTCGCGCATCGCCCAGAACGGCGCGCAATTGGTGTTGCGCCATTCCTGCAGCAGGCTGTCGCGAAGGTCGGCCAGGCTGGCGAAGTGGAAGTAGAAGGAGCCGCGCGTCACCTTGAACTGTTGGGCGAGGCGGTCGATCTTGACCTCGCCGATGCCGCGCTTTTCCAGCACCTTGCGCGCCGCCGCGATCCAGGCCTCGCGGCTCAGCGTCTGCCGCGCCGCCTTCGCAGGCGGGGCGGCTTTGGACGGTCTCTTGCCTCTGGCAGGGGTGCTGTCCGCTTTCATCTGATCAAGACCTTCATCGCCATGCCCAACGCCTGCAATCTGTTTGCCGGCTCCGATGCGCTTCGCGACTCTTCGAGTGTCCATCTATCGCGGAACGCCGGGCTCAGGGCAATGCGCTGATCCGCTCCAGCATGAGTTCGAAGAACGGCGCCGGGTCGATGCGCCGCAGCACGTTGCAGTTCTTGCGCCGGCCGGTCACGTGCCACCAGTCGACGACGGTCATGCCGATCGTCTCCGGCGAGACGATGTCGACCGTCACCGCGCACTGGCGCTGCTCATAGATCTGTGGCGCCAGCAGATAGCCGGTGACGCAGGCATCGTGGATGGGGCGCGCCGGCGTTTCGAATTTGTGCGTGCCGTACTGGCGGAAGAAGTCGGCCAGGTTGGCGGCCTCGATCGCGGCGCGGCTGCCGGTGGCGCGCAGGCGGTCGAGCCACTCGGGCGTCATCAGCGCGGTGTAGGTGCAGTCTATGCCCGCCATGGTCACCGGCACGCCGCTGTCGAACACCTTGTGCGCCGCATGCGGGTCGACGAAGATGTTGAACTCGGCCGCGGGTGTGGCGTTGCCGCCCTGGAAGAAGCCACCGCCCATCAGCACGACTTCGCGCAGCCGGGGCACGATCCTCGGCTCCATGGTCATGGCCATGGCGAGATTGGTCATCGGCCCGAGCGTGCAGACGGTCAACTCGCCCTCCGGCGCATCCATGATGGTGCGCACCATGTAGTTGACGGCGTGTTCGTCCTGCAGCGGCGTCACCGGTTCGGGAAGGTCGGCGCCGTCGAGACCGGTTTCGCCATGGACATACTCGGCCGTGATCAGCTTGCGCACCATCGGCGCCGGGCATCCGGCATGGACCGGCACGTCCGCGCGCCCGGCCAGCTCGACGACCTTGAGTGCATTCTTCGACGTCAGGGCCAGCGGCACATTGCCACCGACCGTGGTGATGCCGACCACGTCGAGTTCGGCCGGAGAGCCCAGTGCGAAAAGGATGGCGAACGCGTCGTCCTGGCCCGGATCGGTGTCGATGATGATCTTGCGTGGTGCCATGATGCCGCGACTCTCCTTTTGCGATCGAAAGCCTATTGATGAGGCCGTTCGGATGTGTAGAAATACAGTACTGTATCTTATGTTCAAGACAGGGTGTTCGAAAATGGATGCACAAGAGCGCGGTGATTTTTCCGAAATTCCGATCCTCGACGTTTCGGCGCTCTATGGCGACGACGAAGGCGCGATCCGGGCAACGGCGGCGACGCTGCGCCGCTATCTCGAGACGATCGGCTTCCTCTACGTGACCGGCCATCCCATTCCGCGCGCCGACGTCGAAGCCGTCCGCGAAGCCTCCAAGCGCTTCTTTGCCTTGCCCGAGGAGGAAAAGGCGAAGCTCAAGATCGACAAGAATTTCCGCGGCTTCCTGCCCTTTGCCGGCTCGACCATCGTGACCTCGTCGGTGGCGACCGTCAGCAAGCCGAACCAGAGCGAATCGATCTTCTTCATGCACGAGGTCGGCGCCGACGATCCCAGGGTGCTGGCAGAAAAGCCGCTGCAAGGCCCTAACCAGTGGCCGGACGAGGCCACGGTGGCGGGCTTCAGGCAGACGATCGAGCGCTATGTCGATGAGATGGGCACGCTAGCCCGCAAGATGGTCCGCGCCATCGCGCTCTCGCTCGGACTGCCCTCCGACAGCCTCGATCGCTATTTCGAGCAGCCGACGACCTTCCTGCGGCTGCTGCACTATCCGACCCAGCCTCAGGAAGAAGGGCTCTTCGGTTCGGCGCCGCATACCGACTATGGCTTCATCACCTTGCTGGCTCAGGACAATGTCGGCGGCCTCGAGGTCAAGAACAAGGCGGGCGATTGGGTTCCGGCGCCTCCGGTCCCGGATTCCTTCGTGATGAATGTCGGTGACATCCTTGCACGCTGGTCCAACGACCAGTTTGTCTCGACGCCGCACCGCGTCATCAACCGGTCGGGACGCGAGCGCTATTCGCAACCCTTCTTCTTCGATCCCTCCATGGACGAAACCATCGAGGCGCTGCCGGTCTGCGTGCCGGCCGGCACGCAGCCGAAATACGCACCGGTGCTTTACGGCGATTATCTGATGGAGCGCATCGACAAGAACTACCACTATCGCAAGAAGAAGGCGGCCGAAGCGGCAAGCGCGTAAGCGAATGTCGAGCCCGAGCCGGTCCCAGAACGGAGGCCGGCTCGGGCTTTGCCTGGTGAAGACTGCAAACAAGCAAGAAAGGGGAACAGCAATGAATGCATATCTGCGAGCGGCCAGCCTTGCGCTGGCGATATCCACCATGGCCTGGGGAGGGGTTTCCCGGGCCGCCGAGGTTGCGAAATCCACCGACGTCAAGCAGAGCGGCACGCTCGCTGTCGCCAACACGCTGGACTATGCGCCGTTCGAATATCTCGATGCCGACGGCAAGCAGACCGGCATCATCATCGAACTCGCGGGCGAGGTGGCCAAGCTGGTCGACGCCAAGCTTGATGTTCAGCGCACGCCATTCCCCTCGATGATCCCCGGCCTGGCCGCAGGTCGCTTCAAGATCGCCTGGGAGACGTTCTCGGCCACGCCCGAACGGCTGAAACAGGTCGATTTCGTCATGTTCCTGAAGGCCGGCCTTGCCGTATCGACGTCGCCCGACAAGAAGGCGAGCTTCAGCGGCGACACGCCGCTCTGCGGCAAGCGGATCGGCGTTTCGGCCGGCAGCGCCTCCGACTTCCTAGTCGACAAGCTCGGCAAGGAGTGCACCGACAAGGGCCAGGCGGCCATCGAGAAGTCGGTCTTCAACTCCTCGACCGATATCGTCCAGGCCGTGCTGTCCGACCGTGTCGACGCCCGCATGGACGATGCGACCGCGTCGAGCTTTTTCGAGGTGACGAGCAAGGGCCAGCTGGTGGTGTTGCCGACGCTTTACGAGGTCGCGCCTCTCGGCATGGCGATCGCCAAGGACGACAAGGAAACCGCCGACATGATGGTGGGCGCGCTCGCCGAGCTGTTCAAGAACGGCACTTACAAGGCTATCCTCGACAAATACGGCATGGGCGCTTACGCCATCAAGGAACCCTATTTCGTCGGGACCATGGACGCGCTGCGCGCCGAATAGAAACGACCCGGCGCCTGACCGTCGGTCAGGCGCCGGCCAGCAATCAGGAGACGATTGATGGGCGTGGCCCACCCGACCGAGATCGGCGTCGAGCCGGGCGTTGCCGCTGCCGTGTCACGACTGACCGTCGTGCCGCAGCGCCGTTATGGCATCTGGATCGGCACGGCGTTCGCCTTGCTGCTGGCGTTCCTCATCATTCGCGCCTTCGCCAGCAATCCGGCCTTCGCCTGGAGCACGGCCGCCGGCTATCTCTTCCACCCCTCGATCATGCGCGGCCTTGGCAACACGCTGGTGCTCACCGTCATCATCATGGTGTTGGCGATCGTGGTCGGCACTGTCATCGCCATCATGCGGGTATCGCCAAGTCAGGTGCTGCGCGCCTTCGCGGGCGTCTATGTCTGGTTCTTCCGGGGTGTCCCGGCCCTGATCCAGCTGATCTTCTGGTTCAACCTGTCGCTGCTGGTGCGCGAAATTTCGCTCACTCTGCCTTTCCTGGGCACGCTGTTTTCCGTACGCACCAATGATTTCATGACCCCGTTCTTCTCCGCTGTCGTTGCGCTTTCGCTGTGCGAGGCCGGCTACATGGCCGAGATCATCCGCGCCGGCATCAAGTCCGTGCCGTCGGGCCAGTCGGAAGCGGCGAGCGCGCTCGGCATGCCCTACCGCATGATCCTGAAGCGCATCACCCTGCCGCAAGCCATGCGCTTCGTGCTGCCGCCGACCGGCAACGAAGCGATCAACCTCCTGAAGATGACCTCGCTGGTGACGTTCATCGCCGTTGATGACCTGTTCTATACGGCGCAAAGCATCTATGCCCGTACCTTCGAGACGATCCCGCTCCTGATCGTGGTCGCCTTCTGGTACCTCGCCGTGGTCAGCATGATGTCGGTCGGACAGCATTTCCTGGAGCGCCATTTCGGCCGCAGCGACACGCGCCGGGATCCCCTGACGATGCGCGCCTTGCGCAACTTGATCAGCCTGCGCGGCGTTGCCCGATGAGCGACGTGAAGTCCGAAAATCGCGCCCGCTTCGGCGTCCCGGCTGATTCCATGGTGTTCGCGCGCGGCGTGCGCAAAACCTATGGCCAGCTTGAAGTGCTCAAGGGCGTCGACTTCGACGTCGCCGAGGGAACGGTGGCCTGCATCATCGGTCCGTCGGGATCCGGCAAGAGCACGTTCCTGCGCTGCATAAACCATCTGGAAAAACTCAGCGGCGGCATCCTGTTGGTGGACAGCCAGTTCGTCGGCTACGACCTCCAGGGCGACAAGCTCTACGAGGTCAAGGACGATCTCCTATGTCAGCGCCGGGCCGAGATCGGCATGCTGTTCCAGTCGTTCAACCTGTTCTCGCACATGACGGTGATGGAGAACCTGATCGAGGCGCCGACACAGGTGCGGCGCATCCCCGTCGACCAGGCCAAGGCCGAGGCGGAAGTGCTGCTGCGCCGCGTCGGCCTTGCCGACAAGGTCGACCGCTATCCGCGCGAACTGTCCGGCGGCCAGCAGCAGCGCGTGGCGATCGCGCGTGCCATGGCGATGAAGCCGAAGGTGCTTTTGTTCGACGAGCCGACATCGGCGCTCGACCCCGAACTGGTCGGCGAGGTGCTGCAGGTGATGCGTGATCTGGCCGAGAGCGGCATGACGATGGTCGTCGTCACCCACGAGATCGGCTTTGCCCGCGAGATCGGCGATCAGCTCGTCTTCATGGACGGCGGCGTGATCGTCGAGCGCGGCGCGCCGCGCGAGATGATCGCCAGCCCGAAATCGCCGCGCACCCGCGAGTTCCTGTCCCGGGTTCTGTGACGCCTGGCTTCACGCGGCCAACACCGCCGTGCCGAGACTGCGGATGATCTTGGCGAGTTCGACGCACTCCCCATGCCTTGCATTGTTGCGCCGCCAGGCAAGGCAGATCATGCGTTGCGGCATCGGCTCCTGGAACGGCACGATCTTGAGGTCGGGGATGGTGCCGGCGGGGCCGGCCGCCATTTCGGGGATGAGCGTGACGCCGAGGCCATGCGCCACCATCTGCAACAGCGTGGTCAGGCTGGTGGCGCCGTAGCTTGCCATCGCCACCGGACGCACATTGCCGCAGACCGCCAGCGCCTGTTCGCGCAGGCAATGCCCTTCCTCCAGCAGCATCAGCCGCTCCAGTGCCGGGCTTTCAGGCGGAACCGGCGGCGAGGCGAAGGCCGGATCGCCAGCTGGCACGGCGAGGAAAAACCGGTCGGGAAACAGTGCCTCGGTGGTCAGGCCAGGATGATCGAGCGGAAGTGCCGCGATGAAAGCGTCGAGCTTGCGCGATGCGGTGTCCTCGACCAGGGAGGTTGTGACGGCCTCGCGCAATTCGAGCAGCAAGGCCGGAAAATGCTTCTTCAGTTCGGGCAGGGCGCGCGGCAGAAGATAGGGCGCGACAGTCGGGATGATGCCCAACCGGAAGCGCCCCTCCATGGCCGTGCGGCCGCGCCGGGCTGTCGTTTCGACGTCGCGTATGTCGGCCAGGATGCGTTCGATACGCGGCAAAAGGGCGGCCGCCTCGTCGGTCATTCGGACCGACTTGCCGCCGCGCTCGAACAGCCGGCAGTTCAGCCGTTGCTCCATCTCCGCGATCTGAGAGGACAGCGCCGGCTGGCTGACACCGGCGAGTTTTGCCGCCCGTCCGAAATGCAGCGTCTGCGCCAGCGCGTCGAAATAGTGCATCTGTCGGACAGTCAAGCCTATCATAAGAAAAGCCTATCGAAATGAACAGGAAAGGCAATTTGTTTTTATCAGCAATGCGGCCTAGTCTGGAATCGTTCCAGATTGGTGCGGTCGCTGGCCGGCCCCAAGATCTTGGCAAAAATCAACCTCGGCAAAGTCAAACCTCGGCAAAATCGGAGCAGTAAGATGGACGCGAAAACCGACGACAACAGCGCGGGCAAATGCCCTGTGGCGCATGGATCCGCCGGCCGGACCAACCGTGACTGGTGGCCGAACCAGCTGAATGTCCAGATCCTGCATCAGCAATCGTCTCTGTCCGACCCGATGGGCGAGGCGTTCGACTATGCCGAGGAATTCAAGAGCCTCGACCTCGACGCTGTCATCAAGGATCTGCATGCGTTGATGACGGATTCGCAGGAATGGTGGCCGGCCGACTTCGGCCATTACGGGCCGCTGTTCATCCGCATGGCGTGGCACAGCGCCGGCACCTACCGCATCGCCGACGGCCGCGGCGGCGCCGGAGCCGGCCAGCAGCGTTTCGCGCCGCTGAACAGCTGGCCGGATAACGTCAACCTCGACAAGGCCCGCCGGCTCCTGTGGCCGATCAAGCAGAAATATGGCCGCAAGATCTCCTGGGCCGACCTTCTGATCCTGACCGGCAACGTCGCGCTGGAATCGATGGGCTTCAAGACCTTTGGCTTTGCCGGCGGCCGCGCCGATGTGTGGGAGCCCGAGCAGGACGTCTACTGGGGCCCCGAAGGCAAGTGGCTGGCAGACGAGCGCTACAGCGGCGACCGTGACCTGCAGAACCCGCTCGGTGCCGTGCAGATGGGCCTGATCTACGTCAACCCGGAAGGGCCGAACGGCAAGCCCGATCCGCTGGCTTCGGCGCGCGATATCAGGGACACCTTCGCCCGCATGGCGATGAACGACGAGGAAACCGTCGCGCTCATCGCCGGTGGCCACACATTCGGCAAGACCCATGGCGCTGGCGATGCGGCACTTGTCGGCGTCGAGCCGGAAGGTGCCGACATCGAGCAGCAGGGTCTTGGCTGGGCGAGCAAATTCGGCACCGGCAAGGGCGGTGACGCCATCGGCAGCGGTCTGGAAGTCATCTGGACGACGACGCCGACCAAATGGAGCAACAACTTCTTCGACAATCTGTTCGGCTTCGAATGGGAGCTGACCAAGAGCCCGGCCGGCGCGCATCAGTGGACGCCGAAGGGTGGCGCGGGCGCCGGCACGGTGCCGGACGCGCACAATTCGGCCAAGCGCCACGCGCCCTCCATGCTGACCACCGACCTCGCTTTGCGCTTCGATCCGTCTTACGAGACGATCTCGCGGCGCTTCCACGAGAACCCGGATCAGTTCGCCGACGCATTCGCCCGCGCCTGGTACAAGCTGACCCACCGCGACATGGGCCCGGTCGCGCGCTATCTCGGCCCGCTCGTCCCCAAGGAAGAGCTGCCCTGGCAGGACATCATCCCAGCGGTCGATCATGTGCTGATCGATGAGCAGGATGCCGAAGCGCTCAAGGCCAGGATCCTGGCCTCCGGCCTGTCGGTGTCGCAGCTGGTCTCGGCGGCGTGGGCTTCGGCCTCGACCTTCCGTGGTTCCGACAAGCGCGGCGGCGCCAATGGCGCGCGCATCCGCCTCAGCCCGCAGAAGGACTGGGCCGTCAACCAGCCTGCCGAGCTCGCCAAGGTGCTCGACAAACTCGGAGCGGTCGCCAAGGACTTCAACGCCGCACAGACCGGCGGCAAGAAGGTCTCGCTTGCCGACCTGATCGTTCTCGGCGGCAACGCGGCAATCGAGAAAGCCGCGAAGGCCGCCGGCCACAATGTGGACGTTCCCTTCTGGCCGGGCCGCATGGACGCCTCGCAGGAGCAGACCGACATCCACTCTTTCGCGCCGCTGGAACCGACCGTTGACGGTTTCCGCAATTATGTCAGCGGCAAGCAGCGGCTGACCGTCGAGGAGGCGCTGGTCGACCGTGCGCAGTTGCTGACGCTGACGGCGCCGGAATTGACCGTCCTCGTCGGTGGACTGCGCGTTCTCGGCGCCAATGCCGGGCAGTCCAAGCATGGTGTCTTCACCAAACAGCCGGAAACGCTGAGCAACGACTTCTTCGTCAACCTGCTCGACATGGGCACGGAGTGGAAGGCGACGTCCGATGCCAAGGACGTGTTCGAAGGCCGCGACCGCAAGACCGGTGAAGTCAAGTGGACCGGCACCCGTGCCGACCTCATCTTCGGCTCACACTCGCAGCTGCGCGCTCTTGCCGAAGTCTATGCGACCGCGGACGCCAAGGCGAAGTTCGCGAAAGACTTCGTCGTGGCATGGACCAAGGTGATGAACGCCGACCGCTTCGACATCGCCGGCTGATCCGGAAAGAGTTCTATCCAACAAAAAAGGCGCGGGCCATGGCCCGCGCCTTTTGCATTCAGGCTCTTGAGATCAATCCTTCTCGAAGACGCGCGCCTTGGCGACGACGCCGGCGATGGCGCCGCCGATCAGCGGGGCGACGATGAACAGCCAGAGCTGGCTGAGCGCGGCACCGCCGGTGAACAGCGCCGGGCCGATGGAGCGGGCCGGATTGACCGAGGTGCCGGTGACCGGGATCATGGCGAAGTGGATGCCGGCCAGCGTCAGGCCGATGACCAGGCCGGCAAACGCCGTCGAGTGCTTTTCAGCCGTAACGCCCAGGATCACCGTGACGAAGGTGAAGGTGCCGATCAGCTCCCACAGGAAGGCCGAGCTCATGCCCCATTTCGCCACGTCCCAGCCATTGGCGCCAAAGTTGGTGATGGGTTCGCTGGTCTTGCCGGAAACGATGATCCACAGTGCCAGCGAAGCCAGGATGGCGCCGATGACCTGCGCGATCCAGTAGGGGATGACGTCCTTGGCCGGCAGCCGGCCGGCGAGGAAGACGCCGAGCGTCACCGCCGGATTGAGATGCGCGCCCGAAATCGGGCCGATCGCGTAGGCAGCGGCGATCAGGCCGATGCCGAATGCCAGACCGATGCCTTCCTGGCCGAGCGGCAGCGCGCCGCCGAAGCCGCCCGTCACCACCGATGCCGTACCGATGAACACCAACAGAAATGTGCCTAGAACTTCCGCCAAATAAGTCTTCATTGCCCTCTCCTCGTAGCGATCCGCCGGTCCGCGTTTTCCACGCCGCGAATCATGGTGTGAAGAGTATTACCAACCGAAAAACTTGGAAAGCAGAGCGGTTGCCCCACAGGTCGTGCTTGCAGTCGGCAGTTACGAACATTAGACACCTTGCATTTATTGATCGATCTGCTGTTGCCGGTCCGCGAGATTTATTGATCGGACGGATTTCAGGCTGCCGCTTCGTCGCGAGACGGAGCGGGGTTCAATCCGGACGCGAAAGGCTCTAAGAGCAGGCGATAGATCACGTGTTAGATTTGATGGAATGACCAATGCGACTGGGCGGACGGCTGGCTGCGGCCATCGAAGTGCTGGAGGACATTGGCCGGCGTCACCGGCCGGTGGCCGATGCGCTGAAGGATTGGGGCCTGTCACATCGCTTCGCTGGCGGCGGTGATCGCGCGGCCATCGGCAACATCGTTTACGACGCGTTGCGCCACAAACGCTCCGCCGGCTGGCTGCTTGGCGAAGACACGCCACGCGCCATCGGCTTCGGCGCATTGCTGCTCGAATGGAGCCAGACGGCGCAGTCGCTCAACGACGCGCTCGACGGTGACAAGTTCGCACCGCCGCTGCTCAGCACCACCGAGCTGCAGACGATCGCCGGTCGCCGGCTTGCCGATGCCCCATCTGCGGTGCGGGCCGACATACCCGATTGGTGCGAACCGCTTTTCGAACGGGCCTTTGGCGAGGCATGGGTTGGGGAGGGCGCGGCGCTGGCGACCCGCCCGCCGCTCGACATCAGGGTCAACACGCTGCAGGCCGATCGTGCCAAGGTCCTCAAGGAGCTGGCCGATACCGGGGCGCAGGCCGCGCGGATCGCGCCGCTCGGCATCCGCATTCCGCCGATCGATGGCGACGGCAGGCACCCGAACGTGCAGTCCGAGCCGGCCTTCCAGAAAGGCTGGTTCGAGGTGCAGGACGAGGGCTCGCAAATAGCGGCCACGCTTGCCGGCGCCGAGGCCGGCATGCAGGTGCTCGACTTCTGCGCCGGCGCCGGTGGCAAGACACTGGCGCTGTCGGCAGCGATGGACAACCGCGGCCAGATCTTTGCCCATGATGCCGAAAAGGCGCGGCTGGCGCCGATCTTCGACCGCATCCGCCGCTCGGAAAACCGTAATGTGCAGGTCGTCACCAAGCCGGCCGAACTCGCTCCGCTCTCAGGCCATATGGATATCGTGCTGGTCGACGCGCCCTGCACCGGCAGCGGCACCTGGCGGCGCCGCCCCGATGCCAAATGGCGGCTGACGCAAAGGCAGCTCGACGCCCGCAAGGGTGAGCAATCGGCGATCCTCGATGCTGCCAAGGCGTATGTGAAACCCGGCGGCCTGCTGGTCTACATCACCTGCTCTGTGTTCGACGAGGAGAACGGCGAACAGATCGCGGCGTTTCGCGACCGCAACAGCGGCTTTGCCCCGCTCGATCACCGCGCGCTCTGGGATAGCTGTTTTCCGGGGCACGAGGCGGCCGCAAGAATCGGCGCTGGCGCGGATATCTCGCTGTCACCGGCACTGAGCGGCACTGACGGGTTTTACTTCTGCGCCATGCGCAAGGTGAGTTGAGCGCTGCCGTTGACAAGGAGCGCCAGTGCCCCAGTTGCAGATGCGCGGCGCCGTGTCGCTGTGGGGTGGGATTCTTGAAAAAATATCTGTCGCTGCTGCCTTTCCTTGTCCTGGTGATCGGTGGAGGCTTGCTGATCGGCTATGCGACGTTGCCGGGCGCCTGGTATGCATCGCTGGTCAAACCGCCCTTCAATCCGCCCAACTGGGTCTTCGCGCCCGTCTGGACACTGCTCTACGTGCTGATCGCGGTGGCCGGCTGGCGAACGTGGGGGCGAGCACCGGCGGGAGCGGCGATGAAGATCTGGGGCGTCCAGCTCGCCCTGAATTTCCTGTGGTCGCCAACCTTCTTCGGCGCAAGGATGATGGGACCCCCCTTGGTCGTCATCGTGCTTCTTCTCGCCAGCATCGTGCTGTTCATCGTGAGAGCCTGGAACCGCGACCGGCTTTCGGGCTGGCTGTTCGTGCCTTATGCGGCATGGGTGGCCTTCGCCACCGTGCTCAACGCCTCGCTTGTCTGGTTGAACTAGGCCCCTCCAATGTCGTTTTGTTGCAGTGCAGCAAAAGCATTTGCCTGCCGCCCGTGCCTCTGCGATAAGCTTCTCCGGCAAAACTGAAGGCAATTGCGATGGCAGCAAAGATCGTACCGGCTCCGGACTATGAGGATCGCGTCAGGGCGTCTTTCGCGCGCCAGCAGGCAATGGCCACGATCGGCGCCGAACTGACATTGGTGACGCCCGGCATCATCGAAATCGAGATGCCCTATTCGGCGGCATTGACCCAGCAGCACGGCTTCCTGCATGCCGGCGTCATCTCGACGGCGCTGGATTCGGCTTGCGGCTACGCGGCCTTTTCCCTGATGCCGGAAAATTCCGGGGTGCTCACCATCGAATTCAAGGTCAACCTTTTGGCGCCGGGCAGGGGTGAGCGCTTCCTGTTTCGCGGCTCGGTGACCAAGCCTGGCCGCACCATCATCGTCGCCGATGGCCAGGCCTACGCCTTTGCCGCCGACGGCGAAGCCAAGCTGATCGCGACCATGACGGGGACGATGATGACGGTGGTAGGCCGCGATGGGATTGCGGGCTGATGGCTAATGTTACGCGAATTGGCGGCAAGGATGTCCTCTTCGTCATGGCGGCGCAGGCCGAATATGGCCCCCATCTGCAAAAACTGTTCATGCCGCTGATGACGGGTGTCGGGCCGGTCGAGGCCGCCGTCCGGCTAGGCGCCGAGCTGTCCTGGCTGAAATCGGAAAAGGCCTTGCCGGACCTTATCGTGTCGCTCGGCTCGGCCGGTAGCCGGACCCTGGAGCAGACGGAAATCTATCAGGCTGTCTCGGTCGGTTATCGCGACATCGATGCTTCGCCCTTGGGTTTCGAGAAAGGCGCGACGCCGTTCCTCGACCTGCCGGTCATCGTGCCGCTGCCGCTGCGGATACCCGAAATCAGGCAAGCCACGCTGTCCACCGGCGGCGCGATCATCACCGGTGCGGCCTATGACACGATCGCGGCCGACATGGTCGACATGGAAACCTTCGCCTGCCTGCGCGCCTGCCAACTGTTCGATGTGCCCCTGATCGGGCTGCGCGGCATTTCAGACGGCGCGGCTGATCTCAGGCATGTCGGCGACTGGACGGAATATCTGCACGTCATCGACGAGAAGCTGGCCGAGGCCGTCATGCGCCTCGAACAGGCGATCGGGTCGGGCTTGCTGCGGACTGCTCCATCCAACGACCAGGCCAGACCCGTCTGAAGTCAGGCTACGCAACCCATTGCGCAGACTCATTTCTTTCTCTAAACGCTCGCCATGACAACAGCCAATCACCCCGACACCGTCCTGATTGTCGATTTCGGCAGCCAGTTTACGCAGCTCATCGCCCGCCGCATCCGCGAGGCCGGCGTGTTTTCCGAGATCGTGCCGTTCCAGTCGGCCGAAGCCGCGTTCAAGCGCATCAATCCCAAAGCCGTGATCCTGTCCGGCGGTCCGGCCTCGACATCGGATATCGGCAGCCCGCGCGCGCCGCAGATCGTCTTCGATGCCGGGGTGCCGGTGCTTGGCATCTGCTACGGCCAGATGGCGATGTGCGTTCAGATGGGCGGTGTCGCCGAAAGCTCCAACCATCGCGAATTCGGCCGCGCCTTCGTCGAGATCGAGAAGGACAGCCCGCTGTTCGAGGGCCTGTGGGCGACGGGCCAGCGGCACCAGGTCTGGATGAGCCATGGCGACCGCGTCATCGCCCTGCCGCCGGGTTTTCAGGTCTTTGGCAAGTCGGAAAGTTCGCCCTTCGCCATCTTCGGCAATGTCGAGCGCAAGATGTACGGCATCATGTTCCATCCCGAGGTGGTGCATACGCCCGATGGCGCGAGGCTGCTCAGGAACTTCGTCCATAACATCGCCGGCATCGAGGGCGACTGGACGATGCGCGCCTACCGCGAGCACGCGGTCGAGGCGATCCGCAAGCAGGTCGGCAAGGGCAAGGTCATCTGCGCGCTGTCGGGCGGCGTGGACTCCTCGGTCGCGGCACTGCTGATCCACGAGGCGGTCGGCGACCAGCTCACCTGCATTCTCGTCGACCACGGCCTGATGCGCAAGGACGAGGCGGCAGGTGTGGTGGCGATGTTCCGCCAGCACTACAATCTGCCGCTGATCCTGGTCGATGCCTCGGAAAAATTCATCTCGGCGCTGGAAGGCGAGGTCGACCCCGAAAAGAAGCGCAAGACCATCGGCCGGCTGTTCATCGAAGTGTTCGAGGAAGAGGCAAAGAAACTTGGCGGCGCCGACTTCCTGGCGCAAGGCACGCTCTATCCCGACGTCATCGAAAGCGTCTCCTTCACCGGCGGTCCGTCGGTGACCATCAAGTCGCACCACAATGTCGGCGGCCTGCCCGAGCGCATGAACATGAAGCTGGTCGAGCCGCTGCGTGAACTGTTCAAGGATGAGGTGAGGGCGCTCGGCAAGGAACTCGGCCTGCCCGAGAGCTTTATCGGCCGCCATCCGTTCCCGGGTCCTGGCCTTGCCATCCGCTGCCCGGGCGGCATCACGCGCGAAAAGCTGGAGATCCTGCGCGAAGCCGACGCCATCTATCTCGACGAGATCCGCAAGGCTGGCCTCTACGATGCCATCTGGCAGGCCTTTGCCGTGCTCTTGCCGGTGCAGACCGTCGGCGTGATGGGCGACGGCCGCACCTACGAATTCGTCTGCGCGTTGCGCGCCGTTACCTCGGTCGACGGTATGACGGCGGACTTCTATCACTATGACATGGCCTTCCTGGGCGCCGCCGCCACGCGCATCATCAACGAGGTCCGAGGCATCAACCGCGTCGTCTACGACGTGACGTCGAAGCCGCCGGGTACGATCGAGTGGGAGTGATTCAGGCCCATCCAAACGCCACCGGAGATGCGCCGAAATACGACGCAAGCCGTTGAAATAAAGGATAAATCCTCTCCAGGACATTCGGTGCCCATCGGCACTTAGAGTTTGCCGTTGGCGGCCCGCCTGACGGGCCTCGACCATATTGCCCCGACCAATTTTTCAAAGTACCGTCACGGCCAATGAGGCTCGTGACGGTACTTTTTCATTTTAACCTATTGAAAAAAATAGGAAAATCCTGCCAAGAGCCCGCGGTCATGGCGGATGAGGACGTTTTCCAGACCTTCCTCCTGAAGGAGTTCCAGCGCCTTCTTGAGGCCAATGATTTTTGGTCCAACCCATCCAAGCAGTGATCGGAGACGGCTGAAACACAACCGAAAAGCGATTTAATTCACTATCTAGCGAGTGAGGATTGACTCGTGTATCACATTGATTGATTTTTGGATTGACTTGGAATGCGTCGAATTGCCAAGGCTCGCTTCACAGCGCGCGAAATGGATGCGCTGGCGTCGGTTGTTAAGCGGATGCATTGTGGCGCCCAGCCTACCTCGCAGGATCACTTGCCTTGGTTGGACTTTCGAATGTATCCGCTGCTGGACTGGCGCGGTCCGTTCGACGGTGAATTGGAAAGGGTATCAGCTTGTCTCAGGAGAGCGGCGTAAGGCGCAAGCGTGCCACGAAAGCAGAGCAACGAGCCGAGACGATCGAGCAGATTCTCGACACCGCCGAATTCCTCTTCTCAAAGCATGGACTGCATGGAGTCGCACTGAAGGACGTCGCTCGAGCCGTCGGTGTGCACCACACGCTGATCAATTACTACTTCACCGACAAGAAGATGCTTTTTGACGCTGTCTTTGCGCGCAGGGCTGCGGTCACCAGCGATCGGCGGATGAAGGCGCTTGCCGACTATGACCGCGCAATGAAAGGCAAGCCTACGGTAGAGGGCGCGTTGCACGCCTTTCTCGACACCGATCTCGACCTCTACATCGAAGGCGACGAGGGCTGGAAGAATTACGCTGCCTTGGGTGCCCAGGTAGCGAACACACCGCAATGGGGCGCCGAACTGATGGACAAGCATTTCGATCCCGTCGTGCTGAGACTGATTGATCTGCTCAAGAAAGCGCTTCCCGGATCCGCTGAAGAAGACATTTTCTGGGGGTATCATTTCGTCACCGGGGCGCTGATGCTGACGCTCGCGCGAACCGGCCGCATCGACAAGCTGTCAGGCGGACTGTGCCAATCGGATGACTTCATGGCGGTAAAAGAACGAATGGCGACGTTCATGGCGGCGGGCATCCGGTCCATCTGCGTGAAGCGGGAGGCCGCGGGCGACAGGCTGGGGGCGACGCGCAAGACCTGACCCGCCATAGCCTCGTACGAAGCCACTCTGGCGGCGCTGTCTCGACACGATCCCGGACCAAGACCGGTGTGCGCGACCGCCATCTCCGGTCAAGCTCCTGTCGGGCACCCGATCCCAAGCGATATGGTCCCGGCGGCCGACTTCTCACCTTGAGATCATCCTGAAAATCGCCATCGCCGCCTGGGCGGGCGGCCGGTCGAAGCCGTCCGACGCCAGCGTTGCCGGCAGGTGGATCATCCTTGCGACAAATAACATTCGCTATCTTGTTAGTGAATGTAATTCTTGCTACAGCTTCGCCCGGGAGGAGAGGACATGCAACGCAAAGCAGGGATTGCGGGCTTGATCGGTGTGGGCTGCGCGATGCGTCCCCACGCAACCGTTGCGTCTCGCTTGTCAGGCCGTCGAGGGGCCTTCCGGTCGCCGGCCGGCGCGTGCGGAGCCGTTGATACGATCGGCTCGGACGGCGCCTGCCATGACTGAGACCGTGCTGGGGAAAATGACGGGCAGACGTGAGGTCGGCATGCTCGAGCGCGTCGTGCTCGTCGTGACCTTTGCCCTGGCGGTCTTGTTCGCTCTCTTCATCGATGGATTTGCGACCTCTGGAAACCTGCTGGTCATCCTGTCCAATTCCACCTCGCTCGTCATGCTGAGCTGCGGCATGGCCGTCGTGATCATATCGAGGGGCTTGGATCTGTCCCTGATCGCCCAGATGGTGGCAGGGGCAACCATCTTCAGCATCCTGGTTACCGGCGGCAGCCCGGCCTCGCTGGCGCTGCTGGTGGCGGTCGCCGCCATGGTCCTGGTCGGAATCGTGAACGCCTTTCTAATCGCCTATGTAGGCATTCCAGCCATGCTGGCTACATTGGCGTCGGCCATGTTCATCACCGGCCTGTTTCGGTTCGCGATCCTGCGTGGCGAATTCATCCTGCTGCTGCCGAAATCCAACCCCGCGGTGCTCTTCCTGTCGGGAAACATCCTGCCCGGCGTGACGGTACCGGTCGCGCTGATGATCGCTACCCTTGTGGCGACCGGGGTGCTGCTCAGCTACTCGACGGCCGGGCGCATTATCTACGCCATGGGCGACAATTATCAGGCCGCCCGCCTGACCGGCCTGCCGGTAAGGACGACAACCGTGGTGGTGTACGTCTTTGCCGCCGTCACGGCGCTCCTGGCCGGCCTTGTCACCTCGGCGGCCAGCGGCGCGGTTGACTTCCGGACCGTCTCGAACGGAACCCTGCTGTTTGATGTGATCCTTGTCGTGGTGCTCGGCGGCATACCGCTTCGGGGTGGCCGCGGCGGCCTCAGGAACATCCTGGTCGGGGCGGCACTCATCGCCATACTGCGCAATGGGATGACGCTCATGAACTTTACCACCCAGATGCAGGACGCGCTGAGGGGGCTGGTCCTCATCCTTGCAATCGTCATCGACAATTATCTGAACCCCAGGGACACCGAAACGGACACCGTTGGCGATCTTTAAAGACTGATAATCAAACCAAGGAGGAGAACATGGTCTATAGAATTGGAAATCGCGTCCGAACCGCAGCTATGGCTTTTCTGATCGCGGCGACCGCGGCGATGGGTTCAACCGGATCGACCTCGGCGGGCACCGACCTCGCCGGCAAGAAGGTGATCTTCATACCGATCGCCATGGGTATTTCGCTGACCGAAGGGTGGGCGCGCCGCATGAAGGAGGATGCGGCGTTGCATGGCTACACCCTCGAGATCCGCGATCCCGCCTTCAACAGCGGCGCAATGGCCGAACTTCTGGCCAAGGCGATCAGTGAAAAGCCTGATGTTCTGGTCGTTCACAATCCGACGGTTCAGTTGCTGGCCCGCCAGATCAAGCAGGCCGAGGCCGCGGGCATCAAGGTCCTGCAGCTCAACCTGCAGTCCAACCAGCCATCTTCCGCATTCGTCGGCGCCAACTGGACCCGCATTGGCCACGACGTCGCGGAGGACATCGTCAAGGAGTGCGGCGCAGGCAGCGGCAAGTCGGGCAAGGTGGCTATCATCCCCGGCCAGTTGACCGCCGCCGACAGCGTCATGATGAACGATGCGGCCTTCAAGGTGTTCAAGGATCACCCCGAGATCCAGGTTGTCTCCAACCAGGCGTCCGACTGGGAGCCAGAAAAGGCACGCCAGATCACGGCAACCGTGCTGCAACAGCATCCAGACCTCTGCGCCATCTTCGGCCACTGGGATGTTCATACGATGGGCGCCGGCCATGCCGTCAAGGACGCTGGGCTTGAGGACAAGGTGCTGGTCTACGCAACGGGCGGTGGCGACAACGTCACCTGCAAGGCGGTGGAGGACAAGATTCTCGACCGTGTGTGGAGCTACGACGCCGATGGGCAGGGCCGCGATGCGGCCACGGTGATCGACCTGCTGCTGCAGGGAGCCGCCGCCGCGGACGGGTCCATGCTGACGGTGGATTCCCCCCTCAAGATCATCAAGGGGGGCCCCACATACGATGCCAGCCTTTGCTGGAAAATGTGAGCGACGGCCAGTCGCTGACATAACGGACTCCGCGGGGCTCTCCAGCCCCGCCTTTTCCATCGCCTGGAACGCGCCATGCCCGCTGAAATCGACTTCGCCAGCCTGCCAAGGCAACACGTACCCCTGTTCGTGGTGTCGCCGCGGCGCATTCTGGCGGACATCCTCGCCAAGGGATGGATCGAGAGCACAATTCCGTTCCTGGCCCTGCTGTGCGTGTTGATCGGCATCGCACTGACGACAGACGGCTATTTCTCGCCGGCCAACCTGCAGAATCTCGCGCAATATGCCGCCGATGGCGGGCTCGTCGTCCTGGCGCTTCTGATTGTCGTCGCAGTTGGCGGCATCGATCTCTCGGTCGGCTCGAACTTCGCCATGTCGGCCTTCGTCGCGCTCTACTGCTTCCACATTCTCAACCTGCCGGTTCCTGCCGTGTTGGTGCTCACGCTTGCGGCCGGCGCCGCGGTCGGCATGACGAATGGCATCGTCGCCGGTCTGCTCGGCTGTGGCGCGTTGTTGACGACGCTCGGGACGATGATCACCGTCAGGGCATTGTTTGCGCTCGCCGCCCAGGCTGAACTCGTGGAAATATCGACGAGCAGCCGCACCGATGACCTTTGGGACTGGATTGGCTTCGAGAAGTTCCTGGCCGTCCCAATCGGAGCCTGGTGCCTGATCGCCGTGGCGGCGCTGGTGTTCGTCATGTTTCGCCAGCTTCGCTTCGGCTGGCATATCCTCGCGGTCGGTGGGAACCGCAAGGCCGCGCGCCATGGTGGTATCCCTGTCAGGACGACCATTTTCCTGGCCTACCTCCTGGCGGGACTTATCGTCGGTCTGGCCGGCTTTCTGTTTGCGGCACGTCAAAACAGCATCAGCGTCGCCGACACCGGCATCGGCATGGAGTTTTTCGCGCTGACGGCTCTCGTGGTCGGCCTTGGCGGCTTCGTTCCCGGCAAGGGTTCGCCCGTGACGGTGCTCATCGGCTTCACGACGATCTACCTCCTGAACAACGCGATGATCAATGCAGGCTTCCGTGGCGATTTCGTCCAGTTCTGCATGGGCGCCATCATCATCGTGATCCTGACGATCGACGTCCGATTCCGCAAGAACCGGCACCGCTTGCTGGCCTCGAGCTACCTCGATCCCATCGTGCTCGATGCCGGGCCGGTCGAGGGCATGCGCGGATTGATGCCGGATGAGATGGCCCCGCGGCTGAAGGGCGCGGAAATCCTGGCTTCCGGGCGCGTTGACGGACCCGAGGATGTTATTCTCGACGCTGAAGGGAACCTCTATTGCGGCAACCGCAATGGCTGCATCCTGAAAATCGCCGCACCGACCTATTCGGATGTAAGCGTGCTGGCCAAGATTGGCGGGCGCCCACTTGGGCTGGCCTTCGACCGGGAAGGGCGGATCGTCACCTGCGTTGCCGGAATGGGACTGATCCGCGTCACCATGGCAGGCGACGTCGAACTGTTGACGGACGAGACGTCACGCAGCCTCTTCAGTGTCCAGGACGACACCGCAATCCGTATGGCCGACGATCTGG
This sequence comes from Mesorhizobium sp. B2-1-3A, assembly GCF_006442655.1. NCBI lineage: Bacteria > Pseudomonadati > Pseudomonadota > Alphaproteobacteria > Hyphomicrobiales > Phyllobacteriaceae > Mesorhizobium > Mesorhizobium sp. B2-1-3A. The sequence continues at coordinate 248,184 of NZ_VFWK01000006.1, forward strand.
ACATAGGACCCGATGGCACGATCTATTTCACAGACGCAACGAAGCGCTACGACATTGAAAACTGGGGAATGGACCTTCTTGAAGGGCGGCCCAACGGCCGTCTCCTCAGCCATGACCCGAAATCCGGGAAAACCCGGACCATCTGCGACAATCTGGTGTTTCCAAACGGTGTGTGCCTGACACATGACGGCAAGCACCTGCTGGTCGCCAGTACGTGGAACTGCTCGATCCTGATCTTCGATCTCGCCAAGTTGTCGGATGGGCCACGCATCTTCCTCAAAGGTCTGCCGGGTTATCCCGACAACATCAACCGGGCGTCGGATGGCGGCTACTGGGTGGCGCTGGCCGGGATGCGCAATCCGCTCTTCGACCGGGTGCTGAAACACCCGGGCCTGCGACGGCGCATGACAAGGCGCGTGCCACCGACAAACTGGCTCTTCGGCAACCTCAACATCGGAGGCGTGCTCAAGATAGACGGGCTGGGCAAGATAGTGGATGCACTGTGGGATGCTTCCGATGGACCTCTCTACATGATCACATCGATGCGCGAGCACGAAGGATCGCTGTTCCTCGGCGGCGTGACCAACGACAAGATCGGTCGGCTCGCCCTAGAAGGCGCCAACGCACGGTGGACCGGGCCTGCGAGCTATTGGGGGAGGGACCGTTGATGCTCTTCGCACGCAAGGCCAAAGATACTCCCGGAATGACGCTGGAAGGGGTTCTTGGCCCCAACAACCGGCTGGACGACGCGGAGGCCATCCCTGTGGAGAAGTCGGAAGCATTGTCCGTATCAGCCGAAGGCCACCTGCTGTTCAGTTCCGGCAGCCAGATATTCCGCCTGCACCGATGGCGCGAAGAACCGACAGCCTGGGCGCGGTTCGACCAACCCGTGTCCGCCCTGTCGTGCAGTGCCGACGGGCTTGTCGCGGTCGGTCTGCAAGGTGGCTCCATCGCGGTCATCGACCAGAGCGGGCAGGCGGTCGACGGCTGGTCCGCGCCGCCGGATCTCGTCTCTGTGAGCGATTGCGCCTTCCTGTCCAGCGGCGAGATCGCTGTCGTCGACAATGGCTACCGCGACGATCAAAACGTGTTGTCCATCGCGCCATGGGATGAAGTGCCTCGCGGGAAGGTCGTGGTGGTGGGCCGCTTCAAGGAGCCGCGCATCGTTGCGCGAGCATTGCACTGCCCGATGGGCATCACCCCAGACGTCGCCGGCGGCCTCATCGTCTCCCAACTCGACCGGGCCAGCATCGTCGATCTTTCAGGCCGCACTCTCCAGTCTGGCTATCCCGGCTATCTCGGCCGCATTCGCAAGACCCACACCGGATACGCGATGGCCTGCCTGTCGAGGCGTGATCCCTTGATCGAATTCCTGAAGACGGAGCCGGTGTTCGTTTCGGATATGAAGGCCAATCTCGATCCTCGCTACTGGATCTCGCCGCGAGCCACGCCGGAAATCAGCCACGACTTCCCAATCGAACTGGGGGCGGCCCGGCTCTTCGGTGACGTAAAACCCTGGGCGCCTTCATTTTCATATGGGCTGGTGATCGAACTGGACGAGGCCCTGATGCCGATCGCCTGCGCGCATTCGCGCGCCAACGGAAGGCGGCATGCGATCTGCGATGTCTGTTCGTGGAACGGGAACCTGATTGCCGTCAGCCGGGCCAGCGGCGAAATCCTCAATCTCGGTTCTGGGAGCGTGCCATGACAGCCCAGCCCATCGTCAGCCTTGAGAATGTCACGAAGACGTATGGCAACACCGCGGCGCTTGCCGATGCGAGCTTTGATTTGATGGCTGGCGAGATTCACGCCCTGGTCGGAGAGAACGGCGCTGGAAAGTCGACGCTATGCAAGCTGATCGCCGGCGTGATCTCGCCATCCGAGGGCATTCTCAGGATTGATGGCCAGCCGGTGGTTTTCTCTTCACCCAGGGATGCGAGCGGGCAGGGGATTTCAATGGTCTACCAGGAGACCAGCCTGGTGCCGCAACTCACCGTCGCCCAGAACATGGTCCTGGGCCGCGAGCACATGTTCAACTCGGTACGGCGGGTGCGCAGTGCTGCCCGGCAAGTTCTGCAGCGACTGAATTTCAAGGTCGACCCCGCGCAGCTTGCAGGGACGCTCTCCGCAGCCAAACGGCAAATGGTCGAGATCGCCCGCGCGGTGCTGAACAAGGCAAGGGTCATCATCCTTGACGAACCCACGGCGGCCCTGACCCCGGAGGAAACCGATCATCTCTTCGATCTGATGAAGTCGCTGCAGCGAGACGGTGTGGCGATTGTCTTCATATCGCATGCGCTGGAAGAGGCCCTGACCTATGCGGACAGAATCTCCGTTCTGAGAAACGGACGCATGATGACCACCGGGCCGGCCGCCGATTTCAATCGCGGCATGCTCATCCACCACATGATCGGCGATGAACTGAAAGAGCAGGACAAGGCCCCGGCGGCAAGGCGTCCGCCCCGGTCCGCCCTGCCGGTGCTGCGCGTGGAAAACATCCGCATGGGCAGCATGGTCAACAGCATGTCCTTCTCGATCTTCCCCGGCGAGATCACAGGCCTGGCAGGCTTGATCGGCTCGGGCAGGAGCGAAGTCGCCAAGGTCATCATGGGACACACAAAGCGCAATTTCGGCGGTGGCCGTATCTGGCTCGACGGCCGCGAAGTGCGCTACGGCCTCCCGGCTCAGGCAGTGGCCGATGGGATCGCCTATATCAGCGAGGATCGCAAGCTCGACGGTTTCTTCGACACGCTGAGCGTGGCGGAAAACATCGGCTTGGGTTGGCTGGCCAAGTTCGGAGGTCGTCGCTTCCTTGCTCCACGGGCAAGGATGCGAGCCTTGGCAAGCGAGTGGGTGGACAGGCTTTCAATCCGGAGCATCGGCGTCGAACGACCGGTCCTGTATCTTTCCGGCGGCAACCAACAGAAGGTGGTCATCGCCAAATCACTCATTCAGAAGCCGAAGCTGGTTATCTTCGACGAGCCGACGCGCGGGGTGGATGTCGGGGCAATTGCCGAGATCCGCCAGATCATCCGCAGCTTTGCCGACAGCGGTGCCGGCGTCATTCTGATATCGTCCTATTTGCCGGAAATTCTGGAAACCTGCGATCGGATCCTGGTCGCCAAAAGCGGCACGATTGCCGCCGAGTTTTCACGGGCCGAGGCAAGCGCGGCCAGTATTCTCAATGCCGCGATTCACTGAGCGCGCCGCCCCCCGGTGACGGGAGGCGGAGCAGGACATCAATTAGACAGGTCAATCCATGTTATTAACTGGCTCGATAGTGAATTTCATACCGATTGCCTCGGGTGGAAAGGGCGATCGCGGACGAATGATCGTGGCCGGCTGCCCGGTGAGGTCGCGATGATGGACGGCACCGTCCAGCCGTTCTCGTTGACGCTCGAGAAGTTTCTCGAGCACGCCGCCAAATGGCATCCTCAAGCGGAGGTGGTAACCGGACGCACGGGCGGCAAATCCGATCGAATTGGATACCTCGCCTTGAGGGATCGCAGCATGCGCATCTCGGCACTGCTGCGGGGCTTCGGCATAAGTGTTGGGGACCGGATCGCCACTCTCGCCTGGAACACCCATGCTCATGTCGAGGTCTGGTACGCCTGCATGGGCATGGGCGCCGTCTGCCATACACTCAACCCGCGGCTGACCGGCGCGCAACTCGCTGCCATGGCGGGCTTGTCCAAAGCGCGAATCCTCGTCGTCAGTGCGGATCTCCTGCCGCTTGCCGCCGAGATAGTCGCCGCCGCGACGGACATCGAGCGCATCTGGGTGATCGACGGGGCAAGAGACTTCGTCGCCGAACCGCCGCTTTGCTCGCTCGACCTGCTGATTGCCCGGTCGCAGGGCGAGGCGGGCTGGGGTGATTTCGACGAGACGTCTCCTTGCGGACTTTGCTTCACTTCGGGCACGACTGGCGCCCCCAAGGGGGTCACCTACACCCATCGCTCGAGCTTCTTGCACACGCTGCGGCTGTTGCAGGCCGATGTGATGGCCATCTCAAGCGCCGACAGCGTTCTTGCCGTCGTGCCGATGTTTCATGCCAACGCCTGGGGCCTTCCATTCGCGGTGCCGGCCGTGGGCGCAAGGCTGGTCCTGCCGGGACGCGCCATGGACGGCGCCAGCCTGGCGCGCCTGATTGTGGAGGAAGAGGTGACGATGGCAGTGGGCGTCCCCACCGTCTGGCTGGGCCTTGTCGAGCATGTCGAAGCGACCGGCATATCCATGCCGACGCTCAAGCGCATCACCGTTGGAGGAGCCCCCATCGCACCGGCGCTGATGGAGCGGATCGAAAGCCGCCTTGATGTGAAAGTGCAGACGAGTTGGGGAATGACCGAGCTCTCGCCGTCAGGCACGGTGGCGCCGCTTCACGAGCGATCGCAAGCGGGGCTCTCGGGCCGCCCCGCTATAGGCGTCGATCTGTTGCTGACCGACGCCGACGGACAGGCGCTGCCTCGGCAGCGCGGTGTTGAAGGCCAGTTGCGCGTGCGCGGTGCCGCTGTCGTTGAACGCTATTTCGGAGAGCAGGACAAGGCGAGCGATGCGAATGGCTGGTTTGCGACAGGCGATCTCGCGCGCATCGACGAAAGCGGCAATGTCGCGATTACGGGCCGGGTCAAGGACCTGATCAAATCCGGCGGCGAATGGATCAACCCGGCCGAGATCGAGGCGGTGATCGGCGCTCTCCCAGAGGTCGGGCTCGCAGCGGTGATTGGACGGCCGGATCCGAAATGGGGTGAGCGCCCGATCCTTCTGGTCGAGATACGCGAGGCGCAGGTGATCAGCGACGAAGACCTTCTGGCTTCGTTGCAAGGGCATGTCGCGTCATGGTGTATTCCCGATGCGGTCTATCGACTCGAGCGCATGCCGCTCGCGGCCACCGGCAAGATCGACAAGATGCGACTGCGAGCCGAATACGGCGGCGGTTGATGTCGGTCACCAACAACTGTCGATGAACCGTTACCCGGCGAACATGGCCGGTCGAAATCAGAGGATGCAGCCGAATGTCTGTCAATGGAAGGATCGCGATTATAACCGGCGCGGGCGGCGGGCTTGGCCGTGCGCATGCCTTTTTCCTGGCGCGGCAAGGCGCCAGGGTGGTGGTCAACGATCTGTCGCATGAGGCAGCGGATCGCGTCGCCGCGGAAATCGTGGCGGCGGGTTACGAAGCCATCGCCATCGCCGCATCGGTGACCGATGAGGCCGCCGTTGCCGAACTGACCGCGCGGACAATGCAGCGCTGGGGTCGCGTCGACATTCTGGTCAACAACGCCGGGATCTTGCGCGACAAAAGCTTCGCGAAAATGAGCCTCGACGATTTCCGCCTGGTGGTCGACGTTCACCTGATGGGTGCGGTGATCTGCACCAAGGCGGTATGGGACATCATGCGCGAACAGCGCTACGGCCGGGTCGTGATGACCACGTCGTCGTCCGGGCTCTACGGTAATTTCGGCCAGGCCAACTACGGCGCCGCCAAGATGGCGCTGGTCGGGCTGATGCAGACCCTGGCGATAGAGGGCGACAAATACGGCATCCGGGTCAACTGCCTGGCTCCAACCGCCGCGACGCAGATGACCGATGGCCTGCTGTCGGAAGGACACCTGAACTTGCTCGATCCGGCGCTGGTCAGTCCGGGACTGCTCGCGCTCGTCGGCGAGGGCGCGCCCACCCGCGCGATCCTTTGCGCCGGCGCGGGCCATTTCGCCCGGGCAGGCGTGGTCCTTACGCAAGGCCTCTATATCGGCGGGGGCGAAGACGCGGGCGAACGGGTCGTCCAGGAATGGGATGCGATATCAGAACGCGACCGTGAGGTCGTACCGGACTACGGCTTCACCCAGGCCGAGCGCGAACTTGCCAGCGCCGAGACGGCCGCCAGGGCAGCGGGGATGTATCGCTGATGCGCGACGCGGTGATCGTATCGACGGCGCGGACGCCGATTGGTCGCGCCTATCGCGGCGCGTTGAACCACACACCATCGCCGACGCTTGCGGCGCATGCCCTCACCGCGGCCGTCGAACGCGCCGGCGTTGCGCCTGCGGAGATCGAGGACTGCCTGCTCGGCTCCTCCTTGCCGCAAGGGGTGCAGCAGTCGGTCGGCCGTATGGCGGCATTGCGCGCGGGTTTCCCGGTAACGGTGCCAGGCATGACCCTCGACCGGCAATGTTCATCCGGACTGATGACCATAGCGACCGCTGCAAAGCAGATCATTGTCGACCGGATGGATATCGTCGTTGCGGGCGGGGTAGAGTCGATTTCGCTGGTCCAGACGCCCGAATTGCGGATCACGCCCGACCCTATGCTCACCGCCATGCATCCCGACGCATACATGCCGATGATCGAGACCGCGGAGGTAGTCGCGCGACGCTACGGCATCGCACGCGAGACATGCGACGCCTACGCGCTCAACTCGCAGCAGCTCACTGCTGAAGCTCAGCGCGCCGGGCGCTTCGATGCCGAGATTGTGCCGATGAGGACGACGATGAAACGCGTCGACAAAGCAACCAAGGACGTCACCTTTCACGAAGTCATCCTCGATCGCGACGAGGGAGCAAGGCCCGACACCACGCTCGAAGGACTAAGCGCGCTGGCGACAGTGATTCCAGGCGGCACGGTCACGGCCGGGAATGCCAGCCAGCTTTCCGATGGCGCCTCTGCTTGCGTTGTGATGGAAGCGCGCCTCGCGGAGCGACGCGGTCTGAACCCGCTCGGCCGCTATGTCGGTATGGCTGTGGCCGGCACGAAGCCGGATGAAATGGGCATTGGTCCAGTCTTCGCCGTGCCGCGCCTCCTTGAGCGCTTCGAACTCTCTCCGGAAGACATTGGTCTTTGGGAGATCAATGAGGCTTTCGCCGTCCAGGTTCTGTATTGCCGCGACCGGCTCGGCATCCCTGCTGAACGGCTCAACGTCAATGGCGGCGCGATTTCAATCGGCCATCCCTATGGCATGTCGGGAGCAAGAATGGTTGGCCACGCCCTCCTGGAAGGCAAACGACGAGGCGTGCGTTATATCGTTGTCACCATGTGCGTGGGCGGGGGCATGGGCGCGGCAGGGCTCTTCGAAGTACTGTAACGTCGCGGACTCCTGAGAAGTTGAACCTCAGCGCCAACTCGCCAACTGTCTCAGTTCGCACGCCGCATTCAAATTATTGCCGTCGCGGGCACGTCGGGGTTCGTCGCGTCTATCACGATCCTTCCGTCCCAGTCGGGGACTTCCACCAGCGCTACGGCGAGCTCGGACCATGGCACGGCGAGCACGACGATCTCCTCTTGCGCCCGCCTCGAACAGGCTCGCCGCGACGACGAGGTCGCCGAGTTGCCGGGCGAAGTCCTCGAGGCTTTGCTTTCCTCGCTTGTTGCTGACGACCGCCACCATGCCGGCCCGAACGGCGAGCCGAGCGAGAGCCGATCCCTGATCAGGCAGGTCAGCTATACCACGTGGATGTGTCTGATCGGCTTGCCCGGTACGATGGCTTGAGCTGCGGTCGCTATACCTTGTGCATCGATGCCGTAGTGGCGATAGAGGTCCGCGATCGTGCCCGTCTGCCCGAAATGCTCGACGCCCAGCGAACGGGTTCGGTGACCATGAACCGAGCCCAGCCACGCCAGCGTTGCCGGATGACCGTCAATCACGGTGACAAGGCCGCAGTGTCCCGGCACAGGTGCCAGCAAACGCTCAACGTGACTCTGTGCGTGGATCAATCCGCGCTCGCGGGCGCGTTGAGCCGCTGTCCAGCCCGCATTCAGTCGATCGGCCGAGGTGACAGCGAGCAGGCCGACGTCGCGCCGGTCCTCGGCGATCAACCCGACAGCTTCGATCGCTTCAGGCGCCACGGCGCCGGAATAGATTATGACCGCCTGCGCATTGGGCCCAGGCCTGCGCATCCAATAACCGCCATTGACGATGGCTTCGGCAAGTTCACCATCGACCTCACGCTTCGGTTGCTCGATCGACCGTGTCGATAGCCTGAGGTAGACGGACCCGCCAACGGCATCCCGCAACCATGTCACAGCGTCTGGCTCGCTGTCGCCGGATCGCTGCATGTAATCGAACGAGAAACGCAGGATCGTGGCGAGTTCATCGACAAAGGCTGGCTCGAAACTGGCCAAGCCGTCCTGCGCCATGCCGATCAGGGGTGTTGCGATGGATTGATGCGCGCCACCCTCTGGTGCAAGCGTCACGCCCGAAGGGGTCGCCGCCACGATGAAGCGGGCATCCTGGTAACAGGCATAGTTGAGGGCGTCGAGACCGCGCTCGATAAACGGATCATAGAGCGTGCCTACCGGCAGCAGCCGCTCGCCGAAAATAGAATGGGACAGTCCCAAAGCGGACAGCATGATGAACAGGTTCATCTCGGCGATGCCAAGTTCCATGTGTTGGCCCTTGGGCGAAAATTCCCAGTTGAAGGTGGACGGTATCCGTTCCTTCCTGAAGAGATCGACCATTTCCTCGCGTGCAAACAGCCCACGGCGATTTACCCATGCACCGAGATTGGTGGATACGGTGACGTCCGGTGACGTGGTGACGATGCGGCTGGCAAGATCTGTATCGCTCTTGGCAATCTCGTGCATCAGCAGTCCGAAGCCCTGTTGTGTGGACATGGACGGCTGCGACGGCGCTGGCAGCTTCTCCGGAACGGCAACCTTGGCCGCCTGAAAGCGACGGGTTCCGCGGCTGTTGAACGGCGCCGTTTTTATGAATTCGACCAGATCTCTTTCCGGCAATGACAAGCCTTCGAACGGTTCCCACTCACGGCCAGGTGTCACGCCGAGGCTGGCGCGCAATCCTTCGACCTGCGTCGCCGTCATGAGGCCGGCGTGGTTGTCCTTGTGGCCGGCGAGCGGAAGCCCGAATCCCTTGATCGTGTACGCGATGAAGCACACCGGCCGATCATGCGTTCGTGCTTCCTCGAAAGCGTCGAGCAATGCCGGCAGATCATGTCCGCCCAGATTGGCCATGAGCTGGGCCAGTTCTTCGTCCGAACGGCTTTCGATCAGTTTCGATACCGGGCCCTGATCCCCGATATCATCCAGAAGCCGCTTCCTCCAGGATGCGCCGCCCTGGAATGTCAGCGCGGAATAGAGCTGGTTTGGGCATGTATCGACCCAGTGTCGGAGCGCCTCGCCGCCGGGTTCGGCGAACGCGGCATCGAGCAGCCTGCCGTATTTGAGAATGACGACGTCCCACCCGAAATTCCGGAAAAGGGATTCGAATCGTTCCCACAGACCTTCACGGACGACGGCATCGAGACTCTGGCGATTGTAGTCGACGATCCACCACGTATTGCGGAGCCCATGCTTCCATCCTTCAAGGAGCGCCTCGAAGATGTTGCCTTCGTCCATCTCGGCGTCGCCGATAAGCGCCACCATCTTTCCATCGGGTAGATCCGCTGCCATGCCCTTTGCGTGCAGATAGTCCTGTACCAGCGATGAAAACAGCGTCTGTGCGACGCCCAAACCGACAGAGCCGGTGGAGAAGTCGACGTCATCAATGTCTTTGGTGCGGGATGGGTAGGACTGTGCGCCCTTGTACGCGCGAAAGGCCTCGAGCTTTTCGCGGGTCTGGTTGCCGAACAGATACTGGATAGCGTGGAAGACGGGACTTGCATGGGGCTTCACGGCGACCCTGTCTTCGGGGCGCAAAATCGCGAAATACAGCGCCGTCATGATCGTCGCCAAGGACGCGGACGAAGCCTGGTGGCCACCGACCTTGAGCCCGTCATCGCTCGTGCGAAGGTGGTTGGCGTTATGGATCGTCCACGTCGCCAGCCACAGGACCTTCTTCTCCAATTCCGTCAGGAATTCCAAGCGCTGTTTGTCCATGGCCCCTCGCTTTCGAATGCACATAAGCTACTGGACGACATGAGCAGAGTGTGACCAAATATGGTCGGACGCTTTGGTAAAGTTGGCTGGTTGAGCGAATTTACATTCGAAAAATGGCAGAATATGTCAAAAGCAGAAATTGACGAAATCGACCGGAAAATCCTTGGAGTTCTCCAATCCGATGCTCATGCGACAAGCGAAAAGCTAAGCGAGATTGTGGGACTATCGCCGTCACCATGCGCGCGCCGGGTTCGTAACCTCGAGGCCTCGGGTGTGATCAAGAGCTATGTAGCGGTTGTCGATCAGGTGAAAGTTGGGCTGCCGATCAGCGTGTTCGCATCGATAAAACTTGAAAGGCAAAGGGAAGAGGAGCTGGATCGGTTCGCGAAGGCCGTCATGCGTTGGCCAGAGATTGTCGAGTGCTATCTTATGACCGGGCAGCGAGACTATCTGCTCCGGATCGTTGTGAAGGATCTCGAGGCCTACGAGAGCTTTCTCAAGCAAAAGCTGACACGCTTGGAAGGAGTTGCGTCAATCGAGTCGAGCTTTGCACTAGGGCAGGTGAAACATTCCCAGGCGCTTCCCATAAGCGAACACGGATAAATTCAAAATCAGATGTTGCTGCGCTTTCCTTCCATCAGGTCGAGGATGGCGCGCGCTGCATCCAGCACATTGGAGCCTGGACCAAACACGGCCGCGACCCCGTGGTCGAACAAGTACTGATAATCCTGACGCGGCACGACCCCGCCGCAGACGACGATAATGTTCTGCGCGCCCCTTTGCTTCAGCAGTTCGACAAGCTGCGGCAGCAACGTCTTGTGGCCGGCCGCCAGCGAAGACACGCCGACGACATGCACCTTCGAGGTCATGGCCAGGTCGGCCGCCTCGCCCGGCGTCTGGAACAGGGGCCCGGTGACGACCTCGAAGCCGATATCGCCGAAGGCCGAGGCGATGATCTTCGCGCCACGATCATGGCCATCCTGGCCGAGCTTGGCGACCATGATCCTCGGCCTTGAGCCGAGCGAGGCCGAGACTTCCTGCAGGCGCGCAACCAGCGTGGTGAATTCCGGTTCGCCGGCATAGGACGGGCCGTAGACGCCGCGCACGACCTTGGGCGTCGCCGCATGGTCGCCAAAGGCCCCGCGCAAGACATCGGAAATCTCGCCCACCGTTGCACGAACACGCACCGCTTCCACCGCGGCTTCAAGCATGTTGCCCTTGCCGGTGACGGCGACCTCCTCCAGCAGGGCGAGCGCCGCTTCGACCCGGCTGGAATCTCGCTGCCGGCGAACCCGGTCCAGGCGCTTCACCTGCGCCCCGCGCACCGCCTTGTTGTCGATGTCGAGGACGTCGATCTTGTCCTCGTTGTCGAGCCGGTACCGGTTGACGCCAACGATCACCTCATCGCCGCGGTCGACCGCCGCCTGCCTGCGTGTCGCCGCTTCTTCGATCAAGCGCTTGGGCAATCCCTCGATGACAGCATTTGTCATGCCACCCTTCGCTTCGATCTCCTCGATCAGCTTCCATGCCGCGTCGGCGAGCTCTTTGGTCAGGTTCTCTACATAGTAGGAGCCGGCGAGTGGATCGACGACCTTGGTGACGCCCGTCTCGTGCTGAAGGATCAGCTGCGTGTTGCGCGCGATGCGGGCCGAGAACTCGGTAGGCAGGGCGATCGCCTCATCGAAGGAATTGGTATGCAGGCTCTGCGTGCCGCCAAGCACCGCGCTCATCGCCTCGAAAGCGGTGCGTACGATGTTGTTGTAAGGGTCTTGCTCCTGCAGCGACACGCCGGATGTCTGACAGTGCGTGCGCAGCATGAGCGAAGAGGCTTTCCTCGGCTGGAACTCCTCCATGATGCGGGTCCACAACAACCGCGCCGCGCGCAACTTGGCCACCTCCATGAAGAAGTTCATGCCGGTCGCGAAGAAGAAGGACAGCCGGCCGGCGAAGTCGTCGACGTCGAGGCCCTTCTTCAGCGCCGCCCGGACATATTCGCGCCCATCGGCGAGCGTGAAGGCCAACTCCTGTACCAGCGTCGCTCCTGCCTCCTGCATGTGATAGCCGGAGATCGAAATCGAGTTGAACTTCGGCATCTCTTTCGCCGTATATTCGATGATGTCGGCGACGATCCGCATCGAGGGCTCCGGCGGATAGATGTAGGTGTTGCGGACCATGAACTCCTTGAGGATGTCGTTCTGGATGGTTCCCGAAAGCAGCCCTCGCGGTACGCCCTGTTCCTCGCCCGCGACAATGAAGCTGGCCAGGATCGGGATCACCGCGCCGTTCATGGTCATCGACACCGAAACCTTGTCGAGCGGGATTCCGTCGAACAGGATCTTCATGTCTTCGACGGAATCGATGGCAACGCCCGCCTTGCCGACATCGCCCTCGACACGCGGGTGATCGCTGTCATAGCCGCGGTGGGTGGCAAGGTCGAAGGCCACCGACACGCCTTGCTGGCCGGCGGCGAGCACCTTGCGATAGAAGGCGTTGGATGCCTCCGCCGTCGAGAAGCCCGCATATTGCCGGATGGTCCACGGACGGCCGGCATACATGGTTGCGCGCGGCCCGCGCAGGAACGGTTTATGCCCCGGCAAGCCGCCGAGATAGTCGTTCCCCTCAAGATCCTGTGCTGTGTAGAGAGGCTTGACGTCGATGCCTTCCGGTGTGCGCCAGACAAGCGTGTCCGGGCCGGCCTTGACTTCCCTCCCGGCGAGGGCGCGCCACTGTTCCAGCTCGTCCGCCATCATTCGAACTCCATGATGAGTTCGTCGACGGCGAGGCTGGCGCCGGCTCTTGTCGCGAGCGCCTTCACCACCGCCCGACGCTCGGCACGCAGCACGTTCTCCATCTTCATGGCCTCGACAGTCGCCAGCGTCTGCCCGGCCTCGACCGTATCGCCCACCTGCACGGCGAGCGAGGTGATGATGCCGGGCATGGGGCACAGCAGCATCTTCGACGTGTTGGGCGGCGTTTTCACCGGCATCAGCCGGGCAAGCTCGGCCACGCGGGGCGAGCGCACGAATGCGGTGACGTCGATGCCCCGCCAGCGCAGGCGCAGGCCGGAGCCGTTGAGCGACACCTTCACGCCCGCCGCTTTGCCGTCCACGACGAAGGTTGCGTGGCTGTCGCCCGGCAGCCAGTCGCTGGACACCGCGAGGCCCGGCCCATCGGCAAAGGCGATGACGTCGCTGGCTTCATCCTGAACCATGACGAGCGCGAATTCACGATCGGCCACCGTCGCAACCCAGTCCTTGCCGATGCTGCGCGGATGGTTGGCAAGCGCACCCGAAATCTGCGCCGACCGGCGAGCGATCCTCGCATTGATGAAGGCGGCAACGGCCGCCAGCAGACGCGCCTGGGTATCGTTCGGCTCGACGCCTTGAAAACCGTCCGGGAACTCTTCCGCGATGTAGGCCGTGGTCAGCCGGCCCTCGCGGAAGCGCGGCTGCGCCATCACCGCCGACAGGAACGGCAGGTTGTGACCAATACCTTCCACTTCGAAGTCGTCGAGCGCGCGCGCCATTGCATCGATCGCCCCGCTACGCTCCGGCGCCCAGGCGCAGAGCTTGGCGATCATCGGATCGTAGTACATCGAGATCTCGCCGCCCTCGAACACGCCGGTGTCGTTGCGCACGACCGTGCCGTCCTCGCGCCGCCCTTCGACCGGCGGCCGGTAGCGGGTCAGGCGCCCGATGGAGGGCAGGAAATTACGATACGGATCCTCGGCATAGAGCCGGCTTTCGATCGCCCAGCCGTCGAGCTTCACGTCGTCCTGGCCAAAGCGCAGTCTTTCGCCGGCGGCGATGCGTATCATCTCTTCCACCAGATCGAGGCCGGTCACCAGCTCCGTCACGGGATGCTCGACCTGAAGGCGGGTGTTCATCTCCAGGAAATAGAAGTTCTTCTTGCCGTCGACGATGAACTCGACCGTACCGGCCGAGAAATAGCCGACCTCGCGCGCCAGTGCGACGGCCTGCTCGCCCATGGCCTTGCGGGTGGCTTTATCGAGGAACGGCGACGGTGCTTCCTCGATGACCTTCTGGTTGCGCCGCTGGATCGAGCATTCGCGCTCGCCCAGATAGACGATGTTGCGGTGCTGGTCGCCCAGCACCTGGATCTCGATATGACGCGGCTCGGTGACGAACTTTTCGATAAAGATACGGTCGTCGCCGAAGGAGGCCTTGGCCTCGTTCCTTGATGACTGGAACCCCTCACGCGCCTCGCGGTCATTCCAGGCGATGCGCATGCCCTTGCCGCCGCCGCCGGCGGACGCCTTGATCATCACTGGATAGCCGATCAATGCTGCGATGCGCACGGCTTCGTCCGCATCCTCAATCAGGTCCATGTGACCGGGCACGGTGGAAACGCCGGCCGCGGCGGCGATGCGCTTGGAGGTGATCTTGTCACCCATCGCCTCGATCGCCACCACCGGCGGGCCGATGAAGGTTATGCCGGCGTCATTGAGGGCTCCGGCGAAATTGGCGTTTTCCGACAGGAAGCCATAGCCTGGATGCACCGCATCGGCACTCACGGCCTTCGCCGCGTCCACGACCTTGGCGATAGCGATGTAGGATTGGCTCGACGGCGATGGCCCGATGTGGACCGCCTCATCGGCCATCTTCACATGCAGCGCGTCGCGATCGGCATCCGAATAGACCGCCACTGTCGCTATGCCGAGCTTGCGGGCCGTGCGGATGACACGGCAGGCGATCTCGCCCCGATTGGCAATGAGGATTTTCCTGAACATTATCGCTCGACCACAAACATTTCCGACTCCCCTTCGCGTATCCATTTCAGCGCCGAACGCTCCAATGTCCTGGGCACGTCGATCACGCACAGGCACCAGTCCATCTCGCCTTGGTGATCCACCCATTCGAGCAGTCCTTCGGCGCCAAGCCGGGCGGCCAGCTGCCGCGGGGTCGAACAGAGAATTCCGTCAATTTGGACCTGCGTGCACATGGGCCTCACAGCGGCATGGTGTCGTGCTTCTTCCAGCGCGGCTCGAGGTTCTTGCCGCGCAGTGCCGCGAAGGCGCGCGCGATCCGCTTGCGTGATGAATGCGGCATGATCACCTCGTCGATGAAGCCGCGCTCGGCGGCGACGAAGGGATTGGCGAAGCGAGCTTCGTAGTCCTTGGTGCGGGCGGCAATCTTGTCCTTGTCGCCGAGTTCGGAACGGTAGAGGATTTCGGTCGCGCCCTTGGCGCCCATCACCGCGATCTCGGCCGTCGGCCAGGCATAGTTGACGTCCGCGCCGATGTGCTTCGAAGCCATGACGTCATAGGCTCCGCCATAGGCTTTGCGCGTGATCAACGTCACCATCGGCACCGTCGCCTGGCTGTAGGCAAACAACAGCTTCGCCCCATGCTTGATGACGCCGCCATATTCCTGCGCCGTGCCGGGCAGGAAACCGGGGACGTCGACCAGAGTCAGGATCGGAATCGAGAAAGCATCGCAGAAGCGCACGAACCGCGCCGCCTTGCGTGAGGAGTCTATGTCCAGGCAGCCCGCCAGCACCATCGGCTGGTTGGCGACAACACCGACCGTCTGGCCCTCGATGCGCAGGAAGCCGGTGAGGATGTTCCTGGCGAAGGCTTCCTGGATCTCGAAGAAATCGCCCTCGTCGGCGATGGCCAGGATCAGCTCGCGCATGTCGTAGGGCTTGGCGGCGCTGTCCGGCACCAGCGTGTCGAGCCGCATTTCGAGCCGCGACGGATCGTCGTGGAAGGGGCGGACCGGAGGCCTTTCGCGATTGTTGAGCGGCAGGAAGTCGAACAGGGCGCGAACCCGCTCCAGCGTTTCGATGTCGTTGTCATAGGCGCCGTCGGCAACCGACGATCTGGTTGTGTGCGTGCGCGCGCCGCCCAGCTCTTCGGCGGTGACAACCTCGTTGGTGACTGTCTTCACCACGTCAGGGCCGGTGACGAACATGTACGACGAGTCACGAACCATGAAGATGAAATCGGTCATGGCCGGCGAATAGACCGCGCCGCCCGCGCAAGGGCCCATGATCACCGAGATCTGCGGCACGACGCCGGAGGCATCGACATTGCGCTTGAACACGTCCGCATAACCGGCGAGCGAAGCGACACCCTCCTGGATGCGCGCGCCGCCGCTGTCGTTGAGCCCGATCACCGGGGCGCCGTTGCGCACCGCCATGTCCATGATCTTGCAGATCTTCTGCGCGTGGGTCTCCGACAGCGAGCCGCCAAGGACTGTAAAATCCTGGGAGAAGACATAGACCAGCCGGCCGTTGATCGTGCCCCAACCGGTGACGACGCCGTCGCCCGCCACCTTCTGGCCGGCCATGCCGAAATCGACCGCACGATGGGTGACATACATGTCGTATTCTTCGAACGACCCCTCATCGAGGAGAACGTCGAGGCGTTCGCGCGCCGTCAGCTTGCCCTTGGCATGCTGCGCATCGATGCGCTTCTGCCCACCGCCGAGACGGGCCTCGCCGCGGCGCGCTTCAAGCTGTTCGAGAACGGCGCGCATCAACGGCAGTCCCGCGCGTCGAGCCACTTCCAGGCGGCGGGAAAGACCAGCGCCGCCAGCAGCGCCTTGACGATATCGCCGGGAATGAACGGGATGAGGCCGTACTGCAGAACCGGCTTGTCGAACCCGATGACGCTGCCGAGCCAGAACAGCCCCGGCACGTAGATGACAGCGGCGGCCAGCAGGGCAGCGACCGTGGCGTAAAGTGGATTGCGATCCCAGCCGCGCACAGCAAGCCAACCGGCGACAAGAACCGATGGCAAATAGCCCAGGAGGTATCCTCCCGTCGGCCCCATCATGTAGGCAAGGCCGATACCCTTTTCCGGCGTGCCGGCGAAGACAGGAAACCCCGCGGCACCTTCTGCCAGATAAAGCGCAATGGTAGCGAGGCCGCGTACCGGTCCAAGGGCCAATCCCAGGCCGATGACCACGAAGGTCTGCATGGTGATCGGTACCGGGTAGAACGGCACCGCGATCTTGGCCGAGATCGCCACCAGCAGCGAGGCTGCCACCACGGTGGCGATATCGACCCAGTGGTTTGTTGTGCCCAACCGCCCGGCAATGGCGTTGTAGATTGTCATTCGTTTCTCCTGTCCGTGCACAGAACCCGGCTGCCTGGGTCTTAGGCGACAGGCCCGAATGAGAAAACGTTTGAACAGGTAGGCAGGCGTAATATAGAAAGTTGCAAACTGCATTTTGCAAAGTTGCGAACGTGGCCGCAGGCAAGCTCTTCATCGGCAGAAAAGTCCGCGAGCTGCGTGAAAGCAGCAAAGCGACCCAGGCCGCCTTCGCCGAGCGCATCGGCATCTCGACCAGCTACCTCAATCAGATAGAAAACAATCAGCGCCCGGTTTCGGCCTCGGTGCTGCTATCGCTTGCCGAGCACTTCAAGATCGATATCGGATCGATGTCTGGAAGCGACAGCGATCGCCTGCTCTCCGCGCTCAGCGAAGCGCTTGCCGATCCGGTTTTCGATGCTTATTCGCCAAGCCTGCAGGAACTGAAACTCGTCACACAAAATGCGCCAGGATTTGCCCACGCGCTGATAGCCAGCCACCAAGCCTATCGCCGCAACAGCGAGCAGCTTGCAAGCTTCGACGATCAGATGGTTCGGACCAATACCTTGAGCGATCCAACACCATACGAAGAAGTCCGCGACTTCTTCCACTTCGTCGACAACTACATTTCTGACCTCGATCTGGCAGCCGAACGGCTGGCGACGAGCCTTGGGATCCCGGATCGCGATACCGGACTTGTCCTGTCCAACCACCTGGAGAGCCGGCACGGTGTGCGCATACTGCGCGCGGAACCCGGCGAGGACATCCTGCGCCGATATCATGGCTCCTCCCGCGCCCTCTTCCTCAATCCCTATTCGCCGGCGTCGACACGAACGTTCCAGATGGCGTTCCAGATAGCCGTCTTGGAATTGGACGCAGAGATCGAAGCCATTATCCAGCGGGCGAACTTCCGCACACAGGAATCCGCGGAGATCTGCAAGATAGGTCTGCGCAATTATTTTGCCGGAGCACTGATGCTGCCCTATCAGCATTTTCTGGCGGGAGCGAAAGAACTCCGCCACGACCTCGAATTGATGGCGGCGCGTTTCGGTGCGAGCCTTGAACAGATCGCCCATCGTCTTTCGACCTTGCAGCGGCCGGGGCTGAAGGGGGTACCCGTATTCTTCGCCCGCATTGACCGGGCCGGCAACATCACCAAGCGTCACAGCGCGGCAAAACTTCAGTTCGCTCGCTTTGGGGCGGCATGTCCGCTCTGGAATGCACATCAGGCCTTCGAAACGCCGGGCCGCGTCATCCGCCAACTTGCCGAGACGCCCGATGGCGTGCGCTATCTGAGCGTCGCCACGGAAATCGCAAAGGGCGGCGGCGGTTTCAATACGCCGCACCGGCGTTATGCCATCGCTTTGGGCTGTGAGGTTACTTATGCGGCCGACTTCGTCTATGCCGACGGTCTTGACCTTACCAGCTGCACAGCTTTCGATCCGATCGGCATATCATGCCGGATTTGCGAACGCGTAAATTGCTTCCAGCGCGCCGTCCCACCGCTCAAGAGCCGGCTAATGGTGGACCACAACCGACGCGCAACGTTGCCGTATACGATTTCTTGAAGGCGGCGAGCAACACCATCTCTGCTGGATTGAGGCTCGGATCTTACAACCTGACCAAAGTCGTTCGGTCGAAATCTGTCGAGGGCTTGCCCGCCGGATAGGGCCTCATCAAGCTAGTGGATTGCGTGCGGACGACACGCGTGGATATCGACGGTCTCAGAGCGACGGAAGAACGCTTCGGATGTGATTGGCGAATGCGTCGACCGCTGGCGACCGTTCAGTGTCGGCAAAGGCGATCAAAACGCCAAGGCGGGGCAATTGGGGAAGGGGGGCGTTCAGAACATGGAGGTCGGATGGGACCGCCTCCTCGGTCATCACGCTTATGGCAAGACCAGACCGTGCGACCGCAATCAATCCGGCAAGACTGTTGCTTGCATACGATATTTTGTATTGCAGCCTGGCGGTGGCCATGGCGTCGCATGCGGCTCTGTGGTCCATGGCGTTCGATGCAGGCAGAGCCAGAGGCACGATGTCGCCGAACTCGTGAAGCGCCAGGGTCGGTTTGCTGCCCACCCACACCAGCCCTTCCGTGCGGACGATATCCTCAGAACTGTTTGCATTCGGGGTCGAGACAAGCGCCAGATCGATCTGGCGCGAGTGCAGGAGCGTGCGCAGTTCAACGGTCGGCGCGGAAACGACCTTGATCTCGATATCGGGGTAGAGGCTTCCGAAGCTCTTCAGCAGCGTGGGAAAGAAAGCGCTCAGATAATCCTCGGGGCTGCCGAACGTCATCGAACCGTGCAGACCCTTGTCCGAGAACGCCGAAATCGCTTCGTCATGGATCTTGAGGATGCGTTCGGCATAGACCAGGAAGCGTTCTCCATTGCCGTTCAGCCGGACCCCGCTGCCGCTTCGATGAAACAGACTCCGGCCAAGAGCGTCTTCCAGCCGCTGGATCTGCATGGTCACGGCAGATTGCGTGCGCCCGACCTGCACGGCCGTCGCGCTGAGCGTGCCCGAATGGGCGGCACGGACGAACGTTGCCAGCAGCCGGAGATCAAGTGGAGCGTGCATATCAATTCCGTTGATATCTGAATCCGATTACTATCAATTTTACTGCATCCGCGCCAACCGCTAATTGTCCTGTTGAACGCTTCAGCGGGGCTGTGAGATGTCAAAGAACTTGGATCGCGGGTTTTGGGCTTCGGCGCAGAAGCACCTCATACGCTATGGCGGCACGTTCGAACCCGCCATCATCGAGCGCGCCGCGGGCTCATTCGTCTATGATGCGGACGACAGGCCCATCCTCGACTTCACGTCCGGGCAGATGAGCGCGCTGCTCGGCCATGCCCACCCCAGGATTGTTTCGACGGTCAGCCGGCAGGTCGAGAAAGTTGCGCACCTGTTCAGCGGCATGCTGTCCCGTCCCGTGGTCGAGCTTGCCGAGCGCCTTGCGGCGCTCGCGCCCGACCTCGACAGGACCTTGCTGCTTTCGACGGGCGCGGAGTCGAATGAAGCAGCCATCCGGATGGCGAAGCTGGTGACCGGCAAGCACGAGATCGTTGCCTTCTCGAAAAGCTGGCACGGCATGACGGGAGCGGCGGCATCGGCGACGTACAGCGCCGGCCGCAAAGGCTATGGGCCTGCCGCTGTCGGGTCGCTGGCCATCCCGGCGCCCAACAGTTTCCGCCCGCGCTTCAAGCATGCCGACTGGTCGCTCGACTGGCGCACGGAACTGGACGACGCGTTCAATCTGGTCGACAGCCAGTCGACAGGCAACCTCGCGGCCTTTATCGCCGAACCGATCCTCTCAAGCGGCGGTATGCTGGAGCTGCCGATCGGCTATCTGGCGGCGCTCAAGCAGAAATGCCGCGAACGCGGAATGCTGCTTATCCTGGACGAGGCGCAGACCGGCATTGGCCGCACCGGCGATATGTTCGCCTTTCAAAGGGACGGCATCACGCCGGACATACTGACCCTGTCCAAGACCCTCGGCGCGGGCCTTCCCCTGGCCGCGGTGATGACAACAGCCGAGATTGAAGAGGCGGCGCACGAGAAGGGTTTCCTGTTCTACACAACGCATGTTTCCGACCCCCTGCCGGCAGCCGTGGGCCTCGCCGTGCTCGACGTGGTCGAGGAAGAAAAGCTGGTCGAGCGGGCACGGCATCTGGGCGCGAGATTGTTCGACGGACTGTCAGGGCTGAAGCAGCGATACGAATGCGTCGGCGACGTGCGTGGCCGTGGCCTTATGCTTGGCGTCGAGATCGTCAAGAATGGCGAGCGCAGGGATCCGGACCATGAGCTTGGCGCGAGGATCGCGGCGGAAGCGTTCCGGCGCGGCCTGAGCATGAACATCGTCAAGCTTCCCGGGATGGGCGGCGTGTTTCGCATAGCCCCGCCGCTGACGATCTCCGAGGAGGAACTGGACCTCGGCCTGAGGATCATTTCCGACTCGATCGAATCCGGGCTTGCCGAGACCGCGGGCCTTTCCGGCATCGCGGCGGAGTGAAGGCGCAACAATGACTGACACAAACATGACTGGCCCGGCCATCAGCGCCGGGGTGGATGCCGACGTGCATTCGCCCGGCAC
Source organism: Mesorhizobium sp. B2-1-3A (assembly GCF_006442655.1). Taxonomy (NCBI): domain Bacteria; kingdom Pseudomonadati; phylum Pseudomonadota; class Alphaproteobacteria; order Hyphomicrobiales; family Phyllobacteriaceae; genus Mesorhizobium; species Mesorhizobium sp. B2-1-3A. Next base: position 269,167 of record NZ_VFWK01000006.1, read on the forward strand.
CATTCGAGTGCTTGTCGCCAAGCTCGGCCTGGATGGTCATGACCGGGGCGCCAAGATCGTGGCCCGCATCCTCAGGGATGCCGGAATGGAAGTCGTCTACACCGGCCTCTACAAATCGCCCAATGAGGTCGTCAACGCCGCGATACAGGAAGACGTCGACGTTATCGGCGTCAGCCTTCTGTCGGGCTCCCACGTGCCGCTGTTTCGGGAATTGGGACGCTGCCTGCGGGAGCAGAAAGCCGAACACATTTTCGTTGTCGCGGGCGGCGTGATCCCAGAGCAAGACTACGCCGCCTTGTCGGAAAGCGGCGTCGACGCCATCGTTCCACAGGAGGCACGGGCCGATCTGATTGTCACGACAATCAGGAATCTGATCGAGGCCCGTGGTCGCATATGAGCGCATCCTCGAGACAGGCGAAGCGCGCCGCCTACATACCTTCGATTGAGCTTTTGCCCGATGTTCTTGCAGGCGGTATTCTGGCCATTGCCCGCATGATTTCACGTGCCGAGGCCGGATATGCCGAGGCCTCGGAAGCTCTGGCGGAAATCTACAAGCACTCGGGCAAGGCGCATATCGTCGGCATCACCGGCGTGCCGGGCGCGGGCAAGTCCACCCTTGTCTCCGCTCTCATCAAGGCTTTCGCTTCGGACGGATACAAGGTCGGGGTCATCGCGGTCGATCCGAGCAGTCCGTTTTCCGGGGGTGCCATTCTGGGCGACCGGGTGCGGATGAGCGATGCGGCGCAGTCCTGCCAGGCTTTTGTCCGCAGCATGGCGACGCGCGGCCATCTTGGCGGCCTCGCTCGCTCGACCCTCCAGGCGGTCGATATTCTGGATGCGGCGGGATACTCGCCGATCATCATCGAAACCGTCGGCGTCGGCCAGGACGAGGTGGAGGTGGTGACGGCGGCACACACGATCGTGGTCCTGTCCGCTCCCGGGCTTGGCGACGACATCCAGGCGATCAAGGCAGGCATCCTGGAAATCGCCGACATACACGCGGTCAGTAAATGCGACAAGCCGGAGGCGCCGGCCACGGTTTCGGCCCTGAAAGGCATGATGGCGCTGGGAACGGCCAAGACAGGCACGGGCTGGAATCCGCCCGTTCTTCCGGTCAGTGCGGTCTCGGGCGAGAGCATCGGCGAGCTGAAAGACGCGATCGGCCGGCACTGGGCGCATCTGCGCGAGAGCGGCGAATTGGCGCAGCGCCAGCGCGGCATGTCCAGGACGCGGATACTCGGCACCGCCAGGCATCTGTTCCAGCTCAAGTTCAACGAGCAAACCGACGACCTCGAGAACCACATCCAGGCGGTGGTGAACAGGGACATGGATCCGTCCGTCGCCGCCTGCCGGTTGCTGGGTTGGGACAATGAGGCACGGGTGGAATGAATCTGTTCTCGAAGCAAGCGATCGAAGACATTCGGGAAAAGCAAACCGAGTGGGAAGACAACGAACTCGCGGCTGCGCTGAAGAGCAGGCCCGAGGAGAAGCCCGCATACGAAACGGAATCCGGGATTCCGCTGAAGCGGATTTATACCGCGGCCGATGTCGCGGATATCCCCGCGGCCGACCTCGGCTTTCCAGGCGCCTATCCCTTCACGCGTGGTGTCTATCCGACGATGTATCGCGGACGGCCCTGGACCATCCGGCAGGTCGCCGGCTTCGGCAATCCGGAAGCCACCAACCAGCGCTACAAATACATGATCCAGACAGGCCAGACCGGGCTCTCGACCGATTTCGATCTCCCGACGCTGCTGGGGCTGGATTCAGACAACCCGATGGCATTCGGCGAAGTGGGGCGCGTTGGCGTCGCGATCGATACGGTCGATGATGTCGACCGCCTCTTCGATGGCATCGACCTCGAGACGATCTCGGTCTCACTGACCATCAATCCGTCGGCCTGGGTCATCTACGCCATGTTCGTCACTGTCGCCGAACAGCGCGGCTATGACCTGCACAAGCTGACGGGGACGCTGCAGGCGGACCCGCTGAAGGAATATGTCGCCCAGAAGGAATGGATCTATCCGGTGCGGCCCGCGGTCAGGCTCCTGCGCGACCTGATCATGCACTCGGCCAGGACGACGCCGAAGATCAATCCGATCAGCCTCAGCGGGTATCATCTGTCCGATGTCGGCGGGAACGCGCTGCAGGAAATCGCCTTCATCATGGCCTTCACCATCGCCTATTGCGAGGAGGTCATTGCCGCCGGCATGGACATCGATGACTTCGCGCCCCGGCTGTCGTTCTTCTTCATCAGCCACCAGGATTTCTTCGAGCAGATCTGCAAGTTCAGGGCGGCGCGACGCGTCTACGCCAGGATCATGTCCGAGCGGTTCAAGGCCAGGAAGCCGGAATCCATGCGGCTGCGGGTGCATGTGCAGACCGCGGCGATGAGCCTGACCAAGGTCGAGCACCACAACAACCTCATGCGAACGGCCATCCAAGCACTTGGCGCGGTGCTGGGCGGCTGCCAGAGCATGCACACGAACGGTCTCGACGAGGCCTTTGCCATCCCGACCGAAGAGGCGATGAAACTGGCGATCCGCACCCAGCAGATCATCCGCGAAGAAATCAACGTGACATCGGTGATTGATCCGCTCGGCGGCTCGTACTTCGTCGAAAGCCTGACGCGCGACATGGAAACCGAAATCTGGAAGGTGCTGGACGAAGTGGACCAGCGCGGCGGCGCGATCAAGCTGGTCGAGGAGGGCTGGTTCCAGCAGAAGCTGGCGGACTCGGCCTATGCGACCTTCAAGAAGATCGACAGCGGCGAGAAGGTCTCGGTCGGGGTCAACCGCTATGTCGACGAGACCAGCGGGTCGGCGGAGGTTCACATCCATCCCTATGACGATCATTGCACCCAGCTGCAGATCGATCGGCTGAATGCGGTGCGGAAAAATCGCGACAGCGCCCGCGTCCAGCAACTTTTGCAGGAACTCGCCCAGCAGGCCGGGTCCGACGACATCAACCTGCTCCCGAAGACGATCGAACTGGTGAAAGCCAGGGCGACGCTGGGCGAGATCTGCGCCGCGCTGCGCGATGTCTGGGGCTCTTACGCCGAACCGATGATCGTCTGAGGAGGACGCCATGACCAAAGCAGTCATCTCAAGAAACGACGGGCCCGTCGCCTGGATCAAGCTGAACCGGCCCGAACGACTCAATGCCATGAACAGGCAGCTTGTCGATGAACTCGCCCAGGCGCTTGCGAGAGCCGAAGCGGATGAAACCACCCGAGTGATCATTCTGCATGGCGAAGGACGGGCTTTCTGTTCCGGGGATGACCTCAAGGACCTTGATGCGCAGACAACGTCCGAAGCCGCGACGCAAGCCTGGGTCGAGGCCATTCAGAACATTACCCTGCAGATCATGCAGTCCAGGAAGATCGTCATCGCGGCGGTGCATGGCTGGTGCGTTGGAGGGGCGCTCGAATGGGCCATCAACTGCGATTTCCGGCTGTTTGCCGATAACACGCGCTGGTTCTTCCCGGAGGTCAGCTATGGGCTGTTCGTCACCGGCGGCGTGACGGCGCTGCTGACGAAACAGGTCGGCCCGCAGGTCGCCAAGGAACTGATGATCCTTGGCGAACGTCACGATGCCAGGAAGGCCGTCGAAGTGGGCATCGCGTGGAAGCTGTTTGCGGAGGCCGAACTGCTCGATGAAGCCAGAAAACTGGCGCTGACGATCGCCGGGCGGCCGGCCGGTGCCGTGTCCGACGTCAAGCACGCAATCAATGAAGGCTTTCATTCATCCCTCGCGGACGCAATGACCCTCGAGACCAGAGCCACGGTCAGCGGCTTTTTGTCTCCCGAGGCGCAGGCCCGGGCAAAAGAGTTTTGACCGCGCCCATGACGATGCTCGAAATCCAGCCTTCCATCTACATTCCCGGCAAGCACGAAGACGACATAGCCGGCCGGGTGCTGTCCAGGATACTGCTGGAGCAGGCCGAAAGGCTCGGCGGCAAGAAATTCATCGACGTCTGCGGGCGTACGGCAAGCTTCGAGGACATGCTGGACGTATCCAGCCGGCTGGCGCTCGGCCTGCGCAAGCTGGGCGTTGGCCGATCGGACCGCGTGGCGATGCTGCTGCCCAATTGCTTTGAACTCGTTGCGATGTGGTTTGCGTCATCATGCCTGGCCGCGATCGAGGTGCCGACCAATCCCGGCCTGAAGGGAGACCTGCTCTGCCATAACCTGAACAACTGTGGCGCGGAGGTGCTCGTTACGGACGCCAACGCGCTTGCGGAGCTCGCAAGGGTCCAGGACAAGCTGCCCGGTCTGCGCACACTCATCCTCGTTGGAGCCGATCCGGGCGAGGCGAGGGCGGCGGGCATCAGGATCGGCCGTATTGTCAGCTTCGAGGAATGTCTGGCGCCAAAGCCGGAGTTTGATCTGGCTGACATCCACTACTCCGACCCGATGGCGATCCTCTACACGTCCGGCACGACCGGACCCGCCAAGGGTGCGTTGATGTCCCACCATCATTGCTATTCCTGGGCAGCGGCCATGGCATCCAATCTCGGTTACACGACCACCGACAGCTATTTCTCGGCCTTGCCGCTGTTTCATACCGACGCCCAGATGTTCGGCGTGTTCCTCCCCCTGATCTACGGCACGCCGACAACGCTGGTCGATGGCTTCAGCGCGTCAAGATTCTGGGATCAGGTCCGCGCCAGCGGCGCGACCGCGACAAACCTGCTGGGCGCCATGGCCGTCATCCTCTCGCGCGCGCCGCAGTCCGGGAACGATGGCAATAACCCCGTCAGGGTGTGCCAGTGCATTCCCATGGTTCCTGACAAGCAGGCCTTCGAGCGCCGTTTCGACATGAGACTGGTCACGGGCTATGGACAGACGGAAACCAGCTTCGTGACCTTGGACACGGTGGACGAAACGAAGCCGGGTTCCTGCGGCCGGCCCCACCCGGACTGGGACGTGGCGATCGTCGATGAGGCCGACAAACCCCTTCCGCCCGGAACGGTGGGCGAGATCGTGTCGCGGCCGAACAAGAGCTGGAGCATGTTCTCCGGCTACTATCGCGCCGACGCAAAGACAGTGCAGACGCTCAGGAATCTCTGGTACCATTCCGGCGACGCCGGCGTCATGGACGAAGACGGCTGGCTCTATTTCAAGCATCGCCTGAACGAGGCAATCCGGCGCCGGGGCGAGAATATCTCCGCCTACGAGGTGGAGACCGTTGCCGAGAAACACCCGGACATCGTTGAAAGCGCCGCGTTCGGGGTTCCGTCGGAATTCACGGAAGAGGACATCATGGTTGTAGCCCTGCGGAGAGCGGGTTCAACGCTGGACCCAGCCGCACTGCTCGATCACTTCAGGGAGCTCGCACCCCGCCATATGATCCCCCGCTACATCGAGATCACCGACATCCCGCTGCCGAAAACGCCAACCGAAAAGGTCGCCAGGAACACCTTGCGGCAACGCGGTGTGAGCGCGGCCACCTTTGATCGAGGACAACGCTAGCGCGGCGGAGGTTCAAGCGATGGAACGCCGGATGATCGCTCCCTGTTTCATGGACGATACGCTCGAATGCCTTCGCCGCCACGATGTGCAGATCGAGCCCCTGCTGGCCAAAGTGGGGCTGCCGCCGGTCATTACCGAACCGATTTCAGCGCAGCAATACGGCGCCCTCTGGCACGCCGTCGCCGAGACCATGGACGACGAGTTTTTCGGCGAAGGTGCCCGGCCGATGCGGGCAGGCAGTTTTGCGTTGCTATGTCAGGCAGTCCTGTCAACCGAGAACCTGGAGCATGCGTTGCGGCGAGGCCTGCGATTCCTGCGCGCGGTTCTTGATGATCCCCACGGCGAACTGATCATCAAGGACGGCCTTGCCGAGGTGACGTTGAAGGATGCCGGTCCGCTAAGATCGGCCTTCGCCTATCGCACCTTCTGGATCATCGTCCATGGCGTGAACTGCTGGCTGGTAGGCCGCCGCCTGCCGATCCGGTGGGTCGATTTCAAGTGCAGCGCACCGCCCACCGGAACCGATTACCGTCTGTTTTTCGGCGCACCTGTGCGGTTCGATCAGCCGGAGAGCCGTCTTGTCTTCGACGCCGACTTCCTGAATCTGCCGACTATCCGGGACGCATGCGCATTGCGGGAATTCCTGCGCCAGGCGCCTGCCAATATTCTGGTGCGCTACCGCCATGATGCGGGACTCTCGACCGCCATCCGCGGCCGCCTTCACATGACGGTTCCATCCGCTTGGCCGAGTTTCGAGAGCCTCGCCGCGGGCATGCGCATGCAGGCGCCGACCTTGCGCCGCCGATTGCAGTCGGAGGGGCAGAGCTATCGTTCCATCAAGGACGAAATGCGCAGGGCCTTGGCGATGGAAGCCCTGCTTGGCGGAAATCGAACCGTGGCCGATCTGGCAGCCGATATCGGCTTTTCAGAACCAAGTGCCTTCCATCGGGCATTTCAGAAATGGACTGGCAAAAGCCCCGCTTCGTTTCGCCGGGAGGCCGCCTCCGGGCTCAATGCGACAGACAATTCGTCGGCGACTTCGGTGACGTGACGCGCGCAGACCGCACCGGGCAGCAAACATTGCAAAACCGATCATCAAATCTGAACGCTTCGGTCATCGTATGCCACTTTGCTTCATTGCAACATGTCCGGGCGAGAAACTCTCGCCCGGACATGTTGCAATGCGGATCAAGGATAAAGTCTTTCTGGTCACCGGCGCAGGTTCCGGATTGGGAGCGGCGGTCACACGCATGTTCGCGCAGGAGGGCGCATGCGTCCTGGCGATAGACGTGAATGCCGCGGCTGGCGAAAGACTGGCCTCGGAGATTGGCGGCGCGGTGCGCTTTCAACGGGCCGACGTCACCAGTGAGGCTGACGGGGCCGCCGCCATCGAGCTCGCGAGGAATGCCTTTGGCCACGTCCATGGCCTGGTGAATTGCGCCGGTGTGGCGCCAGGCGAAAAGGTGATTGGACGCGGCGAACCCCACAGTCTGGAAAGATTTGCACGCACGATTGCCATCAACCTCGTCGGGACCTTCAACATGGTGCGGCTTGTCGCCGATCTGATGGTGAAGGGGGAACCCGACGCCGAGGGCGAGCGCGGGGTGATCATAAATACGGCTTCGATCGCCGCATTCGACGGGCAGATCGGCCAGGCGGCCTATGCGGCGTCGAAGGGCGGCGTCGCGGCACTTACGCTTCCGGTCGCGCGCGAACTGGCGCGCTATGGCGTGCGCGTCGCCACCATAGCCCCGGGCATCTTTGAAACACCGATGATGGCCGCCATGTCGCAGGAGGTCCGGGATGCTCTCGGCGCGAGTGTGCCGTTTCCGCCGCGCCTTGGCCGTCCGGATGAGTACGCCGGGCTGGTGAAGCACATCTGCGAGAACACGATGCTGAATGGCGAGGTCATCCGCCTCGACGGCGCGCTGCGCATGGCGCCGCGCTGATCCCGCGATGGCCTCGTGTCCTGGCGGTTGGCAGCCGGAATTTCGATGCGGGTCAATGGCCCTGCCTTTCGCAGCCGATGACCCGAAACCAGAATGGGAGAGTTCCTGACATGAAGCCTTTGTCCCTCCTGCGTGTCGCCATCCTTGCGTCGTCGATCCTCGTTGCGGGACAGGTGTGCGCAAAGACGCTTGTCTACTGCTCGGAGGCCAGCCCCGAAACCTTCACCCCGATGACCAGCACCGCCGACTCCACCATGGACGCGGCCGCCAAGACCATCTTCAACCGGCTGGTCGAGTTCAAGCCAGGCTCCACCGAGATCGGGCCCGCGCTGGCCGAAAGCTGGGATGTTTCGCCGGACGGCAAGACCTACACGTTTCACCTGCGCCACGGCGTCAAATTTCAATCGAGTGCGCATTTCACCCCAACGCGCAACTTCGGCGCCGACGACGTGCTTTACACATTCAACCGCCAGCGGGACCCGAACAATCCCTACCACAAGCTCGGCAACGGCTCTTATGAGATGTTCGCCGCCGCCGGTCTCGGCTCGATGATCGACAGGATCGAGAAGGACGACGACAACACAGTACGCTTCACCTTGAACGCTCCCAACGTGACCTTCCTGTCCGGCATCGCGCTCGACGCCATGTCGATCCTGTCGCTGGAGCAGACGCAGAAGATGGTCGCCGCCGGCACCCCTGAGCTGATCGACAGGGAGCCGGTCGGCACCGGACCGTTCGTACTTCAGGCCTATGTCGCCGACAATCAGATCCGCTACGCCGCCAACCAGGATTACTGGGGCGGTGCACCCAAGATCGACACGCTGGTCTTTGCCATCACGCCGGAGCCGACGACGCGGGTCGAGCGGCTGAAGGCCAATGAATGCCAGGTCGCCGCGTTGCCGCCCCCATCCTCCGTCGCTGACCTGAAGAGCGATCCCGACATCGACGTCCACCAGATCGAGGGACAGAACGTCGGTGTCCTCGGCTTCAACGTCGAGCACAAGCCATTCGGCGATGTGAGGGTGCGCACCGCGCTTGCCAAGGCGATAGACCGCAAGGCGATCGTCGAGGCGGTCTACCAGGGTACCGGCAGGTTGGCCGGCAGCATGGTGCCGCCGGCGCAGCTCGGCGCCATCAAGGACGCCGCCATCGACTATGATCCCGAAGCCGCGAGGAAACTGCTGAAGGAAGCTGGCTATGAAAGCGGCCTGTCGATCAGCCTGTGGGCGATGCCCGTCTCGCGGCCTTACAATCCCAATGCTCGGCGCATGGCTGAGATGATCCAGGCCGATTGGGCCGCGGTCGGCGTGACGTCCGCCATCGTTTCGTATGAGTGGGGCGAGTATCTCAAGCGCACCTCGGCCGGCGAGCACGACAGTTTCCTGCTCGGGGGCAGCAGCGACAATGGCGATCCCGACAATTTGCTCAGTTACATGCTGAGCTGCGATGGCGTCGCCGGCGGCTCCAACCGCTCGCGCTGGTGCGACAAGGATTTCGACAGGCTGTTGCAGCAAGGCCGCGCCGAGTCCGATCTCGCCAAGCGCGCCGAGATATATCGCCAGGCGCAGGAGATCGTGAAGACTGAGGTTCCCGGGGTGCCGATCGCGCATTCCGTCGTGTCGATCCCGGTGCGCAAGAGCGTGCTGAACTATGTGATGGATCCGTTCGGCCGCCAGAATTTCGCTCGCGTCGACATCGCTGAGTAGGACGCGCGGATGACAAGAACAGTGGATGAGCTCGGCCGTTTGCTCGCCGACTATATCGACCAGGGTGCGGTAGGGGCCTCGCTTGCTTTCGCCGTGGCAGGCGGACCTACGGAAGTCGTCACTGCGGGAGTGGCGGACCGGTGCGATGGCACGGCCGTTACGCCCGATAGGCTCTTCAAGATCGGGAGCTGCACGAAGACGTTCGTCGTCGCCGCGCTCGTCCGGTTGGCCGAGGACGGCAAGATCAACCTCGCAGCACCGATCTCGCACTGGTTCCCCGACCTCCCTGGCGCGGAACGGATTTCGGTGCGGCAACTGGTCAATCATCGCAGCGGCCTGCCGGAATTCGAGTATGAGATACCGATGGACCCAGGCCGGGTCTGGAAACCGCACGAACTCATCGGCATCGCCTTCGAGGCGGGCGGTCAGAAGGCGCCCGGCGGCCCAGCCGTCTACAACAACACCGGCTACGTCTTGGCGGGACTGCTGATCGAAGAGGTCACCGGCCAGTCTCTCGGCGCCTGCGTTCGCGAGCTAGTGCTCGGGCCTCTTGGATTGCACGATACCTGGTCGCCAGCCACCGAAGCCTATCCTGCCGAGCGGCTGGTGCGGGGCTACTACCATCGTCCTCCACAGCCCGCGGATGCAACCAGAGACATCGCCTTGGGAGGCGAGATGTGGCGCATGGATGGGGTGCTGGCCTATTCGGATGCGTTGCAGGATTCGTCCGATACATTTCCCTATTCAGCCGCATATGGCCTGGGCGACATGGTCTCCACGCCAAGCGATCTCGTCGCCTTCCTGCGCGGCTTGTTTGCCGGCGAGGTGATGTCGTCCCCATGGTTCGAGGAGATGTTCGGCTCGCGGGTGCCGGCCTCCTTCCCCGGTACCCGCATGCGCGAAACCGGCGCCGGCATGTTCCGGAGTGCTTATGGCGGCCGAGCGTTCTACGGCCACCAGGGCAGCGTCCCGGGCTATGTCTGTGTCATGCAGCATGATCCCGAAAGCGGGCTGACCATTGCCATGACCAGCAATGTCGGATCGGGCAATCGCATGTCCTTCCATGCCAGTGGCCTCCATGCGGTTGTCGACCAGGCCATCCTGGCGATCCAACCATAGGCGAGGGGAGGAGAAGGTGAACACGCGTGATCCGGTCGTTATCGTCGGGGCAGCCAGGACGCCACTTGGCGGGTTTCAAGGGAACTTAAAGAACGTCACCGCCGTGGAGCTTGGTGCGACCGCCATCCGTGCCGCCCTCGGGCGGTCCGGGATCGACATCGGACTGGTTGATGAGGTGCTGCTTGGCTGCGTTCTGACTGCCGGTCAGGGCCAGGCCCCCGCGCGTCAGGCAGCCCTCGGAGCAGGCCTCCCATTGGGCGTCGGTGCCACAACGGTAAACAAGATGTGTGGTTCCGGCATGAAGTCGGCCATGCTTGCGCACGACCTTATCGTCAGCGGGTCCGCGGCCGCCATCGTAGCGGGCGGCATGGAGAGCATGAGCAACGCGCCTTACCTGCTCGAGCGCGCGCGCTCCGGCTATCGCATGGGGCACGACAGGATTGTCGATCATATGTTCCTTGATGGCCTGGAGGATGCCTATGACAAAGGGCGGCTCATGGGGACCTTTGCCGAGGACTGTGCCGAGGCCTACCAATTTACCCGCGGCGCCCAGGATGCATTTGCCGTTGCCTCCCTTGAGAAGGCGCGAAAGGCCATTGTTGACGGCAGCTTTATGGAAGAGATCGCCCCCGTCGCGCTGATGGCAGGCAACGCCGACATCAGCGAGGACGAACAGCCCGCAAAGGCCAAGATCGAAAAGATTCCAATGCTGAAACCTGCCTTCCGGGAGGGCGGTACGGTGACGGCGGCGAATTCCTCGTCGATTTCGGACGGTGCCGCGGCACTCGTGCTCATGCGCCGTTCGCAGGCGGATGAAAGCGGCGTCACCCCGCTTGCGGCAATCCGGGGGCATGCCACATACGCGCAATCACCCAATCTTTTCGCGACCGCGCCTGTTGGAGCCATCCGAAAGCTTTGCCAACAGATCAATTGGGTTCTCGAGGGCGTGGATCTCTTCGAGATCAATGAGGCATTCGCGGTGGTGCCGATGGCGGCTGCGCGCGACCTCAACCTGCCACCGGACAAAGTGAACGTTCACGGCGGCGCGTGTGCGCTCGGCCATCCCATCGGCGCGTCGGGCGCACGTGTGATTGTCACGCTCATTTACGCACTTCGAAAACATCGCCTGAAACGCGGAATTGCCTCTGTCTGTATCGGTGGTGGCGAGGCCACTGCCCTGGCGGTGGAACTCATGTCCTGAACGATCCGGAGACCCATTGGCGCCCCCCGAAGAGGGAACGGCGGCGGCACGGATCTCCGTCAGCTTTCTGCGTCAAACGTGGGCATCGCATGAAAGTACCAACCAGCGTCCACAATGCTAATGGGAGCGTTAATCCATGAAGAAACTACTTTTGCATTCGATCGCCCTGATCACGCTGAGCGTGTTCAGTGGTGCCGCCTGGGCCGACATTGTGATCGGCGTTGCCGGCCCGATAACTGGTCCGAACGCCGCCTTTGGCGCACAGTTCCAGAAGGGCGCCGAACAGGCGGCCGCGGACATCAACGCAGCCGGCGGTCTCCTCGGCCAGCAGATCAGGATCGAGGTCGGGGACGATGTCTCCGATCCGAAACAGGGTATCTCGGTGGCCAACAAGTTCGTCGGCGACGGGGTCAAGTTCGTGGTCGGCCACTTCAACTCGGGCGTCTCGATCCCGGCATCGGAAGTCTATGCCGAAAACGGTGTCCTCGAGATCAGTCCAGCGTCAACCAACCCGCAGTTCACCGAGCGCGGCCTGTGGAACACGTTCCGCACCTGCGGACGCGACGACCAGCAGGGAAAGGTGGCCGGCGGCTACATTGCTGCGAACTTCAAAGATGCCAAGATTGCCATCGTCCACGACAAGACCCCATACGGGCAAGGACTTGTCGACGTAACGAAAGGCGTGTTGAACGCCGACGGTATCAAGGAAGTGCTGTATGAAGGTATCAATATCGGCGACAAGGACTTCTCGGCGCTGATCGCAAAGATGAAGGAGGCCGGAGTCACATTGATCTACTTCGGCGGTCTGCACACCGAGGCCGGCCTGATCATGCGCCAATCAGCCGATCAGGGTCTGAAGGCAACGCTTTTCTCGGGCGATGGCATGGTATCGAACGAACTCGCCGCGATCGCCGGTGACGCCGTAATCGGCACACTCAACACTTTCGGCCCGGACCCGCGCAAGAATCCGGCCGCCAAGGGTATCGTCGAGAAATTCCGCGCTGCCGGCTTCGAGCCGGAGGCCTATACACTATACTCCTACGCCGCCGTCCAGGTTATCGCCGCCGCAATCGCAAAAACCGGCTCCGCCGACGACGCGCACAAGGTGGCCGACGCCCTCAAGGCGAACGGTCCGTTCAGCACCGCCATCGGCGACTTTGGTTACGACGCGAAGGGCGACCCGACGCGCCCGGACTACGTCGTTTACGAATGGAAGAAGGGTGCGGACGGAAAACCCACCTATTTCGAAAAATAAGGACTGAAGATCCATTTTCATTTTCAAAGATGCCCGGTGTCACGGCCGGGCATCTTGTGGGATCGAACTCGAAGAATCCCTGGCAAGCACCTATTCCGCCGGCCAGAACAGCCTCTACTTCCTCGCGGCGATTGCCACCAAGGTCCGGGGGATTTCGCTCACCAGCCAAGGGCGCGAGGTCGCCTGACATCCTAGGACTTCCTTATGGGCGGGCTCCTCGCCGCGTTTATGCGACCGACGTTGCGGTCAGCGAGACCGCTTGCCTGTCCGGGGACGGTACTGGACTATGGCAAGGATGACCTTGGTGAGCTCGTCCGCGACTTCCGCGATCGAAAGGCGCCCTTCCTTGCGGTACCAGACGTAAGCCCAACTCACCATGCCCCCGATGCCCAGCGCGGCTATATGCGGGTCCGACATGGTGAATTCTCCGATATCGACGCCTTGGCGCAGCAAGTTGGTCAGCTTGCGATCGAATTCGCGACGCATGTCGTTGATGCGGTCGAAATCCTCCGGAAGCAGGTTCTTTTCCTCGCGGGAGAATATCGCAATATAGGTCTGGGCCTTGAGCACAGCGGTGACGAAGCCTTTGCTCAGCATCTCCAGCTTCTGTCCCGGCGAGGCATCGGTCGACAATGCCTGATCCAGCGCCTCCAGGGATGAGGCGATACCGCGCGAACAGATATCCGCGAGAAGGTCGGCCTTGGAATTGAAATGGGCATATATGAACGGCTTTGAGACACCCAAACGTTCCGCAACGGCGTCCAGCGTCGTGTTCTCGTAGCCGTTTTCATAAAAAAGATCGGCCGCCGCCGCGAGTATTCGGGTCCTTTTCAACGCGGCGATCTCGTCGCGTATTCCCATGTTTGTCTGTGGCATAGGACTTAAACTTTCCCGACGGCGGAAGCAGATTTTTCCTTATTCGATTCCTGCTGAACGTCATACACCTGTCTGGTCACATATGCCGCCGGTTGTCAGCCCTGCGTCAGGCGCGCTCGAACCAGAAGTCCAGCATGTCGCCCTTGCGCTGCTCGGCGAATTTCGTCGTGACACGCGTGCCGACCTTGAGCAGTTCGGCCGCCTTTGCCGCGTCGGACAGATTCACGCCCTTGAAGAAGCCGCCTATCGCGGTGTCCGCGCCGTCCAGCATCACATAGCCGAAGGCGTAGGGCGGCGGCGGCAGGTTCTGGAATTCCTCGTAGACAATCGTGAACGTCTCGATGCGGCCGCCGGGGCCTACTTCGACCCAGTCGGTCGTCGGTTCGAGCGTCTGGTCGGAGAAGGCGCGCGGCGGCACCAGGACACGGCCCGTCTTGCCGCAACGCTTGCCGTAGATCTTGGCGTTGTCGCGGACCTGAACGTAAAACCAGCTCGCCGTTTCGCCGAGTGCGTGGGTGTAGGTGATGTTCCAGGCCTCGCGGCGCTTCAGAAGTTCCATTTCTTTCGTCCTTGTATCGAGGAAATTTGAGGTGTCCGGCGAGATCAGGCTTCCACAACCATCGTTCCAAAGAACTGGTGGTCGCCGCCATTGCCGCTCGCGATGCCGACCTTTGCTCCCTTGACCTGGTGCCCGCCGGCCCGGCCGGAAACCTGGAGCGCTATCTCCGCCACCCGGATCATGGCGGTTACCGCGATCGCGTTGGTGCAGAGCGTCCCTCCCGACGGGTTGACCGGTATGTCGCCGCCGATCGAGAAGCGTCCTTCGTTCACGCCGGCCACGGCTCCACCGAGGTCGGCGAGATCAGCCGCTTCGATCGAATGGTATTCGGTGTTGCTGAAAGGCGCGTAGAGCTCCGCGACATCGACCTGCTTTCGCGCATTGGTGATGCCGGCCATCTTGTAGGCACGCTGGAAGGAATTTCGCAGCGCATAGGCGTCGGCATGGTCGGCGGTAAAGCCGCGGCCCATGCGATCGCCGAGATAGTATGTCTCGGAGCAATGTCCGACACCGGTGATCCACACGGCGTCCAGGCGGTTCTCCTTGATGTACTTCTCCGAGGCCAGCACCATCGCGCCGCCGCCGCTGGACTGCGGGCAGCAATCCATCAGCTTGATCGGCCACGATATGCAACGCGACGCCATCACCTCGTCGACCGTCACCTCCTTGCGGAGGTGGGCGTTCGGATTGAGCGAAGCATGCTTCCGGTTCTTGACCACGACCCGCGCCATGTCCTCTTGGGTCATGCTGTATTTGTCGGCGTAGCGGATCCCCGACATCGCAAGCATGGTGATGGTGCCGAGAGGCAGCGGCCGCTCGTAGATCGGATCCCAGATCTTGTTCAGGACGGTTTGCGAATCCCCGCACTCGCCGACCTTGTCGGCCCCGGCCGTCATGACCACGTCGCACGCTCCGGCCGCGATATGATAATAGGCTGCCGCAACGCTCGAAATCCCGGTCGCCCCGCCCGTGTTGATGCGCAGGAAGCGCTTGTTCCTGCCGCCGACGGCGTCCACCCCCAGACGCTCGGCGTTGCCGATGCCGACCATCGCGTCGGGCGACAGGGAATAGACGATCGCTTCGATGTCATCGAGTTCGAGCGCGGCGCCGGTCAAGGCCTGGTTCACCGCCTCGCGCACGAGGTCCGGGTAGCTTGCATCGTCACGGCGCGCCTTGAAGGCGGATTGACCGATGCCGATGATTCCAACTCTTGGCGCGCTCATGCCAGTGCTCCGTCCTTGTTCTGCCCGAGCACGAGCACGGTCTGGTACATCATGGCGAAGCCGCTTGCCGCATGTCCGAGTGCCGTCCGGGCGTTGTTGATCTGGTGGCGTCCGGCCTTGCCCTGTATCTGCCGGGCCGCTTCGGCGATGCGGATGAGGCCGGTGCAGAAGACCGGATTGATGGTTGCGACGCCACCCGAGGGATTGACGGGGAGGTCGCCGCCGCGATCGAAGACGCCTGATGCCACATCGTCCTGCCACTTCGATTTCTCGGAAAGGCCGAGCGCGTCGTAGGCGAGCAATTCCTGATACGGGCTTATGTCGGTCAACTCCACGACATCCAGGGCCTTGCGCGGATCGGAAAGCCCGGCCTCCGCATAGGCGCGGCGGGCCGCTTCCTCGAGCGCCGGCGCCGTGGAGAGGTCACGATCGCCAAGGAAGCCAGGTTCCGTCGCCCAACCCATGCCGCGCACCCAGGCGACATTATCGAGCTTGTGTCGCGCAACGTAGTCTTCCGAGGCGATCACCATGGCCACGGCGCCGAGGACCGGGCGCGAGACCATGTCCTTTTCGATCGGCCAGCGCCCGGCCTGCGTCGAGGAAGCGTCGGAGCCGCCCGCGGCAGCCTCGGGGTAGGCGTGCTTTCCATTGGCGCGATTGCGCGCGGAGAGCCGTTTGGCGAGTTCGGCGGCTTCGGGACGCGATGCCAGAATCGCTGAAGCCTGAAGCGCGGCGCCGGACAACTCGTCCAGGGGGAGCGCCCGATGGAAGTAGGGGTCGGCGCCCAGACGCTGCGCCTCCGACAGGGAGGATGCCTCGACGGGGCTCCAGGAGACGACAAGATGCGTCTCGTACTGGCCGGAGGCGACGCGAAGCACGCCCATCACGAAAGCATGCTCGCTGGCGGAGGGCGTCGACAGGATATCGCGATCGACGCCGCCTACAGATCCGGAAGCGGCCATCACGGAAATCGCGCGACCGTCGAACTGGTCGTTGGAGGCAACGACGATGCCGTCGATCTCGTCGGCGGTCAGGCCGGCATCCCGCATGGCCTCCTGGGAGATGTCGAAGAGAAGCTCTTCGAGCGATTGCCCTTCGTCTGCCACTGGCGCTTTGATCGCACTGCCGATCACTGCGGTTCGTCTGTTCAAGGCCATGGGTTAGGCACCTTTTCGATCATGTCCGGTCATGGGCGGTTGAAGCGCCGGCGGCTGCCGGTCGCGGGTGATCAGTCTGCGAGAGAGGGCTGCGCGGCGAAGGGGGAGTTCCGTCGATCAGGGCGGGAAACAGCGCCTGCAGATCGCCTTCGGCGTTTCGGCGCACAAGACCGCGCTCCGCAGTGTGGACGTCGGCCAGGGCCTCGCCAAGGTCGTTGACGATCGACAGGCAGCAATCGACATCCTGAAACCGCGCCTCGATCTCGTCCTTCGACAACGACGAGAAGAACGAAGCGACCGCGTCGCGGAGCGCATGCTGCGGCAGGGCCTCGAGCTGTCTCTCGATCCAGTCGGAGCGTCCCGCGGTGTTGCAGAAAGCCTCCCAGAACTTCGGCTCGATCGCTCCAAGGACGACGTATCGCCCGTCACGGGTCGCATAGACCTGATAGTAGGCGGCGCCTCCGTTGAGATAGGTTTCACCCCGGGCAGGGATCGTGCCGTTCGCGCCGTAGGCGGCAATCTGAATCAGCTGGAGAGGCATGGCCGTGTCCGCCAGCGCCAGGTCTATCGCGCATCCCTTGCCGGTTCTGACGCGGCCATGCAAAGCGCCGAGGATCGCGATTGCGGCAAACAACGATCCGGCGACATCGGAAACAGGTGGATCGAAGAATATCGGCTTGTCCGTGCCGTTACGGTCGAGCATGCCCTTCAGCGCCAGGTAGTTGGCGTCGTGGCCAGCCTTGGCGGCATAGGCGGAACGCGCTCCGTAGCCGTTGATCGAGCACAGCACGATCCTGGGATTGACGCTCTTCAGGACTTCGTAGCCGACGCCGAGACGCTCGAGGACACCGGGGCGAAACCCCTCGACGACGACATCCGCGGAGCGCGCCAGATCGAGGAACACGGAGCGGTCGGCGTCGTCCTTGAGGTCGAGCCGCTTTACGGTCTTTCCGGCGTTCAGGCTGTTGTAGAAGATCGGTCGGCCGAGCGCGTCGCGCGGGCCGAGCGTGCGCATTTCATCTCCCCTCGGGGGCTCGACCTTCAACACCTCGGCCCCCATGTCGGCGAGAAGCAGCGTGGCCAGAGGGCCTGGAATGTATTGCGAAAGATCGAGGACCCGGACGCCGGCAAGAAAGGTCGCGAGGGCCGACCCCGACGGTACGGTTGGTGAAGGATTCCAGCTCACAGGATTGCCACCGGGTTGAGAGGGCTCCCTGTCGCGCCGCGGATCGGCAGCGCGGCGGCGACGAAGAGGAATTCCGAGAGCCCTTCCTCGGCAAGCGGCGCGAGCACCAGCCCCTCGAGCAAGGGTATGCCATAGTCACGGATCAGCCGCTGATGCACAGGAAATACTGTGCCCTCGCTGAAGGGGAGTACTTCCACCGCGAAGTTGTCAGCGCCGACAAGCGCCACGCCGCCTTCGGCGAGCACCAGGGCCGCGTCCAGGTCAAGGCCGGGCTCGTTGTCGAAATTGACCGCCTCGCCGGCCTGTGAACGCTCCTGCCAGCCCGTCCGCAGAAGCACGGCGTCGCCCTGGCGCAGGACCAACCCGGCGCGTTCGATTGCCGCGGCCAGCATCTGCGGCCCGATCGCGAACCCGTCATGCAGCGGGGCGCCGTTCAACCCAACGAAATCCAGAAGCACGCCTCTTGCGGCAATCGGTCCGAGCTTGTCGACACCGAGCTTCGCCGCGCCGTTGCTTTTGACCTCGGTCGCCGCAAAGCCGTTGTAGAGCGTGTCGTCGTACCAGCAGTGGCAAAGCGCATCGATATGCGTCCCTGCGTGGAGAGGCATGACCACGGTGTCGTCGGCGACCTGGAAGCCACCCGGGCGGCGCCGGCCGGCGGCATAGTCGCCGCCGTCGCGATTCATGAAGTGCATCATGCCGGGCCTGCTTTTCGGCACGGCCATCGTCGGCGAAATCTGCTGCGCCAGGCTCAGCGCCTTGCCTTGCCGGACCAACTGCGCCGCGCCGCGCACATCCGCCGCGCCGATCAGGTTGAGCGCGCCGCGTTCGTCGGCGCCGCCCCATTTGCCCCACGCGTTCTTCATGTCGAGGTTGCCTGGAGTTCCTGCGCCAGCAACGTCGTGGCGGCCTTCTTGAGCTCCTTGCGCTGAAGCTTGCCTGTGGCGGTGAGCGGCAACGCTTCGACGACCTCGATCCGGTCCGGAAGCTTGTATTTGGAGAGTTGCACGCGGCAGTGATCGAGAAGTCGCGCCGGGCTTACGGCAGCGCCTTCCTTCGCGACGACATAGGCGACAACCAGTTCGCCCCGCTCCGCGTCCGGCACGCCGACAACGGCAGCCTGCGACACACCCTCGGACGTCTTCATCACGTCTTCGATCTCGGCCGGCGATATGTTGATGCCGGCGCGCTTGATCATGTCGGAATCGCGGCCGACGAAAACGAAGGAACCATCGGCATCGAGGAAGCCCACATCGCCCGTCCGGTAATATCCGTCCTCGGTGAAAATCTCGGCATTGAGGGCAGCGCTGGCACCCGAGTATCCCGGCGAAACATAGCCGGAAACCTCGACGAGGCCGGGCTGGCCGGATGCAAGAAGAGCTCCGGTCTCTGCGTCCCTGAAGCGGAATTTCTGTCCAGGCAGCGGTTCGCCCTGGCAATTCGCGCGTCGCTGCAAAGGCCAGTCGTGACTGGTCACGGCACAGTTGCCGTATGTCTCGGTCGCGCCGTAGACATTGCACAGCCGGCTGACGCCGAGATCCTCGACGGCCGCGAGGAAATCTCGGGGACTGCCGATGGTGAGGCCGGTGCGCAGCGTTCTGGTCCTCGAACGATCGAAGTCGGGGTGCCTCAGCATCGCGTTGGTGATTGCCGGCAGCGTGTATATCGCTGTGCAGCCCGTGCGTTCGATCATGGACAAGGCCGCGCCGGGCTCGAACCTATCCGGCAGCACGAGGCAGGCCCCATGGCTGAACGTGGCGGGAAGCGCGTTGGCGGCGCCGTAGGACCAGAAGAGAGGGGTCGGCAGGAACACGCGGTCGCCTGGCCGCAGCCCCTGCCGCTCACCGATGTTGAAGCCGTTCTCGATTATGCCGAAGTGCTTCAGGCGAACGCCTTTCGGCCGGCTTGTAGAGCCGGATGTGTAGAGCACGACCGCGTCGTCGGAGGGCGCCGGTCCTTCCTCCTCCGGCCACGCTCCCGGATCGCCGATGCCATCCAGATAGCTGTCCATGGTGAGGCCGATGGTCGTGTCGGGCGCGAGAACGACGACCGTCTTCAAGGTGCCAAGCCGGCCGGCGCGGGAAAGCTCGTCCAGATCGGCCTCGAAGTCCCTGTCGAGAAATCTCGGCCTGACAAAAAGTGCGGTAATGGCCGAGTCGCCAATAAGGAATTCGAGTTCAGCCCTAGTTGACCAGGTGCTGAAGGGCACGACGACCGCGCCGGCCATCGAGGCGCCGAAGAATATCTCCAGCCACTCCGGCCCGTTGCCAAGAAGCATGCCGACCCTGCTGGTCCGGCCGGTCCCGTCGCGCCGCAAAGCAGCGGCAATCCTGGTGGCGCGCTCGTGCAGCCGGGCGAAGCTTGCCTGTGCGTGCTCGCCGATCACGGCGAGCGCGTTGGGACGCAAGGTGGCCTGCTCGCGCAGCAGATCGGGCAGACTTCGCGAGGCCGGCGGCGCTGTTTCCGTAGCCGTGATGTCCTTTCCCACCAACGCGAATTCCCCCCACCGAAAACCTGTAAGTGTAAATATCTACTGGTGAGTATTAGCAGGTTTCACCCGATATGCAAGTTGACGGAACCGATCCGTCAGGACCCTCCCAAACTCCCCGCAAATGGCGCGAGGCGCGGCCTTTTTCGCACCGCGCCCATATCGAACGGCCTCGTGCTGGCGCAGGTGGCCCAGCATATTCTGGGGTATGCCACGCTCCTATTGATTTGCGGGACCCGACGACATCGGGCAGGTGGGAACTTCCGAAATTCGAATTGCAGAGATCGGCAGCGGCCACCAACGTGCGCGCCGATTCCCGGGAGAGAAACGATGACAGGGCAGGTCAGGCGCGGCTTCATCGAAGGCGAGGAGTGCGCGGTCGATGCCGCGGCGGTCGAGAGGGCCGTGGCGCTCGCGGCGGAAGCGCTTGACAAGGTCAGGCGTACCAGCAGCTTCGATCGCGCCGTCGTGCTCGACAAGGTGGCCGTTGCGCTGGCCGCGAAGGCCGCCGAGATCGCCCAGGCGCTCGCCGATGAAAGCGGCTACCTCACCGTCAAGGATATGACGCTCGAGGTGCAGCGCGCGATCGAAGTGTTCACGCTGACGGCCGCCCATGCCCGCGCGGGAATGTCCGAGACGCTCAATGTCGATGCGGTCGAGCGGGCGCGCGGCGCAGTCGCCTATATCAGGCGGGAGCCGATCGGTCCGGTTCTGGGCATCACGGCTTACAATGGTCCGCTGCTGATCGCGGCGCACAAGATCGCGCCGGCGATCGCGGCTGGAGCACCCATCGTGCTCAAGCCGTCGCCGCGTGTGCCGCTGGCCACGATCAGGCTGGCCCGCACCGTGGTCGAGGCGGGCTGGCCGCCCGAGGCTGTCGCGGTCCTCGACGTGGACAATGATGCGACCATGGCGCTGGTGCGCGATCCCCGCCTGCCGGTCGTCAGCTTCACGGGCGGCATGGTGGGCTGGAAGATCAAGGAGGCCGTGCCGCTGAAGCGGGTGCATCTCGAACTTGGCGGCGTCGGCGCGGTGTTCGTCGCTTCCGACGGGAACGTCGCGCTTGCCGCGCAGGAATGCGCCGCGGGCGGCTTCGTCCGTTCGGGACAGTCCTGCATTTCGGTGCAGCGCATCTATGTCGAGCGGCCGCGTTACCAGGAGTTCGTCGACGCCTTCATCGCGCGCGTCACGGAAATGCGGCCCGACAGCCCGGCTGCCATCGGCCCAATGGTCGATGACGCGGCCGCAAAACGGGTCGAGGCCGTGATTATCGACGCCGTGTCGCGCGGCGCGACGCTTGCCTGCGGCGGCAACCGGCAAGGCGCATACATGGAGCCGACCGTGATCACCGGAGCGACCGGCGAGATGACGGTGATGCGCAACGAGATATTCGGCCCCGTGGTGGCGGTCAGCGCCGTCGATTCCGCCGATGAGGCGATAGCGGAGATGAACGCCGTGAGCGGCGCCATCCATCATGGCATCTACACCGCGAATATCGACACAGCCTTCAGGATGTCCGACGAGATCAGGGCCGGTGGCGTGATCATCAACGGCCCGGGAACCTGGCGTGTCGACCATATGCCTTACGGAGGCACGGGAACTTCGGGATTTGGACGCGAGGGCGTCCGTTTCGCCGTCGAGGAGTACACTGAGCCGAAGGTCATCGTGGTCCGGCCGTCGGTGCCTCGACCGCGCTAGTTTCCCAAGGCTGCGATCCGGGCGGACGCGTGATGCGCCGGAGTGTGAGCGGCTCGCAATACCGGTATAGCCAAACGCTCTTTGCAAACATCGCGAAATTGCCTGATGCGCTCGGGCAGGCGGGTCGCATTGGGAGGACGAACCGATGTCACAGGCCTCGGGCCAGTTCGATTTCATCATTGTCGGCGCGGGAACCGCCGGCTGCCTCCTCGCGGACAGGCTTTCGGAGAATCCGGCCAACTCGATCTGCCTGATCGAAGCCGGGCCGCGCGACAACCATCCTTTCATCCACTTGCCGGCCGGCTACATCAAGACGCTGTTCAATCCCGCCTATACCTGGCGTTTCGAGACGGAGCCTTCGGTGGGGAGCGCCGGGCGCCGCATTGCGACGACGCAGGGCAGGACGCTTGGAGGATCGAGCTCGATCAACGGGCTCGTCTACAACCGCGGCCAGGCCGCCGACTACGACGCCTGGGCTCAGATGGGCAATCGCGGCTGGAGCTACGAAGACGTCCTGCCTTTCTTCCGCCGGACGGAGAAGCGGCTTGGCGAGGGAGACGACCGGCTTCGCGGCCGCGACGGCGGCCTCTACGTGACCGACCTGGACTGGCATCATCCGCTCTGCGACGCTTTCGTGAAGGGCGCCATGGAAGCGGGGATACCGTACAACCCGGACTATAACGGAGCCGAACAGGCTGGCGTGGGCTATTACCAGCGCGTGATCCACAAGGGGCAGCGCCGCAGTTCGGCAAGGAGCTTCCTGAAGGCAGCCCTCAAGCGGCCAAACCTCACACTGATGGCCAACGCGCAGGTCTCTTGCGTGAATTTTGCCGATCGCAAGGCAGTCGGCGTCACGATCCAGCGCCCCGACGGGAGCGAACAGACGCTCGGTGCGAACCTCGAGGTCGTCATAGCAGCCGGCGCGGTCAACAGCCCCAGGCTCCTGCAGGTGTCCGGCATCGGGCCGGCTCCGGTCCTGGAAGCGCTCGGCGTCAAGCCGGTCCGTGTGCTCGAAGGGGTAGGTGAAAACCTGCGCGATCACTGGGCCGTCCGCGTGGTCGCGCGGGTCCGCGGCGTGAGGACGATCAACCGCATGGTCAATGGCCTGCCACTGGTGGGCCAGGCGATGCGCTGGGCGTTGGGCCGTCCTAACGTCCTGTCGGTCAGCCCCTCCCTCGCGCACGTGTTCTGGAAATCGGATCCGGTCCTCGCGGTGCCGGATCTGCAGATGACATTCACGCCGGCCAGCTACAAGGAAGGCGTCGCGGGCCTGCTTGACAGCTTCGACGGCATGACGTGCGGCGTCTGGCAGCAGCGTCCGGAAAGCACGGGCTTCGTGCGTGCGCGCTCGCGCGACCCGCGCGAGCATCCGGCCATCCAACCGAACTATCTGAGCGACGAGATCGATCAGAGGGCAATCGTATCCGGCGTCAAGCTGGCGCGGCGACTGCTCGAGACAGATCCCCTCAAATCCTATTTCCTGGGCAGGGAGAGCCCTGGTCCCGATATCGTGACCGACGACGAGATCCTCGATTTCGCCCGCAGGAAGGGGTCGACGGTGTTCCATCTGATCGGCACCTGCCGCATGGGGCCCGCGCAGGATCGCCGCGCTGTCGTGGACGACCGTTTGCGCGTGCACGGCGTGGAGGGATTGCGCGTCGTCGATTCCTCGATCATGCCGACCATGCCATCGGCCAATACGATGGCCGCGACCTATATGATCGCCGAGAAAGGCGCCGACGCGATGCTGCGCGGCGGCGGTTGAACCATGACACCGCCTTCGCTGAAGAAAACGATCTCGAAGCTCGACCTCCTGAGCCTCAGGCTCTTCCTGACGGTCTGTGAGGAAAAAAGCATCGGCCGCGCGGCCGAGCGGGAAAGCATCACGCCCTCAGCCGTGACGAAGCGGATTCAGGACCTCGAATATCTCTTCGACGTCAAGCTGCTCTACCGCAACACGAAGGGAACAATCCCCACTCCGGTCGGCGAGGCGCTGGCCGAGCATGCGCGCCAGATATTCCAGCTCGTCGAGGGCATCCGAACGGATCTCAGCGAGTTCGCGGAAGGCGCCAAGGGGCATGTCCGGATCAGCGCCGTGCCTTCCGCGCTGGCAGGTTTCCTCGCCGTCGAGCTCAGGGATTTCGCCGCCATGTACCCGCGGATCGATCTCGATATCCGCGAGCACCTGAGTTTCGAGGTGGTTCACGCGGTAAGCACCGGAACGGCGGACATCGGGGTCTATGCGACACCGCCGGAGGTCCCGGGCGACGTCGACACCTACGCCTACAAGCAGGACGAACTCGTCGTGGTCCTACCGAAGGACCATCCGCTCGTATCGAAGAAGTCGCTGACATTCGCGGAGCTGCTGACGACCGACATCGTGGGCGTGAACGAAAGCAGTTCGGTCATGAACCAGCTACGCCGGGCGGCGGCGAACCTCAACCGGCACCTCGTTCTGCGCTATCAGGTCCAGAGCAACGAGATTGCCCGCGAGATGGTGGCGGCGGGGTTCGGCGTCACCGTGCTGCCTCAGGGTTTGGCCACCCATGCCCGCTCCGGGCAGATCGTCACCGTTCCGCTCGGGGAGGCATGGGCAAAGCGCGAGATGCGCATTTGCGTGAGGCGAGGCGCGGTGTTGCCCGCGCAGACCCGGGCCATGCTGCAATTCCTGCTCGGAAAGCGGTTTGGCGAGCTTCCCGGGCAGATCGTGAAATAGGCTGTCGGCTAGAGATATTCCGCGCCCATTCAGCCGTGGTTGAGAATGACGGTCTTGGTCGCCGAGAATTCGTGCAGCGCCTCCATGCCCTTCTCACGACCGTGGCCCGACTTCTTGAAACCTCCGAAGGGAAGCTCCACGCCGCCACCCGCGCCGTAGCCGTTGATGTAGACCTGGCCGGCGCGGACCTGCCGCGAAGCACGCATCGCGCGGCCGACATCCCTGCTCCACACGGCTGCCGCGAGGCCGAACGGGGTGTCGTTGGCCAGCGCGATGGCATCGCTCTCATCAGTGAAGGGCAGGAGTGACAGCACCGGCCCGAAGACTTCCTTGCGGGCGATGGTGTTCTGGCGCGGCACGGGTCCGAGCAGCATCGGCCGGACGAAGTAGCCGTCCGGCGAGCTGCCGTCGGCGATCCTGCCTTCGGCGATGACCGGCACGCCTTCGCCGATCGCCGTCGACAGCATCGAGTTCACGCGCTTGTGCTGCTTGGCATTGATGAGCGGCCCAAGATCGCACTCGACGTCATGCGGCCCGGTCGACAGGCTCTGGAAGTGGGCGCCAAAAAGCTCGCTCACCCTGTCGATCGCACTGGCCTGAACCAGGAGGCGGCTGCCGGCCACGCAGGTCTGCCCTGAATTGACGATGATCGAATTGGTGATGATGGGCAGCGCGGCCGCGAAGTCGGCATCGTCGAACAGGATATGTGGCGACTTTCCGCCAAGCTCCAGTGTGACGCCGACATGGTTGGCCGCGGCGGCCTGCTGGACGAGCGTGCCCACCTCGGGCGAGCCGGTGAAGCTGATGAAGTCGATCGCGGGGTGGGCGGAAAGGGCGGCACCCGCTTCGTGGCCGTAGCCGGTCACGACGTTCAGCGCGCCTTCCGGCAGGCCAGCCTCCATGGCGAGCTCGGCCAGCCTCAGCACCGTCAGGCATGCATCCTCGGCAGGTTTCAGCACGACAGTGTTGCCCATCGCCAGCGCAGGGCTGACGACACGGCCGAACATCTGGGTGGGGGAATTCCAGGGGAGGATGCCGGCAACGACGCCCAGGGGTTCGCGAATGGTGAAGGCCGTGAAGCCGGTCGGCAGCGGGATGACGTCGCCGCCGATCTTGTCGGCCGCACCGGCGTAGAATTCGAAGTAGCGCGCAAGCACCGTGACGTCCGAAAACGTCGAGCGATAGATCTTGCCGACGTCCTTGGCCTCGAGACGGGCCAGGCTCTCGCGCTCGCTGAGGATCAGTTCCGACATGCGCGCCAGGACCCGGCCGCGATCCGTCGCCGAGGTTCGCGGCCATGCTCCGGTGTCGAAGGCGACACGGGCCGCCCGGACCGCGGCGTCGACATCGGCCTGCCCGCTTCTTGCGATCGTAGCGAAGACCTGGCCGTCCGACGGGCAGATCACGTCTATCGTGCGTCCGTCCGCCGCCGGCCGCATCTTGCCGCCAATGAAATTCGCGTGGTCTTTGAGGGTCGGCTTCTCGACCTTGGACGCCGCTTGCGCTGACATGGCATTCTCCCGATGCATCAGAAGCGGCCAGTCTAGGCCGTGAACCGCGCCCGGCAAAATACGAAGCGGGTAAGCGGCCATAAGATTTCGCGATCCTAGCCCCAGCCGACGAAACGTGGCCTCTCGATCGGGAAGGTCACGCATCGTGGAGTTTTTGTTGCCGCCTTGCGCTTCCTTCGGTTTCCATCAGCAAGAGCTTGCCTGAACAATGGGAGAATCTGCTTGTCTTTCAAGGACGTGCGTATCGTCGACCTCACCCGTGTGATCTCGGGCCCGTTCTGTACGGCTCTTCTGGCCGATCTCGGAGCCGAAGTGATCAAGGTCGAGCCGAAGGAGCAGGGAGACCCGGTTCGCGAGCAAGGCGTCATGGTCGGTGGCATGAGCAGCTACTTTGCCAATTATAACCGCAACAAGCGTTCGATCGCGCTCGATCTCTATTCTCCCGAAGGCAAGCAGGTACTGGCGGACCTTCTGGCGCAAGCCGATGTTCTGGTCGAGAATTTCCGCCCGGACGTGCTGGGCAAGATGGGTTTCGCGCCGGAGCGGCTGAAGGCGATCAATCCGGCCCTCATCCATTGCAACATCAACGGCTTCGGCATCGACGGTCCGTACGCCGATCGTCCCGCCTTCGACTTCATAGTGCAGGCGATGAGCGGTTTCATGAGCTGCAACGGCAGGGCGGAGGATCCGCCGATGCGCAGCGGAGTGCCGATAGCCGATCTCGTCTGCGGCCTCTATGCGGCGCTCGGGATCGCGGCGGCGCTCCACGGCAGGGACGAGCGCACGGAAAGCAGCGCCCTCAGCGTGAGCATGCTGGCAAGCCTCATGAGCATGCTGTCCTTCCACGGGACCAACTTCCTCAACTCAGGCGTGGCCGCGTCGCGCACGGGAAACGACCATGCGCTGGTCGCACCCTACGGGCTGTTTGCAACCGCCGATGGCGAGATCGCGATCGCCCCCTCCAACGAGGCCGTCTACCAGAAGCTGGTCAAGGCGCTCGGCCTCGAGAAGCTTCTTACGGATTCGGCATTTGCCACCAACGAGGCGCGCACCGCCCGCCGGCTGGAAATAAACGCGCTGATCGAGGCGCGTACGCGGGAGGCTTCGACCGAGCATTGGATCGAGGTGCTCAACAAGGCAGGCATCCCCAGTGGCCCAGTGTATGGGCTCGACCGGGCTTTCGACGACCCGCAGGTTCGCAGCCAGGACATCGTCGTCGAAACGACACGCCCCGGCGAAGAGCCTATCCTCATTCTCGGCTCGCCGATCCGCCACGGCGGCATGGAAGCCGGCCCGAGCCTACCGCCGCCGAGGCTGGGCGAGCACACGGAGGCGTTGTTGCGGGAGGTCGGCTATGACGAGGACCGGATCGGCGCCTTGCGGACCAAGGGCGTCATCTGAGCGGCGGGCTCGGCTCGCTGTTCGGGTTGCCTGCTGCGGCGCTTCGCCTTTGGCGTCAGGCTCTTGTCGGGCTTTCGCGATGCCAGTTCAGGATCCAGCGTCGCACCCTTCCACGTGCCGATTTCGACCAGATCCTTGATGAGGAAACGCAGCACTTCCTCGGCTGCCTGCATGGCCCGACTTCGCGGCGCTCCCTCGGACCGGCACAACGCCAGCGGCCGGGTCAGCTTCGGCTCGACGATAGGGCGGCTGAACAACTCGCCATAGCCGGTGGACTCGGCCAGCGCCGACTGGGGCAGAATAACGCCGGCGAAGCCCGTCGCCGCGATACCGCGCAAGGCCGGGAGCGAATCGACGTCGGCGACGATCTGGAGTTCTATGCCCATGTCCTGACATGCCTGGTCGATCACGGCCCGCATCGCATGCGGCTTGCCAGGCACCGTGACGGGGCGTTTTGCCATTTCGGCGAAGGTGATGGGCTTGTCCTTCGTCTCGGCCTCGGACGATATCCAGAAGAGTTCCTCGACGAGAAGCCTTTCGACCTGCAGGCCCGCCGCCGGCTCGGAGCGGAACTGTATGGCGAGGTCGATCCTGTTGTTGAGCAGCATTTCGATCAGGTGGCCGGAGAGCGCTTCCACCACGCGGAGCTGAATGCCCGGAAAATTACCGCGCATGCGCTGTATGTAGGGGAGCGCGACCATGGTTGCGGTCGAGGTCGGCAACCCCACGGAAACCTGGCCGACGAACTGCTCGGCGAATTCCGACATCAGAACGTCGGACTTGGCCTGCTCGACATGAGCCAGAATGATCTGTGCCTGGCGGTAGAGTCGCAATCCAGCATCTGTAGGCTGGACGCCGCGGGCGCTGCGCACCAGAAGCGGCCTCTCCAGCTCGCTCTCCAGGTTGGCTATCTGCTGGCTGAGAGCCGGCTGGGCGACATTGAGCTGGCCGCTGGCCTTGGAGAAGCTGCCGAAATCAATGATGGATATGAGATAGCGAAGCTGCCTTAGTTCCATTCCAGTTCCTCGCGAACCCCGGTTGCGGCGGAGTCCGCTTCCATAGGATATAAGGCTTACGTATAGCCATAGCGATGTTCAATATTTCATGCGCGTCCAAGCGTGTGGTTTTCCATCCTTCCATGCAGTCGATGCGATTGGGAGTTCGCCGGTCGCGGGAGGAGCGTCATGCAGCCAGACTTCGTCGTTATAGGTGCCGGCTCGGCCGGGTGCGTGGTCGCGGCACGACTCGCGGAAGCCGGTCACAAGGTGTGCCTTCTCGAAGCCGGCGGCCGGGACGCCCATCCGCTCATCCACATTCCCGCCGGCGTGGGTCACATGCTCTACAACTCGACCTACAACTGGATGTACGCCTCCGAGCCGGAGGAGGGCACATACGGCCGGCAGATCCACACGCCGCGCGGCAAGGTTCTGGGAGGCAGCAGCTCGATCAACGGCATGCTCTATGTCCGCGGCAACCCGGCAGACTATGACGGCTGGGCGCAGCTCGGCTGCCGTGGCTGGAGCTACGACGACGTTCTGCCGCTTTTCCGCCGCGCCGAGACATACGCGGGCGCTGGCGATCCGCATTATCGCGGCAAGTCGGGTCCGCTGAAGGTGGAAGACTACCGGACCATACTTCCCCTGACCCATCTGTTCATCAAGGCCGCGCAGGAAGCGGGGTTCGCCTACACACGCGACCTCAACGGCGCGCAGCAGGAGGGCGTCGGCTATGCCCAGATGACGCGGCGCGGCCGCCTGCGCGGGTCGACGTACCGGACGTATCTCCGGGTTCCGGCCGCTCGGCGCAATGTCGAGGTGATCCCGAATGCCACCGCCACCGCTCTGATCTTCGAAGGCAACCGGTGTGTCGGCGTGCGATATGTCCAGGGTGGGCAATCGAAGGAGGTCAGGGCAGGGCGCGAGGTCGTGTTGTCGGCCGGAGCGATCGGATCTCCCCAGCTGCTGCAGCTCGCCGGCATCGGCGACCCGCAGCACCTGTCGTCCGTGGGGGTACAGACGCGGGTCGCCTTGCGGGGCGTGGGACGAAACCTGTCCGATCATCTCACCGTGCGGCTCGTCAGCCGCCTGCGCGACCTGACCACGATCAACGAGCTTGCAAGAGGATGGCGACTCGCCCGTGAGGTGTTGAAATTCGGCTTTGCCGGCAACGGAGCCCTGACGTTCGGCGTCACGAGCGCGATGGTGTTTGGCCGGAGCAGGGAAGGCCTGGAGAGCCCGGACCTGCAGCTTCTCTTCACGCCGGCGAGCTACGTGTTCGGCAAGGCGCTGGTTCTCGAAAACGAACCGGGCATGACAGTCGCCGTTTGCCCGACGCGTCCAGGCAGCCGTGGCAGCGTGCTGATAGACAGCGCCGACCCGAGCGCGCGGCCGAAGATCCGCTATGGCTATGTCACCGATCGGGATGATCTCCGGGTCATGTCGGCTGGACTGGCCCATGCCAGGCGTATCTTCGGGGCGCCGGCCTTCTCGCCCTATGTGGTGAAGGAGACACGCCCGGGCAACGCGGTGAGCGACGACGCGCAGGTCGAGGAGTTCGTACGCCGCGAAGGTTCATCGCTCTTCCACCCGGTCGGCACCTGCAAGATGGGCCTGGACGAGCTGGCGGTGGTCGATCCGCGCCTGAAGGTCCGCGGCATCGAAGGGCTGAGGGTGGCGGACGCTTCCATCATGCCCTACCTGACGACCGGCAACACCAACGCGCCGACGATCATGATCGGCGAGAAGGCGGCCGACCTGATCATCGAGGATGCCCACAAGGCCGCCTGACCGGACTGGCGCGCCGCCGCCGGGGGCCTTCGTCCGGTCAGCCGACGGCTCGGCGCACCGACTCGATGGGGTGAAGCCGTGTGCGAGGGCCAGCGCGCATCAACTGGCCGGGCAATGACCTGCCGAGGCAGCGTTCCATCTCTTTCGCGACCCTGATCATCGCTTCGAGATCGATGCCGGTTTCGATGCCGAGCTCCGACAGCATATAGACCAGATCCTCGGTGCAGATGTTGCCCGTCGCGCCCGCGGCGAAAGGGCAACCGCCAAGTCCGGCTGCGGCGGATTCGTACTGGTCTATGCCAAGCCGCAGGCCGGCCAGAACATTCACCAGGCCCATGCCTCGGGTGTTGTGGAAATGCAGCGTGAGCCGGATATCCGGATGATCCGTCAGAAGTCGGCCACAGACGGCTTCGACATGGCGTGGCGATGCCATGCCCGTCGTATCGCCAAGCGTCAGGGAATCGATCCCGAGCGCAATCAATCGCGTAGCGATCGCGCTGACGGTGGAGGTCGGAACGTCGCCTTCGAACGGGCAGCCGAACGCCACCGCGATGGCGGCGCGCAGCACGACCCCGCTTTGCCGGGCAATTTCCGCCACGGGCTCCACGGCCGCTATCGCCTGGTCGACGGTCATGTTCAGATTGGTGCTGCTGTGGCTTTCCGATGCCGAGATGAAAACCACCATTTCGTCCACGCCCGCCTCGACTGCCCGCATCGCACCCTTCGCGTTGGGCACTAGCGCGGCGATCGTCGGACCGATATCCCGGACAGCGGCGACGACCTCCGACGCGTCGGCGAGTTGCGGCACGGCGCGAGGCGAGACGAACGAGGTAGCCTCGATGCGCTGCAGGCCGGCTGCCGTGAAGCCCTTGATGAACTCGATCTTGCGATCCGTGGGAACAAAGGTCTTTTCGGACTGGAGCCCGTCGCGCGTTCCAACCTCGGTGATTTGAACCTTCGACGGGTGCATGGCGCCTTCAACCTTTCCTCGATCCAGCGACCGCATTGTGCGTGTCGGGCCGGAGGCTTGTCCATTCTGCGCCGTTCTCGTTTGAGAAGCATGCAATTCGCGAAAGCTTTTTCCAATAGCCCAGTCGGCAGATGCTATTTCCGCGCCTCCGCGCCCTGCCGTACACCCGCCTCAGCACTTAGGGAGGAAGTTGGTGGCTGAGGCATACGCTCGCGACAGGAAATGTCCGCTGGACGGTGTCCGGGTGCTGGATCTTTCCCGCCTCGTCGCGGGCAACATGCTGACCCATGTGCTGGCCGATCTGGGTGCCGATGTCGTCAAGGTGGAGCCGCCGGAAGGCGATTCCCTGCGCGCCTGGAAGCTCAACGGCATACCGGTGCAGTGGAAGGTCTATGGCCGCAACAAGCGCAGCATCGTCATCGACCTGAAGAAGGATGACGACCGCGACATATTCCGGCGGCTGGTCGCTAGTTCCCAAGTCCTGGTCGAGAACTTCCGGCCCGGTGTCCTCGACAGGCTAGGCTTCAGCCTGGAGGAGTTGCTCGAGCTTCAGCCGAAGCTCGTGGTGGCGCGCATCAGCGGCTGGGGCAAGACAGGCCCCTACAAGGACAAACCCGGCTTCGGCACGCTTGTCGAGGCTGCGTCCGGCTTCGCCTACAAGAACGGGTTTCCCGACCGCGAGCCGCTGCTGCCCAATCTTGGGCTCGCCGATTCCATCGCCGGCCTCTACGGGGCTTCCGCCGTGCTCGTGGCCCTCAGGGAGGCCGAACTCGGTGTGGGCAAGGGGCAAGAGATCGACCTCTCGCTGCTCGAGCCCATCATCTCGATCCTCGGCGCGGACCAGGCCGTCTACAAGGCGACCGGCGCGGTGCCGACGCGCACAGGCAACAGGACCGCTCTGTCGGCGCCGCGAAACATCTATCGCACCCGGGACGAAGGTTACGTCGCGCTCTCGGCCTCCACCCCGGAGATGGCGTTTCGCCTGTTCCGCTCGATCGGCCATCCGGAGCTGTGCTCGGATCCACGTTTCGTCACCAACGAGAAGCGCGTCGAGAACGTCGAGGAGCTGGATGCGATAATCGGCGCTTTCATCGCGCAGCGCACGCTTGTCGAGAACCTTTCGCATTTCGACAAGGCCGAGGTCACGGTCGGGCCGATCTACGACGCCGCGAGCCTCATGGAGGACCCGCATGTGCGGGCGAGGGGCACTTTCGTCGAGATGGAAGATGACGACATGGGCACGCTGCCGATGCATGCGGTTGTTGGGCGCCTGAGCGTCACGCCGGGCGCCATCCGGCGACCGGCGCCCGTACTTGACGAACATAGGGCGGAGCTTTTGAGCGAACTCTATTCGGAGCGTGTATTGACCATGTAGTTGCCGCATGGTTGGCCCCTCGGGGCCTGTGGAGGGACTGGTACTATGCAAACGGCAATCAACGAGAGGGCCGGCGCTCGGCGCTCGGCATTTTTCTCGCAGGAGCGGATCGTTCTCGCGATCGCCGCGCTAATGTTCGTTGTCTTCGGCGTGACCCTTCCCGGCTTCCTCAATGCCGGGAATCTGCTGTCGCTGGTCCAGAGCGTTTCGATCCTGGGAATCCTCGCCATCGGCATGGCGCTCACCATCATCGGACGCGGCATCGATCTGGCCATCATCTCGACGATGGCCATGTCGGTCGCCTGGGTGATCTTCATGCTGGGCGGCGGCACGCCGGTCTGGCAGGCGGTCCTGCTCGGCTACATCTTCGTGGTCTGCATTGGTCTGGTCATCGGTTTCCTGGTGGCCTACGCGGAGATCCCCGCCATATTCGCCACGCTCGCCATGACCACGGCGATCTACGGCTTCACCCGTGTCGCCTTCGTCGATGTCGACCTCCTTTTCATTCCCGAAAGCGCGTCCTGGACCCGAGAATTCGGCGCGGGCTACCTGTTCGGCATTCCGATCCCGGTGATTGCCTTTGCTGCGGTCGCGCTGCTGGCGCATCTTTTCCTGCGCCACACCAAACCCGGCGTGTTCATCCGGGCCATGGGCGACAACCCCCTGAAGGCGCGCATCGCGGGCATGCCGACCCGGCCGATGATGCTGCTGCAATATGTGATTTCGGCGTCAATCGCCTTCTTTGCGGGGCTGGTCCTGGCGACGCTCGTCGGCACCATGAATACCCGCGTTGTCAACTCGACCATGGTCTACGATGTCATCCTCGTCGTCGTGCTTGGCGGCATCGTGCTGAGCGGTGGCCGCGGCGGGATCTTCAACGTCATCGTGGGCACGCTGCTGATCGGCATCTTTCTCAACGGGATGACGATCATGAACGTGTCCTATTCGATCCAGAACCTCATCAAGGGAGTGATCCTGCTGGTCGCCATCATCATCGACACGGTTCTGAACCCGCGTGACGAACAGACGT
The DNA here is from genome assembly GCF_006442655.1 of Mesorhizobium sp. B2-1-3A. Lineage (NCBI taxonomy): Bacteria > Pseudomonadati > Pseudomonadota > Alphaproteobacteria > Hyphomicrobiales > Phyllobacteriaceae > Mesorhizobium > Mesorhizobium sp. B2-1-3A. The sequence goes on from NZ_VFWK01000006.1 coordinate 302,847, forward strand.
CGCAACAAGGCGATATCTGACGCTACTGACCAAATGGAGGAGAAAATGAAAAAGCTTATCAACATCATAGGAAGCGCAGCCATCGCACTCACGCTTGGCCTGTCGGCCGCCAAGGCTGAAGGTGGCGGCTTCGACGACGGCATGTCGACCAAGTTCTACGAGAGCATGAAGGGCAAGAAGGTTGTGTTCGTGCCGATCTCGATCGGCATGGACATCGCGGCGGGCTTCGCCGCGGGCATGCAGCGGATGGCCGACCAGTACGGCTTCCAGCTCCAGATTCGCGACCCGAACTGGAACGTCGACCAGGGCGTCCAGGCGATCACGCAGATCATCAGCGAGCATCCCGATCTCGTCATCATCCAGAACGTCGACATGCAGGCCTATGCGCGCGTCATCAAGCAGGCGATGGAAGCCGGCGTCCGGGTGCTGCAGGTCAATGTCAAGGCGACCACCAACTCGACCGCCCATGTCGGCATCGACTGGTACAAGAACGCCGAGACGAACGCTCTCAAGCTGGTCGAGAAATGCAGCCCCAAGAACGGCGGCAACGGCAAGATCGCCGCTCTGGAAGGCACGCCGAACAATCCCACGAACTTCATCGGCATGAAGGCCTTCAACGACGTCATGGCGGCGCATCCGGAAATGACCGTGGTGTCCGACCAGGCCGCGGACTGGGATGCCAGCAAGGCTCATTCGGTCGTCTCGACGGTGGTCCGCCAGTCGCCTGACCTTTGCGGCTATTTCGGCCTTTGGGACGGCCAGGATTCGGGCATGGCCGCCGCCATCCGCGAAGCCGGCCTGACCGGCAAGGTGTTCGTCGTCTCGCAAGGCGCGGGAGAGAAGGCGGCCTGCGAAAAGATCGCCGACGGCAGCTATGACTTCTACGTCTCCTACAACATCCGTGAGCTGTCGAAGCACATCAACGACGCAATCGCCGTCATCTTGCAGCGTCCGGCCGGGGAAACGCTCGAGCCGTTCGCCATCTACCTGACGACGCAGAACCTCACCAAGGAGGCGCTGACCCCGAGTTCGTGCTGGACCTTGGACGAGATCAAGCGCGGCTACTGAGCCCATTTCGATAGAGCGCCCCGCACGGGCGCTCTATTTTCCGCAGGTTACGAATTCAGAGATGTGAAATGGCGATATCGGAAACGTATGCGAAATGGCGTTACCGCCTGGTGCCAGACCACGTCGTGGGTGAACTGCTTTCGAAGAACTGGATCGACAATGCGATCCCGGTCTTCATCCTTGCGCTGCTGCTGATCTTCTTCGGCACCGTCATCGACAATTTCTTCACCTTCGGAACCTTCTCGACCATGCTGAGGCAGATGGGCGAGCTGACTTTCGTGGTGCTGGGGATGACGCTCGTCATCCTTGCCGGCGGCATCGACCTCAGCGTCGGATCGGTCTTCGCCCTTGCCAATTTCCTGACGCTGTTCCTGCTCAATTATATCCAGGTGCCAGTGCTGGCGGGCATTGCGATCGTGATCCTGGTCGGCGCCTTTTGTGGGCTCGTCAACGGCGTCCTGGTCGGCTACCTCAAGCTCCGCGCCTTCCTCACCACGCTCGCGACGCTCATCATCATCGACGCCATCGTCGAGATCCTGACGTTCCGCTACGCCCGCGACGTCGTCCTCTTCATGCCGGATTCGCATCTATGGGACCTGTTGGCGGCGGGTAGCGTGCTCGGCATTCCCTTCAACTTCGTGCTGGTGCTGGTCGTCGCGGTGGCGCTGCACATCTTCCTCACCCGCATGCGCAAGGGTTGGCACATCACGGCGGTCGGGGGATCGCGGCGTTCGGCCTACAACGCCGGCATCAATGTGCGCGGCACCGTGTGCCTGACCTATGTCATATCGGGCATCTTCGCCAGCTTCGCCGGCATCCTCTACGCGGCGCGCCTCAACAGCGCCGGCTCGGAAACCGGCGCCGGCCTGGAGGTCACCGTCCTGACGGCGGCGGTGCTCGGCGGCAACTCCCTCGGCGGCGGTCGCGGCTCCGTGGCCAAGGCGCTGCTCGGAACCTTCATCGTCGTCCTGCTGACCGGCAGCCTGCTTCGATTGCAGATGCCGAGCGGCTACAATTCGCTTCTGCTCGGCGGCGCGCTGCTCGTTGCCGTCGCCACCGACGTACGCTGGCTCAAGAACCGGCATAAGCTGCTTTCGCGCGTCTATGTCTCGCCGACCTACTTCGCCCCGACAGCGGCCGCCGCGACCGATCCGGGTTCCGGCTCGCCCTACGAGATCAACGACCGGCTGGCCGAGGCCGAGCCGATCGGCCTCGACCAGGTGGACGGCGCCGAGGACCTGGCCTTCGACAAGGACGACAACATCTACACGGGCAGCCGTCACGGCGACATCGTCAAGTTCTTCGCGCCCGACTATACGCGCCGCGAAATCTTTGCCCATATCGGAGGCCAGCCACTCGGCCTGCACTTCGACGGGGAAGGCGCGCTCTATGCCTGCATCAGCGGCATGGGCCTCTACAAGGTGACGCCGGACCGCGAGGTGATCCGGCTGGCCGACGAGACCAATCGCAGCCGGCTTTCGATCATCGACGACAGTCGCATGCGCTTCGCCGACGACATGGATTTCGCGCCCGACGGCTCCGTCTATTTCAGCGAGGCGACGATCCGCTACGATGTCACCGACTGGGCGACGGACTCCATGGAGGGACGTGGCAACGGGCGTGTCCTGCGCTATGATCCGAAGACCGGGGTCACGCGCACCGTCCTGCCGGGCCGCATGTTCCCGAACGGCATCTGCATGACGGGCGACGGCGAGTCGCTGTTCTTCGCCGAGACCTGGGCGGGACGTATCAACCGCTACTGGTTCGCCGGGCCGCAGAAGGGCAAGGTGCTTCCGGTCATCACCGACCTGCCGGGGTATCCCGACAACATCCGGCGCTCATCCGACGGACATTTCTGGGTCGCAATGCTCGGCATGCGCACACCCTCGCTCGACCTCGCCATGCGCATGCCGGGCTTCCGCCGGCGCATGACCCAGCGCGTGGCCTTCGAGGAATGGATCTATCCGAACATCAACACCGGCGGCGTGGTCAAATACGACGTCAACGGCAAGATCCTCGAATCCCTCTGGGACCGTTCGGGCCAGAAGCACCCCATGATCACCTCGATGCGCGAGCACAAGGGGTATCTCTATCTGGGGGGCGTCTTCAACAACCGGCTTGGCCGACTCAAGCTGCCGGATGCCGATCCGAACTTCAACGATCGCGCGCTTTATTTCAGGAACTGGTCGTGAGAAACAGTCTGACACGGATCTGGGACGCCGTCTGGGGCCGGGGCGAGTATTCCATCACGGTTCCGTCGATGGACGGCGCCATGCGTCCCAATGCGCGGCTGGACGAAGCTCCCACCGCTTTAGATGCGACCGGTATCGACAACCTCACGGTCAATGGCGGCGTGCTGTATTTCAGCCAGGCCGAAAAGCTCCTGGCATTGGACGCGCCGGGTGCGCAGCCGCGGCTGGTGAAGGCCTACCACGCCCCGATCTCCACGCTTGCGGCATCGGAAGGCGCCGGTCTGGCGATCGGCTTCGACAAAGGCGGCGTTCTTATCAGGCCCGCTGCAGGCGATGCGAACGAGATCGAGATCGATCTTCCGGAAAAAGGCGCGTCGGCAACCGCGATGAGCTTGGCGGACGACGGCGCGCTGCTGGTCTGTGTCGGCTCGACAAGGAACAGCGCGTCGGAATGGAAGCGGGACTTGATGACGCTCGGGTCGGATGGGACCGTGCTGCGGGTGCCGCCCTCACGATCGCGGGGTGAAACGATCGGCCAAGGCATGGCGTTCCCGGCCGGCATTGTCACCGACCCCAGCGGAGCGCCGGTAGTTTCGGAGGCGTGGAGGCATCGCCTGGTGCGCAAGCGCCCCAATGGCAGCTGGGAGACCATACTGGGGGACATTCCGGGGTATCCCGGTCGTCTCGCACGTGCCGCGTCGGGGCAGGGCTATTGGCTCAGCGTGTTCGCGCCGCGCAGTCAGATGATCGAATTCGTACTGCGCGAGAAGGTCTATCGCGAACGCATGATAGCGGAGGTGCCGGAGGATTTCTGGATGGCGCCGTCGCTGCGCGCGGGACGCAGCTTCAAGGAACCGCTGCAGGGTGGAGGCGTGAAGCATCTCGGCATCCACAAGCCTTGGGGGCCGACCCGATCCTATGGCCTGCTTGTCAGGCTCGACGAGAACTTCAAACCGGTCGACAGCTTCCACAGCAGGTCCGACGGCAAGCGCCACGGCGTGACCAGCGCCGCGGACTGGAACGGCGCGACCATGGTGGCGAGCAAGGGGGACGGCGTCCTGATGGCGCTTGCAGCTAAAGCGGAGCGGGCATGACCTCTATCGTCGAAATGCAGTCGGTGACCAAGGATTACCGAGGGGTCACCGCCGTCAAGAAGGTCAACTTCACGCTTCGCAAAGGCGAAATCCACGCCCTGCTGGGCGAGAACGGCGCAGGCAAGTCGACCCTGATGAAGATCATGGCCGGGGTCACCGAGCGCTCGGGCGGCAAGATGCTGCTCGACGGCAAGGAAGTATCCTTCCAGACGCCGGCCGAAGGCCTCGCCAACGGCATCGCCATGGTGTTCCAGGAAACAAGCCTGGTTCCATCGATGTCGGTGGCGCAGAATATCTATCTGGGCGACGAGCGACTGTTCAACCGCCTGCGCGGCCTTTACATCGCCGCCCAGCAGTTCCTGCAGTCGCTCAATTTCAACGTCGATCCCTGGGCCACGGTGGCCACGCTCGGCGCTGCCAAGAAACAGATGGTCGAGATCGCCCGGGCGGTGCGCCAGGACGTGCGCGTCATCATCTTCGACGAGCCCACCGCCTCGCTCACCCCGGAAGAAAAGTACTACTTCTTTTCCCTGATCAAGCGGCTGAAGGAACGCGGGGTTTCCATCGTCTTCATCTCGCATGCGCTGGAGGAGGCGCTGTCGATCTCTGATCGCATCACGATCCTGCGCGACGGCGAACTGGTGACCACCGGCGATACCAGCGATTTCGACCGCGACAGCATCATTCGAGCCATGGTTGGCCGCAGCCTGTCCAACGAACTCTACTCGAATGCTCCGCGCAAGAACCGCGCGGCCGGCGAGAAGGTGCTCAGCGTCCAGAACCTCTCGATGGGCTCGATGGTGCGCAACAACAGCTTCTCCATCTACGCCGGACAGATCACGGGTATCTTCGGCCTGATCGGTTCGGGACGCACGGAGACGGCCAAGGTCGTAGCGGGCGTGCAGAAGCGCAACTATTTCCACGGCGGCGAGATAAAGCTCTTCGGTGACTCCGTGCGCTACCGCGTGCCTCGACCGGCGGTCCGGGACGGCATCGTCTACGTCACCGAGGACCGCAAGCTTGAGGGGTTCTTCGAGACGATGTCGATCGCCGACAATCTCTATTCGGGGTTGCTCGGCGCGGGCCTCAACACGGCCGCCGTCGTGAACCATGCCAGCGCGAAAGTCCTGGCGGACGAGTGGACGAAGAAGCTCAATATCCGCGCCATCAACTCCAACGCGCGCGTCATCGAACTGTCCGGCGGCAACCAACAGAAGGTGGTCATCGCCTCGGGCCTTGTGCAGAAGCCGAAGCTGGTGATCTTCGACGAGCCGACGCGCGGCGTGGACGTGGGCGCGATCGCCGAGATCCACGAGATCATCGGAAAGCTCGCCGACGACGGGCTGGCCGTGATGGTGATTTCGTCCTATCTGCCCGAGATCATGAACCTCTCGGACCGGATACTGGTTTCGCGCCTCGGCCGCATCGTCGAGGAGTTCACGCCGGGCGAGGCGACCGAAGAGCGCATCATGTACGCGGCCGTGCATTGATCGCGGCAGCCGTTCGCGGCGTGCCACGAGCGCCATTGGCCGGGCGTCCTGATAAATCCCTGGAGAGGCGTAGAAAGGGCGGGCGCCGCAGCTTCATGTTGGGACCGGAGGCCTGCCGCTCGTGATCAATCGCATCGCGCTCTATCATATCGAGACGCTGCTCTGGATCGCGCGCCTTGGCACGTTCAACGCGGCCGCGGAAAGACTGAACACGACCCAGCCGTCGATATCGGCGCGCGTCAGGGAACTCGAGAACCATCTCGGCTTCAGCCTTTTTCGGCGTGAAGGCCGGCGCATGCTGCTGACGGTGAAGGGCAGGGAGTTCGCCGCGCAATGCGAGGCCCTGTGGGCGCAGCTCGAGACCGTCCTGCTCGCGACGGAAGCATTTTCGACGGCGACCGGGATTGTGAAGATCGGCTGTGGCGAGATCGTCGCGGTCGAGAGCCTGCCGGCATTTCTGTCCGAGATCAAACGCCTGATGCCGAACGTCACTCTGGAGGTTGAGATCGACCTCACGATCCACCTGCGGCACAAGCTTGAAGCCGGCGCCATCGATTTTGCTTTCCTTGTCGGACCGATCGGCAGCCCGGCGCTGGAGGCAGCTCCGATCGGCACGGTCGAGATGAAGTGGCTGATGGGCCGCGAGCTTGCCTCGCGGCTTTCGCGGTCCGTGGATGGCGGCGAGGTGCCCGATCTTCCGGTCTGGTGCCTGTCGAGGCCCTCACATCTCTACCAGGTGATGGCGGAATCGCTCAGGCAATCCAACCTGAAGCGGCCCGTGATAAACACCTGCAACCATGTCCGCACGCTGATCGATGTCGTCGCCAGTTCCGGCGGCATGGCGATCCTGCCCGAACTCCTGGTACGCGACAGGATCGCGAGAGGCGAATTCGTTCCGGTGCCCGAGATGGTCGCCGACCCAATCGCGTTCTTCGCCGTGGTGCGCAAGGGCGAGAACGAGCCGATCGTGCTTGAGATGCTCAAGCGGGCGAGAGACCTCAGGCTGGGCTAGGGCGGTTTCGCCGGCCAATCGGGAGAGCAGGACCGATGGCCTGACCGGTCATTCAAAGCCGGCGTTTTTGTATCCTTAAAAAAAGTTGCGATTAGACAGCCGGGCCTCCCGATCGCACCCTCGCCCGAATTGAAGCCGGGGAGGGCGTGACGGATGATCGATTTCAAGGTCGCGGACGGCATTGCGACGATCGTCATCGATCGGCCGGCTCGCAGAAACGCGCTGGCGCCCTCGACGATGGTCGCGCTGAACGAAGCGCTGCTGCGTTTCGAGGACGACGGGAGCGCGCGGGTCGCCATTCTCACCGGCGCCGGAATCCTGGCTTTTTGCGCCGGCGCCGATATCCACGAGACCGTTCCGAAGGAACGCGGCTTCCTCCAGGGCTATTTCGATCGCAAGACCGATGCGACCCACCCGCTCTATGTCCGCAATATCGCGCTGAGCAGGATGGGGTTGACCAAGCCCATCATTGCCGCCGTGAACGGCGCGGCGGTCGGCGGCGGAATGGAGATCGCGCTTAACTGCGATCTTTGCATCGGCTCGGCCAATGCGCGGTTCGGCCTGACCGAGGTGAGGATCGGATCCATCCCCGCCATAGCGGGCATCCAACGCCTGATGCGTTCCCTGCCGCGACCCGTCGCGATGCAATTGCTTCTGACCGGGGAGATCTTCGGGGCGGCCAAGGCACTGGAATGGGGTATCGTCAGCGAGGTTGTCGAGGCGGAGCGGCTGATGCCGCGCGCAAGGGAGATTGCCCGCTCCATAGCCGACAACGCGCCGCTGGCGGTGCGGGCAGCCAAACGCTTGGCGGACAAGGCGGCTGAGTTGCCCTTGTCCGAGGCGGCGGATTTCGAGGAGATGCTCTGGGGCCACCTGTACGGCAGCGCGGACCGCGTGGAAGGCCGGCGCGCGTTTTCCGAGAAGCGCAAGCCGCAATTCCGGGGCGCCTGACCGAAGCGGCGCGCAAGGTGGAGAACTCATCATATCCAAAGACGCGCCTTCCGATCCGCGAATGGATTGCGCGGAAACGCTTTGCGAAAATTCGAGGGTCAGCTTGCGGAAAAAAACAAAGCCATGTACCTTCCGGGACAATATAAAACTGATCAGTATTTATTCTAACCGTCTGGGATAATTTGGGTCTGAGGAAACCCTGCCGTCATGCGCCGGAGGACTCGCGCGCAGGGCGGCTAAGGGTGGGAATGAGGGAGGAATGCCGTGCGCTGTCATGCAATGAAGGCGGTTCTTTGCCCGGCCACTGATAGGCCATCCGGAGAGCTCCTGTCGTGAGCGCCTCGGCGGGCCGTTACCTGAAGGCCTTTCACTTCAGTCAGGAAAAGATCGTCTTCACCATTGCCGTTGTCCTTTTCCTCGTCTTCGCGGCGACGCTGAAGGGATTTCTGCAGGCCGACAATCTGCTGTCGCTTGTGCGCAGCGTCTCCATACTGGGAGTGCTCGGCATCGGCATGGCGCTCACAATCATCGGGCGCGGCATCGACCTGTCCATAGTCGCCACCATGGCGATTTCCGTTGCCTGGATGCTGACGCTGGCCAACAGCGGCACGCCGCTCGGCATTGCGCTCCTCTACGGGCTTTGCCTCTGTCTCGCCGTCGGTCTGGCCAATGGCCTGCTCATCGCCTATGTCGAAATACCCGCGCTTTTCGCGACCCTGGCTATGGGGCTCGTCGTCTACGGCTTCGGCCGCTATTTTCTCGTCGCCAACGATGTCACCTTCATGCCGGCCACCGCGACCTCGTTCAAGGCGATCGGCAGCGGCCGGGTGCTTGGCATTCCCAATCCGGTTCTGCTTTTCGCATTGTTCTCGTTCGTTGCGTTCCTGTTCCTGCGCAAGACACGTCCGGGCCGTTTCATCTTCGCCATGGGCGACAATCCTCTGACGGCGCGGGTCGCCGGCGTGCCCGTACGCCCGATGATGGTGGTGCAGTATGTGATCTCATCGCTTATCGGATTCGTGGCCGGCATCATCACGGCCACGGCCGTCAGCTCCATGAACGCCCGCGTCGCCAACTCGACGCTGGTCTACGACATCATCCTGGTGGCAGTGATCGGCGGCGTCGGCCTCAGCGGCGGCAAGGGCGGGGTCCGCAACGTCGTCGTCGGCACGCTCCTCATCGGCATCCTTCTCAACGGCATGACGATCATGGATATCCCGTACACGATCCAGAACATCGTCAAGAGCTGCATTCTTCTCGTGGCCATCGTCGCGGATTCGATCGTCAATCCGCGCGATGAGCAGACGTCCCAGCAAGGGGACATCTAACCCGCCTTAATCCAAAGCCAACAAGTGACCAGGGAGGAAAGTCATGCGTATCAGGAAGTTTATCATGGGCCTGCTGACGGCAGCGTTCTTCACGCTGCCGGCCGTTGCCGTTGCAGAGCATTTCGACGACGGCCAGAATCTGACGACGCTGAAGGCCCTCAAGGGCAAGAAGGTCGCCTTCGTGCCGCTCTCGATGGGCATCGACCTGACACAGGCGTGGGCCGCCGCGCTGAAGAAGGACGCCGAACAGTTCGGTTACGAGCTGATCATCCGCGATCCGAGCTGGGACGTCGCCGCCGGTGCGCAGGCCGTCACCCAGCTTATCGCCGAGAAGCCGGATGTCCTTGTCCTGCATCCGCTCGACATGACGGCCTATTCGAAGCTGGTCGACCGCGCGAACGCGCAGGGCATCGCGGTCGTCCAGGTCAACCTGAAGTCGCTCAACACCGGTGACGCCTATGTCGGTGTCGACTGGTTCGACCTGCTTTCGAGCGAGATCGACATCGCCGCGAAATATTGCGGCGCGGGTACCGGCCAGTCCGGCAAGATCGCGCTGCTCATCGGCACGCCGACGACGCCCACCGTCACCATCGGCCTCCAGGGGGTCAAGGATGCCCTGACCCGCTATCCCGAGCTCAAGGTCGTCGCAACGCAGTCGGGCGACTGGGATGCCTCCAAGGCCAAGGACATCACCGCGACCATCCTGAAGCAGAACGAGGATCTTTGCGCCGTCGTGGGGTTCTGGGACAGCCAGGACATGGGCGCTGCCGCTGCGATCGCCGAAGCCGGCAAGACCGGAAAGGTCAAGCTGATAACGGACGGCGGCAGCCGCAAGGAAGCAGCCTGCGATCGTATCGAGGACGGCACCTTCGACGCCTATGTCGGCTACAACGCGAAGGAACAGGGCCGCGACCTGGCTCTCGCCGTCCGCTCGCTGCTGCAGAACCCACCGGAAAAGCCCGGCTCCAAGCCCTTCGGCTTCTATTCGACGCTGACGACCATCACCAAGGAAAACGTCACGCCGACCTCCTGCTGGACGCAGCAATGAGTGGATGAGGCGAACAATCCGAAACAAAAACGAGCGGCGCGCAAGCGCCGCTCCCTGTGACTGATTTTGCAGGAGGCGCCGCTGATGTCGGCCTCGGAGACCTACGCTCGCTGGCGCACGCGCCTCATACCGGACCATGTGATCGGTGAGATTCTGTCCAAGAACTGGATCGACAACGCGATCCCGTTCCTGATCCTGGTCGTCACCCTGGGCATCTTCTGGTCCCTCATACCCAACTTCCTCGGCGGCGTCGGCGTCAGCGATCAGGCGAGGGAGCTCGGCGAAATTCTCTTCGTCGTGCTTGCCATGACGGTCGTCATGCTCGCCGGCGGCATCGATCTCAGCGTCGGCTCGACCTTCGCGCTCAGCAATTTCGTGATGCTGGCGATGTTCAACTGGCTGGGCTACCCGGTATGGGCGGCGGCCGGGGCCGCGCTGTTGTCGGGCGCGGCGGTCGGCCTCGTGAACGGCGTGCTGGTCGGCTACCTGCGGCTGCGCGCCTTTCTCACCACTCTCGTCACGCTGATTATCGTGCGGGCGATCGACGACACGCTGGTGCTCAACTATTCAATCGACATCCTTCTGCCCACCCAGACATCGGAAGTCTGGAACTTTGTCGGCGGCGACGGCGTCTTCGGCATTCCGGTCGCGTTCCTGCTCGCGGCGGTGATCGCCATTGTCGGCCATGTCTTCCTGTCCCGGCTTCGCCCCGGCTGGCACATTCTCGCCGTCGGCGGTTCGCGCCGTTCGGCGCACAATGCCGGCATCAACGTGCGCCGCACGGTCGCGATAACTTATGTCATGTCGGGGCTGCTCGCGGCGGCCGGCGGCATCTTCTATGCCTCGCGCCTGGCCTCGGCCGGCGCCAGCACCGGTGTCGGCCTTGAGGTCACGGCGCTTACCGCCGCCGTCCTCGGCGGGATCAGCCTCGGCGGCGGCCGCGGCTCGATCGCCAAGGCCGTCCTCGGCGCCATCATCGTGCTCATCATCACCAACAGTCTCGTTCGGCTCGGCCTGACCAGCGGCGCCAACACAATGGTGCTCGGCATGGCGTTGCTGATCGCCGTCGCGATCGATGTCCGCTGGCTGAAGAACCGTCACAAGGTGTTGTCGCAGGTCTATGTTTCGCCGACCTACTTCAAGATGGTGCCTTGCCCCTCCACCGAGGAAGGATCCGACTCTCCCTACGCGCTCAACGACAAATTGCGCGACGTGGAGCTTATCGGCCTTGGCGAGATCGATGGCTGCGAGGATCCGCTGCTCGACCGGGACGACAACATCTACTTCGGCAACCGGCAGGGCGACATCATCCGCTACTTCGGCCCGGACCACAAACGCTGGGAAGTCTACGCCCATATCGGCGGCGCGCCGCTGGGCATGGCCTTCGACCGGGACGGCAACCTGACATGCTGCGTTGCCGGCATGGGGCTCTACCAGATCCGCAAGGACACGCGCGAGGTGGTCAAGCTCGCCGACGAAACGAACCGGTCCTTGTTCTCCATCATCGACGATTCCCGCATCCGCTACGCGGACGATCTCGACATTGCACCGGACGGCCGGGTCTTTTTCAGCGAGGGCACGATACGCTTCGACCCGGACGAATGGATGGTGGACGCGCTTGAGGGCCGCGGCAACGGTCGCATCCTTTGCTACGATCCGCGGGACAAGACGACAAGGACCGTCGTTCCCAACCTGCGTTTCCCGAACGGCGTCTGCGTGGCGCACGACGGCAAGTCCGTGCTGTTCGCGACAACCTGGGGCTGCTCGGTCGAGCGCTACTGGCTGGAAGGTCCGAAGGCGGGCAAGGTCGAGACACTCATCACCAACCTGCCTGGCTACGCCGACAACATTAATCGCGCTTCGGACGGCACATATTGGCTGGCGATCGTCGGCATGCCTGCACCGGTCTTCGATCTCGCCCTGCGCAAGCCGGGCTTCCGCAAGCGGATGGTGCAGCGGGTGGCGCAGGACGAATGGCTCTTCCCGCAGATGAACGTCGGCAATGTGGTGAAGTTCACCGAACAGGGCAAGATCGTCGACTGCCTGTGGGACAAGAGCGGCGTCAACCACCCCATGCTCACCTCCTGCAACGAGCACAAGGGCTACCTTTATCTCGGCGGCATCTACAACAACCGGGTCGGCAAATACAAAATCCCGGGCGCCGATCCGAACTTCACCAATCAGGACTGCTATTGGGGGAAGCAGAAATGATCAGCGCCATCCGAAATCTCTTCGACGCCTGGCGTGGTGCCGGCGCCTATTCGGTCACCGTGCCGCCCATGGACGGCGCGCTCAGTCCCAATCAGGTCATCGAGGGCTCTCCGCTCGCCCTCGAAGCCAAATCGCCCGATAATCTCATATCCGACGGTTCGAGCATCCTCTTCTCCTCGGGCAACGAGGTCAGGTCACTGCGCGGGTCTTCGTCGGAAAGCGTGGCGACTTTCGACAGCCCGGTGACAGCGCTCGCAGCGCGTCCGGGCGGCGGTTTCGCCGTCGGGCTGGACGACGGTCGTGTCTTGCTCAAGGGCGGACGCCACGACGGCAGGACATTGTCGAAGGTCGGTGGTCACGACATCAGATGCCCGACCGCGCTGAGCTTCGTTGACGAAGGCACGCTTGTCCTGGCCGTGGGCTCGGCCTCGAACCAGCCCTCGCGCTGGAAGCGCGATTTCATGCAGAAGAATGCCAGTGGTTCGGTCTGGCGCGTGCCGGTCGACGGCGAAGCCGAATGCCTGGCGGACGGTCTTGCGTTCCCCTATGGCCTGCTGGCGCAGGCCGACGGCAGCGTCATCGTGTCGGAGAGCTGGCGCAACCAGCTCATACGCGTTGCCAAGGGACAGCGGCCGGTCGTGGAACTCGGCGACATAGCCGGCTACCCGGCGCGCCTTTCACCAGCCGCGGGAGGCGGAGCATGGCTTGCGGTCTTCGCGCCGCGCAGCCAGCTCATCGAATTCGTGCTCAGGGAGGAGGACTACCGTCAGAGCATGATGACCGAGGTGCCCGAGCATCTGTGGATCGCTCCCTCGATTTCAGCGCCGCTGACGTTCCTCGAGCCGCTGCAGGGCGGAGGGCTGAAGCACCTCGGTATCGTCAAGCCATGGGCCCCGACACGCTCCTACGGACTGGTTCTGCGCCTGGACGAGGCGTTCCAGCCGATATTCAGCATGCACAGCCGCGCCGATGGCCGCCGCCACGGCATCACGTCGTGCCTTGAAGCCGACGGCCGCCTCCTGGCGACGAGCAAGGGCGGAGACGCGATCGTTTCCCTGCCGACCGACGAAGGGTTTGGAGAATAGCATGGCATCGCTGATCGAAATGCGAGGCGTCACCAAGGAATATCGGGGCGTGCCGGCGGTCAAGAACGTGTCGTTCTCGCTGGAGAAGGGAGAAATCCATGCGCTGCTTGGCGAGAACGGCGCGGGAAAGTCCACCCTGACCAAGATGATGGCCGGCGTGACAGCGCCGACCTCAGGTGAAATGCTTGTCGACGGAAAGCCGACGCATTTCGCCACTCCCGCCGAGGCCCTGCACAACGGGGTCAACATGGTGTTCCAGGAGAACAGCCTGGTTCCGTCCATGACGGTCGCCCAGAACCTCTATCTCGGCGACGAGAAGTACTTCAATCGCCTTCGCGGCCTGTACATCGCGGCCCAGCAGTTCCTGCAGTCGCTTAACTTCAACGTCGATCCGTGGGCAAACGTGGCAACGCTCGGCGCCGCCAAGAAGCAGATGGTGGAAATCGCCCGGGCCGTGCGCCACAACGCGCGCGTCATTATCTTCGACGAGCCGACGGCGACGCTGACGCCCGAGGAGAAGCATTACTTCTTCGCGCTGATGAAGCGGCTGAAGGAGCGCGGGGTCTCGATCATCTTCATCAGCCACGCGCTCGAGGAAGCGCTGGCGATCTCGGATCGCATCACCGTGCTGCGCGATGGCGAACACGTCGTCACCGACGAGACGAAGAACTTCGACCGCGAGAAGATCGTGCGCGCCATGGTGGGCCGCACCTTGTCGCAGGCGCTCTATCATCGCCGCGAGTCGGTCAGGAAACCCGGGAGGCGCGTGCTCAGCGTACAGAACCTGTCGATGGGCAAGCTCGTGCGCAACAACTCTTTCACGGTCTATGCCGGGCAGATCACCGGCATATTCGGGCTCATCGGCGCCGGCCGCACCGAGACGGCAAAGATCGTCGCCGGCGTCTTGAAGCGCAACTTCTTCCATGGCGGGGAGGTACACCTCAACGGGCAATCGGTGCGCTATCGCGTGCCGCGGCCGGCCGTGCTCGACGGTATCGTCTATGTGACGGAGGACCGCAAGATGGAAGGTTTCTTCGAGACCATGTCGATCGCGGAGAACCTGCATATGGGTGAACTGACATCCTCGCATTCAAGCGGTTTCGTGGTCCGCTTCAGCGAGATGCAGCAACTCGCCGACGAATGGACCAAGAAGCTCAACATCAAGGCGATCAACAACAACGCCCATGTCATCGAGCTTTCCGGCGGCAACCAGCAGAAGGTGGTGATCGCCAAGTCGCTGGTGCAGAAGCCGAAGGTCATCATCTTCGACGAGCCGACCCGGGGCGTCGACGTGGGCGCGATCGCCGAGATCCACCAACTCATCAACCGCCTCGCGGATGAGGGCATGGCCGTCGTCGTTATCTCGTCGTACCTTCCCGAGGTCATCAATCTTTCGGATCGCATCCTGGTGTCGCAGAAGGGGCGCATCGTCGAGGAGTTCTCGCCGCTCAGCGTGACCGAGGAAAAGATCATGTATGCGGCGGTCCACTGAGCACCGTTTGCCCGTTCAACGCGAAGACGCCGCCGGAGCTTTCCGGCGGCGTCTTGCTGTCAGGCACGCTGGGAGGATGCGGACTTGACCGGGATCTGATGGCGTCCTTGTCGTGAAGCGGTTCCGGAACAGAAGCCGCTTCACGTTCTCCTGGACAGCCTAGCGGGAACTGCCAACCCGCATGACGAAAGGGTCCTGCACGCGCTCGGCGTCCGTGTCGACGAGAACGCTCTTGACCTGCAGATATTCGCCCATAACGGCGAAGCCGTTTTCGCGCCCGAAGCCGCTCGCTTTCCGTCCGCCGAAAGGCGTCTGAGGCGCGACCTTCCGGTAGAGATTGAGGAAGATCGTCCCGACGTCGAGGCTGCGTGAAAGTGAGTGAGCGCGATAGAGGTCGCTGGTCCAGAGTCCGGCCACGAGCCCGAAATCACTACGGTTGGCGATTTTCAGGGCCTCTTCGGCCGTCGAGAAAGGCATGACGGTCATCACCGGCCCGAATATTTCCTCGCGGCAGATGGCGGTGTCGTTGGTCACGTCCATGAGGATCGTCGGCTGGAAATAGTAACCGCCTTCGAAACCCTCGACCCTGGCCCTGTGGCCGCCCGCTGCAATCCGGGCGCCCTCGGCGAGGGCTCCCTCGACGAGCGACGCCACCCGGTCGAGCTGCTTCCTGTTGCCGAGCGGCCCGACCTGCGTGGCGGCGTCGGCTGGATGGCCGACCACGATTGCTTTCGTCCGCTCGCGGATGTCGTTCAAGAACCTGTCGAATATGGTTTCCTGGACAAGGACGCGGGACCCCGCCATGCATGTCTGGCCGCTGGCTGCGAAGACCCCCGCCATGACCCCCGCCAGCGCCTTGTCGTAGATCGCATCGTCGAACACGATGTTGGCGCTCTTGCCGCCGAGTTCCAGGATCGAGGGCGCCAGCCTTCGACCCGAACCGGCAGCGACGGCGGCGCCATGCGCCGGCCCGCCGGTGAAGAAGATCTTCCTTACGTCGGGGTGATCGACGAGAGCCGCGCCGGCTTCCACGCCGTCGCCCGTGACGATGTTGACGACGCCCGGCGGAAGGATGTCCTTCAGCAGCCGCATGAGGATGAGAATGGAGGCGCTGGTGTATTCGCTGGGCTTCATCACGACAGTGTTCCCGGCGGCCAGCGCCGGCGCGAGCTTCCACGTGGACAGCAGCAGCGGAGAGTTTCCAGGCACGATGGCGCCAACGACGCCGTAAGGTTCCAGGGTGGTGTAGTTGAACACGCCCCGGTCCGACGGGATCGTCGAGCCGCAGACCTTGTCGGTCATGCCGGCAAAATACTCGAACCATTCGGCCATCGCGTCGACATGCAGCAGGCATTCACGCAGCAGCTTGCCGGAATCGTTGCTCTCCGTTTCCGCAAGCTGGTGCCTGTTCTGCTGGATGCGCGCCGCGATCGCGAGCAGCAGCCTGCGCCTCGCCGACGGTTCCATGTCGAACCAGGCGGGCTCTTCAAAGGCCCGCCATGCCGACGCGACCGCGCGCTCGACATCGGCTTTCCCGCCCGCGGCGACTCGGCTCCAGACCTTGCCCGTGGCCGGGTCGAGGCTCTCGAAATACCGGCCCGAGGCCGAAGCCTGCTCCTCGTTGTCGATCCAAATCCCGAATTGCTGCATCGGCGGCCTCCTCTCGATCTGGCTCAGGCCTGGCTTTCCAGTTCCTTGACGATCTCGTCGCTGGTTGCGACGCGGCCATAAAGCGGAAGCAGTTCGGTGACCGTCTTCTCGCTGTATTCGCCGAGGAACCGATCGATGCAGTCCGACAGGACGCAGATGCCGTAATCGCGCTCGTTGCCGCTGCGCGCGGTCATCTCGATGCCGAAGTTGCAGGCCAGGCCGGCGACCAGGATGATGTTGCGGTTCAGGTTTCGCAGGAGCACCTCGAATTCGCTGCAGGTGAAGGGATCCACCTTGGCGTTGTGCAGGACGAATTCGTCGCGGCCCGGATCGGGCGCCAGATCGTCGATCACCTCGGCGCCCCACTGGCCGCGCACCGCCATGTCGTCGCGGGCAAGTCCAAGCACGCGGCCTGTCCCCCGCACATAGCCGCCTCGGCTGGCGCGCAGTTCCGGATGGCCGGGCCGGAACGTCTCGTTGTGGAAGATGACCGGAATGCCGACCTTGCGGCAGACGGCGAGCACGCGCTTGATCCGGTCGAGAGAGCCCGACTCCTTGAGGAATTTGTAGACGATGCTCGCTCCCTTTCCATCCGGATGGGCGAACTCGTTCTGCAGGTGGGTCAGCACCAGCACGGTATCGTTGGCGGGGAGAACGGAAAACTCCGACATCTAGGTTCCTCCTAAGCGGTTTCTGCGGGGCTGGCGGAGCGGTCCGCGAAGACCGCGCCGGTGGTGACGAGAGCCGCCGCCTCGGCGGCGGTGAAATCGAGTTCGGAAAGCACCTCCAGCGTATGCTGGCCAAGCCTGGGGGGCGCGCGGTGCGGCAGCGACTGGCTCTCACGGGAATTCACCGGGAAGCCCGGGACGCGGTGGCTCCGACCGAGGTCGTCGGTCAGGCTCGTGATGAGTTCGAGATGGGCGACGGCAGGATTCTCGATCAGGTCCGCATAGTCGCAGACCTTGCTGCACAATATGTCCCTGGCCATCAGACGTTCCAGCCAATAGGCGCATGGATGGCGGGAGAAAGCGCCACCCAGTTCCGCGCGCATGGCCTGGCGGTTCCGGACCCGCAGGGCCGACGTCTCGAAACGCGGATCTTGCGCTAGGTCCGTCCTTTCGAGGATTTCACAGAGCCGTTCCCAGCGGCCGCCCTGATAGGCGGCGACCATGATCCAGCCGTCGCTTGCGGGAAACGCCTCGTTTGGCGCCGAATAGGGCGCCGCGCTGCCGAGCCGGCCGGGCAACTCGCCGTCGCCGAGAAAGCCGGTCAGGGACGACTGCTGCAGCGCGACCGCGGCCCCGAGCATCGAAACGTCCAGGTAGCCGCCGAAACCGGTCGCCTGGCGCTGATAGAGTTGCGCCATCACGGCGATCGTCGCGACATAGCCGGTGGTCACATCCACGACCGGCGCCTGCACCTTGCTCGGCGGCTGGCCTTCGTCGCCAAGCAGGCTCATCAATCCAGACTCCGCCTGGACGATGCCGTCGACGCCGCCGAGGCGCGCCGCCTCGCCGGTGCTCCCATAGGCGGAGACGGAGCAATAGACGATGCCGGGATTGTCGGCGCTCACCTCTCCATGGCCGAGCCCCAGCCTATCCATCACCCCGGGCCTGAAGCTCTCGATCAGCACGTCGCAGGACTGCACAAGGCGCTTGGCCGCCCGAAGGCCCTGCTCGGATTTGAGGTCGATGCAGATGCTTCGCTTGTTGCGGTTGAACGCCACGAAGACGGAACTGACATTGTCGGCGACCCAGGGCGGGCCGAGCCCCCGGCCGATATCGCCCGAGGGCGGCTCGACCTTGATGACGTCCGCGCCAAGGTCGCCAAGGAACATCGAACAGGTCGGGCCCGCGCCTATCTGGCTGAAATCGGCAACCCTAACGTTTTTCAGGCTTTTTCTGAGCATGTACCAGTATTTCACGCCGCGCGGGTGCCGCTGCCGCCGCATGGAAGGAAGGTTCATGGTCCTTCCGCTGCAACGCGAACAATCTTCCGGCAAACCAGGCGGGCGTCCTCCTCGGCGCGACTATCGCGGTCACATTTGAAACGGTCCACTAATCTGTTTTTTGCAGTTCCGATAACCGACGTTTATGTCCCGGCGACGGGCCGATCACCACCCTTTGATGTCGATGCGATTGGAAGGCGTCGCACCGCCGGCCCATGCGAGCAATCCATCGCGCAAGCTTTCGGCCATGCGCACGCGGGTCTCGATCGTTGAACTGCCGATGTGAGGCAGCATGAACACGTTGGGAAGGGCAAGATAACGCTTGTCGAAGCGCGGTTCGCCGTCGAAGACGTCCAGGCCGGCCGCGCGGATCCTGCCGGTCTGGAGCGCGGCTATCAATGCGTCGTCGACGACGACGTTGCCTCGGCTCACATTGGCCACGATCGCTCCAGGTTTCATGAGCGCCAGCCGCTTCGTGTCGAGGAAATGCCGTGTCTCCTCGCTGGCCGGACAGGCAAGCATCAGCGCATCGCTTGCCGCAAGCAACGATGTGGGATCGGCATGGAAGCGGGCGCCCGCTTCAAGTTCGGGCGGCAGGCGGCGGCGATTGGAATAGTGGATGGCCATGCCGAAGGCCCGCGCGCGATGGGCGATGCTTCGTCCGATCCGGCCCATGCCGAATATGCCAAGCGACTTGCCCGCGAGCTCGACGCCGTTGAGCTGAGTGGGCTGCCAGCCCGTCCATTGTCCGTCGAGGATCAGCGTCGCGGCCTCCCGTGCCCGCCGTGCGGCTCCGAGCAGAAGCAGGAGGCCAACTTCCGCGACCGCGTCCGTAAGCACATCCGGAGTGTTGAACACGGCCAAGCCCCGATTTCGGCAGGCATCCATATCGACGTGTTCGTACCCGACCGAATAGGTTGCGACCCCACGAATGGAATCGGGCAGCCGCTCGATGAGCTCCCGCGTCAAACGCAGCGTGACGCTGAGCAGCAGGATTTCCTTGCCTTGCGCCATCGCCACCAGCTGTTCCGGCTCGGGGCGCTCCGGAGTGGTCACCACCGTGACGTCGAAGGCGTCATTCAGCACGGCAAGCGCTGCATCCGGCAGCGCGCAGGCGACGAGAACCGGCCTCTTGTCTTGTTGCACGGTCATGGTCTCGATCTCCTGTTACGCGATTGGGTCAAGCGCGACGTCCATCCATCGCTGCCATTCACCCACGCGGCCCTCGAACCGGCTGCGGATGTCTGACCCCTCGATGCCGGCGCTCCGCAGCGGGCCCACCGGAAACATCCGGACAGACTATTTTGCGGGGTCGCGCGGCCAAACAAGCTTCGGCTTATCGCCACATCGCGTTTCGCGATGACGACCGGACTTTCAGGCTGGGAGCAGACGTGGCGCGCAGGTCGGCCCGCATGGCATCGGCGGATAGGCTGGGATCCTACGGCCTCCTGGCGATGCCGTCATCATCCAGCACGCGGACCAGCCCGCTGGTCAGATCCGTGATGCTGGCAGCGTCCGCGTCCACCGCGAGCCTTGCGACGTCTCCGGCCGCCGAAAAATGCAGGTGGCTGTAATCGCCTTGCTGGCCTGGCCGCGAGGGTGGCTCCGCTACGCCAAGGCAGGGGCGCCGTCTTCCTGCATGTCAGCTCCAAGTGAGGACTGTTCGATGCTGACCACTGCGCCATGCCGCGCGAAACGCGACGTGAGCAGGATTGGATCCGAGCCGGCGGGCACCAGCAGTTCGAGGTTCATGGTCGATTTGCCACCGGGCAGCGGTTCAAGGTGAAGCCTGCGCAATGTCAGGCCGAAGCGCTGGGCATCGCCAAGGATCCGGATCGCTCCATCGAACGGATCGACGAGCACTGTCGATATCTGGAGTACGTCCATTCGAAGTTTCGATCTTTCGTCCAGCATGGCGCCTCCCAGCCAAGGCAGGCTATTCTGATCCACATCCGATTTCTTTCTTTTCTTCCGCCAGAAAGAGGATATTGTCGGCAGGTTTTTCTGCAAAAGACGGAGTTGACCGATATGTCTTCTGTAAGGAAGCGCAGGCAGACATCTGGCGAACTGGACGTCATTGATCGAAAGATTCTATCCGCCCTGCAAGGGAATGCGCGCCTCACCAACAACGAGCTGGCGGAGCAGGTCGGCCTTTCGCCATCGCCTTGCTGGACGCGCGTCAGGCGCCTTGAGGCAAACGGCACGATCGAAGGCTATACGGCGGTCATCGATCAGTCGGCGCTGGGCCTCGGCGATATCGTCTTCATCGAGATCACGCTCCAGCAGCATGACGAACATGTGCTGCAGCAGTTCGGCAGCGAGCTCGCACGCATACCCGAGGTGCTGGAGTGCCACCTTGTGACGGGGGACTACGATTATCTCGTCAAGGTGGCGGTCGCCGGCACCGCCGACTACGAGCGCTTCCTGCGCGAACGGCTGTACCGCATCAACGGCATCCGGCATTCGCGCAGCACCTTCTCGCTTCGGGCGCTGAAGCGGGTTGTCTCGGTCGATCCGCTGGCGGTGGGCTGAGGAAAGCGGCCCCGCGTTTGCGTGAAATCCAGGATCCGTTCAGTAACGCCGAGCGGTGCCAGCGATGCCATCTGGCTGCAGAATAGCTAGAAAGTCTTCTCCATCCGACCGAGCAGGCGCTCGGCTGCCGCGAGATGAGGCGTGTCGATCATCCGGCCCTTGTACCGGAAGGCAGCGCCTCCACCCTCGCGAGACATCCGCAATATGGTGCGCGCATCGTCCATTTCCTCGACCGAAGGCGAGAACGCCGCGTTGATCGGCTCGACCTGCGAGGGATGGATGGCGAGCTTTCCGGAAAAGCCCATCCAGCTTGCCTCGGTCGCTTCCCGCTTCAGTTGCTCGCCATTGGCGATGTCGATGAATGGCGTGTCGACGCAGGCGATGCCGGCGGCGGAGGCGGCAAACATAGCCAGCGAACGCACGGTCTTGAAGGCCTCGAGGATATCGCCATTGTCGTGGCGCGTGCGGCGCGCGCCGACCTCCACGCCGAGATCCTCCATGCCCCAGAACATCGCGCCGACGCGCGGGTGCGCGAGTGCGATCTCGCGCAGATGGAAGATCGCCTCCGGGAGTTCGGTTGCGATCGGAATAAGCGCCATGGGCCTGGCCCCGGGCGCCTCGGCGCTTTCCAGCATCCGCGCGAATTCCACCACGTCCGGCGCGCCGGCGACCTTCGGAACGACGTAGCCGTCAGCGCCGGCGCCGACCGTTGCGGAGATATCCCGCTCGGCCAGTCCGGTTTGCAGGGCGTTCAGGCGAACCACGATCGGCGTCGTCACGCCCTCGGCCCGGGCGTTGCGGATAGCCTCGGCGGCCGTCTCGCGCGCAGCCGCCTTATTGTCGGCCGTCACCGAATCCTCAAGGTCGACAATGATGACATCGGCGCCGCTCGACCAGCATTTGGCGAGCTTGCGCTGGGAATCGCCAGGTACGAAAAGCCACGACCTGGCAAGGCGAAAGTCCTTCGTCATCCGCGTCCTCCACCATGCTGGGTATCGCCGCGACGGATACTGCACCGAGGAGGCGCCTAGTATTCGGATCGACGTATGAATCTATCACGAGGAACTATGAGGGTGGCGCGGCCGGTTCGACTATTGTCGCGGCATTGATCCTGGCGCCTTGCGCGCGGACCCACAACCGCATGGGCAGCGGATGACAGCCGATTTCCAGACCCTTGAAGTCATACAGGAACGCGAGCACGTCGAAACGGTGGCGCTTAGCCGGCCCGAAGCGGCGAAC
Source organism: Mesorhizobium sp. B2-1-3A (assembly GCF_006442655.1). NCBI lineage: Bacteria > Pseudomonadati > Pseudomonadota > Alphaproteobacteria > Hyphomicrobiales > Phyllobacteriaceae > Mesorhizobium > Mesorhizobium sp. B2-1-3A. The sequence continues at coordinate 325,187 of NZ_VFWK01000006.1, forward strand.
GCGCTGAACACCCGCATGGGCGAGGAACTGGTTGCCTATTTCGAAGCGCTCGCGATGACGCCGTCGCGGCTGCGCTGCGTGATCCTCACCGGCGCGGGAGAAAAGGCGTTCTGCGCCGGCGGCGACCTCAAGGAGCGCAACGGCATGTCCGTCGAGGCCTGGGCCGCCCAGCACCTCGTGTTCGAACGCATGGCGAGGGCGCTGGTGAACTGCCCGGTGCCGATCATCGCCGCGGTGAACGGCGCGGCCTATGGCGGCGGCTGCGAGATCGCGGCGGCCTGCGATTTCATCTATGCCTCCGAGGGGGCGACATTCGCACTCACCGAAGTGAAGCTCGGCATCATCCCAGGGGCCGGCGGTACGCAGTCCATGGCGCGGGCGGTCGGAGAAAGGCGAGCCAAGGAACTGATCCTGACTGGACGTTCCTTCTCGGCCGCCGACGCCCTGGAATGGGGATTCGTCAACGCCGTGTGCCCAGCCGATGCGCTCACCGGCAGGGCCCTCGATACCGCCATGCGGATATCGATCAACGCGCCACTCGCGGTCCGGCAGGCCAAGCAGGCGATCGCGCGCAGCTGCGGCCTGTCGCTCTCGGATGGAATGGCCTTCGAGATCGAAGCCTACAATCGGCTTGTTCCGACCGAAGACCGGCTGGAGGGCGTCAGGGCCTTCAACGAAAAGCGCGCGCCGCTTTTCAGGGGATGCTGAACATGCCTGCGGGACAGATTTTCGCGCTTTCGAAGGGCATTGGCGATTTGTCGCCTGCCACGAGACGGGAAGTCGAACGCGCCTATATCGACACGCTGGCAGTGCTTTGTGCCGGGTGGAATGAACCGGTCACAAGGGCTTTGCGCCAGACCTACCCACATGTTCGCGCACCCTGGGAGGCGGTCAGTCCGTCCGATGCGGAGACGACGGCGCTGACCTGGGGCACAGCTGCCCATGCGCTGGATTACGACGACGTCCATATGACCAGCGTCACGCATCCAAGCGCCGTTCTTGTTCCTGCCATCGAAGCCGTCGCACGGCTGGTTCCCGGCACCGGTGGCAGGAAGGCTGGAGCGTTTGCGGTCGGCCTTGCCGTCAATGTGGGCCTTGGCAATGCCATGGGCTTCGCCCATTACGAAAAAGGCTGGCACGCCACATCCACCATCGGCGCCGTGGCCGCGGGAGCGGCCATCGCGCACCTGCTGGACCTGGACGAGCGCGCCTTCCGCTCCAGCCTCGCCGTCGCCGCGGCCCAGTCGGGAGGGCTGCAGCGCAATTTCGGCACCATGATCAAGCCGCTGCAAGCGGGTCTTGCCGCGCAAGCGGGCATCCGCGCCGCGCACCTGGCGAGGTCGGGCCTGGAAGGGCCCGGCGATGTCTTCACCGGCAATAACGGCTTCCTGGCCGTCTTCGAGGGACCGCCGGATACCCGGCTCGAATTGGACATTGAGGCGGCGGTCGCCGGCCTGTCGCGAAAGCTGTTCGCCTGCTGCTATATGGCCCATCGGCCGGTAGCCGCCGCCATCCGTCTTCACGAAGCGGGAGCGTCCGACCTGCTCGCCGATCAGGATACCGGGGTTGAGGTCGAGGTTCCGCCGGGCTGCCTCAAGGCGCTCACGGTCGACATTCCGGCAATCGGATCCGAAGCCAAATTCTCCGGCAAATATACAGTGGCGCACGCGCTCTCGACTGGACGGCTGGGCCTGTCGGCATTCGTTCCCGAAAGCGTCGCAAGCCCTGAATTTGCCGGCATCGCAAGGCGCGTTGTCCTGCGGGAGACAAGTACCGCGGGAGAAGCCGGCGTGGGCATCGATCGCGGCAGCGTCACCGTCAGCCTCGTCAGGGGAGGTTCGGTTGCCGCGCGCATCTCGATTGAGGCCTATCCTGGGTCACCCGCCGCGCCGATCACCGACGCGGCGCTCGAGGCCAAGCTTTCGGATTGCATTGCGATGGGCGCCCCGCACGAGAAGGATCTTGCCGCACGGTTCAGGTCGATGGCGAAGCAATTCGCGAGGAACGCCTGACAGGAAAGCGGATCGCGATAACCAGGAATGTCGAGGGTGGAAGCGGCTCAACGCCGCCGCCGCCGGAATCATTGCGCGCCAATTGGGGGCAGTATGGACAAGATAGACCCGAGTGAACTTAGTTTCGTTTCCAACGGCTTGAGCCGGCCGGAGTGCATTCTGTGCACTGCTTCGGCGGGCATGTTCGTATCGCACGACCCGATAGGCGTTCTTCACATTGCCGCGGATGGCAGCCGAAAGCTCTATGGCCGCCAGGATGGCGTAACTTCCCAGCAGTTCACGCCAAACGGCATCGCGTTGATGCCGGATGGCCGGCTGATGATCGCAAACAGCGGCCTGGAAGGCGGGGTTTGGCAGGTCGACCGCAGCGGGGATTGCCGGCCCTTTCTAATGGAAGTCGAGGGACGGCATCTCTACCCGGTGAATTTCGTGCTCGCGGACAAGGAAGGCCGGCTCTGGATTTCCGTCAGCACCTGCCAGGTGCCGCGCGCCAAAGCCTATCGTCACGATATCGCGGATGGCTACATCGTGCTGTGGGACGGCAAGACCGCCAGGATCGTTGCCGAGGGTTTCGGCTACACCAACGAGTGCCGGCTGTCGAACGACGGCGCCTATCTCTATGTCAACGAGACCTTTGCCAGGCGGATTTCCCGCCTTCCTGTCGCCGCGGATGGTTCCCTCGGGGCACGGGAAACCTTTGCTGAGCTCGGCATCGGAGATTATCCGGATGGAGGTACTTTCGATGCCATGGGTGGCTATTGGCTGACCAGTGTGGTCTCCAACCGCATCTATCGTTTCGAGCCCGACGGCAGGCCGCGCCTGATGTTCGAGGACGCCGACCCGGCCTACGTGGCCATGGCCGAGCAGAGCTTCAAGAAGGAGGGGCTGACCGCCGAAATCCTCTACGCCGACGCGGGCAAGACGCTCAACCACATCGCGAGCATCGCCTTTGGCGGGGAGGATATGCGAACCGCCTATCTAGGCACGCTCAAGATGAACTGTTTCCCGACCTTCCGCTCGCCGGTTCCCGGCGTGCGTCCCGTCCACTGGAACTGGACGTTCTGATCACCCGCGCACGGCGTTTCCGCCGAGCCGGCGTCGCCTGTCGGTGAAAGATCGAACCCGATGGCTGCTTCAGTCCGACCGGGCTTACTTCCAGGCTTAGGGAGCCTTGCCGCGAAACACTCGCGGATTTCCGCCGGCCTGTTGCGGCCCGCCCTAAAGGGAGGCCGCATCGTTCTGCAGGCGAAGCGCTTGGCGCGCTCCCAGTATGTGCGCGGACATCAAGGCTTCGGCCCATTCGCCGTCGCCCTGCCTCAAGGCCTGCAATATCTGGCTGTGCTGTTCGAAACTGCGCCGCAAGACGTCGCGCGGATAGAGGCTGATGGCACGCCTGACCATCGGCAGTTCCGTCAGCGCCGTCACGATCGATACGAGCCTTGGCGAATTGGAGGCTCGCAGGATCGCGGTATGGAATTCGGCATTGAGGTCGGTGCACCGCTCGATCCAGCCATCCGTCCCGGCATCGAGCAACTGCGTCATGGCGGTGGTCAGCTCCTCCAGATGGTTCAGTTCCGGCATTTCGATCTTGCCCGCGGCGAGACGCGCCGCGTAAGGCTCCAGCCGCACGCGAAGCCCGTAGATCTCCTCGAAGTCGGTGTCGGTGAGCCGGCTGACGAATGCTCCGCGATTCGGGATGATCTCCACGAGACCGTCGCCTTCCAGCCGCGCGAGCGCTGCTCTTACGGGCGTCCGGCTCACCCCGTAGGTCTGTGCGATCTGCGACTCCACCAGATGCGAGCCAGGCAGGAGACGTCCTCGGAGGATCTCCGTGCGAAGGCCCTCATAAAGGGGTTGCGTGCTGGCGCGCAGGAGCGAGTTTTCGGCTTCAAAAGAGCGATCGTCCTCGATCGCCCGGGAATCCTGCAGTTCGGCGGTTGTCGACATGTGCGAACGCTATTCTCTCGATGTGCCCGGCGTCATTATCAGTCCTACACCAGCGCAGGATCGTACACAATCCCGAGTTGCGCGAAATGATGGACGTCACTAACATATTGAAAAATATGAGACACTTCGTGCCTGCCTACATGGTGATGTACACAAACTTCTAGTGAGCGTAATTCATTTATCAATTTTTACGCTTATCCATCTGTTTTGATGGTACACAATTTCAGGCGAAAATTCGCGATTACCGATGACAATCTGGTGATTATGGGTTGCGCGAAGAGGTCAATCGTGTACATTTTCGGCCGATCGCATTGATAAGTCTAACTCAGTTAGCGATTTTGAGGCCAAATAGTGAGGGAGGTGCGCCTTGGGAGGAGAACCGGGTGCCAGCAATGCCGCCGCGCGCGCAGGTGAGCGATACGGCATAGGGGTCGATATCGGGGGGACATTCACCGATTGCACGGTCGTGTCGCGCGGTGGGGCCATCTATGTCGGCAAAGTGCCGACGACGCGCCACGCGCTTTCCGAAGGGTTCTTCGGCTCCATCGCCGACGCCGCGGCGCAGATCGGCATCGGCGTCGACGAGTTGTACAGGCGCTCGGAGCGTCTCTCCCACGGCACCACGGTGGGCATCAACGCGATCGTGACGCGGACCGGCGCGAAGGTTGGCCTGCTGGCAACCAAGGGCCACGGCGACGCAATCCGGATCATGGACAATTCGGGCCGAATAACCGGCGTCTCCATCGAGGAAGTCCTCGACTACACGCGCTCCAAGCGGCCGCGCCAGTTCGTCGAGCGCGAGCACATTGTCGAGGTTACCGAGCGGTTGGATTCGAAGGGGCGCATCGTCGTCCCGCTCAACGAGGACGAGGTTCGCCGTGGCGTGGCCCGGCTCCTCGCCGGCGGTGTCGAGGCCTTTGCCGTTTCCTATCTCTGGGGCTTCCTGCGACCGGAGCATGAGTTGCGCACGGCCGAGATCATCCGCGAAGAGGCCGGGGATACTTTCATATCGCTGGCTCACGCGACCGATCCGCGTCTCGGCGAGTACGAGCGCACGGTGACGACCGTTCTCAATGCCTATGTCGGCCCGTTGATGCACGACTATATCGGGGCGATCGTGGATGGCGCGGCTGCGCACGGTTTTGGCGGCGATGTGCTGTTCGCCCATTCCGACGGCGGTCTGGTCACGGCCGACTTCGCTCGTCGCCATCCCATCATCACGTTGCAGTCGGGTCCGGTGGGCGGCGTCGTCGCCAGCGCCAATGTCGGCCTCTATGGAGGCATGCCGAACGTGATCGCGACAGACATGGGCGGCACCACGCTCGACGTAAGCGTCATCTACAATGGCCGCCCGAGTGTCGCCGATGTCGCGAGCGTCGAGCAGCATGCCTTCCACCTGCGCAAGGTCGACGTCGAGTCGGTCGGCGCCGGCGGCGGCAGCATCGCCTGGATCGACAAGGAATCGAACACGCTCAGGGTGGGGCCGCATTCCGCGGGCGCCGTCCCGGGGCCGGCCTGCTACGGTCGCGGCGGTCGCGAGGCCACCGTGACGGATGCCGACGTCGTTCTCGGCATCATCGACCCCGAAGGCAGTCTGGGCGGCGACCTGAAGATCGACGGCAAGGCCGCGCGGGCCGCCGTCGGCGAACTGGCGCAACGGCTCGGCATGACGGTCGAGCAATGCGCGGCAGGCATCGTCGAGATCGTCGACAGCAAAATGGAAGACCTTGTGCGGCGAGTGACGCTGCAGTGCGGCCATGATCCCCGCGACTTCCAGCTCTGGGCCTATGGCGGTCACGCCGGCGCCCACGCGACCCTTTACGCGCGCGATCTCGGCGTGCAGACGGTCGTCGTGCCGATGGGCAACCTGGCCTCGGTGTTCTCGAGCTTCGGCATAGGCACGGCCGACATCGTGAGGACGCGCGAGGCCAGCCGGCACCTGCGCACCCCGTTCGACCAGACGGCCATCGACACGCTGAACCAGACCTTCGCCGAACTACAGCAGGCGGCAATCCAGGATTGCGTGGCGATGGGTGCCCGTCCGCAGGACGTCAAGATCGAGCGCACGGCGAACCTCAAATATGCTTTGCAGGTGTTTGAGGTCGAGACCCCTGTCCCCGACGGGCATCTCGACGAAGCCGGCGCGGCCAAGCTGATCGCCAACTTCGATGCCGCCTACGAACAGCGTTACGGGAAAGGGTCGCGTTATGCCGAAGCGGGCTACGCGCTGACCGAAGTGCGCGTGCGCGCTTCCGTCGCCTGGGACCGGCCGCAGGTGCCGCGCGAGGCGGCGACCGACAAGCCGCTCGCGAGGCGGACCAGCAGGCAGGTCTACTGGCAGGAATACGGCAAGGCCGTGGAAACGCCGATCTACGCCGGCGGCTCTGTCCACTCCGGTCATCGGATCGAAGGTCCGGCTGTTATCGAATATCGGCATACGACAGTTGTCGTTCGTCCCAACCAGACCGCGAAAATCGACCCGATAGGCAATGTCGTCATCGACCTGTCCGCCATGGCCATCGGAAGTGTGCGGGCTGCCAAGCAGAAGGTGGCGTCATGAATATCGCCGTAACCCATCCCAGCGAAGCCCGGCGCCGGGCAGCCAGCCTGCTCGACGGCTATATGCCCGGTGAAAAGCTCATCGTCGATCCGAGCGTGGCTTTCCATCGCGATTACGAGAAGAACCTCGATCCCGTCACCTACGAAGTGCTGCGCTCGAAGTTCTGGAACCTGAACTGGGACCACCAGGAGGCGCTGCGGCGCGCGTCGGGATCGCTCGTGGTCGTCTACGGTTTCGACTTCAACACCTCTATCCAAACGGAAGAAGGTGAGGGCGTCGTGTTCGGGCCCGGCAACCTTTTCTTCGCCGGCTGCGCCGATCTGTGCGTGAAATGGACGCTGGAGCATCGCTCCGGCGGCTCCGGCATCAATCCGGGCGACGTCTTCATGCAGAACGATCCCTGGGTCGGCACCAACCACCAGATGGATACGGCGGTGTTCGCCCCGGTCTTCGTGGACGGCAAGCTGTTCGCGTGGGTCTACAATGTCGTGCACCAGCGCGAGCTGGGCGGCGTGGAGCCGGGCGGCTTCGTCCAGCAGGCCCAGGACGTCTATAGCGAAGCGACATTCATGCCGCCGATCAAGATCGTCGATCGCGGCGAGCTGCGAGAGGACGTGCTGGACATGTGGGTCCGGCGGTCGCGCCTGCCCGACCTGATGACGTTGGAGACCAAGGCGCAACTGGCCGGTGTCCAGTTCGCCAAGCGGCGCCTGGAGGAAATGATCGAGCGCTACGGCGCCGCCATCGTGAAGGGCGCCATGCGGGGCGTCATCGACAACGCCGCCCGCACAGTGGGCCGCAGGCTCGAAAAACTGCCGGATGCGACGTGGCGCGACCTTCGTTATGTCGCCGGATCGAGCCCGGGCGACAAGAACCTCTACAAGCTCGGCCTGACTTTCGAGAAGCGCGGCGACAGGCTGCGCGTCACCAATGAAGGCACGGACCGAAGCGTCGGTTCCTTCAATATCACCCGCGGCGTCCTGCGGGCGGTCATCGCCAATGTGTTCATCCCGCTTCTTGCCTATGACCAGTTCCTTTGCGGAGCCGGCGTCCTGCGGCAGATCGACTTCCTCGTGGAGGGCGGCGACCGGATAACCTCCGCGCGCCATCCGGCTGCGGTCAGCACGTCGATCGGCATGTGCACGGCGGGCGCCCAGGCGCACTATCTCGCCGCCAAGATGCTCTCGGCAGATCCTGAACTCGGCGCGCATGTGTTCGCCGCGTCCTGCCTGCACACGCTGGTCGTGAACCAGGTGTTCGGACGCGACGAGAACGGCACCCCCTATGCCAATTTCCCCTTCGACTCGGTCGTCGGCGCGATCGGGGCCTTCACGTTCCGAGACGGTATCGATCACGGTGGCGGCATCCTGTCGATGATGAACCCGGTGGGCAGTTGCGAGGGCTACGAACGCGAGATTCCGTTCCTGTATCTCTATCGCAAGGAAATGCCGGCCTCGGGCGGTCATGGCCAGTTCCGCGGCGGCTGCTCCTTCGTATCGGGCTTCACTGGTCACCGGACCGACCACGCCTTCATCTCCTCGGGCGGCCTGTTCCAGACGGTCACGCAGGGACTTGGCCTGGTAGGCGGCTTTCCGGCGACGGCCGGGCTGATGCGCCATGCGACGGGAACCGGCGTGCCGGCCCTGCTGGCCGGCGGTACGTTGCCGGGCGGCCCGGAGGAACTCGAGCAACTGGTGCCGGACCTTGCTCCGCCGCCGACCAAGAAGTTCGACAACCGGCTCGCCGAGGGCGATGTGTTCGAGAGCTGGGCGCAACCGGGCGCAGGTTACGGCGATCCCCTGTTGCGCGACCCGCAGCTCGTCGCCAGCGATGGTTCCTCCGGCCGTCTTCTCGAAGGTGACGCCTTGCGCATCTACGGGGTGGTGTTGAAGGACGACGGCTCCGTCGACGCCGACGCCACCGCCCAGGCCCGCAAGAAGGCTTATGAGCAGAGGCTGTCGCAGGCCGGCAAGCCGCGCCGTCCGGGCTTGTCCCGGGCATCCGGCAAGGTGATCGGCAAGGTGCTCGCCACCGTCAATGTCTGCGAAAATGCGGAAGGTCTCGTCCTCACCTGCAGCCATTGCGGTACCGGCCTCGGCACCGGCGAAACCGGCTATCGCGCCGGCTGCGCCGAGTTCGACATGCCGCTGCCTTCGATCTCGCCCTATTTCGGCGATCCGTCGACGCAGGTAACCGATGCGCTCGTGTTCCGTCGCTTCCTCTGCCCGTCCTGTGGTTCGGCTCTCGACGGCGTCATCTGCCGCCCGGCCGACGAGCCTTTCAACGACATCACGGTCACTCGCGAGGGCGCGCGGTCATGAACATCATGGTTGGGAAGGGCGCGACGCTGCCGTCGTCGCCGGGATGCCTCATCGACGGCGTATGGGAAACAGGCGAGGGCGAGGAAATCGTCGTCGTCAATCCCGCGAACGAGACTGTCCTGCATCGGTTGACGGGAGCGTCCGTCGAGCAGGCTGACCGGGCTACCGCCGCCGCCCGCAGGTCGTTCTTCGAGGGCCATTGGTCCCGCATGGCTCCGCGCGAGCGGAGTCGGCGCATGCACCATCTGGTCGACCTGTTCGAGGCGCGGCGCCAGCAGCTCGCGGAGCTGATCGTCGATGAGGTCGGTACGCCGATCCGCATCACGCACGGCCTGCAGATCCAGTTCGCGATCGATGTGCTGCGCTGGTTCGCGGACAAGGCCGCCGAGGGACCGCGTGGCGGCTTCGAGGAACTCCTGAACCTGCACAAGCAGCCGATTCTGTCGGCCAGCATGCTGGTGCGGGAACCCGCCGGCGTGGTCGCCGCCATTACAGCCTATAACAACCCGCTGCTCCTGCTCGGGCGCAAGCTCGGTCCGGCACTCGCCGCGGGCTGTACGATCGTGGTGAGTCGCCGCGCGCGCCGCTCTCGACCATCGCCTTCATGGAACTTCTCGCCGAAGCGGACCTGCCGAAGGGAACGGTCAATCTCGTCATCGGTGGCGTGGATGTCGGCCGCCGGCTGAGTGAGAGCCCGGATGTCGACGTGGTCAGCTTCACCGGCTCCCACAAGGTCGGCGCCCAGGTCATGCGGCAGGCGTCCAGCACCCTGAAGCGCGTGACGCTGGAGCTTGGCGGCAAGTCGCCCAACATCATCTTGCCCGGCGCGGATCTCAGCGTGGCGGTGCCGCCATCCCTGCTGCGCTTCTGCCTGAACAGCGGTCAGGGATGCGGTTGCACGACGCGAACTCTGGTCGCGCGCCAGGCCTATGACGAATATGTCGAGCGCTCCCGCGATGCTCTCGGAAAGCTGGTCGTCGGTGACCCGCGTGACGAAAAGACCGATCTCGGCCCGCTCATTCGCGCCGAACAGCGCGACTTCGTGCAGGGACATGTGGATCGTGCCCTGGCGGGCGGCGGCCGCATCGAGGCCGGCAATCCGAAGGATCGTCAGCAAGGATACTTCGTCGATCCGATGGTGATCGGCGGCGTCACCAACGACAGCGACATCGCCCAGACGGAGTTGTTCGGCCCGGTCGGCGTGGTCATGCCTTTCGACGACGTCGAGGAGGCCATCCGCATCGCCAACACCAGTTCGTTCGGGCTCAACGCCAACATCTGGGGCAGGACCTCCGAGGCGATCGACGTCGCCCGGCGCATAAGGTCGGGCACCGTCACCATCAATGGCGGCGGCGGCATGCGGCCCGATGTTCCCTGGGGCGGCTACGGTTTCAGCGGGCTCGGCCGCGAAGGCGGCGAGGACGGCTTCCTCGAATATCTCGAAACCAAGCACATCCAGTGGCCGCTCGACGGCGAGCCAACCAAGCCATTCGGCACCAAGTGAGACGACAGACGGCTGCCGGCCATAACAGGAGTTGGGAATGACGGTACACCAGGGAGAAGGGCTGTCGCTGCCCTCGGCATTCAGCCTGCGGGATCGCGTGGCAGTGATCACCGGCGCGGGCTCCGGCATGGGGCGCGCCTGCGCCAGGGCCTTTGCCGAGGCCGGCGCCACTGTCTACGGCCTTGACCTCAACGGCAAAGCCGTGGAGGCGGTCGCCGGGGAGGTGTCCTCCGCCCAGGGTCGAATCCATGCCGTGGCGATCGATGCAAGCGACGACGCCGCGATCGATGCGGTGCTTGCCCGTATCGAGCGCGAGCAGGGCCGCATCGACGTGCTGTTCAACCATGCCGGCCGTGCGTGCGCTCCTGGCTTGGCGCTGACCAATGACGACTGGCTCGCGGGCACTAACCTGAACTTGCGCGTGCCAATCCTGCTGACGTCCAAGGCGCTTCCGCTTGTGCGCAAGTCCAAGGCAGGATCGCTGATCTACACGGCATCGATAGCCGGCCTAGTGGCCTCGCCGAACAGCCCGCTCTACTCGGCCGTGAAACACGCCATCGTCGGTTTCACCAAGGCGGTGGCCGCGGCTCTCGGCCCGGAAGGCATCAGGGCGAATGCCATATGCCCCGGTACGATGGAAACCCCGATGCTGATCGATTTCTTCCGGGCCACGGCGGATGTTGCCGATCCCAAGGCCGCGACGCGAGCCGACGTCGCCGGGGGCGTGGACCGTTTCAAGCAACTCGTCCCGCTGGGCCGGACCGGCGTGCCGGAGGAGGTGGCGGGGATCGCCCTGTTCCTCGCCAGCGAGGCCTCGCGCTACGTGACCGGAACGGCCATACCCGTGGATGGTGGCTATGTCGCACGCTAAGACCGTCCGCGTCGGCTGTGGTTCCGGCTTTGCGATGGACCGCCTGGAGCCCGCGCTCGATCTCGCCGCCAGCGGGAGGGTCGACTATCTCGCATTCGACGCTCTTGCGGAGCGCACCCTGGCCATGGCGCAACTGCGGCGGCAGGAAAACCCGCGGCATGGTTACGACACGCGGCTGGAGGACACGCTTGACGGTCTTGCGCCATATGTCGCCAATGGCCTGAAGGTCGTCGGCAGCTTCGGCGCGGCCAATGTCGAGGCCGCGGCCGAGGTGATCGTGGATCGCTTCCGCAATGCGGGTCATCGCGGCGTCAAGGTCGCCGCGATCGTCGGCGACGACGTGCTGAAGCAGGTCCGCGAGATCAACCCGTTCATCGAGGAACTCGACAAGCGCATAGGTGATCTCGGCGAGCGGGTGATCTCGGCCAACGCCTATCTCGGCGCGCGCGAGATCGTCGAGGCGCTCGGGCAGGGGGCGCAGTGGTGCGTGGGCGGCCGCCTCAGCGACCCGTCGCTCTATGTTGGACCGATCTGCCACGAGATGGGTTGGTCGCTCGACGACTGGGACCGCGTCGCCCATGCGACACTCGTCGGTCACCTCCTGGAATGCAGCACGCACATTACCGGCGGCTTCTTCGCCGACCCGCCCTATCGCGAGGTGGACGGTATCGAGAACCTGCCGTTCCCGCTCGCGGAAGTTAGCGATGGACACGCCATCATCACCAAGCTCGATGGCACCGGCGGCCTGGTGGACGACCGGATCATCGCGGCCCAGGTGTCCTACGAAGTCCATGACCCGGCCGCCTACACCAATCCCGATATCGTCGCGGACTTCACGCAGGTCACGGCCGAGACCGTGGCGCCGCACCGGGTCCTGGTTCGTGGCGCCAGGGGGAGCGCGCGCCCGGACAAGCTGAAGGTGCTCGTCGGCATCGACATGGGGTGGAAGGTCGTCGCCGAGATCTCCTACGCGGCCGCGGGCTGCCTGTCGCGCGCCCAACTGGCGCAGAAGATCATCGCCCACAAGCTGGCGGCGATGGGCGGAGACATTCTGGAATCGCGACAGGATCTGCACGGCTTCAATACGCTTGTCGGCGATACCTTCCGCGACCGCCGCAACCAGGATCCCGTCGAGGTGCGCATGCGCGTCGCGGCGCGCTGCCGCACGCGCAAGGCGGCCGAGCGTCTCTCGCTCGAAGTCGAGCGGCTCTACCTGGAAGGGCCCGCCGGCGGCGGCGGCGTCGTCAGGCGCGTCGAACCGGCGCTGGGCGTGTTCCCGATCTACATCGACGCCGGCGTCGTCACCCCGTCCATCTCTTACATGGAGACCTGACATGGGATCGTCGAAGCCCAGCAGCGGTTTCATTCCCTTGCGCGAGATCGCCTTTTCCCGATCCGGTGACAAGGGCGACACGATCAACGTGTCCGTAATCCCCTATGACAAGAAACACTGGGAACTGATCAGGGAACAAGTAACCATCGATGTCGTGCGCCGGCTTTACGCAGGCTTGGTCAACGGCGAGATCACCCGCTACGAGCTGCCGGGAACGCGCGCACTCAATTTCGTCATGAAGGGCGCGCTCGCCGGCGGCGTCTCCATGTCCCTGCGTGTCGATGGACACGGCAAGTCATTCCAGTCGCTGATCTTGGAGGCTGAGGTATCAGCTCCAACGGCGTAGCCGGGCTCGTATTCACGGGCCTGGGTGCGCGGGCGCCGCCGCGCAGAGGGTAGTCCAAAGGGAGGATAGATAATGACATTTCCAACGAAGCGCGGGTTGCGATTGCGCAAGACAGTCGCCGCGATTGCCGCCGGCCTTGCACTCGGCACGGCGGCACTGAGCAGCGCCAGCGCGCAAGAAAAGACGGTCTCGTTTCCGGTCGACAAGAAGACGATCGGCTATGTCGACCTGATTGCCTCCGGTGCCATGCAGCGCCGCTTCTACAGCTACTTCACCGCCGGCACCGACGCTCTCGGCTGGAAGGTGATTTTCCAGGACGCCCAAGGCGATCCGACCAAGGCCAACACGGAAGCGATCAACCTGATCAACCAGGGCATCGACGCGCTTGTCGTCTCCTGCGCCGACTCGGCGCCGATGCGCCCGGCGTTGAAACTTGCCAAGAGCAAGGGCATCCCGGCTGTCCAGGCAGGCTGCCCGATGACCGACGAGAAGGCGTGGGACGCTTCGTTCCCGCTCGACGACGCCGCCGTCGGCCATGCGCTGGGCGAGTATGTCGGCAAGCAGATCGGCGACAACGCCCAGGTCGGTATCCTCGGCGACACCGTCATCCTGGCCGGCAAGATCCGCACCAACGCGGTCAAGGAAGGCATGGCGGGAGCCAAGGCGGTGATCGTGGGCGACCAATCGGTCAATCTGACCGACATCGTCGGCAACTCGCGCAAGATCGTATCGACCTATCTGACGGCCAATCCGGACCTGAAGGCTATCCTGGCGGTGTACGACTTCTTCGCCGCGCCCGCCGGCAACACGATCAAGAGCGCCGGCCGGGCCGACAAGGTGTCGGTCTATTCGTTCTTCGCCGACGCCGTGAACGTGCCCTACATGAAGACCGAAGGCTCGCCCCTCAAGGCGGTTGCCGACGGTCCGGTGGAGCAGGTTGGTCTGCTGGCGGTCGACCAGCTGCTGGGTCACTTCAAGGCGAACAAGCCGTTCGATTCGTCCGCCGCCCAGCGCCTGGAGGTTCCTGTCGAGATATTCACCCTCGAGAACCTGCCGCCGGCTGGCGAGGACTTCCTCACCCCGTATCCGGTGAAGAAGTACATCGACCAGTACAAGGAGAAGTGGACGAAGGAGTATGGCGGGAACTGATCCCGCCAGCATCCAGTCCGAACAACATACGACCAGGGTTTGAAGAATGTCGATGCAGCAGGTCGCGAAGTCGCCTGCGCCCGTGGCGGGCGCAGGCGGGGTGGAGGTCCGGAAAGGCGCGGAGCGCACGATGCAGTTTCTCCTCAGATACGGCGTGTTCGCGGTCTTCGTGATCATGCTCGTCATATTCTCGGTGCTTCGGCCCGGAACGTTCCTGCAGATCGATACGCTGCGGGCGATCCTGGTCGACGCGGCCGTCCTCGGCGTGGTGGCCTCGGCCCTCACGCTGGTGCTTGCGATCGGTGAATTCGACCTGTCCTTCGGCAATGTCGCCGGCCTCGCGGGCGCCATTGCCGTCTATTCCATGTATATGCTCGGATTGCCGGTTCCGATCGCCATCCTGCTTGCCCTGATAGCGGGACTTGCGGCCGGCGCCATCAGCGGCATGATCGTCGCCCACGGCAAGGTGCCGGCGCTCATCGCCACCCTGGCCGTGGGCTCGATGGCGCTTGGGCTCGAACGCGCTGTCATGAACGACAACACCGTTTATGACGGTATTCCGCCGGGATACGTCGCCTTGACCGAGACCAGCTTTGCCGGCTTGCCACTGATCGTTATCATCTCGATCCTCGTGGTGATCGCGCTCAGCCTGATCTCGTCCTTTACCGTATTCGGCCGCCGCATCTATGCCATCGGCGGCAGCGACGAGGCCGCCAGGATCGCCGGCATCCGCACCAAGCGCGTGCGCTGGCTGACATTCGTGGTGATGGGTCTGACCGCGGCGTTCGCGGGCATCCTGCTGACATCGCAGGCGGGTTCCTATTATCCCAACAGCGGGGTCGGATTGCTGCTGCCGGCCTTCGCGGCCTGTTTCCTCGGTTGGAGCGCCGCGGGCGCGAACCGCTTCTACCCTGCCTATACCTATTTCGGCGTGCTCTTCATGGGCACGCTGTCCACCGGACTGATCATGCTGCAGGTCCCTTCATGGGTCGACAATTTCGTCCAGGGCGCGGTCCTTGTGTCAGCCGTGCTGGTCGCCAGGGCGGCGCGAACGAGATGACGGGCCAACCCTCCATCGCCCCTGCAATCGCCCTCGAGATGCAGGGCATCCAGAAAGCCTATGGCGGCGCGCCGGCCCTGCGGGACGGCTGCCTGCGCGTGGAAGCCGGCACAATCCACGGTATTATAGGGCCGAACGGCGCCGGCAAGTCGACGTTGGTCAAGATCGCGTCGGGACAAGTCAGACGGGACGCCGGAGAAATCCGGGTACGGGGCGACGCTGTCCACTTCCAGGGGGTGCCCGACGCCCTGGCTGCCGGCGTCGTCGTGATGCCGCAGGAACTCACCATCGTCCCGGAGTTGTCGGTGGCCGAGAACATCACACTCGGCCGCGAGCCCTCGCTGTGGGGTATGCTCAGCCCGCGCCACTCTGTGCGCGCCGCCGAAGCGGTGCTGCGGCGCATGAATGTCGACATTCCCTCGGCGACGCCGGCGGGAGAGCTCGGACCGGCCTCGCAGCGCGTGGTCATGCTTGCCCGCGCGTTGCACGCGGGAGCCCACACCGTCATTCTCGACGAGCCCACTGCGGCGCTCAACGCGACAGAGGCCGAAGTCTTCCTGGGCGTGGTGGAAACACTCCGGGAAGCAGGGGTTGCCGTCGTCTATATCTCGCATCGTTTCGGCGAGATCGAGCGGCTCTGCGACGAGGTGACCGTCATGCGCGACGGCCGCACCGTCGACAGGCTTATCGGGGATCGTTGCAACCAGCATGAGCTGGTATCCGCGATCATGG
The DNA here is from genome assembly GCF_006442655.1 of Mesorhizobium sp. B2-1-3A. Classification (NCBI taxonomy): domain Bacteria; kingdom Pseudomonadati; phylum Pseudomonadota; class Alphaproteobacteria; order Hyphomicrobiales; family Phyllobacteriaceae; genus Mesorhizobium; species Mesorhizobium sp. B2-1-3A. The sequence goes on from NZ_VFWK01000006.1 coordinate 341,022, forward strand.
CCGAGGGCGAGACGGGCAGTGCGCCGGAGCGCGCGCGCGGCCGTTACGACGCCTCTCCCGCATTGCTGGCGGTCCGCGATATCGTCGGCAAACGCCTGCGCGGTGTCAGCCTCAGCCTCGGTCGCGGCGAGATATTGGGCCTGTGCGGCTTGCCGGGGTCGGGCATCAACGAACTGATGGAGATACTCGGTGGCGCGGAGCGGCCCGTGCGTGGCTCGATCCTTGTCGACGAACGCGAAGTGGCCTTCGCCGATCCCGCGGATGCGCTGGCTTGCGGGATCTCGTACCTGCCCGTCGAGAGGGCCCGGGCCGGCATGCTGGATCTCACCATCCGCGCGAACCTGATGGCCTCCAGCATTCCACGGGTCGGCCGTCTCGGAGTGCTCAATGCCGCGATGGAAAGCCGTTTCGTGCGGCCCGTCGTCTCGGAACTGGGCCTCGAGCGCAGAATCGAGGAGCCTTTGCGCGCCCTCTCCGGCGGCAACAGGCAGAAGATATTGCTCTCGCGCTGCATGCTGGCCGACGCCCGCGTCCTGATCCTGGACGACCCGACTGTCGGCGTCGATGTGAAGGCAAGGCAGGAAATCCACGACCTGCTTGCCCGGATTTCCGGCGAGGGGCGCTCGGTGGTGGTGGCGGTTAGCGAACCGGAAGAACTGGTCGGCCTTGCCGATCGTGTCCTCGTGCTTAGCCGGGGCCAGGTCTCGACGGAATTGAGCGGCGGGAAAATCACCTCGGAAGCGCTCGTACGGGCAGTCACGACGGCAGGAGCCGTGCTAAACGCCTAGAGTCGGAAGCCGTCTCCAGATCAAAGAGATAGGGCATGATGTCGTCGAAAGCCGCTTCACACCTTTCGGCATCATGCTCCAGGCAGGGTAGAGCCGGAGGTTAAGGGTGACAGGGTCGAGGTTGGACGAGCGGAACGCGCAGGAAGCTCCCGCTGTTCTGGAATGGATCGACGAGGGCATTGCGCGCATAACCTTCACGCGCGGCGACAGCCACAACACCGTGACATTCGACTTCCTCGACATGGTGGGCCGCCTCCTGCGCGAAGTCAGCGCGCGGAAGGCACGCGTCCTCATCCTCACCGGATCGGGCCGCACCTTCTGCGGCGGCGCGCAGATCACCTATTTCACCGATCCGCAATCGCCGCTCTATCGCAACGCGCGCGCCATACGCGACGACTATGTGGTCGCCATCCTGAACGTATTCAGCAAGGTTCGCGACGCGTCCTGCGTCACCATCGCCTCGATCAACGGCTTCGCGCTTGGGGGCGGCTGCGAACTGGCTCTGTCCTGCGATTTCCGGCTGATGGCCGACCATACACGAATGGGACTGACCGAGACCAGGATCGGCGCGCTCGCCGCTGCGGGAGGAGTGCAGTTGCTGGCCCGTGTGGTCGGTCGCGCGAAAGCCCTCGAAATCGCCTTGCTCGGCGATCAACTCAGCGCAAAGGAGGCGCTTGCGGCCGGGCTGGCGACATCGCTCCACCCCGCCGATCAGCTGGCCTCGGCGACCGAGGCCTTTGCCAGGCGCTTCCTGGTCTGCAGCCCGATTTCGATTGCCGAGACGAAGCGCGCCCTGTACCGATGCGAGACCGTGGGAGGGCAGGAAGCGGACCAGATCGCGCTCGACGCCGTCGCGTCCGCCGCCGCCGGCACCGAATGGTGGGAGGGGATGGCCGCCTTCACGGAAAAAAGGAATCCGAGCTTCCGGGCAGGGGACTGATGACGAACGGCACCGCACGCCGACAGGTTTTCCGGCTTTCGAAGGAGCGCCGCGTCTCCGACATCATGGCTGCCGCACGGTCGGTCTTTCGCGAGAAGGGCTATGAGGACGCGCCGTTGTCCGATATAGCCGAGCGCGCCAATGTCGTGGAAGGCAGCATCTACCGATACTTCGAGAACAAGCGCGATCTTCTGGTGAAGGTCATCGAGGATTGGTACGAAAGCATGCTGGCCGACTACGACCAGCGTCTGGCGGGCATTACGGGCACTCGAAACCGTCTGCGCTACATGATCTGGCGCCACCTGAAGACGATCCACGACGAACCGGCGCTGTGTAACCTGATGTTCCAGTTCCTGCGCACCGGCAAGGACTACAGCCACACCGCCGTCCACGAACTGAACCGCCGCTACACGCGCCGTACGCTGGATATCGTGCGCGAGGGGGTCGATGCCGGCGAACTGCGCGACGATGTTTCGTTGGCGCTCGTCAGGGACATGATCTACGGCTGCGTGGAGCACCGAACATGGTCGTATCTGCGCGGCGAAGGCGAGTTCGACCCCGACGCGACCGCCGACGCGATTGTCGAACTGATCCTCAGTGGCCTGCGCAAGCTGGGGCCGGACCCTGCGTCCGGTCGCGCCGATGTGGCCGAACGGATCGAGAAGGCGGTGGCGCGCCTGGAAAGTCTGGCGGGCGGCAAGAATCCCTGAAACCCACGGGTGCGATGCCTGCCGGCCACTGCCGTGACCGGGAGATTTTCGCGGCTTTCAGAGCCTGTCCTGGTCTAGAGCGGGAACCCGGCAAGATTGCCGTCTTCCAGCCGCTCTATGTACTCAGTCATGCCGCGTCCCTGCTGGCCGTTCCAGTGGAACCGGGTGAAGCCTTCGGCGATCCGCGAGAGAAGGATTTCATCGCCGGCCCGGCGCCGGTTCCGCAACGGCGCCAGTTGCAGGATTTCGGCGTCGATCCGGGCCTTGCGGTTGGCGGTGAGCACGCCCAGGCGAACAAAGGCGGGATCGCGATCCCCGGTCCATTCGGTGGAGACGTCGAGATCGAGCACGGGCTCGTAGCGCCCGTCCACGAGCAGGACGCCCTCGCGTCGCACCCGGCCGGCGCGATCGGTGATCTTCAGCAGCATGAAACCGTCGCCATTGGGGAAATTGGCGATGAACAGGCGATAGAAATAGATCGCCTGCCAGTAGCGCGGGCCCCAGGAATGATCGCGCCATCCGCGACCGTCGATCGTCCAGGATTGATCGCCGACACGGATCTCTCCCCTGGCGCGGCCGTGCTGGTTGAAATGGCCCAAGGAGAAATCGCGTCCGTACATCGTCTGGACGCTGTCGTCGGCGGGCTCGCCGCCGTGAACAGGGGATTCGGCTTCATGAACCCAATGCGCGCGTCCAGGTAGCCTCTGGCCGCCCTGGAACAGGCTTGCCGGATCGCGGAGGGCCTCCGGGTCCTCGACGATGATGAGGTCGCCCGAATAAGTCATGGAAACGCTCTTCAGCGGCTCGATCACCTCGTAGGACAGGCCACCGGCGTCGAAGCGGTCATTGCTGGTGATCTGCGGCCGGGCGAACTGGCATGCGATGCGGCCATCCGGAAGGTACAGGCACACCGAAAGCTCGGCATATCCTTCGTTCACGCGATTGCCGAGGCGCATCCACCCTCCGACCGGCGAGGCGGTGTCGAAGGCGTTGGTATAGACGCTTTCGTTGAAGTTCCGTGAGCCGTCCGGCTCATGCGGCAGTTCGTGCCGCGGCAGCATGACGAATTGGCCGTCTTTCACGGCTGAGTCTCCTCATCTTTGTCGGCGCGGACGATCACCTTGAGGTGGCCGCGCTGTATGATCTCGTCGTTCTGGTTGAGCACCTCGAACGCGTAGGTGGCGAGGTCGCGACCGGGTTTCGATGTCGGACGCAATGCTTCCACGGTCACCCTCGAGCGAATGGTGTCGCCCAGCCTCACCGCGCCGAAGAAGTCCCAATTCAGGTTGACCAGGCCTATGACGCGTTCACCGAACAGGCCGGTATGAGTGGCCATGCCGATCGCCGTCGCCATCGAATGGGGTCCGTGAGCGATGCGCGTGCCGTGCGGCGACCTGGCCGCCGCCGTCTCGTCGACGTGGATGGGCGTGAAATCGCCGACGAGTCCGGCAAACAAATTCACGTCGCCTTCGCCGATCGTGCGCCCCGCCGACTCGGCGGTGAGCCCTTGAACCAGGGGAGTTCCTGCAGTGTTCATTTATGTCGCTCCAGTTCCACGCGCGCCAGCGCTTCGCGATGCACCTCGTCCGGTCCGTCGCCGATGCGCAGGAAGCGCGTTTCGGCAAAGGCCTCGGCGAGGAAGAAGTCGTGCGACAGGCCCGCGCCGCCGTGGAGTTGGATGGCGCGGTCGATGACGGCGCCGGCCAGGCTCGGCACGACGATCTTCGCCACCGCGATGTCGTTGCGGGCGGCCTTGTTGCCGAGCTTGTCCATCATCCATGCGGCCTTGAGCGTGACCAGCCGCGCCTGTTCCACCTCGCAGCGGGACTGGCCGATGGCCTGGCGCACGCCGCCCATCTCGGCAAGCGTCGAACCGAAAGCGGATCGGCTTCTGGCCCGCCTGCACATGCTCTCCACCGCTCGCTCGGCCAGTCCCACGAAACGCATGCAATGATGGATCCGGCCCGGACCCAGCCGACCCTGTGCGATCTCGAAGCCTCGCCCCTCGCCGAGGAGCATGTTCCGCGCCGGGACCCGCACGTCCTTGAAATCGACCTCGGCGTGACCCAGCGGGGCATGCTCATAGCCATAGACCGTGAGCGGCCGCACCACCGTCAGGCCAGGCGTGTCCATCGGCACGAGGATCATCGACTGCTGCTTGTGCTTGGGCGCGGAAGGGTCGCTCTTGCCCATGACGATCGCGACCTTGCAGCGTTGCGACGGCGCGCCGGTCACCCACCATTTGCGTCCGTTGATCACATAGTCGTTGCCGTCGCTCTCGATACGCGTTTCGATGTTGGTCGCGTCGGAGGACGCTACCGCGGGCTCGGTCATCGCGAAGCAGGACCGGATTTCGCCGGCGAGCAACGGACGCAGCCATTGATCCTTCTGCTCCTGCGAGCCATAGGCGGCGAGAAGCTCCATGTTGCCGACATCGGGCGCATTGCAGTTGAACAGTTCCGGCGCGGCGAGGGATCGGCCGAAGATCTCGCAGAGCTGCGCGTATTCGAAGTTGGATAGGCCGGCGCCCTCGGGCCCGTGGTTGTAGAAGAGGTTCCACAGCCCGGCCTCCCTGGCCTTGGCCATGAGGGCCATGGCGAGCGGTCGCGGCGCCCACCGCTCGTCTTCCGGCGGCGGCGCCAGCAATTCACGCTCGTTCGGATAGACGTGCTCGTTCATGAAATCGACGAGACGGTCTCGAATGGCGGCGGCATGCGCCGAGAGCTCTGCAAACATGAACGGCTGACTCCGTCGAAGAGGACCGGTACCGTCGCGCCGGCTTCGCCTCAGGTTCTTGTTCTGATGCGCGACATCCTCTCGGGCCACCGCGCATCGGGCACGACTGCTTCAGGCGCCGATCTTTTCGCGCTTGACGACGATCCCCGCGGCTTCACGGTCCCAGGTGTCGGCGGTTATCCCGAATTCGCGCAGCTTGATCTTCTCGATCTTTGCGGTCGGGGTGCGGGGCAGGGCCTCCACCACGCGCACGTAGCGAGGGATCATGAAGTGAGCCATGCGCGGTCGCAGGAACTCTATCAGTTCGGCGGGGTCGAGCGTGGCGCCGTCCTTCAGGGACACGACCGCCAGGACTTCGTCCTCGGCGATCTCGCTCTTGATCGCGATCGCCGCGGCCTCGCGTACCGAAGGATGCGCCAGGACCTCGGATTCAACCTCGAAGGAGGAGATGTTCTCGCCACGGCGGCGGATTGCATCCTTCAGGCGGTCGACGAAATAGAAGTTGCCATCCGCATCGCGCCGGAAGCCGTCGCCGGTGTGAAACCAGCCGTTGCGCCAGGCGGCTACTGTCGCCTGAGGATCGAGCGCATAGCCGTGGTTCATCGCCCACGGGCAATCCGTGCGAACCACCAGTTCGCCCACGGCGCCGACATCAACCTCGCAGTCGTTCTCGTCGACGATCCTGACCTGGACGCCGGCGCGAGGCTTGCCGGCGCTTCCGAGCGCCTTGGGGTTGGCCTCGGAGACGATCGGCATCGAGATCTCGGTCATATTGAAATGCGTGTGGATCTCGGTGCCGAACCGCTGATGGAATTCCAGCGCCGTCTCGTTGAGCGGCACGTAGGTACAGGTCCGCAGCGTGTGCTCCCTGTCGTCCCCGCTCGGAGGGCGCTTGAGGAGGAAGCCGCCCATGACGCCGAGCAGGATGGCCGTGGTGACGCCGGTGCGACGCACGAGTGGCCAGAAGTCCTCGGTGCTGAACGCCTCGACCACAACGACCGACCCGCCATGGATGAGCATCGCGGTGATCGGCATCACGCCGGCGGAATGGAAGAGCGGCAGGTGGATGAGATAGCGGTCGTCGCTGCCCAGGAAAGGTGCGGAGACGGCCATGCTGTAGATATGCATGTAGGACGACATCACGCCCTTGGAGGGGCCGGTGGTGCCGGAGGTGAAGACGATCGCCTGCATGTCCCACGGCACGATCGGCCGCTCTAGCGCCGGCGGGTTGTCGTCGGTCGAGGTGAAGCTCTCGGCCTGGTGCACCCTCAGGCCCGGGACCGGGTGTCCCTTGCCGCCAAGCACCACGATCTGCTCCAGTCGGGCGCGCTCGACATCGCCCAGCCTCTGGTGCAACTCGGCATGAACGATGCCCAGCCGGGCTTCCGACAATTTGACGGTGTGCGCCAGGATGTTGCCCCGATAGGAAAGATTGATCGGCACGAACACCGCGCCGAGGTAGTTGAGCCCGAGCCAGGAGAGTAGGCAGTCGGCCCCGTTCGGCAGCCAGCACAGAACGCGATCGCCTTGCCGAACGCCCAGCGCCTTGAGCGCATTCGCCGTGCGGATGGTGCTTGCGAGTGTCTCGGCATAGGTCCATCGCGAGCCGTCGGCGAAGATCGCGAATATCTTGTCCGGCTGCGTCGTCGCCCAGCGTTCCAGCATGTAACGCTGAACGCAGGCTTCGGGTGCCGGCATCCTTGGATCGAGATGACTGACCATGGTCACCGCCTCCCTGCAGCGACTTGACGGGCAGCTCGCAGTTTCATGGAAACGCCGAACTCCCCAACTGTTTATTCCTACACAATCCCGGACGGAAAACCGTTCCACGCTTCTCCTGGAATTGGTCTAGTCGTGTTTCGCGCCGTCCTTGCCGCCGGCGATCTCCGCGAACAGAGGCTTGCGCGTCTTCTTCAACTCGGCGTCCGCCTCGGCGTGCAGATGTGCCTTGATCGCGGCGACGGCCCGGCTGGAATCCTCCTCGCTGCGGCGCGGCCATGCCTGCGCCAGCACGTCCCCGAGCGCCGCATCGAGTTCCGCCTTGCGCGCCAGGAGCGCCTCCGCGGTCGAGGCATCGTTTCCGACAGCATCGACGGCAGATTCGGGAATGACCCCGGAGACACTCTCCAGAAGGTCGACTTTCTGCCTGACCGCGGCGGCCAGGGGCGCCTGCGCCCATTCCACCCGGGGAGCGATGTTGTTCAGCAGATCGATCACGCCGACCGCCTGGCCGCGCGCGTAGGCATCGCCGACATGCGGAATGACGTCGCTGCGCATGGTCGCGATGATACCTTCGATGAGGCGTGAAAGAGGGATGTTCATGAGGCGCGCTCCACTGCGGACTCGACCTGGAGGAGCATGCGGGGAATTTGCGCGCCCATGCCCGCCATGCGCAGATCGTTGAAGCCGCGCCGGGCGAAACAATCGGTCGCGCCGAAATGCATGACGGCGAGCTTCAGCGTTCCGAACGCCTCCCAGTAGGCCATGTCGGCCAGGCTTACCTCCTGGCCGGAGAGCGCCGCGTAACGGTCGCGTAATTCCTCTCGCTCGAACAGATGGCACATATAGGGCGAGCGTCCCCGCCAGGCCTGGAGGCAGATCCAGCCCAGATCCTCGACCGGATCGCCAAGGCGGACAAGCTCCCAATCGAGGATCGCGGTGATACGGTCCTCCACCACCAGGAAATTGCCGATCCGGTAGTCGCCGTGAGTGATGGCGATCCGTCTCGCGACGGGCGAATTCTCGCGCAGCCACAGCGCCGCCATTTCAAGCATGGGTACGCGCTCCGGGGACCATCTGGCGAGCAGGCCCATCCAGTGATCCACCTGATCGACGGCGGCGCGCCGGACATCCTTCGTTCCATCGATATTCGCGACGGGGGTCCGCTGCCATTCAAACCCATGGAGGGCTGCCAGAGCGCCGACGAACTGCTCGCCGAGCACGGCCCGTCGCGCATCGTCGAAGGCCGGCCCCCCGTCTTTCGTCCAGGGTATCGGCGCCTCGCCAGGCTCAAGGCTGGCCACGAAGAACGGAGCGCCCAGGACAGAATCGTCGTCGCTGTGCCAGTAGACCCGTGGAACCGGCACCGCGCTGCCGGCAAGCGCGCGCAAGGTGACGAACTCGGGATAGGCGCGGTAGGGGCCGAAGATGCCGGTCGGAGGGCCGACCCTCAAGATGAGGTCCTTCTGATGGACCTGTCCGCCCTCGCTCCATTTCGCTTGGAAGCCATAGGTGACCCAGGAAAAACCGACGGTGAAACGGCGCAGCGGCCCGATCTCGACCGGGCCGTTCGTCTGGACCCGCACGAAATCCGCGAGAGCCGCGCGGACCGCGTCTACATCCGTCGCGTCGAACAGGCGCGACACCTGCTGCTGGCCGACGGCAAGGGCGGTCATGCGCGAAGATCGCCTGCAGATGCGTTCATGCTCACAGGGGCCTCCTCCCTCGATCAGCGCGGCTTGCCCGGAAACGGGTTCCGCCCGGACAGCGCCTGGGCGCGGCCGGAGATGGCGATCCTCCTCGACCGCCTCCGATGCAAATCATGCTAACCGGATTTTCGCTGTTGTAAACAAAAATGACTCATGGTTCATGATTCATTTTATTTGACAGGCTGGCTGGCCGCACCTAGGCTTTCCGTCATGAATGGTCCCGCCACACTGGGAGAATCCGGAAGTCATGCCGCGCCAGCGAAAGGCACGAAGGGCAGGCTGACGCGCGCGGAAAAGGCGGAGGCGACACGCGGCCGCCTGTTCGACGCCGCCGTGGAGATCGTTGGCGAATCCGGCTATGCGGCGACTTCGGTGGCGCTCATCACATCTCGTGCCGAGGTCGCGCAGGGTACGTTCTACAACTATTTCGAATCGCGGCAGGATTTGTTGGATCAGCTGCTGCCTGCGATCAGCGACAAGCTGCACGACATGGTGAGGGCGCGTGTCCGCGCGGCGCCCGACAACGCGCTGGAGCGGGAACGGGCGCGCATCAGCGCCTTCTTCGAATTTCTCGAGACGGCGCCGCACCTTTTCAAGATACTCAGCGAGGGGCCCGTCCAGGCGCCGCTCGGCTTCCGGCGGCATCTCGACCAGCAGACGGCAAGCTATCGCCGCGCGCTGGCTTTCGAACTGGAACGCGGCAACCTGATCGTCACCGATCCGGAGGAACTGGAGGTGGTGGTGCAGATGCTGCTGTCGTCGCGCGAGTATCTCAGCGCGCGGTTCTGCTTTGTCGACGGTCATTTCACGCGGCCGCCGGCCTTTGTCGTCGATGTCTACATGAAACTCGTCACGGGAACGGTGTTCAAATCATGAAAGCCCTTCTGAGCAAGGCTCCCGGCGGTCCCGATACGCTGGTGCTGGAGAATGTCGCCGAGCCGGCCGCGGAGCCCGGCCAGTTGCTTGTGCGCGTTGCCGCCGTCGGCGTCAATTTTCCGGATTCATTGATCATCTCCGATCGGTATCAGTTCCGGCCCGAGCGGCCCTTCGCCCCCGGCGGTGAGTTCTCTGGAACGGTCGAAGCCGTGGGAGAGGGCGTCACGGATTTCGCGCCTGGCGACCGCGTCCTGGCGATGACGATCTGGGGCGCGATGTCGGAGAAGGTGGCGGTGGACGCCTGGCGATGCGCCCGCATACCCGACGAAATGCCTCTCGACGAGGCGGCGGCCTTCCTGCTCACCTACGGCACATCCTACCACGCGCTGGTCGACCGTGCCGGCCTCAAGGCCAAAGAGACGCTGCTTGTTCTGGGGGCCGCCGGAGGCGTCGGACTTGCCGCCGTCGAGATCGGCAAGGCGCTCGGCGCGCGCGTGGTTGCCGCGGCATCGAGCAAGGAGAAGGTCGACCTTGCCATCAGCCTCGGCGCGGATGCGGGCGTTGTGTACGATGCGCGGCTGACGGAAGGCGACGGTCAGAAGGCCCTCGCGGCCGAGTTCAAGAAGGTCTGCGGCCCCGGCGGGGCGGACGTGGTCCTGGATCCGGTCGGCGGAGCCTATTCCGAGCCTGCCCTGCGCGGCATTGCCTGGCTAGGCCGCTTCCTCATCGTGGGCTTCCCGGCCGGCATAGCCCGGATACCGCTCAACCTTCCGCTGCTCAAGGGCTGCGATGTGCTCGGCATCTTCTGGGGGGCGGCGATGGAGCGCGACCCGCGGCGTCATCGCGAGGCGCTGGCCGAGCTTTTCGCGCTCTACCGGCAGGGCCATGTGAAGCCGGTCGTATCAGCCCGTTTTCCGCTGGAACGCGGTGCCGACGCGATTACCGAACTGGCGGCGCGCCGGGCAAGCGGGAAGATCGTGGTGACCGTCCCCTGAGCGAGGGGACCGACTATTCCGGCGTCTTGAAGTAGTCGGGCTTTCCGGTTGTCCAGGTCTCGCCCCAGAGCTGACTGCCGCCGTCGACCGTCAGCAGCTCGCCGGTGATGTATTTGCCCGACGGCCCCGCCAGATAGACGCAGGCCTCGGCAATGTCCCAGACGTCGCCCGGTCGCATCATCGGGTTCGAGCGCGGATAAGCCGCCCGCGCCTCTGGCGTGTACACTTTCCAGCCCTCGGTTTCGATTGCTCCCGGAGCAACGCAGTTGACGCGGATGTTGAGCGGCGCCCACTCGACCGCCACGCTACGTGTCAATCCGATGACGCCGGATCGGGCGGCGATCGAATGCGCCACGCCGTAGAGGCCGTGGGTCGTCACGACAACGATGTTCACGATGTTGCCTGCCGCGCCGGCATCACGCCATTTGCGCGCGGCCGCCTGCATCATGAACCATGTGCCGTTGAGGTTGGTGTTGATGACGGCGTTCCAGCCCTTCACACTGAAGTCGATCGCGGGTTGCGGGAACTGGCCGCCGGCGCTGTTGACCAGTGCGTCGATGCGCCCATGGTCGGTCCAGACGCGATCGAAGAAAGCCGCGACGCTGTCCGGCTCGCGGATATCGACCGTATGGCCGCTGCACGGAAAACCGCGCGCGCCGATCGCGCCGACAACATCGGCGACCTTGCCCTCGCTGCGTCCGGCAACCACCACATGCGCCCCGAGCCGGGCAAACAGCCAGGCTGTCGCGCGGCCGATTCCCCCGGCGCCGCCGGATACCACCACAACCTTGCCCGCGAATGTGCCGCCGGCAAAGACAGTAGGGTGTTCGGCGAGTTCGGCCTCGGTTAACCCGAAAGGTTCGGCTTCAAGCTCGCTCACCGGTCCATCCCCTTCAGCAATTCGCCCGCGATGATCATCTTGCGAACCTCGGTCGTGCCGGCCCCGATCTCCATCAGCTTCGTGGAGCGGAACAGGCGGTTGATCTCCGACTCCCAGATATAGCCGGTTCCGCCATGGATCTGCACGGCGAGATCGAGCACCTTGTGGGCGGCCTCCGCCGCGTACATCACCGATGCGGCCGTCAGCATGTGGATGTCGCCGCGGCCGCCTCCGCCGACTTCCAGCGGCGCGGCCGCGGCCAGGACGCGGTAGGTGAGGCTGCGCGCGGTTTCCACCTGCACATACATGTCGGCCAGCATCGACTGGACCATCTGGAAAGAGCCGATCGGCTTGCCGAACTGCCTGCGTGTCTTGGCGTAGTCGACCGAGAGCTCCAGCGCGCGCTCGGCCACGCCGAGGCACAGCGGCGCAATCATCGCGCGCTCCAGGTCCAGGCCGCTCATCACGACGGCAACGCCGCGATCCTCGCCGCCGACCAGGTTTTCGGCCGGAACGCGACAGTCCTCGAACAGAAGCTCGCCGGTCTGGCTGCCGCGATATCCCATCTTGTTGAGCTTCTGGGCGACGGTGAAGCCCGGCATGCCCTTCTCGACGATGAAGGCCGAAATACCGTGCGTCCCCTTGTCCCGGCTGGTCTTGGCGTAGATCAGCAGCACATCGGCGACCGGCCCGTTGGTGATGTAGATCTTGCTGCCGTTCAGGACGTAGTGGCCGCCGTCGCGGCGAGCGGTCGTGCGCATGGCGCCGAGCGCGTCGGACCCTGCCCCCGGCTCGGTCAGCCCCAGCGCGCCGATCTTGCGTCCGGCGCAAAGGTCCGGCAGGTAGCGCCGCCGTTGGTCCTCGCTACCATTACGGTAGATGTTGTTGGCGCACAAATTGTCATGCGCGACCCAGGCAAGAGCCATCGCATGGTTCCACCGGGCAAAGCCCTGCAGCACCAGCCCGGCCGCGACGAGATCGAGCCCGCCGCCGCCATAGGTTTCCGGAATTGTGATCCCGAACAGGCCGTTGTCGCCGATTTTCGGGAACACGTCTTCGGGCCACCACTCCTCCGCGTCCATGCGCTCGGACAGATGATAGAATTCGTTGCGCGCGAAGCGATCCGCATTGTCGAGGATCATCTGCTGTTCGGCGTCGAGACCGAAGCGGGCGGCCGGATCAGTCTGTCCCGTGGCGTCGCTCATCTGGCGTCCTTCCTCCCTCGTCCAAAGGTTCCGATCTGCATCAGACGTTAATGAGACAATTTCATCATCAGATGATGAAGAGCTTGTCAACCGGCCATTCACCAGGGCGTATGATAGTGCAATTGCCAAAATTTCACAGGAATGTTCTTGCTGCCGCGATTGACAACGCTGATGAATTCAATTCATTTATGTGTTTGCCGATGCCAGCGACCAAGGAGGACGAGTGGAGGAGCCGGTCAAAATCGAGCGCCGTGGCGCGGCCCTGTGGATCACCATCGATCGCGAGGCGCGGCGCAACGCGCTTAATGAGGCCGTGGCGCGCGGTATCGAGGCGGGGCTCGACATGGCGGAAGCCGATCGCGATGTACGCGCGGTGGTCCTGACCGGGGCCGGCGACAAGGCCTTCTGCGCTGGCGGTGACCTGCAATTGCAGGCGGACGGAACGCCGTTCACCATTGATGCAGCCGATCCGCGCCACTATGTGGCGCGGTTGCTGCGGCGGATGGATGCCTGCCGCCTGCCGCTGATTGCGCGGGTCAACGGCCACGCGCTAGCGGGCGGCTTCGGGCTTGTCTGTGCGTGTGACCTGGTCGTGGCGCGCGAGGATGCGCTGGTCGGTGTGTCTGAGGTCAAGGTCGGGCTCTTTCCCATGATGATCCTGCCTTATTTGCTGCGAACGGTTTCCTATCGCCGCATGATGGAGCTCTGCATCACCGGCGAGGCCATGACGGCCGGCGCGGCCGCCGCCGAAAATCTGGTCAACTATGCGGTGCCGGCCGCAGAGCTGGATACCCGGCTCGATTGGCTGCTGGCGCGTGTCGTGGACAAGTCGCCCACAGGTATCCGCCTTGGCAAGCAGGCGTTGGCAAAGATCCGGGAGATGTCGACGGACAGCGCGCTCGAATACGCACAGTTCATGCTGACCAACATGGTCCGGACCCGGGACGCCCGCGAGGGACTTTCAGCCTTCAACGAGAAGCGCGCGCCGGAATGGACCGCGGAATGAGCGCGGCTGGCCGTGTCGTTCGCATCGGTTGCGGCGCCGGGTTCTGGGGGGACAGCCCGGACGGACCGGCGCAACTCGTCCGCTCTGGCGGGATAGACTATCTCGTCATGGACTATCTGGCCGAGATCACCATGTCGATCCTGGTGCGGATGAAGGCGAAGCGGCCGGAACTCGGCTATGCCACCGACTTCGTTTCGATGGTCATGAAACCCTTGGCGCGCGATATCGCGGAGCGGGGAATCCGGGTGGTCACAAACGCTGGCGGCATCAATCCCCTTGCCTGTCGCGAAGCCTTGCAGGCCGTCTTCGCCGAAGCGGGGGTGGACCTGAAGATCGCCGTCGTGCTGGGCGACGATCTGTCCGCCTCCTGCGACCGCTATCGCGCCGAGGGCATTCGCGAGATGTTCTCGGACGCGCCGATGCCGGCGTCACTCTCGAGCGTGAATGCCTATCTTGGCGCCTTTCCGATTGCGGCCGCGCTGGATGCCGGGGCTGATGTTGTCATCACCGGGCGCGCGGTCGACTCCGCCATCGTGCGGGGGCCGCTCATCCACGAGTTCGGCTGGCGGCCGACCGACTATGACCTCCTGTCCGCCGGCAGCCTGGCCGGCCATGTCGTCGAATGCGGCACGCAGGCGACGGGCGGCGTGTTCACCGACTGGCGAGAGGTGGAAGGCTGGGACGACATGGGTTTTCCGATCGCGGAATGCTCGGCCGACGGCAGCTTTGTCCTGACCAAGCCTGCCGGAACCGGGGGGCTTGTCACGCCGCGCACGGTGGCGGAGCAGATCGTCTACGAGGTGGGCGACCCGAGCCGCTACATCCTGCCTGACGTGGTCGCCGACTGGAGCGGGGTCAAGCTCGAGGAGGCAGGGTCCGAGCGTGTCCGCGTATCCGGTGCCCGGGGCGCCGCGCCCACCGCAAGCTACAAGGCAAGCGCGACCTATGCGGACGGTTACCGCGCCGGCGCCACCATGATGATAGCGGGACGTCATGCCGCCGAAAAGGCGAGGGCAACGGGCGAGGCGATCCTCAAACGGTCGGAGCGGCTCATGCACGCCGCGGGGTTCGGCGGTTTCGCCGAGACGTCGATCGAGCTGCTGGGCGCTGAATCGAACTACGGCGCCCAATCCCGCGCGACCGGCGCGCGCGAAGTGATCCTCAAGATCGGCGTCCGCCATCCGCAGAAGGATGCGCTCGGGATATTCGCGCGCGAGATCTATCCGGCCGCCACCGCGATGGCGCAGGGCATCACCGGCTTCGCGGGCGGCCGCCCGGAGCCGCAGCCGGTCATCCGGCTGTTCTCCTTCCTCGTTCCCAAGGGGGACATCGCGGCGACGGTCGAGATCGGCGGCACGAGCCTTGTCGTCGCCCCCTTCACCCCGAACGACGGCGCAAGCCTGTCTGTTCGCGGGTCGACGAGCGTTTCCGACGCGGATGCCGCGGGCGTTGCTCTCGCCGCCGTCCCGCTGATCGCGCTTGCCCACGGTCGCAGCGGCGACAAGGGCGACATCGGCAATAT
Organism: Mesorhizobium sp. B2-1-3A; assembly: GCF_006442655.1. NCBI lineage: Bacteria > Pseudomonadati > Pseudomonadota > Alphaproteobacteria > Hyphomicrobiales > Phyllobacteriaceae > Mesorhizobium > Mesorhizobium sp. B2-1-3A. The sequence continues at coordinate 356,108 of NZ_VFWK01000006.1, forward strand.
CGGCGTTCTGGCAAGGCGTGGCGACTATCTCCCATGGATCCGCCGCAGCCTGACCGAGGAAGCCGTGCGGCATTACTTCGCGCATTTCGCCAATGGCAAGGTGGTCCGCTACGACTGGCCCGGACTGCAAGGTTTGAATTTCCTCCTGCATCAGGGTCTCGGCGGGGGCGGCATCGCCTCGCTGCGCCATGATCCGCAGGGCAAGGCCTTGGCGCAAATCCTGATGGATATCCCGATCGAGGTTCCCGCCGTCTGGCTCGACCTGGACAGACCGTTGGCTGCCTGGCAGGAAGATGTCGCCCCATGAGCGAGACCCCTTTGTTCAAGAAGGTCCTGGTTGCCAATCGGGGTGAGATCGCTTGTCGCGTCTTCCGGACCCTCGATGCCATGGGCATTGAGTCCGTGGCGATCCATCATCGTGTCGAGGCAGGCGCCCGGCATGTGCGCATGGCTTCACAAGCCGTCGAGATCGAGGGTCAGACGCCTGTCGCGGCTCATCTCGACATCGGCCGGATAGTTGAGGCGGCGCTTGCCGTCGGAGCCGACGCCATCCATCCCGGCTATGGTTTCCTGTCCGAGAACGCCCGCTTTGCCGCCGCCGTGGCGCAGGCCGGCATGACTTTCATAGGTCCGGATTCCGAGACAATCGCGCTCATGGGGGACAAGATTTCGGCGCGCAATTTCGCGGCGGCGAACGGCGTCGCGGTCGCGCCATCCGTGATGCCGACGGACAGTATAGAGGACTTCACGAGGCAGGCGGAGACCATCGGCTTTCCGTTGCTCATCAAGGCCGCGGCCGGCGGCGGCGGCAAGGGCATGAGCATCGTCCGCTCAGCCGGCGAACTGCACCGCGCTTCCGCCCTCGCGGCCAGCGAGGCACAGCGCTATTTCGGCGACGGACGGATCTATGCCGAAACCTATGTCGAGCGCCCTCGCCATATCGAGGTGCAGGTGCTTGGGGACGGCGAAGGCGGGGCGATCCACCTGTTCGAGCGGGAATGCTCGGTGCAGCGCCGCTTCCAGAAGATCATCGAGGAGGCACCAGCCGCCAACCTGCCCGCCGGCTTGCGCGACGAGATCTGTGCGTCCGCGGTGCGCCTTGCGTCCGCGGCCAAGTACAGCAATGCAGGAACGGTCGAGTTCATCCTTGGCGCGGATGGACGCTTCTTCTTCCTCGAAATGAACACCCGCCTCCAGGTCGAACACCCAGTGACCGAGATGATCACCGGCCTCGACCTTGTCCGCGCGCAGATAGAGATCGCGGCGGGCAAGGGATTGCCGCTTCGGCAGGACGAGGCGAAGATCGGCGGACATGCGATCGAGTGCCGGATCTGCGCTGAGGATCCGGAACGCGACTTCATGCCGGAGACGGGCACGATCGCGTATATCGGGGTGCCCGAGGAGCCTTGGCTCCGTTTCGAGAACGCGCTGGACCAGGGCAGGAAGGTGACGTCGGACTTCGATCCGATGCTCGCCAAGCTGGTGGTTCACGGCGCAAGCCGCGACGAGGCGATCGAGCGGTCCATAGCCGCCCTCGACATGCTTGCCGTGCTCGGCGTCAGGACGAATGTCGACTATCTGATGCGGGTCCTCGGCCATGCTTCGTTCCGCGCGGGCGATCTCCATACAGCCTTTGTGACCGAGCATGGCGGTGCCCTGGCGCCGGCTCCGGTCGGCGAGGCCCTGCGCGTCCAGGTGCTGGCGGCGGCGGCGCTCGGCTTCCGCGATTTCCATGAACTCGCGATCCGCACGCCCGAGCCCTACGCGGCCATCGGCGGCTGGAGGAACTGAGCATGGTTTTCAGGCTGACGTTGGACGGCCATACCCACGAAGTGACGATCGTGCGCCGGCGGCCGCACCTGGTGATCTCGATCGACGGCCGAGAGCACGAAATCGACCAGGTGGCCGATGTCGGGGACGGGCGCCGCGTGCTTGGCATAGCCGGGCACAGCGTCGCTTTCGCGCGCGCCGGTTTCCACGACCGGCAGATCGTCCGGCTGGCGGGCCGCACATTTGAAGTGGGCATGGTCGATCCCTTCGCCGGCGAGGCGGGCGGAGCAGGCCCGCAGGATGCAATCAAGGCGCCGATGCCTGGCGCCGTCGTCGATGTCCATCGCGAAGTCGGCGACAAGGTCGTCCGTGGAGAACCCATCCTGACGATCGAAAGCATGAAGCTGCAGATGGTCCTGTCCGCGCCGCGCGACGGAGTGGTCGCCAAGATACTGCGCAGTTCCGGCGCCACGTTCGAGAAGGACGAAGTCGTCGCCATGCTCGAGCCACAGGACGTCTGACCATGCGCAAGATCCAGTCCGCGCTCAGCACATCATCGGCGGACTTTCGCCGCAACGACGCGCATAATCGCAGGCTTGTCGCCGAGTTCCGCGAAAAGCAGGAGGCCAGCCGGTACAAGCGGCCGACGCGCGACCTCGACCGGTTGGCCAGCCAGGGCAAGATGCGACCGCGGGAGCGGATCGAAAAGCTGCTCGATCCCGGCACGCCCTTCCTCGAACTTTCCTCGCTCGCCGCCAACATGGCCTATGACGGCGATTCGCCTTCCGCGTCCTCGATCGTCGGCATCGGCATCGTCTCGGGGCGCGAGGTGGTGGTGCGCGCCGACGACCCGACGGTGAAAGGCGGCGCCTGGTATCCGCTGACAGCCAAGAAGATCGTGCGCGCGCTCGACATCGCGATGGAGAACAGGCTGCCCGTGATCCATCTGTGCGATTCCGCCGGTGGTTTACTGCAGCTCCAGTCCGAGGTGTTTCCCGACAAGTACATGGCGGGCCGCATCTTCAGGAACCAGTCGATCCTCTCCAAGCTCGGGGTCAAGCAGCTGTCGCTGGTGTTCGGACACTGCACGGCGGGCGGCGCCTATATTCCAGGCTTGTCGGACTACAGCGTCATCGTGCGCAAGACCGGGGCGATTTTCCTGGGCGGTCCGCCGCTGGTGAAGGCTGCCACCGGCGAGGAGGTCACGGTCGAGGAACTCGGCGGGGCCGACATGCACACCAGCGTCTCGGGTACCGCCGACTATCCCGCATCGAGCGAGCAGGAGGCGATTCATATCGGGCGCGAGATCGTCGCGCAGTGGGACAGACCCAGGAAGTGGGATTGCCAGCGGGAAACGCCGGAGGACCCCGCCTACGACCCGCAGGAGATTTACGGGATCGTTCCCGACGACATCAAGAAGTCCTTCGACATGCGCGAGATCATCGCCCGCATCGTCGATGGCAGCCGCTTCCATGAGTATCAGCCCAACTACGGCACCACGCTGGTTTGCGGGTTCGCGCACATATGGGGCTTCAAGGTCGGTATCCTTGCCAACAACGGCGTGCTGTTCAACGACTCGTCCCTGAAGGGCGGCCATTTCATAGAGCTTTGCAACCAGAACAACACGCCGCTGGTGTTCCTGCAAAACATTACCGGCTACATGGTCGGACGCGAATACGAGCGCAAGGGCATCACCAAGGACGGCGCCAAGATGATCATGGCGCAGTCCTGCAGCCGGGTGCCGAAATTCACCGTCATGTGCAACGGATCGTTTGGCGCCGGCAATTACGGCATGTGCGGACGCGCCTTCGACGGACGTTTTCTCTTCACCTGGCCGAACCACCAGATCGGCGTTATGGGTGGCGATCAGGCGGCGAACACGCTTGCCGAAGTCAAGGTGAACCAGATGCGGCGCAACGGAGGAACCGTCGACGAGGCGGAAGTCAGGCGCGTCTGGGACGCGACCCGCTCCGCCTACCAGGAGCAATTATCGGCTTACTATTCGACATCCGAACTTTGGGACGACGGCATCATCGACCCGCTGGACACGCGCAATTCGCTGGGCATCGCGATCTCCGTTTCGCTCAACGCGCCGCTGGGCGAGGCGGGCTACGGCGTCTTCAGGTTCTAGGCAGGTGGCCGGGCCCATCCGCTTCTATTTCGACTTCGCGTCGCCATTCGCGTATTTCGCGGCCGCTGAGATCGACCGGATCGGCGAGGAATTCGGGCGGCCGGTGGAGCGGCGGCCGATCCTGGTGTGGGCGGTCCTCAAGGCGCTTGGGATACAGGCGCCGATGGACCCGCCGGCCAAGCGCGACTATTTCCTCAAGGACATGCGGCGCTCTGCCGCTTTTCATGGATTGCCCTATCGCCATCCGGTGAAGCTGCCGCTCTCATCCCACCTCGCGGCGCGTCTGTTCCACGGCTGCTGCGACAGGCTTGCCCGGGAGCTCGTCGACGTCTTGGCGCGGCGCTTGTTCAACGCTTTTTTCGTGGAGCACGAGGACATTTCCGACGAAGCAACGCTTGTCGCCCTTGCCAGCGAGACTGGCATTTCCGAGGCGGAGGCGCTTGAAGCGATGCACGGGCAGCTCGGCCGTACGCGCCTGGAGGCCGCCGTGCGCGAGGCAATCGACGCAGGGGTCGTGGGCTCGCCCTACATCCTCGTCGACGGAGAAGGGTTCTTCGGGGCCGATAGGCTTCCGCAACTGCGATGGTTCCTGGCAGGAGGTGGTGGATGAACCGGTACGAAGACGTGAGCTACAGCGTGTCCGACGGGGTCGCGCGCGTCGCGGTCAACCGACCGGCGAAGCTCAATGCCTATCGCAACCAAACGGCCGACGAACTGCGTGCCGCGATCACCGAAGCGGCCTCCGATCGCGATGTGCGGGCGGTTCTTTTAACCGGAGAAGGAAGGGCGTTCGGGGCAGGCTACGACCTGTCGACGATCGACCCGGGCGAGACTCCCGCGCTCGACGATGTGCTGGAGCGCCACTTCAACCCCCTCGTCGAGACAATGCGGGCGTCGCGTTTGCCCATCGTGGCAGCCGTGAACGGCCCTTGCGCCGGCGCTGCCGTGGGTATCGCGCTCGCCGCCGACATCGTCATCGCCGCCCGCTCGGCTTATTTCTACGAGCCTTTCGTCGGCATCGCGCTCGTGCCCGATGCCGGCAACACGCTTTTTCTTTCGCGCATCCTTGGCCGCGTACGCGCGTCCGGCATGATGTTGTTGGGGGACCGGATCACAGCGGAACGCTCGCTGCAATGGGGCCTTGTCTGGGAGATCGTGGAGGACGACGGTCTGCATGCCGCCGCTCTCGCGATTTGCGCGCGGCTCGCGGCTCTCGAGGCGCAGGCGGTGGCGGCTACCAAGCAACTGATAGCGGGCGCGGCTGATTTCGGCGCGAGCGAACAGCTTCAACTTGAGCAGGATCTGCAAGGCGAGGCGGGCCGTTCTCCGGCGATGAAGGCGCGCATCGCGGAGTTTTTCGCCCGGCGGAAAGAGTAGGATCCGGCAATGGAGACAGCGCTGAGACCGCCCCGCTTCATCGATAGCGACGATCCCGCTGTGCGCGAGTTCGCCGCCCGGCACGCGGGGGGCGGCGGGCCGCTCGAAAGAGCGGTGAACCTCGCCACGCTTTCGCCGCTGCTCGATGACGCTGTCTTCGCATGCGGGCGTTCTATCCGCGTTTGCTCGCCCATCTCGAGACCGGGCGCATGAAAAATCCCCAGGATGCCAGAAGGAACGGTGACAGCATATGACCATCCAGACGACCTACATCCTTTCGGGCGTACGTACCGGCATCGGTACTTTCGGTGGAACGCTTAGCGGCGAGGAGCCGGCCGCGCTTGGCGCCAGGGTAGCCGCCGAAGCGATCAAGCGCGCCGGCATCGAGCCTTCCGAAGTCGGCCATGTGGTCTTCGGCAATGTGATACCGACCGGACCGAAGGATGCCTATCTCGCCCGCGTGGCGGCGATCGACGCCGGCATTCCCAAGGAAACACCTGCCATGACGTTGAACAGGCTCTGCGGCAGCGGCGCGCAGGCCATCGTGTCGGCGGCGCAGTCGATCATGCTCGGTGACGCTGATGTGACGCTTGCCGGCGGCGCGGAAGTGATGAGCAGGGCGCCGCACTATCTTGGTGTCGGGCGCTTTGGGCAGAAGATGGGGGATGTCTCCATGGCCGATGGCCTGACGGGCGTCCTCACCGATCCTTTCGGCAGCGGCATCATGGGCATGACGGCCGAGAACGTGGCGGCGAAGTTCGGCATATCGCGCGAACAGCAGGACACCTTCGCTCTGGAGAGCCAGCGCCGCGCCGCCGAGGCGATCAACGCCGGCCATTTCAAGGAACAGATCCTGCCGATCGACGTCACGGCTGGCCGCAAGACGGTAAGGTTCGAGACCGACGAACATCCAAAGCCGGGCACGACGGCCGAATCGTTGGCGGCGTTGCGACCGGCCTTCAAGAAGGACGGCTCGGTTACGGCGGGGAATGCCTCCGGCATCAACGATGGCGCCGCGGCCGTTATCCTTGCGGGCGAGGGCTATGTGAAACGCAGCGGCGCAAGGCCGCTCGCCAGGATCGCGGCCTACGCGCATGCCGGCGTCGAGCCGGGCATCATGGGCATTGGTCCGGTGCCGGCGGTGCGCGCGCTTCTCGCCCGCTCGGGGCTTCAGATCGAGGATTTCGACGTGATCGAGTCCAACGAGGCGTTTGCCGCGCAGGCCCTGGCGGTCAATCGCGAACTCGGACTGGATCCTGCCAAGGTGAACCCCGAAGGGGGCGCTATCGCGTTCGGCCATCCGGTCGGCGCGACAGGCACGATCCTGACCGTCAAGGCAATCAATTACCTTCAACGGACCGGGGGACGTCTCGCGCTCATCACCATGTGCATCGGCGGCGGGCAAGGCATAGCGCTGGCTGTAGAAAGGATCTGAGCCGCGGCTTTCGGCCACCGTCCTGTCTCTGTCTCGGCAGGAACAGATCTCCCGCCCACGCACCGCGCTGGCGATGAAGTCGGTCATCGCCTTGATCTGTGTGAGGCCGTGCGTATCCGAATGCTCGGTGCGCGCTCCTGGCGAGGCCGGGAACCAATTCATGGCTGTGACCCGGCCGGCTTCCCGAAGGTGCCGCTGGATCCCAGCCGTCACGGCATCGACATGATCAGTCCAACGGGTGGGTAAGGCTTACAATGTCCTCGACGTCCTGGCGGCTGCGCGCGAAGCGCTTGAGCACCAGCGGATCGTGCCCCGGCACGATGTGAGCGGGCGAACTGGCAAGCTGCTTCATCCGTTCCACCCCGAAGATCACGTCGCTCAGTCGGTCGAAGACCGGAAAGGGCTTTTCGCGCTCCATATTGGCGTAGAAATGGGCTGCGTCGGACGCGATCACCACCGCGCCGTTGTCGGTTTCCACCCGCACCACTTGCAATCCGCGCGAGTGGCCGCCAACCTTGTGGAGCGTGATGCCGGGCGCGATCTGCGACTCGGGGTCGTGGAAGCAAACCTTTCCGGCAAAGACGCGCCGCACCATGGTGGTGACGTCTTCAGCCTCGAAGGGATGGCGCATGGCATGGTGGCACATGCAGCGGCCGGTCGCGAACTCCATCTCCGCATCCTGCAGGTGAAAGGTCGCGTTCGGAAACAGATGATGGTTCCCGCAGTGGTCGTAATGCATGTGGGAGACGATGACGTCGCTGACATCGGCGTGGTTGATGCCGATTGCCGCCAGGCCGTCATCGACGGGCCTCACGACACTGCGTCCGCGTTTGTCACCGGTCGGTTTGTCGAAACCCGTGTCGACGATGAAAGTGCGCTTCTCGCCGACGATCGCCCAGACGAAGTAGTCGAGCGGCATGGGAACATCATGTGTGTCCCCGCCCAGGAAATTCTCACCCGAGCGGCGTTCGAAATGGCCGTAGCGAACGGCATGGATCTCATAGCGTTCGGAGTCACCCATGATCAGCTCGCTTTGGCGACATCTGGGGTCTGGGCTGAGCCGACCTCCACATGCGCCCATGTCTCAACCGTCTTGACCATACAGGTAAAATCGGAATCCGGCCCATAGAGCTGGTTCGTCACGCTCAGCAGCTGGCGCACGGCACTGCCCACCACCATAGGCACGCCCATCGCCTCCGCCTCATCCACGCACAGCCGCACATCCTTGAAGGACAGGCCGGTGGCGAAGCCGAAATCGAAGGTGCGCGGCAGGACGGATTTCGGGAACTTGTCCTCGGTGGCACTGTTGCGGCCGCTCGATGCGTTGATGACGTCGATCATGACCTTCGGATCGAGGCCCGCCTTCACGCCCATCACCACCGCCTCGGAGGAGACCGCAAGGGCCGCCGCCGCAAGCAGGTTGTTGGCTAGCTTCATGGTCTGGGCGGCGCCCTGAACCTCGCCCATGAAGAATATCCGGCCGAAATTCTCGATGACCGGCCTCGCCGTCTCGAAGGCGGCCTTGGGACCCGAGACCATGACGGCGAGGGTGCCGTTGCGTGCTCCCTTCAATCCGCCGCTGACGGGCGCATCGATCATGGCGATGTTCTTGGCTGCAAGGCCTTCTGCAACCCTGGCGGCCGTTCGCGGGCCGGTAGTGGAAATGTCGACGAAGATGCGGACGGCCTTGCCGTCAGCTATGCCGCCATCGCCGAGCACGATCTTTTCCAGGATCTGCGGGCTGGGCAAGCTGGCAAAGACGATCTCCGCAGCATCGGCAACCTCGCCTGCGCTGCCCGCGGCCTTTGCGCCCGAATTGGTCAGCTCCAGCACGGCGTTGGCGTCGATATCGTGGACTATCACCTCATAGCCGGCCTGGATGAGACGGGTCGCCATCGGCGTGCCCATTTTTCCAATGCCAACAAAGCCGATTTTCAGGGTCGACATGATCGCTCTCTCCTCCTTCGGGGCCTATTGCCCATGGTGCTTGGTCTCGATTTCCCGGATCGCATTCCGTCAGGTCGTTTCCACCGTGGGCATTTCGAGCGCCTGGCTTGTACGCGGCACGAGAAGTTCCGCTATGTCCACGACCTTCAATCTGTCGGCCACGCCGAGTGCATCGATCGCGGCTGTGTACATCACCTTGTCCTTCGGACAGGCGACGACGAAATAAGCGACGTCGCCCAGGCTCAGTGCCTCGCGGATGCGGTTCTCGCTCGGCCGCTCGGTCACACCGTCGTCACCTTGCCAGATGCGGCCGCCGCCGGCGCCGCAACAAAAGGAATTCTCCCGGCAGCGCGGCATGTCATGAAGCGTATAGCCGGCGGCCCGGATCAGGTCGCGCGGCGCATCGAAGCCGCCATTGTAGCGTCCAAGATAGCAGGGATCGTGATAGGTGACCCTGGCGCCGTCGGCGACATGCAGGTCGAGTTTTCCCGCCGCGATGAGTTCCGCCAGCAGCGCCGTATAGTGCAGCACCTCGAACGCCGCGCCGAAATGCTGATAGTCGTTCTTCAGCGCATTCAGGCTATGCGGATCGGTGGTCATGATCCGGTTGAAGCTGCAAGCCTTGATCTCATCGATGTTGGACTGAGCGAGCGTCTCGAACAGACCTTCTTCGCCGGCGCGCCGCACATCGTTGCCGCTGTTGCGCTCGGCATCGAAGAGAATGCCGAAGTCGACACCGGCCGCGGTCAGCAGTTCGGCCACCTTGCGGGTGATTTCCTGAACGCGCGGATCGTAGGACGCGTAGTCTCCGACGAACCACAGAACGTCGACAGGCTCCTCGCGCGCGTCCTTGACCGGAAAGCCGAGCTCCTTGGTCCAGCGGGCCCGCATCTTGGAAGGCTTGCCCATGGAGTTGCCGAGGCGGGTCAGGTTCGATAGCGCCTCCTGGAGCCCGGGGCTGATACGGCCTTCGTCGACAAGATGACGGCGCATGTCGATGATCTTGGGCAGATGCTCGATCTCGACCGGGCATGCTTCCATGCAGGCACGACAGGTGGTGCAGGCCCACAGCGTCTCCTCGGAAATCACGCCGCCGACCAGCGGGGCCGCCGATGGTCCCGCGGCAAGCGCATCGCGCATGTCGGTGATCAGCAACTTCGGGCTGAGCGGCAGACCGGCCGCATAGGCTGGGCAGACCGCCTGGCAGCGGCCGCATTCGGTGCAGGACAGAAGGTCAAGCTGCTGCTTCCAGTCGAACTGTCCCAGGCTGTCGATGCCTGGAGCCTCACGCGCTTCCGGGACCGCGGGCGCGAGGCCGCGCGGCTCGAGGCTGCGGAAGTAGATGTTGGGCGCGGCAAGGAACATGTGCCGGTGTTTCGAGCCGGGGATATAGACGAGGAACGCCAGAATGGCGCCGACGTGAACCCAGTAGAACAGCTCTTCGCCCCCATGTCCCGGTATGCCGGCACGCTCGAGCAGTCCGGCCAGCGCCGACGCGACGGGCCGCCACGAGCCGTCGGCGCCGCCGGCTATGCGCGCCGCCGCCTCGAGCAGCAGAGACGCCACGATCAGAACGATCAACACATAGATGATTGCCGCATCGCTGCCGCTCGAGCCATCGAAGCGGGCAGGCCTCAGCACGTAGCGCTGATAGAGTGCAAGTGCGACGCCGACCAGCATCAGCACCGAAAAGATATCCTGCAGAGCGGCAATCCAGGTTTCGCCTCCGATGGGCGCAAGCGAGAACCCGGGAAACAGCCGCGAGCCGAAGGCATCGATCGTGGCGGTGAACAGCACGAAGAATGAAATGAAGATGATTGCGTGGAGCACGCCGGAAAGCGGCTTGCGGAGCATTTTCCGGTGCATGCCGATGGCGACCATCACGCCCTGGAGACGCAGCATCGGGCGGTCGAAGCGGGCCGCTGCCGGTGCATTGGCGAGAGCGACCACGTAACGGCGAGAGCGCCAGGCCGTCAACGCGAGTGCTGTGACGACCAGGATCCAGAGTGGCAGGGTCGATGCCATCTCAACGGCCAGAGCCGGCTCGCAGCCTGTCGCTCAGATTGGCGACGAGATCGAACAGGTCACAGGTCGCGCCGTAATGCGCGACATTGAAGATGGGGGCCTTCGGATCGGTGTTGACGGCAATGATGAGGTCGGCCTGTGACATGCCCTCGAGATGTTCGGGCGCGCCGGACACGCCGAGCGCCAGGTAAAGCTTCGGCTTCACCTTCTGGCCGGATTTGCCGACCTGGCGCAGCTTCGGTAGCCAGCCATTGTCGACCACAGGACGGCTGCCGGCGATCTCCGCCCCCAGCATCGTCGCCAGATTGCGAGCAAGGTCGATGCTTGCCTCGTCGCCGATGCCGCGGCCCACGCACACGATCCTGTCGGCTGTCGTCAGATCGACGTCGGCATAATCCGGCATGTCGATGGCCACCATCTTCACCTTGCCGCTGGTGAGTACGGGTTCGGCATCGATCGTTTGCACGTTCACGGCCGCGATCGAATCCGGCGATGCCGCCGCGAAGGCTCCTGGATTGATCATCAGAACCGCGGGCAGCCGCACTTCGCATTCGGCCAGTATCTTGCCGCCATACATCTGCGCGACGATCGTCAGGCCTTCGCCATGCCGCTTGATTTCATTGACATAGGAGATGAGCGGCCAGCCGGTTCGCGCCGCGATGTCCGCTGCCACGTCCAGTCCGTTTGCCGAATAGGGAACCAGGACCAGGCCGGGGCTTTCGGCGGTGATGACGTCGCGCAGAAGCAGCGCGTAGGCCTCGGCGGGAATGACATCCGATTTTGTCGAGCGGGCCACTATCAGGCGATCGGCGGCACCAAGGCAAGTGGATGCGCCTTCCGCGTCACGACCGGCGAAAAAGGCAACGACTTCGTCGTCGGCCTGGGCCAGCGAGCGCGCCGCGGCGATCATCTCAAGTGAGAAGGCTTCGATCTTGCCGGAATGGCCTTCGGTACAGGCAATCAATTTCATGGCTTAGTTCCTCGCCAGGCCTTTGGCTGCCAGGATGGTGATCAAGCGATCCGCGACTGTCTCAGCATTGCCGCCGAGGTTCTCGCCGGAGCCGCCCTGGACTGGCAGGCGCAATGTGATGATCTCGGCGGTACGCTCGAAGCCCGACAATTCGGGCGTGGCGCGGCCGATGGGCGTCTTGGACGCCTCGCGAAGCTTGCTGCCCGAGACATAGCGGGGCGCCTTCGACGCGGTCTGAACGCCGAGCACCGCCGGCGTGGCCAGCTCATAGGTGACGGCGACACCCGCGCCGCGCTCTTGCGTGACCCGAAGCACGGCGCCGTTCGCAACGATACGGTTGGTTCCCGAGACATGCGGCCAGTCGAGCAGCGCGCCGACATAAGGCGCGAGCTGGCCAAAGACATCCTCGCTCGATTGGACGCCGCACAGAACCAGGTCCGCCGACCTTGCCCTCGCCATCGCGGCGATGGAAGCCGCGATCTCTCGTGAGGAGATCATGGCGTCCTCCTCGAATTGGAGGGCCACGACTTCGTCGGCGCCGCGCGCCGCGGCCATCTGCAGGACCCGGTTGGCACCTTCGCCAACGGCCACCGCCGTTACCTTTGCACCGACGGCTTCCTTGAGCAGGATTGCTTCCTCGAGGGCATGATCATCGAAATCGTTGAGCTGGAAATCCAGCCATTCCCGATCGATGCTGCGGCCGTCCTCGGCGAGTTGCAGCTCGCCCGCGGAATCCGGGATCATGCGCAAGACGACAAGAATATTCACGGCCTCTCCTCCGACGGAACGCACCTCAAGCGCCCAGAACCGGCTGCTAGATAAGTCGTATTCTTCGCTGCTCCCAATGGCCAAAAAGGTAATAGCAGCTATTACAAGACGGCAGATTGACGATCATGGGTAATCGACTGCTAACTTGCGTCAAATCGCGTCCAATCGAATTTTCCTGAGTTGGAGGTTGTCAGGAGAATGCTCGTGCGATTTGCCCGAGATATAAACATATATTCTTTGTTTATACTTTCTCGGTTGCGAGAATATCTGAGGAGAATTTTAAACGCTCTGTCGAGCGTTAAGGAGGAGGAACCAATGTCAATAAAGAGCATTCTAGACCACAAGATTTCCCGTAAGGGCTTTATCCGGGGCATGCCGGCCGTGGCGGCAGCCATGGCCGCCGCGCCGGCCATCCAACTCGCCCAGACCAGCGCAGCCGTCGCTTCAGAGACGGCGGAAAAGAAGCCTGGCTATTACGGCGCGCCGCGCACCTGGATGTGGAACCCCAATGCCAACACCATGGTCGACACCTCGAAATGGAAGAAGGCGGGTCCGTACACGATCGGGTTCTCCAATGCTTCGATTTCCAATGCCTGGCGCGTCGCCTTTCAGCATGGCGTCCTGTGGTCCGCCGGCCAGCATCGCGACGAGATCGCTCATCTTCTCGTCACCGACGCCAATGACGATCCTTCCAAGCAGATCGCGGATATCCAGGATCTGATCAGCCAGGGCGTCGATATTCTGCTCATTGCGGCCTCGACCGAGGACGCGCTCGATTCCGTCGTCGGCCGCGCAACCGAACAGGGCATCCCTGTTGTCATGGTCGATCGCAAGGTGAAGACGCCGGCCAACTACATCACCTACGTCACGGCATCCGACTGGGCGTTGGGCCGTCTCGAGGCGCAGTGGTTGTGCGAGACGCTGGGCGGCAAGGGCAACATCGTGATGCTGCCGGGCATCGCCGGGTCGAGCGTCGCGGAAATCCGCATCAAGGCGAACGAGGAAGTGTTCTCGAAGTTTCCCGACATCAAGGTGCTGGAGAAGCAGTATTGCGACTGGAATCCGGCAACCGGCAAGTCGGTGATGGCCGCGCTGATCCAGAAGCACGGCAAGGCCATCGACGGTGTCTTGGCCGACAGCGCGCTACAGGGCTATGGCGCGATCGAAGCGTTTCTTGACGCCGGTTACAAGGACGGCGAATTCCCGCCGATGACCGGTGGCGACGTTGCCCGGATGTATCAGCTGGCCAACCAGCACAACATCAAGATGGTCGGCATCGACTATCCGACGTCGATGGGCATCACCGGCATCGAGACCGCGCTCGACGTGCTCAAGGGTATCTCGGTCCCGGACAAGGTCGAGGTGAGCTTCCAGGTCGTCACGTCGCCGGGCGCGGATACAGTCTCGGTCAAGGGCGACAGGCATCTGCTCGACCATGTCAGCATGAGCGATCCGGGCGATCTGTCGCCAAGCAACGGGCTGCCTGCCGGCTACAATCCGAGCACATTCAATCCCGACTATCCGAAGTAAGCCTCCCAAGCGACCCGGTGTGCGCCCTTCTGGGCGCGCACCGGACGTGCATTGAACAGTTCGAGCACCGGATATGTCAGCGTCTGTTATTGAACTCAGTCAGATCGAGAAGGACTATCCTGGAGTCAAACCCCTGGACAAGGTCGATTTCGCCGTGCAACCCGGCGAGATTCACGCCCTTCTCGGCGAAAATGGCGCGGGCAAGTCGACGCTGATCCGCGTCATGGGCGGCGTGACCAAACCGAATTCCGGGACCATGACCTACCTCGGCAGGCCGGCTTCCTGGCAGTCGCCGAAGGAAGCACGCGCGGCCGGCATCCACGTGATCCATCAGGAGCTTGCTCTTTTTCCCGAGCTTTCCGTTGCCGAGAACATTCTGGTCGATACGCAGCCCCGCGGCATGCTGGGTCTCATTTCAAACCGCGCCCGCCACGTCCGCGCCGCTGAAATTCTCTCACAGCTCGGCGTCGACATTCCAACCCACGCCAGGATCGACGAATTGCCGCTTGCCGACCAGCAAATGGTCGAGATCGCGAAAGCCCTGGTCGGCAAGGTGCGGCTGCTCATCCTGGACGAGCCGACGGCGGTCATCGCCGGACGCGAGGTCGATCTTTTGTTCGAGAACATGCGCAGGCTGCGCAACGAAGGCGTCGGTATCGTCTACGTCTCCCATAGGCTGGAGGAAATCTTCGAGATCGCCGACACGGTCACGATCCTCAAGGACGGCCAGCTCGTCGGCACGAGCCCGGTAAGCGCGCTCACGCGCGAAGAGATGATCACCCGGATGGTCGGTCGCCGGCTCAGCCAGATCTATCCGCCGCGGCGCACCGCACCGGCGAGCGGCCCGGATGTGCTCACCGTTCGCAACCTCAAGGCTGGTCCGCGCGTCCGTGACGTCAGCCTCAACGTCAAGGTTGGCGAAATCGTCGGCGTCGCCGGCATGGTCGGTTCGGGGCGCACGGAGGTCGCCGAGGCGATCTTCGGCACGCGCGCCGTGGAGAGTGGTGTGATCGAATTCGATGGCAAGCCATTTGCGGCGAAGCTTCCGAAGGGCTCGATACGCCACGGGCTCGGTTTTCTGACCGAGAGCCGAAAGGACGACGGCCTGTTTCTCGGCCTGCCGATTTCCGCCAACATCGTAGCGCCCGACCTCGAAGGCATAACGAAACATGGCCTGATCGACCGCAAGCAGGAACGTGCGGTGGCCATGCGGCAGATCCAGGACTTTTCGGTCGCGACGCCGTCGCCTGACGTGAAGATCGGCAATCTCTCCGGTGGGAACCAGCAGAAGGTGTTGTTCAGCCGCTGGTCGCGGATCGCCAGCAGGCTGCTTATCCTCGACGAACCAACGCGCGGGGTCGATATCGGGGCCAAGGTGGAGATTTATCGCATCGTGCGCCGGCTGGCGGATTCTGGCGTCGGCGTGCTGATGATCAGTCCGGAACTGCCCGAAATCGTCGGCCTTTCCGACAGGGTCTTCGTGATGGCGCAAGGCTATGTCGTCGGCGAAATCAAAGGCGATGCGCTCGGCGAGGAGGCGATCATGGATCTCGCCGTGCGATCTGTCGGGCATCGCAAGGCGGAAATTGATCAGCGTGCGGAGCCGGTAGGATGAGTGCGATCGCGATGGATCTTCGCCGCAACCGGCTGATGCTTTCCTATCTGATCGTGGCTGTGCTGCTGGTCCTGCTTGCGGTCGCCGGCGGCTTCTTGTCCGATCGGTTCCTGACCTGGCGCAACATCGGCAACCTGTTCCAGCAGCTCATCGTGCTGGGCATGGTCAGCCTGGGCCAGACGTTTGTCGTGCTGATGGGCGGCATCGATCTGGCGGTCGGTTCGCTGGTTGGTGCGCTCACCGTCTTTCTGGCGAACTTCCTCGAATGGCGCCCCGATCTGGTGTGGCTTGCACTGCCGCTCGCATTGGTCGCCGCGACCGCTGTGGGCGCGCTCAACGGGTTGTTGACGGTCGTGCTGCGCGTCCATCCGTTGATCGTCACGCTCGGCATGTCCTCGATCATCTTCGGCGGAACGCTGATGTACCGCAAGGAGCCCGGTGGCTCCGTACCGCGTGCCTTCGCGGATATCGCCTATGCAAAGGTCGGCGGCATTCCGCTCAGCGCCGGCGTGCTCGTCGTGATTTTCGCGCTCGCCGGGCTTTGGCTGCAGCGCACGCGCACCGGCCGCAGCATCTACTTCGTCGGCGGCGACCGGGAAGCGGCGCGGCTGAACGGGTTGCCGGTCGATCGTATCGTGGTGCTTGCCTACGCGCTGTCGGGCCTGTGCGCGGGCATAGCGGCGATTTTCCTGACTGCGCGAACTGGCGTTGGCGACCCGCGCATCGGTGCCGCGCTGACGCTGCAGTCGGTGACGCCGGTGGTGGTCGGAGGCACCATCCTGGCCGGCGGAAGAGGCGGCGTGCTTGGCACTTTCCTTGGCGTGCTGCTCGTCACCATGCTCAACAGCCTGCTGAACTTCGTCAATGTCTCGTCCTACTACCAGTGGGTCATCCAGGGGCTTATCATCATCATCGCCGTCGGCATCCACACACCAAGGCGGAGATAATGATGGCGCCTCTCGATACCCCGATGCCGCGATCGCAAGGCATTTCCCTGGCGTCTGTCTTCGAGCGCTACGGGCTGGTGGTCTTCCTGGTCGTGCTGATGACCGTCGCGGCTCTTGCCTCACCGACCTTTCTGCGACCGGCCAACCTGGTCAATGTGCTGACCATCGCGGCACCGCTTGGCATGGTTGTGATCGGTCAGACCTTCGTCATCCTGGTGCGCGGATTGGACCTGTCAGTGGCCTCGCTGATGGCGACGGTGGCGGTGCTGGCGACCGCTTTCAAAGCCACCACCAATGAAGCGATTCCGATGATCTTCATCGCCGCGATCGCCCTGTCGGCCATGGTGGGCCTGGTGAACGGCTGGCTCGTCGCCAAGCGCAATGTCAGCCCGTTTCTCGCGACACTGGCGATGATGATCATCCTGCAGGGCATTCGTTTCGCCTATACCGGCGGGGCGCCGATCAGCACCTTGCCGCCGGGCATGGGCTTTCTGGCCTCGGGGCGGATTTTTGGCGTACCAGTCAATCTGATCACCCTGGCATTCCTGGCGATCGCGTTCGGCATCGTGCTGCACCGGTCGCGCCTCGGCCGTGAGATATTCATGGTGGGAAGCAATCCGAAGGCCGCGTTCCTCAACGGTGTCGCGCCCGATCGCGTGGTCATCCTTTGCTACGTCATCTGCTCGGTCTGCGCGGGAATAGGCGGCCTGTTCCTGCTCGGCTATGTCGGTACCGTCTCGAACTGGGTCGGCCAAGGCTACGAACTGGACTCCATCGTTGCCGCGGTGATGGGCGGCGTGGCGCTTACCGGTGGGCGCGGCAACATTTTCGCGGCGCTGCTTGGCGTGGCTGTTCTGGTGGTGATCAACAATCTCGTGCTGCTGCTCGGATTTCCGATCGAGATGCAGCTCATCATCAAGGGCGTCATCATCATCGGCGCGGCGGCGTTTTACCGGACGCGGCTCGCCTGACCCGATGCTGCCGTTGGACCCCAAGGGAGGAAGAAAATGACCGTTGAAGTTCTGGCGGATCGCGGTGCGCGGGCAAGGCGCGACGAGGAAGTGGATGTCGTGATCGTCGGGGCCGGCCCATCCGGCTCGGTTGCCGCGCTTCACCTGGCGCGTGCCGGCATTTCCGTTGTCGTGCTCGAACAGGGCGAATGGCCTGATTATGCCGACTATACCGGCGCGCGTCCGGAGCACGAGCTTGTCAGCACCAAGCTCTGGCATCCCAATCCCAACGTCCGTGACAATCCCAACGACTATCCCGTCGATACGTCGACGACGGACATCAACCCGCTGATGTTCGCCGGCGTCGGCGGCAGCGCGACGCTTTATGGCGCGCAGTGGATGCATTTCCTGCCGTCGGACTTCCGCGTGCGGTCGATGGACGGCGTGGCCGAGGACTGGCCGTTCAGCTATGAAGACCTGCTGCCTTACCAGCTCGAGATCGAGCGCGAGGTGGGCGTTTCCGGTCTCGCCGGCGATCCGGCCTATCCGCCCCGCGGTGCCTATCCCTTCCCGGCGCTGCCCAT
Source organism: Mesorhizobium sp. B2-1-3A (assembly GCF_006442655.1). NCBI lineage: Bacteria > Pseudomonadati > Pseudomonadota > Alphaproteobacteria > Hyphomicrobiales > Phyllobacteriaceae > Mesorhizobium > Mesorhizobium sp. B2-1-3A. The sequence continues at coordinate 374,157 of NZ_VFWK01000006.1, forward strand.
CGGCTCCGTCGGTTTGCGCGGTGCGCTGGGCATGGAAAAGATGGGCTGGCACTGGTGGCCCGGCAGCAATGCCATCCCGTCGGAGACGTTCGGCGAACTCAATCCGTGCGTGCGCCGCGGAACCTGTCTTACCGGGTGTCCGGAGGGCGCGAAATCCACGACCGACCGGTCGCATTGGCCGCTGGCATTGAAAGCCGGCGCGCGGCTGGTCACCCGTGCCCGGGTCAAGGAAGTCGAGACCAACGAGCAAGGGCTGGCGACCGGTGTCGTCTATATCGACGCGAACGGCCGGGAGCGGCGCCAGCGCGCCAAGGTGGTCATCCTGTGCGCCAATGGCGTCGGCACGCCGCGACTGCTGCTGATGTCGGGAGGGGCCAGGAATCCGGACGGCCTTGCCAACTCATCGGGCATGGTCGGCAAAAGGCTGATGATGCATCCCTTCGCCAGCGTGCTTGCCTCTTACGCGGATCCGCTCGATTCCTGGCGCGGCCCCTTTGGCCAGCAGGTCTATTCGCTCGAGTTCTACGAGACCGACGAAAGCCGCGGCTTCGTGCGCGGTTCGAAATGGAATTGCATGCCCTCGGGCGGACCGGTTGGCGTATCCGGGGCAACCGGATCCAAGGTCTATGTCGCCGAGAGCGGCCGGTTCCAGGATTTCTGGGGCGCCAACCTGCACGAGAATGTGGCGCGCCGCTTCGGCCACTCGCTGATCTGGGGCATTGTCGGTGAGGATCTTCCGGAAGAGAGCAACCAGGTGATCCTGTCCAAGGATCTGACGGACTCCGACGGGCTGCCCGCGCCACAGATCGTCTACAAGGTCAACGAGAACTCCAACCGGCTGTTGAAGTTCAACATCGATCGCTGCCTGGAATCGGTGCGCGCCGCCGGCGCCATCGAGACGCTGGTTTCGACACCGGTGCGTGAATCAGGCTGGCATCTGATCGGAACCACCGTGATGGGCGACGATCCGAAGCGCTCGGTCGTCGATCAATGGGGCGCCTGCCACGACGTGCCCAACCTCTACGTCATGGACGCATCGACCTTCCCGACCTCGGGCGCCACCAACCCGACGGCGACCATCATGGCGGTCGCGCTGCGCAACACGCGACGCATGATCGCCGAGCGCCGCAACCAGGAGGTGGCCTGACATGTCGAACGAGAACACCTTCTTCGCGCTCGCCGATTTCCTCATCCCCGCATATGGCAAGATGCCGAAGTTCAGCGACGTCTGCGGCTATGCCGACGTCGAGAAATCGCTGGATTTTCGCACGGACCTGAAGCCGGGCTTTGCGCGCGGCATCGCGGTCGATCCGGCCAGCGGCGCAGAGGCTTGCCTGGAAAGCCTCAACAAGGAGGATGGCGAAGCCTTCTCGGCGATCACAACGATTGCCATCGCCACCTATTATATGAGCCCGCGCGTGCGCGAACTGATCGGCTATCCCGGCCAGGAGAACGTCCCCTACGATTCCAAGGCGACGCAGATTTACCTGACCGACGGCTCGCTCGGCCACGTCATTGCGCGCGGCCGCAAATATCGGCCGACTCCCGGCCTTTGATCTCCCAATCAACCGGAAAGGACAATCCAATGAGCAAAGATGTATTCGACAAGGGTTTTGAAATCCGCAAATCGGTTCTGGGCGCAGAATTCGTCGAGAAGTCCTTCGCCAGCGCCGACGATTTCAATCGTCCGCTGCAGGAACTCGTGACGGAATATTGCTGGGGCGCCGTCTGGGGCCGCGACACGCTCGACAAGAAGACCCGCAGCATGCTGAACCTCGCCATGCTCGCTGCCCTCAATCGTCCGCACGAGCTCAAGATGCACGTGAAGGGCGCGCTGACCAACGGTGTGACCAAGGACGAAATCCGCGAAGTCCTTCTACAGGTCGTGATCTATGCCGGCGTGCCCGCAGGCGTGGATTCTTTCCGGGTGGCGCGCGAAGCTTTGCAGGAAGTCGGAGCATGACAACCCGTCCGCCGCTCGCCACGGAAAAGCTGTCGATGCTGATCGGCGGCCGCCAGGCCGCCGCTCAGTCGGGGGATTATTTCGAATCCTTCGATCCCTTCACCGGCAAGGCCTGGGCGCTCCTCCCGCGCGCCGGGATAGCCGATGTCGATGCGGCCGTTCAGGCAGCCGCGGCCGCCTTCCGCGGCGAATGGCGGACAATGACCCCAACAGCGCGTGGACAGATCATGACGCGCTTTGCCGACCTCGTGGCGGAGGAGGCCGAGACCCTGGCCGTTCTCGAAACCCGCGACAACGGCAAGCTGATCAATGAAATGCGGATGCAGTGCAAATACATCCCGCAATGGTTCCGCTTCTTTGGCGGCCTCGCCGACAAGATCGAGGGGCGCGTCATCCCGATCGACAAGCCGGGCGTGTTCAACTACACGCGCCGCGAGCCGCTCGGGGTGGTGGCCGCGATCACCCCATGGAACTCGCCGCTGATGCTGGCGACATGGAAGCTTGCTCCGGCGCTCGCCGCGGGCAACACGGTCGTCTGGAAGCCGTCGGAATTCTCCTCGGTGTCGGCTCTGTTCTTCGGCCAGCTTTTCGAGAAGGCGGGCTTTCCCAAGGGCGTCGTCAACATCGTCACCGGCTTCGGCCACGAGATCGGCGACCGCCTCGTCACGCATCCCGATGTCGCCAAGGTGGCCTTCACCGGCGGCGACGCGACCGGCCGCCGCGTCTACCAGGCCGCCGCCGGCGGGCTCAAGAAGGTTACGCTCGAACTCGGCGGCAAATCCGCCAACATCGTCTTTGCCGACGCCAAGATGGAGGCCGCCATTCCCGGCCTCGTTTCGGGCATCTTCGCCGCGACCGGGCAGACCTGCATCGCCGGATCGCGAGCGCTCGTGCAGCGCTCGGTCTATGACCAGGTGACGGAGAAGCTGGTCGCCTTCGCAAAGACCGCCAGGATCGGCGATCCGCTCGATCCCGAGACCCAGGTGGGTCCGATCACCACCTTGCCGCAGCGCGCCAAGGTGCTCGATTACATCGGCATCGCCAATGGCGAGGGCGCCGCGCGATTGCTCGGCGGCAAGGTACCCGAGGACACATCGATTGCCGACGGCTGGTTCGTCGAGCCGACGATCTTCGGCAACGTGAAGCAGTCCATGCGCATCGCCCAGGAAGAGGTCTTCGGACCGGTGCTGTCGGTCATCCCCTTCGAGGACGAGGACGAGGCGGTGGCTATCGCCAACGACACCATCTACGGCCTTGCGGCCGGGATGTGGACGCAGGACCTTGGTCGGGCGATCCGCCTGCCCGAGCGGCTAGAGGCCGGCAGCGTCTGGGTCAACATGTACCGCGCCACCAGCTATCTCTCGCCTTTCGGCGGCTACAAGCAGTCGGGCATCGGCCGCGAGAACGGCCAGACCGCCATCTACGAATATCTTCAGGAAAAAAGCATCTGGATCGATGCCGGGAATTCCATTCCCGCGCCGTTCGTCCAGCGCTGATCGATGCTTCGGGAGGAAACCATGACCATACGTTTCGATGCCGTGCCGCCACTCGATCCCAAGGTGGCGGCGTTCGTCGGCGGCAGCCATGCGATGCTTGTCGGCAACGCGTGGCTCCCGGCGGCCTCGGGAAAGACGTTGGAAGTGGTCGATCCTTCGAACGGCCGGATCATTGCCGCCGTGCCGGCCGGCGACAGCGCCGACGTCGATCTGGCGGTCCGGGCCGCGCGCAAGGCGATCGACGGCCCCTGGTCGAAAATGGTGCCGGCCGAGCGCGCCAGGCTGATCTGGAAACTCGCCGATCTGATCGATGCCAATGTCGATATGCTGGCGACGCTCAATTCCTATGAGAGCGGCAAGCCGATCGGTGATTCCCGCAATGGCGAGGTGCCATTCACGGCCGAGACGTTCCGCTACTATGCGGGGTGGGCCACGAAGATCAATGGCGAGACGATGACGATCAACGCGCCCGGCGACTGGCACGCCTACACCCGCCGCGAGCCGGTCGGCGTCGTTGGCCAGATCATCCCGTGGAACTTCCCGCTCAGCATGCTCGCCTGGAAGGTGGCGCCGGCCTTGGCGGCCGGCTGCACAATCGTGCTCAAACCGGCCGAGCAGACGCCGCTCGGCGCGCTCTATTTCGGCAGGCTGGTCCAGGACGCCGGTTTTCCGGAAGGCGTAGTCAACATCCTGACCGGCTTTGGCGAAACCGTCGGTGCGGCGATGTCTGCCCATCCCGACATCGACAAGGTGGCATTCACCGGTTCGACCGAGGTCGGCCGGCTGATTGCCCGCGCCGCGACCGGCAATCTCAAGAAGGTCAGCCTGGAACTTGGCGGCAAGGCGCCGACCATCGTGCTTGGCGATGCCGACATCGACATGGCGGTGGCCGGCGCCTCAAGCGCGGCATTCTTCAATGCCGGGCAGAGCTGTGGCGCGGGAACGCGTTTCTTCGTTCACAAGAAGATCTACGACAAGGTCATGTCCGGGATCGCGGAGCGCGCCGAAAAGCTGAAGCTCGGCGCCGGGCTTGATCCTGCGACGGAGCTTGGCCCCGTCGTCTCTCAGCAGCAGATGGAACGCATCACCCGGCTGATCTCGGAAGGCAGGAGCGATGGCGCCGAGATCGTCACTGGCGGCGCGCGTGCGGGTGACGTCGGCTATTTCGTCAAACCGACGGTCATTTCCCGTACGCGGCCTGACATGTCGGTGATCCGCGAAGAGATATTCGGGCCGGTGGCCTGCGCGATGCCCTTCGACGACGAGGACCTGGACAAACTCGCCAGGGATGCCAACAACACCGAGTATGGCCTGGCCGCATCGATCTGGACCAACAATCTGGGCGCCGCGCATCGGCTGGCCGCAAAGATCAAATCCGGCACGGTCTGGGTGAACTGCCACAACTTCAATGACGTCACCATGCCGTTCGGCGGGTTCAAGCAATCGGGCTGGGGGCGCGAACTTGGCGAACAGGCGCTCCAGCTCTACACCGAGACCAAGACCGTCGCGATCCGGCTGCCATAGGCGAGGGGGCGGCCGATGTCCTGCTACGAGACGATCGATGCGCGGTTCGGGGATCTGATCGATCCGGTCGCATTCCTCGAAACCATCCACACGGGAAATCGCTGGGCGGAGGGGCCGGTCTATTTCGCCGACCTTCGCTCGTTGATCTGGAGTGATATTCCCAACGACCGCATGCTGCGATGGGACGAGGAGACGGGCGCGGTTTCGCTGTTCCGAAGCCATGTCTCCAACCCGAACGGCAACACGCGCGATCGCAGCGGAAGGCTGGTCACCTGCATGCAGGGGGAACGCCGCGTCGTGCGTACCGAATGGGACGGCTCGATCACGGTGCTGGCCTCCGCCTATGATGGCAAGCCGCTGAACTCGCCGAACGATGTTGTCGTGAAGTCCGACGGCAGCATCTGGTTCACCGATCCGAACTACGGGATCATCTCCGATTATGTCGGGCGCAAGGGCCTGCAGGAGCAACCGGGCTGCCGCGTCTACAGGATCGATCCGCTATCGGGGAAGATCACCGTCGTTGCCGATGATTTTTCCATGCCGAACGGGCTCGCCTTCTCGCCCGACGAGAAGCACCTTTATATTTCGGACTCCGGTTTTCTAACCGACCGCAGCGCTCCCCATCACGTCAGGCGGTTTGACGTTGACGGCGACAGATTGGCAAATTCCCGCATCTTCGCCGACATATCGCCTGGCATTCCGGATGGTTTTCGCGTTGATGTCATGGGCAATCTCTGGATCAGCGCTTGGGATGGCGTACAATGCCATACGCCCGAGGGTGAACTCATCGGGAAAATCCAGGTGCCGGAAATGGTTGCGAACCTGGCCTTTGGCGGGCCGCGCAACAATCGGCTGTTCATCACGGCGACAACATCGGTCTATGCCGTGTTCCTGAATGTCCGAGGCCAGAAGTACCCGTTCGGCACGTGACACGGACACCACTGGGGGAGCTTGGAAGCGCTGCGGCAGCGGATGGTTGGGGTGAAAGTTGGACACGAAGCAGCTACAGGTATTCATCGCCGTCGGCGCGGCTGGCAGCTTCTCGAAGGCCGCACTCGACCTCAGCGTCACCCAGCCGATGGTCACGCGCCATATTCGCGGGCTTGAGGAGGAACTCGGGGTCGAGCTGTTCTATCGCAACGGCCGCGGTGTCGTGCTGACCGAGGCGGGCGTGCTCCTGAAGGCCCATGCCGACGAGATCGTCGAGCGGATGCGGCTGGCGCAAAATGCCGTCTCGAACCTCAAATCCTCGCCGAAGGGAAGGTTGGTGCTGGCCGTGCCGCCTTCGGTCGGCACTGTGTTGACGGTGCCGCTGGTCAAGAAGATCAAGAACGAGTTTCCCAATGTCGCGCTGCAGGTGATCGAAGGCTTCAGCGGCCATATCCTGGAATGGCTGATCGCCGGCCGCATCGATGCCGCCGTGCTCTACAATTCGCCGAACCATCCCTCGGTGCTGACCGAGCCGCTCGCCGATGACGAGCTGTTTCTGATCGGACCGGTCTTGTCCGAGCGCGTGCTGCCGCGCGGGCCGGTCGGCCTCAACATCTTCGCCGAGCTGCCGATGATCCTGCCCAGCCGCCCGCACGGGCTGCGGCGGCTTATCGACAACACCCTGGCGGAGCATGGCATCTATCCGCGCGTCGAGATGGAGCTGGAGGCAATGCCTTCAACCTTGCTTCTGGTCGAGGAGGGCACTGGCTATACGGTTCTGCCCTATGCTTCCGTCCATCTCCTTGTCGAGGCAGGCCGCATCGAGGTCTGGCCATTCGACCCGCCGATTACCCGGCAGCTGATCCTCGCGACCTCGTCGCAGCGACCGATGTCCTCGAATTTTCGCCCGCTCTTCCGCGCGGTGCGCACGGAACTGCGGGACATCATTTCCACCCACATCTGGAAACCGACAACTTATCCTGAATGAGTGTTGGTGCCGTCATTCCCGATCGGGTGGAAAGATCGGCCGCAACCCGCTTATCCGTCGGGTCGATGCCGAATGCCCTGAACTACCCGTCAGCATTCGAGTGACGGTGAGACCTCTATGGCGATTGTCGAGGTGTCGGGCTTGAGGCCAGCACATTGGCTAAACTCGCGATAGCGTGCACGCAACTCGGTTGCCAGCCATGTGATCAGGGTACAACCAGTTCGATAAGGAATGGCCCATTGCGTCGAAACGACATCGTCAGCAATTGCGTGAAACGCTCCATCGAAGCCGCTTGTGCCGCTTCGACGCCGTAGCCCTTTGCCAGATCGATCCAGCTGATCGACGGGTTCTCAAGGCTCATCATGTCGAGCGCGACCCGCCCCGGATCGGCTCCGACATTGGCCAATTCGCCCAGCAGAATTGCGTATTTGCGATTGGAAAGAATGATCGTCGTGACATCGAGGTTTTCGCGTGCCTGCGTCCACAGCCCCTGTGCGGAATAAAGAGCGGATCCGTCCGCTTGCAGGTTGACGATCCTTCGCCCGGGCGCGCCAATGGCCGCTCCCGTGGCGAGCGGAATACCGGCGCCAATCGCGCCGCCCGTAAGTTGCAGCCAGTCGTGCGGAGCGGCATTCTGGGTTTCGGAGAAGAAATCGCGGCCGAAGCTGACGCTCTCATCCACAATGACGCTTTGCCCGGGCAAAAGGGCGCTCAAGGCCTGTGCGACCGCATGCGACGTTATCAACCCGGTCGGAGGCGATATCTTTTCCCTGACAGCAGGCAAGATCGGATGATCAGTGGCGCACAGTTCGTCCGCAAGCCGCAAAAGGGCATCATTCAGATCCTGTTCCGGTCGGGCAAGGACATGAACGACCGCATCTCTTGGCTCGGCCGAAGCAGGCTTGTCCGGGTAGGCAAAGAATGCCACCGGACGCGTTGCGCCCACAAGGATGACGTTTGAAACGTCCGACAGCACCTTGACGGCCTGGTCTATGGGATAAGGGAGCCGAGCAATCGGATATCGTCCTTCACCACGTTCAATGCGGGCATTTGAAACGGGAGCATAAAGCCTGGCATTCGTTGCGGCGGCGATCCTGCTCGCCAGTTCGAGCTGCGGCGCGCGCAACGCCACGCCGCCAAGAATGATCGCCGTCTGCCTGCCTGAACGCAGCAGGCGCGTTGCCGTCATAACGGCGTCGGGGCTCACTTGCGGGGCGCCAGAGACGGCGCGGGGCGACCCCACAATACCGCCCGGGCTCCAGCAGACATCCGACGGCAATATCAGGCTAGCCGTGCCGCCCGGGCTTTGCAGCGAGGCTTCGACGGCGGCCGCGGCGTCTTCTCCAACGGCGTGCGAACTCGTGGATGTTCTGACCCATCGCGAAACCGGCCTTGACCAGCCTTCGGTATCGGCCGTCAGCGGTGCGTCCAGCGGGCGGTGATAGGTCGCCTGGTCACCAACCAGATTGACGATCGGTGTGTTCGCACGGCGTGCGTTGTGAAGGTTGGCGAGGCCGTTTGCCAGGCCCGGGCCGCAATGCAGCAAGGTGGCGGCTGGCTTGCCGGTCATTCGTCCATAGCCGTCCGCGGCGCCGGTCACCACGCCTTCGAACAGGCCAAGTACACAGCGCATCCCGGCAATGCGGTCCAGCGCCGCGACAAAGTGCATTTCGCTGGTTCCCGGATTGGCAAAGCACGTGTTCACCCCACACGCCAGCAAGGTCCTGACCAGACTCTCGGCACCGTTCATCATTTTTCTGTCCGATCCTTCAAGACGTCGCGTTCGAGGTCGGTCGGCTGGCGGCTCCGTCGTAGCGCGCTATGCCGATCCCCGCGGGGGACGTGACGGCCTTGAGGGCGGAGGCGAGATCCTTGAGTTTCTGTGGTGTGTACGCATCGTAGTAGGCTTGGTTCTTGCGGCCGATTGCGTGCTCGGCGCTGAAGCTGCCGCCGAAATCGTTGACGACGATATCGACCACCCAGTCGCGGACGCGTCTTTCGAAGGTGCTGTCGGCGGCACTTGCACCGCCCTTCGACGCGACCAGATTGAAATGCACGCCGCCATCGCCGATATGGCCGAAATCGCAGATGGAAACGTCGGGAAATTTTTGCGGGATCTCGATCGCCATTCGTTCGCAGAACGCCATCAGTTGCCCACGGCGGAACGAAAGATCAAAGGCGACAAGCTTGCCCAGATGCTTGACCCCTTCGGAGATCGCATGCCGCAGTGACCAGATCTCATGCGGTGGTCCGAAGATCGCATCCGCTAACGGACAGTCCGCGCTTTCCCAGATTTCAGCGAGCACGCTTTCGAGTGTCTCGGAGAGGGGCTGCTCGCCCTGCCTCGGGTCCCAACTGCGCGTGATCTCGACGAGGATGACATAGCTGGGTATCAAGCCGCCCTGGAACGGGTTTCTCAGCGATGGGATATGGGCCAAGGTCGCTGCGATCGCATTCCCCGACATGCCTTCGAAGGCGGTCAGGTATGCGCCCAGCCGCGCTTCCATGGCATTGAGTAGAGGCATGATCTTGGCCGGATTCGTCGGGACCAGCAGCGCCGCCGCCGTCTGGCGGGGCAGCCGCTCGAGATTGAGGACGCATTCCGTGATCAGGCCGAAAACCCCTGACGTGCCGATGAACAAGTGCTTCCAGTCGACGCCGGTGTTGTTCTTGCGCAGGTCGAAATTCAGGTCGAGGACGGTTCCGTTTTCGTCCGCCAGGACGACCGTTAAGCCCAAAGTATTCTTGCGGACATCGCCAAATTTCAGGAAGCGTGCGCCTCCGGTGTTGGTCGCCAGCATGCCGCCCAGCCGCGGATCCGCGCCAAGATCGATGGGGAAAAACAGCCCGTGCCCTTCCAATTTCGCATTGAGTTCGGACAGCCGCATGCCCGCGTCGGCGCGAACGGAGCGGTTGTCGAGGTCAAGTTCGAATTTCCGGTTCATTCGGTCGATGCTCAGAACCGCCTGCCGGCCGCTGGCATCGGGTGTCGATGCCGCGACCACTCCGGTGTTTCCCGCCTGCGGCACGATATGGATTCTCTCGCGCACGCAGTAGGAGATGGCGGCTGCGGCCTGCTGCGTCGTTGCCGGACGCAAGACAAAGGCCGACTTTCCCTGATCGACCCGGGCGCCGACTTCATAGGGGGCCATGTCGGTGCCGGTCAGCACGCCGTTGTCGCCGAGTATGGCGCGCAGTTCAGCAACATGGCGTTCGATCTCAAGGACTGACATATGTCTTGTTCCGTTGTTTCCGCTGGGACTGGAGCGCGTTTGTTCGCCGGCGAAAGTCGATGCGCCTCAGCCGGGCCATCCGAACTGCCCGACAGGTGCTCCGGGCACGGCCACCCTGAAGCTTATCAGCGAGCCGCTGTTGGTCCTGCCGGGCGCGATCGTGGAGAGAGACGTCACAAAGAGGGTTCGCAGATCGCTCCCCCCAAAGCAGGGCATGGTGGGCGCATCGAGCGGCACTTTCACCGGGTCGAGCATGAAACCGTCAGGCGTTATTCTATTGAGCCGTCCCGCGGAGACACCGGCGCTCCAGTATGTGCCATGCTGATCGACGGCCGCGCCGTCCGGCAACCCCTTCATCTCGTCGAGTAGGGCGATCATGCGGCCATTTGAAATGTTCCCGGTCGCTGCATCAAAATCGAACGCCTGGATGAAGGGGCCGCGGGAATCCGCGTGATACATGGTCCGTCCATCGGGGCTCCAGGCCAGTCCGTTCGAGACGTAAAGCCCATCGAGAACCTTCCTGCTTCGCCCATCAGGCGTGATGCGATGAAGGGCGCCCGAAGGCGCCCTTGGCACCGCATCGTGCATACTGCCGACCCAGAAACAGCCGTCCGGTCCGACTTTTCCATCGTTGAGACGATTCATGGTCATCTCGGGTTCCGGATGGACCAGGAAGTCGAGACGCTGCGTTGCCGGATCAAAGAGATGGATGCCGCTGCGCAAGGCGACGACGAGGAGGCCTCCATTTGCCCTGCCGATGCTGCCGACCTCGCACGGCATCCTGTAGTGCGCGATGCTCCTGGAGATGGGATCAAGGCTGTAGATGGCCGGGCGCAGGATATCGACGAACCAGAGGATGGATCGAATGGGGTCCCACACCGGACTCTCGCCAATCTCGAGCCCGAAATCGATGCAGGTCTCGAACGAATTGGTCGTTATGGGCACGTCTATCTCCACCTTGCACTCCAAGACAGTCGGCGTCCGATGTGATGTTAGAAATTTGATATAGCAAAATAGCTATCTTTGTCGACTGCCGATCATGCGTATGGCCGTCATATTTCTCGAAAAGGGGGCTTTTCGGCAGGATTTTGGGCAAGGCAGCCTGGTGTTTGGTTGTCAGAATGTCATCAGAATCAGAGATTTATGCCAGGAATCGCACCATAAAATGGGGATAGGCATGGATTCTGCCGAAGTGCGCTCAAGGTCGAGCCGGTCTGCCTTGTCGCTTAAAAAGAGATTGACAGACGTTCGGGATTGGCATCTATGATATATCAAATAAGGCGCCCTGAACTGAATCAGGCGGACAACAAGGGGAATGAGCAATGATCAAAACAGCCGATATGCCCAGCACCGGGCGTGCAATCCGGGCCGTCCTTCTCTCAACCACGGTGGCTGTGATGCTGGCCTCCTCGCTCGGCGCCGTGTCGGCGCAGGAGAAGCCGTTGATCATCGCGCGCAACCTCGCGGTCAATTCGCTCGATCCGGCGCGGACCTCCTGCGACACCTGCAATATCTTCCTCTATGCCGTCTACGAGACGCTGGTGCGCCTCGGCGACGACAACAAGACCATCATTCCGGCCTTGGCGCAGAAGTGGGAAGTCAACGACGACAACACGGAGTTCACTTTCCATCTCAACCCGAAGGCTGTTTTCGCCGATGGGTCGCCGGTCGAAGCCAAGGATGTGAAGTGGTCGTGGGATCGGCTGACCAATTTGCAAGGCGGCATGGCCTGGCTGTTTGAAACGGTGAAGTCGATCGAGACGCCGGACGCTCACACGGTGGTCGTCAAGCTCACCCAGCCCGACTCCGAATTTCTGGGGAAGGTGATTGCGCCCTACGCTGGTATCGTGAACAGCGACGTCGCCATCGAGCATGGCGCCAAGGCCGGCAAGGACGATGCCGCCACCGACTCCGCCGAGCCCTGGTTCCTCGCCAATTCCGCCGGGAGTGGCCCCTATGCGCTGGAATCCTACAGCCCCAATGATGAGCTGCGGTTCAAGCGTAACGCGGCCTATTGGGACAAGCCGGCGGCGATCGAGGAGATTGTCATCAAGCAGACGAAGGACTCGGTTGCCCAGGCCCAGGTCCTGCAGAGTGGCGATGTGGATATAGCCATGCAGATCGCGCCCGACACGGCAAAGACGATCAATGTGCCTGGCGTTACCGTCGAGACTGTTCCCTCGTACAATTTCATCTACATGGCGATCAGCCCGGGAGCGAAATCCAACAAGGTCCCGATGGACACGAAGGTCCGCCAGGCGATCGCCTACGCGCTCGACTACCAGGGCATTATCGACTTCACCATCGGCGGCGCCGGCAAGATGGTGCCGGTGGCAATCCCGAACGGTTTCCCGGGGACCGACGGTCTGCCGATGCCGGTCCATGACGTGGAGAAGGCAAAGGCCCTCCTCAAGGAAGCGGGACTGGCGGACGGATTCGACATCGAGTCAGTGTTCCCAAACGAGAATTACTATGGCGTCGACATGTCGACCTTGATGCAGCTCGTCCAGCAGGACCTGGCCAAGGTCAACATCCGGCTTCAGCTGAAGCCGGTTACCTTCCCCGTTTGGCTCGATACCGTCAAAGGCGATGGAACATCGCTGACGGCGTCCTTCTACGCGCCCGACTATTACGGCACCGACCAGTATGTGAAGACATTTGGCATGATCCCGGGCACGCGCTGGCTGAAGCGTTCGGGAGCGGAGCGGGTGCAGGGCGTCCTTAACATGGAGGAGAAGGCGTTGTTGGACAAAGCTGTCGCATCGCCCACCGAGGCGCGTGACAAACTTTACAATGAGATCGCCCTGGAGATGATAAAGGATCGCGTCATCGTCCCGTTGGTCGGGCCGGATACGGTGCTTGCCTACAGCAGCAAGGTGCAAGGCATGAAGTACAGCGTCACCGCCGTGCTGCCGTTGCAGGATCTCAGCATCAAGAAATAGCGCCCAGTCGCGGAGTGGCCTGATCGAGAGTTCGAATTCATGCAAGCCTACCGATATGTCTTTCGTCGCTTGATCGGGTTGCCGCCGCTTCTGCTTGGTGTTCTGACCGTCGCCTTCATCCTGTCACATGGCACGCAGGCCGATCCCTTGTCATCGATCCTGCCGGAGCGCCAGCTCAGCAATCCCGAGGCCGTGGCGGCCGCCAAGGCAAGATGGGGGCTCGATAAGAGCCCGGTCGAGCAATACGTCCTTTATGTCAAGAACGTCGTCACCGGCGATCTCGGCATTTCCTTTCGTACCAAGCGCCCGGTTTCGCAGGATCTCCTGGCGCGTCTGCCGGCCACGCTGGAGCTTGTCATCGCAGCCCTGCTTGTCGGTTCGGTCTCCGGTATTCTGCTGGGTGTGCTGGCAGCCAGAATGAGAGACACGATTGTCGATCACCTGGTCAGGTTGTTCGCGCTGCTCGGCTCTTCCATTCCCGTCTTCTGGTCGGGTCTGGCGGTGCTGTCGATCTTCTCCGTGCAGCTTGGAATCCTGCCTGGGCCAGGCAGGCTCGATTCACGTTCCACTCCTGTGGATCCAATCACCGGGTTCTACACCGTCGACGCGCTGTTGCATGGCAACATCTCCAGCTTCTTCGAGGCCGTTTCGCATCTGATCCTTCCGGCTGCTGTTCTGGGTTGGTCGATCACCGGCATTATCTCGCGGCTGGTAAGGGCCAGCATGCTCGACGTCCTTGGCCAGGATTACATCATGATGGCCAGGGCAAAGGGGGCGAGTAGCAAACGCGTGCTCTTCCATCACGCGTTGCGCAATGCACTTATCCCGGCAATCACCGTGATCGGCTATTCCTTTGCATTCCTGATCACTGGCGCGGTTCTGACCGAGACCATTTTCTCGTGGCCAGGCATAGGCTCATATGCCGTGGATTCGGCGCGAGCCCTGGATTATCCGGCGATCATGGGCGTGACCATGCTCGGTGGCGCCGCCTTCCTGCTGACCAATCTCCTGACCGACCTCACCTACGTGCTGGTCGATCCAAGAATCAAACTCCAATAGGCGGCGAGATGGCCAGTATCATATTCGCCCCGTCCCGGCAGCGCCGCCGCCGTGACCTTTGGTCTGTCGTCCCGGGCTATATCGGCCTGGTCATCATCCTGTTCTGGATCATGGCCGCGCTGACGTCCCAATACTGGATGCCTTATGCTCCGCTCGACATGGTCGGCCGGCGCCTGCAACCACCAAGCTTCGCGCATCTGTTGGGTACCGATGCGATCGGCCGCGATGTGTTTTCGCGCACCATGGCTGGCGCCGTCTATTCGATCCCCATCGCTTTGCTCGTCGTCTCGGTCGGCGCATTTTTTGGCAGCCTGCTCGGTGCCGTCGCCGGTTTCTTCGGCGGCTGGACCAACACGGTGATCATGCGCCTGGTCGACGTGACGTTATCGTTTCCGCCCATGCTCCTGGCCATGGCCGTGGCCGCCTCTCTCGGACCGGGGCTGTGGACCGCAACATTGGCGATGATTGCCGTCTGGTGGCCACTCTACACGCGGCTGATGCAGGCACAGGTCATAAGCGTCAAGCAGATGGAGCATGTCGATGCCGCCATCTCGTCTGGTGTCAGGCCGCGCCGGCTGTTGACCCGCTACATTCTGCCGCTTTGCTGGACGCCCATTCTGATCAACGCGACGATGGATTTCGGCCAGGTCGTCTTGCTGGCGGCCTCCCTGAGTTTCATCGGGCTTGGAGCCGCACCGCCGGCGCCGGAATGGGGAGCGATGGTCTCTGACGGCGCGGTCAATTTTTACTACTGGTGGATCGCGGCAGCCCCGGGGGCCGCCATTCTGAGCGTCGTGCTGGCCCTGAATTTCATCGGCGACCGGGTGCGCGACATTTTGGATCCGAGGAAGCATGCATGAAGGATGAAGCGCTTCTCGATGTCCGGGATCTCAAGATCGCGTTCGACACACCGTTCGGATATGTCGACGCCGTGCGCGGCGTGTCGTTTTCCATTCGCAAGGGCGAGATCATCAGCCTGGTCGGCGAATCCGGGTCCGGCAAAAGCATCACCATGCGTGCCGTCATGGGGCTCTTGCCGCCGTCCGCGCGTATCAGCGGCTCGGTAAAATTGCTCGGCAGCGAATTGATAGGCTGCCCGGCGAAGAAACTCGAGCAATTGCGCGGCTCCAGGATGTCGATGATCTTCCAGGATCCGCTGACCGCCTTGAACCCGGTGCTGACCGTCGGAGACCAGGTCATGGAGGCGATACGGATCCACAATCCGACGATCTCGGCGAAACAGGCGCATGATCAGGCGCTCGCGTTGCTTTCCGAAGTCGCGATACCGTTTCCGGAAAAGCGCATGCAGCAATACCCGCACGAATTTTCCGGTGGCATGCGTCAACGGGTGGTGATCGCCATCGCCATCGCGAACAAGCCGGACTTGATCATCGCCGATGAGCCGACCACGGCGCTCGACGTCACGGTCCAGGCTCAGATCCTGGAGCTTTTGAGGCAGCTCTGCCGCCAGCAGGGCACCGGGCTGGTTCTGATCACGCACGATCTTGGCGTTGTCGCCGGCATGGCCGAAGGGGTCTCGGTCATGTATGCGGGATCGATCGTCGAGCGTGCCGCCGTCGACGATCTGTTCGATCGGCCCGGCCATCCCTATACCCGAGGCCTGTTGGGCTCGCTTCCCGAAATGAAAGGCGAGATCGGCCGGCTCATCGACATTGGTGGTGCTCCGCCAACGGCTCAGACCATACCGTCAGGTTGCGCGTTCAACCCGCGTTGTCATTTCGCTATCGATCGGTGCCGGAGCGAATCTCCATCATTGATGAAGGCTGGCGCCTCGGATGTGGCATGCCATTTGGCACCGACGCTGCCGCAGTATCACAGCCGAAGGAAAACGGCATGACGTCGGCCACACGCGACGATCCGACACTGAAGCAAACCGCCGACGAAAGCCCGTCGCAAGCGGACAGGCCGGCTCTGCTTTCAGTGCAAAATCTCGTCAAGGAATTCGGTACTGGGGGAGCGTTTTCGGGATCAAAGAACGCGCCGGTGATCCGCGCGGTCGCCGGAGTGAGTTTCGATCTGGCGACAGGAGAGACGCTGGGTCTTGTCGGCGAATCCGGTTGCGGCAAGTCGACCCTCGCGCGTTGCATCCTGCGGCTGTCTCCCCCGACCTCGGGAGAGGTCTTCCTCAACGGCGTCAATCTCGCAAAACTCAGCGAGGAGGAGATGCGCCGCCAGCGCCGTCATCTCCAGGTGGTGTTTCAGGATCCGTTCGCATCGCTTCATCCGCGCATGCGTATCGGCGAGATCATTTCAGAGCCTTTGGGCCTTCTCGATATGACGAAGAAGCAGCGACTGGAGCGCCTTCACGAACTTGTCGACCTGGTCAAGCTGAACAAAGAGCATCTTCAGCGCTTCCCGCACGAGCTTTCGGGCGGTCAAAGGCAACGCGTGGGCATAGCACGTGCGCTTGCGGTCAATCCCAAGGTGGTGATCCTGGATGAGCCTGTCTCCGCGCTCGACGTCAGCATTCAGGCCGGCATTCTGAACCTGCTTGCGGATCTGCAGGAACGGCTTGGCCTCTCCTACCTTTTCGTCGCGCACAATCTTTCCACGGTCCGTCATATCTCGAACCGGGTCGCGGTCATGTACCTTGGAAAGATCGTCGAACTCGCGCCAAGGGAGCAGATATTCGACAGCCCCAGACATCCCTATACCGTCGCGTTGCTTTCCGCCGTGCCCACTGCTGATCCAAGGAGCGAGCGTCAGCGACAGCGGATCGTCTTGAAGGGGGACTTGCCGAGCCCTGCTGCGCCGCCAAGCGGCTGCAGGTTCCGAACCCGGTGTTGGAAGGCACAGGATCTATGCGCAACCGAAGAACCCATGCTGCGCACCGTCGGCAGGTCTACTTTCGCTTGCCATTTTCCGGAGCCCGACGTGAGATAAGGTTTGTTCCGAGCTTTAGCGCAGCGATGGAACGCCTCCAGACTTATGCTATGGGAGAAAGAGCATTTCGCGGTTTGGCCCTATGTGATGAGCAGTCATGAGTTCCCCGGCGACGGAAGAAATCGATTTGGAGCCTGAGGGACAGGATGCAAACCGCGACAGTCTGTCGGAGCGCATTTATGCGCGGTTGCGCATCGATTTGATGACCGGACAATACGAGCCTGGCAGCCGGCTCAATATTCGCCGGCTCGCCGCCGCCTACGATATGTCTCCAACCCCGGTGCGGGAAGCGATCGTTCAACTCGTTCGCGAGGGCGCGCTGGAATTGCGGCTTGGCCATCAGCCGCGCGTGCCTGTCCTGACCATTCCCCAATACATCAACATCCGTGAGACCAGGGCGCCGCTTGAACGTCTCGCGGCGGAACTGGGCGCCGTCCATATCAGCGAGGACGACATAGAAGCCCTGAAGGCACTACACGACAGGTTCGTTCAATCCGAAAACCAGGAACGCTGGAAGGAGGCCTTGGCCGCCAATCAGGAGTTTCATTTCACCATCTACCGGGCATCAGGCAATGATGTGCTGGTCCGCTGCATCGAGAATCTGTGGCTCCTGGCTGGCCCGTTCGTGAACAATCAGTACCCCCTTGTCCGCAGCGCGGCCCACAGCGTGCATCCGCATCTTTTGATTATCGACGCTCTCGCACGCCGGGCGCCCGGTGAAACCGGCGAACTGGTCGTCCGGGATCTGCGCGAAGGGTCCTATGTGATCCTCGAGAAGATCAAGAACGAGGCCAATGCAGGGCATGTGAAAAAGTCCCGACGCAAGAAGGCCGAGGCTTGATCGGTCCGCTCCTGGTGGCCGCAGTGGCGCGGTCGGTGTCGGCCCTATTTTGACGGTGTCGTCCTGGCTGCGCGGCGGGCCTTGAGCTTCTCTGCCCCGATTGCCGCATTCCGGTCCATCATCTTCCAAAGGCTGCGCGGACTGGCCCCGAGCTTCTTGACGACCTTGCCGCGTTCGAGCGGCGCAAAGGCCTCGATCGTATTCTTGCGAATGGCTTCCAGGACGATGCCTGCGACAAACTCCGCGGTCACTGGCGTTCCGGCAAAGGACAGCGCCATCGCATCGTCCTCGGCCTCCTTGTCGAGCATCGGTGTTTCGGTCGAGGTCGGATGAACGATCGTGAATTTCACCGGGCTGCCGCGCTCCTCGAGCGCGAGGGCAAGATGATACGCACGAAGCGCATGTTTTGCCGCGGCATAGCTCGCAATGCCGGGAAACGGCAGGAATGCCGTCATGCTGCAGACGGTGACCAGATGGCCATGTCCTTGTGCGTTGAACTTCGGCAATGCGGCCATCATGCCTTTGACGGGGCCGAAGAAGTTTGTCCGCATCGTGTCCTCGTGCTTTTCCATCGTCAGGTCGCGCGCGTAACCCGTGTGGACGATCGCCGCATTGTTCACCAGAACATCAAGGCGTCCGAATTTTTCCCAGATGTGCCCGAGCACCTGTTCCCACTGCTCAGAAGAGCAGATGTCCAGTTTGACCGCCGAGGCGGCAGGACCGATTTCCTTCGCAACCGTCGTCGCGCCGGGGAGGTTGATATCGGCCAGCACCACCGTGTTGCCGGCTTCGGCCGCCAACCTGGCCAGAGCCGCGCCGATGCCGCTTGCCGCGCCGGTAATGAGAAAGACCTTTGGTTTGGACGGTTTCATTTTGCCTCTGTCTCTTGTGGGCCAGGCACTGCGACCTGGACGATAAACCTGCTAGAAATAGGTGCGGACGGAACTGACCACCTGGTAGCTCTCGTCAACGACATGCATGACGCGCCATTTGTCGAAGGTCAGGCAAGGATGCGAGATGCCGAAGCCGATCATGTCGCCGACTCTGAGCGGCGAGCCCGCCGGGATGGTCATGTGACAGTGCTGATCGTTCAGGCGTGTGACGGTATGATCCGGCGATAGTCTCTGCGGGCTTTCCATGCCGCCTCCAGGCCGGAACCATGTCAGCGCCACCGGCTGGTCGTCGTAGGAAACGTCGCGTTTGCCGAGTCCGGCAATCAGCTTTTCTTCCTCCGGCCGGGATTGCACATAAGCCCAGACTTCGAGAGCCGGCGTGAGCCCACCGCGAGAGCTGGCAAGCCCGGGATTGCGTTCCCTGAGCGCATCGACGGCTTTGGCGTAAAGGACGGAATCGTGCGTTATGTAGCAGCCGGATCGCACCAGAACCATGCTTGGCCGCGACAACGCCGCGGCGCCAAGTCCTTCGACCACCACGTCGTAGAAGGCGGAGCCTCCGGCGCTCAGGATTATTGGTTCGGCGGCAAAGAGGTTTTCGGCATCGCAAAGGCGGGCCAGCGAAACCATCTGTCCGACAAAATTTTCGACAAGCTTCAGCGTCGCCCTGTTGTCAGCGCCCTTGAGGAGACCTTCGAAGCCTTCTATGCCGCGAAGAGCAAGCACCCCTTCGGTGCGCTCGATACAACGAGCGAGCTCCACGGCCTCGTCGAGGCCGCGGCATCCGGTACGCCCTCCGGCATAGCCGAGTTCGACCAGCACGTGCAGTTGGCGCTTCGATCCTGCCTTGCGGGCGGCGTCGGCAATCGTGCGGATGTTGTCCTGCGAGTCCGCGAGAAACAGGAATTCAAAACTTGAATCCGCGGCCAGTTCGCTCATCACATAGTCGATCGCCTGCCGTCCAATAAGCTGGTTGGCCAGGAAGATGCGCTTGACGCCGAAGCTTCGGGCGATCTGGATCTGATGCAGCGTCGAGACGGTAATCGCCCAGGCTCCGTCGGCAAGCTGGAGGTCGAACAGGGCAGGGCACATCGTGGTCTTGCCGTGCGGCGACAGGATCGCGCCGGCATCGGCCAGGAAGGATTTCATCCATGCGCTGTTGTCCCGCACGGCCTGATCCCTGAGGACCGCAACGGGAAGTGGCAGGTCTTCCCGCAACAGATTCCAGTGTTTTGCCGCTACATCCTTGATTGGCGTCGGTCCGCTCATTGGCGGGACGCCCTTGTCCAGGGAGGACAAGGGGAGATCCATGGAGTTGAGAAGCGATGGCATCCACTAAAGACCTATTTTGATATATGATTGATACATTCTTCAGCCTGCTTCGGCAAGTAGGGTCTCCCATTGAAATTTGTCCGATGCGACCAAAATGGCGCTCCGAGAGCACGTTGATGTTAGGTTGCTCGCCTTCTGCTGAACTCGGGCACGGGCGACAAGCGGGAAAATTTCCTATTTTTGATATTTCAAAAATGCCAATCTTGGGCTAGCAGTGACAGGCGCCACGCGCACTGAACCCTGATGGAGAATTCTCTTGAAGAACGCCCTCAAAGCCCGGCTCGCGGCCGGCAAGGCCTGCCTGAACGGCTGGCTTGCGATCCCTTCCGGTTTTTCCGCGGAAGTCATGGCTCGATCAGGTTGGCACAGCGTGACCGTCGACTTGCAGCACGGTGTCCAGGACTATCTCAGCATGGTTCAATGTTTTCAGGCTATGGGCCCATATCCCGTGACGCCCATGGTTCGCGTGCCTTGGAATGAGCCTGGAATCATCGGCAAGGTTCTTGATGCCGGGGCGTGGGGTGTCATCTGCCCGATGGTCAACACCGCGCAGGAAGCCAGAGCCTTGGTCGCGGCCTGTCTTTATCCTCCAAAAGGCAATCGTTCGAACGGTCCAGTCCGCGCTGGCGGCTATGGCGAACCAGGCAATCTCTATCAAGGGTTCGCCAATGACGAGCTGCTTGTTCTGCCCATGATCGAGACACGGCAAGCGGTCGACAATCTCGAAGCGATTCTGGATGTACCTGGGATCAGCGGTGTCTATGTCGGCCCCAGCGACCTGGGTCTGTCCTTCGGAATGTCTCCCACGCTGGATCGGGAAGAACCGGAAATCCTGGATATCTACGCGCGGATCATAGAGGGGACCGGCAGGCGCGGTCTGATCGCGGGTCTCCACAACGCCGCCCCTGCCTATGCCGCGCGTATGATAGGGCTGGGATTCCGCGTCATCACTATCACCAGCGACGCCACCCTCCTTGGCAAGATCGCCCAGGAAACGGTCCGGCAAATCCAGACCGCTGCCGGCGAGGCCGCCCGATGACGTTCGAGGCGCCATCGGAGAGGTTGAGAAAGCTAGGTCTGACGTTGCCGCCGCAAAGAAGGCCGGTCGCCAACTTTCTGCCTTACAAGCAGTATGGACATCTGCTTTTCCTATCCGGGCAAGGTCCTGTGAGCCATGAAGGCGTGAGGTATACGGGCAAGGTTGGCCTCGACGTCAGCGTAAGCGAGGCGTACCAGCACGCTCAACTGACCACGCTCAATCTGCTGGCCGTCGCAGAGGCGGCGGCCGGCTCGATCGACCGGGTCGCGGAGATCGTCAAGGTCCTCGGATTTGTCAACGCGGCTGCAGATTTTACCGACCATCCCGCTGTCATCAATGGCTGTTCGGATCTGCTCGTTTCCCTGTTTGGAGAACAAGGCATGCATGCCCGATCGGCCATCGGAGCAGGTTCACTGCCCAACCAGATCACAGTGGAAATCGAGATGATCGTTGCTCTCGCGGTCGATTGAAAATCGTCTGGTGGCTCGGCATCGCGTTCGGCAGGTGATCGCAAAACGGAAGCCATGCCCCGCCTTGATCCCCACGCTCGACAATCATCTCTGCACGCATCGATTGCGCGCTCTACATCTCCGTCACGAACTTCGTCCGCAGATAGGCGTCGAGGCCTTCAATGCCGCTCTCCGAGCCGTAGCCGGATTCGTTGACGCCGCCGAACGGCGTTTCCGGCGTCGACACCATCATGTGGTTGACGCCGACCATGCCGGCCTCCAGCGCTGCCTCGGTCTTCTGCGCAAGGCTGAGATTGCGGGTGAAGACGAAGGAGGCCAGGCCGTAAGGCAGCGAATTTGCCCGTTCGATCATGTCGTCGAAGGTTGAGAAGGTGGTGGTCGGCGCGATCGGCCCGAACGGCTCTTCGGACATGATGCGCGCCGTATCCGGTACGTCCTTCAGCAAGGTCGGAGCGTAGAAATAACCCTTGTTGCCGATCCGCTTGCCGCCGGTGACGACGCTCGCCCCCTTCGCTGTCGCATCGCTGACGAAGCCGTCCATGGCGTCCAGCCGTCGCGGCGCGATCATCGGGCCCATCTGCACGTTTGCATCGAGGCCGTCGCCGATCTTGAGCTTTTCGGCGCGCGAGGCGAAGCCTTCGATGAAGCGGCCATAGACAGCCTCATGCACGTAAAAGCGGGTCGGCGAGGTGCATACCTGGCCGGCATTGCGGAACTTGAAGGCGACGAGCGTATCGAGCGTCCTGTCGAGATCGGCGTCCTCATAAACGATGACCGGGGCGTGGCCGCCCAGTTCCATGGTGCAGCGCTTCAGCGTATCCGCCGCCTGCTTCTGCAACAGCTTGCCAACGGCCGTCGATCCGGTCAGCGAGACCTTCTTCGGGATCGGCGAGGCGATGAGATAGGACGAGACCTTGGCCGGCTCGCCGAACACGATGTTCAGCACACCCGCCGGCAATCCGGCGTCCTGGAAGCAGCGGGCGATGGCGACGGCGGTTCCGGGCGTTTCCTCCGCCGGCTTCAGGATGATCGAACAGCCGGCGCCGAGCGCACCTGAAATCTTGCGGATGACATTGCTGGCCGGAAAGTTCCAGGCAGCGAAGGCGACGACAGGCCCGACCGGCTCCTTGAACACCATCTGCCGCACGCCGGGCAGCCGGGCAGGGACGATGCGGCCATAGGCGCGCTTGCCTTCTTCCGCATACCAGCGGGTCGCGTCCGCCGCGAACTGCACCTCGCCGGTGGCCTCCGCCAGCGCCTTGCCGTTTTCCATCGTCAGGATACGGGCGATGGTCTCCTTGCGCTGCTCGATCAGGTCGGCGGCCTTGTCCATGATCGCCCAGCGCTGCATCGCGGCCATCGTCTTCCAAAGCTTGAAGCCTTTGAGCGATGCGGCGAGAGCACGGTCGAGATCGGCCTCCGTGGCATGCGGCACGGTGGCCAACACCTCCTCGGTGGCAGGATTGATCAATGGTTCGGACTTGCCGTCCGACCCCTGGCGCCACACGCCGTCAATCAGCAGCTCGATCGTCTCTGGATACATGTTCCTGGCCCTTTCAGCCCGGCGGGGCGCGGAAAGCCGCCGGCGGATTGCACGTCACAAGAAAATTTCCGCGATGGCTTGACCTGTACATTGTATACAGTATGGTGTCGACATGATTTTAGCGCGCATCCAGAAATTGTCGGTCGCCATCCCGGAGAATCTCGCCGAGATGCTCGAGGAAGAGATCATCTTCGGCCGCCTCAAATCGCGGGAGCGGTTGACCGAGGAAATGGTCGCCGCGCGCTACGGCGTCAGCCGGTCGCCGGTGCGCGAGGCGCTCAGGCTGCTCGAGCGCGACGGCCTGGTGATGCGCGAGGCCAGGCGCGGCATCTGGGTTTCACCGATGTCGCAGCGCGATTTCGACGAGGTCTATACCTGCCGCATCGAACTCGAAGGGCTGGTCGCCAAGCAGGCGGCAGAATCCGCCGACATCGAAAAGAAGGCCGAATTCAAGAACCTTTTGTCGGAGCTGAAGCAGGCCCAGGCCAGGAACGATGCGCGGCAGTTCTTCATCGTTGACGTGCGCGGCTCTTTCCTGACCTACACGCTGGCCGGCAACAAGACGCTGACACGCCTGCTTGGCGGGCTGGAAAAGCAGGCCTTGCGTTACCGTTATCACGCCTACGAGCAGGATCCGAAGATCATCCAGCTGTCGCTGGACGACACGGCCCGCATCTATGATGCAATCACCGCCGGTGATGGCGAAAGCGCCAAGGCCATGACCGAAAACCTCATCCGGGAAATCTGGCAGAGCATGCGGGCCGGCATTCGCGACGCCTTCGGAGAGGGCTAGTCCGTGTCCAGCTTCTCGTCAGCGTTCAGCGTCATCGATTCCCATACCGCCGGCCACCCCACGCGCGTCATCCTGAGTGGCGTTCCGAAACTCTACGGTTCGAGCGTGCGGGAGAAGCGGGACCATTTCCGCCGGCGCTTCGACCATCTTCGCCCGGCGCTGCTGCATGAGCCGCGCGGCCATGCCGCCATGGTCGGTCTGGTGCCGGTCGCCTCCGATGTCGCCGACTATGGCGCGTTCTTCATCTCGTCCTATGTCTATCTCGATATGTGCGGTCACGGCACGATCGGCCTTGCCAGGACGCTGGCCTTCACAGGCCAGATCTCTGTCGAAACGGGCGACAGCTTCACGCTGGAAACGCCGGCGGGCATCGTGACTGTTCATTTGATCTGGAGCGAAGACGGCTCGCTGGACCGGGTGCGCATAGCCAATGTCCCGAGCTATGTCGGGCTGGAGCGCTTGAGCGTTTCCGTCGAAGGCATCGGCAAGGTTGATGCCGCGATCGTCTATGCCGGCATGTGGTATGCGTTGGTCGACGCCGCGCCGCTCGGCTTCAAGCTGATCCCGGACAATGCGTCGGCCCTGATGCAGGCCGGCGCCAGGATCAAGGACGCGATCAAGGCGGCGACGAAGGACCTGCCTCTGCTGGCAGGTGCTGCCGCGCCGAGCGTGCTTTTCCACGATGCCGACAGCGCGCATTCGGCGACGCATTTTCTTGTCCTGGAAACCAACAAGTTCGACCGCTCGCCGTGCGGTACCGGCACCTCTGCGCGCCTGACCTACCTGCTCGGGAAGGGGCTGATCGACCCCGACCAGACCTATCACGCCAAGAATATCTTCGGCATTCCGTTCGAGGCGCGCCTGCAAAGGCGCGTCGAGGAGCAAGGCCGCGAGGCGATGATCATCGAGATCGAGGGCTCGGCCTTCATCACCTCGACCCAGACAATCTACTTCGAGAAGGGCGACCCCCTCTCGAAGGGATTTCTAGCCCGCTAACCACAAATAACTCAGAAAGGGGAATGACATGAAACTCACAGTAATGCGTACGTTCATGGCCGCTTTGACCATCGGTCTTGGCCTGCTCACCGCGCCGATCGCTGCTTCCGCCGACGACAATCCGTCCGCCGTCATCGACCAGATCCGCGCCAGCGGCGTGCTCAAGGTTCCTGTGATGACCGGCGAGGAGCCGGGCTACATCAAGGATCCGGCTACCGGCCAATGGAGCGGCTTCTACTACGAATTCCTGGGCGAGATCGCGACCCAGCTCGGCGTCAAGCTCGAGCCTGTCGAGACCACCTGGGGCAATCTGGCCGCCGACTTCCAGTCCAACAAGATCGACATCGCCATCGGCGTCAATCCGAACCCGAAGCGCGGTCTCGTCGTCGACTATCTGTGGGAGCCCCTGTTCACCGACGCCTGGGCCGTGCTGACGCCTCCCGGCAAGCCGGTCAAGACCTGGGCCGAGCTCAACACGCCCGACAAGACCGTCGTTGTCCAGAAGGGCAGCACCATGCAGGTCGTCGCCGAAGCCCTGCTGCCGAAGGCCAAGATCACGCCGGTGGAAGATCGTGGCCTGGCGTTGATGGAACTGCAGGCCGGCCGCGCCGATGGCGTCGTGCTTTCCATCTTCGATGCGCTGCAGATCACCAACCAGAAGATCGGCAATGTTTCGCTGCCCGAGCCGATCCTGCGCAATCCGGCGACGCTGGCCGTCGCCCGCAAGCCGGGCAATGCCGGTTACATCAACTTCCTGACCAACTGGATCCTGCAGGAGCGTTCGCTCGGCCTCGCCCAGGGCAAGCTTGCCCGCTCGTGGGAAGCCCGCGGCATCGACCTGTCGATCCTTCCGGCAGGGTTCTCCTTCTGATCGCAACAGCCTGACCGCCGCCTGGTGCGGCGGTCAGGCCACCACTGGACGTGCATCGAACCAGTGAGGACGCCATGTTCGACTATACAGTCATAACCAACAATATCGGGCTGCTCTGGCAGGGCCTGCTGATGACGCTGTACTTCACCGTCATCACCATCGGTGCCGGCATGCTGATCGGCCTGTTCATCGGGCTTATCCAGCTCAGCACGTTCAAGCCGCTGGTCATTCTCGGCCAGATCTATGTCGAGTTTTTCCGCAACATTCCGCTGCTCGTCACGCTTCTGTGGGTCTATTACGCCTTCCCGATTTTCGCCGGCATCAATGTCACGAAATTCTGGGCCGGCTTCATCGGGCTGAGCTGCTACGTCGGCTCCTTCTACGCCGAAATCCTGCGAGCCGGCGTCCAGTCGGTCGATCCCGGCCAGACGGATGCGGCGACCGCCATCGGCATGTCCTACGGCCAGCGCATGCGCCGCATCATCCTGCCGCAGGCCTTCCGCAAGATGATCCCGCCGCTGGCCGGCCAGTCGATCATCCAGATGAAGAACACCACGCTGCTGTCGATGATCACGGTTCCCGACCTTCTCTATCAGGCGAGCTACATCTCGAGCTTCACCTATCGGCCGATGGAAGTTTACACCGCCGTCGGCGTCATCTTCCTGATCATCCTGGTGCCGCTGACACTGCTGTCCCGGAAGCTCGAAAAGAGCGGGAGCCTCAAATGAGCATCAGCGAACCAAGCGCCGTGATCGACAAAGGCGACAAGCCTGTCCTGCGGCTGGACGGCATCTGCCTCAAATTCGGCGACAAGCGTGTGCTGAACGGCATCGATCTCTCGGTCGTCGAAGGCGAGGTGGTCGTGCTGATTGGCGCCAGCGGGTCGGGAAAGACCTCGCTGCTGCGCTGCATCAACCTGCTCAACGTGCCGAGCAGCGGCGGCATCGTCATCGATGACGAGACGCTGTTCGACAGGCAGGCCGACGGTAAGGGTGCCCAGATACCAGCGCAGGAAGTCAACCGCATCCGCTCCAAGACCGGCATGGTCTTCCAGCAGTTCAATCTCTTCCCGCACATGACGGCGCTCGAAAACGTCATGGAAGGCCCGGTCATCGTCAAGAAGGAGCCGAAGGAGCAGGCGCGCCAGAAGGCGCTGCAACTGCTCGATCTCATGGGGCTGTCGCAGCACGTCGAAAAATATCCGCGCCAGCTTTCCGGCGGCCAGCAGCAGCGCGTCGCGATCGCGAGGGCCATGGCCATGCAGCCGAAGGTGATGCTGTTCGACGAGCCGACCTCGGCGCTCGATCCCGAACTGGTCGGCGAGGTCATGAAGGCGATGGTCGAGCTGGCCAGGAGCGGCATGACCATGGTGATCGTCACCCATGAGCTGGGCTTCGCCTTCGAGGTCGCCGATCGGGTCGTATTCCTCGATCAGGGGCTGGTGGCGGAGCAGGGGCCACCCGCCAAGGTGCTGCTCCATCCCGAACATCCGCGTCTGAAGACATTTGTCGGACGCTTCCATGAATCGGCGGACCTGCTTCGCCCGTTCCTCGAGGCGCGTGAAGCCGAGAAGGCGTGCTGAAGGCACGCCGCTTCACGCGAAAACAGCCAAGCGGACATCGTCGAATGCGCCCCCCTTTCGAGCTGGCCGCAAAAGGAAGACACCAATGACACTGAGTTTCGATCCGGCCACAATCGCCATTCCCAGGGGCCATCACATCGGCGGGCAGTCCATTGAACTGCCTGGCGTGGAGATCGAGGTTCTTCGCCCTTCCGATCTCCAACCCATGGGGTTGATCACCGATGGCGGCGAGGCGGCGGTACAGCAAGCCGTCGATGCCGCGAAGAAGGCGCTGGCGCAAAGCCGCTGGGCGAAGATCGCGCCACGTGACCGTGCCGCCATGCTCATGCGTTTTGCAGCGCTGATCGAAGAGAACGCGACCTATCTCGGACAGCTGGAAGCGATGGGATCGAGCCGGCTGATCTCGATGACGATCGTCCGCGACGCGGTACGTACCGCCGGCGTCGTGCGCTACTACGCCGAGTTCTGCGACAAGATCGAAGGCACGGTCACCGCGACCGAGGCGAATGCGCTGAGCATCGTCAAGCATGAGCCCTACGGCATTGTCGGCGCGATCGTTCCGTGGAACTTCCCGATGATCACCGCGGCCTGGAAATTCGCCCCGGCGCTGGCCGCCGGCAATGCGGTTGTAATGAAGACGTCGGAACTGACGCCGTACAGCCTTCTGGCGTTGGCGGAGCTTGCCGCCAGGGCCGGCATTCCCGCCGGCCTGTTCAATGTCGTCAACGGCTATGGTCATACGACCGGTGCGGCGATCGTGCGCCATCCCGACATCCTGAAAATCTCCTTCACCGGCTCGACGCAGACCGGTGCCGCGATCATGACGCTCGCGGCCCAGTCCGGCATCAAGCCCGTCACGCTCGAACTCGGCGGCAAAAGCCCGCAGCTGGTGCTGGCCGATGCCGGCGACATCGATGTGGTGGCCGGCCGCGTCGCGGCGGCGTTCATGGACAATGCGGGCCAGGTCTGCACGGCCGGTTCGCGGCTGATCGTCGAGGACAAGATCGCGGATCAACTTCTCGAACGCGTCATTGCCCGGACCAAGGCGATCAAGGCGGGACCGACCTGGGACGAGACGACCACCTTCGCGCCGATCATCAGCCGCAAGCAGCTCGAGCGCATCGATACGATGGTGCGCACCAGCATCAGCGAAGGCGCCTCGGTCGTCACTGGCGGCACGGTGCTGGAAGGACGCAACGAAGGCAGTTTTTTCGCGCCGACGATCCTCGAAAATGTCGCCGACGACAATATCGGCTTCAAGGACGAATTCTTCGGGCCGGTGCTGACGGTGCGCACCTTTGCCGATCTTGAGGAAGGCTTCGCCCTGGCTGCGCATCCGGTCTACGGGCTCGCCGCCAGCGTCCACACCACCGACCTGAAGAAAGCGCTCAAGGCGGCCGATTCGATCGAGGCCGGCATGGTCTGGATCAACCAGCACGGGCGCGGCCCGGAGTTCACCTATCCGGCCGGCGGCTACAAGGGCTCCGGCTTCGGCAAGGACATGGGTCGTGCCGGCATCGAGGCGTTCCTGCGCCAGAAAGCCATCTGGGCCAATTACGGCTGAGCGAGCGCAAGCACATGCAATTCGATTACATCATTGTCGGCGGCGGCTCGGCGGGTGCCGTGCTCGCCAGCCGTCTCTCGGAGAACGGCACGAAGCAAGTCGCGCTTTTCGAAGCCGGGCCCGACACCCCGCCGGATGACGTTCCGGAGGTGATCGCCGACAGCTATCCCGGCCTGTCCTATTTCGACCCGAAATACCATTGGACCGAACTGCGCGTCTTCAACCGCTCGCCCAAGCAGAATGCGCAAGTGGTCAAGACGGCCAAACTCGAACAGGCCAAGGTGATGGGCGGCGGCTCCAGCATCAACGGCCAGTTCGCGGTGCGCGGCATGCCGCACGACTATGATGAATGGGAAGGTCTCGGCCTGCCCGGCTGGGGATGGGACAGCATGCTGCCCTACCTCAAGAAGCTCGAACGCGATCTCGATTTCGATGGCGAGCTTCACAACAAGACCGGGCGGATTCCGATCCGCCGCGTCTTTCCGCAGGACTGGGCCGGATTCACCAGATCCGTCCTCAAAGTGACGGAAAGCGAATACCCCTACCGGCCGGACTACAATGGTAGTTTCGAGGACGGCTCGTTCCCGCTGCCTTTGTCGAACGAGAACGACCGCCGCGTCTCGACCGCGATCGGCTATCTCGACGCCGAGGCGCGTGCCCGCAAGAACCTGCACATCTTCGCCAATGCCTTTGTCGAGAGACTGGTGACCAAGGGGACGCGCATCACCGGTGTCGAGGTCACGATCGCCGGCCGCACGAAGATCCATAGCGCCAACGAGACGATCGTTTCAGCTGGCGCCCTGCATTCGCCGGCCATCCTGCTGCGCGCTGGCATCGGTCCGGCGGCGCAGCTTAAGCGGCTGGGCATCGACGTGATCACCGACCGCCCCGGTGTCGGCGAGAACCTGACCGATCATCCGCATCTGGCCGTCGGCGCGCATTTCAAGAAATCCGCGCGGCTCAAGCCCGGTCAGCGGCGCCACATATTTCTGGGCGTCAGATATTCTTCGAACCATGCCAACTGTCACCCCGGCGACATGCTGCTGATGCCCGTCAACCGCGCCGGCTGGCATCCACTCGGCAAGGCGATGGGCGCGCTCAATGTCTGCGTCAACAAATCCTATTCGCGCGGTACCGTGACGTTGAAATCCTCGATCCAGACCGATGAACCGATCGTCGATCTGAACATGGCCTCCGACGGCCGCGACCTGATGCGCCTTGTCGACGGCTTCAAGCGCATCTGCAAGATCATGCAGTCGCCCGACGTCCAGCAGCACGTCAACACCTGGTTCCTGGCCGGCTACAGCGACGAGGCGCGTGCGCTCAGCGTCCGCAAGCCGTCGAACTGGGTCAAGACCGCGATGGCGGCCTACCTCTTCGACTATGCGCCGTTCTTCCGAGAGACCCTGCTCAAGCGCAAGTTCGGCACCACCGACCGTATCCAGGCGATGCTCGGCAATGAAGATCTGATCGCCGACTGGGTCAAGCAATCCGTCTGGTCGGGCTGGCATGTCTCGGGCACCTGCAAGATGGGCGCGGACAGCGACCCGCTGGCGGTGCTCGACGCCGAATGCCGCGTGCGCGGCGTGCAGGGCCTGCGCGTCGTCGATGCCTCGATCATGCCGACGATCATCGCCGCCAACACCAACATCACGACGATCGCCATCGCTGAAAAGGCGGCGGACCTGATTTTGAATTCCCGACAATAGCAAAGGACTTGAATTCCATGCGCAAGAACAAGGTGAAGGATATCTGGGCCGCGGGCGGCGAAGTGGTGACGGGCTGGCTCGGCATCCCGTCGTCGATCTCGGCGGAATTGATGGCCCAGCAAGGCTGGGACGCGCTGACCGTCGATCTCCAGCATGGCGCGACCGACTATGTCGACGCCGTGCCGATGCTGCAGGCGATCTCGACGACGGATACGACGCCGATGGTGCGCGTGCCGTGGAATGATCCGGCGATCATCGGCAAGGTGCTCGATGCCGGCGCCTATGGCGTGATCTGCCCGATGGTCAACACCGCCGAGGAAGCGGATGCCTTCGTCAAGGCCTGCCGCTATTTCCCCAAGGGCGGCCGCAGCGTGGGCCCGTTGCGCGCCTCGCTCTATGCAGGGGCGGACTATTTCCAGCACGCCAACGACACCATCATCACCATGGCGATGATCGAGAGCGACCAGGCCGTGAAGAACCTGGAAGACATTCTGAAGACGCCGAACCTCGACGCCATCTTCGTTGGCCCGTCGGACCTTGCCGTGACGATGGGCGAGGCGCCCGGTTTCGATCCGCGCTATCCCCCGGTTTACGAGGCGATCGAATACATCGCCGCCAAGTGCAAGGAAGCCGGCGTCATTCCGGGCATCCATTGCGGCTCGGTCGCCTATGGCGTCGACATGCGCAAGATGGGTTATCGCTTCATGGCCTATCTCTCCGACTTCCGCATGCTGCAGCAGATGGTGGCGCGGTCGCTGCCGGCCTTCCGCGCCGGCACGCCGAGCGCGATCGCGCCCTGATCGGCACATCCGGATCGATCGCCATGACATCGACAAGCACGTCGCGCGGCAAGGTGACGGTCATCGGCGCCGGCATCATCGGCGTCTGCACCGCGAACTATTTGCTCGAGCAGGGTTTTGCCGTCGAGGTGGTCGATCCGGCCTTGCCCGGATCGGAGGAGCAGTGCTCCTTCGGCAATGCCGGCGGCATCTGCCCGGGATCCTGCATCCCGAACTCGATGCCGGGTGTGCTTCGCAACGTGCCGAAATGGCTGATGGATCCGGAAGGTCCGCTGATCGTGCGGCTCGCCTATCTGCCGCACGCGCTGCCCTGGCTGTTGCGCTTCCTCGCCGCCAGCCGCAGACCGCGCGTCGAGGAGATATCAGCGGCGATGCGCTCTTTGCACCGCTACACATTCGAGTGCTACGAGCCGCTGATCAAGGCCGCCGGCTGCGAGGATCTTCTGCAGAAGCGCGGCCAGCTTTTCGTCCACGAAACGGCCGATGGTCCGTCGAAGGGTGCCTATGGCCTCGGGCTGCGGCGCGAGCACGGCGTCAGGGTGGACATCCTCGATGCCGACGAAATCCGCCAGCTCGAACCGGCCCTGGCACCGATCTTCAAGAGCGCGGTCTATCTGCCCGAACAGGGGCAGTGCCCCAATCCTGGCCGGCTTGTCGCCAGGCTTGCCGAACACGCGGCACGACAGGGTGCACGGTTTGTCAGGGCAAAAGTCATCGGCTTCGACATGGGGGCCAGCGGTCCTTCGGCGGTGCGACTTGAAGGCGGCGATCGCATGCCAGTTGAGACCGTGGTGATTTGCGCCGGCGCCTGGTCGGGCGAACTTGCCCGCAAGCTTGGCGACCGGATCCCGCTTGAGAGCGAGCGCGGTTACCACATCATGGTCAAGGGCGCCGATACCGGCCTGCGCATCCAGACCATCTCGGCCGACCGCAAGTTCGTCGCCTCGCCGATGGAAGATGGCCTGCGGATCGCCGGCAATGTCGAGTTCGCCGGCTTGAAGGCGCCCGCGAACATGAACCGGGCGGATGTTCTCCTGAAGCAGGCGAGAACCATGTTCAGGAAATTGGAGGTCGGCGAGGTTACGCGCTGGATGGGTCATCGGCCGGGAACCCCCGACAGCATTCCGGTCATCGACCGGGCGTCGCGGGCGAAGAACGTCATCTACGCCTTCGGCCATGGCCATCAGGGTCTGATCGGAGGTGCTGTCACCGGCAAGATCGTGTCGCAACTTGCCGCCGGTTTGCCGCCGGCGATCGATCTGACACCTTTCCGGGCGGATAGGTTCTGATTCAGGACACGTGACGCGGCTTCAGCGGGAAGTCGTGCGCCATTGTAACTCGGCGATCAGTCCCTGCCGGTCGGATCGCTTCCGGAAACTGAGGATCGCTCCCAGTCGCGCCGCCGCCATTGTTGCGATCGTAAGACCAAGCCCGGTGCCGGAAGCGCTTTTGTTGCGCCCTCGATAGAACCGCTCGGTGATGCGTGGCAACTCATCGTCATCCACGCCTGGTCCCTCATCGGAGATCGCCACGCCATTTCGGTCAGGCAGCGCGTACCACGTAATGCGCCCCGCATTCGCCATATGCTCGAGCGCGTTTTCATTCAGGTTGCGAAGCACGAGTTTGAGGTCGTCGGGATCACCGTTCAGGGTTACGGCGTCGAGAGCATCATCGATCACGACCGACACGAGATCGGATCTGGGCATCGATCCGACGATGTCGCGCAGGACGCTGCCTATATTGCATATCGCGCCTGCGGAGGGCGGCGGCGCCGCTTCGAGCGCTGCGAGCGCCAGCAATTGACGAACGATTCGGCTGGTGCGGTCGACAGACGTGACGATATGACGAAGCGCCTGTTCGCGGCCGGGCCCATCAGGGGTTGCAAGCGCCACCTGTGCCTGGGTCTTCAAGCCCGCCAAGGGAGTGCGAAGCTCATGCGCCGCAAACGCCGTGATTTCCCGTTCATGACGCCGGGCTGCCTCGACCTTGGAGAATAGCTCATTCAAAGCGGATGTCAGCGGTTTGATCTCTTCCGGCGGATCGCGTGGAGAAAGCGGTCGCATATCCTCGCCATCCCGCTTGGCGATCTCATCGGTGACCGCCCTCAGAGGCGCGAGCCCCCGCGCCAGCGCAAGCCAGATCAAAATCCCGAAGATCGGGGCGATCAGCAGGGCAGGCCCGATCAGGCCGACGAGGATGTCGCGCACCAGCCGGTCGCGTAGCCCGATCCGGTCCCCGACGGCGACCCTTACGCCCTTGGTATGATCGACGATGGTGTAGACCCGCCAAAGCTCACCGCTGACGGTCCTGTCCGCATAACCCTCCTGGTCCTCTGCCAGACTTTGATCCGGGGCGCCGCTCGATCGGGCAACGAGGCGGCCGTCAAGTGACCAGATCTGGCAGGAGAGCTGACGTTCGTATGCGCCGTCCTCAAGGGCCGGCAGCGTCGAGGATGCGTTGACATTGCCGCTCGCCACCATGGAATGAACCATGCGAGCGGCTTCCTGAAGTCGGGTGTCGAGAACATGCTCCAGCTCCGACCTGCTGCCCAGACCGATCCAGACAACGGCGCAGAGCCATATGATGCCGGTCGCTCCGAGGAGCAAAGCGAACAGTCTGCCGCGCAGCGATCTCATGGCCTGTCTCGCAATCGATAGCCGAGGCCACGCACCGTCTCGATGACATCGCGTCCAAGCTTGTTTCTCAGATTATGAACATGCACCTCGACCGCGTTGCTTTCGATCTCCTCCTGCCAGCCGTAAAGCCGATCTTCCAGCTCGCCGCGCGAGCGGATCGTGCCGGGGCGCTCCATGAGGGCGATCAGGATACTCAACTCGCGTCGCGAGAGAGACAGCGTCAAGCCGTTGGAGATGACCACCGCCGTCTTGGGATCCACCCTGATGCCGGCCGCCTGATACGATGCGCTGGCAGTCCCGTTGCTTCGGCGCGTGAGCGCCCGCAGGCGTGCGGTAAGTTCATCGAGATCGAATGGCTTGCCCAGATAGTCGTCGGCGCCGGAATCCAGACCGCGAATCCGGTCATGTGTTTCGTCGAGCGCCGTCAGCAGGATCACAGGCGTCTGGTCACCCCTTGCGCGCAGCCTTTCGAGCAGATCGATCCCTGAACCGTCCGGCAGCATCACGTCGAGGACTACGGCATCGAAGGTGGCGGCTGCGAGCGCGGCGTCCGCGTCACCGCAAGTGGACACGTCGTCGGCTGCCCAGCCGCAAAGCCTGAGGCCGGCGATCAGTCCGTTCGAGAGGATCGGATCATCTTCCACGATCAAGATGCGCATTCAATGGTGCTCGCCAGTTTCGCCATGCGGCTCCGTGCGATCCGCACCTTAAGCCTGCCTTAAGGTGGGCGTCGAGATTCCGCCCATGAATTGAAACGGAGCCTTTTACAAAATGCCGTTCTTCCTGCGCCTCCTGTGGTCTCTGGTTGTGCTGGTCCTTTTGCCAATCTCTGCCTTCGGTGAGGTTGGCTTCGGCAAGGCGCCGCCGAGAGCGGATGACGTGTTCAAGCTGAGCGTCCTGCGAGCCGCAAACGGCAGGCTGAAGCTCCACTGGGCGATCGATGGAGGCAACTATCTCTATCGGGACAGCATCGAGGCGAAGTTGGGGGATGAGACGCTTTCCCTTCAGACACCGGCCAGCGAGCGCAAGGACGATCCCAATTTCGGCGAGGTGGAGGTCTATCACAACACGCTCGATGTGGCCGTCGAAGCACCCGCCGCAGGACACCTCAGCGTCACCTACCGAGGATGTGCGGAGGCCGGGATTTGCTATCCTCCGATCTCCAAGGACATCGATCTGGCGAGCCTCGCCATCACGTCGGACAGCCCCTCGTTCGGCGGGGCGTCGATTGCCGAGCCAGCCGCGCCATCAGATGCTTCCACCAACGACGATGCGACGACAGCTCTGAACGGTGGCATGCTGACAATGGCCGCCGCCTTCCTCGGGTTCGGGCTTGTTCTGGCCTTCACGCCGTGCGTCCTTCCGATGATTCCGATTCTCTCCGCGATGCTTGCCGGGACCGGCACGCGGCTGACTGCCATGCGAGGGTTTGCACTCTCTGCCGCTTACGTGACCGCAATGGCAGCCGCCTATGGCTT
The DNA here is from genome assembly GCF_006442655.1 of Mesorhizobium sp. B2-1-3A. Taxonomy (NCBI): domain Bacteria; kingdom Pseudomonadati; phylum Pseudomonadota; class Alphaproteobacteria; order Hyphomicrobiales; family Phyllobacteriaceae; genus Mesorhizobium; species Mesorhizobium sp. B2-1-3A. The sequence goes on from NZ_VFWK01000006.1 coordinate 409,743, forward strand.
GGTCGGCCTCGCCGCGGGCCTGTCGGGGGCGAACCTTCAGGTGATGTTGCAGACGCCCTGGGCGCTGGGGATCTCGGCCGCTGTATTCGTCGCATTGGCGATATCGATGTTCGGGGTCTTCGACCTGACCTTGCCGTCCGGTCTGGCCGCGAGGATCTCCGTACAGCGTCGCGGAGGATCCATCGCCGGCGCAGCAGCGCTCGGGTTCGGCTCGGCGCTGATTGTCAGTCCCTGTGTGACACCCCCGCTTGCCGCCGCCATCCTCTACAGCGTGCAGAGCGGCGACCCATGGAGAGGCGCGATCGCGCTATTTTTCCTTGGCCTCGGCATGGGATTGCCTCTGATTGCATTTGGATCGCTTGGGCCTCGCTTCTTGCCGAAGTCCGGCGTGTGGCTGGGACAGGTCAGAGGCGCTTTCGGGTTCGTCTTCCTCGCCGTGGCAGTGATGCTGGTGGCGCGTCTCGTTCCAGATGCCGTGGCGATGGCCATGTGGGGCGTGCTCGCGATAGGCCTCGGCGTTTTCATCGGCGCCTTCGACAGGATGGAACGTGCTGGCGCATGGTCCGGTAGGCTGTCCAAATCGATCGGCCTCGTTGCCGCACTTTATGGCGCGATCCTCATCGTGGGCTATGCCGGAGGCGGGACGGATCCTTCAAGGCCGCTTGCCTACCTGACGTCATCCTCGTCTTCAGCGCGGTCCACTTCAACCGCCCAGGACCGTATCACCTCGTCGGCAGAATTCGATCGCGCCGTCGCGCGTCTAGGCGAGGGCGGTAAGCCGATCTTTGTATCGTTCACCGCCGATTGGTGCACGGTCTGCAAGTCCAACGAAGCCATCCTGGCCGGACCGGCCGTCAGCAAGCGCCTGGCCGGCATTCCGGTGATCGTCGCCGATGTCACGGCACAGAGCGGAACGGAGCAGGCGTTGATGAAGCGCTTCGGGATCGTCGGCCCGCCGACCATGTTCGTCCTGGACGCCCGAGGCGCGGAGCAACCGGGCTCGCGGCTCGTCGGCCGCATCACCGTGGAAGACATTTCGAAGCGCTTGACGGATGCCGGCGCCTGAGACTCAAAGAAACGGAGACATTTCCCATGAACCGAAGAAACCTGCTTGGACTGATCCTTGCCGCATCGCCGATGCTGTCGTTCGCTCCCTTCCTGTCGACGAAGGCAGCCGCGCAAAATGTCGACGTCAAGGCCGTGCTGCATGATCCTGATGCACCGGAGGGCGGAAATCCGAAGGGCGACGTCACGATCGTCGCCTTTACCGACTACAACTGCCCCTACTGCAAGAAGTCCGCCCCGGACCTGAAGCGCATCGTCGCCGAGGACGGTAAGGTTCGGCTTGTCTACAAGGATTGGCCGATCCTGACCAAGGCCTCCGTCTATGGTGCTCGACTGGCACTCGCGGCCAAATACCAGGGAAAGTACGAAACCGTTCATGACGCCCTGATGGGAATTCCGGGCAAGCAGATCCCCGACGCCAAGATGTTGGAAGCGGTGAAGGCGTCGGGCGTCGACATGGCTCGGCTCAATGCCGACCTGAAGAAACACAATGACGAAATCGCAGCTCTCCTGAAACGAAACATTGATCAGGCCGATGCGCTTGGGATGCAAGGCACGCCGACCTATCTGATCGGCCCGTTCCGGACGTCCACACTCGACTATGGCGGCTTCAAGCAGGCCTTGGCGGAAGCGCGGCGCCGTCAGGCCGCCGGCCAGGGGATCTCGGAATGACGATTGCATCTTCGATGAGAGCGGGGCTGGTCGCCATCGCACTTCCCACCTTGCTTGCCGCTTGCGCATCGACCGCCGAGACCACGCCTGTCGCGGCCGTCACACCTGAAACACGGCCTGAAAATCACCGATATGGCGCCGTGACCGACGAGCTGTTTCCAGTCGCGGCAGTGCCATCGTCACGGTTGAAGCCGCAATATATGCGTCAACTTGTCGACGACCCGACCGGACAACCGCCCGGAACCGTCGTCGTCGATCCGCAGAGCCGCTATCTGTACCTGGTGCAGCAGGATGGAAAGGCGCTGCGATACGGCGTTGGGGTCGGCCGCGAGGGCATGGCGTGGTCGGGCACCGCCACTATAGCTTACAAGAGACAATGGCCGCGCTGGACGCCGACGCAGGACATGATCGCCCGCGAGCCAGAGAAATACCAGAAGTGGGCAAACGGCATGGATGGCGGCGACCGCAATCCTCTTGGTGCCCGAGCCCTCTATTTATTCGAGGGCGGCAAGGACACGCTCTACCGGATCCATGGGACGAACGAGCCTTGGTCGATCGGAAAAGCCATGTCGTCCGGCTGTATCAGGATGATGAACCAGGATGTGATCGATCTCTACGGCCGTGTCCCGGACGGGGCCAAGGTTGTTGTGCTCCCGGCCAATCAGGGCGCAGGAGCATGACGGCGCCCTTCGGGTTCCGCTGCAAACTCTTCAGCAGTCGGCGGCAGCCATGAGAACATCTCCGTTTTCCGGAGATCGCAGGATATCCAAGGGCCGCCATTTTGATCGTTCGGTAATCTTGCCGTGCGTGCGCTGGTATCTGGCCCATGGCTTGAGCCTGCGGGATCTGTTCTATCGCTCAAGAGCTGACTGGCTGCTTCCGGCCTCAAAACACGCCAATCCTTGGGAAACTCCCATAGCTTCGGTCTTGGACCATTCAGCGGAGAGATCTCCATAGCGAAAGCGTATAGAGCGCATTTGAAAAATGTATTACCTCCAAGGTCCTGATTGCCCGATAGTCCCTCGCGGGTTCCACTGAACTCAGCGTGCACACGGCTCAACGCCCGGCACTAAGGGAGGAAAAATTGACGACATTCGCAACTATGTTGCGATCGCTTGCCGCTGTCGCAACGATCGCCAGCTTCAGTCCGGCATTTGCCGGTGGCGTGGATGAGCTACCCAAGAACATCCAGGACGAACTTTACAACAAGGACATGATGGATCCGATGCAGCCGCTCGCGGAGAGTGCGTATCGCGATTGGAAGCCAAAGAAGGGTCCGCCGTGGACGATCGGCTATGCGAGCTCATATGCGGGCAATACGTGGCGCGCTGACGTGATGAAACGTCTGCAGGAGGAGCTCATTCCGAAATGGAAGAAGCTCGGCCTCGTCAAGGACGTGATCATTACCCAGTCGAACCTGAATGACTCCACGCAGATCCAGCAGATGCGGCAGCTTGTTGACCAGGGCGTCGACGCAATCATTGTCTGCTGCTCCAATCCGACCTCGCTGAACCAGACCGTTGAATACGCTCACCAGCGTGACATACCGGTGTTTTCGGCCACCGGGTATCTGACATCTCCATATGCTGTGAACGCCTCCGCGAATTTCGTGGTGGGTGGCAGCATGCTCGGCGAATGGATGGCCAAGCAGATCAATGGCAAGGGCAACGTCCTTGTTGTCGAAGGCATTCCCGGCGCTTCGGCATCGGATTCCCAGAACGTTGGCGTGCTGAAGGCTCTGGCGAAATACCCCGACATCAAAGTGGTGGGTCAAGTCGCCGGCATGTGGACCGACCAGGTTGCCCAGTCCGAGATCCAGAAATGGCTGGCCACCAATCCGGGCGATCTGAACGGCATCATCATCCAGTCGGCGTCTGAACTGGGTGCCTTGCGCGCTCTGCAACAGAGTGGACGCGACATGGTGCCGTTCTCGATCGGCGGCGAAATCGGTGCGCTTTGCTATTGGCGCAACAACAAGGATTTCGTCAGCCAGGCGGTCCAGGCATGGCCCCCAGGTGATGATTTTGAGTTCGCATGGAACATCATGATGCGCACTCTTCAGGGACAGGGGCCGAAGGTCCAGTCCATCCTCACGAAGCCGCAGACGCTCACTTACGAGCAGCTCGAAAAGGCCGTCCCGGCCGACTGCAGCGAAGACTCTGACGGCTGGTACAACGTCGGCGCCCAGAACTGGGCAGGCAAGGATTACCTGGACCAGTTTTTCCTGCGCCCGGCTGATCCCGAAGCCTTCAAGGCGCAGTGACCGCCACTGGTCTGGCCACCCCTTCGACGCCGACGGGGTGGCATTTCCTTCATTCCATGCAAGTCTAGCCGACCAACGTCGGCCAACTGGACCTATGATGTCGTACCCCACGGTTGAACTCTCATCGGTCAGGAAGACCTTCGGGCCGACGGTAGCGCTCGGCGGGTGCAACCTGACGGCCTATGCGGGCGAGGTTCACGCGATCATTGGCGGTAATGGCTCAGGCAAAAGCACGCTCGCGAAGGTTATTTCGGGCGTTCTGATTCCCGACAGCGGCCAGGTTTCAATCCTTGGAAAGTCGGCAACGTCTCCACACGAAGCACGCCAACTCGGCATCTCCAATGTTTTTCAGGAGGTGCTTGTTGCAGATGAATGCTCGGTCCTGGACAACCTTTACCTAGGCGCGGACAGCCTGCTGGGTTCATCCATGAACCGGGAGGAAAAGGAAGCCAAGGCGGCCGCGCTGATGCGCGAGCTCCTCGGCTTCGACATCGACCTCTCCGGCCTCGTGGGCGAACTGCCCCTGAGCGTCAAACAGTGGGTCACGATCGCCAGGGCTCTCCTGACCGATCCCAAGGTCCTGATCCTCGATGAGTCGTCCGCCGCGCTCGACTTCGATTCCACGGAGAGGCTGTTCCGCAAGATGCGGCAGCTGAAGCAAAGGGGGGCGAGCATTCTGATCGTCACCCACCGTATCGCCGAGCTGGTGCGTATTGCAGACCGCGCGACGGTCCTGCGCGACGGCGTGGATGTCGGCAAGCTGGCCAAAGAGGAGATCACCGAGTCCAGGATTCTCGAGCTGATTGCCGGTGCCGAGCGCAGCGGGACCAGCCGTGACCAGTCTTTGCCGACGCGCCTTGGCGACCGACCGGTCCTGCGCGCGACTGACCTTCGGGTCTGGTCAGACGCTGCAGCTGTCAATTTCACGGTGTACCCTGGCGAGGTCATCGGGATCACCGGCCTGGACGGGCAAGGGCAGGCGGATTTCGTAAGGTGCATCGCCGGCATCCAGTCTCCGATTGCCGGCCGGCTGGTGGTGGTTAATGACGGCAAGGCCAGCGAGGTTACTGATCTCGCATCGGCGCGACGAAACAACATCAGCTACGTGAGCGGCGATCGCAAGAAAGAAGGCATCTTCGCCAATCTGAGCATATACGAAAATCTGCTGCTCCCGGTGTATCGCGAGTTCCGGTCCGGCGGTGTGCTGAACTTCATCAACCGGACCAAGCTGACGCCGGTTTTCGAGTGGGAGTCCAGCAAGCTGGCCGTCAAGATGGGAAGCCCCCAGAACCTGATCACATCGCTGTCCGGCGGCAACCAGCAGAAGGTGCTGATTGCGAGGGCCTTTGCCGAAAAGCCGGTAGTTTTGGTGCTCAACGATCCGGCCCGCGGCATCGACGTCGGGGCCAAGCTGGACCTTTACCGCAACCTCAAGGAATTCGCGGCCCGCGGCAACGCGGTAGTGTTCCTATCCAGCGAGCTCGAAGAATTCCTGAACCTGTGTACGCGGGTTCACGTGTTTCGCAATGGCGCGATTTCGGCTGATTTTGAGCCGCCGTTCGACGGACACGTCATCCTCAATGCCATGTTCGGTCGCCGCGCAACGGCGCGGTTGCCCGGGGAGGCCGCCAACGAGAATGACCCGGACAACCCGATGCCGGTCGCAGATAGCCACAGTCCGAGACTTGAGCAGGGCCGGCCGGTGCCGAGGTCTGTGACCCTGCTGAACCAGGAGGTGAACCATATGGCGGCAACACCATCTTTCGTGCTGAGTTGTCCGGATATTGCGCCGGGGCGCGTTATCCCTGACCGGTTCGCCGAAGACAACCGCCTCTCGCCCAGGTTGGTTTGGTCGGGTCCTCCGGAAGGCACGCGCAGCTTCGCGTTGGCCATCACCGATCCTGATCTGCCAGAAGCATTTAATTTCCCCCGCTCGTTTGCACACTGGCTGGTGGCAAACATTCCGGCGGAACTTAGGGAACTGCCGGAAGGGGCGAGCGGGAGTCTGGGAATGCCGCACGGCGCTGTCGAGTTCAACAGCGACTTCGTGACATTCAAGATCCCGGGATTTGGCAAGGGATACGGCGGACCTTGGCCGCCGGACCGAGCGCACCGGTATTTCTTCACGCTCTATGCGCTGAAGGTGGACAAAGTCGAGTTGCCGGCCGAAGCCGATTTCGCGGTATTTGCGGCTGCAGTGATGCCGGTTGCGATCGATGCAGCGTCGTTCGTGGCAGTTTACGGGCCCGCAAAGAAGTCACTACCCGGTTAGGAACGGGTCAGGAATTCCCCAATCAGGAGGATCATATGAGTAGATATGGAAGCAGGAGCAGCTTTGATCTGGAATGGATCGAGCGATGGGCCAGGAAGGTCAACGATGACCGTATCCTGCCGGTTGTCGGCCGTTTTTTTACGAGCAAATTCGTCCTGGGTTTCGATGACACCGAGTATCTGGTGGATGTTCGGGGAGGCAAAATTCAGAAGATTGCACAGGGTCTCACCCCCAATGACATGGGCGTAGAGTTTTGGCTCAAGGCTCCGAGCAGCGCCTGGTCGAAGTTTGCCCAGGAAGTCCCGCCGCCGATGTTCAACGACATCTGGGCGATGGCGCATCCGCTGCACAAGCAGCTGATTATTGAGGGCAATTCGCTCCCCTTCTGGCAGAATCTGCGGGCGCTGACGCGTATGCTCTCGCTGATGCGACAAGTTTAACGGCAGCGCAGGAGAGTTGTCATGAATACACACGATCCGATTGTCGGGCGTTACGTTTATGTCCAGTGCGAAGGCAAAACGTATCGCACCTACTACGAGGAGCACGGCGAAGGCATTCCGATGGTCTGCCTGCATACCGCCGGCACTGACGGGCGCCAGTACCGGCATCAGCTGTGCGATCCCGATATCATCCAGAATTTCCGTGTCATCGCCTTCGACATGCCTTGGCATGGCAAATCGATCCCGCCGGCAGACTTCCATCTGATGGAAGACGAATACAAACTCACGACCAAATTCTATTGTGAGTTCATCGTGGCGTTCTGCCGGGCGCTGGATCTGCGCAAGCCGGTCCTGATGGGCCAGTCAATGGGCGGCAACATCTGCCTGGCACTGGCACTGCGCTATGAAAGCGAGTTTTCTGCCTTCATCGCTCTTGAAGCCTGCGACTATTCGCCGGGATGGTGGATCGATCCGCTGCACCACCCCCACATCCATGGTGGCGAAGTGGTCGCGACCTCGGTGTTCGGTCTGATGGCGCCGCTCTCTCCCGACGATTACCGGTGGGAGACCTGGTGGTACTACGCGCAGGGCGGCCCGGGCATTTTCAAGGGCGACCTTTATTTCTACAGCGTCGATTCGGATTTCCGCGACCAGTGCCAGAAAATCTCGGGGAAGGTGCCGATCTACTTCCTGACTGGCGAGTACGATTTCGCCTGTACGCCGGAAATGACCCAGCGTACCGCCGAAAAGGTCAAGAATTCCGAATGCATCATCTTTGGCGGCGGTCACTTCCCGACGTCGGAAGACCCGGCGAAATTCAAGGAGGTCATCTCTCCCGTGCTGAAGAAAATCCTCAATGCGGATCCGGAAAGGCGCGGTCAAGGCGGCAATGCCCTGTCGGGGCGGAGCATTTCCGAAAGCCGGTCATCGTCTCGCAACGAGCGGCCCAACGAGGGCCGGAAGGTCATTGAGTTCTAGGTTGCGTTAGCAACGAAAGACAAATGGTAATGTCGCAGTCCAGGGCCTCCCAAAACACCTACCTGCTGGTCCCGATCCTGCTGATCGCGCTGCTCCTGAGCACTGCGGTCATCAGGGGGCCGAACCTCGTATCGTTATCGGGTTTCGGCAGCGCGATCATCGTGTCGGCGCCCCTGATACTGGCGACATTCTCCCTCATGGCCCTGGCTGTGGCGGGACGCGGCACTGTCGACTTGGCAATCGGGCCGCTGCTCGCTTTCATCAATGTCACGATCGTCAAGCTCAACGGGCTTGGCATCGTGACGGGTCCCTTTGGTGTCATCCTGGTCGCCCTTGGGATCGGCGTGCTCTACCAGCTCTTTTTCGCCCTCATCATCATATTCGTGCGTGTCCAGCCGATCATTGTAGCGCTGAGTGGCTTTCTGGCCCTGACCGGCATCAACCTCGTCATCCTCCCGAGACCTGGCGGCACCGCGCCTGACTGGATGTCGTCATGGGGCCTCGGCAACACCATCTTTTCACCGGTCCTTCTGATCGTGTTGCTGGCTATCGCGGCATGGTTGCTGTTCACCATGACCTCGTTCTACGCAAACCTGCGTCTGATGGGTTACGATGAGCGCGCGGCCTACACCAGCGGCGTGCGCATCAACGTGGTTCGGATCGGTGCTCATGTCATCGCCGGTCTCTTCGTCGGCCTCGGCGCGATCTGCTATACCGCGCTGATTTCCTCCGGAGATCCGACACAGGGCACCACCATGACGCTGACGGCGGTGACCGCCCTCGTGCTCGGGGGCGTCAGCCTGTCCGGCGGGCGCGGTGGCGTGGCGGGTGGGCTGCTCGGCGCGCTCAACCTCTTCCTGATCGGCTATGTGCTCGCCACGTTCAATTTCGGCTCGACGCAAGCGTTTGTGACGCAGCTTTTCTATGGGCTGATCCTCGTTCTCTCGCTGCTGCTGACCCTGCTCGTCCCTGTTATCGGGCGATACCTTTATTTCATTTCGCCCTTTGCGGCATTTGTCGTCCTGGGCTGCGTGGTTCTCGGGATCATGCTGTATGTCAGCACCCGCGATACCTATGGCGTGGCGGCGGTAGCCAATGATGCCTTGAAGACCAATCCGGACGTGTTGACCCGCTATTTGCTGCTGCCCCCGCAACCGGGAAGCGGAGCCGCTTTGCCCGACCTTTCCCCGCTTCAAAAGGCTGTCTTTGGCTTCGCCGCGATACTGGCCGTGCTGACCTTTACGGTCCGTGTGGTCGTGTCTGAAGCCGTATCAGTGCGCCTCGGCGCGTTCATCTATGTGTTCGTCTCGGCACTCATCCTGCTCCTGTTTCTGGTCGTCGGCGAGCAAAGCCATGCGGCCGGCATTATGGCGGCAGGACAATTGGTGGGGATCCCGACATGACCCAGACGTTTGGCGACGGCAGCCGCAGTGGCGGCCTGTTTGTTCCGCGATCGCGCCCTCTGGTGTGGCTTAACCTGGCGGTCACGTTCGTAGTCGCCGCGATCAGCTTTGGCTTGGGATTCTGGCAGGGAATCAGCGCCCAGGTTGTCATTCTCTACACGGTCGTGCTGGCCGCTGTGCTTTTCTGGCTCATCAATTACATCGCGGTCATATTTGAGCCGCGGCCTTCGTCACTGGAGTCTGGGAGCGCGCCCACCGCTGCCGGCGGCGTCTGGGCCGGTAACCGGGTTCTGATCATCACCATGTCGGTGATGCTGATTGTGTACCTGCTGATCACCGCTACGGTCCCGTCCTTCAGAAGCCTTGGCAACCTGATCGCCTTCCTGCTGCTGGAAGCGATCCTGGTCTTCGCGTTCAAGGTCAGCAACCGTTTCGCTCACGGCCGGAGTGCGTTTATCGGGCTGATTGTCCTGCTGGCGCTGATTGTGATCAGCTCCTTCACGATCAACGGGTTTCTCTCCGCTCCCAATATCAAGGCAATTCTGCTGTTTGCCGCTTTCCTGGGTATCGCCTGTGTTGGCCAAACGCTGGTTGCGCTGCTGGGCGGCTTGGACCTGTCCATCCCATTTGTCATCGGGTCTTCGAATATCGGGCTGCTCTTCCTGATCGGGCTCGGCGTGCCATCGTGGTTGGCAGTCGTCTTTGTGCTGATCATCGGCGCCACTCTGGGTTTCCTCAACGGCGTCCTGTCATACAGGCTGCAGGGCCAGGCTTTGATCCTGACGCTCGGCATGGGCTTTGCGATTGCAGGTCTGGTCCAGATCCTGACCAGCATCGGATCGTCATTTGGCGGCAATGTTTTTGGGACAGTGCCCAAATGGCTCCAGAACCTCGCCGCCATGAATGGTCGTACCTTCGGTTTGGCCGTTCCGCCGACAATCCTCCTGTGGATCGTCATTGCGATCATCGTCATTGTCGGACTGCGGTATTCCGCCTTTGGCAGGTATATTTATGCTCTTGGCGGCAATCGCCGTTCCGCCAAGCTCATCGGTGTCTCTGAGTTCAAATACTGGACCGTGGCCTACACCATAAGCGGCTTCTCGGCCGCGCTGACAGGATGCCTGCTGCTGGGATGGAGCGGCGGCGGATTCATCGGGGTCGGTGACCAGTATCTTTTCACAACCCTGGCAGCGGTGGTGATCGGCGGAACCTCGCTCATGGGCGGGTACGGCGGCTATGGCTACACAGTGATCGGGGTTCTCGTCCTGCAAGTCCTGAGTGCCTTCCTGATCGGCATCGGGCTCAAATACGAATGGCAACAGTTCATTTTCGGTCTTCTGATCCTGCCGATGGTCGCGCTCTACGGCCGCGCCCCAGACATCAGAGCCCAAGTTTAGGGAAAGCCCATGTTTGGAACACTCTTTCAGTCCAGCGCCGTTGTGAGCACCGCGCTCAGCGTTGCTACCCTTGCCACGTTTGCAACCGCTGCCCTGGCGATGCTGGGCCTGACGTGGACGTCCGAGCGGTGGCGGGTTCCGCTGGCCCTGTCAGGCGTCGCGCTTCTCGCATCGGGTATTGAATACTACGCCGCATCGAACATCTGGCTGACGGGCCAGCAGCTCAGTGCGGCTTCGCGCTATGTTGCGTGGTTTGTGGTTCAGCCGATGCAGGTGGCCTCGGTGTTCTTCTTTGCGAGTATCGCGGGAAAAGTGCCTGTCGGTGTCTTCTGGCGGACACTGGCAGCTGCAATCCTGATGGTTCTCGCACGGTACCTTGGTGACGCACGGATTTTCAATCCAACCCTTGGCGTGCTGCTGTCGATCGCCTTCTGGCTCTACATTCTCGGCGAGATGTATTTCGGCGCGATGGCGGATGCCGTCAGCAAGTCGACGCGGCCAATCCGGCTCGGTTATTTCTGGATCAGGCTGATCCTGACCATCGGTTGGGCGATCTACTCGATCCTGCATTTCGTGGATGTCGTTATCGGCACGGGACATGTGGCGCCGATCATCGTGCTCTACACCGTTGCTGACCTTATCAATCTCATCGCCGTCTCAATGATCGTACTTGCCGTCGCCGGCGAGGAGCGTTTCTGAGGGCTGTCAATCTTCGCGCCAATCTGCTCGGCGCCCGCGGTTAAGTGGAGGATCTTCCCATGAATGGCTCAGATGTGATCGCAATCGTTATTCTCATAACGATCATCATCGCGATCGGTGTCTATCTGCTGCACTGGCTTTACAGACACTCGTCAAAAGACCAGTCCTTCGTCCGGACCGGCCTCGGGGGCGAGCGAGTGGTCATGGGCGGTGGTGCGCTGATCATCCCGATCGTCCACGACATCACTCGCGTCAACATGAACGCGATCCCGGTGGAAATCAGGAGGCTCGGCGAGCAATCCCTGATCACCAGGAACAAGATGCGCATCGATATCATCGCCGAGTTCTTCGTGCGGGTCGTGCCGACGGAAGCCGGTGTCTCGACCGCCGCCCGGACGCTCGGCGAGCGCACCCAGAATCCGGCCGCGTTAAAAGAGATCGTTCAGGGCCGGTTCGTCGACGCAATGTCGGCCATCGCTTCCACAATGACGATGGATGAGATCCACACCAACCGCGGTCGTTACATGAGCGAGGTCGCCGCTCTGGCGGCGACAACTCTCGGCTCCAACGGTCTCGAGCTTGAAAACGCCTCGCTGACCAACCTCAACCAGACCGCCATTTCTGTATTTGACCCGTCCAACGCGTTCGATGCTGAAGGACTGACGCAGCTGACCGAGCAGATTGAGGAGCGCCGTCAGCTCCGCAACCGCATCGAAAACGAATCGCGGATCGGTATCAAGCTCAAGGATTTCGAGACAGAGCAGCGAGCTCTGGAGATCGAGCGTGACCTTGAGTACGCCCGCATTGAACAGACGCAGGCAATCGAAATCCGCAAGGCCTCCCAGCTGGCGGAAATCGAGGCAGAGCGGTCCAGTTCCACGATCAGTATTCAAAACGCCAGGATTCGCAGCGAGCAAGAAGGCGAGCGGATCCGGATCGCCAAGGACCGACTGATTGATTCCGAACGGATCACTACCCAGTCGGAGGTGCGGTCGCTGGAGATCAAGAAACAGCAAGAGACTGAATTGACGGAGATCATGTCGCGCCGCGAGCTGGAGATGCAACGGATCCAGAACCGCCGGGAAGTCGAGGCCGAGAGGATCGAAAACGAGCAGCATGTGAAGGAGTCGGAAATCCGGTCGCGACAGGAGTTGTCGATTATTGAGACGACGTCATCGGCCGAGATCGACCAGGCCAAACTGCAGAGCCAACGGGTCACCGAGACACACCGTATCGAAACCGACAAAACCATTGAATTGCTGGCCGTGGCGAAGTCAAAAGAAGTTCGCATCAGCAATGAGCTTGCCGAAGCGGACCAGGAAAAGGCGCGCCTGCAGAAGCGTTACGATGTCGACGTCGAACGCTTGAGGGTTGACGAGGAAATCGTGCAACTCGAGATCGAGAAAAACCAGAAAATCAAGCTTGCCGAGACCAAGGCATTCCAAGAAATCCAGGACGCGTCGATCGAGGCCAACCGCCAGATTGATGAGCTGCGCATCGCGGCGCGGAAGTTTGTCGACAAGTATGAGATCCAACAGCAGAAGGAGGTTGAAATCGTCGACAAGGAACGGCTCATCGCGGTGATCAACAAGTCGATCGAGGAAGCCTACGCGAAGACGGAAGCCGCGGAAGCCCTGAAAAAGCAGGTTGAACAGGAAGAGCAGGTCAACAGCGCACGCGAAGAAGAGGTGGCCGAACGCATCAAGCGGATCGAGCTTATCCAGTCTTCGTCCAGGATCGAGCGCGACGCCCAACGCGTGGTCTCTTCGGCAAAAGCCGAGAAGGAAGCTACGGAACTAAGGGCGCAGGCTGAAATCGCCGAGTCCAACGCAGCCGAAATCCGCTACGCCAAAGACGCCGCCGGGCAGCGCATGCTCAACGAGTCGGAAAACACCCGTTCGGACGCCAGCAGGCGGAGTGCCATCTACGAGAACCTCGTCAGCAATCTGCCGAGTATTATTCGCGAGACGGTCAAGCCGATGGAAAATATCGAATCTATCAAGATCCTGCAGGTCGATGGACTGCCAGGCCTCAACAGCCCCTCGGAAACGGCTGGCGCGGGCAATGGCGGCTCGGGTGGCGGCAACATGACGGATCGCGTCGTGAACTCCGCCATGAAGTACCGCACCCAGGTAGCGTTCGTAGACGGGCTCATGAAGGACCTCGGGCTGCCGATCGAGAATCTCGGGAGCGCGGGCGGGATGTCGTTCCGCAACTTCCAGGGGCCGGATGCTCCCAAGGACAAGGACGACTGAACGCGGCCCGCTTTAGCGAGAACCTTTCATGACCCCGCTCGGCCCAAATGAAACGCTAGACCGCCACGCCCTGGTTATGGCGTGCTGGTTGGCAGCGGCCCTGCCGGCCGCATTCTTGTTTGACTACGGATTCGGCCAAGGCGGGGCGCCTTATCTCCTCTCCGGGTTCGCGATTATTCTGGCGGGATTTGTGGCGCATGTGATCGTCAATGCTGTTTACGGCACAGGGTTCTCGCCCCGCGAATTGGGACTTGGCCTCATCATCTATGGATTCGGCCTCGTCCTTTTCGTAGCTCTGTCGCTCGTTGGCGCGCCATTGGCCGTGCATAACTTCATGCCGCTCAGCGTCGGCTTTATCACCACAGGGGCCGTGGTGATTTTCTACCTGATCATCCGGTATGGAGCGCGACAGGCATTTGAAGGGTTCGACGCCATCCGCGACTTCCGTTCGGGCGACCGAGATTCAACCCGTTCGACGCGAGCCTCCGAATGACCCCCCTGCTGGTTTCCATACTCGCTATCGTTGCGGTCTTCGGTCTCTATCTCGCAACCATCAGCGGCCGTCACACCCAGCAGGCGTCTGACTTCGTGGACGGCGGTCAATCATTGCCGCCTTGGGTGATCATCTTCGCTGGTGCCGGCATTACCTTGGCAAGTCTCAGCCTTTCGGACCACCTGGTTTTGCTCTCCACCTTCGGCCTGCAATACAATCAGATTGCTGTCGGGATCATCTGTGTCGCCCTGGTCGCAACCCTCACGCAGAAGCGCCTTTGGCTCGCTTCGAGACTGACCTCGTTGCGAACCCTGGGTGACCTGCTCGGCGATTATTTTGGCAGCACCACCCTGCGCATTTTCATGCTTGTCTTGTTGTTTCTCTTCACCATCCCGTTCGCGGCGATGGCTCTGTCTCAGGCGGGCGAACTGGTGGACGCTTCAACCGCGGGCGACATCCCGTCCGGGCTTGCAATCTGGGCGATTGCGTTTGCGCTCTTCGTTTGCAGCGTGATCGGCGGCTGGCGCGGCACCGCCTATTTCGTTGCCGCCCAGTCCTTGCTGGCCTTGGCCCTCCTTCTGTTCTTCGGCGGTTTCACGGGCTTCACAGTTGGCAAGCTCGCGTTTACCGCTGGCGGCATTGCGACAACCGGGGGCGTGCTGCCCGACATGATCCCCGGAGTGATCCAGTTCACAGCCGGTATCGGCAAGGAACTCCCGATCGGAGGCATCTGGACGACGTTTGCGGGATTGACGTTCGCACTCTCCTTGGGCGGCATCGCCATCAGTCCCGGGTTCAGCTTCCTCGGCATGACAAGTAAGCCGCATCGCGGCTTTGCATTTGGCCAGGTCTGGATGATCGCGGGGGTCGCGGCCGGTGCACTGATATTGGTGGGGCCGATCCTGGCCGGCGAGATCGCGGCAGGAGGGGGCCTGGCCGCCTTCACCACGCGCCTGGCATCGCTCGACCAGATGGTGGCGGTGGGCTTCATTGTTCTTTTGGTGGCGGCATCCCAAATTGCCGTGGCGTTTTTCGCCGGATCGGGTGCTTCCATTTGCACGCTCGAGCTCACTTCCCGCTACATTGTTCCGGGCATGGACCAACGCACGATGCGGTTTGCGGCACGTGTAACCTTGGCCCTCGTCTATGGCGCCGTCGCCATCGCCGCGAGTTATGCGCCGCTTGGCGCGACGATCTTTTCGTCTCTCACGCTCAGTCTGTCCGTGCAGCTCCTGCCGGCAGTACTAGGCCTTTGCTGGGTGCGTTGGATTAGCCGCAGCGGTGTGCTGACGGGGCTAATTGTCGGAGGTCTCTTCGTGGTGTTTACAGAGAGCTTCGGCTTGGTCTTGTTCGAGCGACTGTTCATCGACCTGCCGTGGGGTCGTTGGCCTCTATCGGTGCATTCGGCCGGATGGGGGCTGATCCCGAATTTTGCGGCGTGCCTCCTGGTCTCTCTGTTCACGCGAAGTGGCGCTGAAAGAGATCGCAGGGACCGCCTCCACGATGCATTTGAGAAAAGCCAACCGGCGCGTAATGGCAACCCTGCGGCCACGACCGCGAAATGGTCGCTGACCCTGCTCTGGGCGTTCTTCGCGCTCGGGCCTGGAGCGATCCTAGGCAACAAGTTCTTCAGCGAGCCGATTTTTGCCGGAGCTGTCGTGGCGCCGGGCGTGCCATCGCTGCTAATCTGGCAGGTCCTGTTCTGGTTCGTCGGCGTCTTCATCGTGTGGTGGCTAGCCTATCAGGGCCGGCTATCCGTGATAGATCAACTGCCGCGCCACCAGATCAACCTCATGCCTGACGTCAACCCCTTGTTTGAGCCAACCACGACGCCGTGGATTGCCCGGCTCCTTGACCGTGTCACGGGCAGGTAGCGGGGAGATGGAGGGCATCGATCTCAGGCGCCTGCGCTATTTCATTGCGGTGTGCGAGCACGGGGGATTTTCTCGCGCGTCCCAATCCATCGGCGTAGCGCAGCCTTCGCTGACGCGGCAGATCAAACTGCTTGAGAAGGAGGTCGGGGTTTCCCTGATCAACCGCAGCGGACGGGGCGCCGAGCCTACGGCAGAAGGCCGGTTCCTGCTGGGTCAATCCCGCCTTCACATTGATGGCCTGGATGACGCCGTTCGCGAGATGCGTCGGCGTTCCAATGGACTGAAAGGCGAGATATCGCTGGGCATCTGCCCAACTATCGCTTCGCTGTTCCTCGAGGACATCCGCAGTTTCGTCGGAGGTCAATGTCAGGGCGTGACGCTGAACGTGGTCGAGGCCTACAGCGGCGACCTCGCCAGCCTCATGCGGGGCGGACGTCTCGACGCCGCGCTCACCTATCGGCCCACTTCGCCGGAAAGGCTCGATATCGTCGATCTGTTCTCAGAGCGTCTTGTACTTGTAACGTCCTATGCCGGCGTGAAGCTCCAACCACCGCGCCAGCTCAGCGATATCAGCCGTCTGAAGCTGATCCTCCCCAGCGAAATCCATGAGTTGCGGCGAATTATCGATCGGGTCTACCGGGCAAGGGGCATTGCCCTCAAGCCGGAGCTGGAACTCGATTCCCTTGGCGCGGTCAAAACCGTGATCGCGGATAAGGCCACGCAATATGCAACCATTCTGCCTCACTCAAGCGTTGCCCGTGAACTCTCTCAACACGCATTGAGTGCCTCCGCCATCGCCGACAGGGACATGACGCGAACCATCGCCCTGGTGCGGCCGCAGGAAAGCGCGGCCCAGCACGTCGTCCTCCCCATCCTGATTGACGAAATCCGCCGGTTGGCGCAGCGGCTGAAGAAATCGCAGGGTAGCGCAGACACGGTGCCGCTGGGACAGGCCTAGAATAAGAGGCATTGCCTCGTGGCCCTACCATCACCCCGTAGGGAGCCGAGTGTGCCGTTTCGCTATATCTCCCATTACAAAACGCTATTTGACGGAGAGCCCCCTTCCGGTGCGATGGTATCGGAAAAGCAGGATAGGGAGCGAGCCATGCCAGGCGCGCTGGATGGAACGACCGTCACCTGAATCATGGGGAGCCAAGATCGTAGTGGAAACCGCCCCCGCAAGACGTGTCTCCGCTGCGCAAAAGCCCGTACGCAACTTGTCGCCGGCGGCAGTTCGGAACCGCTCGAGACGTTCGCTGGGGCTCTTCGACGCCGCGGGGATGTTCGTCCCCAAGTCCGTATCGCGCGGAGCGCCTGATGTTTAATTGCGGGCGCCAGCAATCCAGTAAAGGTGAATAGTCATGGCCGTATCAGCGACGCTCCTAAGCAGGATCAAGGATAAGGACCTGGTCCGCGAAGCGGGATTGATCGGCAAAGAATGGCTCGGTCGATCGCAGTCCGGCCAAACCTTCGACGTTACCAACCCGTCAACGAACGAGGTGCTGGCGACATTGCCGGATTTCACGCGAGTGGAAATCGCGAAAGCCATCGACGCAGCTTATGTGGCGCAGAAGGAATGGGCTGCCCGTACGGGCAAGGAGCGCGCTGCCGTTCTGCGTCGCTGGTACGATCTCACAATCGCGAATCTGGATGATCTGGCCACCATCTTGACCGCCGAGATGGGCAAGCCGTTCGCAGAGTCGAAAGGCGAAATCCTTTACGGCGCGTCCTACATCGAATGGTTCGGCGAGGAGGCCAAGCGCGTCTATGGTGACACCATCCCTGGGCATGCTCGTGACAAGCGGATCGTCGTAATCAAGCAACCCGTAGGCGTCGTCGGGGCCGTGACGCCTTGGAATTTTCCTTCGGCGATGGTGGCGCGCAAGATCGCTCCGGCCTTGGCGGTCGGCTGTTCGATGGTCTTCAAACCGGCAGCCCTGACCCCTCTGTCTGCCTTGGCACTGGCCGTGCTTGCGGAAAGGGCAGGGGTCCCGGCCGGCTTGCTGAGCGTGGTCCCGATCACCAAGAGTTCGGACTTCGGTGATGAGGTCTGCGAAAACGAAAAGGTACGCAAACTCACCTTTACCGGATCCACTGAAGTCGGCCGCACGCTTATGGCGCAAGCATCGGCCCAGGTGATGAAGCTCAGCATGGAGCTGGGCGGCAACGCACCGTTTATCGTGTTCGACGATGCCGACATCGACGCTGCTGTCGAGGGAGCCGTGGTCTCCAAGTATCGAAATGCCGGACAGACCTGCGTTTGCGCCAACCGCCTGTACGTGCAGACCGGCATTTACGAGGAGTTTGCGGAAAAGCTTGCCCGCCGTGTGAAAGCTTTCAAGGTGGGCGACGGCTTCGCGGAAGGCACCGAGATCGGTCCCTTGGTCGACGATCGCGCCGTGGCCAAGGTCAGGCGCCACATCGAGAACGCCGTCGCTCATGGCGCCAGCATCGTGGCCGGCGGCCCGGACCACCCCCTGGGCGGCAATTTCATCTGGCCGACCGTCCTGACCGACGTGACAGCCAAAATGGCGGTAGCCCGTGAAGAAACGTTTGGTCCCCTGGCACCCCTGTTCCGTTTCGATACCGTCGAGGATGTCATTGCCATGGCGAATGACACCGAGTTTGGGCTGGCGGCCTATTTCTACGCCAAGGATATGTCGCGCGTCTGGGCTGTGGCCGAAGCCCTTGAGTACGGCATGGTCGGCATCAACACTGGCCTGATTTCGACGGAAGTGGCGCCGTTCGGCGGCATCAAGCAGTCAGGCTTTGGGCGGGAAGGCTCGAAGTACGGCCTCGATGACTTCACGGAACTCAAATATCTCTGCTTCGGCGGTATCGCTTAACGCGCGCAGGGTTGGCGCTCATGTGTGGAGATGCATGTGGGATCCCAGGGGCCGTTGCTTGGAAACAGGGATTTCCGGGTACCTCGAAACGAGAGTGATGTCAGCTCACGACGCAGAACTCGAAACCCTGGCGTGAAGCGCCAACGACTGCCACCGATGTTCTTGAACATAGTGATGTCGCCATCCGTTCGGCCAAGGCCGCGCCTTCTTCAGCGCACTTGGCCCCGGAGGAGTTCTACAATCCGTTCATGGTCTCGCCCTTATTAACCGTCGCGCGGCGCGGGAGAAAGCAACGGCGGCAAGCGGTCAGCACAGCGACCTTCAGCCACATAAGCCCGAGAGCCAAACCGAGTACCGCACGTCTCCGAATTTCAGCCGAAACCGTCAGACCGCCTTCAGATCGAACTGAGATTCTCGGCGATCGTCCCCATCAGGTTCTGCATGTCGATGCGCATGTCCGGGTTGATAGCCTCCGGCCAGGTCGACAGTTTCACCCCGACGAAATCCCGTTGATGATCTATATAGATCATCTGCCCGTAGACCCCCAGCGCCAGGATGACCGGGGCATCGACATCGGCGATCCAGAACTGGTTGCGGTAGGCGCCATTGGGGCGGTCGGCCCGGTAGCGCTCGGGAAACAGGCTGGTGTCGCCGATGCGTGTGTGCGCCACCCATTGCTCCGGCACGATCTGCCTGCCGTTGGTGCAGCCGTCCTGCGCGTAGATCAGGCCGAAGCGGCCGAGATCGCGCAGGCTTGCCGACAGGCCGCCGTCGGCGATGGCATATCCTTCCGGATCGACCGCGAAATTCGCCTCGTCCTCGGCGCCCATGGGTCGCCAGATCAGTTCGGAAACGAGGTCGGCGAGCCTGCCCCGCACGGCCGCCTCGATACAAAGACCCAGCACTTCGGTTTCCATCGACCGGTACTCGAACTCCTGGCCGTGCGGGCGCGACAGGCCGCGCAAGGATCCCACCAGCTTGCGCACTGTCCCCGGGCTCGTATTTTCCGCCGACGCGGGCTTCCAGCCGACCGCGATATCCATCAGGCCGATGCCGGACACGGGGTCGGCCATATCCTCGGGGAAGTGCACGCCGCTGGTCATGTCCAGCAACTGGCTGATGGTAACGTCACGATAAGCGCAGTCCGAGAATTCGGGCACATAGGCCGCCACGGTCCTGTCCAGCGGGAGACTGCCCCGGTGATGGAGGATGCCCGCCAGCGCTGCCACGACCGATTTCGAAACCGACTGCGTCAGATGCACGCTGCCGGGCCGCATGCCGTTCCTGTAATCCTCGACGACGACCCGGCCGCGATGCAGGATGAGAAAGCCGTCGGTCCATGAACCGTCAAGCACGGCCGCCGCATTGACCCTGTCGCCGCGATGGTCGGCGAAGGTGAGGGCGGCGAGGTGGAGGCCGGTGTGCGCCGCTATGAGCGGCATCGGTTCCGCGCCGGCGATGGGGGCCGTGGGCAGGAAATCGCTCACATGTTGGTAGGCCCAGCGATTGCGAGGCGCGCGGTCCCAGTTGGCCAGTGTCAGGTCCTCGGGACGGGGCAGGCGCCCGGGTTCAGGATCGCGCATCGGCCAGGATCATGTCCGCCGCCTTTTCCGCGATCATGACCACGGCGGCATGGGTGTTGCCTCGCACGATGCGTGGCATGATGGAGGCATCGACCACGCGCAGGCCAGCGATGCCGTTCACGCGCAAGCGTGGATCGACCACGGCGCCGGCATCAGGGCCCATCCGGCAGGTGCCGACGGCATGGATGTCGGAGCCCGCCTTCTGGCGGATGAAGTCGAGGATCTCGTCATCGGTCTGTACGTCCTTGCCCGGCTGCAATTCCGAGGCGACGTAGGGCTTCATGGCTGGCTGCTCGGAAATCCTGCGCACCAACCTTATGCCGAAGGTCATGGCGCGGATGTCGTATTCGGTCTGGAAGAAGTTGAAGCTGATCCTCGGCGCGGCCATGGCATCGGCTGAGCGCAACGTGACCGCACCGCGCGCATCGGGATTGACATGTTCGGGGCTGAAGCTGAAGCCGGAAAACGGATGCGGCTTCGCACCTTTGGCCGTGCGCTCGCCGACGCTCCAGGCCGCCATCGCCATCTGGATGTCCGGCCGGTCTTGCGTGTCGTCGCTACGCGCGAAGCCGCCGACATAGATGCCAGTCTCGGCGAGGTAGCCCTTGCGGGTGACAGCATATTGCATGCCGACGCCGATCCGCCTCGCCAGACTGTTGGCGATGTCGTTGACGGTGATCGGCTTGGTGCAGCGGAACATCAGCTGGACGCAGGTATGGTCCTGCAGGTTGCGGCCGACTTCCGGCAGGTCAAGGACGCAGCCGATGCCGAGATCCTGCATAGGCGCGGCGGCCCCGATCCCGGACACCATGAGTAGTTGCGGGGAGGCGATTGTGCCTGCCGACAGGATGATTTCGCCAGCCGTCGCGATCCGCCTCTGCCCGCCTTGGCTGAACAATACGCCTGTGGCGACGCGGTTCTCGACGACGATCCGCTCCACCCGGGCACCGGTGACGATCCTGAGGTTGGCGCGCTTGCGGGCCGGGGTCAGATAGCCGCGCGCCGTGCTCCAGCGCCGGCCTCTGTGGATGTTCATCTGGTAGTAACCGAAGCCGTCCTGCGCGGCGCCGTTGAAATCGTCGTTGCGCTCAAGCCCGGCCTGCACCGCCGCCGCGCAGAGCGCGTTCGGCAGTTCATGCTCGAACGACTGGTCCGACACTTTCAGCGGGCCGCCGACACCGTGCCAATGGTCGGCGCCGCGCGACTGGTCTTCGGCCTTGCGGAAATAGGGCAGAACCTCGTCATAAGACCAGCCGTCGCAGCCGGCCTTTGCCCAATCGTCGAAATCCTCGGCGTTGCCGCGCACATACATCATGCCGTTGATGGAGCTCGATCCGCCCAGCACCTTACCGCGCGGCTGGTAGAGCACGCGTCCTTGAAGGGCGCTCTCCGGCTCGCTCTCGTACATCCAGTTGTAGCGGCTGTCGGTGAACAGTTTGGAATAGCCCATGGGCAGGTGGATCCAGGGGTTCAGGTCCCTGGGGCCGGCTTCGAGCAGCAGGACCTTTTTGCGGCCGCTTTCGCTAAGGCGCGCGGCCAGCACCGCACCGGCCGAACCCGCGCCAATGACGATGAAGTCATAGGGGCCGCCATCAAGCGGCAGGGCATTCTGGGCATCGGGCATCGTCTATGACCTCGGACACGAAAGGGACTGGCACGCGGGCGGCCGGCGACAGTCTCGGCAATGGATCATCGCGGCAGATCCTCGCCGGCGGCCGACAGATATTTGCGAAGATCGAGAAGATCCAGCGTCAGCGCGCCTTGGCGCAGCCGGTCGCGCATCGCGATTTCCTGTGCAAGGCGCTCTCCGGTGCTTTCGAAGACGCGGCCAAGATCGACGCTCGCCACCGCGCACACACCGTCGTCGTCAGCGACCACAAGGTCGCCGGGCGCGATGCGGACGCCGCCGCATTGTACCGGGGCACCGATCGATCCGGCATGGATCTTGGTTGCGCCGCGGATGGCCAGGCCCCGGGCCCATACGGGAAAGCGCATCTTGTTTAGCTCCGCCGCGTCGCGCACGAAGCCGTCCACCACCACGCCGGCAATGCCCCGGCATGCCGCCGCCTCGGCGAGGATGTCGCCGAGATAGCCGCAGGCCTCGCCATGACCAGACAGCACGATCACGTCACCGGCCGCTGCCTCGGCCACCGCGCGGTGCAGCGCCAGATTGTCGCCGCGCTCGCAGCTGACGCAGAAGGCCGGACCGGCAATCGCGAGGCCTGGCACCATCGTCCGCACGCCCGGATCGAGATCGCCGATGCGCCCGTAAGCTTCATAGACGGTGGCCGCGCCGGCGCGGGCGAAGAACCGCAACTGCGATGCTTCAATCATCGATTTCCTCCATCAATTCTATGCGGCAGCCGGGTAGTGGTTCGAAAAAGGCGATCCGGCGATGGCCGAAGCCGCCACGAATCGTGGAGGGGCCCCAAATAAGCCTGGCGTTCCAGTCGGGATTTTCGAGAATGGCGGCAAGGCTCGGCACGGCAAAGCTTGCGTGCAGGAAGCCGCCGGCCGAAGGCACGTTCTTTCCGTCATAGAGCGCGGTCTCGAAGAAATTGATGCTGATGCCGCCAAAGCGGGCTTCCAGGAACTGTTCGCCATCGATGTCGTGCATGGCCCGCTTCGACCAGCCGCCGGTGCTTTCAACCAGCGCCTCCGCTTCGGCCACGCTGCCGACGCGGAATGCGAGATTGATCAGTTTTGCCTCGCCGTCACTCATCTGGCGCCATCCTCCTTGGTCAGGGTTACCCATATCGACCGCCGGAATCTTGATCAATAGAAATTGTTTTATAAGAAAAACAAATTGCGATCATCGCAAAAAGCCAACGAAATTGCTTGACAATCGGTGACTCTGTGGCCTTACATCGAATTGTCAGGCATAAACGTTGTGTTAAAAACAACAATTGCCAACGACATGAACAAGAGTGGGAGACGATTTATGCGTGGTTCGATACTGGCTGCAGGCATTCTTGCGGCCGCGTTTGCCGGAACGGCGTCCGCCGAGGAGGCAACGCTTACGCTCAACACGCCCGGCGGTGCCGTACAGGAAGGTGGGCGCGCCGTGCTCTGGGGGCCGGCTGCCAAGAAGCTCGGCGTCCAGGTGAAGGAAGAGACGGCCGACAACGCCCTCGACGTACTTCGGCTCGAGGTGGGCTCCAATTCGGTCAAGACCGATATCATCATCATGAGTGGCTACCAGGCGGCGATCGCCGGGGCCGAAGGCATGCTGGAGCCAATCGACTACAAGGCCGTCGACGCTTCCGAGTTCCTGCCGGGAACGGCGGCGCCCTATTGCGTCGGCATCTACGGCTACGCGGCGGTGATGGCATGGAACACCAAGACCTACGCCAAGGACGCGCCTTCGAGTTGGGCCGATTTCTGGAATGTCGAGAAATTTCCGGGCAAGCGCTCGATGCGTTCCGACGCGGAGGCGCAGGTCGAGATGGCGTTGCTGGCCGACGGCGTGGCGCCCAAGGATGTCTATAAGGTGCTGGGCACCGAGGACGGAATCAAACGCGCCATCGC
The DNA here is from genome assembly GCF_006442655.1 of Mesorhizobium sp. B2-1-3A. Classification (NCBI taxonomy): domain Bacteria; kingdom Pseudomonadati; phylum Pseudomonadota; class Alphaproteobacteria; order Hyphomicrobiales; family Phyllobacteriaceae; genus Mesorhizobium; species Mesorhizobium sp. B2-1-3A. The sequence continues at coordinate 433,511 of NZ_VFWK01000006.1, forward strand.
CAAGATCGCAACGCTGAAGCCCAGTATCTCCGTCTGGTGGTCTTCGGGTGCGCAGCATGGGCAGTTGATGAAGGACGGCGAGGTGGACATGACGACCGGGTGGAACGGCCGTTTCCAGACCGCCAAGGAAGCTGGCGGCCCGGTGAACTACACCTACAACCAGGGCATCCTGACTTACGACTGTTTCGCGGTGACCAAGGGCTCGACCCACAAGGCCGAGGCGATGAAGATGATCAACGAGATGTCGTCGGCGCAGTCGCAGGCCGGCCTCACCAAATACGTCTCCTACGGTCCGCTGAACCAGGGCGCCTACAAGACCGGCATCATCAGCAAGGAAGCCGAGGCCGTGCTGCCGACGAGCCCGGCCAATTCGGGCGCGATGATCGTTCAGGACATCGACTGGTGGGCGAAGAACAACGACCACGTCCAGCAGTTGTTCGAAGACATGATGACCGAATAGGCGCTGTCCCCTATGCTTCTTTCCCCGGCCTCCACCCGCAGCCAGACAGGTCATATGAGCAGTCGTTCCGCAGAATCGGTCCGCATCGAGGCCGTGTCCAAGATGTATGGCGATTTCCGCGCCCTCGACGATGTCAGCCTGACGGTGGAGGCCGGTGAATTCGTCGCCATTCTCGGTCCCTCGGGCTCAGGCAAGAGCACGCTCTTGATGGCCGTCGCCGGTTTCATCCGCCCCGATCGCGGGCGGATCTTCTTCGGCGACAGCGACATCGTCAGGCTTCCCGCCAACCAGCGCGGCTTCGGCGTCGTCTTCCAGAGCTATGCCCTGTTTCCGCATATGGACGTCATGGCCAATGTGACGTTTCCGCTGGAGGTTCGCGGCGTGCCGCAGGACGCGGCGCGCAAGCGGGCACTAGCGGCGCTCGACGTCGTCAAGCTTGGCGGCTACGGATCGCGGCGCATCGGCGAACTCTCGGGCGGCCAGCGTCAGCGCGTGGCGCTCGCCCGCGCCATCGTGTTCGAGCCCAAGGTGCTCCTGATGGACGAGCCGCTATCGGCCCTCGACAAGATCCTGCGCGAGGAGATGCAGATCGAAATCCGCGAACTGCACAACAAGCTGCAGATCACCACGCTCTACGTGACCCATGATCAGCGCGAGGCGCTGACAATCGCCGATCGCGTCGCCGTCATGGACAAGGGCAGGATCGTCCAGCTCGACAGTCCCGAAACCATCTACCGGCGGCCGACCAACGAGTTCGTCGCCCGCTTCATCGGCGAGGCGACCATATTGCCGTTGGCCGAGGCGCGCGGCGTTGTGTCTGGGGATCTCGGTGCGGTGGCGCCTTCGGCGCATGCGCTGATGGTGCGCAGCGAGGATTTCTGCCTGGCCAGGAGCGGCCACGAGAGCGACTGGTTTGCGGTCGCCGGCCTGCTGCGAGGCGTCGTCTTCCAAGGCGACAGCTGGCTGCTGCAGGTCGACCTTGCCGGCGGGCAAGCCATCACGGCGCGCGCGCAAAAGCATTTCAGTTCCGAGGTCGCCGACCTCCAGGTGGGACAGCCCATCGACCTGCACGTTCGGCGCGACCGCGTGCATTTCCTTCAGGTGTAGACATGTCCGCCCTGAATGCGACCATTCCGAACTCTGCGGCGCAAGCCGACAATGGCGGGCGGCTGGCATGGGACGCCAGGCTTGAGCGCTTCGTCTCCCTGGCCTTCACGCTGCCTTGCCTGGCGGTCGTGGCGCTTTGCGTACTCGTACCCTGCGCCTGGCTGTTCTTCCTGTCGGCCTTCGGCGCGGACGGCAAGCCAAGTTTCGAGAACTACCAGCGCATCCTGGATGGAGCGAGCTACGCGCGCATCTTCGTCACGACCTTTCAGGTCGCGCTGGCAACGGTGGCCGCGTGCGTGGTGATAGGCGTGCCCTTCGCCACCTTCATCAACGGGCTGCCGCCCAGGCGCTCCGTGATTTTCCTGGCGGCGGTGTTGCTGCCGTTCTGGACCTCGCTGCTGGTGCGGGCCTATGCCTGGCTGGTGCTGCTGCAGCGCACCGGCATCGTCAATTCGATGCTGATGTGGCTTGGCATCACCAAGGCGCCGCTGGAGCTTGCCTTCAACCATTTCGCCACGGTGCTCGGCATGACCCACATCATGCTGCCGATCTTCATCCTTCCGGTGCTGGGGGCCATGCGCAACATCGACCGCGCGCTGATCCGCGCCGCGGCCAGCATGGGGGCGTCCAGGTCCTATACCTATCGCCGGATTTTCCTGCCGCTCGTCGTGCCGGGCATTGCGGCCGGCGCGATCCTCGTCTTTGTGATGAGCCTTGGCTTCTACGTCACGCCCGCCATCCTCGGCGGCGGCAACGTCAACGTCATCTCGATGCGCATCGCGCGCAGCCTGTCCAACTATTCCAACTGGGGCGCCGCCAGCGCGCTCGGCGTGCTGCTGCTGGTGTTCACGGCCTTGCTGTTCGCGCTGAGCTATGCGGTGCAGCGCGTCCTGCTTTCGCGGCAGAGGAGCTGACATGCTTGATGGGTTCGAGGACACGCCGCTTATCGAGCGACTGAAATGGCTGCTTGCCATTCTGCTGGTCGTGTTCCTGGCGGCGCCGTCCTTCATCGTCATACCGATGTCGTTTTCATCGTCGGATTTCCTGGCGTTTCCGCCGCCGTCGCTGTCGCTGCGCTGGTATCAATACTTTCTGGACTCCATCACCTGGACCCAGGCGGCGCGCGCGTCGCTCACCGCCGGTACGCTGACCACGCTGGTGTCGGTGCCGATCGGCATCTTCGCCGCCTACGGCGCCACGCAACTGAGCCAGCGCTGGCGGCTGCTGGTCAGCGGGCTCATCGTCCTGCCGGCAGTGATACCGTCGATCCTCATCGCCATCGGCCTGTTCTTCGTGCTGGCTCGCATCGGTATGGTCGGCACCATGACCGGGCTGGTGCTAGGCCATGTGGCGCTGGCGATCCCGGTGGTGTTCGTGGTGATGAGCGCCGCCTTCAGCCAGTTCGATTTCAGCCAGGAACGCGCCGCGCGCAGCCTGGGCGCGCGCTGGCACCAGGCCTGGCTCAGGGTCGTGCTGCCGCAAGTGAGCGGACCCATCGTCGCCTCCGGCCTGCTTGCCTTCGTCACTTCGCTCGACGAGGTGGTGGTGGCCATGTTCGTGTCCGGCGGCAACAATGCGACGCTGCCCAAGGTGATGTTCACCGCGCTGCGCGACAAGATCGACCCGACCATCGCCGTCGTGTCGACGGTGTTGCTGGTGGTCGCGACCTTGGCGGTGATCGTCATCCTGCGAAAGGGTGTGGCGGCGCTGAAGGCCTGAGGTCGCCCGAGTTCAGGCGTGTTTGCAAAGTCATTGAGAAACAATTGTTGTCTTGGGGACCTTGTCAGTGTCTGGCGCACCCTGGGCGATCGGATCGACAATCTGCCAGAATTGGCGCAGAGCTCAACCAGACGCGCCCGGTTTGTTCGTTTGACAGGTGATGGGCGACAGCCTATTCCATTGTTTCATAATCAAACTTTCGGGAGACAATGTTGGACAATCCGAACCCCGCGCACGAGGGCGAGAGTCCGGCCGGCCACATCCAGAGCCTCGAAAAAGGCCTGCGGATCCTCGATGAGATCATCGAGGCGCCGGCGCCGCTCAAGCTGTCGGATATTGTACGGCGCTTCAACATGGATCGTGCGTCCGCCTTCCGTTTCCTGCAGACGCTCGAGCATCGCGGCTTCCTGCGCAAGGACACCACGACCAAGGAGTATGACGTCGGCGGGCGCATCTACTATTGGGCGTCGCGGCTGCGCGAGAAAACGCGGCTGATCGATTCCTTCCACGACCAGTTGCAGCGGCTGGCCAGCATCACCCAGCAGACCACGCATCTGGGGCTGTTTGTCAACGACCGGGTGCTGCTAGCCGATTTCGCGCTGTCGGATTCGATCATCTCGATCCGCCATTGCATCGGCGTTCTCGAGCCGCTCTACAGTTCCGCCGTGGGCAAGGCCGTGCTCGCCTTCCTGCCGCAGGAACAGCGCGAGACACTGATCAACAACATCGAGTTCGTCCGCCTTACAGGCAACACCATCATGAACGCGGATGCACTGCGCATCGATCTGGCGGTCACGCGCGAGCGCGGCTATGCGATCGACGCGAACGAGACCCACGAGGGGCTGACCTGCGTCGCCCGCCCGATTTTTGGCAAGGACAACATTCCCGTCGCCTCGATCGGCATCACCTGCGTGACGGCGCTGGTCGGCGCGGAACCCGGCAGGTTCGAGCATCTGATCCATTCCATCCAGGCGATGGGCAACGAGATCACCACGAATCTTGCCGTGTAGCACGCGCGCCCTGCACGCCCGCGATCAGGCTGCCGCCTTGCGGTAGAGGAAGAGGGTGGCAAGCCGGTTCTGCTGCGACTGTTCCTGCTCGTTCTCCAGCCGGCGCAAGGGAGTCTCGAAGGCCGACAGGTCAAGCTGCGTGGCATCGGGATGGTCGATCTCGAACAGATTGTCCGAGGGATCACGCACGAACATCTGTAATTCGCCCGACGGCAAAAGCCACAGGTCGGCATAGCGTGTGCCTTCCTCGAAGGCGCCCCGCGCCTGCAATGCCCGGTAGGCGCCCATGAAGTCGGCCACCTCGACCGCGAAATGCTGGTAGGTGCGCACGCCGGCGGTCGGGCCGACCTGCTGGAGGTGGAGCTGCAAATTGCCGAGCCGCATCCAACACACCGGGAAGCCGAAATTCGGCGCCTGCACGCGCTCGCATCCCAGCACTTCGCGATAGAACGCCTCCGACTCCGCAAGGTCGTGGGCGGGAATGCTGACATGGTTCAGTGTGGCTGACTGCGGTCGTTGGCTCATCATTCGCTCCTCCGGGGCGGGTGCGGCCGTTCGTCGGCCGAAATCCCCGGCAACATCGCGCAACTTGGAATAAATATCAACAATAATTGTTCTATGAGATGCATCAGGGAAGCCGTCAAGGATCGATAAGCGAGACCTCTCGCGATAACGCCTTCGTTCGCCTTGAAAATTTGATACAATTGTTGTTTTATACGGTATGCGCATCCACAATGTGGATAGCCAAAAGGTGAAGAGGGATTTCATGAGGCGGTGTCTGATCATTTCCGGAGGCTACGCGCCGCATCGCGCCGTCGAGGCCGGCGAGCGCGTCAGGTCGATGCTCGAGGAAGACGGATTCGCCGTGACGCATAGCGAAACGCTCAGTGCCTATGACCTGGAAGATCTCGCCGGCTATGACCTGATCGTTCCCAACTGGACGGTGGGCCAGATGAGTGTCGACACCTCAAAGAAGCTCTGGGCGGCAATCTGGTCGGGTGTCGGACTTGGGGGCTTCCATGGCGGCATGGCCGACGGATTCCGTGACAACGACCGGTTCCGCTACATGGTCGGCGGCGCCTATGTGCGCGAACCCGGCGGCATAAAACGCTATACGGTTGAGATCGCACGCCGGGACGACCCGATCATGGCTGGTATTTCCGACTTCGAATATCATTCTGAGCAGTACTACATGCATGTTGATCCGGCGAACGAGGTGCTGGCGACCGTCCGTTTCACCGGCGAGGACTATCCCTGGATCGACGGCGTGGTTATGCCGACAGTTTGGAAAAAGCCGTTCGGCCACGGCCGCGTCTTCTTCAGCGCACTCGGCCATGTCCCTGAGGAATTCGACAATCCGTCCATGGGTACTATCCTGCGGCGAGGGCTGAATTGGGCCAGCCGCACGAGGTCTCGGCCTCAGTAGGTAGAACCGTCGCGCGGCGCTCGTTGCCGTGAGCCGATGCACGGGCGGTGGACAACGATCACCATCGCCAGCCGCCAAGGCCCGGCGCGCTGGCGTGCGCAAGCCGGCAGCATCCACGCGTCCGGCAAGCGGGGAAAGTGCGGCGCATTGGAATAGGGATCTGCGTCGCAAGGTTTCAGTCGACGAGCTTTAAATGCCGCGCGTCAAGGCGCGTATGACGCCCCTGAGTTCCGCCAGACCTTTGAGGCGTCCATTATAGGAATAGCCAGGATTGGTCTGGCGATCTATATCTCCGGCAAGGAGATGGCCGTGATCCGGCCGCATCGGGATGCGCGGACGCCGACCCTGTCGCCCAGCCTCTTCCTCTTCCCTCAGGAGAAGCTCGATGACCGTCACCATGTCGGTATCTCCTTCGAGATGCTCGGCCTCATAGAATGAGCCATCGGGTTCCACCGTCGTGTTTCGCAGATGCGCGAAGTTCACCCGATGAGCAAATTCCCTGGTGATCGCCACAAGATCATTGTCCGGGCGAGAGCCGTACGAACCGGTGCATAGCGTGATGCCATTGGCTGGACTTTCGTATGCTGTCAGCAGCCTCCTGATGTCGGATGCCGTCGATAAGACGCGAGGCAACCCAAACAGCGGGAAGGGGGGATCGTCCGGGTGAATCGCGAGCCTGACGTTGAACTCTTCCGCCACCGGAACGATCTCTTTCAAGAAGGCGAAGAGATTGCCGCGCATGGTTTCGTCATCGATACCCTGAAAGGATTCGATCAGCGACGAGATGGAAGACCGTGTCTGCGCCGAAGCGCCGCCGGGAAGACCGGCGATGATATTCGTCTCGAGCAGCTTCTTCTGCTCCTCGCTTTTCCCGGCAATTCGTTGTTCGGCTTTCTCGACAAGCAATGGGTCATAGCTCTGCGAAGCGCGATTGCGCTTGAGCATGAACACATCATAGGCCACGAAATCGATCATATCGAAGCGAAGCGCGTAACCGGTCGTCGGGAGCCGAAACATAAGGTCGGTCCGGGTCCAATCGAGGATCGGCATGAAGTTGTAACACACGACCGGAACACCGGCCCGTCCCAGATTGGCGAGACTGTCCTTCCATGTGTCGATCGCTCGTCTTGCATTGGCGTCGCCGCGTTTGATGCTGTCTTCGGTCGGGATCGACTCGCATACGCTCCAGCTGAGGCCGGCCTCTTCAATGACGTGCTTGCGCTTCGCAATCTCCTCGGGTTGCCACACCTGTCCAGCCGGCAGGTGATGCAAGGCGGTGACGACACCGGTTGCTCCGGTCTGTTTGACATGGTCGAGCGGAATGGGATCCTGCTCGCCAAACCATCGCCAGGTCTGCTCCACTGCCTTTCCTTTCAAGTCTTCTCTGGAAATGCCCCGGCAATCGCCGACAGCGTTCCAACGCGGTTGATCTGCTCGAGTGCGCTTGTGATCTCGTCCAGAACCCCGGTTCTCTCTCGCCATCGCGCGTCGAAGACAGAAGAAAGGCCAAGGAACGCATCGACGATCTCGGCAGCCGACAGGGCCGACAGGTCCTGATCCCGGCGCCAGGCGGCCAGCGCTGGGTCGCTGACGGAATTCGCGACACCGCTTTCGTTCACGCCAAGGCAGGACCGCATCCAGATGGCGACGGCGAAGGCGACGGCGCCAGCGGGCTTTCGCGCGTCGGTGAGTTCGGCGAGTGGAGCAAGGATGCGCTGCGGAAGTTTCTGTGATGAATCCATGGCAATCTGGGCCGTCCGATGTCTCAATGCCGGATTCAGGAATCGCTGGGCCAGACGCTCGCAGTAACGAACCGCGTCGACCGTCGCGTCGAGCGTGGCCGAAACCTCCTTCCAGTAGGCCGAGATGAAGCGCTGCGCGACAGGCTCGCCAAACACGTCCGCCACCGTCGCCAGTCCCGCGCTCTGCCCGATCGCCGCAATGGTGGTATGCGCGCCATTCAGAAGCCGGAGCTTCATGTGTTCATAGGGCTCGACGTCGGTCACGAACTCCATGCCGCTTGCTTCGAGTCCGGGCCGGCCCTCCGGAAAATGGTCTTCGATGACCCACTGGGAGAACGGTTCGGCGACAACGGGCCATGCATCCTCGGCTCCGAGACGTGACGCCGCCTCGGCCCGATCGTCGTCGGTCGTGGCCGGTACGATCCGATCCACCATGCTCGATGGAAAGGCCACCTGCTGTTCGATATGGTTCGCAAGCAGGCGATCGCCGTTACCAGCGAACTGGACCAGCAAGGCCTTCAGCGTTCTGCCGTTGGATGGAAGGTTATCGCAGGAAAGCACGGTAAAGGGGGCGATGCCACGATCGCGCCTGCGTTTGAGTCCTTCGGTCAGGTAACCGAGCGCGGTTCGTGGCCTGCCCGGGTTCTCGAGGTCGTGCTGGATATCGGGGTGATCCCAAAGCACCGTCCTTGTGGCCAGATTCGCCGTGTACCCCTTCTCGGTTATCGTCAGCGTCACGATTCGTATGCGCGGATCGGCCAGGTGCCGAAGCACCTGTTCGGGCGATTCCGGCGCGACGACGACATCGAGCAGCGAACCGATCGCTCTGAGACGATCCCCAGATCCGTCGCGCTGGATCAGTGTGTAGAGGCAATCCTGCGGTTTCAGGGCGTCTCGCGTTTCCGGGCTGCGGAGCGAGACCGCGACAATGCCCCATTCGTGCTCGCCGCGGTTTAAGCAATCATCGACGAAAACAGCCTGATGGGCGCGATGAAACGCACCCACCCCCAGGTGAACGATACCCGGGGTGACAGCCGATCGCCGATAAGCCGGCGTGACTACGCCAGGAGCAAGCAATGACAGTGTTGCGTCACCGAGACGGGCGCTCATGGCAGTATCGCTCGCAAAAAGGCGCCATGTCGCCGGACTTCCGAATGCCGCCAAAACACCATTGTCGCGCGCTTTCTCTTGGAGTGTGGAGGTGGCAACGGCGCCTATGACCAGGATTGGCTTCGCCTGGCTTGCGTCGCGCCTAATCCATAAATGTCGATCGGCACTAGGCCTTCAACAAGATTGCTCGAACGTGATTAAGATGAGCCTTCATCGATTTGCGAGCGGCGACAACGGATCGAGCCTCGATGTGCCGGACGATCTCCGTGTGGTCGCTGATATCCATGGCGTCCGTATGGAAAAGCCCCGTCAAGGTCGAGATCCCGGAATGCATCGGCGTAAAATGATGCGACCACAATTCATCGACGATCCGCGCAAGGGTCATGTTCTTGGTGGCGCAGGCCACCAGGAAATGAAACTCGCGATCGCGTTCGAGCCCGGTTCGCGGATCTGTCGGCTCCTTCATTTTTTCAATGATCCGCCAGAGCGCGGCGATATCCTCGGCCGTGGCATTCCGTGCCGCCTCGGCCGCCACGTGCGGTTCAATGGTCATCCGGGCCGTCAGGATTTCAAACGGCCCCGCATCTCTTTGGGACATTGACGGGGCGGCAACACTGTCATCGCCTTTCGGCGGCAGATCATGTCGCACATAGATGCCCGATCCGGTTCGGATTTCCACGAGCCCGGCTATGTCGAGAGCGATCATTGCCTCCCTGACGGAGGGACGGCTGACGCCAAGCTGGGCGGCAAGCTCTCGCTCCGACGGCAGGCGGGCCCCGGCCTCGATCTTGCCCGTGCGTATCATGTCTTCAATCTGCTGGGCGACGAGTTGGTAGAGGCGCTGTGTTTCGACTGTCTGCAGGAGCATCGACGGAGATTCCTTCCCGTTTCGTACCTAGCGGGCGTCTCAAATTTGGTCAAGCTGTTTAAGCTATCTGGTGGTAAGGTGGTAAGGCCAATTTGTTCTTGACACCCTCGACTTTTGAATATTTGATGACGCTCAACGACAAGGACGAGCGAGCCATCGCTCGCCAAGGGAACGATATAAAAATTCTTTAAATCAAGTGCTTAGTTGCGCGAGATTGGAGCTCTACTCGACGATCACGCGTTCGGAATCCTGTGCGGGAGCGCGGGTGGATGTGGGTGAAAATTGTAAAAAAGGGAACCAAATATGAAAAAAACTCTCGTCGTTGCAGCTGCGATCGCAGCTTCAGTTTATGCGGGTAGTTCCGCCTTTGCGCAGGACAAGCCCTATGATGGCGTTACGATCCACGTTGGCACACAGTCAAGTCAGTGGGCCGATGTCTTCAAGGCGATGGCGCCCGAATTCACCAAGCAGACAGGCATCAAAGTCGAGTTCGAGGACATCTCCTTCGATGTCATGTACGAAAAGCTCAAAACGACTTTCGTCGGTGGCGCCCCGACCTATGATGTCGTCTGGTACGACACGATGTGGACCCCGGAATTCTCGAAAGCCGGATGGATCCGCGATCTGACGCCGTATCTTTCGGACAGTAAACTCACCCCCGCCAACTTCGGTTATCCCGACGACTTCTTCGCCACGGAAATTTCCGGTGCCTATGCAAAGGACAACGTCTGGAAGCTACCGCAGGGGACATACGGAATTCCGTGGATCGCAGGCTTCAATCCGCTTTATTACCGCACGGATCTTCTGAAGAAGGCTGGTTTTGACAAGCCGCCTGAAACCATGGACGACCTGCTGAAATACGCGGAAGCGATGAACGATCCGAAGAATGGCACCTACGGATACGTGATGTCGGCAAAACAACCTCGTATCGTCTACGATTGGTCCGGTTATCTCTGGACGTATGGCGGTGATTTCTTCGACAAGGATTTCAAGCCGATCTTCAACAGCCCGGAAGGAGTCAAGGCGCTCGAGACTTATATTGCGCTTGGCAAGCTTTCGCCTCCGGGTGTCGGCGCCTACCACATCACCGAGGAATGGACTTCCTTCATGCAGGGTCATGCCGCGATGGCCTGGACGTTCCAGGACCTGGCTTCGGTTGCTCGAAAGGACTCCAAGATCATCGACAAGTTCGAATGCGCTCCGCCGGTCTCGCATGACGGGAAACGTGTGAGCTTGCTGGCCGGCATCACGGCGTCTGTTCCCACCAGCGCCGCAAACCCGGAAGCTGCCTACCTCTTCACGGTCTGGGCACAGGGTGTCGAACGCGCCAAGGCCGCCACGCTTAAAGGTGCGATGAGCTGGCGCAAGTCAATCTACAACGACGCGGACATCGAGCAGATGTATCCTTCGGTCAAGGGCGACATCGAGACCAAGACGATCGACACGGCGCGGCCGGTGCCGCTCATTCCCGAATGGGCAGCTGTCGACCAGATCATCGGCGAGCAACTTTCCGCGGCTTTCGCGGGCACCAAGAGCCCGAAGGAAGCATTGGACGAAGCGGCAACCCGCGTCGCATCGTTCATGAAGGATGCCGGCTACTGAAGACGGATACGGCTCCAGGCCGAGGCCTGGAGCCGCACCGCTCTTTGACCCGATCGCAACGAGTGCCTTGATGAACCAAGCAGATAAAAGCAGCATTTTCTATCTTGTCGGTCCCGCACTGGTGCTGATGCTGATCGTAGCAATCTGCCCGTTGGTCTATACTGTCTATTTGAGCTTCCATACCTGGAATCTGGCCAAGCTGAACTCGTTCCAATTCGTCGGCTTGCAAAACTACCTGGGGTTCTTTCTCAACAGCGACATCTGGCATTCCATCGGCAGGACAGTGATATATGTCACGTCCTGCATGGTGCTTGAGGTGGGTTTAGGCCTCGCTATTGCGTTTCTTTTCGACACGAATTTCAAGGGCGAGGGCTGGATCCGCGCAATTCTTATTCTGCCGATGGTGATGTCCGAGGTTGTTGTCGGCCTCATATGGCGATGGATCTACAATGCCGAATACGGAATTTTGAACTACTTCCTGGAAGTGCTCGGCTTTGAGCGTTTGTCCTGGTTGACGACGCCCGGCCTCGCCATGGCCTCGCTTGTCATCACTGACGTATGGCAGTGGACGCCGCTTGTCTTCCTGGTTTGCCTGGCGGGCCTGAAATCGGTTCCCCAGGACAGCATCGAGGCGGCCCGGCTGGATGGGGCGAACTGGCTGCAGGTCCAGTGGCATGTCGCCTTGCCGGCAATCAAACCCATCATAGTCTCGGTGGTCCTGCTGCGTCTGATCGACTGCTTCCGCTTCGTCGACAAGGTCTTCATCATGACTTATGGCGGACCCGCCAACGACACGGCACTCCTTGGGTTCCGCATCTACATCTACGGTTTCAAATACTTCCAGATCGGTCAGACGGCGGCCTATTCGCTGATATACGTCGCTGCCATCACCGTCCTTGTGAGGATCATGATCCGCTCGTTCAATTCCAAGGCGGTGGCATGATGCGCACCAGAGGCCTTCTCTCGAACATCCTGATCTATACCGCGGTCGCCGTTATCGTCCTGTTCTTCGGCTTTCCGATCTATTGGACGGTACTGACATCGATCAAACCCGTTGACCTCATCCCGCAGAACCCGCCCGCGTTCTTCTTCACTCCCACCTTCGAATACTACCGCCAGATTTTCTCGCAGCCGGTGCTCTGGCGCAGCCTCATGAACAGCGCGATCGTCGCAACGGTGAGCACCGTACTCTCCGTGGCGCTTGGAGCACCCGTGGCTTACGCCCTGGCGCGCTTCAATTTCCGCGGCCGCGAACAGATCGCGTTCTTTTTCCTTTCAACGCGAATGACGCCTCCTGTTGCCGTCGTGCTGCCGTTCTTCCTGATCGCTCGTTCCTTCGGGTTTCTCGACAGCAAGCTCGTCCTGATCGTCGCCTACACCACCTTCAACATCGGTTTCGTCATCTGGCTGCTGCGTGGGTTCTTCAGCGAAGTTCCTGCCGAAATCGACGAGGCGGCCATGGTCGATGGCTGCTCTCGCGGTGGCGCATTCTTGAAGGTCGTGTTGCCTCTGGCAGCACCTGGCATCGCGGCGGCCGGCATCATTTGCTTCATCTTCTGCTGGAACGAATTCCTGTTTGCATTGATCCTGACGAACTTCAACGCGAAGACCTTGCCGGTGGCAGCTGCCGGCTTCGTCACCGACCGGCTCGTCTTGTGGGGCAATCTGTGTGCGACCGCCGTCATCACCTATGTGCCGGTGGCCTTCTTCGCGCTGCTTGCCCGCAAGCACTTGATCCGCGGTCTGACCATGGGTGGCGTGAAGTAGCCTCGATCATCCGCCTCGATAAACAAGCAGTTACCTTTTTCAGGAGCATATCCGGTGACGATTATGTTGGGAATTGACGTCGGCGGGACCTTTACCGACTTCGTTGCGCAGGACGCCGCGACAGGCAAGACGACCGTCTGGAAATCACTGTCGGAATCCGGCGACCCGGTCGCCGGTATCCTGCGGGGCCTGGAACAGTTCGAGGACCGTGACAGGATCGATGTCGTGCGCCTCGGCACGACCGTTGCGACCAATGCGCTGCTTGAGCGTACTGTTGCGCCAATCGCCTATGTCACCACCGCCGGCTTCAAGGACGTCCTCTTTATCCAGCGCGGTCATCGCCGCTTCCATTATGACCTGAGCTGGAAGAAGCCCAGGCCGCTGGTCAAGCGCCGGGACTGCTACGAGCTCGACGAGCGTATCGACAACAAGGGCAACGTGGTCACGCCACTCGACGACGGGCAGGTTCGCGAACTCGCCAGGAAGCTGGCGAACGACGAAACCATCGCAGCCGTGGCGGTCGTGTTGCTCTTTTCATACGTCAATCCGTCCCATGAACAGCGCGTCAAGGCGATTTTCGCGCAAGAGGCACCGGCGCTGCCGGTTTCCATCTCCTATGATGTGCTTCCGCGCTGGAAGGAATATGAGCGGGCATCAACCACCATCGCCGACGCGGCGCTGAAGCCGATCGTCAGTCGCCAGATGGACAGCGTTCGCGACCGGCTGAAGGAGAACGGCATCGGCAAATCGGTGTCGGTCATCCGCTCCAACGGTGGCGAGATGACATTGGACGCGGCATCCGAGACCCCCATTCAACTGGCACTTTCCGGTCCCACCGGTGGAGTCGTCGCCGCCAAGCACCTGGCAAATCTGCTTGGATTGCCGTCGCTCGTGACTTTCGACATGGGCGGCACGTCGACGGATTGCGCCACTATCCGCGATGGACAGGAGACCTTCACGACGGAGTTTGAGATCGAGTGGGGAGTGCCGATCCAGATTCCGATGATCGACGTGCGCACGATAGGCGCCGGCGGTGGTTCCATCGCCTGGATCGACAAGGGCGGCATGCTGCGTGTCGGACCGGAAAGTTCGCGATCCTTCCCTGGACCTGCCTGCTATGGCCAGGGTGGCACGGAACCAACAGTCACCGATGCCAACGTTCTGCTTGGACGCATCAATCCCGCGAATTTCCTGGGCGGCAAGATGAAACTCGATCTCGCCGCGGCCATGGATGCCATGGACAAGGTCGCCGCGCCGCTCGGCCTGACGCGCGAGCGGGCCGCCCTCTCGATCGTCCATATCGCCAACAACAACATGCAAGGAGCCCTGCGTAGCGTGCTGATCGAGCGTGGGCTGGACCCGCGCGATTTCACCCTCATGGGCTTTGGCGGCGCCGGTCCGCTGCATATCAGCGAACTCATGGATATGGCGGGCATCCCTCGCGGCCTCGTGCCAAACCATCCTGGCCAGCAGTCGGCCTTCGGCTTCACCTTGACCGATGCCCGCGTGGACCGCCAACGCACGACGCATATGACATCGTTCGACTATGATGCCAAACGTGCGTCCACGGTTCTAAGCCAGTTGATCGAGGAAACGCTCGCGGATCTCTCGCGACAGCAGAAGTCCGATAGCATCGCGGTGCTCTGTTCGTTGGAGATGCGTTACCACGGCCAGAATTACGAATTGGAGCTTCCGATCGATCGGAAGCTCTTCGAGACCAGCCAGGAAGATAGGCTCTGGAACAGTTTCCACGATGCCCACGAAGCCCGCTTCGGCTTCAAGTTTCCGGGCGAAACCGTCGAGATCGTCAATTTCATCGTCACGGCCATCGGACACACGCCAACCCCCCAGCTTCACAAGCTTGCCGTTGGCGATGGTTCGGCGACACCGGTCGCCCGACGCTTGGTGCATTTCGAAGAAGGCGCCATCGAGGTCCCTATCTTCAAGCGCGAGACCCTTCTTGCCGGCGTGAAGATAGCCGGGCCGGCGCTGATCGAAGAGGCCGTTTCGGTCACCGTGATCGGTCCGGGGCACCGGGCGGAAATCGATGCCTATGGCCACATCATCATAGAGAAGAAGTGACGTCTCACCGGCGAGCATCGTGCACGGCAAGAATTTTGCGGAGTCCCTGAAATGAAACTGTCCGACAACGGCTACTATGTCGAGCGATACGTGAAGTGCTGCAATTGCGGACTTCTTATCTACAAGGACGGGCTGACAAGGAAAGCCGGCGGCACAAGCGGCCTGTTCTGTTCCGAGTGGTGCGTCGAGTGGTTCGATCGGCGTGAGAGCGGCACTTCGCCGGCCCCCCTTCCACTCCCAAGGGAGGCCAACGGCGTTTTTGGCACCCGCAACGTCGTCACCATGAACATCCTCGATTCCGCGATGGTCTCCATTTGCAGGGAGATGGGCATTCTCATGATGAAGACGTCCTATTCGACAATCTTCAACGAAGGTCTGGATTTCACCTGCGCGCTTGCGGACCGCAATGGCGATCTGATCGCGGTCGGCGAATTCTGCCCTTCGATGATCGGCGGTATGCCCTTGATCGTGAAAACCATCACCAAGGAAATACCCCTCGACTCCTTCAGCGAGGGTGACGTCGTGATGCATAACGATCCCCACCGCGGTGGCCTGCATCTGCCGGAACACACACTCATCAAGCCATTCTATGTCGATGGCGAACTGCTGGGCTTTGCCGCCTGCATCGGCCATGTCGCCGAAATCGGAGGCACGGTGCCTGGGGCCTTCAACGGCGAGGCGACCGAGATTTTCCACGAGGGGCTTTGTGTTCCCCCGGTAAGGATCAGGGTCAAAGGTGAGGACAATGTCGACGTTTGGAAGATGCTGCTCGCCAACGTCCGGACACCAAAGCACAATTACGGCGACTTTCGCGCGATGATCGGCGCGGTCGATCTCGGTGTCAGCCGCATCACCGAACTGGTCCGGAAATACGGCAAGGACGTCTTCGTCAAGACTTGCCAGGACCTGATGGACTATTCCGAGACTTGCATGCGTGCCGAACTCGCGGCATTCCCCGACGGACATTACACCTTCGAGGATTTCGTCGAGAACGACGGTATCGAGGCGGGCAAAAGACATAAGCTGCATGTCGATGTCTATGTCCAGGGTGACGAAATCGTTGCCGACTTCACCGGGACGGATCCGCAGGCTCGCGGACCGATCAATGCAACGCTTGGCGTTGCCATGGGCGCGACATACAACGCCTTTCTTCACCTGACGGACCCGTCGATCCCCAAGAATTCCGGCGCATTCCGCCCACTTCGTATTGTCGCCAAGCCGGGGACGCTGGCCAACGTGAACTATCCGGCGCCCGAAGTGGCCGGCAATACGGAATTGCATCCCCGTTTCGCGGGCATCGTCTTCGGTGCGATGTCGAAATGTGTTCCGGATCGTGTGATGGCGTCCGAGGCCGGCACCGGCGGCAACTTTGTGTTCGGCGGGCGGCATCCCGACACAGATGACTATTACGTCTGCTACGATGTCATGTTCGGCGGTTGGGGAGGGCGAGCCGACTCCGACGGAAACGACGCTGTCGTCGTGATCAGCGGCAATTGCCGCCTCAACCCCACCGAGGTCTTCGAGACCCGTTACCCCTGGCGCGTTGAGAACTTTGCGATCAGCCAGGATTCCGGTGGCGCCGGCACCCACCGCGGCGGCCTTGGTTTTACCCGCACCCTGGTGGCGACCGCCAAGGAAATCACCGTCAGTCAATGCACCGACCACCACGAAGTTGCGCCATGGTCGCTGTTCGGCGGCCAAACGGGTGGCCTCGGTTCGACGTTCATTCAAAAAAACGGGAGCCAGGAATGGCAGACCGTGTCGCAAGCCTACAACAAGGTCTCGACCAGCAAGTTCGCCAACATCCGCGTTCTAGACGGGGATCGCATCAAGATCACCGTTCCGGGCGGTGGTGGCTATGGCGATCCTTCAGCCCGCAGCAGGGAGCAGGTCAAGGAAGACCTGCTGGAAGGGTTCATCTCTGAAAAAATCGCCCGTGAAGTCTACGGGTTCTCCGAAGAGGCCGACGCATAAGGCGCGCGCCCTGATCACCAACCATTATTGAGAATTGAGACCACCATGCAAAGCTACCAGATTCCCGGGCCAAAAGGCACGGCCGTCCTCGACCTCCAGGAGCAGTTCCTTTCGCCTTCGATCAGCACCCCGATGCCGCTCATCTGGGAAAGCGCGAAGGACTGTATCGTCACCGATGTCGACGGCAATCGGTATATCGATTTCACCTCTGGCGTGCTGGTCACCAATACCGGCCATTGCCATCCGCGGGTCGTCAAGGCTGTTCAGGACCAGGCAGCGGTCCTCTTGAACTGCTACGACTCCGCCCACCCCCTGCGATCGAAATTCGTCGAGAAGCTGGCCTCCCTGATGCCTGAAGACCTCAAGCGCGTCCTGGTCCTCAGCAGTGGCTCCGAGGCCATCGACGCAGCCCTCAAGATCGCACGCGTGTCGACCGGAAGGCAGGAAGTCATTGCGTTCGACAACGCCTTCCATGGACGCACGTTTGGCGGCATGTCGGTTGGCGGCATGGTGGGCTCGAAGGCTGGTTTCGGGCCGCTTGTTCCAGGCATCCTGCGCGCGTCGTTCCCCGATTACTACCGTATGGAAGGCACGGAAGAAGAAATCGATGCGCGTTGCCTGGCCAACCTCGAAACTGTGCTCAAGACCCAGTCGACCGGCAGCGTCGCGGCGCTCATCACAGAGGCCTACCAGGGCGGCGCCGGCTCGATCATCCCCTCGAAGCGCTTCGTGCACGGCCTGCGCGACTTCTGCAAACGGCACGATATTCTTTTGATCTTCGACGAGGTCCAGGCAAGCTTCGGGCGTACTGGCAGGATGTTCGCATTCGAGAACTACGAGATCGTTCCGGATGTCGTCGTCCTCGGCAAGGGTATCGCCAGCGGTCTGCCAACCGCCGCGGTCGTCGCGCGCCGCTCCGTCATGGACGGATTGAAGCGCGGCTCGCTCAGCAGCACCTACGGCGCCAATCCGCTGTCCTGCGCGGCCGGTATCGCCTCGATCGAGGTCATTCAGCAGGAGAATCTCGCCCACCGCGCCGAGGTCGTCGGCAAGAAGATGGTCAAGCGCCTGAACGAGATGAAGGAACGCCACCGCTTCGTCGGCGACGTCCGTGGCATGGGCCTCGCCCTCGCGTTGGAATTCGTCAAGGACAAGCAGACAAAGGAGCCCGATCCGGAGTTCACCCAGCAGTTCGTTCGCGAACTGCTTCAGGCCGGTTTGTCCGCGATGGCGCCAATCGGCCGCTTCGGCAACGTCGTTCGGATCGCGCCCCCTTTGACGATCACGGACGAGCTGGCCGATGAGGGTCTCGACATCATCGAAGGCGTTCTTCAGCGGCACTAACGGTCCTTGGTCCCCTCGCGTGAGGGCTCCAATTTGCAGGAGCAAGAAATGAGTTCTCTACGAATCGATGGCGTCAAGAAGAGCTTCGGCAATGTGACCGTCCTGCATAAGGTCTCGCTCGATATATCGGACGGCGAATTCGTCGTCCTTGTCGGACCGTCGGGCTGTGGAAAATCGACGCTGTTGCGCATGATCGCCGGATTGGAAGATCTGAGCGAAGGGCAGATCCGGATCGGCGACCGGGTGATCAACGATCTTCCTCCGAAGAGCCGGAACATCGCCATGGTGTTCCAGAACTATGCGCTCTACCCGCACAAGACAGTGAGGGAGAACATGGAGTTCTCCCTCAAGATCAAGAAGATGCCCGCCGGCGAAATCGCGTCACGCGTTGCGCGGGCCGCCGAGATCCTTGGCTTGCAGGAACTGCTGGAACGGACCCCTAAACAACTGTCGGGCGGTCAGCGCCAACGCGTCGCGATGGGGCGGGCCATTGTGCGGGACCCGGCGGTCTTTTTATTCGATGAACCGCTGTCGAATCTGGACGCGCAATTGCGCGTCGCGATGCGCACGGAAATCAAGGAGCTCCATCAGCGGCTTCGAACCACAACCGTTTACGTGACGCACGACCAGATTGAGGCCATGACAATGGCTGACAGGATCGTGGTCATGCGGCAAGGCGTTATCGAGCAGATCGGAGCGCCGCTTGAACTCTACGATCGGCCCCAGAATCTCTTTGTTGCTTCCTTTATCGGCTCCCCGGGAATGAATTTCCTCAAGGGCAAGGTCAGCCATGACGAGCCGGCCAGTTTCATTGCGCAGGACGGCACTCGATTGCCTCTTTCGCCTTCGGCCGGAAGTATGAGCCGGGCGCCGGCCATCTATAGCGTCCGCCCGGAACATCTCGCTTTCGATCCAAGCGGAAAACTGTCGCTCGAAGTTGTCGTGGTGGAGCCGACGGGTTCGGAAACGCAGATCATTGGAAAACTGGCGGGCCAGAATGTGATTTGCGCGACTCGCGAACGTTTGACCGTGGGTCCTGGGTCGATACTGCCGATCAGCATTTCACTCCAGAACGTCCATCTCTTTGACGAGGCGACAGGCGAAAGGCTGAACTGAGCCGCTCCACTTTCAACGCCTGGAGCGCCGAAGCTCCAGGTAGCGCGGAGCTTTGCCGACCGGCCTCCGGCTTTCCGAACCGGGCGAGCCGCGAAGCCAGATCCGCCAGAGGCAAGAGTTTATGATGAATGACCGCAGCAATCACAGTGTAGCCGAGCGCGACACGCTTTATCATATCCATTCCCAAACCAGCCCCATCGTCCTCGAACGGCAAGGGCCGATGATCTTTACGCATGGGGAGGGCGCCCATGTCTTCGAGGAGGGTGGCAGAAGGTTGATAGACGCCATGGCGGGCTTGTGGTGTGCCTCGCTGGGTTTCGCCAACCAAAGGCTCGGAGACGCGGCCGCGAACCAGTACAAGAAGATGGGCTTCTATCACACCTTCAATCAGAAGACGCCCGCGATAAGCGTCGATCTTGCCGAGCAGCTCGTCAAGATGTCGCCCTTCGAAGATGGGCGGGCCTATTTCGCGACGTCGGGATCGGAAGCCATCGAAACGATGGTAAAGCTTGCCTGGCTTTACCACGCCCAGAATGGGAACCCGTCGCGGAGAAAGATCATCTCGCGCCAGCGTGCGTTCCACGGCTCAACCGTCGTTGGCGCGTCCCTGACGGGATTGCCGCGCCTGCATCGGGAGTTTGGGCTGCCCTTGCCAGGCTTTCTCCACACCGGCTGCCCGGACTTTTATCGCGAGGGGCGACAGGGCGAAACCGAAGGGCAATTTGTCGCCAGGCTTGTCGAAGACCTGCGGGAGATGATCGAAACGGAAGGGCCGGAGACGATTGCGGCATTCATCGCCGAGCCGATAAACGCCGGCGGTGGCGTCGTGGTGCCGCCGGCGGGGTATTTCCCCGCGATCCAGGCAGTGCTCGACCAATACGGAATTCTCTGCCTCGACGACGAGATCGTTTGTGGTTTCGGCCGCACAGGCAACATGTTCGGGCTGGAGACCGTTGGGATGAAACCCGACATGATGGCTTTGGCGAAAGGCATCACGTCATCGCACTTCCCCCTGTCGGCGGTGATTGTGTCCCGGCGGATCTATGAGAGCGTGCGCGAATTCAACCGCGACGGCAGCGTCTTTGGCCACGGCTTCACCAATTGCGGCCACCCGGTGGGAGCGGCGGTCGCGCTCGAAACATTGGCGATCTACAGGGAAATGGGCGTCGTCGGGCATGTGAGGGAGCGCGGGAAACTCCTCAAGGGTCGGCTGCAAACCATCGGCGCGAATTCCCCGATTGTCGGCCAGGTGCGCGGCGAAGGCCTCATGCTCGCGGTTGAGATGGTCAAGAACAAAGAGACGCGTCAACGATTCGATCCAGAACTCAAGGTCGGGGCGGAATTCGATCGCAAGGCGCTTGCCAACGGTCTCGTCATTCGCCCGATAGACGATATCATCGCGTTTTGTCCTCCTTTCATCATCGGCGACGACGATATCGACGAGATAGCCTGCCTCTTTGAGCGGACCTTGTTGGAGGTCGAAGACTACGTCGGCGTTGTACGCTAGATCCGGCGGGTGAGGGGGCTGAAAAACCTCCAAGTCGAGAGGAGGCACCATCGGTCGTGCCATATGGAGCGGACCGGTCACTCGGGCCAACCGGCGTCCTCACGCGCACGCTGCTGCGCCAGGGAGTTGACGCGGCGGATCTGATCCTGGCGATGCTCGAAGACCTTTGGGTTGGAAGCAAGATGGATCGGAAGGACGCTGCGGAACATACCGCCCGCCGCCGTCTATGGCATTGCGCGGAAACCCAGCCGGACTAGAGCAATTCCAGGAAAAGTGTGAACGGTTTTCCCGGGACAAGCGCGTAGCGCTTGCCCTTGGGAATTGCGTCAAAACAAAGAGTTAGAGCGGTTCGCCGTTTCCGTGAAACGGTGAAATGCTCTAGTCGCGCGTCGCTTCGATAATTTCTAGTAAGCAATCGCCAGCTTGCGTGCCGCTGATGCCCAGATCCCGTACGCTATTCATATGGTTCCGATCTTTCAGGGACAGGTTGCGGACACCGAGCCCGTGCGCGCGCAATCGCGTGGCGAAATCAGCCGCCTGCTTTTGGAATGGCGGCGTTTCTTGGGCACCTACCACGATCGTCACGGCGGTATCAGGATCGTGTTGCCGCGTCATTGGTGTGAAGGCTAAAGCCTCCTCGTCGGTGATGCCGATTAGTGGCTTGAGGAAAGACGTCTGCAGGGGCTTCAGGTCGTAGAGGCCACTCAGCAGCAGCACTGCACGGATGTGTGACGGCGCCGGCGTCTTTTCGAACAGGAATGTCGCCAGATGCGCCCCGGCGGAATGGCCGCTGAGGCTTATCCGGCCGGGGTCGCCGCCATGGCTGGCGATGTTGTCCAGCACCCATTGCTTGGCGCGCCGGACCTGATCGACGATCGCCGCCATCCTGACCTCGGGCATCAGCGCATAGTCGACGATCACCGCGATCGCGCCAGCCTTGGTCACGGTATCCGCGACATAGGAATAGTCGGCTTTGGAGAACATGCGCCAATAGCCGCCATGGATGAAGATATGAACCGGAAGATTACTGCCCCGGCCGGGCGGAAAAAACAGGTCGAGCTTCTCGGCAGGGTGCTCGCCATAGGCGAGATCGCCCGCCATGGCCAGCGTCGCCCGGGTCGCGGCGCTGCGCGCGACGATATCGGCCACGATGTCATCAAAATCGGCAACGTGGTCGCGGGTGCGGAAGGGGTCTTTCTGCATGGGAGCCCGATCAGAAGGTGACGGCGATGTATTTCGCCTCCATGAATTCAGCGATGCCGTGATGCTGACCGCCTTCACGGCCAAGGCCGCTTTGCTTGACGCCGCCGAAAGGCGCCGCTGGATCGGACATCAGCCCGCGGTTGAGCCCTATCATGCCGGCCTCGATACCCGACGCCACACGCATTCCACGTCCCACATCGCGCGTATAGATATAGGCGGCAAGGCCATATTCCGTGTCATTGGCATATGCGATGGCCTGCGCCTCGGTTTCGAACATGGTGATGGGCGCCACCGGCCCGAAGATCTCCTCATGCGCCATTTCGGCTTCGGGCGATACCGCCGACAGTACGGTCGGTGGATAGAAAAAGCCTTCGCTGTCCAAAATCGAGCCGCCGCAAAGCACCTTGGCTCCCCGCTCCACCGCGTCCTTGACGAGACGGTCGATCTTGTCCACGGCCTTTTTTGTGATCATCGGACCGCACTCGGTATCGGCATTGGTTCCCGCTCCCACTTTGAGCGCCGCCATGCGTTTGGAAAGCCCGTCAGCGAACCGTTCGTGGATGCCTGACTGGACATAGATGCGGTTGGCGGCGGTGCATGCTTCGCCGGCATTGCGCATCTTGGCGATCATTGCGCCGTCGAGCGCCGCATCAAGATCAGCATCGTCGAAAACGACGAAGGGCGCATTGCCGCCGAGTTCCATGGAACAGGAGATGACATGCTTGGCGGCCTCGCCGAGCAAGGTTCGGCCGACCCCGGTGGAGCCGGTGAAGGAGAGCTTCCTGACACGCGGATCGGCCAGCATGGCCGATGTCAGCGGACCAGGACTGGTCGTGGTGAGGACGTTGACGACGCCGGCCGGCACCCCGGCCTCACTGTAGAGCGCGGCCAAAGCGTAGGCCGTCAGTGGCGTTTCGCTGGCGGGTTTCAGGATGACCGTACAACCTGCCGCCAGTGCCGGCGCAATCTTGCGGGTCGCCATCGCGGCGGGAAAGTTCCAGGGCGTGATCAGCACGCAGATCCCGATCGGCTCATAGTCGACCACGATCCGGTTGGTGCCGGAGGGTGCGGTGCCGAATTCGCCGGTGATCCGGACCGCTTCTTCGGCGTTCCACCGAAAGAACTCGGCCGCATACGCCACCTCGCCACGCGCGTCCCGCAACGCCTTGCCGTTCTCCAGCGAGATCAGCATGGCGAGCGTTTCAGACCGTTCGACCATGAGTTCGAAACAGCGCCGAAGGATTTCCGAGCGTTTGCGCGGCGCTGTCTCTCGCCATCCCTTGGCGGCCTTGGCTGCGGCCTCGACGGCCGTTGTGACATCCTCGAGCGTTGCATCGGGAACCGCC
The DNA here is from genome assembly GCF_006442655.1 of Mesorhizobium sp. B2-1-3A. Lineage (NCBI taxonomy): Bacteria > Pseudomonadati > Pseudomonadota > Alphaproteobacteria > Hyphomicrobiales > Phyllobacteriaceae > Mesorhizobium > Mesorhizobium sp. B2-1-3A. The sequence goes on from NZ_VFWK01000006.1 coordinate 456,894, forward strand.
GCGATCACGGCCCCCGAGGACGGATCGACCACATCGATGAGCCGGCCATCGGAAGAGGGGCGCCACGTGCCGTCGATGTAGAGCCCGTGCGAAAACCGGCGCACGTCATAGCCATCCTGGTCGATTTGCTGGGCAAGGTTCATCATCTTGTTCCGTTCGTTCAATTGGCGCAGGCCGCGAGGTCGCCGTCGTGGGCTGCCTGAACCAGGCGTCGCATGGTGGCGAGATCGAATGGGCGCGGATTGTTCTTGATGAGGCGGTCGATGCCGAGCGCCTGCTCGGCGGTCCAGTCTAGTTTATCAGCGGGTAGGCCAAGATCCGCCAGCGTCGAGGTGATGCCGATCGCCGCGAACAGCCGCCTGATCTCCTCTATGGCAGCGCCGGCCTGCTCGTCTTCACTGCGCCCATCCGCGGAGAGCCCGAGCGCGCGACCGATCTCGGCCATTTCGGCGGCGGCCACACGTCTGTTGTAGGTCATGACGTAGGGCATCATGGTTGCCACACCCAAGCCGTGCGCGGTGTGCGTGAGCGCCCCGGCGGGATATTGCACGGCATGCGCCGCCGCCGTTCCGGCGGTGCCGAATGCACACCCTGCCGCCAACGCGCCCATCATCACATCGGCACGCGCATCGGCATCGGTGCCGTCCGTGCAGGCTTTCTGCAGACTGCGCCCCAGCAGCTTTATGGCCAGCAGCGCGAAATGATCGGTCAACGCCGTCTTGCCGATGAACACGTGCTTTTGCGGCAGGTCCGGGTCCTCGCCGCGCCGCATGGCGGTGAAGGCCTCGATTGCGTGTGTCAATGCGTCGGCGCCGGCGATCGCTGTCAGCCCGGGCGGACAGGTCATCGTCAGGTCGGGATCGCACAAGGCAACCGTGGCGATCAGATACGGGCTCGATATGCCGACCTTGAGCGTCCGGTCGGGATCGGAGATCACCGCGACCGGCGTCACTTCGGAGCCGGTGCCCGCTGTGGTGGGCACGGCGATCAGCGGCAGCGTGGGACCGGGCACCTTGAACTCCCCATAATAGTCCTGGAGTTTGCCGCCATGGCTGAGCAGCAAGGTGGTGCATTTGGCAAAGTCGAGGCAGCTGCCGCCGCCGATGCCGATCACCATCTCAGGCCGGAACGCTTTCGCCTCGTCGACGCAGATGCTGACGGTGTCACGCGGCACATCAGGTAGGACGCGGTCGTGCACCAGCACTTCGATCGAGGCGGCCTGGAGCGATTTGACCACCTCCGCGAACACCTCGGTGCCGGCGAAACGCTCATCGGTGCAGATCAGCGCGCGCCGCCCGAACCTGGCGGCGACTGTCGGCAGCGCGTGGCGCTGGCCTTTCCCGAAAAGGATTTCACGCGGAAGCCGGAGGGCGGCGAAGAGGCTCATGATGATCTTTTGTCCTTTGACGGCGGCTCAACTGGGAACTGGGGAAGGCTATCGCGACGGATCCGCCATCTGTCCGCACAGGCTCTTGGACGCCCTGCAGCACCCTCGTGACGGTTCAAAAAACATATCCGCTTTAAAATCGTATAGGATATAGGATTGCATCGGCCAGAGCATCGTGTTAGCAGTCCTCACTGTCAAGAGGCAAAAAGATGCAGACCGCGAACTTAACCGACACGACTGAAACGACCGCCGGCGGCGGTCGCATCCAGCGTTCCAACAGCTTGGTCGAGGATGTCTACGAAGCGATTTTCGCTCAGCTTATGGCGCTGAAGATCGCGCCGGGTTCACGCATCACCGTCGATAGCCTGGTCAAGGAATTCAACGTCTCGCACACGCCGATCCGGGAGGCGCTCGGCCGCCTCGAGGGTGAAGGCCTGGTGCTCAAGACGCATCTCATTGGTTACCGAGCGGCACCCCAGATTACCCGTCGCCGTTTCGATGAATTGTACGAGATGCGCCTTCTGCTTGAACCGCATGCCGCGGCGAAAGCCGCCGCTGCCATGGACGAAGCGAAGCTCAACACTTTGCTGGAAGCGGCCGGCGTGATGTCACGGCGCGAAGGCAAGGACGATCGCCTGCGCTATTCGAATTTCGCCCGGCAGGACGCGATCTTCCACGACAAGATCATGGAGTTTTCCGAAAACGAACTCATTCGGGAGACGTTGAGCCACCAGCACACCCACTTCCACATCTTCCGCCTGATGTACCATTCCCGCGTGACCGAGGAAGCGCTCGACGAACACGAGGCGATTCTCGCCGCATTCGGTCGCGCCGACCCGGACGCCGCCCAAGAGGCTATGCGCGTCCATATCGAGCATTCCCGCGATCGCTTGCTTCCGGCATTCGATTGAGGCTGGAACCGATGTCCATTGCCGCCAATATCGCAGGGGAGGGAGGAAGCACGCTGCCCTCTGGTGACATGCCGGGCGCCGTCGAGCCGGTGCTGAGCGCCGGGCACCTGTCGAAACAATACGGCCCGGTGACGGTGCTCGCGGACGTCACGCTCGACGTCCTGCCCGGTGAGATCCACGCCATCATCGGCGAAAACGGGGCCGGCAAGTCGACATTGATGAGGCTGCTGTCCGGCTATGTCGAGCCAAGCAGCGGCACCTTGTCGATGAACGGCCACCCGGTGAAATTCACCAAACCCAGCCAGGCCCAGGATGCCGGCATCGCACTGGTGCATCAGGAGATCCTGCTCGCCGAGGCGTTGACGGTGGCGGACAATCTGTTTCTCGGGCGTGAGCTTTCGCGCGGCCCGGTCGTCGACGACCGTACCATGCGGCGGCTGGCGGCCGAGAAGCTGGCGCAGATCGGCTGTTTCGTATCGCCGACCGCGTTGGTGCGCGACATCTCGCTGGCCGACCGGCAGATGGTGCAGATCGCCCGCGCGCTGCTCGACGACTACAAGGTGGTGATCTTCGACGAACCGACCGCCGTGCTGACCGGCGGTGAGGTCGAACGGCTGCTGGAGATCGTTCTGCAGTTGAAGGCCCACGGCACCGCCGTGCTCTATATCAGCCACCGGTTGGACGAGGTGCAAAGGGTCGCCGACAAGGTGACCGTGCTGCGCGACGGCAAGATGGTGGGCACCTATCCCGGCAAGACGCTGAACCAGATGGACATGGCGCGCCTCATGGTCGGGCGTGAACTGGCCGCGCTCTACCCCGAAAAGATCGGGGCATCATCCGATATCCCGATGCTGAGTGTCAGGAACGCCACCGTTCCCGGCTATGCCGAGGATGTATCGTTCACGGTCCACAAGGGCGAGATACTCGGCTTTGCCGGGATGGTCGGCGCCGGCCGCACCGAGCTGTTCGAGGGTATCGTCGGCCTGCGCCCGGCAACCGCGACGGTCGAGCTCGAGGGCAAGCCGGTCCACTTCCAGTCGCAGCGCGCCGCGATCGACGCCGGCATCGGCTACCTGACCGAGGACCGCAAGGGCAAGGGATTGCTGCTGCAGGAGCGCCTGGCACCCAATCTGACACTCTCCGCGCTCGGCGTCTTCCATCCCGGCCTTTCGATAGGCCGCCGACGCGAAACGGAGGCCTTGGAAAAGGCCGTCGAGACCTATGACATCAGGGTGAAAAGCCCGGCCGCAAAGGCGGCCCAACTCTCGGGCGGCAACCAGCAGAAACTGCTTCTGGCCAAGATCCTTTTGACCAACCCGTCGGTGGTCATCATCGATGAGCCGACGCGCGGCATCGATATCGCCAACAAGGCGCAGATCTACGCCTTCATCCACGGCCTGGTCGCCAAGGGGAAGGCCTGCATCGTCATCTCCTCGGAGATGCAGGAGCTGATCGGCATCTGCGATCGCATCCTGGTGATGCGTGAGGGGCATGTCACCGGAGAAGTCAGCGGCGCCGAAATGACTGAAAGCAATGTGGCGCTGCTGGCAACCAGCGGCCCGAAGCCGGGGCCAAAGGCCAAGGGAGAAACAGAATGGCTGTCATGACCGGATCCCCGACGACGCGCCGGATCAGCGATTTGAATCTCACCTGGACCGACGTCGGACCTTTCCTGGCATTGGCTGCCCTGCTCGTGGCGGGCTTTCTTATCAATCCGGACTTTCTCTCGGCCACCAACCTTGCCAACGTGATCACCCGCAGCGCCTTCATCGCGATCATCGCGGTAGGTGCGACGTTCGTGATCTCGTCGGGAGGGCTTGATCTTTCCGTCGGCTCGATGGCCGCTTTCGTCACCGGCATCACCATCATGTTCATGAACGCGATGGCACCGCATGCCGGCCTGTGGGCCATTCCCGCCGGAATGGTCGTTGCGATCCTGGTCGGGTTGCTGTGTGGGCTCGCCAACGGGCTGATCGTCACGGTCGGCCGGATCGAGCCGTTCATCGCGACGCTTGGCACGATGGGAATTTTCCGGGCGCTGATCACCTATCTGACCGACGGCGGCACGATCCCGATCGACCGGTCGCTGCGCGACGCCTACCGACCTGTCTATTTCGGTACGGTCGCCGGTATTCCGATCCCGATCCTGATATCCATCGCGGTTGCGGCCGTCGCATCCTTCATCCTCTACAAGATGAAATACGGACGCAAATGCGCGGCTGTAGGCGCCAATGAGGATGTCGCGCGCTATTCCGGCATCTCGGTCATCAAGACGCGCACCATCGCCTACATCGTCCAGGGCGCGTGCGTGGCGATCGCCGCGATCTGCTACGTGCCGCGCCTTGGCGCCGCCACGCCGACCACCGGGCAGCTCTGGGAGTTGCAGGTGATCACCGCCGTGGTGATCGGCGGCACCGCATTGCGCGGCGGCAAGGGCCATGTGTGGGGAACAGTCGCAGGCGCGGTCATCCTGGAACTGATCGCCAACCTGATGGTGCTGTCGGACTTTGTTTCCGAGTACCTCGTGGCCGCCGTTCAGGGCGTCATCATCATCATCGCCATGCTCATCCAGCGGTTTTCCAATTCGAAATAGCCTCGTGTCCGGACCACGCGGGAGCCAGGTTTTTGTAGGTCCAATGGGAGAAGAGAATGTTGAGTAGAAAATGGATCGCGGCGGCCGCCCTTGGCTCGCTGCTGCTGGCCGGCCAGGCCATGGCACAAGACAAGAAGGTCGTCGCGGTGTCGATACCGGCGGCCGACCATGGCTGGACCGCGGGCGTCGTCTATCATGCCCAGCAGGCCGCCAAGGAAATCAACGCGGCATTCCCCGGCGTGGAAGTGGTCGTCAAAACGTCGCCATCGGCCGCCGAGCAGGTCAGCGCGCTCGAGGATCTGTCCGCCAGCCGCAAACTGGATGCCTTGGTCATCCTGCCATACAGTTCGGAAGAACTGACCCAGCCGGTCAAGGCCATCAAGGGCGCGGGGACCTTCATCACGGTCGTCGACCGGGGGCTGACCGATTCCTCGATTCAGGACCTCTATCTCGCCGGCGACAACATCGCGGTGGGCTCCAATACCGCGAAGTTCATGATCGACAAGCTGGGTGGCAAGGGCGATCTCGTGGTGCTGCGCGGCATTCCGACGGTCATCGATGACGAGCGCATCAAGGGCTTCCAAGACACGATCAAGGGCACCGGACTGAAGGTGCTGGACATCCAGTACGCGCATTGGAACAGCGACGAGGCCTTCAAGCTGATGCAGGACTACCTGGCCAAGTATCCGCATATCGATGCGGTCTGGGCCAATGACGACGACATGCTGCTTGGCGTGCTCGAGGCCGTGAAGCAATCGGGCCGGACCGATATCAAGCTGGCCCTCGGTGGCAATGGCATGAAGGACATCGTCAAGAAGGTGATCGACGGCGACGCGATGACTCCGGTCGAGACCCCATACCCGCCGTCGATGATCAAGACGGCGATCTACATGACCGTTGCCAATCTGATCGGCCAGGCACCTGTCCGCGGCACCGTCAAGCTCGATGCGCCGCTGATCACCCAGGCCAATGCCAAGGAATACTATTTCCCTGACTCGCCATTCTGATCCGATCCGATTCCCAGAAAGGCAAGGCGCGATCTGCGCCTTGCCGAGCCAAAACCGAGAGGAAGAGCCATGCCAGGCAAGAAGATACTGATGCTGACCGGTGAGTTCACCGAAGAATACGAAATCTTCGTCTATCAGCAGGCGATGGAAGCCGTGGGTCACACGGTCCACGTCGTGTGCCCGGACAAGAGCGCCGGAGACGTGATCAAGACCTCGCTGCACGATTTCGAGGGCGACCAGACCTATACCGAAAAGCTCGGCCACTACGCGCTGATCAACAAGACGTTTTCCGACGCTGAGAAGCAGCTCGACCAATACCACGCGGTCTATTGCGCTGGCGGTCGTGGCCCCGAGTACATCCGCACCGACAAGCGCGTTCAGGCGATCGTGCGTCATTTCCACGAAGCCCAAAAGCCGATCTTCACGATCTGCCATGGCGTTCAGATTCTCATTGCAGTCGATGGCGTCGTGCGCGGCAAGAAGGTTGGCGCTTTGGGGGCCTGCGAGCCGGAAGTCACACTCGCCGGCGGCACCTACATCGACCTGTCTCCCACGGAGGCTTATGTCGACGGGACGATGGTTTCAGCCAAAGGCTGGACGGCCTTGGCAGCCTTCATTCGGGAATGCCTGAAAGTGCTCGGCACGGAAATCCGGCACAACTAAAGATAGTCTAGGCAGAAAGTACTTGGAGCGGTTCACCCATCCTGGTTTGAAGTTGCACCGCTCCAAGTGCACAAAGCTCTGGTCGAGACGCTACATACATTCGATCCTGATGGCTCCGCACAGTACCTTCGCGACTTTGTGGCCTGCAAATATTCGGTCGCGCGCTGCTCGAAGAAGTTAGCGCGCGACCAGTCCTCGGCGTCGATCACACGGGTCGTGGATCGATTACTGCTCCTTCTTGAACAAATCCTGGAAGATGAGCTGGCCCCAAGTGCGACCGCGTGCGTGCACCAGCGCGCCACCCTCGTCGAGCTTTCCCAGCTTGACGGGTGCGTACCCGAGTTGTTTGGCCAAATCCGCCACGGGAGCGGTCGCGTCCTCATCGTTGCTCGACAAAAAGACGACCCGGTGGCCGCCCTCGACAACCGGATCGGTGGCCAGGGTGGCTGCGATCAAGTGATTGAAGCCTTTCACGAACTTGGCGCCGGCGAACGACTTCGCAACGAAGGCGGAGGACAGGAGACCGTCCAGTTCCTCAAGGGGAACCAACGCATTCATCGCATCGATGACCGTCTTGCCTTTCCAACTCGGCAGGGCCTTCGCAACCTCGCGATGTTCCCCGAACGGGACCGCCAGGATGATTGTGTCGGCCTCGAGCGCATCCCGCAGCGACTTGGCGACGACGGTGGGTCCAATCGCCCGAGCTTGCGGCGCCAACGCCTCGGGCGGCCGGCGGCTCGCGACGGTCACGTCGATGTTCCTACGGGCGAAGGCGTGGGCGAGGGCCTGGCCTATCTTACCGAATCCTACAATCGCATAGCTCATAGTATTTCTCCGATCTGTGTTGGCATTGATTCCCTGGCCTTCAACGGCGCTGGGTTGTCCGTTTCGCTGCGTGGCGACCTTCGCGTAGGCGTCCCGCCGTTCAACCATGGACATGCTAGTTTTCGCCGGTTAGCCGCTTCCCGCGATCCGGCGCGATTTCAGATGGCCGAGAAGCCGCCGTCGACAGACAACTCCACCCCATTCACGAAGCTCGAATCGTCTGAAGCAAGAAACAGCGCGACCGCCGCAATTTCCTCAGGGCGCCCCATCTTTCCCCGCGGGATCAGGGATTCGAACATCCGCCTCGCCTCCTCGGTGAGAACCTGGTCCTGCATCGGTGTGGCGATCGGCCCCGGGCTCAGCACGTTCACGCGGATATTCCTGCCCTTCAGTTCGTTGAGCCAAGTGCGTGCGAATGAGCGCAGCGCCGCCTTGCTCGCCGAATAAACGCCGTAACCAGGAAAACCTTTCACCGAAGCAACTGACCCGGTCATGAAGATAGATCCGCCATCGTTGAAGAGCGGCAACGCCTTCTGAACCGTAAACAGCGTCCCGCGCGCATTCAGGTTGAAGGTCGCATCAAAGTGCTGCTCGGTAATCTCGCCCAGTGGGACGGCTTCGCCCGTGCCGGCGCTCGCATACAGGACGTCGATCTTGCCCTTTTCCCGCTTGACCGTATCGAACAGGCGGTCGAGGTCCTCGAGATTGGCCACGTCGCCACGCACGCCGGTCACGTTCCGGCCAATCAGCTTGACCGCCTCGTCCAGCGCCTCCTGTCTCCGGCCCGTGATGAAAACATAGGCGCCTTCTTCAACGAACCGCTTGGCGCTCGCCAGCGCCATCCCGCTCGATCCACCCGTGACGACTGCAACCCTACCGTCCAGCTTTCCCATGACTTTTCCTTTCAGGCTCTGCCTTTGGTCGTTCGGGGAGATCCCCGAGAGCCTCGAAATAGGTCTGCCGGCTTCAGGCGTTGAGTGCGGAAACGCGCATATCGGTGGTGCGAAATCGATCCGGCTGAACGACCCAAGCCAGCCGCGACGATGGGCGTCGGCTGTTCGGAATTGGGGCCTCTTTGTCCGCATTGGGCTACGATGACCATCGTGCTGCCCACAGACGAGATACGGTTCGATGTGTTAGATTTGGGCTTTGGAAGGCGCACCGCGCGGTGCGAGATTGCACCATGATCGACTGGGATGACGTTCGCTACTTTCTTGCCGTCGCGCGCGGCGGCTCGGTGCGGTCCGCCGCCGAGCGCCTCGGTGTGAACCACTCGACCGTGCTGCGACGCATCGCCCAACTCGAGGAACGCCTCGGGGCGCACATGTTCGAGAAGCTGCCCTCGGGCTATCGCCTGACGACCGCGGGGGAGGAGGTCCTCGAGCTCGCTGCCCAGATGGAAGCGTCGTCGCACCAGCTGGAGACGCGCGTCTTTGGCCGCGACCAGAGCGTGCGCGGGCTTCTGCGGGTCACGCTGGCACCGCCCCTCGCGACACACCTGCTCATGCCGGACTTCGCCGATTTCGCGCGTCTGCATCCGGACATCGAGATGGAAATCCTGTCGTCCGGCGAGCTGGCGAACCTGACCAACCGAGAGGCCGACGTGGCGATCCGTGTCGTCTACGACCGCAAGACCCTGCCGCTCAATCTTCACGGCCTGAAGGGACCGGAGCTGTTCGGCGGTATCTACATATCCCGCGATCGACTAGCCGCGTGGCGTGCGGGCGCGCCTGATCCCATCCGGTGGATCGTCATAAGCATTCATGGAATTCCGGACTGGGCCCATGAGGGTGAGGTTCGCACCGCCGAGGTTCCGTTCAGGGTCACGGATGCCGAGGCGCAGGTCGTCGCGGTGCGGCAGGGGCTCGGGATGACGACGCTGCCCTGCTTCGTCGGAGATGCCGACCCGCTGCTGGTGAGGGTGCCGGGCACCAACCTGCACATGTACGGAACGCTCTGGCTTCTCACGCAGGGGGAGACACGCAAGACGAAGCGCGTGCGGCTCTTCACCGAGTTCGTATCCCGCAGGCTCGCCGCGTACGCGCCGCTTCTGGCGGGGCTGTCCATATCGCGCGACTGATGCGCCGCGCGCAGATCGGTGGGTCCGTTCTGCTTTTCTCCATCAAACAGCGATCAGGGCGAGACGGTTGCCTGCGACTGCACGTCAAAATCGACCTGACATCTCTGGCCTGCCGGAATTTGGTCATCGGGATTGGGAAGTTCCAATCGAACCCCGAACGTACCGCTGGCGGCGTCGAAAACCTTGTCCACAACGGTGACCGCTGCTCCACGCCTTTGCTGGTCAGGCTGGTTGAGGATGATCGAGCCGTGAGTCCCGACGATGATCTTGCCCCACAGATCGACGGGAACATAGGCCTCGATAAACAGGGGATCGATCTGCACGATCGTCATGATAGGGCTGTCCTGGCGGACGAATTCACCGGCGCGCAGGCTCTGTTCGGCGACAAATCCCTTGATTGGGCTGCGGATGCTTTGCCGATCAAGCAGTGCCTGCTGGCGCTGAAGCTCGATCTGCGCGAGCAGTATCTTGCGCTTCTCGGTGTCGAGGTCGCGCTTGGCGATCTCGACATTGGCTTCCAGCTCCTCGACCTTCGAGGTGGCGACGGATCCTGAGTTCACCAGCTTTTTCGAGCGCGACAGATCTGCTTCGGCCAGCGTCAGCCGTGTCTGCTGCGCCTGCACGGCCTCGTCGGCCTCCGCCTGCGCCTTGGCAAGCGCGACATTGGCCTCCTCCACCGTCGATTCCAGCTTCGCCACCACGTCGCCAGGCAACACGAGGGCGCCGCGACCGACAGCGACAGACGCCAATAGACCGGTGACCGGAGTACCGATCTGGACGCGCTGCGCCGGCTCGGCGACGCAGTCGAACGTCATGGCTCTGACGGCGGTGGTGGCAACGGAAAGAAGGGCGGCTGCAACGGCGACGATTGGCTTCATTGGTTCACTCTGGACGGCCGGAGAAGGCGAGGGTGCGGCTTTGTTTCTCGTCGGAAGCCAACAGGTCCTTGCGCATGCCCGCGTGCACACGTTCGGCACGGCGCTGGGCGTGGCGCAGCAACCAGCGCGACGGCCTTTCACCGAGGATCGGAGCAGCTGCCCGGGCGAGGTTCTTGAACGCCCGGCTGGCTGCAAACTCGACAAGGGGATCGTCGAGCGACAGGATCGCCTGGAAGCAACCCGGCTGGCCTTGCCGGCCGCTGCGACCGGCGAGCTGGTCATCGATGCGGCGCGCCTCGTGGCGCTCCATCATGATGACGTGCAATCCGCCGAGTTCCTCGACGCCTTCGGCCAGATGGATATCGGTGCCGCGCCCCGCCATGCTGGTGGCGACCGTGATGCGGCCGAGTTCGCCGGCCTGCGCGACGATGGCGGCTTCCGCGCTGTCCTGCGCGGCGTTGAGAACAAGGTGAGGAAGCCCGGCATTGGCAAGATGCTCGCTGGCGATCATCGAGCAAGCCACGGAGCCTGTGCCGATCAGAACCGGCACGCCACGTGCGTGCAGCTCGGCGATGCGGTCGACCGCGAGCCCCCATTTGGCCTCTTCGTCGGGCAGTACCCGATCGATCAGGTTCTTGCGCCGCCTCGGCCGGTGCGTCGGGATCGCCACCACCGGTAGCCGATAGACATTCCAGAATTCACGGGCGACCTGACGTGCCGTTCCTGTCATGCCGGAAAGATGTGCATAGCGGCGGAAGAAGCGCTGATACGTCATGCGGGCTATGGTGGTGCGCCGCGCCGAGGGCTTGCAGCCCTCCTTGACCTCGATCATTTGGTGCAGCCCGTCGGTCCAGGCGCGGTCAGGCATCAGGCGACCGGTGTGCTGGTCGATGATCTGCACCTTGCCGTCACGGACGAGATACTCCTCGGCGCGATGAAAAAGATGCAGCGCCGACAGTGCCTGGCGTGCGAATTCCTCACGGACGATGACACCGCGCCATTCCTTGCCATGGGCCTCGGCGAACTCGGCGACACGTTCGCGCCCGGCATCGGTCAACACCACTCGCTTCTGTTCGGTCAAAAGCAGATAGTCGGTGCCCGCTTCCAGCGTGGCGGCGAGTTCCAACGCCTCCAGCGCCGCCTCTGCCGAAATTTCGCCCTTCGCTTCGCCCGAAATGACCAGCGGCGTTCGAGCCTCATCGACCAGCACGCTGTCGGCCTCGTCGACAATTGCAAAATGCAGGCCGCGCAGGCGCAATTTCTTCGAGCGTGGTGTCTCGTCCTGCAGGCCCTCGAGCTTCAACCGCAGGTTCCCGTCGCGTTGGCCGAGCACGATGCGGTCGCGCAGGTAATCGAATGCCAGTTCCTTGTTGGTGCAATAGGTGATGTCGGCACCATAAGCCGCCTGCCGTTCCTGCATCGATTGGCCGCTGACGACGACGCCGACGGACAGGCCGAGCGCATCGTAGATCGGCTGGGTGAGCTCGGCGTCACGCTTGGCGAGGTAATCGTTCACGGTCACGACATGAACCGGCATGCCGGCGAGCGCCGCCGTGCCGGCAGCCAACGCCGCCGTCAGCGTCTTGCCTTCGCCTGTGGCCATCTCGGCGAGGTAGCCGCGGATCATCGCATATGCGCCGATCATCTGGACGGGGTAGTGGCGCCTGCCGCTCAAACGCGCCGACAGCTCGCGGATGATTGCAAAACATTCGGCGACGGTTTCTTCCGGAAAGCCGCGCCTGCGCCTGAGCGACACCGACACATGCCGCGCTCGCAGGCGAAGCGCTTCGTCCGACAACGCCCGCATCTCGCCGTCGAACGCATCTGCCTTGGGCACGATATCGGCGAGCCGGCGGGCACGGCGCCCGGAGCCCGCGACGACGCCATAGGCAAGGACACGCGAGGCGAATTCATCGAGTGGCGCCCGCTTGGCATCTTCCCGTTCGGCATAGAGGATCGGCAGCGGCGGCCTGATCAGAGCGGCGTCAGACATTGAAGCGGCTCAGGAAGGTCTGGCGCACGGTGCGCACCCAGCGCCAGATCAGCGGCTCCCTGCCGTGGTCGAAGCGAACGAAGACGCGGCTGCCCAGAAGCAGATGCTCGCCTGCCCGCTGGGGGGCTATGTCGAAAACGAACAATCCTTCCAGCGCACGCGGCTTGCCGCTGGCGTCGTTTCCAGACCGCATGGCGACGGTTCCACCGCCTTCCACGGAAAGCGCCAGGCTTGGCAGATCGAACTGGGCTGCCGGAACTTCCCGGCTGATACGGGCCGGCACCGGCCTTCCGGACTCGCCCGCGTACCGGACCTCGACGCCGTCAGTGCGCGCGCGCACCAGATCGACCTCGCTTTGCGGCACGATCACGCGCAACTGCGGCGTGGCGGTCGAGACGACATAACCGACCAGGTCGCCCTGGTTGAGGAACCGGCCGGGCAGATTGGCCGCCTTTGGCAGGATGAATCGTCCCGCGTCATGGGCGCTCACCACCAGTCCGTCACGCCGCTGCTTTACCGAGGCGAGCACGCCCTCCATGTTTTTTATCTGCTCGAGCAGGACGTCCGCCTCGACGCGATCGGAAAACCGCACCGCCTCGTAACGCAGTTGCAACTCGTGCCGCTGCGCCTCGATCAGCGCGACGCGGCCGCTAATGCCTGGATCTTCCAGCCGCAGCAGCGGCGTTCCGGCCGAAACCATCGTGTCCGGCGCGGTGAGAATTTCGGTGACGATACCGGCGGTGTCGGCCCGCACTTCGGCGCGGTCCGGTATCCAGACCACACCCTGCGCCACCGTGCCGTATGGCATGGGCACGAACAGTACGAGCGTGGCGAGCCCGGCAACAGCGGCTCCGCTCAATGCGATGGCGCGACCGCGCTGGCCTTGCAGGCGTGGCGTCGTCATGAGGAATTTCAGGCCCTTGAAGATCGGCATCACCACGGTGCCGAAAACCGTGAACAGGGCGAGCAGGACGCCGATGAAGAACAGCTTGGTGGCGACCAGCAATGCGATGGTGAGGCTGAGCATTATGCGGTAGCAAAAGGACAGCACGGCGTAGCCGAACAGCCATTTGCGCTCACCCGGCGCCGAGGCCGGATTGTCGATATTCGTGATCCCCAGAAGGTAATGCTGGACGAGGTACCAGAAGTAACGATTGGCGCGGGTGCCGAGGTTGGGAACCTCGATCAGATCGGCGAAAATGTAGTAGCCATCGAAGCGCAGCAGCGGGTTGCCGTTGAAGAACAGCGTCGAGATGCCGCCGATGACCATGACGTTGAAGGCGGCGGCGCGGGCAAGGCCAGGCTCCGCGTTGACCCAGAAGATCATGGCGGCGGCGGCCAATGCGAATTCGACCATGATGCCTGCGCTGCTGACGACCACGCGGCGCCATTTCTCGCGGAAGGCGGTCGATGCGGTTGCATCGACATAGGGCGCCGGAACGAAAATGAGCAGCATCAGCCCGACTTCGTGCACCGCGCCGCCCCACGCTTTGGTGGCGTAGGCGTGGCCGGCTTCGTGGAACGTCTTGACCAGCGGGTAGATGGCGATGATCAAGGCGACATTGCCGGCGCTGAGCAGGCGATCCGATGCATCGGAGCTCAGTTCGGACCAATGAAGCACCGCCAGCGCAATGCCGGTTCCGACCAGCGCCAGCCATGCGATCAGGCCATAGATGGTGAATAGTGGCCGAACCAGCGGCATGGTGAGATCGAGCCACCGGTCAGGATCGAACAGCGGCATGCGCAGCGCCATCGGGTTGCGCAGCTTGTTGATCACCTCGTTGCGCGCCTGCTTGGCGGAGCGGTCGGTCAGTTCCTGGAAATCGGGCGGCAGCTCGCCCTGCAGAAGGTCTGAAGCGTGCAGTTCGGCAAGCAGGTGGATGGCCTCATCCTGCGTCGGCGGGTCGTCGCCGACGCGTCGCCCGACGAGATCCCATATCTCGTGCAAGGTGCGCCTGCCGTCCATGAGCGAGATCATCAGGTTGGCGGACGCCGACAGCCGGTGGAAGCGCCCGGTCTGGTGATCCTGCAAAACGTACCAGATCTCGCCGCGGAATTTCTGCCGGTGAATCTGGGCATGCCTGCGTAGCCTGACCTTCAGCTCGGCGACACGATACCAGGACGGGCTGAACAGCGACTTGGCCACGTCACGGCATCCAGCGCCAGCTTGCCAGGCGCCACCATTCCAGCACCGGCCGCGCCCATATCGAGACGAGCCGACGCTGGTCGATCGCGATCTTGGCGACGCCGATCATGCCGGGCCGCAGCCGCGGCGACGTCTGCGTCAGGCTGCCCTCTACCTGGAAGAGGTTCTTGCCGTCCTTGGCCTGCGCCACCGGCGTGATCTTGCCCACAGTCAGCTCGAAATGCTCTTCCGGCAGGGAAGCAAAGATAACCTCGCCCTTCTGGCCCTCGCTGACGTCGGCGATCTGGCGTTCGTCGACCTGCATGACGACGCGGTAATCGGTCAGCGGCGCGATCTCGTAAAGCAATTCACCGCGGCTGACCGAGCCGCCGATCCGCTGGCTGAGATCGCCGGACACGACGAGGCCATCGAACGGCGCCACGATCCTGGTGCGCCCGATCTGTTCGTCGATCAGCTTGAGCTGCGCGTCGGCCTGGTCGATCTGGCTTTTAACGACATTGATCGTGGCCGGCTGGCGGGTCGCCAGGGCCTTGTCGTATTCGAAACTGTATTGCTGCCGCTGGGTCGCCCAGCGCAGCCGCTCGAGAGCCAGTTCACGGTCTTCGAGCGTCGCCAGTTCATCCCCGGATTTCACCACATCGCCGGCCCGCGCCTTGGCCTCCTGGATGAAGCCGTCATAGGAGGAAATGATCGCGCGGCGAACCGATCCTTCGATTTGCGCGTCAGCGTTGACGCGGTAGGTGTCGGTGGCGAAATAACCAAAGGCCGCCGCCGCGGCGAGGCCGATCGCGGCGAGCTTGCGGCCGGTGTAGCCAGGCCCGAGCAGCCGCTTGATCTGCTGCCAGAGCGACTCGCCGATCTTGAAGATCAGCCAGCGGTCGTTCAGTCGTTTCTCGTTGAGAATGGGACCGATGGCGGTGGCGATCATGTCGAGGATCTGCACGATCTCAGGCTCGAAGGCATGACCGCGCCGGCGTTCGAACGTGATGGCGCCGACAAAGGCGTCGACGACGAACATCGGCACCGTCAGCACCTGGCCGTCATGCTGTAGCCGGGCGACTTCGCCGTGGGCGTGGGTGGCGATCGGCTCATCGACGCCGATGGGATAGAGGATGGAACAGCGCTGGTCGATGGCCTCGTCCATGGCCGCCCCGATGGCGCGCACGAGGCCCATCTGACGGCCGAACTGCGCGGTGTGCGAAATGGCGGCGATACGGGCCGATCCGCGGCGCGTGAAGCCGATACTGACCCGGGCGCAGTCGAAACGGATCGCGAGTTCCGTCGCGGCCGCCATGGTCGCGGGAGCAAATCGCTGGTGTTCGAGAACCGAAGCGATCAGGTCGAGCGTGGCCCGTGAACGGTCGAGCTGGCGCACATTGGTGCTGGCCCGCTGGCCGCGCAGATGGTCGCGCAGCCAGGCCGAGCCCCACTGGATCTGGCGGATGGCGGCCCGCATCGCCTCCTTGGCCTGCGACGGCTTGGCGACGGCGATCCCGACCGCAACCACTGCGATGACGGCGTCGTCGAGCAGGATCGGGAAGGCCACGGAAGGACTGGCGACGGAATCGGCGGTCGCGCCGCGTGCCACGGCACGGCGTTCGGACAGGGCCAGCTCCGTCGTGCTCTTGAGGTCTGCTGGTTCGTCGTTCGCTTCGGGCCATGCCGACAGCAGGCGCATCCCTCCACGCGCTTCAACGAGCACGATGCCCTTCGACGCGCCGGGGATCATGCTGCATTGCAAGGCAAGCCATGCGGTGGCCAGATCCTCGGACGTGCTTGCTTCGGAGAGGCGCTTCCAGAGCGCTGGCGCAAGAAGCGTCAAGGAACTGGCGGATGCGGCCTCTTCGGCCTCATCCGCATCGTCGCTTTGCGTGACCTTGGCCATTTTTCCCGGTCGCTTACTCGACGTTGAGTGACCCGTAGCGGGCCTCATGCTCGCGCAGCACGCCACCGAGCACGGTCCACAACCGTTTCGCCGCCAGGGGCGTCAGGATGATGCGATTGGACAGCTCGACAGAAACGGAGCCGCCATCCTCGACATTCCAGGTCCGGTTGGTGCCGAAGAACAGGTCGACCTGCTCCCTGGTGCCTTGAACGTTGACCACATTGGCGAAGTGGGTGGTCATCTGGTCTTCAAGCCACTGGACGCCCTTGCGCGCCGTGCCGTCTTCCTTTTTGGGTGTTGCGGGTCTTGCGGGCTTAGCGGATGCTGGTGTCTTGGCCATTTGGTCTCCCATGCCTGTCGTCGCTGCCTCGATCGCGGTCGAGAACCGCGATCGTCGAATGCGCTGCCGGTTTTTACGATTCTCGCCCCGAGAAAGGCACCGACCATCTTGGTCGACACGCCCGAGGCGGACAATAATTCAAATGGGTCGGGACCGAAAGGCGTCTTCGCAGCGCAAAGGGAGAAGCGGGAGGTAACGTTACCGCGGCCCGCGCACGGCTCGGACCGCGAAGAATCGCGTGCGAGCCGAGAGCTGGCCTGGGCTAGAAATGATAGGCGAGGCCGATCCTGCCGGTCAGCAGCGACGGCTTCAACTCATTCTGATCAAGCTGGGTGTTGGCGACGGTCAGGCCATCCACCGCCTTGGTGTACAGGCCTTCCACACGCAGGCTGAGCTTGTCTGTCAGGGCCGATTCGATACCGCCGCCGATCTGGTAGGCCGACAGCATCTTGCTGCCGCCACCGTCGAGCCCGAAGAACTCATCATTGGCGTCGGTCCACAGACCAGCAAAGCCACCCTTGGCATAGACAAGGGTTGAAGGCGTGGCGAAGTAGCCGGCGCGAGCAGTGAGGGAGAGCTCAGCCTTGACGGTGCCAAACAGCGTCGGAGCGCTCGGATCGAGCGAATTCTGCGACGGATCCTTGAAGCGTGCATCAAGGTAGTCGGCACCGGCTTCGACACCAAGCAGATAGGAAGAGCCCAGAAGGAAATTGTAGCCGGCAAAGATTCCGCCGCCGATGCTCTGCGCCCCATAGGGACCGACGGTTGCGCCTGGCACATCGACATCGAGATGCATGTTGCCGAAATTGTACGAACCATCGACGCCGGCATAGAAACCGCCCCAATTCATATCGGGTGCTGATTGGACCGGGTAGGCGGAGCCGTTCTGCGCGTTGAAGCGATAGGCCAGGCCCGCCGTCACCAGGAGATAGTGGGGATCGAAGGATTCAGCATCAGTGTTCGTGAACTTGTCGAAGGGGTGGTAATAATTCGCCTCGATCCGCCCCGTCAGATTGCCAAACAGGAAGGTTTCAGCGCCGATGCCGATTTCAGCCGCGCCAACAGTCTTGCTAACAGTGTCGAAAAAGCCTTGCTCGATATCGTCAAGCTTGATGCCGGCATATCCCAGCCGGCCATAGACCAGCGTCTGCGGCGTCACGAGGTAGCCCGCGCGACCGGATACCGAATAGATCGATTTTGCCTTGACCAGCGTTCCGAAGCCGCCGGCGGCGAAAGGCGAATAGTCGGCGTCGATTTGCGTATAGTCCAGTTCAAAACCCGCCACCCAGCGATTGCTGAACTGGTAATCGAAGCCGCCATGGACGCCGTAGGTGAAGTCCGCGGCTCCGAACTTATAATCGAGCGAATTGGGGTCCGACGGGAAGTCGTAGCCCATATTGCCGAAGGCACCACCGCCGTGCACGCCGACAAAAAATCCGGTCCACGACGGGCCGGTGGCTTCCTGGGGCGCGACGACTTGGTCTGCGGCTCGTGAAAGCGAGGTGACGGAAACGAGCGCGGCGATCGTGACCGACGCTGCAAACAGACTGCGGACCATAAAGTCACTCCCTCACCCAATGCTATTGCGACTAACACGCGGTTCTGAAATGTGTCAAAAAATTGTCCGTGGATTGGTCTCGATCCTATACACTTGCGATGTACTGTGTTGAATCTGCCACAATAGATGACGATGCCGGTGAAAATCGACGGCCTCAACTGTCGAAAGCTCTGATCGATGAGGCTGGCAAGTGGAACGTGGGCGAGGACTGGGCGTGATCAATACCGACCCGATACGGCAGGTAGACCGCTTCCTCGAAACCGAGATTGAGTCGCGGGCCCTGGCTCTCGCCTTGTCGCGTGGGCTGGTCGACCTGCTGGCTGGCCGACAATCGGCGGCTCGAAGCGATATCCATCGTTTGGCTCAGATGCCCGAGACTGCTTTCGACTTCTTTCTTCAACTGCTGGCAAGCAATGGCGTGGTTCGTGGCGAGGATCCGCTCCGCTTGACGCCCGATTTCCGCGACGCGCTGGCCCACCGTGACCTGCTGGAGGCAAAGCTCTGGTTCGCCAATCTGGTGGCGCCGGACGTTCATGGCCTTTTTGCTGAGCTGCTTTCGGATATTCCGCAGTTCATGGCGCGAGCCCAGGTGTTCGAGCTTTTCCGTTACGACCGCTGCATGGAGGTGACGCCGGAAAACCTCGCCGCCACGGCGCGATGGGTGGGCTACACCTCGACGCTCACCCGATACGAAGCGCCGGCCTGTCTCGACCGGCTGAACCTCGCCGGACACAGGAGGATCCTGGATGTCGGCGGCAACAGCGGTGAATTCGCCCGGCAGGTATGCGAGCGCAATCCGTCGATGGAAGCGACGGTTTTCGATCTGCCCGTCGTCTGCGCGCTTGGCCGGCGCCATGTTTCAGGCTCGCCACAGGCAGCGCGGATCACCTTCAAGGAGGGCGATTTTCGCCGCGACCGGTTGCCGGCCGGCCACGACATCATCAGCTTCAAGTCGGTGCTGCACGACTGGCCGCAGGACGACGCCGCCACGTTCATGCGGGAAGCCGCCGCCGCGCTCGAACCCGGTGGGCGCATGGTGATCTTCGAGCGCATGCCGATCGAGCCCGCCGGCACCAGGCTTCCCTATTCGATGGTCGCCAACCTTGTTTTCCTGCCGTTTTTTCGCAAGCCGGATTTTTATGCGGTCGAACTCGACAAACTCGGCTTTATCGATATCAGTGTCCAGTCCGTCGGGATCGAGATGCCTTTTGCGCTGATCACCGCGAGAAAGAAATGGCAATGAAGCGAGCGCCCATTGTCGCGATATCAGGCCACCCCGGCAGCGGCAAAACCTCTCTGACCAAGGCATTGCAGGATCGACTCGGCGTGCCGGCCCTGCACTATGACGACTTCGAGACCATCACCGCATCGCCGCCATCAAAGATCAGGGATTGGATCGAACGCGGGTCGAACTACGACGAGATCATGCTGGAGCCGCTGGTCCGGGAGATGATCCGGCTTGCCGAAACCACGCCACCTCCGAAATGCGTGCTGCTCGATACGCTGCTCGGGCGCGCGCACGGCGCTACCGGCGAACTGATCGACACGCTGATCTGGGTCGACACACCGCCCGACATAGCGCTGGCCCGCAAGATCGGCGAAGCAGCGGGCAGGGCACGCGCGACCCCCGGCGAAGCGCCGGCCTTCATGGGATGGCTGGAGTCTTACCTGTCGCACTACACGGGGTTCATCGCCGGTACTTATGCCATGCAACGCGAACGGGTGCGGCCCGCCGCCGATATCATCATGGATGGCCGGGCTTCGGTGGACAGGCTTGCCGAAGAGGCAGTGCTTGCGATCCTGCAGCGGTTGGACCGGTTTGCCGAGGCCGGCGACCCGAAGCGGACGCCGATCGAAGCGCAAGGCAAGCGCATGCTTTCGCTGATCGAGGATCTGAACTGCCCATTCGGGCTCGAGCGATCGGCCAAGCTTGGCGATGGCGAGATCAACGAGGATCGGTTCCTCGCCATCGTGCACAAGGATTCGCTGGGAACCGATGCCAAGGCCGGACTTCGTTCGATTGCCCGCAAGCTCTCGCTGCCGGAAGCCATGCTTGCCATGTTGTGCGAACATCTTGGCGAGGCCGAGATCGTGCATTTCGGTTACGAGGGCGGCAAGGCCGGACTGTACAAGATCTATGTCGAGTTTTCCGGACGGGTCCGGCGCGGTCTGGCCAAGGGCGCGAAACCGGTGACCGAACTGGTCCATGTCGCCGTCAAATGGCGGCCTGACGACCCGCAATCCGCCAGGGTTTCGCGCTATCTCTGGCCGGCCGAAGCACGTGGCGTCGCCGCAGTCCGGCAGCGTCTAGCCGGATTGCGCGCCAATGCTGCTGCCTTTCCCTCGGTCGATGCCGCCTTTGAGATGATCGAGGCGGCGCGCCACCATTGTCCGGACGACCGGATTTTCTTCATGGAGGTGCAGGAGGACGGATCGCCGCGGCATTCCTTCGACATCAACTTCTACTCGGCCGGTCTCCAGGTTGCCTCGGTGGAGGACACGGTCAGGCGGCTGGGGCGTGCCTACGGTATCGAGCCGGCTAATATTGATGGATGGCTTTCGCGGATCGCCGGCGAACCGCTCGGTCATCTGTCTGGCGGAATTGGACGCAATGGCCGGGATTTCGCGACGCTTTACTTTGGCGCATCCGCAAGAAAGGGCGTTGGCCGTGGCTGACTTTCTTGAGTGGACGCAGCCGGGAGACAAGCAGTTCGACTATTGCCTTTGGCCCTACAAACCGGTGGCCGCCACGGCGGGCAAGCTTCGCTCCTCGACGCTGCTCTGGCAATCCTTCGAGGCGCTTGGCGCTCCGCCCCTGCTGAACGACATGGTGCGCGCGGTGCAGGGCGAAATCGGTCCGTTCCGGACCGTGTGGGGCGTCAAGCAGAAAGGGAGCGATTTCAGCTGGGAGCTCTATTTCTACGACTACGAGCGCCTTGAGCGAGAAGTCTCGATAGAAAGGGTGCTGGCAGCGTTGGCGCCCTATGCGCCGTCGACGCTCGCCTTGTCGCCGAAGCGCCCCTATTTCATGTTCTCGCTCGATCTCGATGCCGCACTTGGCGAGCGGAAGCGCGGGATCGAAGAGATCAGTGTCTATCTCGGCAATCCGAGCAGCGTGGTTTCCTCCGGGCTCTGCTACCAGCTCAGCCCGTCCGGCTTGCGCTTCGACAACCTTTATTATTTCTTCGACGCCAAGGATGACTGGGAAGATATTGTCGGCAAGGTCGCGGCGTCGGCGCATCTAGACCTCGACGGCCTCGATATCTCCTCCATCCTGTGGCCGGAACTCTGCGACTGCGGCATCATCGTCGTTGCCAACAAGAAGTATAATGACGGTGTTTATTTCTCCCGGATACGCATCGACCAACTGATCTGGTTCGTCGGCAGGCTAGGCTATCCCGACGCTATACAAGCCTTCCTGACCGCCAATAAAACCCGGCTCGACCACATGCTCTATGATGTCGGTATCGATTACCGTATGATCGGCGGCAGGCTGGAAATTCTCAAGAGCGCCTATTACGGCGTTCTGTAGATTTTCTCATGGGCGCGTGATGGCAATCTACGATCATAGCAAATACGTCTCGCTGACGATGGAGTTCCGCTGCAACCTCAAATGCGTGCATTGCATGATCGAGGGCACGATGGATCGCCTTGCGCCCGAGAGCGATGACACCTTCCGTGAGTTGCTCGCCCACAACAGCCGCACCCGGCAATGGACTGGGCTCATCCTCACCGGCTCGGAGATCACACTTCGCCGGGACCTGCCGGACCTGGCTCGCCAAGCACGTGCCGCCGGCTTCGACCATGTCCGCATACAGACGCACGGCATGCATCTGGGCCGCCGGGCGTACAGTGAGAGCCTCGTTGAGGCGGGCGTCGATGAATTTTTCGTGAGCGTCGCCGGAAGCGACGCCATGACCCACGACACGATAACCACGGTCAAAGGTTCGTTTGAGAAGACGGTACGCGGATTGGAGATCCTCGACGAATATCCGGGCGTCGCGACAATCACCAATACTGTCGTAACTGAAGCCAGCTATCGATTGTTGCCGGCTGTTGTTGACAGGCTTGCGCATCTGAAGCGGCTTACGCAGATGGAATTCTGGCTGTATTGGCCGATGGCCGAGACCGACGAAAAAGGCCTGGCCGCCAACCATCTGGACGTATTGCCCTACCTGAAGGAAGCGGCGCGCAAAGCGCGCGCGCACGGCCGTTCGGTGGAGATCAAGAATTTTCCCGAGTGCCTGCTCGGCGACGATTCTTTACTTCTGGTTAACGATCAGCCGCAACTTTACATCGACCCTGCCTTCTGGGACGAGTTTGCGAAAAACGGCTTCTATCAGTGCCCCTACAGGGACAGTTGCGCGTCAACACAATGCCTTGGCCTCAACAGCGCTTATGTCAAAAGATATGGCGATCACGCAGATCGACTGGTCCCGCTGATCAATTCTTCAAAAGAAGCTGTTGCCCTTGCGGAAACCATCGTCTAGTTTCCTAATTAAGGGTTTCCTTAATGTTTTTTGGACGGGGGCCGAACGGGATCGTTCGGTTGCTTTTTTGTGCTGATACGGGTGGGGAATGGTAAAGCAACTTTTAATATATGAGCGGGCGGTACCGGTATCACGCCAAAGCCATGGCGACTTGTCCGTCAAGACCGGCAACAATTTTGCTTTCGCCAGGCAGGTTAACTCGGTGCCGTTGATGGCCGCCGAGTTTTCCGGTGCCGCGGCCGAATATGCCGTGGTTTTCGCGGGCCAGGGCGAAAGTATAATTCCGGTGGTTCTTCTCGGTGTGCGCGACGGCGAGAATCTCTTTGTCAATGAGGACGGATCCTGGGGCGGGCGCTATGTCCCGGCGTTCCTGCGCCGCTATCCCTTCGTCTTCTCGAGCACCGATGACGGTGCGAATTTCACGCTTTGCGTCGATGAGGAATTCGAAGGCTGCAACCGCAAGGGGCGCGGCGAGCGGCTGTTCGACGGCGACGGCGAACGCACATTGTACCTGCAAAACGTGCTTGGTTTCCTGCAGGCCTATCAGGTGCAGTTCCAGCGCACCCAGGCGCTGACCAAGCGCCTCAACGATCTCAACCTGTTCGAAGCGATGCAGGCGCGCTTTACGTTGCGCGATGGCAAGACGCTGATGCTGTCGGGGTTTTTCGCGGTCAACCGCGATCGGCTGAAGGCGTTGTCTGGCGATCAACTGGCCGAGCTTGCCAGGGCCGATGACCTGGAACTGATTTATTTGCATCTGCAGTCAATGCGCCATCTGTCGGCGACGGCCGAGCGCATGGGAGCGGGAGCGGTCGGGGTGAAAGATGAAGCGCCCGAGCCGGAAACTGCTCCGGAGCCTGCGGACGCATGACTTGAAGGAGGGCGCATTCAATGCGCCCTTTTTCGTGACTGGGCATGGAAATGGGCAGGGAATTTTGGGGCGTTCCGCGCGGTTCATTGAGATGAGCGCGCGAGCGGGGGGTAAGCGAAGATGGCATTTCCGTTCAAGTCGGAAGGCATTTCGGGCAGGCCTATATCGCACCGGCGGGCGAAGCTTTCTGAAATCCTGAAAGCCAAACTGGCGCGCCTGCTCAAGGGCTCGCGCGTGCAGCGCGAACTAGCCGACCGCATTCGGCTGATCTTCGATCCCCTCGAGCCGCGCCTGCTGCTCAATGCCGACCTCAACGTCAATCTGGCAACCGACGGCCCGAACGTCGACCATGAAATCCTGGTCCGTCTGATCGAAGAGGTGCAGACGGTCAACAACGTCGCCACCACCATCCAGCAGGTCCAGATCATCGACCAGACCAATGGCGGCAAGGTGCTGGCATTCGGCGACCTGAGCACCATCAATGCCAGCGCAAACACGTCGTCGATCTCGATCACCGGCGGCAGCGGCAGGGATACGCTGAAGATCGACGCGGATTCGTTTGGCGCCAATACGCTTTCCAAGTCGATCCTGTTCGACGGCGGCGGCGGCAACGACAAGGTGGTGTTCGATAGCTCCGCCAACGCCACCTGGACGCTGAACGGCAACAATGCCGGCACCGTAAATGGCGCGCATGTCAATGTCGCATTCACCGGCACGGAGAACCTGAAGGGCGCCGACGGCAACAACGACACCTTCACAATCGCAGCCGCTGGCAAGCTCAGCGGCACGATGGATGGCGGCTTCGGCGGCCACGATACGATCGTCTATTCTGGAGGCCTGGCCGCCAGCAACGCGACGCTGGGGGCGAACGGCTCCGGAAAGGTCACGTTCGCCAATCCGAACGGCTCGACACTTGCCTTCGAGAACATGGAGCCTTTCGCCGTCGGCGGCGGCGTGCTCGTCGTTGACCGCTCGGCGACGGTTTCGGCGGCAACCAACAAGAACGTCACCGTGCAGGCGAACGGCACCAACTCCCTGCGCGTGATCATCGACGGCACCAATTACGATTCGGCGGCGACCAGCAAAGTCTGGCTCTATCTCGGCGACAGCGCCAATGTGACGACGCTTTCGTCGTTGCCCACCGATGCCGGCTTCTCGCTGATGCTGGATGCGGGCGAGGAGATCGCCGTCAATTCGGTCGTTTCAACCACGGGCAGCCTTGGCTTGAGCGCCGAGGACATCAACATCGGCTCCTCGGCCGTGATCAGCGCGCAGTCGATCGACATCGAGGCCGTTGACTGGGCCCGCACATCGATCGACGCCGCCGGGATCGTTTCGACGCTCAGTGCAACGACGGCGACGTCGGCAACCGTCACCATCGCCGGATCGCTTGCGGCGGCCGGCGGTGCGGTGACGGTCTCGTCTCAGGTGTCGAACACGGTCAAGGCCCACGGCAAGGCCCTGCCCAGCCTGCGCACCATCGCCGCGACGCTGACCGATACATCGACGGTGACGCTGGCCGCCACGGCGTCGCTCACCGGATCGGCGATAACGATAGCGGCCAACACCGGTGTCGATGTCGACCTGATGATCACCGAGGTGCCGATCCCGAATCTTCTCGGGTTGACCGAAGTCGTCGTTCCGAATGATGTGCTGGCTCTCACCAGCATCCCGCAAGACACGATCGCCCAGATCAAGGCCGGCTCCGGCGGCGTTTTCGATACCAGCTCGCAGGCTTTCAATGACGCTCTGTCGCGCGGCGAGATTGCCGCGGAAGACCTGGCGACGATGGCGAAGACCGTCATCAACGGTTTTACGAACTCGCAGGTTCAATCCAACGTCACTGTCACCAACACGACGACAACGTCGGTCGATGCCGCCGCAAAGATCATTCAGACCGGCGGCACGATCAACGATGGCGTGACGGACGTGCAAATCTCGGCCGCCGACGACAGCCGCGTTGCGGTCAATCTCCAGACCGAAACCGATGTGCTGATTCCGGGCACCGAGGGGATTGTCATCTTCTCGGCTGTCAGTTCGGACACCAATGTCAACCGGACCACGGGCGTCACCGTCGGTCCCGCAACCGCCGCCGTCTCCACGCATCCAATCGCGATCAGTGCCGATGGCGATGTCGCGGTCGCCGCGTCCAGCAAGGGCGAGGTGCGCAACGCCATTATCTCGGGCTCGCTCGGCTCGGTGACCAATGTCGCCTCCGATACAACGAAGGCGCTGGCCCGTGGGATCACCGTGAATGCCGGTGGACTGGCGGTCACTGCCGACAGCGCGACCACCTACCGTTCGACCGGTCTCGACGCCGAGAATCGCGTCACCGGCGAAACCAGCGCCGGGATAGACGAGAGCGTTGTCAACGCCGGTATTGGCGGCGTTTCTGTGCTGGCCGGCGACTACTCGACCTTCATCGCGATCGCGACACCGTTCCAGCCGCGCGTGAACCCGAACGACACAGCGCCCTCGACGCAGGTCGCGCGCGTCAGCGTCATCAACATGGTGACCAAGACGACCGCCGCTTCGATTTCGCAGTCGAATGTCGACAGCGACGGCACGGTCACGGTCGCCGCGATAAACCAGACCAACCTTTTGGCCTACTCGTCCTCCGCCCCGGTCGGTGCGGATGCCCCGGTTGTCGCCAAGACAGCGGTCGCCGGCGTGCTGGCCGTCAATGTCGTCAATGGCTCGACCACGGCAACGATCAATCTCAGCAATGTCCAGACGACCGGCACCGCCGATGTCGTCGTTTCGGCCACCGACAACAGCTTCGTGGACGCAACCATCTATGTCGATATTGACGGTCGTGGTCCGGTCAGCCTGGCCATGGGTTCTTCGAAGGCTGTGACCGGGCTGGAGGCGCTCAACGTCATCGGCTTCAATGTCGGCAGCACGGCCGCCGGTATCGCCAGGGCGACGCTCGATGTCCTGCTCGGCACCCAGTTCTGGACCAGCGAGCAACAGGTCAAGGTCAGTGCCACGATCTCGGATTCCGTGGTCGCGGCGGCCGGCGCGCTGATGGTCACGGCGCTTTCGAAAGGCGTCGTCAACGCCACGGTCAGCAATGCCTCGCGCAATGTCTCCGAAGGCGGCATTCTCTCCAGCGGCGCCAAGTCGATCGGCGCGATCCTGTCGAGCAACCAGGTCAGCCGGCTTGCCTCGGCGACGATCGACGGCGGTTCAACCTCCAAGCAGGTCACCGCGGGCGGCGCGCTCGACGTCAGCGCCCGGGACGACACCACGATCAATTCCAACACCAAGATCGAGACGGCGGCGATCGCCTCCAGCGACGGCGGACTGCATGCGCTTGCGGACCTGTTCGATGACGGGCAGAAGCCCAACACAGACCGCTTGCTGACCGACGACAAGGTGGTGCCGCTGGCCTATGGCACCAAGGTCGGGCTCGATTACGACGTCAAGACCGACGGCAACACCGGGTCGATCGACGTCAAGACCGGCGATATCGTCTATGTCTCGGTGCTGGGCGGCGCCGGCC
The DNA here is from genome assembly GCF_006442655.1 of Mesorhizobium sp. B2-1-3A. Classification (NCBI taxonomy): domain Bacteria; kingdom Pseudomonadati; phylum Pseudomonadota; class Alphaproteobacteria; order Hyphomicrobiales; family Phyllobacteriaceae; genus Mesorhizobium; species Mesorhizobium sp. B2-1-3A. Next base: position 484,026 of record NZ_VFWK01000006.1, read on the forward strand.
ATCTCTACAAATATACCGGCCCCGACAAGCATATCGATTTCACGCATAGCTCCACGACCGTCGATTTCGCGACCGATCCCGCCTTTGTCCTGCTGACCGGCGAACGCGGGCAGACCTTCACCTATCTGGGCGCCGACAACCCGACGCTCGACTTGACGGATCCGAGCCAGGTCGATTTCACCGACAAGGATCTGTGGAAGGCCGATCTCGATTATTCGATACTCGATTTCAACCTGCGCGCGACCGGCGGCAGCGCGATCGGCGCGGCCATAGTGTTCAACGACGTGCGAGGCGGCGCGGCCGCGCTCATCAACAAGGCCAAAGTCCAGGCGGCCACTGTCTCGGTGACGGCGGATTCGACCGGCGCCATCCAGGCCATGGCGGATGTGCTCAGCGAAGCCGAAGGCGGTTCGCCGTTCAACCAGGATGCGCTGGTCCAGAAGGCGCTCGGTTCGGTCAAGGGCTTCCTGTTCAAGGCAGGCGCCACCAGCGGGCAGAGTGCCATCGTGGCAACCAACCTGATCCAGGGGCAGACCTCAGCCAAGATCACCGGCGCCACCATCGGTACGAGCGCCAACACGGTCGGCGACGTGACCGTCCACGCCGAGAACCATTCGCTGATCCAGTCCGAAAACAAGACCGTCGCTGAAGTGGGAGAAGGCGAAAAGGCCGCGGCGTTCCAGATCGCCAACAACACGATCGGTTGGGAGCGCGGCAACTTCCTCTTCAACACGGTGGAGACGCTGCTCGGTGACGTCGTCGCCGATGTCGCCGGCGCGACGGGCGATACCAACACGTCGCTGCGCCATGAAAACCCGTTCAATGTCGAAGCCTCGATCACCAATTCCAACGTCACCTCCGATGGCGAAGTGCTTGTCGAGGCTGTATCAAGCGCTCTGATCACCGCGACGATCACCAACGAGGCCTCCGCCTCGGTCGAAGCCCTGTTCGACGGCGCGACGACCGGCTACGGCGCGGTCATTTCCGGCAACAAGGTCAGCAGCACCGCGACCGCGTTCATCAGCGGCGGCACGGTTGTCGCCAAGACAGTCGCGGTCAGTGCCGCCGACGAGGCCGGCATCGAAGCCACCACCGGCCTTGGCGTCAGTTCCCAGCTCGACAACACCAATGGCGTCAACATCGTCAACGAGATCGCCAGCGACATGCTGGACGATTACAAATATACGACGAAGTCGGGCACGCCTCATCTCAATCTGGGCGACACCGTCCGTATCAGCGACGCGGATGACTACGCGGGCACCGGCGAGAAGGGCGGCATCTACCGGTACATGGGACCGGACGGCGCGGCCGTCGATCTGGCGACGGCCAATTTCGACGATTTCGGCCTGTGGAAGAAGCTCAACAGCGACAACCTGATCCCGGCCGATCTCGCCAAGACGGGTCTTTTGGCGGCCGGCATGTCGGAAAAATCCGTCGTCGGCAATGCCACGGGCCTGGGCGGCATCTTCGACCGCAATCAGGTCAAGAGCAATGTGATCGCCAAGCTCGTCAACACTTCGGTGACCACGAACGGCGCGGTTTCGGTAACGGCGGATGAGTCCGCCACCATCACCGCCGTCGACACCAGCGTCATCGATTCCTGGGATTCGACCAGCGGTGTCTCGGTTTCCAACACCGTGCAAGGTGGCGCGTCGGCTTCCGTTGAGAACAGCTCTGTCACCAAGGCAACAAGTGGAGTTGCCGGTAACGACCTGACCGTCAAGGCGACGACCAAAGCGACGATCGACGCAACGGCGCTCAGCCAGGCCTATGGCTCGGGCAGCGTCTACGGTTTCGTGCTCGCCTTCAACGCCGTCGGTTGGCAGCCGCAGAACCTGCTCTTCGACGCCGTCGATACGCTGATCGGTTCACCCGAGATCGGCAAGGCGCTCGGCAACGAAACACCGGTGCTGACCACCGCCTTCATCACGAACTCCAGCATCGACATCGCCGGCAACATCGATCTGTCGGCCGTCAATGAGGCCGGCATCACCGCCACGACCGGCAACGAAACGGCGATGGACTGGACGAACACGTTCACGCCTTCCGCCAAATACGGCGTCAGCGGCACCGCGGCCGGAGCGATCCTGGCCAGCAACAAGGTCAGTTCGGGCGCGTCCGCCTATATCGACAACAGCGGTACCCCGGCCAGGACCGTCACCGCGGGCGGCGCGGTCGACATCGAGACCTCGAATGCGGCGACGATATCGGCCGACATATCGGTGGTGTCGACAGCCGCGCCCGGCAGCACGCTCGGCGCGCTGCAAGATGTCGTCAGCAAGGTGGCCGATGAACTTGGCGCCGGCGATTACAAATATACAACCAAGTCCGGAACACGCACGGTCGAGAACGGCGACAAGGTCCGTGTCGCGCTCGACTATCTCGACGCCAAATACGATCTCGACACGGTGAGCGGGGCCGTCGAGATCACGCATGGCGATCTGGTCGAGAAGGGTGGCACCATCTACCGCTATCTCGGCGACGATCCTATCACCCAGACAAGCGGCATCACCCTGACCAATACGGCGCAGTGGAAGGCTCTCGATGTCAATTCGGGTGAGGTCTACAGATATATCGGCGACACGCCGTTTACGGGCGATCTCGGTAGCCACAATCCCGCAGTGGTGGACTATTCCGACACCACGAAATGGCAGCAGCTGAAGACGTCCGACTTCGAGGACATCTTCTTCCCGGCCATCGGGAATGTGGTGACGACCAATTCCAAGGCGATCGGCCTGTCCATCGCCTACAATGACACCCGTGGCGATGCCAAAGCCTACATCAAGGGCACGACGGTCGCGGCCAATGGCGGCGACTTGACGGTTGCGGCCAAGGGCGCGTCGACGATCACGGCCTACACCACGAACACGGTTTCGGCCGCCGGCGGCAGCGGCATCGACGGCTCCGGCGACGTGCTCGGCTTCAGCGGCCAGATCGACACCAATGTCGTGCTCGGCAAGACCTCGGCCAGCATCGAAGACAGCTCGGTCACCGCCAGCGGCAACCTGGTCGTGTCGGCCGACAACGAGGCGCGCATCGACGCCAGGCTCTATTCGTCGGGCGTATCCGGCGCGACGGCTGTCGGCGTGACGCTCGCCTACAATTCCGTCGGCTGGGAAGCGCAGAACATTTTGTTCAACACGCTCGACACGCTGATCGGTTCGCCTTACCTCGCCGACAATGCCTTCGACGGCAATGTCGGCGCCGACGCCACCGCCTCGATTCTGAGGAGTTCCGTCGACGCCGATGGCGGCATCGACGTCTCGGCACTCAACAACGCGCAGATCAACGCCACCGTATCCAATGCGGCCGTGACCGACACGGCGGCACTATACGGGGCATCCGGCGCCTCCTACGGCGCTGTGATATCGGGCAACAAGGTGTCGGGGGCCGCCAAGGCGACCATCGACAACAGTGGCACGACCGGCAAGACGATCAGTGCCGGCGACACGATCTCCGTCACGGCCAACGATTCCTCCGGCATCTATTCGAACTCCAAGCTGGTCGCCGAAACCTCGGTCAGCACCGACGGCGGCGCATCGATCATCCAGGAGACCATCAACGACATCCTGCCGGCCGATTACGACACGAGGCCTGACGCGGGCATCGGCACCAAGATCCGCGACATCAAATTTGGCGACCGTGTTCGCATCGCCGACGACTACACCGGTAATGTGGTCATCAACCTCGACCAGATGCTGCCGCCGTCGAAATTCCCGATCTCGAACGGCGACGCGGTCCAGTTCGAGGCCCCCGAAGGCGAGGACAGCGGCCCGATCTACCAGTACAATGGCGAGGACGGCGTCATCGATCTCGAGGCGCTGGTCAATGCGATCGACGCTGGCACGGAAGACATCGACAACGATCCCAACTGGACCCGCATCGGCGGCAACGCCGGCAGTATCTATATCTACATGGGCGACAACGCGAGCGGGCAGGGGCTCGATCTAGCCAGCACCGACTTCACCAATCTTGGCTATTGGAAGGAAGCGCCGGAGGCGACTGTCCTGCTGCAGGATCTGAACCTGTCGGCGGCGCCCTCGCGGGCGGTTGGCGGCCTGGTGGTCATGAACGACGTGCGCGGCGGTTCAGACGCTTCGATCAAGAACGCCACCGTCTCCACCACTGCCGGCGACGTGCAGGTTGTGGCGCTGGAAAGCGCCGACATCAAAGCCAAGGTTGACACGTCGATCACGGCGAATGGCGGCAGTTCGATTGACTGGGACGGCGATTCCAAGACCGACGGCAGCAACGGCAAGCCGGCCGACACGGATCCCGGCACCAACCACAAGCCGGGCTCGCCGGCCGATCCGGCCAATCCCGTGACGCCGACCGATCCGAAGGAAGAAACACCGGCAGACAAGGTGCTGGCGATCAACGGCACCATCGCCACCAACATCGTGCAGAGCAGCGCGACGGCAACGATCTCCAACAGCGACGTGACCAGCGCCGGCGCCGTAACCGTGGCCGCGCAGAACGTGTCTGCAATCAAGGCCGATACGCAGAGTTCGGCCTACACGAGCGGCGGCGACACGGGCGGCGTGACGCTCGCCTTCAATACGATCGGCTGGAAGGCGAGCAATGTGCTCTTCAACGGCGTCGACGCCCTGCTTGGCGACGACCTGATCGCCGATGCGTTCGGTGGCCGCAATCCGGCGATGACGCAGGCGACCATCGTCGATTCCAACATCGCGGCCGGTGGTGCTGTTTCGGTGACGGCCGACAACAAGTCGATCATCGACGCCACGGTCGGCAACAAGGCTACCTCGTCCTCGACCTCGATTTCGGGCACGGACGGCAAGGCCTTCGGCTTCATCCTGGCGATGAACAAGATCGCCAGCGAATCCTCGGCTTCCATCGACAACAGCGGTGCCTCGACGGCCCAGGTCAAAGGCACGGACGTCACGGTGGCCTCGACGGACGATGCCTCGATCACGTCCGACGGCAAAGTTCAGGCGCTCGCCGAGATCAAGAACGATTACGGCGCCTCGGTGGTCACCAATCTGATCAATTCGGCGCTCGGCAGCTATCAGTTCACCACCAAGTCCGGTGTCCAGACGGTCAACAGCGGCGACCTCGTCTATATCGACGACGATACGGGCCTAAGCGGTCCGGCAACCGGCGAAAAATGGGTCTATGACGGCCCCGACGGCGCGTCGATCGATCTGTCGAACATCGATTTCTCGGACGGCAACTGGTCCAAATTCATCGCCACCGACATTATCGACTGGATCAACACCAACCTCGTGCCCAGCCTTGCCGGCGGCAGCGCCATCGCTGCGGGCGGCATTGCCACCCGCAATGACATTGACAGCGGCGCGTCCGCCACCGTCACGGCGGCCAGCATCATCGCCACCGGCAACGTGCTGGTCTCGGCGCTGCAAACCGGGATGATCGTGGCCACCACCACGGCGCGCGTAGAGGCTACGGGCAGCGCCAAGGGCAAGTCGATCGCCGTCAATGGCGTCATCGCCACCAACAACGTCGTCAGCCATGCCACCGCGCTGGTCGAGGACAGCCACGTCGAAGGCGCCGACCTCGCCGTCACGGCGGAAAGCCACGCGTCGATCGACGCGTCGATCGACGCCGACACGATCGCCAAGGCGACCGCGGCCGGCATCACGCTGGCGTTCAACACGATCGGGCTCGCCGGGCAGAACTTCCTGTTCAACACCGTGGATGCATTGGTCGGCACCAATCTTGTCGACACCATCTACGGCCACGATCCGGCCGCGCAGGTCAGCGCGCGGATTTCGAATTCGACCACCGACATGAGCGGTGCCCTGACCGTCTCGGCGACGGCTTCGCAGACGATCAACGCGGAAATCTCCAACTACGTGAAAACCCTGCGCGGCGGTGCCCCGACGGCGGTCAGCGTCGGCGGCGTTTTCGCCCTCAACCGGGTCATCAATTCCGTCGAGGCGGTAATCGAGGATTCGACCAGCATCGACGCAGACGGCCTAGTTACGGTCTCGGCCAGCAACATCAGCGAGATCACATCGCATGTGGTCCTGCCCGTCATAGCCATAAACTACACTTACGGCCAGGATCCCGACGGCAAATCCGTTTCGATCGGGCTGGTGGTGTCGCGCAATGCGATCGACGCCACGGTTTCCGCCACCATCGACAACGTGTCCGACCTCAATGCGGGCAGCGTCTCGGTCACTGCTTCGCAGGCCGGCAAGATCGATGCCACCGCTGCGGCGGCTTCCGTGTCGGTGGCTGCCGGAACCGGTAGCGGGCTGGCAGTCGGCGTCGCCGGCACCATTGCCTTCAACACCATACTGGGCGCGGTCGACGCGCTGATCCAGGACAGCGACGTCCAGGCGACCGGCGACGTCACCGTGTCCGCCACCAACAGCGCCGACATCGACGCGACCATAGCGGCCGCGGCCGCCTCGGTCGCCGGAGGTTTCAATTCATCTGGCACCGCGATTGCCGTCGGGATCGTGCTTGCCTTCAACTATGTCGGTTATGCCGGCAGTATCGAAGCACCCGGGGTGGCGACGCCGCTGAAAACCGAGGCTCGAATCCGTAATTCCAGCGTCGGCGGTTCCAAGGTCGGCGTGTCGGCGACGTCTGACCAGACCATCGATGCGCTCACCGTTGCGGGTTCCGTCGCGGTTGGCATCTCGGCTTCCGGCAACGGCACGTCCTTCAGCGCCGGTGGCGTATTTGCCCAAAACAGCATTGCAGCCGATACAACGGCTCTGATCGACGGCGGCACCGTCGCCAACGGCAAGTCGACCATCACCGCGGGCGCCAACGGCGTCGATGTCGAGGCCGTGAACACAAGCGAGATCCATTCGCTGGCCGCGGCCGCAACCATCGCCGCGTCCTTTGCCGCTAAGAATGCGACCGCGATATCGATCGGCCTTGCCGTCGCGCTCAACGACATCAAGGGCAGCGTTGGCGCAGGCGTGGCCGACACGGATGTGACTTCGGACGGAGCGGTCAAGGTAAAGGCCGACAACCACGCCGTCATAGATGCCAAGGGCGCCGCGGCGTCGATAACGGTCGGTTTCTCCGGCAAAACCTCGATCGCCATCAGCGGCGCGGGCGCCGCGCTGTCCAACATAATCAACGTCGACACTTCGGCCTCGATCGTGGACTCGGACATCATCGACAGCGCCAGCGTCGATGTCGAGGCGCTGAGCGAATCGACGATTACCGCCACCGTGCTTGCCGCGTCCGTCGGCATCGGCGTGGGCGCCAATGCCGGCATCGGCGCCTCGATCGGTGCCGCCGTCGCCATCAATCGCATCGGCGACTGGTCGGTCGAGGAAGAGGAAGACGATGCGAGCGGCCAGACCTTGCCGACAGGCAATGCAACGCTTGCCAGCGACGGCACCAATGGTGTGCGCGCCTTCATAAGCAACACCGATGTGAACAGCGACGGCCAGGTGAAGGTCGATGCGCATTCCACCGGTTCGATCGAAGCCATTGTCGCGGCTGGATCGGTTGCGATCGCCGGCGGCGGGTCGACCGGCGTGGGCGTCAGCGTCGCGGGCGTGTACACGCTGAATTTCGTCGCGGTGGCGACCCAGGCCTATATCACCGACGCCAGCAGCGTCTCCGTCGGATCGATCGACATCTCGGCCAAGGACGAAACGACGATCAACGTGCTGGCCGGCGCGGCAAGCCTTGCCGCCGGCATGGCCGGCACCACCGGCGTCGCCGTGTCGATCGGCTTCGCCATGGCGCAGAACAAGATAGAGAACAACGTTGCCGCCTATCTCAAGAACGCCGACAGCGTGGACGCGACGGCGGGCGGCATTTCGATAAGCGCCGAAAACGCCGCCAAGGTCCACTCGACGGTTGCCACCGCCTCCATCTCGGTGGCTATCGGCGGCTCCGCCGGCATTTCGTTCAGTGGCGGCGGCGCGGTGGCGCTCAACAACATCGCCACCGACACCAATGCCTTCATCGAGGCGAGCGGCATTTCACAGGCGGATTCCGTCTCGGTCACCGCGAACGGGTCCTCGACCATCAAGGCGGAGACGCTCGCTGTATCGCTTTCGCTCGGTATCGGCGGCGATGTCGGTGGCGCCGCATCCTTCGGCGCGGCCGTGGCGGTCAACGAGATCGGTCATGGCGAGGCGGATCGCGACCAGGTGCAGGCCTATGTGCGCGGCGGCTCCATCGAAGCCACCGGTGCGCTTACGCTGAGCGCGACCTCGAGCGGAACCATCGACGCCATCGTCGCCGCCGGGTCGGCCGCGATCGGCGCCGGCACGGCCGGCGTAGGCATCAGCGGCGCCGGCGCCGGTACCCGCAACACGGTCGCGGTACGCACCGCTGCGTTCCTCGACGATCCGATCGATCAGGCCGGGTCCGTCATCACTGTCGGCTCGGCGGCTACAGGCGCCACCGACACGTCCCACATCAACGCGATCGTCGGGGCGGCGTCGCTGGCGGCCGGCTTCGGCGCCGTGGGTGTCGCCGTCACAATCGGCATCTCGGTCGCCCTCAACGACATTCACAACGACACCTATGCCGGCGTCCTCGACGGCCAGACATTGACCACGACGTCGGGCGCGATCTCCGTCGAGGCTACCCAGAACGCCACGATCGACGCCATCTCGGTGGCGGCATCGATCGGCATCGGCATCGGCGGTGCGGGCGGCTTCGCGTTTTCGGGCGCGGGTGCGGCCGCCAAGAACACGATCAACGACAACACGATCGCGACCGTCGTCGACAGCACGCTGGTCAGCGCCGGCGCGGTTACCGTCGAGGCGCTTTCGACATCCTCCATCACCGCCAAGATCGCCGCGTTGTCGCTCGCGGTCGGAGCGTCGGCAGGCCCCGGCGTCGGTGCCGCCCTTGGTGTCTCGGCCGCCATCAACCGGATCGGCAACTGGACTGTTCCCAACAATCCCGGCAACGATCCGACGTTGGCGCCGATCTTCAACGCGACCGGCAGCGGTGGCGTCAGTGCCACCATCATCGACAGCGACGTGACGGCGGGCGGCACGCTGACGGTTCATGCCAAGGCCGACCAGACAATCGACGCGTTGGTCATCTCTGGCGCCGTTGCGCTCGGTGCCGGAACTGTCGGTGTCGGCGTCGCCGGCGCGGGCGTCTACACTGAAAACATGATCGGCGTGCTGACCGAAGCCTCGATCACCGGCAAGTCCGCCGCAGACAAGGCGACGATCAGAGCGGCCAATGTGACGGTGAGCGCGGAAGATACCTCGCACATCGCGGCCAAAGCCGGTGCCGCCGCGATCTCGGCGGCCGTTGGTTTAGTGGGCGCCAGCGTCAGCTTCGGTGTCGCAATCGCCAAGAACACGATCGCCAACGACGTCGACGCCCATCTCGATTTCGCCGACGTGGCGGTCACCGACATACCGATCCACAATCCCGACTACACGCATGATCCGGTCTATACCAATGATCCGACAGGCGTTGCCGTGGTCGACAAGAATGAACCTGCCGCGAATGCGCCCGCGCCGGGCAAGATCACGGTCTCGGCTACGGAAGGTGCAACGATCGACGCCATTTCGGCCGCTGCCGCCGTCGCCATTTCCGGAGGCGCGGTGGCCGTGTCCGTCGCTGGCGGCGGTGCCGTCGCGACCAACGTCATTCTTGGCGGAACCCGCGCCTACGCGCTCGACAGCGTACTCGACGCGGGCGGCGACATTGACTTCAGCGCCGCGAACACATCGGCCATCTCGGCCGACATCATCGCGGCGGCCGTTGGCGTGGCGATCGGCGGCGTTTCGGTCGGTGCCTCGCTCGGTTTCGGCGTCGCGCTGAATTCCATCGGCTACACGGTCGGCGGTGCGCGCTCGGCGGTCGAGGTTTCGGCCTACCTGAAGAACACCAATGTCGACACATATGGCACGCTCGGCGTGTCGGCGAACTCCAACCAGTCCATCGATGCCAATGTCGCAGCCGCATCGGTCGCACTCGCCGTCGGCATGTATTCCTTCAGCGCCGCGGGCGCGGCCGCCACGACGCTGAATCGCGTCGGCGCCGATGTGCACGGCTTCATCGAGGGTGGCATCATCAAAGCCGGCGACGTTGCCATCGAAGCGATCGACTCGTCTTCCATCGATGCTTTTGCCGGCGCGGCCGCCGTGGCCATCTCCGTCGGCTTCGGCGGCGGCAGCAGCGCGCTGGCGCTGGGCGTCGCCTATGCCGAGAACCTGATCTCCAACGACATCTCGGCCTACGCCAAGAACACGAACATCACCGCGACCGGCCAGATTCCGGTGCAGTCGAACGGCTATATCTACACCTTGCCCGGCGCTGTTCATCCGGGCACGGGCATCTCGACCGTGGTCAACAACGTGCTCGTCTTTATCCCGCCGGTGTACGATCGCGTCATGCCTGCCTATCAGGCCAAGACTGGGTCGCTGGCGATCACCGCCAGGGAAAGCGCCTCGCTCTCGTCCGCCGCCATCATGGCCTCGCTGGCGGCATCGACGGATATCGGCGTCACCGTAGCCGGTGGCGGCGCGGTCACTAAAAACACCGCCTCATCGAGCACGGCGGTCTCGCTGACCGGCAGCACCATCAACGTCAACGGCGCGTTTACCATGAGCGCGCGCGACGTCACCTCTGTGGTCACTGAGGTCGAGGCGATTTCGCTGGCGATCGGCATCTTCAGCCTTGCCGCCGGTGGCGCATCGGCGCAATCCAATGTCAATTCCAGCGTTTCGGCTGAGATTTCCGGCTCGACGGTCACGGCCGGGGCGGTCGATGTCGAGGCGGTGATGACGCCGAAAGCGCGCTCGCAGGCGGCCGGCGTCAACGCCGGCACCGCAGCGGTCGGTGTGTCGGTGGCCAAGGCCTATGTCGACACGCATGTGAGCGCCCAGACCAGCAGCACCACGTTCAATGTGGACAGCCTGCGCATCGCCGCAAGCCAGACGCTGCCTTCGACCGGCGATACTGCCAACGCCAAGGCCCAAGGCCTTGCCGGCGGCCTGATCGGTGTCGATGCGACGATTACCGAAGCAATCAACACCAGCACGGTGCTCGCTCTGCTCGGCACCGGCACGCTCATCACGGCGGCCCGCAGCGTCAGCGTCGCGGCGCAGAACGACAGCCGCCAGCGCGCCGATTCCAACAGCGCTGCATACGGTCTGGTCGCCGCGGGCGCCACCAAGGCCAAGGCGCAGTCGCTGCAGCATTCCAGCAATGGGGTGCCGGTCGCCAACACCACGGCCCAGGTGGCCGACAATGTCACGATCAGCGCTGGTGCGATGAGCATCTCGGCGCTGGGCAGCGACGACAACAAGGCATCGAGCTCGCCGGGCGCCGGCGGCCTCGTCGGCATAGCCGCGGCGGTGGCCGACACGACCTCCAACGCCGTCACTCAGGCGGTGCTGGGAAACAACACGCAGGTAACGCTGTCCAAGGCCGCTACCCAGTTGGCCGGCGAGAGCGCGGCGGCCTTCACCGCCTACCAGGGTATCGCCGGCCGTTTCGCCATGACCTCCGACCATCTGGCGCGCGCCAACACTGTGATCGTCACCAGCGCCTATGGCTTGCTTTCCGGTTCGGGCGCCGAGGCCGACAACAACATCAACTCGACCTCCAACGTGATCGTCGGCGACGGCGCCAAGGTCACCGCCTATGCGATCAACGCCACGTCGCTCAACCGGTTCGACAAGCCGAATATCGGCGACAACGTCAACGGCAGCACCGGCGGCCTGGTCAACGGCGCGGGCGTCAGCAGCGACACGCACCTGACGCTGAACACCAAGACGCTGGTCAAAAACAACGCCCAGCTCAAGGTGATCGGGACGTCGATCAACGCCGGCGAGTTCACGCTCGCGGCGCGAAACGACATCACCTTCTACGAGAACGTCTCCTACAAGGGCGGCGGTCTCGGGTCCGGCATTGGCGCAGAGAGCACGTTTGACGCCGACAATGTCTTCGCGACCGTCCAGATCGGCACCAACACGGCCGTCGACAGCAATGTCGAACTGAGCACCGTCGGCGAGATGGATCTCAAGGCCGACACCAACGCAAATGCGGAACTGCATGTCAGCGTCGACAATTATGGCGGCGTGACCGTGTCCGTGGCCGACGCCACCATCAATCTCAGCCCGACCAACAGCATCCTTGTCGGCAACGGCTCGCACATCAAGGCGCTGTCCGACGTCAACATGCTGTCGGGCATGGATGCCAACTCCAACCACGACGTCTATCGCGTGGCGGTCTACAGCGACACCTTCGCTGGCAGCGTCATCCCGATCGACCACGTGGTTTCAGACGCGCTCCTGTACCAGGAAAACGTCATCACCATCTATACCGCCGCGCTGGTCGAGACCGGCGGCAACGTCAGGCTGTTCGCCGATAAATCCGCCTTCGCCGACATGACCTCGCAAGGCAAGGCGGTCAACTGGGCCTCGTCGCTGTCGGGCGCCATCGACAAGGCGCTGGGCGGCAATGCGTACGCACAGTTCGACGGCACCGCGCACACCGATTCGCACGCCTTCGTCACCGTCGACGGCACGGTGAGAACCGGCCTCAACCGCAACATCAACATCACCATCAACAGCATCGGCGGCACAACGGCCAACCCGACGATCGACTATAGCGGTCCCGGCTCCGAGACCGTCTCGCTGAGCGTTGATCAGGCGCCGCTGGTTTCCGGTTATTTCGACCTGATCGCCGATGCGGAAAGCAAGAAGGCCCAATACGCCGACAACCAAGACCTCGTCGATTTCTACGATCGCGAGATCGCGCGCATGACCAACGAGCTGCTCTTCCTTGGGCTTGCCAAGGTGGAAACGCTGGTTGACGGTAACGGCAACCCGATCCTGGACTCGAACGGGCATGTTCAGACCGCGCTTTTCGCGGTCCAGAAAAAGGTGCTGACAATCCATGTCGACCCGATCCTGGCGGCGGCCGGGTACATCGACATCCGGGGCGATGTGCTGCAGGGCCAGGGCAAGCTCGACGCGCCCGGCAACGTCAATGTCACGATCGTCAACAACACGGTCGCATTCCTCGACATCGGCGGCATCTACATCCCCGAGAACAATGGCGGCGTCTACTTCAACGGCTTCCAGAACGAGATTTCGCAGATCGACAATCCGGCGACCGATCCGGCCGTGGTGCGCGGCCTGCTCAACGGTGTGATCGCCGCCCAGGACCAGGCCAACGCCAACTCCGACAATTCGGACGGCCAGCGCGGCGGCGAGCCGGTGTTGGTGCCGGGCCTCGTCAACCTTGATATTACCCGCACCTTCGGTGTTGCGCCGGTCAACAAGGTGCTCATCCAGAACACGCTGATCGTCGATACCGCTCACAATCCGTGGCCGGGAATAACGATCTCCGGCGACATCGACGCGATCTCGGCCGACGTGACGATCGATAACCACGTCGGCTCTGGCAACATTACCATCACCGGCAGTATCCACAGCGCCTCGTTGAAGGTCATCACCGCCGGCATGGTGGTGATCGACCTGCCGCCTGGCAGCGTGCTCAACACCGGCGGCGACCCCTATATCGCCTGGAAGCAGATCACCAGTCCGGATGGCATGGGCGCGGCGACCGATGCAAACCGCGACGCCGAACTCGCCAAGCAGCCGACCAGCGGCATCTATGCCAGCCTGATCTCGATCAACGCCGAATATGTGAACCTCAACGGCCTGATCCAGAGCGGTTCAAGCGACTATGTCCTGAACATCGGCGCCGACACGATCGCCGAGATCGACCAGATCAAGAAGGACATTGCCAGCGGCAAGATCCAGGGCGGCAAGGTCATGTTGAAGACCGTCCAGTACAACGAATTCAAGGCGTACTGGGATTCCGACCTAGGCAAGATCGTCGTCCAGGAGTTCAGGACGCCGGCCGGATCGATCACGATCACCGGCAAGCTGATGAACACCGGCAACGGGCAGATCAAGGCGCTCGGCGCCTATGTCAATGTCACCGTCAACAATGCGTCCAACTACGACGTGCTGATCAAGCGGATCGACGTGACGGAGCGCGGCCTCGGCACGATCATCCTGAACGACAAGTCGAAGCGTACCGACGGCGGCTACACGCAGACCTGGTACCAGACCCAGATCGACGGCACGGTCGACGTGCGCGTTGTCGACTTCGCGCCGGTGTTGAACGCGCTCGGCGCAAACGGCCAGCCCGTGCCAACCAAACAGATGATCGAGACCGGCGCCGTGACGCTCAACACTTACGCCGGCCAGCACAACGGCACCTGGGACTACGTCACGCAGTACAAACCGCAGGCGGGATGGCGCTACGGTTGGTCGGTTGCGACCAAGACGCTGGAAAGCGTGACGACCACCTATGGCACGTCGGCCTGGCTGGGGATCGATTTCCTCGCCAGGGATCCGGACAACGTCGTCAATACGGAATATACGCTGCTCGAGAAGCCGACCCTGGTCCCCGGCAGCGATTATTTCTACCAGAGCAACGTCTCCGACCCCTATACCCACAGCTCATCGACCGTGACGCTGAGCGAAACCCCTCCAGTGCCTGGCGACAAGTGGACGACCAGCACCTGGTACGGCAAGAAGACCTACTACCAGAAATACACTGTCGAGCGTCGCACGCAGACGACGGCGACCAATTCGATCAAGGCCGATCTGCCGGTGCAGATCAGCTTCATCGGCTACGAGGAAGCGACGGTTAAGGTCAATTCGACCGGGGCCGGCAAGGTCATCATCGACAACGGCATCTACAACGATACCGGCCTCACCCAGATCGTCTCCAACACCACGATCGAAGCCAGCAACGACGATTCCGTCGTGCAGGGCGTGCGCGTCACGCTCGACGGCAATCTGGGCGTCGGGACCGCCGAACGGGCGCTGCAGATCGATCTCGTCGACCTCTACCCCCAAGGCTACAAGGGCCAGTCCGGCGTGAAGCCGACCGCCTACGCCTACCTGACCGGCCATTCCGCGAATGGCGACATCTACATCAAGGAACGCACCGGCGACATGTCGATCAATTCGGTCGTTGCCGACAAGGGCAATGTGACGCTGACGGCTCAGGCCGGCATCGTCGTCGCCGATTCCGGACCGGGGACCTACCTGCAGGGTCTGGTGAAGGGTGCCAAGATCACGCTGGTCGCCGACACCTATGTCGACGGGCAGGGCGCCTTGCCGGTCGGCGCGCAGGGCGGTGTCGGCAATTCGGCGCTGCGTCCGCTGCTGCTCGACTCGGGTGATACCAAGGACGACAAGGTCAACATCAGAGCGCAGGGCGACGTCTTCGTCTCCGAAGTTGCCGGTGACCTCCACCTTGAGCGTGCCATCACCCAGGGCGACGTCTGGATCCAGGTCCAGAACGGCTCGCTGCTCGATTCCGACGACGTCTCGGTCAAGGACAAGCGCACCTATGATGAACTGAAGGCCGGCGTCTGGACCGATCTGCAGCTGACCGGGACCACCGGTGTGCAGGACAAGATCAACTCGACGCTGCTCGGCTACGAGATGCTGAAGCGTGGCGACTACGACACCTATTGGCGCCTCAAGGCGAACTACGACCAGGTCTCGGGGACGGTGAAGCTCAGCGATGCCGAGCGGCAGTACTACGAAGACACGCTTTCCCCGGACGACGCCGCGGCAGCAATTGCTACGCTTGAAGCCTCTCGGACGGCGCAGTTCACCAGTCTCGACGCAATTTACGCCAGCTATGGTTCGACCTATCGTCCGGACATCGAAACCGCCTACAAGCAGTATTGGGCTTATCGCCACACCCAGGCGGATGCGACCAGCTACAATCCCGGCACCGCCGTCGGCCTGACGGCGGGCCAACTCACCGATTATGCCGACCTGCAATTGATGTTCGGCGGCCTCGGCGAGGCGCAGCAGGACACGACGCTGTTCATGAGCGCCGATATCAAGGCCGACTATGACCAGTATTGGAACTATCGGAACGGCCAGACCGATCCGACGAAGTTCGATCCCGAATATGTCGTTGCCATCACCGGCGCCGAATTGACCAGCCTGACAAGTGATCTGACGACGAAGGGTCAGCTCAGCGGCCTTTCCGGGAGTGCCCTCGACGCCTATGTGGCCGATGGGATACAGACCGAGCGCGATATCCGCACCACGGAATACCACAAGCTCAACGAGCAGTTCGGGACGCTGAACGAGACGCAGGAGGACGCCAGCCGGACCTTCGGATACAAGCTCCTGTTCGCCGAGGGCGAAAAGGCGGCCGAACTCACCAGCACGATCAAGGTCTGGTCCGAGGCGGAACTGCTCAACGCGTTCGGATCCGGACTGACCAAGTCGGTGACCGACACCGAAGTGGTGATCGAAAGCGCCAACATCGTCGGCAAGAACATCGAGATCCACACCAGCCAGAACATCGGCATCGTGCTGGGCGAACTCAACATCGATCTCAGCGACGGCAACAAGCATATCATCCTGACCGACGACCAGCGCGTCGCGCTCGCTGCCGCCGAGCGGCAGGACATCGTCTATGTCGGCGGCTATGAGACCTCGCCTGGCGTCGTTGCCAGTTCCTATATCGCCTCGACAGTCGTCAACTTTGCCGCCCTGGCCGGCGGCACGAAAGGTACGATCACCGGCGCCAGCGCCTGGCCGGCCGGCATGTTCAAGCCGGGTGACCTGCTTTACATCGCCGGAAACACACAGAACACGACCGAAGACGACGCCTATTTCACCATTGCCTCGGTGGTCGGCAACGTGATCACGGTAAACCTTGCTCCCGATCAGTCGTTCGTCACCGAGCTCGGCCGCACGGTCACGCTCGCCGCCGTCGTCGACGATCCGCTGAGCACGACCGAGCGCATTACCCGCATCATCGTCAATCGCCGCGAAGACGTCGACTTGACAGTGGGCAACCTGCTTACGGCCAAGGCCGGGGGCGCCATCTATCTCGGTTCCGAAACCACCATCAAGCTCGGCAATGTGGTTGCCGGCGAGGGCCACGCGAACGGCGACGACATCCGCATCAAGACCAGCGGCAGTCTGATCAACGGCGCAACGAGCGGCGTCAATCTGGACGGCGCCAACATCCTGCTGGAAGCCAGCAAGGGCCACATTGGCGAGGACGGCACTCCCGTCACCGTGACGATGCGCGGCGAGGGCGGGCTCATCGCCAGGGCACAGGACGATGTCCGCATCACCGCTCCGACCAGCGACCTCAGGGTGGAATCCGTCTATTCGAAGGGCGGCGACGCTTTCCTGACCGCGACGGTGCAGTCGATCCTCGACGCGCTGCCGGGCTCGACCGCGACCAAGGTGCAGGCACAGCATATATCGCTCAGTGCCGGCGGAAGCATCGGAACGAGCACCAACGCGCTCGAGATCGACGTCACCGGCAACCTGTCGAGCGACCCTGCGATCAATGCGACGAACCGCGGCACGATCATCGCGATAGCGGGCGGCTCGATATTCCTGACGGAAACGCACGGCGACATGAATGTCCGCGGCATCCATTCGATCAACGGGGATGTCACTTTGGTCGCCGAAGAGGGATCGATCATCGATGCCGAGCTTCCCGATCCAAACTACAATCTCACCATTCCGGACTCGAATATCGACCCGTCGCATCCGACACGGGCAGTCGTGCTGCCAAAGGCCGATGTCATCGGCCGCAACATCAACCTCACCGCGCATCTCGGCATCGGCACCGTCGCCAACGAGCTTGATATCGACAGCTCCGCGTCCGGGCCGGGCACTGTCAGTGCGCACACCGATCTCGAGAGCATCTATCTCATCGAGACCTCGGGCGATCTCGTCCTCAACGAGGTCGGCGCCGGGACGGCCAATGCAGCGGCGTTCGCCGACGCGGTGGCCTTCATCACCGCGGTCAACGGCAGCATCCTGAACGGTCGCACCGACGGCCTTGCCAATGTCATTTCGAAGAAAACCTATCTTTTCGCTTCCAAGAGCATCGGCACGTCCTCGAAGCGCGTCACAACCTCGGTCGCCAATCTCGAATCCTGGTCCTACGAGAACGACACGTGGATTCAGAATCTTGGTGCGCTCGAAGTTGGCGGCGTGCGCGCCGAGACCTCCGGCGTCAATGCCGGGGGCGGCGCCTATATCATGGCGTCGAGCCCGATCCTGATCACCGAAAGCAGTATCGCCCAGCACGCCACGCTTGAATTCTGGGCCGAGGACGACCTTGAGGGCACACACATTGGCGATGACGACCTGCCGGACGACATCACCGTCGCGGCGGGCGTGACACTGGAAGCCTCGGTCGGCGATGTTCGTATCCTGGCGGGCGACAACGTCTATACGGATGCGACCTCGGTCATCATCTCGCCCACCAAGATATTGATTGCCGGCGACTATCAGGCTCCGGCGGTGACAGACCCCGATCCAGGCGTGGGCTCCAGCATCGAACTGCACGGCACGCTGCAGGCGCCGCAGATCGAGATCGCGGGCGGCGGCGACAAGGACAACATCCTGATCGACGTGGCCGCGCTGCGCGGCAACACGCTTGTCCATGGCGGAGGAGACGAGGATCTCATCACCGTCAACAAGCTGCCGTCGATGACCACCTACCTGGGCAAGGACGTGGCGCCGGGCGCCAACGGCCTGCCGGCCTTCGGCCGCGACGCGACCGGTCGCATCATTCGCGACGAACTGACGATCGACGGCGAGGGCGGCACCGATTCCGTGGTCGTCAACATCAAGGGCAATGCCGACTATGTCATGAACATCCATGACAGCGGCGCCGGCGGTGACGGCGTCGACACGCTGACGATCGAGGGCACGAGCGTCGCGGACACGTTCCTGTTCCGCAAGAACTTC
The DNA here is from genome assembly GCF_006442655.1 of Mesorhizobium sp. B2-1-3A. Classification (NCBI taxonomy): domain Bacteria; kingdom Pseudomonadati; phylum Pseudomonadota; class Alphaproteobacteria; order Hyphomicrobiales; family Phyllobacteriaceae; genus Mesorhizobium; species Mesorhizobium sp. B2-1-3A. The sequence continues at coordinate 502,751 of NZ_VFWK01000006.1, forward strand.
ATCGCTCACATGGTGCCGGACGGCAGCGGCGGCTACAAGTCCGCCGTCGAGCGCATCAACTATGATGCCAGCAGCAACGGCCGCGTCATCGTCGAAGGCAATGACGGTGACGACCGCTTCTATTTCGACGACAATTCGGCGATCCTCACCGTTGACGGCGGCATCGGCAACGACTTCTTCCAGGTCGGCCAGATCTTCGGGAGCTCACGCGACCAGAAAGTCGATGCGGATGGCAAACTCGACCCCAACGGCGCCTATGCCATCATCTCGGAAGAAGACCGCTTCGCCACGATCGAGACGACCCTTGGCTATCTGTCGCAAGGCATCAGCGTGCCGGCCGTGCTCTATGGCGGCAGCGGCGAGGACATGTTCGTCGTCTACTCCAACCATGCCGACCTCAGGCTCGAGGGCGAGGACGGCAATGACGAGTTCATCATCCGCGCCTTCGCGCTGGCCGACGGCGTCAATGTCAAGGTCAATGGCGGCAATGGCGACGACGTCATCCAGTACAATGTCAACGCGCCGGTCAACATCGATGGCGGCGCCGGGTTCGACAGGGTCGTGGTGTTGGGCACCGAGCTTGCCGACACGTTTGTCATCACCAAGGACGGCGTCTACGGCGCCGGCCTGACGGTCAAGGTCAGCAACGCCGAGGCGATGGATGTCGACGGCCTCGAGGGCGACGACACGTTCTACGTGCTGTCGACCGCCGACGACATCGTCACCACCCTGATTGGCGGCCTCGGCAGCGACACCTTCAACGTCGCGGGCGACGTAACGCAGACCGTTGTGTCGGACGATACCAATGGCGACAGCGGCACGATCACGCATACGGTGACCAGCGCCGACCCGCGCTACAGCGGCCTGTTCACGCCCGGTATCGATCTTACCACCAAGGGCAGCACGGCCGTTGCGGTCAATGTCGGCGACGGGCTCACGGTCAAGGAAGACGACGCGACCTCGGTGGACAGCTACACGCTGACGCTGCCGATGGCGCCGGTTGCCGGCACCATCGCCTATGTCACGGTCTCGGCCGCGCAGGCGTCGGCCCAGCAGCGTGCCAAGCAGGGCCAGACCATCCTGGTCTCGCTGACCGGAAACGCCGACGACTGGCACGAAGCCGTGACCGTCGCCTTCGACGGCTCGAACTGGCAGGCAGGGCGGCAGATCTTCGTCAAGGCGATCTCGGACAACGCCGAGGAGGGCAAGACCGTCGTTGCCATCAGCCATTCGGTCATCAATGTCGACAGCAATGGCGTTGCCCAGCCGCTCAACAATCTCGAGATCCCGAACGTGCTGGTCACCGTCATCGACGACGACAAACCGGACGCCATCATCACCGAAAGCGGCGGCTCGACGAGTGTGATCGAAGGCGGCGCCGCCGATGGCTATACTGTCGTGCTGAACAAGCCGCCGGCAGTCGGCGAAACCGTCACCGTGACATTGTCCTCCAGCAGCAACCAGGTTGATCTGTCGCGCACCGCCATCAAGTTCGGGCTGGTCGCGGATGCCGCAAACAATGTCTTCGCCTGGAACGACGCGCAGACCGTGCTTGTGTCCTCGCCGACCGATTCCACGCCCGAGAACCGTATTGTCGCCACCATCAGCAATGTCGTCACTTCGGACAAGGCGGATGGCGTCTATGCCGTCGTCGATACCCAGAAGGTCAGTGTCGAGGTGGTCGATTCCGATACGGCAGCGGTTCGGATCATCGAAACCAATGGCAGCACCGTCGTGTCGCAAGCAGGCGAAACCGACAGCTACCAGATCGTGCTGACGACCAAGCCGACCGCGCCGGTCACGGTCCATATTGCCATTGACGGCCAGGCGCGCGTCGATCTCGCCGCTTCTCCAGGCGTGCAACAGGACGCCGGCGGCTATTTCGTGACGTTCAACGACACCAACTGGGATCAGCCGGTTACCGTCAACCTGGTCTTCGACGCCGCCGGCCAGGCGCCGCCGGAAGGCGTCCGTGTTTTCTCCCAGCAGCCGCATGACCTGACCCGCATCGGCGGCCCCCTGTTCGTCGAAGGCGGTGTCGGACCGGAAGACCGTTCGCTGACGCCTTCGGTGGCGCTGCCGGACGAGTTCAACCCGGAAGTGATCCGGCAGATAGAGGTCGATGACAGCACCGATGTGGACCAGCTCGTCGTATTCAGCGACACCGCCCAGGCGCCGCTGACCGGCGTGTTGACCGACACGCACATTTCCGGCCTGGGAATGCCGGCAAACCCGTTGTCGGTCGACTACAATGACGGCAATCCGCCGGTCAACGTGCCGCGCGGCATCACCTACACCAACCTGCAGGTGGTCGAGGTTCTGCTTGGCGTGGCCAACGACAACTTCACCATCAACAGCACCAAGGACCAGACCTTGACCGTCGTGCATGGCGGCGGCGGCAGCGATACGCTGACTGTCCACGACAGCACCGGACCGGTCGTCCTGTTCGGCGACACCTCGGCCAATGGCTTGCGCTACAGCTCGACGCCCGGCACGCCGAACGGCACCGCCTATTCGTTCCTCAACACCGGTGACGACATCATCGACGCATCGGGCGCCCATGGTATCGTCGTCATCGACGGAGGCGCCGGCAAGGACACCCTGACCGGTGGCCACAGCACGAACTTCATCGCCGGCGGCGCCGACGCCGACCATATCTTCGGTGGCATCACCGGCAAGAACTGGATCATCGGCGACTCGTCCTTCGATGTCGACTACCTCAACCGCACCGTCATCATCGATGATGACGGCATCAACGCCCAGGGCGCCACTGAAACGGCCGGCGCCGATATCATCACCGGTGGTGACACCGGTGATGTCATCATTGGCGATCACGGCATCATCACACAGGTTGCGACCATCGCCGGTTCCAGCCTCGTTCTGGTGCCCGGCACGCTCGACATGATGGTCGACCGCGCGGTGATCAAGGTCGAGACATCGAACCCGTCGGTGGGCGGCAACGACCAGATCGATGCCGGCAAGGGACCCAATATTGTCTTCGGCGGCTTCGGCGCCGACATCATCAAGAGCACCGGCGGCCAGGACCTGATCGTCGGCGACAATGGCAGCGCCGAATTCGCCAACGGTCTGCCGAAGATCGTCAAGACCACCTATCCGCAGTTTGGCGGCGCCGACCAGATCACCAGTGCCGGTGGCCGCAACATCCTGGTCGGCGGCTCGGCCGGCGACACCATCAAGGTCCTCGGCGGCAGCGCCATGGACATCGGCGACGTCGTGCTCGGCGACAATGGCGTGATCCTGTTCGACGCCATCGGCAATGTCACCAGTATCGAAAGCACGGACCCGATCTACTACGGCGACGATGTGATCGAGACGGGTGCGGGCGACAACATCGTGATTGCCGGCTCAGGCAACGACAAGGTGACCTCGCAGGGCGGCGACGATGTTATCCTCGGCGACAATGGCAAGGCGACGTTCGCAAACAACATCCTGCTTCGCATCGAAAGCACCTTCGCCGATTTCGCACCGCTTCTGAACGGCGCACCTGTGCTGATCGGCTACAAGGATACGATCAAGGCCGGATCGGGCCGCAATGTCGTCTTCGGCGGTAATGGCGACGACGATATCACCGCCGGCGACGGCGACAGCGTCATCCTCGGCGACAACGGCCTGGCGATTTTCGATGCGACAGGCCGGCGTGTCTCGGTCGAGACGACAGATGTCACCTATGGCGGCAACGACACCATCACCATCGCCAGCGGCAATCATGTGCTGATGGGCGGTTCGTTCGCCGACAAGATCGTTGCCGGCGGCGGCAACGATGTCATCCTGGGCGACAACGGCATTGCCCTCTACGTCGATGGCAAGATGAGGTCAGTGCGCAGTGCATGGACCAAGGACGACGGCATCGACGATATCCAGGCCGGCAACGGCAGCCATGTCGTGTTCGGCGGCGGTGCCGGTGACAAGATCAAGATCGGTACCGGCAACAGCGTCGTCTTCGGCGACAGCGGATATGCCGAGTTCGACAACACCTTGCCGACGCTCGCCTATTCGATCGACACCGCCAAGGGTGGTGCCGACACGATCACGACCGGCGACGGCGACAACATCGTGGCTGGCGGCGCCTTTGGCGACGCGATAACCACCGGAAATGGTGCCGATGTCATCTTCGGCGACAACGCCCGGTTCGAATTCGCGATCGCAACTGTCTTGGGACAGCGCGTTGCCAACCTGCAGAGAGGCTTCACCATCAATCCGCTTGATGGCGGCAATGACTTGATCAATGCGGGCGGCGGTAATGACATTGCGGTCGGCGGTACCGGCGCGGACGAGATCCACGGTGGCGCGAACGACGACCGCCTGTTCGGCGATCATGCGCTGTTCGACCTGACGTTGCCGGAAAACCAGCGGATCATCTCGATCTACACCACCAATCAGGACGGCGCTGGAAACGACACGATCTACGGCGATGCCGGCAACGATATTATCGTCGGCCAGCAAGGCAACGACCGGCTGTTCGGCGGCGATGGCGATGACGACATCACCGGCGGCCACAATGTAATCGGCGGCGCTGACGGCGACGACTATGTCGAGGGTGGGGCCGGCGAAGACGTCGTGCTCGGCGACAATGGCCTGATCGCCCGCAAGGTGGTCGGCGGAACGTCGTGGAAGAACACTGTATGGCAACTCGATCCGGCAATTCCCGGCAAAGCGCCGTCGTTGCTTCGAGACGTCATCCGCTTCGATCTGATCGATGGCGTCGGTGGCAAGGATGAGATCCACGGCGGCGACGGCGATGACCGGATTTTCGGCCAGCGTGGCGATGACCGCCTGTATGGCGACAACGGGATCGACGAGATCGTCGGCGGCCTCGGGTCCGACACGATCGAAGGCGGCGCCGGGGTGGACTATCTGCTCGGCGACGAAGGCCAGATTCTGCGAGCTTTCAACCCCAACGGAACCGCGTTGCTGAACAGCGACGGCAGCTGGCACCGCGATGTGGTGCTGGAAGAAGTCGCCACGATGGTCAGCATCGTCTCGATCAGTTCCAGCAAGACGGTATCGCGCGCCAATCTGGCTTCGAACCTGCTCAGTCCCGACATGCTGCTGGTCGGCGGGGTCGTCGATGCCAATGGCGTCCAAGTGGCGTTGGCTGGCGGGACATGGGACACGCAGGCGATCGGCATAGACCTTGAAGCCGCCTATGATGACCACATCGACGGTGGCGACGGCAACGATGTGATCTTCGGCCAGCGCGGCAACGACACGCTGCTTGGCGGGCTCGGCGACGACACGATCTTCGGCGACCGCGCCTCCAACGGGAGCGGTTTCCAGACGGACCTGCCCAAGATCGTAAATGCCTATCGCATCATCGGCGCGGCAGCGGGTCTCAACATCTCGCTGCCGATCGGCGGCCAGCTGGTGGTGCCGGGTGCAAACCTGCTGCCATCGGAATTGACGAATTCCTTGCCGCAGCTCGAGATTCTGCCGGGGGCCAGCGGCTTCCTTGGCGAGTTCTCGGCCAAGAACGACATCATGCGCGTCGATGGAAAGCATATCGAGGTGTTTGCCTCGGTGCTGTCGGATGTGACGCGGGTGAAGGACCTGGCTTACGGCAATGACATAATCGACGGCGGTGCCGGCAACGATAGCATTTTCGGCGACGACGGACGTATCACCACCATCACCGAGACCGGCCTGACGGCTATCGACAACGAGGTTGCCGGCCTGTCGGTCTCGATGAACGACCTGCTGCTCGACCTGTCATCGCTTGGATTTGCCAAAAACGCGCTCGATGCGGCTCCAAAAGCGGCCATCATCAATGTGACGGTTGGGGCGGACCAGATCACCGGCGGCGATGGCGACGACACCATATTCGGCGATACCGGGACCATAATCGTGCCGGCGACCGCGCTGACCGTGGTCGGCACCAACCTTACCGCTGGGGCGCTCAGCCTGCACAACTGGCTGATGGATTTCCAGACCGTGGTCACCGACATGTCGTACACGGCCCATGCCGCCGGCGAACAGGTGATCGCCGATTTCGGCGTCAAGACCAATACGGCGAATGCCACCTTCGTTGCCGGTCAGTCGACGCTGCGGGGCGCAACATATCGGCTGAACATCGGGAACGATGTCATCCATGGCGGCCTGGGCAACGATTTCATTGTCGGCGACAACGGCATCGTCGTGCTGCCAGCGGTGAGCGCGGCCAATTCAGCCACGCTGGCCGGCGTCTCGACGGCCGAACTCTCCGCTGTCAACGCCGCGCTGGCGGCGCAGGACAAAACCCGGACCACCGCGCTGGCGGCCCATATAGCGCGCGACCACGCCATCAACGCCAACGCCAACAAGGTCGGCAACTGGCTGTTCGGTAACGGCCTGGGCTATGCGCTCAATGTCGGCAACGACCAGATATTCGGCGATGCCGGCAACGATGTCCTGATCGGCGACGTGGGGCTGATCGAGCAGCCGATGCTGACGATCGCGAGTACGTCGTCGACCGCCAAGCCGATTGCCGACGGTCTGCAAGACGCCTTCTTCAAGACGATCGATCGGCTCTATCTGGGCAATATCAGCGCAACGCGGGCGCGTGCCGAGGCTTGGGGCGTACAGTCGACGCTTGCCGCTTCCAAGACCGTCGACTGGTCGCAGAGCGGGTCAAGGAGTTCCTGGCTGCTCAATACCCAGGACAAGCGCCAGTCGCAGCGTCCTGCCGCCGATTACATTGTCCTCGACAGCGATGTCATGGACGGCGGCATCGGCAATGACCTGATGTTCGGCGATATGGCGGCCGTCATTCCGATTGTCACCGGCACCACAGGCGCCGGCATGATCCAGAGCATTCGGGTGCTGCCTGTCGGGGAAACCGCCGCTACGCTGACGGCGACGCTCCGTTACGTCTACAACTATGGCGCGTTCGGTGCCTTGCATGGCGCCTTGACGACCGATGTGAACACGCCATCGCTGTTCAAGATCGATGCTGATCGGCTTATCGGCAACGACGGTGACGACGTTCTCTATGGTCTGCTCGGCGACGACTATATTTCGGGCGGTGCCGGCAACGATCAACTGTCCGGCGGCAACGGCTTCGATACCGTCAATGGCGGCATCGGCACCAACATCTATGCCTTCGATCGGACACGCGACAAAGTCGAGGCCAGCGGCGGCACGGATGTGGTCCGTCAGTCGCTGGATGCAGGCTCCAGCAGCCTGGTGCTGGGCAACTCCTGGATCAGCCCGCTGATGACGCAACTTGGCGCCAATGCCAGGACCGCGGCAGCATCGCTGGACCCGATCGGATTGAATTCGGTCAGGGTTGGCGCCGCGTCAGCCCCGGCGAATGGCATCAGCACGACGCCCAAAATCATCAACACGGTCGCTCAGCCGCCGGTCTATCGCCCGACCGCTGACTTGACGTTCATAAAGGGTTTCGATGAAACGACGCTGCCAAACGCGGCCGGACTCCTGATGGCGTTTGAGGCTGCCAAGCCGCAAACGGATGTGCAGGTTTCCGCGGCGGCGGTGAAGCCAGCGGCAGCTCCGGCAGCGAAGGCTTCGGTTGCGCCTGTTGTGACAGTGGCGCCTCCGGCTGCGCCTGTGGTGACAGTGGCAGCTCCAGCTGCGAAGGCTCCGGTTGCGCCTGTGGTGACAGTGGCAGCTCCGGCAGCAAAGGCTCCGGTTGCGCCTGTGGTGACAGTGGCAACTCCGGCAGCGAAGGCCTCGGTTGCGCCCGTGGTCAAGACAGTGGCGGCTCCGGCAGCAAAGGCTTCGGCTGCGCACGTGGTCAAGACAGTGGCAGCTCCGGCAGCGAAGGCTTCGGTTGTGCCCGTGGTCAAGACAGTGGCGGCTCCGGCGGCGAAGGCTTCGGTTGCGCCCGTGGTCAAGACAGTGGCGGCTCCGGCAGTGAAGGCTTCGGTTGCGCCCGTGGTCAAGACAGTGGCAGCTCCGGCAGTGAAGACTTCGGTTGCGCCTGCGGTGAAGACTTTGGCTACTCCCGTGAAGAAGGAAAATACTGCGGCGCCGTCCCAGCTGATATCGGGCATTCGCAGCGGCGACATCACCATCAAGGGCACCACAGTCGTTCCGACGCCTTCGAAAGATGTCATTCGCAGTGTTGGCAATGTAGCATTCCGGATCAGGGAAGAGTTGGGGGCCGCCCCCTACATCGATCGCGACGTCCTGTTCTTCGATGCCGAGACCGGTTCGTTCGAGCTGCCCGCCGATCATGACGACGATATCGCTTTTCACTAGAGCAATTCCAGGAAAGTGTGAGCGGTTTTCCGTCCGGAGTTGCGTCAAAACAAGGAGTTAGAGTGGCTCGCCGTTTCTATGAAACGGTGAAGTGCTCTAAGTCATGGATCATCAGATAGACCGAGCGCATCTGACACTTCCAATGGGTACGACACCACTGGAATTGGCGCCGTACCCTGGCTAGTGCCAAATCTGGCAGCGGTGGTCGCGGTACTATTCGGAATCAACGGAAGTCTGCGATTGCCCAGGTCCGGACGAACGTCGCGATATGTCGCCCTTACCGTCCGTCCTGGCCACGCTTGGGGAGATATGCCGACCCATCCCGGCTCCTGGTTTGGGGCCGCCTCATGGGTCTGCAAACAGGGTTCACATCACCACGCCGGCCGTTCCGACAACCGCGTGGATTTGATTGAACTCTCCCTAGCCGCTTGATCTCAGGCTCATGAAGCACCCTTGTCCTCAGAATCAAGGGATGCGCCATGGGCCAGGTTCTTCATGGGAGCCCTCGTTCCTCGATGCTCCGCCTCCCAACACGCTGTTCAGGAATGTCTGGCGCTCATTGAAGGACAAATCATCGAACAAGCATCTCTGCTGGGAATGCGGGACACCCCAAACCCAAAGGGTTCAGAAGAGCCCGGTCGTGCCCTCCGGAATGCTTTTCCAAGGCACGCGCAATTTGCTCCACACCCAGCTGGCGACAGTCGCGCTCGCGTCGTCAGGCAGATCCGGTGAATCCCAGATCGTCACGGATTACCGTCATCGGACCGATGGGCAACACCTCTGCCTGGGCCAGGTTGAGTTTCACAAAGTCGATCTTGTTTTTCCAGACCGTACGAAGGAAGTCCTCGAACGCATTGATGGTTAGTTGCTCGCCGGGGCAGCGCCGGTAGCCGAAACCAAAAGGCGCGAAACCCGCATGGTCGCACACCGGCAGGGGTTTGCCATCGGCAACACCAAAAACGGTTCCGAACGCGCTGTTGTGCAGTGATGCCTTCCGGCCGTCCTTCACGTCGAAGCTGGTTTTTTCGAAGGGACACCGGGCCATCCCGATTCGCTCGACATGCTTTTCGTCGACCTGTGCGCTCGTCGGGACACGCTCGTATCGTGACGGATCGAACTCCTCCGGATTCTTCCAGTGAACCGGGTCGAGGCTGGTCGAAGTGTGAGGGCTGATGATGTAGCCGGACCGCTCGAACGCAGGCGGGGAAGTTTCCTGCAACGAGGAGATGCTGCCGCTGTTCGGCGAGATGATACGGAAAAGCTCCATGACGAAACGCTCGAGTGGGCTGAAAGAGGATTCGCCGGCGCTATCGAAGCTGCCCTTCATCGTCTTTGCAAACGACGCCCGTGTGTCCGGGTCGCCGGTCGCCGTGCCGAGCTTCAGCATCATGTTGTAGAGCGAGTTGCCCCACTGGCTGAACGCCACAAAGTTGTGAAAGCACTCAAAGACCACGTCCTTGTGAGCGAAATTGTCGTCACCTTCGCCGTTCTTGAGCCAGTACCAGGCAAATGTCTTGTGTGGGTGGGGCGTCTTTCCCGTCTCAAGATCGGCAAGCCGCTCCCCAATCCATGACTTCAGGAAATCGAGATTGTCCCGGACGACCATGTAGTTTTCGTAGACGATGCGTTGGGTCGGATCGAGATAGGCGAGAACCGTGTTGAAGCTCATGCCGATCTGGCGCACCTTCGGGGGTATGGCATCGCCGCTGACTCCGAGATGCAGGTCCCAGTACATGTCCCAGAACGTATCGAGGTACAGGCGCATCAACGGCTTGCCGGCATTGCCCTTCGACAGCAGGCCTTCAAAGAACGCTGTCACCTTGGCGCTGTACATCTCCTGATAGAGATCCGCCGTGACGGCGCTCATGTAGATGCGCTTGCGGCGATTGTCTGGGCCGCGCTTGTCCAAGCCCTGAAGGAAGACGGTTACGCCTTTCTCCGGAGCCGGCCGCCAACTCTCGCTGATCAGGCCCCACAGATATGTGGGAAGGGCATTTTCCTTGCTCAGCGCCTCATCGATCATGGGCAGCATCGCACGCTCCCCCTGATAGACGCTGACCAGGAAGAAGGGAAGGATTGCGTTTTCGATATAAGCGGGATCGAAGTCCCGGGAAAAACGGCTTCGAAGCTGGGCGGCGGAGTTTTCGAGGTCCGTGACGGAGAGCGGCTGGCGTTCGGCGGTGGCCGCATGTGAAAAGACGGGATCTACGGATAGTCCGGCAACGGCAGCCGCGCTCCCAGTCAGAAATGTGCGTCTTTTCATTCGGCAGCTCCTTAGGCAAGGTTCCGAAGAAGCATATTCCCATCGCGAAAAGTCGAAAGCCACGGAATTCGAGATTTGCGGCGATTGGCCATCAATCCGATAAAAATGGACCCCACGCATAGGGGTGGGACAAATTGGACAGACTGCAGAATTACTGGTTACACTCAAAATTGGCCCGGAATAGCGCATTTTTAGGATACGGCAATTACCCATTGATCGCCGCAACGAGTTCGCTTGCGCGTGCCTACAGGTGGCCGTCGAGTGGAAGGTTGCTTGCCAGAAGGCTGTTTAAGGAAGGTCTGTCGTCGCCGGTTCGCTCGGCCAGGGGCGGATGCTTGATGCCCAGCCAGCCGGCCTCGCGTGCCTCCTTGGGTGAGATTCCAAACTCTCTCCTGAATGTTCGGCTGTACGTGGAAGGGTCTACAAAGCCCCATTCCTCCGCGATGCTGGAGATCGGCCGTCCGTCCGTGCTGTCGCCCAGGACGTCCCTTGTCCTCAGCAACCTTTGGCGCCGGATGTAGTGTGAGACGCCGCCAGCCGGTTCGAAAATCCGATAGAGGCGCGAGCGTGAGATCGAGAGCTCCTGGCAGAGCCTTTCCGGCGTCAGGTCCCGATCGGCAAGCCTGGCGGCAATGAGCTTGTTGGCGCGGGCCATGATGACGGCATCGATCGGTTCCTGGGCCTCGAAGAAGTGATCCCGGGACGGGGAGATGCAGGCGGCGAGCAGGCTGGTGGTCGCCGCCGCGATATAGGGAACATCGTTCTCCGTGCGGTTTGGAAGGGAATGATAAAGCAGCAGGATGTAATCGGCGACGAACGCCGCCATCTCCTGGCGGATGTCGAGCGTGAAGGGCTGCGAGAACGCGAAGTCTCGCGGAAGGAACAGGCAAATCACGCCATCATCCTCGCCCTGACCCTGATGCGGTGTCGCCAGGCACTGCCAGCGCAACGGTCCTGTCCGCGGCTGCCCGCCGCCTGAAGGGATTGTTTGCGGCACGCAGAGAAGCCAGTGATCGAAGACCGGATTCTTCTTGCTGCTCCAGCGGCGATGATAGCCGGTTCCGGGATATTCGATGCAGGCCAGGACGAGGCCGCCCAGCTGCCACACCCGCTCGCGCGCGGCGAACGAACCGAACTCGTCCCGAAGCAATTCGATGTCGGCGATGTTGGCGTGCCAGCTTCGATAGAGGTCGAACTGTTCAGCGGGCGGCGCCGAAGAGGTGTCGATGTCGACGACGCACCTCAGAGGCTCCGTGGTGCCGATCCTGGCGCTTCCGCTGATAGTGCGTGCCTGCATGAGACAACTCATCGCTTGGAAGAAAGTGACAGCCCTAGGGAATTGTTGATGAGAAGGGTGCCCAGGGTGCCGACACCATCGAGCGGCTGGTCGATGCTCAGCCAGGTGGAGTGCTTGATGCCTTGCCATCCGAGCTCGCGCGCCTCCTTGGGAGACACGCCGAACTCCAATTTGAACATCCGGCTGTAGGTGGAAGGATCGGTGAAGCCCCATGCCTCGGCAATGCTGGAGATCGTGCGCCTGTCCGAACTGTTGGCCAGGGCATCGCGTGTCTTGAGCAGCCGCTTGCGGCGCACATAATTGGCCACGCCGCCCGCCGGCTCGAAAATCCGATAGAGGCGCGAGCGTGAGATGCCGGCCGCACGGCAGAGCTTGGCGGGCGTCAGATCGGGGTCGGTCAGCCTTTCCACGATGGTTTTGGCGATACGCGCGATGGTGACGGCGTCTACTGGTCCTTGCGCGGCCGCGAGATGATCCTTTGAGGGCGTCAGTGCCGCCGCGAAGAGATTGGCGGTCGCCGTGACGACGTGCGGCAGGTCTCCTTCCCTCAGATTGGGGAGAGAGCGGTAGAGCAGGATCGCGTAGTGGGCCAGGAAGGCCAATGTCGCGTCGCTCGCTTCGATTTTTGACGAGCGGGTCGCCGGCCATGTGCGCGGCAGGAAGAGCGTGACGGTCAGGTCATCATGGGTCACCGCGACATCGGGCAGGGCCAGGCACCGCAGGCGAGGCTTTCCAGGGGGCATCTTCCCGCCGCGGGATCGTGCAACCGGCGCGGACAGGACCCAATGGTCCAGCAGCGGCCGTTTGCGATGTTCCCATCGGATGTCGTAGCCGGAACCGGGAACTTCGATGGTGCCCAGTGCCAGATCCCCCAATTGCCACACCTGATGATGGGCCGGGAACAGGGGCTGTTCGGCACGAAGAAGCTGCATCTCGGCAACCCCGGCGTACCAGGTCCGGAAGAAGTCGAACTGTTCGGCTGGAGGCACCGACGCGGTGCTCTGGTCGATGGCGCATCTCAGTGGCTCGGCAGCGTACGGATCGCTGGGAATGCCGGCTGCGCTTACTCTTGCGTCCATGACAAAACTCCTGTCACGCCATCGCCTGGGGGGCCGTGGCGAGCCGCCACCGCCTCTTCCCAGCCATCTGTCGGGGTTGTTTCGGCTTCCGCCGACTTCCAGCCTTGGGAGCCGCGCGTTGTATGGTCAGGATGATGCCGGCGCGCCCGGGTCACGTGAGCGGGGCGGCATGACGGCTGCGCCTATAAAGGCTGATCGGACACCATTCCGCTCTCCTGCATTTCGGCCAACCCTGGCTCCCGGCATCCGCGGATCAGCGGCGCTCCGGCGGCAACGACGCCGCATCACCAGAATCTCCTGAGGGCGAGCTAATCTCTATCCACTTTCCGACAGGGCGGAGTGGCTGCCGGAAAGCGTTGAAGCCGTGATCGACGACATCCATCAATCTTGCGGCGCGTGCCCCCAAATGCGCCGCCGCGTCTCGCTGGGCGAGCATCCGAAGAGCGCCGCATAGGCCCCCGCGAAGCGGCCCAGATGCCAGAAGCTGAAGCTCATGGCGATGTCGGTGATCGAGAGGCGATCGCCCTGCGTCAGGATGAGGCCGTGCGCCGCGCGCAACCGCCGCTCCCGCTCATAGGCGCGGGGATTGACCCCCAGGTGTTCGTGAAACGCGCGCTCCAACGTTCGCTCGCCGACGCCCAGTATCCCGCAGACGTCGCTGACCGAAACCGGGCCGTGCGGTTTCGTCTCGAGGATGGCGAGAGTGGCGTCGACGATATCGCGTCGATCGCCGGAACCGAGGCCGCGGGCGGGCGGGCCCTCCGTGTGGAAGAGCACCTGCGCGAGCGCGGCGCCCGCCTCGCTCGCTGCAACCGCCAGGCCGGCACTCAGGTCGTAGCCAGGCCGCGCGGCGGCGGCCTGCGCGTATCCAACGGTCAGCAGCAGCTTCTGTTGAAGCTCCAGTTCGGTTGCCGGGGCGAAGCGCTGCCCGTGCACCCCAGGCATCAGCCAGTTCCGCCCGTCCAGGCGGGAAGCAGATGCCGTACGCAGAGAATCGAGCGCGGACCTACGCAGGCCGATCCGCATGAGGCGATAGCTACCGGGCATCTCCAGGTTGAATTCCGTTCCCGGGCCGATGACCCGCAACCGCGGTACTTCACTCCGTTGCCCGTTGAAGGTGGTGCCTTCACCCCAAAGGAATACCGCCGTCAGCGCATCGTCATTGATCGCCCCCGACATCGCGATGCCACCTTTGTCCTGCAGGTCGAGGATGAATGCGTCGCCATAGTCGATGGTTGCCAGGCGCGATGCATGGCGCTGTGATCCGATCTGCCGGATATGGAATTCCGCGTCGGGATCGGATCCGCCGGTACGGGCCACGACGGAGTTGTATTTACGCGCGTACCAGTTCGGTGCCTCCAACATCCATGGCCTCCACAAAGTGTCGTCCGAACTGGGAGATACCGGACGCGGTTCCCCACGATGGCAAACAGGATCATCAGCTGTCCGTCGCAGGTCAGGTCAAATCAAGGTTACGATATATAACGCCAATCACGTGACTGATGGCAGGCGCAATGTTGCGGGCGGACGGGTCGACATCGGCGCCGAAACGGCAGCGGGCGTAGGGGAGCCCGCTGCCGCCAGGAGCGAACACCACGATTGACGGATGTGTTCGGCTCCTTGTTCCCCGCAGCGGCTTGGCGGCAGACTTCGCTGCGAGGAAGCTCGTTAGCTGAAAGCGCCGCACACCCCGAGTACGCCAGCGATGCCCTCAGCGTTCTGAAGCGGCCCCCGAAAGCCAGGTTTGGTCTCGGGGGACGTTCTCAGCCCTTGCTGACCGGTACAGCGACGAAGCGGTTGGCGTCGTCACGTGTGATCTGCATAAGCACGGCCTTGCGTCCTGCCTTGGCGGCATCCGACATGGCTTTGGTGACGTCGCCGGCGGTGCTCACCTTGGCCGAGTTGATCGTGGTGATGACGTCGCCGGGCTGGATGCCGTGGTCGGCGGCATCGCTGTTGGGATCGACATCGGTGACCACAAGGCCCTTGCCGTTGTCCGACTTGGTGACGGTCAGCCCGAGATCGGCCAATGCGTCGGTCTTGGCGGGCGCGGCCTGTTTGCCGTCATCGCTTGAGCCCTGCTTGTCGCCGGACGGCAGCGTACCCAGATCGACCTTGATCGTCTGGCTCTTGCCGTCGCGCCAGACTGTGACGTCGACCGATTTGCCCGGCGCATAGGCGCCGATCGTGCGGGCGAGTTCTTTCGGCGAGTCCACGTTCTTGCCGTTGACCTGCGTGATAACGTCACCGGCGACGATGCCAGCCTTCCCGCCGGGACCAGCGTCCTGGGCGTTCGACACCAGCGTGCCCTTGTCCGATTTCAGGCCGAGCGAGTCGGCGATCTCGGCGGTGACCGGCTGGATTTCAACGCCGAGCCAGCCGCGCTTGATGGAACCGTCCTTCATAAGGTCATCGACGACTTGCTTGGCGGTTGACGCCGGAATGTCGAAGCCAATGCCGACGCTGCCGCCCGATGGCGAGAAAATGGCTGTATTGACGCCGATCACCTCACCGTTGAGGTTGAAGGTCGGGCCGCCCGAATTGCCGTGATTGACCGGAGCGTCGATCTGGATGAAATCGTCATAGGGGCCAGCGCCGATGTCCCGGCCGCGGGCCGAGACAATACCGGAAGTGACGGTGCCGCCAAGGCCAAACGGATTGCCAACGGCCACCACCCAGTCACCGATGCGAACCTTGGAATCGTCGGCGAAGTCGACATAGGTGAACTTGTCGCCGCCGTCGACTTTCAGCACCGCAAGGTCGGTGCGCGGATCGGTGCCGACCAGCTTGGCGTCGAGTTCCTTGCCGTCGCTGGTGACAACCGTGAAGGAGGAGCCTTCCGAGACGACGTGATTGTTGGTGACGAGGTAGCCGTCCTCGGAGATGAAGAAGCCCGAGCCTTGCGCGACCGGGCGCGGCTTGCCATTGCCACGCTTGAAGTCGTGTTGTTGCGGGTTGTCGGGGAGGTTGTCGAAGCCATCCTGGTCGTCGGAGCCTTCATCGGCCGCAGGCTGGATCGTCGACTTGACTTTGACGCTGACGACCGCGGGCGAGACGCGTTCGACGATGTCGGCAAAGCCCGTCGACTGTGGCGCATCGACATGCACGGCACCCGCCAGAACGGGAACCGTTCCGGAGAAAACCGCGGTGGCGCCGACAGCGCCGACGACTGCCAGTGACGCCACGGCCGCTGTCAGGCGCCGACGCGTGCTGGAATATGAATTGTGGGCGATAGTCATGAGTTGGGATCCTCTTGTAAGGATGCGCTCCAGATGAGCGTCCTGGGGAGGAGGACTAGAGGGGCACACATTACAGCGCCATTTCCGTTGCATGAAAGTTTTGTCATTTTTCCGAAGACTGAGAGCATATGTATATAAAGATGCTGTCGGCTTATTTTTGGAAAGATTGCAAAATTGTAACTTGGATTTTTGTATGATCTGTAATTCAGGTGCATCGAAAGAGATGATTGTTCGATGTCAAAGAAACCAATATCGAAATCAAAAAAATACAATATACCGTCCGACTTATTCGGTGTTTACGCTACATTGATTCGAGGGTCGTGCGCCGGCGATTTCCGGTCAAATTTCGTCAAAAGTGCCCTATACGTTGATTGTATGGCGGCGCATTTGAAAGCGGCGCGCATACCATCAGGCTCGCCTTTGTCGTCATTTCCCGCGGCCGCCGGGAAGCGGCTCTAGATTGTGACTTTTCGTGGGGTGGGGCGCTGTCCAACGGGTGATTTTCGTCTCGACGAGAGAGGGCGGGAGGCCTGTCGCGGGCATCGAGGAAGTGCGGTCAGCGGACGCGGTTAACGGAGGCAGTGCAAAAATAAACGTCCTATCCACGTTTGGGATTCACGGCATATTCCAACAAGACGACGTGCTGGCGTAAGGTTGCTTCGATTTGACTCCATCCGCGGCGGCAGGTTGTACGGCGGCGGACGCAGCTAACGGAGAGGCATATGAAGCGCATCATCATCGCCGCGCTCGTCGCAAGCATGGCGGCACCCACATGGGCAATGCCCGTCGGAGCGTTGAGGCCGTCAGTCTCCGATACGGTCACGAACGTCGATCTGAGGAGGCCCCCCCGCCATAGACCGGGACACGGAGTACGGCCACCGCACCACAGGCCTCCTCATCATCGGCCCTCCCGTCACCACCACCGTCATTCGAGGAACAATAGTGGGGCCGTCGCGGCGGGCGTGATTGGCGGAATGCTGCTCGGCGGGATGGCGGTCTCGGCTGCTCGCCAGCACAATCACAACGCGTGGAACAACCATGTGAACTGGTGCTCGCAGCGTTATCGCTCCTATCGAGTCTCGGACAATAGCTGGCAGCCTAACAATGGCCCGCGCCGGCAGTGCATCTCGCCCTTCTGAGCGTCCTGCGGGCTCGCTGGTTCTGGCGAGCCCGATTGGATTTGTTGCAACGGCTGAATCCAAGCTGGTACCGGAGCAAGTACCGACCCAGGCAAAGGCCAACAACGCCGTTGGCGTGAGTCGGCCGGAAGCGCCCGCCTGCTCAAAGAGCATTTCCGAGAAGATGCATGATTGAACGGGCCTTGCTGATCAGTTTACACATGTCCGCACGGGTGACATCCTACGGAATGTCTCCGCCATATTGGCCGATTGCGCTGATGCGCCAGTTTGGGAGAGACTATCGTGCTGAGAAACCTGTCGATCGCGGCAATGAGCACCCTGATGATTGCAAGCTTCGGGCATTCCGCGTCAGGCGCGTCGATTGGCGCGGGCAACCCCTATCCGGTCAGCAACTACACATGCCAGGACGGCACGCGTCTGGCAGTGCGTCTCCTCGGTGATCGCGCTTCCGTGTCCGTCAACGACGCGGCCGAGGTTGATCTGCCCTCGATGGGGCCGGAAGGAACGACCTATTCGAACGGCCGATGGACGATCACCATCATACAGGGACGCCTGTCGTGGGGCGTTGGCCGAGCTGTGCCGTCCGAATGCGTCGGCGGTTGAGCATCTATCTCCCTGTAAGGAGAATTGAAATGCAAAGACCGCCCCGTTCGGTCGCGCGTTGCATCGCCGGCTTTGCGAAGGGATCTTTTTTGCTGCGGCCAAATGCAATCGAACCACGAACACCGGCCGAGGCATGGCGGCAACGTGGGCGTGGTCTTCGGAATTCCAAGTCGCCATTCGGATAAGCGCTAACAGGCCGTGGAAAAGGATCGGGGATACCCGTTTGAGTCCGATCTACGCTCGGCCTGATTCTGATACGTTCCGTCAGCAAAACAGTCTTTCAACTGCCTGCTAGAGAACGATAACGCGGGCGCCGTTGCGTACTGTCCCGTAGAGTTCAAAAATGTGCTCGTTCAACATCCGGATGCAACCGGACGATGCGGCTTTGCCGATACTCCACGGCTCATTGGTCCCATGGATGCGGTAAAGCGTGTCCTGGCCATTGCGATACAGATACAGCGCCCGTGCCCCGAGAGGATTGTTTGGGCCTCCGGGGACGCGCTGCGGCAAGCTCGGATTGCGGCGTCGCATGTTGGCGGTGGGAGTCCAGGTTGGCCATTTGGCTCTTCGTCCGACTATCGCCTCTCCGCTCCATCTCTGTCCGTCCCGACCGACCGCAATCCCAAAGCGGATCGCCCTGCCGGCATCTTCGACATAATACAGGAAGCGCTCTTGCTTGTTGATAAGGATTGTTCCGGCAGGTTCCTTGCCCAAGTAAGGCACCATTTGCCGACGGAACTGCTGGGGAATATTTCCCTTGTCGACGAGAGGCACGTCAAACGGCTTGTCTGGAATCCTCCCGATATACCAATTCTTCTGGGAGGCCTCCGCGCGACCAAACAGCGCCAGAAATGATATGCCTCCAACAATGACGGACCGTCTGTCTAAAGAATTTGCCAAATGAATCTCCTATCCTCGATCCGGTCACGTCAGCCGAACTCACTAACTACGTGTTCTACAGTTGGCGGCCAAGCAGATAGTTGCTTGCCAGAAGGCTGTTTAAGGAAGGTCTGTCGTCGCCGGTTCGCTCGGCCAGGGGCGGATGCTTGATGCCCAGCCAGCCGGCCTCGCGTGCCTCCTTGGGTGAGATTCCAAACTCTCTCCTGAATGTTCGGCTGTACGTGGAAGGGTCTACAAAGCCCCATTCCTCCGCGATGCTGGAGATCGGCCGTCCGTCCGTGCTGTCGCCCAGGACGTCCCTTGTCCTCAGCAACCTTTGGCGCCGGATGTAGTGTGAGACGCCGCCAGCCGGTTCGAAAATCCGATAGAGGCGCGAGCGTGAGATCGAGAGCTCCTGGCAGAGCCTTTCCGGCGTCAGGTCCCGATCGGCAAGCCTGGCGGCAATGAGCTTGTTGGCGCGGGCCATGATGACGGCATCGATCGGTTCCTGGGCCTCGAAGAAGTGATCCCGGGACGGGGAGATGCAGGCGGCGAGCAGGCTGGTGGTCGCCGCCGCGATATAGGGAACATCGTTCTCCGTGCGGTTTGGAAGGGAATGATAAAGCAGCAGGATGTAATCGGCGACGAACGCCGCCATCTCCTGGCGGATGTCGAGCGTGAAGGGCTGCGAGAACGCGAAGTCTCGCGGAAGGAACAGGCAAATCACGCCATCATCCTCGCCCTGACCCTGATGCGGTGTCGCCAGGCACTGCCAGCGCAACGGTCCTGTCCGCGGCTGCCCGCCGCCTGAAGGGATTGTTTGCGGCACGCAGAGAAGCCAGTGATCGAAGACCGGATTCTTCTTGCTGCTCCAGCGGCGATGATAGCCGGTTCCGGGATATTCGATGCAGGCCAGGACGAGGCCGCCCAGCTGCCACACCCGCTCGCGCGCGGCGAACGAACCGAACTCGTCCCGAAGCAATTCGATGTCGGCGATGTTGGCGTGCCAGCTTCGATAGAGGTCGAACTGTTCAGCGGGCGGCGCCGAAGAGGTGTCGATGTCGACGACGCACCTCAGAGGCTCCGTGGTGCCGATCCTGGCGCTTCCGCTGATAGTGCGTGCCTGCATGAGACAACTCATCGCTTGGAAGAAAGTGACAGCCCTAGGGAATTGTTGATGAGAAGGGTGCCCAGGGTGCCGACACCATCGAGCGGCTGGTCGATGCTCAGCCAGGTGGAGTGCTTGATGCCTTGCCATCCGAGCTCGCGCGCCTCCTTGGGAGACACGCCGAACTCCAATTTGAACATCCGGCTGTAGGTGGAAGGATCGGTGAAGCCCCATGCCTCGGCAATGCTGGAGATCGTGCGCCTGTCCGAACTGTTGGCCAGGGCATCGCGTGTCTTGAGCAGCCGCTTGCGGCGCACATAATTGGCCACGCCGCCCGCCGGCTCGAAAATCCGATAGAGGCGCGAGCGTGAGATGCCGGCCGCACGGCAGAGCTTGGCGGGCGTCAGATCGGGGTCGGTCAGCCTTTCCACGATGGTTTTGGCGATACGCGCGATGGTGACGGCGTCTACTGGTCCTTGCGCGGCCGCGAGATGATCCTTTGAGGGCGTCAGTGCCGCCGCGAAGAGATTGGCGGTCGCCGTGACGACGTGCGGCAGGTCTCCTTCCCTCAGATTGGGGAGAGAGCGGTAGAGCAGGATCGCGTAGTGGGCCAGGAAGGCCAATGTCGCGTCGCTCGCTTCGATTTTTGACGAGCGGGTCGCCGGCCATGTGCGCGGCAGGAAGAGCGTGACGGTCAGGTCATCATGGGTCACCGCGACATCGGGCAGGGCCAGGCACCGCAGGCGAGGCTTTCCAGGGGGCATCTTCCCGCCGCGGGATCGTGCAACCGGCGCGGACAGGACCCAATGGTCCAGCAGCGGCCGTTTGCGATGTTCCCATCGGATGTCGTAGCCGGAACCGGGAACTTCGATGGTGCCCAGTGCCAGATCCCCCAATTGCCACACCTGATGATGGGCCGGGAACAGGGGCTGTTCGGCACGAAGAAGCTGCATCTCGGCAACCCCGGCGTACCAGGTCCGGAAGAAGTCGAACTGTTCGGCTGGAGGCACCGACGCGGTGCTCTGGTCGATGGCGCATCTCAGTGGCTCGGCAGCGTACGGATCGCTGGGAATGCCGGCTGCGCTTACTCTTGCGTCCATGACAAAACTCCTGTCACGCATGAGAGCTGCCATGATCTGGGCAGTTCATTGCGCGACAGGCCGACTTCCCACAAAGGAAAACCAACAATAAATTGGATCGTCAACCTGCCGTCGCGGATGAGATCGGATCGAAGTAACTCTAAGCCAGCACTGCGTTTTTTTGGAATATGCTGTGAATCCCAAACGTGGATCCGGCGTTTATTTCTTGCGCTCCGCAATGAGGCTGATCGAGCAACATGTGAATTTCTCGTGGCTCACAGAGAGGACGCAAAGTCATGTCTCGGATCGTTGAGACTGTTGGCTCCGGGAAAACCATCTCACAGACAGTCGCCGTTTTCTGCCTCCGAATGCGCTGACCATCCCAACTCTAGGCATCCCGTCCATTTTTTCTGTTCCGGGCTTTGTTCTCCGGTCGGTGGCGTGGACTCTCGATCGGACATGGGACATTCGGTTTGAACAACCTGGTGATTTGACCGTCATTCGGCTGGTGCCGATCCGTATTCAGAGAAATATGGTCGGCTGGCGATCATGGGAGGCAGCAATTCTGTCCAGAAAATCGTGCTCCCTGTTCAGGATCGCCGCTCCATTTTTGGCCTTCTGTCTTGCAACCCCAGGAAGTGCCGAGGCTGCCACCTTGACAGCGCGCGGCAACGAACCCGGTTGGCACGTCGTGGTATCCGACAAGGCGATTTCCTTTCGTGCCCTGGAGGGAGAGACCTTCACGATTGAACCGGTACCGCAGCCCACAACAACGAACGGTACCGATGTATACACCGCGACTGTTGATGGCCGACACTTCACGCTGACGATTGCCGAAGCGGTGTGCGCCGACACGATGACGGGAATGCCATATCCGAAAACCGCGACCGTGATGATGGATGACCGCAAGTTGGCAGGATGCGCCGGCGAACCGGCAGACCTGCTTCACGGGGATTGGCCTGTCGAAATGATAGCTGGATCGGCCATTGTCGCGGGATCACAGCCCACCCTTGCCTTCGATCAGGACCGAAGCATCCACGGGAATGGCTCGTGCAACCGATTTCTCGGCAAATTCACCTTGAATGGGGAAGGTTTGACGATTTCAGAGACGGGCGCATCCATGATGATGTGCGATCAACCGCTCATGGACCAGGAGCGCAATCTTCTGGCCGCCCTCGAAGCGGTTCGTCGCTTCGAGGTCGCATCGACAGGGCAATTGCGGCTTCTCGGCAAGGACGGCCAGACGCTCGTAAGCCTGGGGAAATAGACTCTCTTCGCGCGGAGAGCCCTAATGCTGGCCTGGGCTGGTCGCGCAGGAAAAGGTATAGGCAATGACGACTTCATCAAGAACTCAGTGCTCTATCCTTCACTAGTGGCACGGCTATCATGTGTTTGTCTGTCATCGCCGCGCGCGCAACTTGAAACGAGTCTCGGGACAGCCACATGGTCGGTGCCGTCAGCCGCATGAAGAAAACCGCGATACGGCTTGTTCCGCTCATCTTGTTGGCGGCGCTTCTGCAGGGTTGCGCCGGTCCAAGGGCCGTCACTGGCCTTGCCTCTCCCACTCAGTCCGATGCGCGGTACCTGTCGACGATCCCCTTCCTTGTAGCGACTACGCGTGCAGCGTCCGCTACACCCGAACCGCCTTACTCTCGTGATCGCTCCTTGGCGTTGAATTTTTCGCAGGTGAACGTTCTCGTGCCGGCGGCCCATAGACCCGGTTCGGTCGAGACTTCATCTGATATCCCTGATCCGGCGCGCCATTTCTCGGCACGCAATCTCACCCCCATTGCCGATAGCAAGTCATTCCTGTCCCTGTTGAACGCGCGACTGGCAGAGCGCCCGCCATCACAGCGGGAAATATTCATCTTTGTTCACGGCTATAACAACAACTTTGCGGAGGGCTTGTTTCGCAACGCCCAGATCGTTCACGACTACAATATCTCCTCCGTGCCGCTGCATTTTTCGTGGGCGTCCGCCGCATCCTTCAGCGGTTACCTCTTTGATCGGGACAGCGCTCTGCTGGCCAGGAACGGCCTTGCCGAAACGATCGAAATCGCAGCGCGGTCCAATGCGAGCGGGATCGTCATCGTCGGCCATTCAATGGGCTCATATGTCGTGATGGAGGCGCTGCGAACCCTGGCATTGAGAGGCGAGAGCCGTATTTTCCCAAGGATACGTGGCGTCATGATGGCCGCCCCAGACATCGATCCGGATGTCTTCAGCAGTCAGGTCGATGATATCCCCGTGCTTCCGCAGCCGTTTACCGTCATCGTTTCGCGTCGCGACCGGGCATTGAATATTTCAAGGCGCCTGACTGGCGGCGGCCACAGGATCGGAAGCGGCTTCAACATTCCGCTTCTCCAGAAGAAAAATGTTCAGGTGATCGACATCTCCGACGTCGATGGTGGCGGCCACAGCGGCTTCGCGAGTTCGGGCACGCTGATCAAACTGCTGGGCTCTGACCGTCTCCTGCGCCGCCTGATGACCGACGAAGACGCAACTGCCAACGGCAAGGTTGCGGAGGCGGGACAGGCCGTATTCGAAAATGCCGCCCTGGCGATCCACCTGCCGGTCAGAATTCTTGAGGGGTTGAGCACTGGACAATCTCGGCCGGTTTTGGATGGTGGCAATGTGTCGAGATAAGCTCGAAGGATCTGGTCAAGAACGCAGATGACGAGTGTCCAATTTCTTTCATTGTTTCTATGGAGGTGACTATGGCTGTAAATTCAGGGTCTCTGCTGGTCAACAAATTGACCGCTATCGGTTTCCTGGTTGTGGGATTTCTCATTCTTGCATCTGGTTACCGCTATGGCTCGACCTCAACCCTGTTGGGCGGATGCCTTATTCTTATTATCGGCGTCATTCTCTTGATTCTGAAGATCGCCCGTCGAAACAACGGGACGCCTTGAGCGGCGATTTTCGTTCGGGGTTGCCCAAGAACAGATGGTTAGGGTGGTTCAGCGATCCTGCCAATCGCTGGACCGCTCCGGAGCGATCGTACCTCAACTCGGCACGCGGCCAGTTGGAGAAGCGTCCCCATTTGGCAATCGCAGGCTGGTTCGCCCATTGCCCGACGCTGCCGTTGGGGCCGATACGGCGAGGCCAATGCCGTCGACCAGCGTCGAGCTTCTGTATCGCGGCTCTATCGAGGAGAACCATTCGTGCCCCGGGCAAGCCGGGCAATGCAGATTGCAATGATGCCGCCCAGAAGTCCGGCAACACCCACACCGATCAATATTTCAAATGTGAACCCGCCGGAGCCACGTGACAGGGCGTCAAAAGCACCTCCCATATAGCCGACGAAGCGCGCCAGGCCTGGAAACAGCGTGGCAAGAAGTGTCAGAATCAAGCCTCCAAGCGCGCCGATGGCGGCGATGGATTTCCATCCAAAACCGATCCCGCGCCACAGCCGGGCCACGGCCATGGCGCCGGCGGCTCCGCAAACCGCCTCGAATAGAAGCAGGATCGCTATTTCAGGACCGGACATGTCAAATCAATGCGGCCCGACACGCAGGGAAGCCGGAGGCCGCACCCTGGAAAAATTACGACGCTGCGGGCCATCAGGTGCTTGAGCCGGATTCCTGGCCGGCCGCCGCCGACGCACGCTGAAGTGCGTCGCGCAGGACTTGCTCCTTGGTTTCGTCCAGGGATGTCTTGAGCACCACCCCACCGAAACCCTGGATTTCCTTGAGCACCTTGTCTGCCGTCATTTCCTGGACGAGGACGAAAAGCGCGGCGTTGCCGGGCTGGATGCTGGTCGACAGATCGCGCATGAACGCATCGTTGATGCCAACATCGGTCAGGGCGCCGCCAAGGGCCCCTGATGCGGCGCCGACGGCAAGGCCGACCAGCGGATTCAGGAAGAGGAGACCGACGAGCATTCCCCAGAAGCTGCCGGAGATCGCGCCCGTGGCGGTCGTATTCATCAGCTGGTTGAGCTTGATCGTGCCTGCTTCGGTTTTGGTCGGGATAACCGCGTCACCCAGCTTGATGATGTATTCCTTCTGCAATGTCAGAAGGAGCTGGCGCACTTCTTCAGCCTTGGTCTCGGTCGGATATACGATGACGATCAGGTCGGACATATGAACCCCCTAGGGTGAGACTCTACGCAGTCGAGGTTTCTTACACAGCCGAGACGCCGAAGGATTGAGCCGTAAATCCAGGCAATGTGCCGTCAGTCCCATTTTTACATCGGGCTCGGCGATTTTCCTGATGGGCGGCTTTTCGCACGGCATGTCTGATGAGCGTTTTGGACGCGGTTGCGGGGCGCTCTGCCGCACTGGTGCGGCTATCTTCCACTGCGCTGCGCGAGGTGTCGTTTCAACTGTTCTATCCGGTCGGCGGTCCAACCCTTGGGATCCGTCACGGCAAACCAGGCGTCGACATAGTGCTCGGGCGCGTAGACATGCCCGTAACCCATCGGCGTCGAGGTTGCCATGCCCATATCGAGCGCCAGTTGCAGCATCGTCACCACCGGATACCACCGCAATTGCGGTGACACATCAGGACCGCGCGGTGTGCTCATCCAGTCGGGGCGCCGGTAAAGATCCCGATAGTCGAAGAAGGTGATCGCATCGCTTGCATACTGCAGGTAGACGATGCGCATGGGCCCCCATCGTGTACCCGGCGCGACCGTCCCGCCATGCTGGTTCATGAAGCGGACAACCGAGCCGTCTCCGAACTGCGGCAGCCAGGCAGGCGACCCGGGGTTTCGCGCATCGGTGGCCCGCCGCCAAATCCTGCTTTCGAAAGGCGGCCCGCTCCACAAGGCACCTTGGATCGGATCGCCGAGTATCTCGAAGAGCTCAGCCGAACGTTCGGAATTCATCGCCCCAAGACTTAGTCCGTGCAGGTACAGTTTCGGCCGGTGGTCCTTCGGCAGGGTCGTCCAATAACCGTAGACGGCGGCGAACAGCGCCCTCGAAGCCTCCGCGCCATAGCCCGGCTGTACGAGCAGCGAGAGCGGGCTCGATAGATAGGAATATTGCATGGCGACGCTCGCCACGTCGCCATGGTGCAGGTATTCAACCGCGTCCATCGCCGAGGGATCGACCCAGCCGGTCCCCGTCGGCGTGATGACAATCAGCACCGAGCGGTCAAAACCGCCAACGCGTATCAGTTCGTCGAGGGCCAGCTTCGCGCGCTGTTCGACAGTATCGCTTGCCCCAAGCCCGACATAGACCCTGATCGGCTCGAGCGCAGGTGCTTGGGTAAAGGCCTGGATTTCTGCCGCGCTGGGGCCGGTCGCGACGAATTCGCGGCCCGCTCGTCCAAGTTTCTCCCAAGCGACCAATGAGGCCGCGCTGCCTGTCTTGAGCGGGGAGGTTGGGCGCACCCGGTCGGGTTCGATGAGCGCGTCGAACGCTGCAAAGGACGAGTCGAGAAGATGCAGCGCTGTGCGGATGAGAAGGCCGTTCGCGATCGTCCAGAACAATAGGGCGCTCACGGTGAAGCCGATCACCTGCGAGATCCGCGGCGGCACGAAACGGCCGACGGCGTTCGACGTGAAGCGCAAGACAGCCTTGAAGAGGCGGGCCAACACAATGAGTGCCACAAAGGCGATGACCGCGATCACGCAGACTTCGAACGGGTGGGCGCTGGTCACCGGTTCGAGCCCCATCAGCCCGCGGATCGAGTTCTGCCACTCGGTCGTTCGCCATAGGAAGGACAAGGCGATGACGGTGCAAACCAGCGCCGAGGCGATCTTGAGCCATCTCTGGACGCGGCCATTGGGTTCCGGCAGTTGCATGTATTGCCAGAGCCACCGCCAGGCGACCCCAATCCCATATCCGGCTGCAAAACAGGCGCCGGAGAGAATACCTTGTGTCACATAAGTTCGGGGAACGAGCGTAGGGGTTAGCGAGGCCACGAAGAACAAGGTGCCTAGGACAACGCCTCCGGCGGAAAGCGAGCGCAAGAACCTCACCAGGAGGTCGGCAGATAGCCGCGTTGCAACGAATGCTACCATGCCTGTGTTGCCAGTTTTACTTTGTCGAATAGAGGAGGTGTTCGGCGGAGAACACTCGAGTATCTCAAGATACAGTTCGGAACGTCGAAATCAATTCACAGTCAACGCCCCATTATCGCGTCAGGAGAGACCGTGCAAGCAGCCGTGCCGTGGCGCCCATGCATCGCTTGGCTGCGACAGTGCCAAATCAACCACGCTTATGCCGAGACCGCCGGTCGGCCACCAGCCGCCAGCCACCCGAGTCCGTGGGCTACGAGGTCGATACCCAAAAGTGCCCCTATCACCCAAATTCCGGTTGACGGCCATCCAAGCAGTATCAGGAGGCCCGCGGCCAGGCCGAACAAGCCGGACACAAACATCAGCCGCCTGCCGCTACGCAAGTAGCGGTTTCCCAACAATATTCTTCCAATCCCTGAAATCAAAAGCGCGACCCCCAAAATCCACGTGAGGATCGCAGATCCAAGAGCGGGTATGCCGATCAGCACACATCCGAAAATGACGTACAGGATGCCGAGAAACGTCTGCCACAGAAAACCACGCCATCCTCCGGCCCATACGGCCATGGCGATCTCAACGAACCCCGCGCATATGACGATGACGCCAAGAAGAAGGGTACTTATGGTGGTGGCAAGCGTCACGTCGGCCAGGACGAAGAAACCCGCAAGGATAAACACCACTCCTATGGCCGAATTGGCGGAAGCGGATCGCGCCGGCTGTTCAGCGGTCGACGGGTTCGTCATTGTCTATGGCTTCCCGACTTCCTTGAATGCGACGCCACTCACCAACGGACACGGCGTATATCCACGACGCGAGCCGTTCGGGAATTAAGCGTCACTTCAAATCGGCCGCCGGCACGGCGTGTATGATACTTGAAAAATGGCCCGCGGCAGCTCACGCGGCGGACATCTCGGAAGCCACGATTCTGGAGCAGCCTCTGACCTTGGCCACACGTGATCGCTCTGCCGTTGTTGAGGCTGGAGCCGACCGGCATGTTGAACGCCGCCACCTCCGCGAATGAGGGAACCGCGGTCGGCACCGTAAGGCTGATCGCGACTGCCAGAGCCGCCAGGGAATTTCTGAACATGTTCGTTCTCGCCACGAAAGTATTGTGAGAACCATCAGTTCACAGGCCGCTGCGATGTCAACAAGCTGGCAAGGTGCCTTGGTGCTTTAGGGACGCCAGGCCAAGGATCTGGACTATTTGTCCATGTTTGGCGGCCAGGAAGACTGTGGTCGGCGGGCTGTTACGAATTGCTGGTGGGGACCTTCGCCTGTTGTGCCGGGAGCGGAGATCGAAGAAGCCCAGCGCGTGGCGAATTTAGGCAGGCTTGTGCGACCACGGCCTAACCCGTTTTAGATCACGTCAAACCGTTGGCGCTGGTTCTTCCTGCAGACCGTCTACCGACACATTCACTGGCGTGGATTGATCGAATTTTGTTGAGCATGATCTCGTGACGCCCTCAGTGACAGGCGTTCGGTTGCTGTCTGGACAAGAAAGTAGATCCCAGGAACGATCAACAAGCCGATCGTCGTGGCTGCGATCATGCCTCCAAAGATTGTAACGCCAACAGCCCGCCGCGCACCTGCGCCGGCGCCTGTCGACACGACAAGGGGAATGATTCCGAGAATGAAGGAGACCGCTGTCATCATGACGGCCCTGAAGCGCTGCTCGGCCCCGGTCCGCGCGGCCTGCATTATGCTGAGGCCTTCAGCACGCCGCTCCTTGGCGAATTCGACGATCAGGATGGCATTTTTCGCCGCCAGCCCGATCAGCAGCACAATGGCGATCTGCACGTAGAGGCTGTTCTGCAATCCAAAGGCCCTCAACGCCGCCACGGCGCCAAAGAGAGCGGCTCCGAGCGAAAGAATGACGACCAACGGAAGCGACCAGCTCTCATACTGAGCGACAAGGAAGAGATAGGCGAACAGGAACGCCAGCGCGAAGACCAGCCCCTCCTGGCCACTGCCGCGGCGCTCCTGGAACGACAGTCCCGACCACTCGAAGCCATAGCCGTTCGGCAACACCTGGGCGGTCGTCTTCTCCATGGCATCCATGGCCGCGCCGCTGCTGCTTCCAGGCGCCGTAATGGCGTTTATAGGCGCGGCAACCGACAGATTGTAACGCTGAATGGCGAACGGCGACAGGATGGTCGTCAACGACGCCAGATTATTCAATGGCACCATGGTGCCGTTCCGGCTGCGCACGTGCAGCTTGAAGATGTCCTCCGCATGGGCGCGGAAATCTGCATCCGCCTGCAGATTGACCTGGAACACGCGGCCATTGAGCGTGAAATCATTCACATAGCGCGATCCGAAGGCCGCGCCGATGGCGGAATAGACGTCCGACACGCTTACCCCAAGCGCCTCGGCGCGCGTCCTGTCGACGTCGACATAGACCTGCGGGACATTCGCGCTGAAGGTGGTGGCGGCGCCGCCGAGCTCCGGCAGGTGATTGAAGGCGCCGAGCAGGGCGCCGACGACCTGGGCGATCTCTTGCGGCGGCTGTCCTTCAAGCGCCTGCAGGCGGAAGTCCAGGCCACCGACCGAGCCGATGCCGGCAATCGCCGGCGGAGCGAAGACGGCGACGTTCGCGCCCGGGATTTGGGAAAACTTCATCCGCAGCGCCTGCAGGATGCCGGCAAGCTGCAGCTCCTTGGACGTGCGCTCATCCCACGGCTTCAGCGCCGCTACCGCCATTGCGCCGCTCGGCGAACTCGTCGACTGAAGGATGCTGAACCCCGCAACCGTTATGACGTCCTGCACGCCGCCAGTGTCGGCGAGAATCTTGCGCACATCCTCCACGATGGCCTTCGTTCGATCGAGCGATGCGGCATTCGGCAACTGGATGTCGACGAACAGCGCGCCCTGGTCCTCGTCGGGCAGGAAAGTCGACGGTAGTGCGATGAAGATCAGATAGGCGGCGACAAAACAGGCAAGCAGTCCCGCCAGCGGTACATACCAATGCCCCACCAGAAACCCGACGAGCCGTCCATAGCCGTCGCGCGTCTTGTTCATGAATCCCGTGAACCAGGCCAGCGGGCCACGTTTGAAATAGCCCACATCGCGCCGCAGAAGCAGTGCGGCCAGCGCGGGACTCAAGGTCAAGCCGACGAAAGAGGAGATCACCAGCGCCGAAGACAAAGTCACAGCGAACTGTCGGTAGAGCTGGCCGCCTATGCCGCCGAGAAACGCCGTCGGCGTCACCACGGCAAGCAGCACCAGGGTCGTGGAAATGATCGGCCCGGTGATCTGATGCATCGCCTTGCGCGTGGCGTCGGCGACCCCGATGTCAGGCGTATCGTCCAGCACATGCTTGACGTTTTCGACAACGAGGATGGCATCGTCCACCACCAGGCCGATCGCCAGCACCAGTGCCAGAAGGGAAATCATGTTCAGCGAATAGCCGGCGGCAAACAGCACCGCCACGGCGCCCAGCATGGAGACGGGAATGGCAAGTGCCGAGATGAATGTGGCGCGCCAATCCTGCAGGAACACATAGGTGACGGCGAGCACGATCAGGAATGCTTCAAGCAGGGTTCTGGTCGTCAGCGAGATGCTGGCATTCACGAAGCGGGTCGCATCGTAGACGATGTGATATTGCATGCCCTTCGGGAAGCGTGACGAAAGGCGCTCCAGTTCGGCGCGGACCGCCGTTGCGGTCTGGATAGCGTTGGCGCCGGGAGACTGATTGACCTGCATCATCGCCGACGCGTGTCCGGCGAAGCTGGCACTCGAAGCGTAGCTTAGCGCTCCAAGTTCGAGCCGGGCTATGTCGCGCAGGTAGACCTTGGCCCCCGAGGGCCCTGTGCGCACGACGATGTCGCCGAAGTCCTCGGCACTCCTCAGCCGCCCCTGCGCGACCAGCGTGTATTGCAGTTCCGAGCCTTGTGCCTGCGGCGGCGCGCCGGCCTGCCCGAGCGTGGCCTGGATGTTCTGTCGTTGGATGGCGGCGGAAACGTCATCGGGCGTCAACCCGAGCGCGTCCATGCGCTGCGGATTGAGCCACACCCGCATTGAGTATTCCGAGGCTCCGGCAACGGAAGCTTCGCCCACGCCCGGCACGCGCGATATCGCGTCAGCGACCGTAGTGGTGATGAAATTCGTGATCGCCAGAGCATCGAGACTGTCGTCCGGAGAATAGAAAGCGATGCCCAGAACGAAATCCGGCGAGCGCGCACGCACGGACACCCCTTGCTGGGCGACTGCCGCCGGCAGGCGCGAAATCGCCAGCTGGGCGCGGTTCTGCACGTTGATCTGCGCCGACTCTGGATCGGTTCCAACTTCGAAGGTCACCGACAGCGTGTACTGGCCGGCGTTGGAACTGGTGGACGACATGTACATCATGTGATCCACGCCGTTGATGGCCGTCTCGAGAGGGCCGCCGACCACGTCGGCGATCACTTCCGCGCTTGCTCCCGGGTAGGAAGCCGACACGGTGACCGTCGGAGGCGTAATCTGCGGATATTGCTGTATCGGCAGGGAAAACACCGCGATCGCACCAGCGATCGAAATGAGGATCGAGATGACGATCGCAAGCCTTGTGCGGTGGATGAAGAGATCGGAGATCATGGCGCGCGCTCCGCTTCGCGTGGTGTGACCTGCTGACCATCGGAGATGCGTTGCAACCCCTCGATGACGATTGTTTCGCCGCCCTTCAATCCGCTAGTCACCGCCCACCGATTGTCGATGCGCGCGCCGGTCGTGATCACCTGCCTGGTCACGGTATTGTTGTTGAGCACGAAGACGAACTTGCCCTGGCGGTCCTGAAGAACGGACGCCATCGGCACCAGTGGCAAATCCTTGGCCGCCTCGTCGACGACGGTGAGCCGGACGAACTGGCCAGGCGTCAATATGTGGTCGGGGTTGGGAAACAGCGCGCGGACGGCCACGGTCCCGGTCTGCAGGTCGACCTCGTTGTCGATGAACTGCACCCGCCCCGGCGAAGCGTATTGCGTGCCGTTGGCGAGCGACAGGCTCAGGTGGAACTGGTTCCGATCGATGCTCTGCCCGCCAGCGAGTTTCTGCCTGATGTCGACCAAGGTGCTGTCGGCGATCGAGAATGCGACGCGGACAGGGTCGAGTTGCACGATGCGCGCCAACGGTCCGGAGCCAGGCCCTACGAGATTTCCGGGCGTCGCCAGCGAGCGGCCGATGGTCCCGTCAATGGGCGACTTGATCTGGGCGTAGGAAAGATTGAGTTCGGCCGTGTTGAGGGCTGCATTGGCGCTTTGGACGTCCGCTGCGGCGACGTCGAATGCAGCCTGCGCGTCATCCAACGTGGCCTGCGGAATGGTCCTGCGGTTGAACAGGTCCCTGGCGCGTGACAGGCTTTGTTGTGCGGCGTTGCGCGTGGCTTCCGTCCTGGCCACCTGCGCCTGCGCGGACATCAGTGCCGCCGACAGCTGATCCGGCTCGATTTCGAAAAGCAGGTCGCCTTCCTTCACGCCCTGGCCTTCCGAGAACTTGACCGCCTTCAACAGGCCGGAGACGCGTGCTTGTATGTCGACCGCCTCGATCGCCTCGACCTGCGCATTATACGTCAGCGGCGGGCTTGCCGGGCCGGACAGAACTTTTTCCACCACCACCGGCACTGCCGCCGCCGGCTGCACGGTCTGCGCATGCGCCGTACCCGTGAAGCCGGCCACTCCGACCAGGAATGCGGCCGCCACGACCGCGGGTCGAAAATCGAAACTGCTTCCCATAGCGGATCCTCGCATCCAGTTCTCAAGACAAAATCTTCGTCTTGCGCACGCTCAGCGCAATGACGAGATACGCCAGTCCAGCAATCATCAGGGAGAAGCCGGCCACAAGGCCGGTTGGCATCTCTCGGACCATTGGCCACTTCAGAATAATGGATAGACTTGCCAGTACGGCAACGGCACCGGAAATGACGAACCAATACCATCGGCTCGCCTTCCTGACCTCGATTGCTATTATTATTTGAAGAATTCCGTGGACGAATAATACGAAAGCTATGAACAGCGATATCGCGGCTGAAGCCTTTACAGGATTGAAGTAAATCATGATACCGCCAATGAGCTCGAAGAAACCGGTCAGCTCCTGCCATACGAAACCGGTCCAGCTTTTGATCCAAAGGGACTGTATAACCTTGGTGACGCCAACCCCGATCAGGGCGACGGCGAACACGACACTGGACGCGAAATTGGAAACGGCCGGAACCGCGACGGAAAATACTCCGCCCGCCAGCAAGAGGACCCCAAACAGCAGAAACCTGCGCCATTTGCCTTGCTCGGTTTCGGCTCTTTCGGATGCCGTCGCAGGGGATTGGTCTGGATTTCCTGTCATCTTCCCGCTCCGCGCGCGTTCTAGATGTCGGTCTCGCGCCCGACGAAATGAACAATTTCTTTCATGGCCAAGAACCCGATCAGGGCGTCAATAGATTTTTCTTCTCCTTTTTCAGGGGCAACGGAGACGTGTATTTCCGAAAGACCTTTATCCTCATTGGTGTCGCTATCCATGGACATAAGTCTAAGGTTTTTCATTGCTACCGCCTGAATGACTGAAGACTTCACGACATCCGATTTTTGCAGGTCGCACTGTATTTTTATAAGATAAATTCTCTCGCTATCCGCGGGCAGGGCAGAGTATCCCGCCACGTGAAGAGCAAGCCGGGGAAGGAAAATATTCGACAAGATCACGAACAAGGTTGTCTCTGCCGCGAGCAGCAAGAAGCCGTAGCCGACAAACACCCCCACGGCTCCAGTGCTCCAGACTGTAGCGGCCGTGCTCAGCCCCTTTATGCTGGTGCCATCCCTCATGATCAGGCCGGCACCCAGAAAGCCGATGCCCGTCACCACCTGAGATCCCATGCGCAGATCCAGTTCCAGACCAAGCGCGCCGGGCAAGGATGCATAAGACGCGGCGCCCAGCGCAACCAGGGCATGGGTCACGAGCCCGGTATGGCGCTGCTTGTATTGGCGCTCCACGCCGATCATAAGTCCAAGCAGCAGCGATAGCGCCAGCTTCAGCATGATCGAATGCGCTGCTATCAGATCGGCCATCATTGGCGGCGCCGATGCCTGACATCACGGCCAGCCGGGGACGAGGCCCTCAGCGATCGCTTGTTCGTCAAGGCCATGAAGTCAGGATGGATTGACTGGACGCCGCGCGGTGAGTGCAGCATATGCGGTTCCGCCGCTGCTCACAGGATGTTCTTGTGCAGTCGACCGTCCTTCACGATCACCGTGAAGTTCTTCTGCGGGTCTTCAAGCAGCCTGATGTCGTCGACCGGGTTGCCATCGACCACGAGCAGGTCCGCAAACGCACCCTCCTCGATGACACCGATCTTGCCAGGATATGGATTGCGGAGATTGGAGAGGCCAAGCAACTCGGCATTGACCGATGTCGCTATCTGCAGGACCTCGGCATTCTTGTACCAATTGGCCAGATGCGTGAGCATGACATTCTGGCGTGGCCCCAGTTCGGGCGAGAACAGCACGTCGGAACCCCACCCTGTCTTGATGCCGTACTTGCGGACAAAATCGTATACCCTTGGCGTTCCGGCGAAGAGCTGCTTGGCGCGCTCGACGCCTGGTCCGCTTGCCGATGCGGCATCTTCCATCGTCAGGAAGGGCTGCATGCTGAGCCACACGCCCTTCTCCGCGATCATCCTTGCCGTTTCCTCGTCCATCAAATGGCCGTGTTCGACGCAGGTCACGCCAGCGGCCAGCGCACGCTGCACGGCGCGGGGGGTATAGGCGTGTACGGTGACGTAGGTATTCCAATCCTGCGCGACCTCGACGCCGGCCCGAAGCTCATCTTCACTGAAGGTGACCATGTCCAGAGGACTGCGCGGCGACGACACGCCGCCACCGCCCACCAGCTTGATCTGCGATGCGCCCTGGAGAAGCTGTTCTCGTATGCGCATCTTCAGGTCATCGATACCGTCGACGATGGCCGATCCGCCCAGCAATTCGCCTTTGCTGAGCTTGCCGCCGTCACGCGGAATCTCGCTTGGCAGTCGAAGATCGCCATGCCCTCCGGAAGTCGTGATCATCGCGCCAGCCGGGAAAATGCGCGGACCGGGAATCATTTCGGCATCTATGGCCTGCTTGAACGAGAAGGACGGGCCTCCCAAATCGCGAACGGTGGTGAACCCGCGCATCAAGGTGCGATCCGCCTCGGCCGTGGATGCGGCGAAGATGATGCCAGGATCGCCATTCAGCAGAATGTTCAGGGGAACCGCCGCGAAAATCGTATGCCAGTGGGCATCAATCAGACCCGGCATAAGCACGCCATTGCGGCAGCCGACCACCCTTGCGTCGCTCGGCGCAGGCGCGTTCGTCATATCGATGCCGGAAATCCTGTTGTTCTCCACCAGGATTTGAGCGCCATCCTTCACCGTGCCCGATTTGCCGTCGAAAAGCCGAACCTCGCGAAACAGGATCTTGGAGGGAGGCGCGGCCGTCTGCGCGAACACAGGCTTGGCCAGCACGCCGGCAATGGTCGTGGCCCCAAGACCGGAAAGAAAACTGCGCCGCGAAAAGGCTTCCAGGCGACGGGAAGCCTTTTGAAGGTCGGGGTTGAAGCAGCCGCAACCGGAACTGTGAACGAGGTGACCGTACTTGGAGCCTAGCCGCAGCATGTCTTTTGCTTTCGGTTGAGCGACACTGGCACCTGCCGGGCGGCGCTTCGTGTCGCTGTTCTTGTTGTTTCAGATCCCGTCACTCGACCAGCACGTCTCCGCCGACAGGATTGGCGCTGTCGAAGATGAGGAATACGATCGGATTTCCCGGCTCGGCTGTTGCATCGGTGCGCCTAGCGCCGACTTCGCCGCCGAGAGACACGGAATATTCCGCGACGATTTCACCGAAGGTGTTCCTCTGGACGGCAACTTTCTGTCCGGGCCGAACGGTTTCATTGAGTTCGACCAACAATTCGACGAAACCGCCATGCGTCGCGATCACGGGAAACATGCCGTCCGCGACGAAAACGTTCGTATCCTTGCTGGTTTTGCCGATAGGGCCTGAAATTATTCCGTGATGCTTGATGACGTTCATCGTCCCTTCGACGAACAGGGCGATCTTATCGTGATCGAAGACCCGCGGCTTGCCGATTTCGGGCGTGAAGGCCGGAATGCCGGCATCGATGAGGGCATTGGCAAGAAGGCCATGCTCACCCAAATTGTCGAAAATCTGGTCGACCGGATAGAGCTCCGCCATCGCCCGCACTTCGGGGAATTCCATGCGAGCAAGGTGGAAGGCCGTCGCGTCCATGCCCGTGGCTGCTGTATGGAAATCGATCCCGTAGTCGAGGTTTGGCCGCAGAAGCCGGTTGAATACGAGGCCGGCGTGGCGCGACGGCGCGTCGGGCGCGCCTTCATTGCCAGGGAACAGCCGGTTGATGTCGATCAGGTCGATCCCGCGCCCCGAACTCGGCCATCTCCGTTCCATGCCCTCCATTGCGGGGCGCGAAATGTCGAATGCCGCCACCACGGATCCCGACATCGCGGCCGGATCGAGCTCACGCATGACGGATTG
This sequence comes from Mesorhizobium sp. B2-1-3A, assembly GCF_006442655.1. Classification (NCBI taxonomy): domain Bacteria; kingdom Pseudomonadati; phylum Pseudomonadota; class Alphaproteobacteria; order Hyphomicrobiales; family Phyllobacteriaceae; genus Mesorhizobium; species Mesorhizobium sp. B2-1-3A. The sequence goes on from NZ_VFWK01000006.1 coordinate 539,125, forward strand.
CACGGTGTGAATAGGGCTCATTTCATCGCCATGCACGCCGCACATCAGTCCCAGGCGTTTGCCCGGCGCGGCCCCCTTGGCGACCATCACCGAGACGTACCAGTGCTGGCCGGTCGGCATTTGGACGCCCTGGAAATAAAAGCTGTGCTTGCCTGGTTCCAGATCAGAGATGTCAAGCGAACTGATGACCTTCTTTCCGTCGATGACATCGCCGGTGTAGACGGTTCCCGACGTGCTGGCGGGGGACGCAGTCGCAGGTGCCGAGCCCGTTTGTGCCTGCGCCGGTCCGGCCATGAGCGCAGCGGCAGCGCCGATCGTGGCGACCGATGCGATCATGAAGTCCCGACGACCGAGGCCCTCGCTGGGTTCATTCGCCATGGCTGTGTCCCTTGCCGATCAGGATCATGCTGCGGATCTCGCGGTGACGCCTACAAGGGCGGCCAGATCATCTCTGCCGATCCCCGTTGAGCGCATGGTGTTCGGGCATTAGTCCACCGGACGTTTCAGGGAGTACAGCCTCAGACAAGAAAAATGGACTGGTGGTCTATGATTGGGATGCTTTGCATACTGAAAGGACAGCCCCCGCAACTCATGTGAAAGCGCCGGGTGCGATACAACCGCCTCGGCGGCTTCGATGCACGCGATCAGGATCGGTCCGCGGATCAGCCAGCAGATCAATCAGAAAGGCCGGATAACAGCTTAACGATTGGTTAGTGTGATTTCGATGCTGCGAAACTGGCAGGCGCTACATTAGCCCCCGGCAACTGGTCTGCTTGAGGCGGCTAGGCTATTATGAAGAAGACGTGATCCGTGTTGCAGCAATAAGACGGAGAGTTGTCATGGATGCCAAGGATGATGCCGCCGGGCGATCCGGAAAAGCAGATGACGAGCCCCTGCAATGCGTCGTCGACATGGACACTTCCTCGGCACCACCCGCCGAGCAATTCGACCTGTTTCGAAGCTGGCATCAAGGTGTTGCCGACGCTGAACTTCTGCAAGACCAGAGCCATTCGTTTCCAGCACATGAAACAGTGTGGGATTTGGGAACGTTGGGTGTCATGTTCCTCGAATTGCCCGGTAATGCCTACCTCTGTCGCTGGCGCTGGCGGCACTTGAAAAACCCCTCGGTAGACAATTGGTATTTGAGCCTGCCCCTATCCAAGGGCAGGCATCCTGGAAATTGGCAGGTCGTGAAAACGACCCTGCAATCTTTCGCAGAGCCCTACGAATGCATGATGGAGGATGATGCCCTCCTTGCGCTTTTCTTGCCCCGCGATCTGCCATTCATCCAATCATCCAGGATCGAAATTCGCGAGGAGTCGAAACGCTTCTTGGCGGACTATGTGCTGCTCTTGTACCGCTCGCTTCCCGATCTGAAAGCGGTGGACATACCGCACATTGCCACCGCGACCACCAATCTGCTGGCCGCGTGCCTGTTGCCATCGCATGAGCGCGTCACCGAGGCACAGCGTGTGATAGACGCAGTGATCGTCGAGCGCGCCGCCAAGATCATTGCAAAAAACCTGAGCGATCGGAACTTGACACCCGACAGGCTTTGCCGCGACCTCGGCGTGTCCCGCTCCCGCCTCTACCGGATATTTGAATCCGCTGGAGGTGTTTCGAATTATATTCGCCACAAACGTCTCATCAAGACACGCGATATACTTGCTGACAGCCTGGATGGACGACCGATCTCCACCGTTGCCGGGGAATGGGGCTTCACGGATCCATCGGCATACAGCCGGATGTTCAGGAAGGAATTCGGCATCACGCCAAAGGAGGCACGCGCGGAAGGCTGGCGAGGTGCTCAGGCCGCGACCTTGCAGCACATCGGTCATGCCGAGAGCAGGGCACACACGTTGAGCGGTCTTCTGCTGCGAAACAGCTTTGGACCCTAGAGAGATTCCAGCAAAAGTGTGATCGGTTTCCCCGGGAAAAGCGCGTAGCGCTTTCCCTGGGGAATTGCGTTGAAACAAAGAGATGGAGCGTTTTACCGTTTCCGTGAAACGGTGAAACGCCCTAGACCGCGATGAGGCCGGCAAGGATGCCGTAGATTGCCGCGACCGCGCCAAGCGCGGCGACGGCGAACATCCCCATCTCGACCGGAGTAAATATCCTCTGCCCGCGTTCCTTGCGAGCCATGATAAAGAGGATCGTACCCGGTCCGTAGATGGCGGCCGAGAGCAGCAGGTGCTTGGCGCTGGCGGCGTATATGAGACCGGCGGTATACACCAATGCTATTGCTGCCCTTGCGAAATCGACGCGCCGCGCCGCTGGGTCGTTCTCGTAGCTCTCACCACTCCATGCAAGCTTGAACCCGTAGGCGGCGACGAGAAGGTAAGGGATGAGGATCATGGAACTCGTCAGCTCAAGCGCGAGCCTGAAGGCCTGTTGAGCAAAGAGCGTGAGGATCAGGAAGACCTGCACGACCGTGTTGGTCAGCCAGAGCGCGCTCGACGGCACGCCATGCTTGTTCTTGTGTGCAAGAAAACGCGGCATGGTCTGGTGATGTGATGCGGTGAACAGGATTTCGGCGGCCAGCAGCACCCAGGATAGATAGGCGCCGGCAACGGAGATCAGCAGGCCGAAGCTGACGAACTTGGCGCCCCATGGTCCGACCACCGCCTCCAATACGCCGGCCATGGATGGATTGCGCAGCGCTGTCAGCTCGGGACGAAGCATGATCCCGTAGGACAGGATGGTCACCAGCACGAGCAGACACAGCACGCCGAGGAAACCAAGAAGCGTCGCGACCCCAACATCCCCGCGGTTGCGTGCGTAACGCGAATAGACGCTCGCGCCTTCGATTCCGACAAAGACGAATACGGTCACCAGCATCGTCCCGCGAACCTGGCTCGCGATGGCGCCAACGCTGACTTCTTCCCCGCCCCAGAAATTGGCTGTGAAGATATCGGCCCTGAAGCCGTAGATGACGAAAACGATAAAGAGAAAGATCGGAATGATCTTGGCGTAGGTAACGACGGTATTGATCGCCGCCGCTTCCTTGACGCCGCGCAGGACCAGCGAATGCACGATCCACAGAAGCATCGAGGAAATGACGATCGCCGTGACGGTATTGCCGTCGCCAAACACAGGAAAGAAAAGCCCTAGCGTCGACTTTATCAGCACGAAATAAGAGACGTTGCCGAGAACAGCGGCAGACCAGTAGCCGAGGGCCGAGAGGAAGCCGAGATAGTTGCCAAAGCCGGCCTTGGCATAGGCGTATACGCCCGCGTCGAGATCTGGTTTGCGAAGCGACAAGGTCTGGAAGACGAACGCCAGCATCAGCATGCCGACGCCGGCAATGGCCCAGGCGATCATGGCCCCGAACGGGCCGGTTTCGCGGCCGAAGGCCTGTGGCAACGAGAAGATGCCCGCGCCGACCATCGAACCGACGACCATGGCCGTCAGGGTCCATATCGAGAATTTCTGCTGAACGGCTGAGTTCATCGAATGGATCAACAATTCCTTTGCCGATGGACCGTTCAGGAGGCCTCTTTGTCACGCCCGCAACCTAGCCCGAGTCTGACGCCCATGTGATTGGCATAAAATCCCGCCAGTATACCTGACGTCCCAAACCTTTCCCGTGGCTCGTGTAACCGGTTGCCGACGTCCGGATTTACTGCTTCTGATCATACATAACCTTGCTGGATCGAGACGTGTCGGCGAGGCGTCCGATCGCGAACTCTGGTTCGCGCAGCCAGGAGAGAGGTCTATGGCTTCAAACGATAATCAGAAGCTTTCGCTGTTTGCGCTGACCAGCATGGTTGTGGGATCGATGGTCGGCGCGGGCATTTTCAATCTGCCTGGTCGGTTCGCGACCGCGACAGGTCCGTTCGGCGCGATCATCGCCTGGGCCATTGCGGGAACCGGCATGTACATGCTGGCGCGGGTGTTCCAGGCGTTGGCCGAGAAGAGGCCGGACATCGACTCAGGCGTCTTCGCCTATGCCAAGGCCGGCTTCGGCAACTACATGGGCTTCCTGTCCGCCTTCGGCTACTGGCTTGGCAGTTGCCTGGGCAACGTCTTCTATTGGGTGCTCATCGGCTCGACGCTTGGGCGGTTCTTTCCCGGGATATTTGGAGACGGCAGCAGCGCCATCGCGATCATCGTGTCGCTGATCGGCATCTGGGCTTTCCACTTCATGATCCTTCGCGGCGTCGAGCAGGCGACCTTCATCAACACCATTGTGACGATCGCCAAGATCGTGCCGATCCTGGTCTTCATCCTGCTCCTGATCTTCTTCTTCCATTTCGGGCAGTTCCGCGAGAATTTCTTCGGCGGGCTGGACATGCCGCCGAAGTCCCTGATCGCCCAGGTGCGCGACACGATGCTGATCACGGTCTTCGTCTTCCTTGGCATCGAGGGCGCCAGCGTCTATTCCCGCTTTGCCAAGGTGCGTTCGGACGTCGGCACGGCGACGATCCTCGGCTTCGTCGGCGTCACCGGCCTGATGGTGGCGGTCACGCTGCTGCCCTACGCGGCACTGCCGCAATCAGCCATCGCCGGTGTCCAGCAGCCGTCGATGGCCGGCGTTCTCGAGGCGGTCGTCGGTCACTGGGGTGCGGTCTTCATCTCGATCGGCGTTCTGGTCTCGGTGCTCGGCGCCTATCTGGCCTGGTCCCTCATCTGCGCCGAGGTGCTGTTCGCGGCGGCAAAGTCGCAGGACATGCCAAAGCTCTTCGCGGCGCAGAATGGCAACAGGGTTCCCGCCAACGCACTCTGGCTGACCAACATCGTCGTGTCGCTCTTCGTGATCTCCACCTACTGGTCCCGGGATGCGTTCAACTTCATGCTTGACATGACGAGCGTCACCGCGCTGCTGCCCTACCTGCTGGTGGCCGGCTACGGCATCCTGCTCGCCCGCAGCGGCGTTGGCTATGAAAAGACGCCGGATCAGCGCGGCCGCGACCAGATCTTCGCCTGGATCGCGGCGATATACACGATCTTCATGTTCGTCGCCGCCGGGCTCAAATACGTGCTGCTTGTCGCCGTCCTCTTCGTGCCTGGAACCATCCTCTATGTCTGGGCGCGGCGCGAGCAGAAATTGCAGCTGTTCACGCTCGCCGAACTTTTCGTGTTCGCCGTGACGCTCATCGCTGGCCTGATCGGAGCCTACGGGCTGCTGACAGGCGCCATCGCACCTTGAACAGAAGGCAGGAAGGTCATGACAAACAATACTCCATTCGGCGTTCATTCCGAGGTTGGGCAGTTGCGCAAGGTCATGGTGTGCGCCCCCGGCCGGGCCCACCAGCGACTGACACCCAGCAATTGTGACGCTCTCCTCTTCGACGACGTGCTCTGGGTGGACAATGCCAAGCGCGATCATTTCGACTTCATGACCAAGATGCGCGACAGGGGCGTCGAGGTGGTCGAGATGCATAATCTGCTGGCCGAGACGGTCGCCATTCCGGAAGCCAAGAAGTGGATCCTCGATCAGCAGGTCGTCCCGAACCAGGTCGGCCTCGGCCTGATCGACGAGGTCCGTTCCTATCTCGAGGGCCTCTCCAATCGCGACCTTGCCGAGACGCTGATCGGCGGGTTGTCGACCTTCGAATTCCCGGAAAACATCGGCGGCGAACAACTGGCGCTGATCCGTGACGCGGCCGGCGTCAACGAATATCTGCTGCCCCCGCTGCCGAACACGCTCTACACCCGCGATACCACCTGCTGGATCTATGGCGGTGTGACGCTGAACGCCCTGTACTGGCCCGCGCGCCACGAGGAGACCATCCTCACCACTTCGATATACAAGTTCCACCCCGACTTCGCCGGCAAGGTCAATGTCTGGTGGGGTGACCCGACCCAGGACTGGGGACTTGCCACATTCGAGGGCGGAGACGTCATGCCGATCGGCAAGGGCAACGTGCTTATCGGCATGAGCGAGCGCACCTCGCGCCAGGCCATCAGCCAGGTGGCGGCGGCCCTGTTCGAGAAAGGAGCTGCCGAGCGTGTGATCGTGGCGGCAATGCCCAAGCTGCGCGCGGCGATGCACCTCGACACGGTGTTCACCTTTGCCGATCGTGACTGCGTCCTGCTGTATCCGGACATCGTCGATGGCATCGATGCATTCTCCTATCGCCCCGACGGGAAGGGCGGCGTCGAACTCCACAAGGACAAGGGCAGTTTCGTCGAGACGGTGCGCGATGCGCTTGGTCTCAAGAAGATGCGCGTCGTTCAAACCGGCGGCAACGATTACATGCGTGAGCGCACCCAGTGGGACAGTGGCGCCAACCTTGTCTGTGCCTCGCCAGGCGTGGTGTTCGCCTATGACCGCAATACCTACACCAACACGCTGCTTCGCAAGGAAGGCATCGAGGTCATCACCATCACCGGCGCCGAACTCGGGCGTGGACGTGGCGGCGGTCACTGCATGACCTGTCCGATCATCCGCGACGCCGTCGATTATTGACCGTCAAGGACCAAGGCGCGGACGTTGTTGAGCCGGTCGAGGTGGGAACATGGCCCCACCTCGACACTCCCCGTGCCCAAGAGGCCGCGGCGGCATCCTGTCAACCCATAAGTGCGCGCGTCATCATCGGGCGGCCTCTGGCGTGCCCACGATCCCATCGTTTCGGGCTTGAGCTGGAGCCAGATGAATCAGAGACGGAGGACACATTTTTTGGATTTCCCGCTCATGTGCCTCCTGTTGAAATAATAAATAATTCAAGATGATAGCTCTAATTCAGAGCTATGAAATCGTTCGGAGAATAGAGAATGCGCAAGATTGCTTTTGCTGCTGTGTTGGCCGTACTGGCGTCAGGATGCACGGCTACTGAACAGCGGACCGCAGGCACGGCCTTGGCCGGCGCAGGCACTGGTGCGGTCATAGGCGGCCTTGCCAATGGTAGTCGTGGGGCGCTCGTGGGCGCGGCAATCGGCGGAGGCACGGGTGCCGTCGTCGGCGCCGCCACGGCACCTCGCGAATGCTGGGCTCGCGACCGGTGGGGCCACAAGATACGCGACCGCAACGGACGGCCTGTCACGAAGCGTTGCTGAACGCTCGGTGGAACTGGGGCCGGAGCATCGTCGCATCCTGCCCCTCTTCTCCTCCGCGCATGGCGGCAACTGATACTGCCGCGATTTCGACCCGTCGGAATTGGTCCGAACAACGCTATTGCAGGCTTTCGGCAGCAAATGTCATGGTATGATAGTGCTGTCTTGTGTCGTTGCTCCGAAAGTCTGCCTGTTTCCAGCGATGTTCTAGAAGTGTCTGCGATGCGATCGCTGCACGCGAGGTCCGAAATCATATCATGACAGAACGAGCGCTTGTCGCACCTATCTGGATCCTGGCGATAATCGCCGTGGTGACAGCGCTCTACACCGCGGCCTCGGTTCTGGCGCCCGTCGCCTGTGCTCTGTTCCTGATAGCGCTCGTATGGCCATTGCAACAGAATTTGCAGCGATTTCTTCCAAAGCTGCTCGCTCTGGCGGTTGTCGTCTGTGTCGTCGTCCTTGGCTTTTTCGTGTTTGCATCGGCCGCGACCTGGGGATTTAGCCGCATAGGTCGATCGGTCATTGCCGACAGCGCCCGCTTCCAGTTGCTTTACGGCCAGCTTGCCGATTGGCTTGAGGGCCACGGTATCGTTGTGGCCGGGATATGGGCCGAGCATTTCAACGTGGGTTGGCTCGTGCGGATAGCGCAAGGCGTGACGGCGCGGCTGAACACGATGATCTCGTTCTGGATCGTGGTTGTCGTCTATGTCTTGCTGGGCCTGCTTGACACCAAGACGATCGCTGACAATGCCCGTGCGGCGTTAGACCCCGGCACCGCGAGCGTGCTGATCGATGGAAGTGTCCAGACGGCATCGAAGTTGCGCCGCTATATGCTGGTCAGGACGCTGATGAGCCTTGCAACGGGCTCGATGGTTTGGGCGCTGTCAGCCGCCTTCGGCCTGAGATTTGCAGCCGAATGGGGTGTCATCGCCTTCACGCTGAACTACATTCCATTCATAGGCCCGCTTGTTGCGACGTCCTTGCCCACGCTTTATGCCCTGGCGCAATTCGGCTCACCGCAGGCCGCCATAACGATCTTCGCCGGTCTCAATGTTATCCAGTTCGCGATCGGCAGCTACATCGAGCCGCGGGTGGCTGGCTACGCATTGGCGGTATCGCCTTTTGTGGTCTTGTTCTCGGTATTCTTTTGGTCTTTTCTGTGGGGTGTGTTCGGTGCGTTCATAGGCGTTCCCATCACCATCGCAGTGCTCACCTATTGCATGCAATCGCCATCGACGCGCTGGGTCGCTCAATTGCTTGGCCCGCCGGGCCGCATCCCAAACAGGGATGAAACTTGAAGCCTGCAAAAACCGCGCTCGAAAACCATGCGCCTTCGGCAAGCCGTCCGATCATGCGGGACTGGTCGACATCACCGCCCTGACCTTCACTTTCCCAGGCTGGAGCAGTTCGCCATTTCATGGAAACGGCGAACTGCTCCAACTATTGGTTTTTACGCAATTCCTCCGGGAAAGCCGTTTCACACTTTCCTGCAATTGCTCTAGAGCGGTTCAGCGTTTCACGGAATCGCAGAACCGCTCTAACTCTTTGTTTTAACGCAATTCCGGACGGAAAACCGTTACACACTTTTCCTGGAATTGCTCTAGTTGGTCTTTAGCTTGCCGACGCGGTTCTCGGCGATCCAGCGGGCGGCCAGGACGAGCGCGCCCATGCTGAAATCCTTGCCGTGCTTGGCCACCATTTCTTCCGACAGATCGGCAAGCCGTTCGAAAAATTCGTCCTTGCTTTTGTCCTCTGCGGTGAGTTCGGTCTGCATTTCATCCTCCTGTGTCATGCGGACAGCGTCCGCTATTTGAACATCTGCGCGGGGAAGGTGACGATCGCGGCGGTGCCATCGACGGCGCCCATCGCCAGATTCCGTCCATCGCCCGACCAGGCAAGCGCGGTTACCGCGCTGCCCAGCGGCCTGACGAGGAGCTCGTCACGCATGCCGACCTGGGCGACGGTGACGCGGCCATTGGCGTAGCCTGCCGCGATCAGCTTCTTTTCCGGGTGCGCCGCCACCACCTCGACCAGAACCAGCCCGGCGCGACCCGTTTCCAACGCACCCGAGGTTTCGCCGCCAACCGGCGGGGCGGTCATCGACCAGCCAGCGATCCGGAACGCGCCCGAGGCAAACAGCGCATTTGCCGGCGAACTCCAGCACACGGTCCGAACAGGCGAGGGGAACCCCTCGACGATGTCAGCTTGGCCATCGGCGACGCTGACCAGGCCAAGGCCACCTGTCTCCAGCCCGCAGGCCAGCCACGTGCCGTCATGACTCCATCGGATCGACACCGGGCGTGCCGGGAGGGAAACATCGCGGATCAAGGCCGCGTCGCCTTCGATCGCCCAGATCGACAGCCCCTGGCCAAGGCCCAAGGCGAGGCGCCGGCCGCCTGGCGAGAAGGCAAGGGAATCTGTCGACGATGTCTCATCGCGTTCCAGTCGCGTGGCGCCGCTTCCGCTCTGCGAGAGGAAGACGTCATGCCCGTTGCTGACGGCTGTCGTGCCGGCCCTCGCGCCGTGGTCGATCGCGACGATCGGCCCGTCTATCCTGACCAGAGGGTTCGCGACTTCACCGCCGGCGGTCAGATGCAGCACCTCGCCACTGGCCGCGCCAACCAGAAAGCCGGAATGCGGATGGGTGGTGAGCGGGACATCGCCCTCGGCGAATGCCGCCGTGGCAATCAATGGCACTGCGGGCTTCTCCCTGGGGCGGATCGTCGTCTGGCCGAGATCGTTACTCACTCGGATCCGCGCTTCCGGCGGCTCGTTGTCCGCGACCGCGGCAATGGCGACGGTTCCGTCCACCGAAGTGAAAGCGACAGCAGAACCGTCGGCGCTGAAGCGCAGATCTGCGATCGCCGACGGTCGTTGCCAGGTGCGCGCCAAGAGGTCGAACAGGGTCAGGTTCTGCATCGTCTGCTGGTTCATGCTTTCTCTCCCATCAGTCCTTGTTCGTCGTTGCGGCAAGCCGGTGATCAACGTCATCCACATCACCTTCGGCCGCGACAATGCGTTGCTCGCACGCCGCGCATGCCTGCATGATTGCCGCCGCGCTCTGCTCTGCATCATGCAAGTCCCGCACCAGTTGCGCGCTGGCCCCGCTTCTGCCGATTTCCAGCTCCAGGCGCAGCACGTCCATTTCGATGCCGGCGCGCTTCTGGTTGAGCCGCAACGCTTCCGCGGTGAGAGCCGAGACGTTGGCGACAAGATCGAGTCGCCGCGCAAGCAGCGCGTCGCGCCTGGCCGTTTGGGATCCCTTGGTCATTTTTCGCTCCCCAAAGGCCCGGGTGGTTTTTCGAAGGCCGAGAGCAATTTGGGCAGCGTGCCGGCCTGCGACTGGAACTGCTTTTCGGCCGTTTCGATGTGGCTTTTGAGCTGGTCCCAGATGTCGACGCGGATCATCGACGTCGTGTCGCCTGTCAGGCGCTCGATCTCCTCGACACGGAACTGACGCGTCAGCGAAACACCTGAAAACACGAAGTCCCGCAACAGGATCGCATGGCTTTCTATGAACAGATGAATCATCGGATGCGTCTCCGTGGTGACGCCGCCGGCGGTGAGCTCGGCCCGGATGAAGTCCTGGAAATGGGCCTGCAGGCGATGCTGGCTCTCGCCCATGAAACGCATGACGAAGACCAGGTCGCGAGGCATCAGCTTGACAAGTTCGCCGGCGACGCCGTCGGCATGGCGGGACATTGGTCCGGGCGGCCCGCTTCTGTCTTCATCGTTCGGCATGGTCTTTCTCCAGCGCGAAGCCCGTTGATGGGCCGTGGCTTTCAAATAGTAGAGAAAGACGAAGAATTAAACAGGCGATATGGATTTTGATATTTGCTGCAATTGCTAACTAAATATGTTGCAAGTGCGAATATATATCAAATATTACAGGCGTAAGTTACGGATGTAAAGAAACGTTACATTCGGATGCGGGGTTTTGCGCCGGAGGGGTGGCGATCTTGTTTTTAGCCCTGGGCATGAGTGCTATTCTGGAACTGGCACGCTGCTTGCTTTGCTCATTGTCATAAGAAGCCCATCGCGCTTGGCGCGGTGCCAAAAGAACGAAGGAACGGAGGAAGCAGAGACACATTCCGCTTCGATACGCCCATCGCATATGCGGTTGGCGCCGCGGGTTTCTGCCAAGCGCCTCAAGAACCTTTGCCGCGATCCACTTGAATGGCCGGACCATGAGTCGCGCCTTGATGCGCAACCCTTTGTCATGCCGTTCGCACTCTCACTGGCGGCGTTTTGTGCCGCTTCATGCCGGGGTCAAGGGACCCGCGGCTCAAACCTGGTGGAGGCTTATGACCATGACGTCTCTGACGCTCAACAAGATTACCTCGCAGCGCGGAATCTCCGTCGGCGAGGCGACCAAGAAGATTGCCGACCTCGGCTGGAATCCTTCCTATGTGCAGGAAGCGATGACGTTTCCGACCGACTACAAGATCAACAAGACGCCGCGCGACCCGATGAAACAGGTTTTGCGGTCCTATTTCCCGATGCAGGAAGAGAAGGACAATCGCGTCTATGGCGCGCTCGACGCGGCATTGCGCGGCGACATGTTCCGCAACGTCGAACCGCGCTGGGTCGAGTGGATGAAGCTCTTCCTGGCCATCATTCCCTTCCCGGAAATCTCCGCCGCCCGCTCGATGGCGATGGTTGCCCGCATCGCGCCCGGCGAGGAACTCAGAACCGGCTTCACCATGCAGATGATCGACGAGTTCCGCCACTCGACGATCCAGATGAATCTGAAGAAATGGTACATGGAGAACTACATCGATCCGGCCGGCTTCGACATCACCGAGGAAGCCTTCGGAAAGTGCTACGCCACCACCATCGGCCGGCAGTTCGCTGAAGGCTTCATCACCGGCGACACGATGACCGCCGCCTGCATGTACCTGACCGTGGTGGCCGAGACCGCCTTCACCAACACACTGTTCGTCGCCATGCCTTCGGAGGCCGCCCGCAACGGTGACTATGCGCTGCCGACCGTCTTCCTGTCGGTGCAGTCGGACGAGAGCCGGCATATCGGCAATGGCCATTCGCTGCTGATGGCCGCGCTCAAGGAGCCGGAGAACCATCTGCTGCTTGAACGCGACCTGCGCTACGCCTTCTGGCAGAACCACGCGATCGTCGATGCCGCCATCGGCACCTTCATCGAATACGGCACCACCAACCGCGACAAGAACAAGGAGTCCTACGCGGAAATGTGGCACCGCTGGATCTATGAGGACTACTATCGCACCTACATGCTGCCGCTCGAGAAATACGGCATCAAGGTTCATCACGACGACGTCCAGGCGGCTTGGGAGCGCATCACCAAGAAGAACTACGTCCACAAGGTCGGGCAGTTCTTCGCGGTCGGCTGGCCGGTCAATTTCTGGCGCATCGAGGCCCAGACCGACAAGGACTTCGAGTGGTTCGAGCACAAGTATCCGGGCTGGTACGCCGAGTTCGGCGACTTCTGGAAATGGTACGCCAAGCTCAGCCACAAGGGCGAGAAGGTGCTGCTGTTCAACAGCGACGTCGGCTACGTCTATCCGCACCGCTGCTGGTCTTGCCTCGTCCCCTGCCTGATCCGCGAGGACATGGTGGTCGGCGAGATCAACGGCGAACTCTACACATTCGCTCACGAGCTCGACCGCTGGACCACGATGGTCGCCTTCAACGACGAGTATGAGGGCCGTCCGACGCCCGCGATGGGCCGTTTCAGCGGCAAGCGCGAGTGGGAGACGCTCTATGACGGCTGGGACCTTGCCGATGCCATCAAGGACCTGAACTTCGTCCGCTCCGACGGCAAGACGCTGGTTCCGCAACCGCATCTGCGCTTCGACGACAAGGAGATGTGGACGCTTGACGATGTGCGCGGCAACACGCTCGGATCGCCGCTCAACGCCCTGCGTGCCATGTCGCCCGCGGATCGTGAGAAGCATCTGGCCGAATACCGGGCCGGCTTCACCATCAATCCCTGCAACTGATCAGGCCAGGGGGCGGGTTCGTCCCGCCCCTTGCTTTCACTGGAGGTCCGTATGTCGGAAACCCACACGGTCAGGCTCAGCCCAGTCGGTGTCGAGTTCGATGTCGAGAATGGCGAAACGGTGCTCAACGCCGCGTTTCGTCAGGGCATCGCGCTGCCGCACGGCTGCAAGGAAGGGCAGTGCTCGGCCTGCAAGAGCGTGCTGCTCGAAGGCGAAGTCGACATGCTGAAATACTCGACCTTCGCCCTGAACGACATGGAGAAGGAAAGCGGGCACGTCCTGTTGTGCCGTTGCATCGCCTACTCCGACCTGGAAGTCGAGCTTCTCAACTACGACGAGGAGATTCTGGCGAAGGCGATCGCCGTGAAAACGTACAAGGGCCGGATTGCTCGCATCGAGCAGCTGACCCACGACATTCGCGGCATCGAGATCGAACTCGGCTCGCCGATGAAGTTTTGGGCGGGACAATATGTCGACATCACGGTTACCACGCAAAAAGGGGAGACGATTACGCGCTCGTTCTCCATGGCAAATACGCCGGACCAAACCCAAAAACTCTCCTTCATCATCAAAAAATACCCCGAAGGAAAGTTCTCGGGAGAACTCGATTCCGGAGGCATCAGGGCCGGAGCCGAAGTCACCGTCGTCGGACCCTACGGAACCTGCTTCCGCCGCGACGAACGGCAAGGACCGCTGATCCTGGTCGGGGCCGGATCGGGCATGTCGCCGATCTGGTCGATCCTCAACGACCACCTGAAGAGCGGCGAGAAACGTCCGGTCTATTTCTTCTACGGCGCCCGCACCCGCAACGACCTGTTCTATCTCGACAGGATCGCCGAGCTGGTCGGCAATCATTCCGACGTCACCTTCATTCCCGTGCTGTCGCACGCCAATGACGACGCCGAATGGCAAGGCGAGCGTGGCTTTGTGCACCAGAGTGTCGATGCCAAGCTCAAGCAACTGGCGGTCGACGGGCAGGGCGATGTCCATGCCTGTGGCCCGCCGCCGATGATCGATGCGCTGCAGCCGGTGCTGTTCATGAACGGCTTCGAGACCGAGCGGATCTTCTTCGACAAGTTCACCACATCGGCAGGCGCAACGCCGGCCCATTGAGGGCGGACGTGCCAAGCCAACCACAACTGCAACAAGGGAGAGAGACTATGCCTGCAACCTCGAGTTCAGTCGGTTCCGGAGCCGCTGGTGCCGCGATCTTCGCCGACTCCGACAGCCGGAAATACCGGTACTTCGAGCCGAAAGGCCAGCGTGCCACACACTACGAGGACATGACGGTCGACGTTCAGCCCGATCCGGAACGCTACCTGATCCAGGACTGGATCATCTCCTTCGCCGACGGCAAGGGCGCCTATGTCAAGCAGAACACCGCCGCCCAGAGCTCCAACTGGCATGCCTTCCGCGCCCCCGACCAGGAGTGGGAGCGCACGCACTATCAGCGCCAGTCGAAGATCGAGACGATGGTGCAGAGCGTCATCAACAATGCCCGCAAGTCTGGTGCGCCGAAGACCTTCGACAAGGCCTGGGTCAAGATCCTGCAGACGCAGCTCGGCGCATGGAAACATGCCGAATTCGGGCTCGGCACCTCGCTGATGCAGGCGCAGCGTTACGGCTACACCCAGATGATCAACAACGCGACGCTGACCAACTCGTCCTACAAGCTGCGGCTTGCCCAGGACATCACGCTCTACCTTGCCGAGATCGGCATGGACCTGCCGGGCTGGGACGACGAACTCGGCAAGAAGGCCTGGCTCGAGGACAAGAACTGGCAGGGCACACGCGAAGCGGTCGAGACCATCATGGGCGCGACCGATTATCTCGAGCAGTATTTCGCCATCAATATCGTCTTCGAGCCGCTGGTCGGCGAGGCGTTCCGCTCCGGTTTCCTGATGCAGATCGCCGCCGCCAACCACGACTTCATCACGCCAGCGGTGATCTCGGCGGCCGAGGCGGACTACGAGCGCAACCTCGCCAACACGATCGACCTGATCCACATGCTCGCCAACGACGAGAAATACGGCGCGGCGAACAAGAAGCTCTTCCAGGGCTGGGTCAAGAAGCACGGCGCACTCGCCGACAAGGCAGCCACCGGCCTGCAGCCGATCTGGTCGATGCCGCATTCCAAGCCCGTCGCATTCGTCGATGTCCGTGCCAAATCCGAGGAACGGATTGGCCAGATCCTCGGCGAACTCGGCCTCAAGCGCTGAAACAGGAGAAAATCGTCATGTCACTATCTGCACGCGACGCAACGCATTCCAACATCTTCAAGGCGATGAAGGACATCACCTTCGAGCAGACGATTTCGCATCAGTGCGGCGTCACCATGAACGACTCGGTCGAGGCACGTGCCATCGCCGAATTCATGGGCCAGAAGCCTGGGGTGACCATCACCTATCAGCCGGCACTGATCCGCATCGACGGCGACGGCAAGCTGATCTTCAAGATGGACGCGATCGGCGAATATCTCGGCCGCGAGATGTCGGCCGAGACCTTCGAGGTCAACACCTCCACCCATTACGGCCGCATGGTTCGTGTCGACGACAACACCGTGATCCTGTTCGGCAACATGGACGAGATGTTCGAATACATCGAATAGCCGCCAAGGCCAGTGCCGGAAAAGCGGATGCTTTTCCGGCACTGGCCTACGCAAGGTGATTGAGAGTTGCCGGACCACAGAGGAAATACGAATGTCTTCGAAAATGAAAGCCGCGGTGTTTGTCGAGAAAGGGCGCATTGTCCTTGAGGACAAGCCAATTCCCGATATCGGCCCTCAGGACGCGCTTATTCGCGTAACCACCACGACCATTTGCGGAACCGATGTCCATATCCTCAAAGGCGAATATCCGGTCGCCAAAGGTCTGACAATTGGCCACGAGCCCGTTGGCATCATCGAGAAGCTCGGATCAGGCGTCAGCGGCTTCAAGGAGGGTCAGCGTGTCATCGCCGGCGCGATCACCCCTTCCGGCTGGAGCCATGCCTGCCTGTGCGGTTGTGGTTCTCAGGATGGTGCCGGCACCAAGCACGGCTGGCAGGCGATCGGCGGCTGGAAGTTCGGCAATACCATTGACGGCTGCCAGGCCGAATATGTCCGCGTGCCGGACGCAATGGCCAATCTGGCGCCGGTTGACGACGGTGTCACCGACGAGCAGGTGCTGATGTGCCCGGATATCATGTCGACCGGCTTCGCCGGTGCCGAAACCGGGGGCATCCGGATTGGCGACACCGTCGCGGTATTTGCCCAGGGACCGATCGGTCTCTGCGCGACCGCTGGCGCAAAGCTCATGGGCGCAACCACGATCATCGCCGTCGACACTGTGCCGGCTCGCCTGGAAATGGCCCGCCGGATGGGCGCTGATATCGTCGTCGACTTCAAGAAGGAGAACCCCGTCGACGCCATTATGAGGTTGACGGACGGGCGCGGCGTCGATGTCGCGATCGAAGCATTGGGCACACAGGCAACGTTCGAGTCCGCCCTGCGTGTCTTGCGTCCGGGCGGCGTGCTGTCCAGCCTCGGCGTCTACTCCTCCGATCTCAAGATTCCGCTCGATGCATTTGCCGCGGGCCTGGGCGACAAATCCATCCGGACGTCCCTTTGCCCCGGAGGCAAGGAGCGGATGCGCAGAATGCTGGGAGTGATCTCGGCAGGCCGGGTCGATCTCGGCGGCCTGGTCACGCACCGCTTCAAACTCGACCAGATCGAGGACGCTTATGAGCTGTTCGCAAACCAGCGCGACGGCGTCCTCAAGGTCGCAATCACAATCTGATCCGCAGCCATTCAAAGCAACCCATTCGCGTGGAGGAAAACATGTACAGAACACCGGAAGGCAAGGACATCTTCATAGTCGACGGCCACACCCATTTCTGGGACGGCAGCCCGGAAAACCAGAAGAACATCCACGGCAAGCAGTTCATCGAGTGCTTCTATGCCTACCACACGGGCCTGAGCCCCAAGGAACAGCTGTGGGAGAAGAGCAAGTTCGAGAAGTACAGCGCCGACGACCTCTATCGCGACCTGTTCATTGACGGTCCCGACGATGTGGCGATCGTCCAGTCGACCTATCTCAAGGACTTCTACAAGAACGGCTTCAACACGATCGAGCGCAATGCCGAGGTGGCCAAGCGCTATCCCGAGCGTTTCATCGTGAACGGCGCCTTCGATCCGCGCGATGGCGAGAAGGCGCTGGAATACATCCACTTCCTCAAGGAGACCTACAACGTCAAGGGCGTGAAGATGTACACGGCCGAGTGGAACGGCGCCTCCAAGGGCTGGAAACTCACCGATCCCGATGCCTACAAATGCTTCGAGCTCTGCGACAAGCTCGGCATCAGGAACATTCACGTCCACAAGGGCCCGACGATCCTGCCGCTCTCGAAGGATGCGTTCGACGTGCATGACGTCGACCACGCGGCGACGGATTTCCAGGGCCTCAACTGGATCATCGAGCACTGCGGCCTGCCGCGCCTCGACGATTTCTGCTGGATCGCGACGCAGGAAACCAACGTCTATGGCGGCTTGGCGGTGGCACTGCCCTTTATCCACGCTCGCCCGCGCTATTTCGGCGAGGTCATCGCCGAGCTTCTGTTCTGGCTTGGGCCGGAGAAGATCCTGTTCGGTTCAGACTACGCGATCTGGACGCCGCGCTGGCTGGTCGAGAAATTCTGGGCCTACCAGATCCCGCAGGACATCGCCGCCGAGCGGGGTGTGCAACTGACCGACGAGATCAAGGAGAAGATCCTCGGCCTCAATGCGGCGCGCCTCTACAACATCGATATCGAAGCCAAGAAGAAGGCGCTCGCCAACGCGCCCTTCAGCATCGCGGCGGAGTAGGGGCCATGGCAACCGCCACCGTTTCCGGCGATCGCCAGAAGGAACTCTGGCGGCGCCTTGGTGAGGTCAATGACCCTGAACTCGATGAGCCCGTCACCGAGATGGGTTTCGTCGAGCGGGGCGAGGTGAAAGGCGATGGCAGCGTGGAGATAGATTTCCGGCTGCCGACCTACTGGTGCTCGCCCAACTTCGCGTTCCTGATGCTGGATGGCGTGCGCAAGGCGCTCGACCAGCTCTCCTGGTCACCGGCCTATCGCGTCAAGCTGCACGATCACATGTTTGCCGAAGAGGTCAATCGCGGCATGGAGGCCGGCAAGGCGTTCGGCGACATCTTCGCCGTGCTTGCCGAGGATCAGGATCTCGGCGCCTTGCGCGAAACCTTCGCGATGAAGGCCTTCAAGCGGCGACAGGAGGCACTTTTGCGCGGCCTCAAGGCGCACGGTCTCACCGATCGCGAAATCCTCGGCATGGACCTGCCGGCATATGACGTCGCGCGTTTCGAGCCGGGCGAGGCAGCCAAACAGAAGCCGAGATACCGGGCGGCCCTGCTCGAGCGTTTTCCGGGCCGCAGGGCGGACGAACCCGTCTTCGTGACCTGGGAAGGGCAACCCGTACCGCCTGCCGCACTCAGCGCCTACCTCGCCGAATTGCGCGGCGTGCGCATCAACATGGAATTCAACGGCGCGCTGTGCCGGGGACTCAAGCAGACCAGATACAAGGAACTGGATGTGGTCGACGGCGAACCGACGTTGGTCGATTTCATCATGGACCGCGTGCCGGTGCGAGTCGCACCAACCGCCTGAAGCAGAACCGACAGCAACGGCCTCCCTTGCACGAGGCCCCTAACCAACAACCCGCCCGTAAGGCGGAAGGAGGAACCATGCCCAAGATAATGCTTCATAAATCCGAAGCTCGCCGCGCTCTCGCCCGTGGCGTCTTCCGGCTCGCCGCCGCCGTCGAGCCGACGCTCGGCCCTAAAGGCATGAACGCCATGATCGACCGGCCGATCGGTACGCCGATGGTGACCCGCGACGGTGTCAGCATCGCCTCCGAGATCGAGCTGCACGACCGCTTCGAAAACATGGGCGCGCAAGTCGTCCGCGAAGTATCGATGCAGACCAACGAGGTCGCCGGCGATGGCACCACGACGGCCATCGTGCTCGCCAACGCGCTGATCCAGGGCGGTGTCGAAGCGAACGAGCGCGGGGTGAAATCCGTCGATCTGTGCAAGGGCATCGACCTTGCCGTGGCGGCGGTCGTGGCCGCGCTCAAGACTTCCGCCAAACCCGCCAAGGGCAATGGCATCCTGGCGTCGGTCGCCAACATCGCGGCGACCAACGCAAAGCTTGGCGCCCTGGTGGCGGAGGCGCATCAGCGCGTGGGTGCCGAAGGGGTCATCACCACCGATTTCAGCGTCACCACCGAGACCACGCTCGACGTCGTCGAGGGCATGTCCTTCGAACGCGGCTATCTCTCGCATCACATGGTGACCGACCAGGAGAAGATGGAGGCGGTTCTCGAACGGCCCTACATCCTGATGACCGACCTCAAGATCAAGGAGCCGGGACAGCTCGATGCGGTTCGCCGCATTGCCGACGAGAATGGCCGGCCGTTGCTGATCGTATCCGAGGAGATGTCGCCGGAAGTGGTGGTGACGCTGCTCGGCAAGCAGGGGCCGGGACGATACCTCGTCGTTCATCCGCCGGAATACGGCCATTGGCGCAAGGCGATGATGGAGGATCTGGCCATCATCACCGGCGGCAAGGTGATCGCGCGCGATCTTGGCGGCCGGCTCGAGGATGTCACCGCCGAGGATCTCGGCACCGCCGACCGGGTGAAGACCAGTTCGTCCTACACCTCGATCATTCGCGGCGGCGGCGACCATGCGGCGATCGCCTCGCGCCGCGCCCAGGTTCAGCGGCAGTATGAGGCCTCGCAGCCGAACATCGACCAGGACAAGCTGCGCGAACGCCTGGCCAAGCTCTCGGGTGGCACCGCGATCCTCTATGCCGGCGGCGTCACGCCGGTCGAGCAGAAGCGGACCATCCAGCTGATCGAGGATTCCTTGAACGCGGTGCGCGCCGCATCCGAAGAGGGCGTGGTCGCCGGCGGCGGCTCGGCACTCGCACAGATCGCCCCGTTGCTCGACAAGGTGGCGGCCGGGGTCGACGGCGACGTCGCCGAGGGCGTGCGCCTAGTGCGCTCGGTCCTGACGCGACCGCTCTGGCGCATCGCCGCAAATGCCGGCGCCGACCCCGAAGCCGTGGTGGTCGAGGTCACCCGCATCAACGGCGGCTATGGCTACAACGCATCGACCGGCGCCTACCAGAACATGTTCGAGGCAGGGATCATCGATCCGGTTCGTGTCACCTACACCGCGCTCGCCAACGCGGCGTCGGTGGCGACGCTGATCCTGACCACCGAAACGCTGATTGGCGACCTCGCCGAGGATGAGGATCCGACGGCTGGTCCGGCGCGCGGCGGCGGCTCGGAAAAACTCGGCCGCGCCTGAAGCAATCCAGACAATCCCGACGTTGAAGGATACGACCATGAAAGCTGCCAGACTCTACGAATACGACCCGAAGATGAACGTCCAGCTCAAGATCGAGGAGGTCAAGGCGCCGACAATCACCGCACCCGACGAGGTGATCGTACGGGTCGGCGCTGCCGGCCTCTGTCGCACTGACCTGCACATCATCGAGGGCGTTTGGAAGCCGACCATGGATCCCGAGGGCACGCTTTTGCCCTACATCATGGGTCACGAAAATGCCGGCTGGGTCGAAGAGGTCGGCAGCGGCGTCAAATCGGTCAAGCGCGGCGACGCGGTGATCTGCCATCCCTTCCGCTCATGCGGCATCTGCCTCAACTGCCGCCATGGCGAGGACATGTATTGCGACAACGGCCAGTTCCCCGGCCTTGGCATGAATGGCGGCTTCGCAGAATACTTCATCACCAGCGAACGCTCGCTGATCAAGCTCAACGCCAACATCACGCCGATCGAGGTGGCGCCGCTGGCCGATGCCGGCATCACCGCCTACCGCGCCGCCAAACGCGCCGCCAAGCTGCTGCGGCCGGGGAGTTATTGCGTACTGCTCGGCATAGGCGGGCTCGGCCACATCGCGTTGCAATCGCTGCACGCGATCTCTGGTTGCCGCATCATCGCCGTCGATCGCGAACCGGCTGCGCGGGTGCTGGCCAAGGATCTGGGTGCCGACTTCATCCTTGATGGCGGGCCGAACGTCGTCGAGGAGGTCAGCCAGATCACCGGCGGCGGCGCGCATGTGGTCATCGACTTCGTCGGCGAACTCGGCGTCGAGAACATCTGCTGGAAGATGGTGCGCAAGGGCGGGCAATTGTTCGTCGTCGGCTATGGCGGCAACATCAATGTGCCGACCGCGCATCTCGTCATCGAGGAGATCAACATCGGCGGCAGCCTGGTCGGCAATTTCACCGAGCTTGTCGAACTGATGGAACTCAACGCCGACGGCAAGGTCAAGATGCACTACACCGAATACAATCTCGCCAGCATCAACACCGCACTCGACGATTTCAAGAACCGGCGGTTCACCGGGCGTGGCGTCATCGTTCCCTGACGCCCGGCCGGAATGCAGGCGTAGGCCGGTCGCCAGTCCGATCCATCGGCCGCAATTCCCCCAACCCCATGGCGCGAATGCCGTGGGGTTCTTTTTTGCTGCGTGTCAGAGGAACCCGCGCCGGATGCCGTACTGGCCGAGCTTGCGATAGAGCGTCGGCCGCGAAATGCCGAGCCTCAGCGCGACCTTGCTGAGATTGCCGCTCTCCGCGACAAGCGCATTCTTGATCGCCTGGCGTTCGGCATCCTCGAAGGTGCATACGGGCGCTTCGAGCATGGTCGCGGGATGGTCGCCGTGCATGGCCATGGTGTCGCGATTGCCCGCGCTGATTTCCCCGGGAAGGTCCTGGAGGTCGATCGTGCCGCCGCGCGCCAGTATATGCAGGCGCTCGACCAGGTTCTTCAATTCGCGCACATTTCCCGGCCAGCGATAGGCCAGCAGCGCGTCGAGGGCGTCGTTTGAAAACTCCAGCGGGTCGTTGCCGGCCAGCTTCGCGATCTTCCGGTTGAAATGCTCGACCAGCAGCAGCACGTCGTCGCCGCGTTCACGCAACGCCGGGACATGGATCGAGACAGCCCCGATGCGGTAATAGAGATCGCTGCGGAAGCGCCCGGCCGCCACTTCCTGCTTGAGGTCGCGGTTGGTCGAGGCGACCAGCCGCACATCCACCGGCCGGCCTCTTGAATCGCCGATGCGGTGGACGACACGCTCCTCCAGGACACGCAACAGGAAGGGCTGGATTTCGAGCGGCAACTCACCGATTTCGTCAAGGCTGAGCACGCCGCCATTGGCGAGTTCGAAGATGCCCGGCTTGCCTTCGCGCGAAGCTCCGGTGAAGGCGCCGCCGACGTGGCCGAACAATTCGCTGCCGAACAGTTCCTTGGTGATCGCGCCACAGTTCATGGCAATGAAAGGATCGTTTTCGGTGCGTCGGCTGCCGGCATGGACAAGCCGGGCAAACAGTTCTTTTCCGACGCCCGTTTCGCCTTCTATCAGCAACGAGGTGACACCGTTCGAGCCGGCCACCCGGGAGGCGACATCGACGGCAGCCAGCAATTTTTCGCTTTCGCCGACGATCATCGCCGCGGCTGTCCGCAGGTGCTTGTTTTCCTCTCGGCGGATCACCGTCATGGTCGAGACGGCCGGCACCGATGGAAACACCAGAGCCGCGCCGCGAAGATCGCCGTCAAGCTTCAGCGGCGTGACATGGCAGGATCGCAGATGCGCCGGCAGCGCGTTGGCGAGATCGGTGTCGGAGCCGGAGGCCGGCAGGTTCATCAGCCATCGGCCACGCCCCGGTTCCATCGGGCCGTCCATCATCTCTGTTGTGTCGCCATTAGGCACGTTGTTGCAGAAGATCGCGCGGCCGCGATGATCGACGATCACCAACCCATCTTTGCGGCGGTAGCTGGGTGCCGAGGAAATGAAGGCTTCGAGCAGGCGCGTGCGCTGTTCCTGCTGTTGTTCGGCCAGGGCCTTTTCGATCTGTCTGGCGGTGGCCGCGACCAGCGCGGTGTTGTGCGGCCGGAAGATCGGCGAATAGCCCGACAGGTCGACAACGCCGATGATCTTGCCGTCCAGGGGATCGCGGATCGGCGCGCCGGCGCAGGTCCAGGACTTGATGCCAGCGCAGAAATGTTCGGCGGCATGGACGAAAATCGGCTCTCCAGTCCACAGCGCGGTGCCGATGCCGTTGGTTCCAACGGCATCCTCGTTCCATTTGCCACCGATGCCCAGATGAATGTCCTGGCCGTTATGCAGGGTCTTCTTGTCACCGATCGCGTCGATGAGCACGCCGTCGCTGTCGGCGAGCACCAGCATGGCTCCCGTCCCCTCCAGCAACGGACCAAGGGACGCAAACGATCGCCGCGCCGCCGAAAGCAGCTCGGCGTTGGCGCGGGTCAGATATTCGATCTCGTCACGGTCGCTGTTGAGCGGCGCCTCGATGCCTTGAGCGTTGATGCCGCCGGTGGCGCTGCGGTACCAGGAATCGTGGATCAGCGAGCGGACATGGACCGGATCGCGGGCGCACTTCGGCGCGTCAGCCAGAAAACTTTCCCAAGCGCGCATGGTGGCGCGCTCGTCATAGTCGATGTTGTCCAGAACCAACTGTCCGGTGGCCATCGACGCACGCGACGGAATAGCCTTTGTCTTCATCTGATCGGGGCCGCTCGCGTGTCTCATTCAGTCATCACAGTACCTTTTGAGGTATGCCATTTCTGTATGCTGTCGCGGACTGGGCATGCTCAGCGACGCCCAACAGCCTGCCGTCAGTCGATGCCGAGTTTCGCGCCGATGTCGGCTGCAAGCTGCTCCTCGGTGTAAGTCGCGGTCAGCCGGGACCCGTCCAACTCGGTGAGCGCCTCACCGATGGCTTCGTCGACCGGCGAGAAAAAGCCGTTCTGCTTTGTTCCCAGAACGAAGATCTGCTCTCCATCACGATTGCGGATATCGCCGATATGATGAAGCTGGCGGCCGGTATTCTGATCCTTGGAGATCACACGGCCATTCATGGTGACGCGGATGGACGGCTTGGCCTCGGTCACGGTGGCCGCGCTGCCGCCAACGTGGATGATCAGGCCCTCGGCCTTGGGTTGCTGGCGTGGCTTCCTGGAAGCCGAATAGCCGCCGCCGCTGATCTGGTCGGCAAGTCGAACGATCGTCGAGCGGTTCTGCTCGATCAGCCGCTTGACCTGAACATCCTCACGACGCGGGCCGTCCCGCTTGGAGATGATCTCGACCATGAATCCTCCCAGATTCGTCAGCTTGGCGGTGCCGCAGGTACGGTCATTCTTATGTGCGGCGAACCCTACACTGCCATCGCCAGATGCGCCATTCACAATAGGTAGCGCCGAAATTCACTTCGTTGGTAGCAGGTGGCTGCTACACGATTACCAGCCGTATCCTTCTGTTTCAAAAAAAGGTGTGCCCCGGAGCCGAACAGCTGGCCGGACGGTTCGACACTCATTGCGGACGGTTCGGCTGTGAGGTAGTTTACACATTCGAATGAGGAAGGTGCCAGCTTCCGCGATGGGTTTCGGTCTTGTTTCCGTTCCTGTCGCGGCCGATTGTGAGTTCTTCAACAGATCTTGATGCCACAATCTTGGGAGCTTGTGGTCGTCAGGTCGCGGCGGTTGAGGCAGTTGCCATGCTCCGGCTTTGCGGATTGATCGCGATCTTCCTTGTCGCGGCCCTTACGAGTTTCGATGCGTCGGCCGATCGAAGGGTCGCCCTGGTGATCGGCAATTCCCAGTACCGGGAAATCCCTGCTCTCAAGAATCCCGACAAGGATGCCGAGGACGTATCCAAGACGTTTCGGCTGGCCGGCTTCGAAGTGTTCGTCGCCAAGGATCTCACAAAGTTGCAGTTCGAGGAGCAGTTCCGCAACTACCTCGCGGCGGCGGATGGGGCCGATCTGTCCGTCGTCTACTATTCCGGCCATGGCTTTCAGATCGGCGGCGAGAATTTCCTGATCCCCGTCGATGCTTCGCTGAAGAATGCGGCCGACATAGAGGTCCAGGCGGTCAAGCTGAACGATGTCCTGCAGCAATTGCGCGCGAAATCGAAGATCCAGGTGATCATCCTCGATGCCTGTCGCAACAACCCGTTTCCGCGCAAGGATTATTGGTTGAGGGACCAGCTGATCACTGCGGGCAACACCGGTCTTGCGCAGGTCAAAAGCTCGCTCAACACGCTGATTGCCTTTGCCACCGAGCCGGGAGCGGTCGCTTATGATGGAGCGGGAGACCTCAGCCCGTTTTCATCCGCATTCTCGCGTCGCGCGCTGGCGCCGAACCAGGAGATACGCACGGTCATGGCCGCGGTGCGCCGCGATGTGGTCGAAGCCACCGACGGCAAGCAGGTTCCCTGGGAAAATTCGTCGCTCATCGACGAGGTTGTCCTGATGCGCCGCGCCAGCCGGCCTTCGCTGCCGCCGGTCCTTGAAAAAGTCGTGCCCTCGGGTATCGGACCTGTTGCCCTGGACCTGCCGGAACCGGTCGATGTCGATGGCGGATCGATCACCGTCAGCATCGAAAGGCCACCCGCGCTTGGGCGCCTGCTGCTGGACGGCAAGGCGGTCGCGGTCGGCGAACAGATCGAGGGCAAGGACCTGCCGCGCCTGAAGATGGATGTACCCAAGGGCGTCGGTGCGCCCGAAGAGGTCGACATGCTGGCCTACGCCACGCATGACAATTGGGGCGGCCAGGCCCAGGGCATCATGGTGTTCCGCGTCAAGGACGGTCAGGGCGCTGAAGGCGAACAGATTGTGGCCTCGCTCGAGACGGAGCAGAAGCAGGAGGTGCTGGAGCGGGGCATCCACATCACCGGCGCCGCCGAGGCGATCGAAGACCGTGAGATCAGCGTTCCGGTCGGTGTCGGCCCGGTTCCGCTGAAGCTGGACTTCCCGACTCGGGATCCCGCGGTCAGCCTGAAACTCGCGAGCTATCCGGCAACGGGAACCCTGTCCCTGCCGGATCGTGCCCTGTCGCCAGAGTCGAGCCTGATGGCGGATGAGGTCGACCAGCTGCGCTACGAGCCCCAGATCGGTGCCGCCGGTCCTATCGAGGTCGGCTTCGAGATCCGGGCCGACAGCAGCTCCTCAAAGCCTGCCACGATGAAACTGTCGCCAAGCGTCGATCCATGCGACCAGGCCGCCGGCGAGCCTCTCGATCTGCAAGGCGTGGTTCCCGGCCTGCTGCCGAACGAAATCGGCGCCGAGGCGGTCAAGGCCTGCGAGGCGGCGGTGAAGGCCTATCCCGATGTCGCCCGCTTCCGTTACGAACTGGGCCGGGCACTGCTTGCGGCCGGCAAGGTCGAGGACGCCAAGAAAGCGATCCAGGTGGCAGCCGACAAAGGCCACGTTCGCGCCGTGTTCGAGCTCGGCTACCTCAACGCGACGGGAACGGGAATGCCCATCGACCGCAAGCAGGCCAATACCTTCTACGCGGCGGCATCCGACAAGGGCGATCCCTACGGGATGATGGCCTGGGGGCGCGCCTTGTTCAATGGCTATGAGGTCAAGCCTGATACCGGCAAGGGTCTCGACCTGCTGCTTAAAGCGGCTGCGCTTGGGCACACCTATGCCATGAACGAGTTGGCCGCGATTTTCACTGAGGGTCTCAATGGCGTGCCCGCCGATCCGGCCCGTGCCGTGGCCTTTCTGAAGGCTGGTGTGGAGCGACAGGACATGTATTCGATGAACCTGCTCGGCCGTAACTACTTGGCCGGCGTGGGCGTCGACAAGGATCCCAGGCAGGCGCAAGGGCTTTTCCAGAGGGCCATGGATCTCGGCCAACCTTACGCTCCGGCTAGCCTCGCCCGCATGTATCGCGATGGTGTTGGCGTGGGACAAAACCTCGATGAAGCGCAAAGACTGTTCGAGCTGGCCACCGCTCGCGGCGATCAATCCGGCGCATATGATCGCGCCGCGCTCGAAATGCAGAAGGGCGACAAGGCCGACCAGGCGATAGCGGTGCGTTATCTGGCCTTCGCGGTCGCACTTGATCTTCGCAAGGAACTCCCGGGCGCCCCTACCAGCCTGGCAAAATTCGGCACGAAAGCAAAAACGTTGGCGCTCAAGCAATTGCGCGGCGAACTCAAGTCGAAGATCGCGGTGAACGGCTCGCTGGACGACCAACTCGTCAAGGTGGCTAGGACGGTCTGGGAGCAAGCCAATCCGCGTCGGGATTTGTTCTAATCAGCGAGGAGGCAATGGTGGGCAGGGCAGCGAAGCAGGCATTTATCGGATTGGTTCTGACCAGCATACTGACCGGGCTCGTGGGCTGCAACTCGCTCCCACCCAAAATTGAGCCAACGCCAGAGCCAACAAAGCATCGGAAGGTCGTTCGGACGACGCCTCCGACAAAAGTAGCCAAGCGCAAGAAGGGGATCGTCAACAAGGTGAACGCCAAGAAAGTGGTAGCACCGGCAGAGGAAGCCTCTGAACCTGAAAAGCCACCTGTCATTCCGGCTCTTGGCGGCAGCGGCAGCGGCGGTAGCGGCGGTGGCTCAGCCGGAGGCCACAGCTGGTGATGAGCTTGCCGGGTTGGAGTTTGTGATGTGGCCAAGCAGAGAGACAGGAGCGCAAAGCTTCGGCATTCTTCGGACTTCAGCAACTGCTCGCCAACCAGTCGCAAGTGCTCTATGCTCCCGCTTGGTGTCGTGTCGATACGGTTGTCCTGGGCAGGGGCGTTCCATGTTCGAAGTCGTCGCATTCCGGTGGAAAACGGGGTTTGGCAACCTCACCATAAGGGCTCTTGGCCTGATCGTCGCTTTCTCCGGGCTGCTGCTGTTCGGATCGCAAGCGGGAGCCGCGCCGAACTGGACGCTCGATCCCACCGCTTCGGTGATCACCTACCAGTCGGTCAAGAAGAACACGATCGTCGAGACCAACAAGATCAGGAACATCACCGGCTCGCTTAGCTCGGCGGGTGATGCCAAGGTCACGTTCGATCTCAATTCGGTCGATACCGGTGTCGATCTGCGCAACGTTCGCATGCGCTTCCTGTTCTTCGAGACATTCAAGTACCCGACCGCCGAGCTTACGGCGAAGGTGGATCCTGCCGCATTCGCCGACCTCGCGACGAAGCGCAGGGTGAAGGCAACGCTACCATTCCGCCTCAATATGCACGGCGTCGACAAGGACCTCGAGGCCAGCGTCGTCGTCACCATGATCAGCGACACCATGGTGTCGGTTGCGTCGGAAGCTCCGGTCGCGGTCCATGTCGAGGATTTCGGCCTGTTGCCGAACATCGACAAGCTGCAGCAGGCCGCCAACGTCACCAACATCGTGCCCACCGCGTCGGTATCGTTCGATTTCGTCTTTACCGCGGATGGCAGCAAGCCGGCCGCCACCCAGGTCGCCGCGGCGAGTTCGGCCGATGTGGGTCCGGTTGCAACGGATGCCGCCAAGGCGAACTTCAGCGACGAGGAATGCCTGAACAGGTTCGCCGTGCTCTCGCGCACCGGCGCCATCTATTTCCGGCCCGCCAGTGCGCGGCTCGATGCGAAAAGCCGCCCCTTGCTGACCGAGGTTGAAGGCGTCGTCGGAAAATGCCCGAGCCTGAAGGTCGAGGTCTCCGGTTATACCGATTCAGACGGATCGCCGGAGGCGAACAAGCTGTTGTCGGAGCGCCGGGCCCAAGCGGTTGCGGATGCGTTGGTTGCCGCCGGCATCCCACGCAACCAGGTCAGTTCCGCGGGCTATGGCGAGGAGCGGCCGGTTGCCGCCAACGATACCCCCAAGAACAAGGCGCTCAATCGGCGGATCGAGTTTTCCGCTACCAAGCTTTGAGGTTGCGGTGAAGTCCGATCCGATGGCCCTTTGCGGTGGCTTCTTTCGCGCCGCCTGTCTTGCGGTGCTCGCCTTGCTGTTGACTTTGACGGGCGCCAGCGCCGAGCGCCGCGTGGCGCTTGTCCTGGGCAACGCCCAGTACCAGCACGCGGCGGCGCTCGCCAATCCGGTGCGCGACGCCCAGGCCATGGCCGAACGCTTGAAGAAGCTCGACTTCGAGGTGGTTTCCGGCTTCGATGAGACCAAATTGCAGACGCAGGCGACGATTGCCCAGTTCGCAAAACAGGTGCGTGGTGCCGACATCGCGCTCTTTTTCTACGCCGGCCACGGCTTGCAGGTTTCCGGCAAGAACTACCTGCTTCCGGTCGACGCCGCGCTGGAGGACGAGACCTCTCTCGACTTCGAGGCTGTGTCGGCTGATTTCGTTTTGCGACAGATGTCGCGGGAGACCAGCATCAGGCTGGTGTTTCTCGACGCCTGCCGCGACAATCCTCTCGCCGAGGCGCTGGCCAAGACCGCGGGCGTCAACGGCGCGAGCAGCGGCCTGGCCGAGATTCCGATCGAGAATGGAGGCGCCGGCACGCTCGTCGCTTTCGCCGCCAGCCCCAATCAACTCGCCTATGACGGGTCGGGCGAGCACTCGCCCTTCACCGCGGCGTTGCTTCAGCACATCGGCGAATCCAACGTCTCCATCACCGAGGCCATGAACAGGGTCACCAGCGACGTCTTCAAGGCAACCGCCGGCAAGCAGCGCCCCTGGATCAACGTTTCGCTGACCACGGAGGTTGTCCTGCACAAGGTCGATCTCAATGCGCCATTGATCGTTGGCGAGGCGAGCGCGCCTCAGGCGGAAAGCGGCTCCGAAGCGCGCAACACCGGCGCGGCGGCGAGCCAGGGCGATGACCAGCTTGCGCTCGATTTGCTGCGTCAGAAAATCCCCAAACTGGCGTCGGATGCCCCGATCCTTTTCGACCATCCGATCGACTTCGGCGATGCGGCGATCGACGGCAAGAGCATCGCCGAACTGATCAAGGGCAAGCCGCTGTTCAGCCCCGTGGAGGGGTTGGACAAGTCGGTCTGGGAGGGCAAGCACTGCGACGGCTGCCACGAATGGAACGAGGCCCGGCTGTGTGATCAGGCGAAGAATTTTGCCGCCAACGATGTCTCGGTGCTGCGCCTGCAACATCCGCTGGGCACACGCTTCAAGGTGGCGCTTGCCAAATGGGCGCAGGGCGGCTGCAAATAGGCAGGAAGGTGGCGGCTCCAGCCGATTCCGTCGGGATGGCGGCCCTAATAGGCATCCGCCGATTGGCGCAACGCCTCGATCTCGGCCATCTGGATGCCCATGTCGACAAATGCCGAAAGAACGGCAAACCGGTCCGTGAGGGCGACACGGGCCAGTCCGGCCAGTATTCCGGCATTGACTGCATGGGCGGCAGGAAACGGTTGCAAGGCCGCTACCTCGGTCGTGGCCATGGCCGAGCCGTTGTCACGCCATCCGGCGGCCAGAGCAATCCAGCCGACCGGCGTTGTCGGTGGTGCCGCCGCAGCTGTGCCGACAGCTGCCCGGTAACGGGGATTGTCCGGTTCACCCACCCAGTCGCGAACATGCGCAAGCAGCTCTTGATCGGTCCCATCGAACAGCTCGGTCAGGTGGCTCAGGCATTCATGCGCCCACCAGACCGCGGCCCGCTCGGGAAGCAGGTAGGCACAAAAGGTAATCGCTTCCTCGGGAACGCGCCCGGCAAGGAGGTCGCGGCAAAACGCGATCGAGTTCTGTTCGGTTGGAAGGGTTCCCATGTCCCTGGCAATGGCGGGACAAGCCATGAAAAGATCCCGTGCCGTCTTGAATCGGAGCCCATTGGCCATGACTGCCACGCTTTCATCGAGAAGCCTTGGCCACTCAAGCCTCAGGCGCGGCGCGGGTCAAGTCTGAACCTGTGACGCCGCGGGACCCGTCGGCACTATAGTGCTCCAGCGTTTATCGACAGACAATCGCCTTGCAATTTGATATCATCACGGTCGTCGAAATCGGATGCTCAAACAGGAGTAACCGCTATGCAGTGGGGCAGTACAGCCTTTGTGTTGGCGGTCGTGTTTTTCTCGACCCACGCTTCCGCCGACCCCGTTCAGAAATCAGAAGACATCGTGAAGTTTTTTGCCGGCGCGGCCGATCTTGGCAAGTCGCGCGGAATTTGTGTCGGCACCGAGGAGGAGTGCAAAAGCAAGAGCAAGGCAAAGGAAGGGCCGGCCGAAAAATCCAGCCTCGATATGCTGATCAATTTCGGATTGGATTCGGCCGCGCTCGACACCACCGCGCGCGCTGAACTCGACGAGTTCGCCAAAGCACTCAAGGACAGCAGGCTTAGCACTTTCAGCTTCGTCGTCGAAGGCTACACCGACGCCACCGGCACGGTGCATTACAACGAAGGCTTGTCGCAACGACGAGCGCAATCGGTGGCAGCCTTCCTGACGGCCAAGGGTATTGAGGCGGCCCGCATCGACGCGATCGGCATGGGCGAAAAGAACCCACGCAGCCCCAACCCGTACGATCCGGTCAACCGCCGCGTGGAAATGCGGATAAAGACGCAGTAGCGCGCACCGGTCATCGGTTGAGCGCGCCACCCACGGTCACACCGGCGCCGAAGGTCAGTGCCTTTGGCAGTAAGTCGTTGTTGCGCCGGGGTGGCGGAGGATCATCCCGGCGCACAGCCGCGGTTGCGCCACTTCTCAACGACCTGCTGGGCGTTTGTGATCTGGACCGCAATGCCATGACGGGCGGCCTCAAAGCGTATTCTCAATCGAACTTATGAGGGCGGTGACAGCCTGCTTGTATTTTTCGAACTCCGGCGATGTCTGTCGGATTTCCGTTGTCGTTGTCTGCGGGTTGGCGTCGGTGGCGACACGGCTCAGCTTTTGGCCCATTTTCCTTTCGGCCCAGTCCACCACATAGCTGGCTGTCTTGCCGGTGAGAAACGGGTTGGCCTGGATGACGGCCGATCCCAGCACGGCGCTCAGTTGCGCCGAAGCTGGCGCCGACAGCACCTGATGCGCGCCTTCCATTCCCAGGAAATGACAGAGATAGAGTCGGCCGGCGGTGATCTGGTGACCGCGTGCCCGCAGATAGGCCTCGCCTTCGCGCGCCAGATTGCGCACCATCTCACGCGAGATCGTGGCGTCGTAGCGCAGAGCGAGCAGGTCGGCGGTCGACAGCGTGCGCGCGAGTTCCGGACGATAGGTATTCATCATCCGGATCCAGGTCTTGGTTATGAACTGGCCGGCGCCGGTCGCCGAGGAGTTCGGGTTCTTGGCACGGGCGCTGCCGCCGCTTTCGACATGAACGATCCGCTCGGTCAACGTTTCAACGGCGACGTCACCAGAATTGCCGGCATCATAGGTGGCGACCGTGGTGGCGGTCCCCAGCGGATCGATCGCCTCGCCATTCTGGTAGAGCTCGAAATGCAGGTGCGGGCCGGTCGAAAGCCCGGTGGTGCCGATATAGCCAATGACGTCGCCGGCCTTCACCTTGGTGCCGGCGCCGCTCGCAATGGCGAATTTTTGCATATGCGCGTAGCGCGTCTCGCGCCCGTTCGCATGCGAGATCTTCACCAGATTGCCATAGCTGCCGCCATCGCCCTGGAAACTGATCTCGCCGTCGAAGGCCGCCTCGACCGGCGTGCCGACAGGGGCTGCCCAATCGACACCCTTGTGGATGCGAACGACGCCGAGGATCGGGTGTTTGCGCGGGCCGAAGGTCGAGGTCATGACCCCGTTCACCGGCGTGACCATGCCGTTGGCAACAGTCAGCGAGCGCACCTCGTCATTGCCCGTGACGCAGGCGAACTGGCCGTCGCTCTGCTGGAAGACGAAGCAGTCGATGGTCTTCTCACCGCCCTGGACGCCGACATACAGCACCCGCCCGGACGTCTCGTCCTTGCCGCGCGGCGTCTGCGAATAGATCAGCACCAGCCGCTGGTCCTCGCTGGCGAAGGCGTCGAGGTCCTGTCCTCGTGACAGGTACATGATCGCTTCGCCGATGACGCCGGTCGGAACCTTGTTGCGCGCGGCCGTCGAATAGATCGCGTCGAGCAGGCGGTATTGCCGCTTGGGCCCGCCTTGATCGGTACCGGAATAGTTGAACAGGTCCTCGCGCACCCAGGGGTCGACACCCGACACGAAGGCGCCCGCGGCGTTGCGTGTCAGCGTGCCGACAAAGACATTCTTGGCGTAGATCGAAACCTGCATGAGCGACATCGTGGTCGTCCCGCGGTTCGGCCGGAAACCGCGCATGGCGACGACATAACCCGGTTCCAGCCCGTCCCGGTTGAAGAGCGCCTTCAGCGCTTCGCCCGCCAGCTTGGCGTCGTCGGCGGAGAAATGTGCATCGAGCGCAACGCTGTCCAGGCTGCGGTCGTTGAGGATCTTTACGAACGTGTCTTCGGTCGCCTCGAAGCGCTGGTACTCGCTGGTCACGGTTGCGACGGTCGTATTGTTCTCGATCTGGGTCTTCGTGAAGGCGGGCAGCGCTGCCTCGCCCTGATTGACGGTCTCTCCCCAGCCGGCCTCCGGGTCGTCGGCATCCTGCTTGGGCACCGAACTGGCTGGGGGCCCGCTCGCGTCGGGTGCCGCCTGAAGGTCATTATTCAGGTCGCCCTGCTGGTCGTCCGGGGCCGCCGCGGGGGCAGGTGGAGCGGCCTGCTCAGTGGGTGCGGCAGCCGGAGATGCCGGAGCAGTCCGCCGCTGCGCCTGGAAGAACGCGAAGTCCTCCTGCGTCGACGGGATCGTCGTCATGAACTTTTCGCTGGCGCTAAGCATCACGTCGGAGAGGATCTCGATTTGCGGTGAGGCGCCGGAACTGTCGAGTTCGGCCGGGCGCGCCACCGTATGGCCCTTGCTTGCCGTGTCGGCATCGGGCGCAAGGGTGATCCACATCGGATCTCCCGCCAAGTCGATGATGGCAGGCACGTAGACGGAGGCATCGGCCGGCACATCGTCCGCACCTTCGACCGCGTGCAATTCCTCGTCTTCGTCGCCGAACGACCAATAGTCCGCGGTGAAGTAGAAACCGGCGGCGATGGACAGCAGGACCATGACGGCGAAACCGGCAATGAGCCTGCGCCAAAGCGTGCGCCTGCGCAGCGCGGCGCGCGCCTGCTTCTTCTGCTTGAAGCTGGTGTCGATACTGTGCGTCACGGACTGCTTCCGGTCAGGAAGAAGGTCCATCGCACCTGTTCCAGCGTATCGACCTCGAGAAATTGCGCCGCGATATGGCCACGCTGCCAACAGTCGTCGATGCCGCGGATTGAGAAACGCCGGCGCTCGATGCACATTTCCGTCGACCCTGTCAGGATCGCATGGCCAAACACGTCCGTTGCGTAGATGTAGATGTAGCGGTTCGTCAGTTCCTCGCGGATGACATTCACGCATTGATTTGCGCCGATGGTCCACCAGCCGTCGGTCTGGTCCGCATTGTCGACCTTCTGGCCGACCGCCAGATTGACGACGTCGAGCGTCTGGTTGCAGACCGTGAATTCGGCGCGCGCTTCGCTGGATGCCAGCACGGCCAGCAGTGCCGCTCCAGCCATGATCGCAAGCTTGATGCGGCCCGTCAGGGCGGGCACGGTTGGAGCCGGATCACGCTGCTCTATGGGCAGGCCGGCAGGGGGCAGACACGCGCGGCTGAGTTCCATCGGGCGCCCATGCTATCCGCCGAGCCGGAAATACTTGGCAGTGGCTGAAAACTGAGATCCGTCGGTTTCGATCTCCTCGAGAATTTTGGGCAGCAGCACCGAGGCTGGCGTTGGCGCGGAGAAGGCAGCCGCCTGAATATCCTGCGGGCCCGTGATCACCATTATGATCTGAGGCACGGCCTTTCCTGCGGCTTTGTCGGCGGCGCCCAGCCCAATCGGGATGCTGAAGGTAGCCTTGTCCGATTGCACGACGATGCGGTCGTCGAGGTTGAACACCATGCCCTTGTGGTCGATCAGCAGCACACTGGAAATGAGCCCGCCATGGGTCACCAGCGTGCCGCGGATCGGCGTACCGTTCGGCACCGATGTCCGGTCGAGAACAAGCTGCGGTCTGTCGGCCGCGGTCTGCCCCAGAAAGCGCAGAAAGTTGGTGACTTCGCATTGGCTCGGCTCAATGAGGCGGACGCTGATGTCCGGCTCGACATGGAATTTTGCCTGAAAAGCGCCCAGCATCTGTTCGAATGGCTGGACAGCCGTGCCAAATCCTTCGATCGCGGGGGCCTTGTCGGCCGACGATGTCATGGTCGCATAGAAACAGTCGCCGCCGCTGAAGTCGCGAACCCAGGAGACTCGTTGCGCGCTGTCGTCGACGGCCGGGGGGATCGCGGGTTTGGGCACGTTCAACGCGACGACAGCTTGGTCCGGCTGTTTGGTTGGCGGCAACGAGGTGTTTTGGCCCTCGGGGTTCGCGGCGTCTGTCTGGCTCACGATGGGTTTGGGTGCCGGCACGACCGCCTTGGGTGCTTCCGGCTGGCTGATCTGTGACTCGGGCTTTTGGATCTGCACGGCCTCTGGCTGGGCCGGCGGCGGCGCTGCGACCTTTTCGGTTGGCGGCGTTGGAGCTGTCGTCTCGGATGCTGGGGCCGACATTTGGCTGTTGCTGGCCATCGTATCCGGCTGGATTGCCGGCGATGTCTCTGGCTGCGCGTTCGTTGCCGAAGGCTCCAGGGGCTTCGCTGCTTGCGGGGCTGTGGGCTTCGCCGGCTCCGGCGCTTGCACCGGCTTGGCATCTGTCTGGTTTTCGGCCGACGGCGTGCTCGCTTCTGTTTGCGGTTGCGCCGCCATTGCCGGCGGCTTCGGCGGGGCCTCGGCCGGCGAGGGCGCTTCCGCGGGCTTGGCCGGCTGTGGCTTCTGAGGCCCCTCCGCCGCCGGCTGATTTTCAGCCGGCGCTACGCTGGCTTGCGGCTGCGCGGGCGGAACCGGCTTTGCCGGTTCCGGGGCGTTCGCGATCTTGTCGGCCGGGAGCGGCTTTGCCGTTTCCGCGGCAGGCTTTGACGGCTCTGGCGCGGAAAGCGACGTCTTGCTCGCAGTCGGTGGCGCGGGCGTCATGAAGCCGCCCAGGTAAAGGCCGGCGCCTGAGGCGACAGCCAGCGTCGCCAGGGCGGCGATCGCGACGGTGCGGGTCCTTGCGGGTTTCCCGGGAGCGTTGCGGGCGGCCGCATGTGGCGGGCTGGGGTTCGCCCGAGGCTGCGGTTCGGACAAAAGCGCGGGCCGGACATGCGGGACGAAGGGCTGCGCGCCCGCGCCCACTGCCGCCGGCGCAATGTGTCCCGGGACGTTGGACGGCTGGGACTGCGCCTTGGGATCGGGAGCAAGGGTCTGCCCGGCTCTGGGCAAGCCGGGCCGGTCGCGGGGGGTGATCGACGTCGGCGGCGTTGTTCCTTCGTCTTCGTCGCGCGTCATCCTGGCGATATCCGCCATGCTGACCGGCCGGTCCTGCGGATCCGGTTGCAGCATGGCTTCGACAATGCCGCGAAAATCCTCGTCGATGTCGGAGAGGTCGGGCACCGTCCGGCGCTTTTCGATGATCTCGAACTGTGATCCGCTCATGTCGATCGGCTTGCCGCGCAGGGCGGCGGCCAGCACCAGCCCAAGGCTGTAGATGTCGGACTGTTCACGGACGTCGCCGCTGTAAAGGCCGAGTTGTTCGGGTGAAACGTAGTTGTACTTTCCTGCGAACTTTCCGCCGATCAGCGTCTCACCGCCCACGGTCGCCGACCGCGCAATGCCGAAATCGATGATCTTTGCGCGGTCGACGCGGCCTCCCGGCAGGATGATGTTGTCGGGTGAAAGGTCGCGATGGATCGCGCCCGCCTGATGCACGGCGCTCAGGCCGGATGCGAGGCGATGGCAGAGCTTGCGCACCTCTTCCGTCGGCATCGGCCCGCGTCGCATGATGTCGAACAGCGACTCGCCGTCGACGAATTCCATGGCAAGGTAGGGACGGCCGATCCCGGGATCGATGGTGAAGACGTGGTATCGCACGACCGCGTCATGCGACAAATGGTTAAGGATCGAGGCCTCCTTGCGGAACAAGGACAGGATCGTCTGGTCGCGGGCAAACTCGGGCAGGACGATCTTGATCGCGACGTGGTCTCCGGTCTGGATGTTGTGGCCACGGTAGACCTCGCCCATGCCGCCGAATGCGATCCGCTCGTCAAGTTCGTAGATGCCGCTGAGCTGCGTGCCTACGGCGGTGTTGGCCACCTGCGGCGATATTCGCGTCTTATCGTCGGCGCTCATCAGCCTCAGCCCTCCGCTCTCGACAGATCAGCGCGCAGCGATTGTCCATTGCGCCCGTTTCCGATCTTCACCAGCACAATGGTGACATTGTCCGTTCCGCCCCGCGCCAGCACCGTTTCCAAGAGATTTTCGCAGGCCGCCTGCGGCGTTGC
This sequence comes from Mesorhizobium sp. B2-1-3A, assembly GCF_006442655.1. NCBI lineage: Bacteria > Pseudomonadati > Pseudomonadota > Alphaproteobacteria > Hyphomicrobiales > Phyllobacteriaceae > Mesorhizobium > Mesorhizobium sp. B2-1-3A. Next base: position 576,251 of record NZ_VFWK01000006.1, read on the forward strand.
CGACACCACCGCTGCCTCGATCTCCGCGTCGGTGACATGCGCTGTCAGCCCATCGGTGCTCAGCACGAAAATGTCCCCCGGCATCAGTTCGCCTTGCTGGAAGTCGATGATGAAGTCATCGCTGACGCCGACCGCATGCGTGATGACATTGCGGCGTGGCCAGGTGAGCGCCTCGGCTGCACTGATCATGCCTCGGTCCAGCAGTTCCTGCACTTCGGTGTGGTCCTTCGAAATCTGCGAGATCGAGGCGTTGCGGATCAGGTAGATCCGGCTGTCGCCCGCCCACAGACAGGCAAAGCGTCCGTCCATCGCCAACAGGGCGGCGACCGTGGAGCCGATGGTGATGCCGCGCGATTCCGATATCCTGCGGATCTCGGCATTGGCCCTGCTCAGCCTGTCTTCGAAGCGCGCCCGCAGATCCGGAGCGGAGCTTGCGATGCCGATCGTGGCCAGATGGTCGACAATGCTGGCCGAGGCAACCTCTCCGGCATCATGTCCACCCATCCCGTCGGCCACCACCCAAAGCCCGGTTCGTGGCTCGAGCAGATAATTGTCTTCGTTGACCTCGCGGACACAGCCTTTATGGCTCACGCCGAAGCTGTCAAAGGGAAGGGCGACATTGCTCAACTTGCCACCAAACGCTTCTTGCGCGTCCTCTGCGGCGCACTCGTGGGCGCTCGCTCTCGACACTTTGCCACAGGCTTGACCATTAAAGTATAGAAATTAAGGTCCGGGCGCGTGGGGCTCATACAGCGTATCAACGCATTGAAAGGCTCGAAGCTCATCTCAAAACGCTTTCGGACAGCTGAATCCCGAAAGTGCGGGAAGGAAGAAGGGGGTGGGGCCGGAGCCAGTCTGGATCGTATAGGTGACGTCACGCCCGCCGATCACGAAGCGGGCTTCGACATTGGGGTCGTTGCCGGTGATGGTCGCCTTGTCCAGCAGGCGTTTCAGCGCCCACGGACCTTCGAACTTGATGGCGGATTCGCGGCCTGGCATCTCCGGCGTCAGGCTCAGGCTGGCGGATCCGGAAGCCGTGCCGCTCGGCCAGGTGACGGTGCTCGGCGTATTGCCCGCCTGGTTGCTCTGGACTGTCTGGCCATCGACATCGAGCACCGCCGCGTCGGCGTCGCCATGCAGTGAGAACGGCGTGAAGGTGATGCTGACCGAGGGCACCGAACCGCCCTGGGGAAAAAAGGCGCTGCGGATTTCGGCCGCCAGCTGGAAGTTCTTCAGCGTCGACTTCGACAGGTCGCGCCCGAAGCGCGCATCCTGCTTCCAGCTCCACTCCTGGCCCGTCATGTCGATCAGCGATGCGAGATTCTGGGCGAAGAACCGGTCCATCAGCCCGCCGGGGGCGAACAGCTTCGCGAAATCCGCCATTGCCATGTCCTCGGAGCCATTGCCGGAGAAAGGGTAACGGCCGTTGACGGCCGCCTCGCAGGGCGCCGTGACCGACTGATCGAGCATCTGGTTCAAATTCGCCACCGAGGTCTCGGTGACATTGCCTTCAAACTCGTCCGCCGTCGCATTGACCATTCTAGCGAGTTGCTTGGGCAGGCGTGAGACATTGGCGCGAAGAGTGGCTATCTGGAGCTGCAGGTTTGCGTTAACGCGTTCCGTCTGGGAGGGAACGTCGGTCGCCAGTTGCAGGCTCTGGTAGATATCGCGGAAATTCTGGGTCAAGGCATCGATCGGGCGGTGTCCGGCAGGACCGCCCACCAGGGTCTGGAACGATCTGAACTGCGCTTCGACGTTGGCCCCGGGATTCTGGTTTTGCGCGTTTGCGGATCCTGTGCCGGCACGGCTTTGCGATTTTCCGGTGGCAATTTGTATGCCGATGCGAGCCAGGCCCCTGGCCATGTTTACGGCCTCTTGTGACTGGCCTTGAACCGTGCCGGCTTCGGCACCTGAGTCCTTGCCGGAAACAGCGCCCCGCGTCAGTGCCGTTTCGTCGGCGATCGCGGTAAACAGCTGTTCGATCGGCGAGGATGGCGAGGCGACGGCGGAAAGCGCGATATAATGCGGCTTGTCCTTCAGCATCGCCTTGAATTTCAACCCGTCGAGAACGCCGTTCCACGCGGCTGCGAACTCCTTCCCGTAACGATCGAGAAGTTCGGGGCCGAGCTTGAGCAGGTCCTGGTCGATGCCGCCTTGCTCGCCGCCGCCGCCGAGCACCCACTGGTCGTCGACGAGCATCTGCGCAATGTGCGAGAGCTGTCCGAGATAGAAGTGATTGAAGCCGGCCCAGGTGTAGAGGCCGGGCACGCGAAGGCCTGACAGGTCGCTGCCATCGACACGTTCGAACAATAGCTGCGCTTCCGGTCCGCCTTTCACGGAAACGGAAAAATCGTCCAGCGCCGCCGAATACACCGCCGACTTGATCAACGCGGAGGCGCGGTCGGCAAGGCTCATGCGTCCGAGCGAACGCTGGGCGGCCTCGATGAGGGGCTGGTTGAGTTCGAAAACCGGATCATAGGCGTCGTCCAGGGCAAGCATGGCGCGCAGGTGCTTTTCGAGTTGCTCGCGTCCCGCGCGGTTGTTTTCGCCTGGATACCGGTTTTGCTCCCAATCCTGCTTCATCCAGGAAACGATCAGCGCGTCGTCGACCTTCGGTGCCTTGCCGCCGAGCATCAGATAGATCTTCAACGGCTCGTAAAGTGCGGCGGGGTCGGCCATCTTGGCCTGGATCGTCCGCTCGGCCTGGATCAGCAAACGCGACCGCAACATGCGTTCCAGCGCTTGCCGGTAAGCCGTCCTGGACGCCGAAAGAAGTCTCTCCCGTTGGCTGAGGCCGAAGGTCTCCTCGATCGGTGTCGACACGTCGCCGGTTTCGAACCCGGCCGGCAGATCGCGCAACTGGTCGAGCGGGCCAATGACGTTTTCGAGGTCGACGTCGGTGACCTCGGTACTTTTGAGCAGCGTGTCCGCCGTCGCGCGATACTGGCCCATGGCCTGCGTTGTGGAGGCGATCAGTGATCTGTTGGCCGTGAAGCTCAGGGCCAAGGTGCCGAGGGCCGCCGCGGCGATCAACGCGATGGCGCAAAGTCCTGCAAATCTGGCGATCGCCGCACGCCTTACAGCCGATTTGTCGTAGGAGACCCATCCGGATTCAGCGAAAATGACGCCCGTCAGCAGATCATGCAAGAAGAAGCTTTTGCCGGTTCCCGAAAGATGGGCGCGGGAATTGCCGCCGAAGCTGCGGCCGATCGCGCCCAACACCTGATCGATTGGCGTTCCCTCTTGCGTGCCTGACGAGAAATAGAGGCCACGCAGGCTGACATTCACCTGGCTGCGGGCCGGATCGAACAAGCCGGCGACAAAACGCGTAATTCGGCTCTTCAGCGCACCAAACTGCGCCGGAAAACCAAAGGCGGATATGCGCGCGACTGGATCGACCTCTTCCTGAAGGCGGTCGGGCATCTCCTCGACCAGGCGTCTTGCCAGCGCATCGAATTCGGCCGGGGCCTCGGCCGCCATGTTCTTGTTGCGATCCGTGGTTTGGAATGTCGCGCCCCAGACCTTGCGCCGGCGGGGCTCGTCGAAAGCGCCGAAGTAATCCATGAACCCGGAAACAAGATCGGCCTTGGTGAACAGCAGATACACTGGAAACTGGATCTTCAGCGTCTCGTGGATTTCCCGCAGCCGGCTGCGTATCTCCACGACGTGAGCATCAAGCTGCTGATCGTCGAGGCCGATGAGATCAGCGAGGCTGATCGCCAGGATGACGCCGTTTATCGGCTGCCGCGTGCGGTACTGCTTGAGCAGCGACAGGAAGGCGAGCCAGCTCTTCTTGTCGCTCTCGGCATTGGAATCCTGCGTCGTGTAGCGTCCGGCGGTGTCGATCAGCACGGCCTCGTCGGTAAACCACCAGTCGCAGGCACGTGTTCCGCCGACACCGGCGACCGGCTGGGCATCACCCGAACCTGCCAGCGGAAAATTCAGACCCGAATTGACCAGTGCCGTTGTCTTGCCCGCACCGGGCGGGCCGATGATGATATACCAGGGGATCTCATAGAGGAAATTGCGCTTGCCGCTCGACCGTTTGAGCGCGGCGATCGCTTCGTTCATGCGCGCCTCGAGCACCTGTGAGTCGTCATCCCTGTCGTCATTGCGGGCAACGGCGGTCTCCAGCGCCTTTTGTGCCTTGCGCATCCGCCAGAAACGCAATCCATAGAAGAGCGCCACGGCCGCCACGATCACACCGATGATTGCCGCGCGCAGCCAGGCAGGCCCAAGAGGACGGCTATCGGCGAAGCGGATCAAAGGTCCGGCAAACCACACTGCCGCCGAAAAACCGGCCAGCGCGATCACGCTGAATATCCGCAGCAGCCAACGCGTCATCGGCGCATCCAACCGGCCCTGCTCACAATGTCTCCTCCTTGGCGATCATCACATCGACACGGCGGTTCTTGGCGCGGCCTTCCGGTGTTGCATTGTCGGCGATCGGCTCGTCCTCGCCCTTGCCGTCGACCGTCAGTCGCGAAGGATCGCTCAACTTCTGCGCCATCATGGTTTCGACGGCCTTCGCCCGGGCGACGGAAAGATCGAAGTTGGACTTGAACGGGCTCGATTTTCGCGGCTTCACATTGTCGGTATGGCCGACAATCCTGATTGGTCCGCGCTCGGGTTCCAGGGCGGCTGCGATGTCGGCGGCTATCGGCTGGAACTCCGGCTTCGCGTCGGCTCTGCCGGACTGGAACACCAGGAGATTGTTGATTTCCACGACGATGAAGTCGCCCTTCGTCCCGACGGTCAACCCGCCGGCTCCGACATCCTTGGCCAGTGCCGAGCGGATGCGATCGATCTGCGTGGTCGTGGCTGCCGGAGGGGTGGCTTTCTCCAGCTCGGCCAAAGGCGCCACGCTGGCGCGCTCGATGGCGATCGGTGTCGACGGGTTGAGGGCCAGCAATTCACCAGCGGTGGCGTCGCCTTCATTGGTGATGACGATCCGCAACGCGAAGAATGCCGCCGTCAGCAGCGCCGCTGCCGCTGCCGCAACGGCCCAGAGCGGCAGGCGCGTCGAAGACTGCGTCATCGTCGCCGCCAGGCCCTGCCAGCGAGGCGAGATGTCTTCGTCGGCGCGGGGCCTGAAATAGCGAAGTGTTTCGTAGACGTCGCGCCGGACGCGTTCGAGATTGGTGTCCTCGCGTGTCAGGCCGCGATATTGGCCCTCGTACCCCAGCGACAGGCACACATGCATCAGTTCGAGCAGATCGTAGTGCGCCTCCGGGCTGGCCAAGACTTTATTCAGCGCTTCGAAAAAGCCCGTGCCGTTGGGCTCGACGTGGAAGAACCGCGACAGCATGCTGTGCCGCGCCCAGGCGTCTTTCGATGGCCACGGCAGGTTGCCGATGAGATCGTCGGCGGTTTCGCACAGGACAAATTTCGCAATCCGCGCATCCTCTTCGGCAACGCCTGCTTTCTCCAGTGCGCTGTCGAACTTGTCGATCGCCTCGGTGACGTGTTCCGCCAACGGCTCCGCTTGTCTCTCGACCGGGATAAGCCTGAGCTGGCCGAACAGCATCAGCAACGGTGCGGCCGCGGCAAGGATCTGATTTGCCGCGGCATATCGGACACTGTCCGTGACATTGAGCAGGGTCTCCTGCGGCAGGGCCGGAGCCGGCGCGTCCGCGGAAGGTGTTCCTTGATAAATCACGGTTCCGGATGTCCAACCGGGCGGTGTATGCCGGCCGACGCCGGGATCGAACACGGTCGAGTCCTTGACCTGCGAGGGCTGTCCGCCATCCGCGACGGGAGGGCTCGGTGCCGGTTTTCGCTCACGCCGTGGCGTGGCGCGAATGACGGTCTTGCCCGCCGGGCCGAAAGGATCGTCCTTCGAGCTCATCGCCGATCGTCCGTTCGCGCCAGGCACCCGCGCTCTTGCCGGACAGGCGCAGAGCCTTTCGCGGTCAGGTAAAGCAACGCCGGGCCCTGCGGGGCAGGGCAGTGTCTTGAGGACGGTCGGCTATATCTCGCTATCCCGCCGTAAGTTGACATTTGCCGCAGACCCCCAGGTCGATGAGCCTTACCCGCTTGGCGAATTGTCGTATGCGATCGTAGTCTCAGAAACTCCCGATTGGAACCGGATGCCGCGCACCGAAGAGGTATCTTCGTTGGCTGTGGCGCCACGGCTCCCCTGAAGCGCCTATTTCTGCTTGTCGGCCTTGGCATAGGCTTCGCTGAAATAGGCCAGGAATATGTCCAGCATGCCGTTCTCGTGTGCTTCCTCCATGGTTCGCCAGGTCGCGACAAAAGCGTCCCAGGCCTGGCTCTTTTTCGACGAGAACGACGTCGGCGGAAGCTTTCTTCCGATCGCTTCAGGAGACAGGTCGTCGAGCAGCCGCGACAGTGCCGCTTGCATGGCGGCATAGGTGGCGAATTCGTGCGTCTTGAGATCGCGGAACGCATCCTCGATGCTGCGCCTGGCATCGAGATAGCCGGCACGGCGCCGTGCGAACATGATTTCGAGGATGTCGTCGGTTCCCGGAACGAACTTCAGGGGATTGTTGTCGGCGGCGCTGATCATCGTTCGTTGTGTGCTCTTGGCCAGCATTTTCGCGGCCGCGCGGGCTTTCAGCAGCAAGGTCAGTTCCTCGACCACCGTCCGCAGCACCGCGCCGATTTCGGCGGCAACCTCATGCGGGTCGCGCGATTGCAGCAATTCCGGCGAGATACCGGCGGCGATCGCGATTTCCCGCAGCACCTCGTCTCGTGTCGAGGGAAGCGACGAGGGTTGCGACGAGAATGCCGGAGCCGTAACCTGTTGCCCGGACCGTTGCTCCGCAGGATCGAAGAAGGGTCCATCTCCGAATTCCAGCGACCGATTTGTCGCGGCCGGCATTTCTCGCTGCGTCGGGCTGCGGCTGGGATGACCTGTCGCGGCGCGCTCCTCGTCGATCGACACGAAGATGACATAACGGCCGATCAGCATCCGGTCGCCATGGCCCAGCCGGTGTGGGCCGGCCATGCGCTGGCTTGATCCGTTGACGTAGGTTCCATTGCGCGAGACATCGTGCAGCCAGAACGCGCCTGCCTCGTATCGAACCTCGCAATGCCGGCCCGAGATGAACTTGTCGGGGTCCGACAAGGTCCAGTCGCAAGCATCGCGTCCGATTTCGAAGCTGCGATCGCGCGCCGCGTAGCCGGTCGAGATGCCGGCGGGCAAGGCGTCGACATTGTTGATTTGCAGACTGATATACATCCAGGATCGCCGTCGAACGCTGACCGATACTCCACATTCTAGCAGTTTGCACATACAACAGGACAGCAGTGTTTCGAGCCGTTGCATCGACAGGGCAAGGTTTAGCCGCCGTGTGTCCTCTTTGGTTGGCAGGACAATATGTGGTAGGCTCAACATGGCCTGGTGCGGCGGGTCCTAAAAGGTTCCTCAGCAGATGGAACTTCAAATCCACCGCGTCGGCGGCCGCGTCCAGGAGGGGCTCGACCCATGCCGAACGAACGTGCCACGGTTGTGCAGACGCCGGTCGGCGCCGAGCTGACCTTCACGCATCTTGTCGGGCGCGACGAGATCAGTCGCTGCTTTGCCTATACGGTCGGGTTCGTCGGGCCCAACTCGGACATCGATCCAGCGAAGATGCTTGGGGGCGCGGTTTCGGTCGAAGGGGAATCCGATCCGAAACGGTGGTTCAGCGGCCTGGTGTCGGAGTTTCGCCTGACCCGCATCGAGGACCGGCTGGCCTACTACGAAGCAGTCGTCAGGCCGTGGCTCTGGTTCCTCGGCAATGCGACCGATTGCCGGATCTTTCAGAACATGACCGCTGTCGAGATCGTCGAAAAGATCTTCTCGAAATACGGTACGGCGAAATTCGAGAAGCGGCTGCAAGGGTCGTACCCCTCGCGCGAATACTGCGTGCAGTATGACGAAAGCGACCTGGATTTCGTGCAACGCCTGCTCGAGCACGAAGGCATCTTCTATTTCTTCGAGCATGACGAGGGCAAGCACACGCTCGTTCTGTGCGACGCGATGAGCAAGCTGAAGCCGGCGCCGGGCTACGAGAAGATCCTTTACAATTTCGAGGGCCATGGCTCGCGGCGCGACGTCGAATACATCACCGAATGGATTCCCGGCAGTTCGGTGCGGCCGGGGGCTTATGCCCATACCGACTATGATTTCCAGAAACCTGGCGCCGATCTGATGGCGAAGTCCGCCCAGCCATTCAGCCACAAGGAAGCCTCCGGCGAGAATTATCGCCAGCCCGGGGCGCATCTCGATGTGGGGCGCGGCGACACCCTGGCCGGCATCCGGCGCGAGGAGCTCCAGGCCGTGCACCAGCGCATCACCGCCGTTGGAACCGTGCGCGGCCTCCATTCCGGCTGTACCTTCAAGCTGGAGAGCTTTCCGCGCGATGACCAGAACCAGGAATATCTGGTGATCAGCGCCGAATACAGGTTGTTCGATCCGGGCTACAGGACCCAGAACGAGGCCCACAGCGAAAACTTCAAGGTCGTGCTGGGCGTCGCGCCGACTGCCTTGCCCTATCGCCCGCCGCGGATCACGGTGCGGCCGATCATGCGCGGGCCGCAGACGGCGACGGTTGTCGGCCCTTCCGGCGAGGAGATATTCACCGACAAATATGCCCGGGTGAAAGTACAGTTCCACTGGGACCGCCTGGGCAAGAAGAACGAAAACAGTTCCTGCTTCGTGCGTGTCTCGCAGACCTGGGCCGGCAGCGGCTGGGGCTTCATTCAGATACCGCGCATCGGCCAGGAGGTGATCGTCGACTTCCTCGAAGGCGACCCTGACCTGCCCATCATCACCGGCAGGGTCTACAACGCCTCGCAGATGCCGCCCTACGGCTTGCCGGGCAACGCAACGCAATCGGGCTGGAAATCCAACTCTTCGAAAGGCGGCGGCGGTTACAACGAGCTGATGTTCGAGGACAAGGCCGGCTCCGAGCTGGTCAACTTCCAGGCCCAGAAGGACCACAACCTGCTGATCAAGCACGACCGCACCAAGCTGGTCCAGCACGACCAGTCCGACCGCATCGACCACGACGCCAAGCACTCCGTCGGCCACAACCTCGACGAGGACGTCGGCAACAACAAGACGGTCAAGGTCGGCGTCGACCAGACCACGAATATCGGCTCGAACGACACCGAGACGGTGGGCGCGAACCGCTCGCTTACGGTGGGGGCGAATGAGACGATCCACGTCGTCGCCAATTCGACCGAAAACATCGACGCCAACCATTCGCAGACCGTGGGACTGGTTCAGACGGTCACCGTGGGCGCAGCACGCATCGACACGGTGGGCGCTGCCGAAACCCGAACTGTAGGCGGCGTTCAGACCAACACGATTGGCGCCGCCCGCTCGGTCACGGTCGGCATCAGCCAGAGCCACGATGTTGGCGCGTCGGACAGTTGGAACGTCGGAACAAGCCAAGGCATACAGATCGGGTCTGATCAGGGCGTCAAGATCGGCGGGGCCCAGAACACACAAATCAGCAAAACGCATATCATCAAGGTCGGCGAGGATGCCTCAACTCAAGTCAATGGGGCGCACGAGCTCAAGGTCGGGAAAAAGAGCCTTATCCAGGTCGGCGAGGACGCGGGCATGGTGGTCGGCAAGAACCTGACCCTCGAGGCCAAGGAGTCCGTCACGATCAAAACAGGAAGTGCCGAAATTGTCATGAAAAAGGATGGGACGATCACGATTAAGGGCAAGGACATCACCATCAAGGCTTCAGGAAAGATAGACGTCAATGCTTCGAGCGACATCATCATGAAAGGCTCGGAGATAAAGCAGAACTGAGGACGCACCCATGAGCGATATTGACGAACGGATTGATGGAGTGGTGATAGGTTTGCTGCTTGGGTTCGACCAAGGTGCGCCACTCGTGGTGTTCCCCGGAAATCGGGAGGAGGTAGCCCTGCAGGCGCGAAGTCTGACCGAACTGTCGTCTGACATGATCGGGTCAGAAGTCGCACTGCTGTTCGAAAATGCCAATCCGCTGAAACCGCTGATCGTAGGGCGTATTGTCGATCCCGCAAAACGACAGACAAACAGCCGGGACAACAGTCATGTCGTGCGCGACGGTGAAACGGTGAAAATCAGTTCGAGCGAGCGGCTTGAGCTGAGGTGCGGCAAGTCGGTCATCATTATGGAAAAGGATGGCCATCTCACCATACGAGGCACCAACCTGGTTAGCCACGCCAGCGCCTCCAACCGTATCCGTGGCGGCTCCGTGAATCTGAATTGATGCCAAAGCCGCCGATACTCGAACACATAGTACGTCAGCACGCGGAAATGGCGGCCTTCCTCTGGACGGTCTACGACCACCATCTGCTGCATCCCGGCGAGAACCCCGAGATGGACGAGGAGCGCGTGGAGCGGCTCTTAGAGCGGCTGGAAGCACATCTGCTTGGGCTGCGTGTTGCGGGTGTCGAAGGCAAGCGTATCGCAAAGGAGCGTTTCGACGAATTTTCGGAAGCTGGGGAGCTTTTTGTGGTCCGGATGCTGGAAGCCAGTAGTCCTCTCCCTCTCAAGCAGTTGAACCTCGATCAAGTGCGCAAATATCTAGCTGCCAAGTTGCCAGCGGCTGATATCTGAAGAATTTTTATACGACCTTCCCGCTGCCCCTTACGACAAAGTGTAAGTAACTTCGCCCCAATCGTCTTCATCCAGCTTGTAGATTTGATACGGGGCGAACGCTGCCAGGAATCCGGCATAGCTCGAAACGTTTATGAAACTTTCGTCAACGCCAGGCAGCGACGGTTCGAACGGCTCCATCTCGCCGGTCCACCGGAAAAGTGTGCCGTCGAAGTACACAAGGATCCCTTGTTCCGTTCTTTTTATATCCCAGAAAGATTTCTTCTTGCCGAATGCGAATACGTCGCTGAATTCCTGGAAATCGGGTGTCGAGACAATGCGTCCATTGGTTGTGAAAATCTCGATCGATCTGCCTGCCTCCAGCATCTCGACGACAGTTCCGGGATGATCAAAATCCGCTTGGCTCCACGAACCGTCGTATACCCCGACCACCGCTTTGTCCGGTACCTTCGCCGCCAGGATGGCACGCGCGAGACGCCGGCCATCGCCGGCTTGGCTCGCTGCGTCAATCTCTGCCGTGCTCCTGAACCGCTTCGTCTCCGTTCCGCCAAAATACAGCCGGCCTTTGTGCGCAACGGCGCAGAAGTAGACCAGGTTTGTTGACCCGTCATCGCTGCCTTTCGGGCCCGCGAGAAACCTCCAGCCCTCCGAAGGCGTCCGCATGTAGACTTGCCCCCCATAGCCGAGCGCCAACAGTCGATTGCCGATCTGCAGTATCTTTGTCATGCGGCCGAACTTCATCGCATTCTCGGAGGCGAATCCGGCTCCCGATATCTGCTCACGTTGACTGACGGCGTCGAAAAAATACACCACCTCGCCCTCTCCAGTCAGTCCAGCGGCTTGGGCTTCGAAGGGCTGCTGCAGGGCCGTGAAAGAGATTAGGTCCGCGACCTCCTCTCGAGGCCGAAGCACAACCGAACCATCGGCAACGCGACCGGAGGCGACGAGCCGGTCATCGTCTTCTCCCGGCGTCGCTTTGAACAGGATGTAGAGGGTCCTGTCCACGCTCACGACACCTCCTGTTATCTCTGGTTTTCGCCTCATCGGTTGCTCAATACTCCCTTGGCAGCGATCTCATGCTGTTGGCAGATGCTGCCTGTTCAGCACGCCCTTGGCGGCAGGACTCATATTGCTGGAGCTCTTTTCCGCACGAGCATACTTGTCCTTGATTGGCTCTGTTTGCTCGGTCACCTTTTCACATGCCACTTCGAAGCAGTCCGCGGACACAGGATCATCGACCAGTTCGGCAAGAGCATCCAAACATTGATTTCTTATTTTATCCACCTTCTCGACGCCGCGCGGGTTGGCTCTTGTTGCGACCTGCTCGCCGAGTTCGGTCAGAGCATTGTCCAGGTGATGGTGCACGGTGACGTCTTCGCCTGTCGGCGGCCGAGCCGCCGAGTGGTTCACGCGAGGGATGCAGATACAAATGCCCTGGTCCCTGCTGGGAAATGGCGGGTTCGCCATTCGATCTTCGCTATTGACGCGAAAACAGCGGTCCGGAACGATATGGTGAGCTTGGTGAGCCACACCTTGCGTGCCCGGCTTGGCCAACGGATCAGTAGGGTCCTTTTTGGCGTTACACTTTTCGTGAATATCCTCGAAGCTGCCGACCATGCAGTCTTCATCGCCAGGAATTCCGAATGCCGGCTTTCCGACGATCACCATTGGGGGCGCATCGCCGGGATCGGTCCCGTGATTGCTGGTGGCCATGTCGCCGAGTCGAACGACACCCTTGCTCTCGACCTTGACGTCTGACGACCAGCCGTGTGCGTAGACCTTGCCGGTATTTTTTGAGGTGATTATTCCTTTTTTTGCCGCCGCCCCAGCCTCATCGCCGCTGCATTTGCTGTAGTAGCTGCTATTTTCCTGGCTGATAGGCTTGTTGCCAATCTTCACGGTTCCGCTACCCGACGTCAGATCGGAGTCGACCCCGAAATCAGGGTATGGGACGGGCACGCCCGGCGGGGTTGCCGGATTCTCGGGCGGGGTGAAACATGTGTCGGGGAAATCCGCAATGACCTTGCACCCTTGCGCCTCTGCCGAAATCTCTCGCCCGTTCGCGAAGACAGTCATCTTGCCTCCACCACCGCAGCGCCGCATGCACCGTCATCGCCCGAGGCCTCGATCAGGATCGGCCCCGATGGCGCGTAGCCACGTTGTATCGCCGACAGCGCCCACCCCAGCATCACCGGGACAGCGGCCGCCCCGACATTCCCCAAGCTCGCGCCCAGCGCCCATATTGGCCGCACCTGCGAGTGCTCGCGTTGTGTGCGCAGCATGGCGAGGGCACATTGCCGGAACCAGTATGTTTCGCCGACGAAATCTCCCATCTTGAGAGTGATATCTGAATGGAGGCGCCGTGACCCGGCAAACGCTTCCTTGTAAGCCGTTGTCATCGCTTGCCCTCGGAAGGGAATATCCATCTCGTTGTAAATATGAGCTTCCTCCCGTGCCAGGCCGAGCCCTGTGAGGTGCATGGTGCCGCCCGCGCGCGCGCAGAGAATCGCAGCCGCGGCTTCCCCCGGAATGAAGCCGTTCGAGTTTCGTGGCGTGAGCAACCGCTCACGGGCGAGATAATGGTTGATGGTCTGGGAGGTCAGATAGCTGTCCACCCCGACAATTATCACAAAAGGAGCAGTATTGGAGGCGAGCAGGCGACGGGCCGCCTCCAACGCGACGTGGCCGGACGGGCGGCCATGCGCGACGACGCGCGAGGCAATGGGACCGACGATTTCCGTGATTTGCTCGATCTGGGCAAGCAGGTTCCGGCTGTCAGGCGCCGGACGCCCGGGACGATCCTCCTCAGCCAGGCAAAGAACAAGGGCCGTCCTGCCCCGGGCCTCGGGCATCGCTTCGAACGCTTCGACAATTGCTGCGGCGGCCATATGGGCAAGGCGCTTTGCGCCCATCCAGTTGCGCGGCAGCGGGACGGGCGCACCGATCAGCCACTCGCCGGCGGCGCCCAGGAAATGCGTTTCCTGGAAACCGTCGAGACGGGCGCGCATCGCGGCGCAACTCGATGGCGCGTCGAGGCCGACTGCCGTCACCATGCCCGCCGAGACGATGTCGAGGTCAGCGTTCATGCGGCCTCGTCTTCATCGCGAAGCGGAGTGTTGAACTTGCGGATGTAACGTTTGCGCTTGGCATAGGCGCGTTGCATGCCGGGTGTTGGCGGCCCGACCCAGCATTCCGAAAAATCGAGGATCGTGCGCTGGAGGTGCTGCTGCATCCGCCAGACCAGCGAAAACCGCCGCCTCTCCGGATCGAACAGCACCGTATCCGGCAGAAGCTCGCCCACGAACGCTTTTTCGCGACCTTTGAACAGCGTCAGCGGCAACGCTGTCGTTGGCATGCGGAAGCTTTCCTTGCCTGCCGGCGTCAAATTTATCAACTGTACGTCCTCGCCGCCCCTTGGGTGGTCGATCTGCTGGTCCGGTGGCGCCATCTGGAAATAGCGTTCATCGAAATCCGGCGGCAAGAACGGAAAAATATTGTCGATCCAGTTCTGGTCGTAGGTGCCGCCATATTCGATGCGGCCCGGCCAGCCCCGGCCCATGGGCCCGAAACTCATCGGCTTGTAGTCGCCAAATGGCGAGCGGATCTCTTCGTCGACCGCCTGGGTGTTCGGCAGCCGCAGGCCTGGAATAAGGCGCTGGTTCCTGGTGCGCGACCAGCCGGTGCCGACCGGGTTGTATTTGTAGCTGCCCGGGAGTTTGTCTTCCGGATCCAGCCTGTCGACGCCGCCCCAGGCGACGTCATAGGAGATGGGCAGTTTCAGGAAGGGCTGCGGCGATGTGGCAGTAAAGATCGGGCCGATGGCGCGCCATTCGCGGTGGCCGACGACCTCGAACAATTTTGACCAATTGCCAACCTTGATGCCGACCGGCACGCGCGCTGCCGGGCGCCCGCCCGGCGCGTAGGCGCAGCCATTGGCGATCACGTCGCAGCGCGGTTTGCGGAAGGCGAAGTCGGTCTCCCACAGCGTGGCCGAGTAGCCGGGCACGCCGGTTTGTGTGTCGGCCATCACCAGCGGCACCTGTTCCGCCGATTTTTGCACCAGTCCGCCCGGCTTGTCGGGGAAGTCGAACGTGCCTTTGACGACCACGACAATCCACTCATGGCCGGCCTTGTCCATGCCCATGGTGAATTGGTGCGGATAGCCCATCTGGTTCCAGATCTGCATCAACTGGTCTCCCAGCTTGCGACGAGGATCTGCTCCAGAACCGCCTGTGGCGATTGCGGATCGATGTCGAAAATGTTCGAACGGGCTGTCCACATCACCATGTCGCCGATGACTTCTTCACCCGGTTCGACTGATGGCGCCGGCAGTCCGGCCAGCGCGGTATCCAGTTCGTCCGGCGTCAACTCGCCGTTCTGGGCGGCGATGGCCGCCGCTTCGATCTGGGAAAACCACGCCTCGGCGTCAGCCAGCTGAATGGGCGCTTCGGCAAGCTGTGCGACGACGCTCAGAGGGAACTTCCTACCGACCCTGTCGGCGCTTTGCACGATGATGCCTGCCGAGGCGCCGAAGGACGCCGGGCCGGCCAGGAAGCGCAGCGCGGTCGTGCCTGGCCAAATTTCCGAGCCGAACAGTGGGACGAGATGCTGCGCCAGCCAGCGGTCCCAGCCGCGAACAAAGTCGCCCGAGAGCCGCCGCGTCACGAAATCGCCGGTGGCTGGCATTTTGCCGTAAAAGCCGGGCAAGGTCATATCTGCGGCGGACATGAGAATTTCTTGAACATCTGGAGATTGTAGGGGTTCTCGACGCTGGCGGCCTTGAGTTCGAAATCGGCCCACATTCCCTTCGTGCCCAGGCGCAGGCTGTAGACATCGGACAGCGACGTGCCGGCGAAACGGCCGTTGCGCAGCATCCTCAGCCACGCCCAGCTGCCGGTCTCGTTGAGCATGATTTCCGGCGAGCCGTCGATGGGCTGGAAGGCGAGCGATATGACCCCGGTGCCGTCCTTGCCCGGCCACGTCATCGGTTGCGGCCGCGTCGCATTGTTGAAATAGACGAGGCTCTGGCCATCGAGATTGAGCGTCACGCGCGTAACGTTCGGAGACAGGTCTTTCGGTTCGAGCGTGAAGCTCATCACCGGCCCGGTGCCGCCAGGAAAAAGATCGTCGCGGATATGCCTGGCCTGCTCGAACGCCGCCAGCGCCGAGGGATCGAGGCCGAAATCGGCGCGCCATTTCCAAGGCTGGCTGGTCGTGTCGACATAGTTGATCAGATGGTCGTTGATGAAACCGTCGATCAGTCCGGCCGGTCCGAACAGGCGGGCGAAGTCACGCACATTGACGTCCACCGCACTGTCGGCGCTGAACGGATAGCGGTCGTTCAGCGCCGCCTGGCAGAAAGGCAGTATGTCAGCCCGCCAGATGGCGTTGAGTTCCGAGGTCACAGCCTTCTGCGTCAAATTGCTGGTGTCGCCGGCAATTCCGCTGAGCCAGGCGTTGATAGGGTCGGGCAGGATCTGCGCCTGCCTGGCGACCGCGCCGGTCAGTTCGGCAAGGCCGCCCTGCTTCTTGATGGCGTCTTGCGGATTGGGATTCGCGGTGACCGTCTGCAGGACGTTCGACAGCGCGGTCAGCGCGACGACCGCGGCATCCAGTGCCGGCGGCTGGCCGTCGACCTCGGCAATGGTGCTCTTCAGCGGCTTGAAATGCGCGGCCACCAGACTGCCGGTCAGGTCGACCTCTGTGGCCGACCCGGCGCGGGGAAGCAGTTTCGCACCTGATGTCGCCAGCTTGCCGAGTTTGCCAAGCTTGCCGAGCAGTTTCGAAGCGCCCTTGGCCGCTGCCTTGTCGTCGGCGGGCGCTTCGTCGGAGCGCGTCAGTTCGGTCTCCTGCACGACCGCCGTCAGCAGACGTTTCAGGGCTGAATCGGCACTCGATAGATCCTTCAGATTCTCACTGGCGACATTGAGATCGGTCAATGGCGCGAGCCGCATGTCTCGCAGGAAGCTGTCCCATTGCGCGATGTAGTCGTCATAGTAGAGCTTCAGAATATCCTCGGACAGCGCCGAGACCGAGGTTTCGGAGTTTTCCGAGCAGCCGCCGGCGAAAACCGCGCGGTCGAGCGCCGCCTGGGCGGCGACATCGTCGATGCGGTCGAGAATGGCGTCGTGGAAGCCGGCATAGGTGAATGCCCCGGCAATGCCGACGCGAAGTGTCTTGTCGGAACGCCGCGCAAACACCTTGCCGCCATTGGGGCCGGCGAAATTGGCCGGGATCCACTCCTTGAGCCCGGCCACCTCCGGGTCGACGAGCAGCTGCTTGTAGGCACGCGCCGGCAGCGAGATCGTGCAGACCGTTTTCAGCGCTTCGGCAACCAGGGCCTGGTCGGGCGCGACATAGCTTTCGTCGACCGCCATGCGGCGGATGGCGGCAAGCTGATGCTCTTCGGCGTCGGCGGTCGGAAATGGTGCCGCGGCCGCGAATTCCGGCAAGCTGTTCACCCACCAGTTCTGGGCGAAATCGGCATCCATCTGCGACAGGCCCGTCATCATGCGATAGGTCTTAAGGGCACCGAGCATGAAATCCGGATCGCGGATCTGCCGCCACATGGTCGCCTCGAGCAGAGCGACCATGCGTGGCTCGAGCACATTGCGCAGGGCATGGTCGTATGTGTCGCTCTGCGCCCGCACCAGTTCGGCCGAGGCCGACGGACCCAGCAGATCCTGAGCGGCGCCCGGCGGTGCAGTCCGGGCATTTGCGACCGCGTCCATCGCCTCGAGCGCGCCGTCGATGGCGGGCTGCTGCACCGATGCCGGGCTTGCGGCAGCCGAGGTCAGCGGCGCTTGCAACGATTCGAACTGGCTTGCCTGGGCCGTGATCGCGTTGCGGTTGTCGAAATAGGACCAGGTGAACAGTCCGCCGGCCAGCAAGGCGCCGGCCGCGCACGCGGCCGCGGCGCCGCGCCAGATCCAGGCGCGACGGCGTTGCGCCAGCGGGTCGAACGTGCCGAGGCCGGCTTCCTTGAAGATGACTTCGGTGAGCAGGTTCTTCAGGAAGAAGCTGCGCTTCTCGACCCTTGGTGCGGGCAGGGCGCGCCGTGGCGGCAGGCCGAAGGACGACGACAGCGCCGCGGTCAGCCGATCGATGGGCGCCCCTTCCTGGGTCGCCGATGTCAGATAGAGGCCACGCAGCCAGGCGGCCTCCTCATACCGGCTTTCGCCGAACATCGCCTCGACCAGAACCTGGATCGGCTCGGACAGGCTGGACAACTGGGCTGGAAACCTGAAGATCTCGGCGCGGGCGGCGAGTTTGTCCTCGTCCTCCAGGCGCGGCACCAGCCGCCGCTCGAGTTCCGTCGCCAGTATTGAAATTTCCCGCTCGATGGTCTTGGCATCGACGCGCGCATCCAGCGCGAAGGTCGTTCCCCAGACCTGTTCGCGCGAGGCGGTGGACAGGCCGCCGAAGAAAGCCTCGAAACCCCTAATCAGATCGGCCTTGGTCAGCATCAGATAGACCGGAAGGCGGATTTCGAGCCGGTCGTTGAGTTCGGCCAGCCGGCGGCGGATCTTGCGGCCGTGTGCCTTGATGGCTTCGTCGCCCTCTGAAAGCACGTCGATCGAAAGCGCGACGATCACGCCGTTGAGCGCGCGGCGGCCGCGATGTTTCTTCAGAAGGTCGAGGAAGCCCAGCCATTCCGCCGCGTCGACATCGGGCTGGCTTTCCTGTTGGACATAGCGGCCGGCGGTGTCGATCAGAACCGCGTTCTCGGAAAAGAACCAGTCGCAGTTGCGCGTGCCACCGACCCCTTGCAGATCGTCCGTGAGGTCTATCGGAAAATTCAGTCCGGACTGCCGCAGGGCCGTGGTCTTGCCGGTGGCCGGCGGCCCGACGATCACGTACCATGGCATCTCGCGCAGGAACTTGCGTCCACCCAGTTTGCGACGCTTTAGTTCCGCCATCACCTCGGCGAATTTGGCACCCACGGCGGCGACGTTCTCCTCGCCGGGGCTGAGCGGCTTTTCCGCCACGGGCGCCGCGATCTCGGCGACGAACATGCGGTTGGCGCGGATCGCCCGGCGCTGGGCGACGATCAGCCAGATCAGCCAGAAGATAACCAGCAGCGCGATGATGACGATGCGCACATTTTCAGAAGTGAATGGTTCGTAAGGACCGACCCTGACGATCGGACCGAACACCCAGATGACCAGGGAAAGCAGCGTGATGCCGATCAGCGTCCACAGCCAGCGCGATGTCAGAACCGCCCAGAGGAAGCGCAGGATAAACATCTCACAGCCTCTTTTCGACGAGCACCTCGACGCGGCGGTTCAAGGCTCGCCCCTCGCGCGTGCTGTCGCTGGCCACTGGATCGGTCGCCGCGCGGCCCTCGGAATGGACGCGGTCCTGCGGCACCCCGTTCTGGACCAGCATGTCGGCGATCGTCTGGGCGCGGGCCTCCGACAGCCGCTGGTTGGTCGACAGCGGATTGGTCTTCTGCAGGGGAATGCCGTCCGTATGTCCGATCACCGTGATGTTCCCGATCAGCTCCTGATTGGCGAGGATCACCTTGGCGATCGAACCGATCAGCGGCTCGAAGCCTTCGGTCAGTTGTGGCCGCGACGACTGGAACAGTTCCGGGTTGGAGGCCTGGATGATCAGCTTGGCCAGCGAGACGCTCTCGGTGCCGCTAAGCGCGGATTTGAGGTCAGCCGGCGCGCCGGCCTGGAATTCCGGCAACAGCGCAAAATCCACTTTCTCCGGTGGCGGGGCGTCGACCTTGGGCGAGGTCCGGCTGATGTCGCCGCGTTCAGGCGGCGGCAAGGCCCGAACAAGAGCTGAAAGCTCGACCGCCTGGCTGCTCAATCCCATTGACAGCCCGACATGGACGGCCGTGGCGACAACCGCCGCACCGAGCGCCATGACCCAGATCGGCACGATGAAGCGCTGCGGTTCGTCGGAGGCGATGACGCCTTTCCAGTTTGGCGACAGCGGCGCGCCTTCGGCGTCGGCATCGCGCAGGAAGCGTGCCGCCGCCACGCGAACCGCATTGAGCGATCGGTCGCCTGAGCGGCCGGGCACGCGATATTTGCCGCGGAAGCCGAGCGCCATGCAGTCATACTGCAGTTCCAGCAATTCGCGGTCGCGGTTGGGATGGCGTTCCAGTTCGTCGAGACGCGTGAAGAACTGCGTGCCGGCATCGACATCGCCGCGCAGCATCACCACAAGCGGCTGCCGCGGCCAGGCGCTGGCCCCGCCCCACGGCGTGTTCAGGGCGAGATCGTCGAGCAACGCCGCCACCACCCAGGCTGCCTGATCGGCGCGCTCCAGCGAAGACCCCGTAGCCATCGCCGTGTCGCGTGCCCGAACCAGTTCTTCGAGCAGACGGGTGCGCAACGCTTCCGGGTTCTCCGGCGCCAGGGCGCTTTCGAGCTCGGGCGCGAATTCGAGCAAGGGCGCGAACGCGTTGACAAGCGCGTTCGGATGCGTGCGCGACCGCTTGACCGCCGTGCCCGGCAAGAGCGGCGCCATCGGCCGCGGCATCGGCGCGCCGGTCAGCCGTATGCGGGTTCGTTCGCGATCCTCCGACAGTCCGAAAGGATCATCGCGGCTCATCATCTCACCTGTTCACCGAATAGCAGTCCACCTGCGGCTCGCTTGGCAACACGCCCGAAACGCCGATGACGAAGCCGGGTGCATCGAGCAGCGATGCCCAGTGCTCGCTTTTCTGGTCCAGTTCGAGGCATAGCCGATCGCCGTCGTAAGGGATTTCGCGCGGCTGGGAGTGAAGCGGTTTCAGCGGTATGCCGGGCAGGCGCGATTTCCACAGGCCCTCGAACTGGTCGGCCGAGCCGACAGTCGCCTGATTGACGAAGATCTTGCGCAGCGCGTCTTCCGACAGCTCGGAACCGACCCGGATGACGATGCGGCTGGCGACCAGCAGCTTCGGATTGTCGATGCGGATTTTCCAGACATTGGTCGAATGCCGCATGACCGGCAGCGCACGCGATTTCGGCTCGATGTAGCGCAGGCTGAGGATGAGCGAGCGCAGTGCATCCGCCAGCGCCATGTAGGCCGGCCCGGGTGCCATGTGATCGTAAGCCGGCAACTCGCCCAGCCGCCGCGCGCTCGATCCGTAGGTCGCCATCGAACCGGCGAGCCCGGCAAGCTCCAGGTAAAGCTCGGCCGGATGGAAGACATCCTGCGCCAGCATGTGGGCCAGCCGCGGCCGCGCCGCATTGGCGAGGTTGAGCATCAGCAGGTCTTCGACGCTGCGCCCCGGTCCGCCCATCACCATCTTGCCATGTGCCTCGGCGATCTGGTCGAGGCCCGTGACGACTTCCAGAAGCAATTGCCGATACCAGGCCACCGCCCCGGTAACCAGGGTCGGTGGCAGGAAGGTCTCGTCCAGCGAGACGCCGCCATCGGCTCGAATCCCCTTGAGGTCGGCTATCGGCAAGGCCGTGTAGCCGCCAACCGACCTGCCGGGCGCAAGCAGCAGCGCCTGCGGCCGTGCGATTTCGATTTCTTCGGGGTCTGAACCGCCCTGGACGGCGTCGCGCACCGAAACGATGCGCCCATGATAGCGTGCTCCCGACGCGGCCGCGTGTGCCGGATCGAAGCCGACACCACCGGGAGGTTCCAGCGGCAAGGCGACCAGCACCGGTCCGGCGCCTGTGTCCGGGGTGACCGGCAACGGTCGCGGCGCGTCCATCATGTCGGGAATGGAAAACGGCGTCCCGTCCGGGAAGATACCCCGCGCCGACAGGATCGAGATCTGGCCGGCCTCCAGCAACGCCTGGTCCAGCGTCAGCTGTTGAAAGCCGAACGTATGCAGTTGCCCGGCCTGCAACGCGCCGCGCACCGTCGCCTCGAAGAAACGATCCTGCTGCTGGAAATGCTGGGTCCGCAGGAAAAGGCCTTCGGACCACAGCACCCTGTTTGCATCGCTCATGCCGCTGCTCTCTGCATCGAGCTCTCCTTGCCCTGGCCGCTAGGCGGAAATACCGCCGCTGCCAAGCGTGACATT
The DNA here is from genome assembly GCF_006442655.1 of Mesorhizobium sp. B2-1-3A. NCBI lineage: Bacteria > Pseudomonadati > Pseudomonadota > Alphaproteobacteria > Hyphomicrobiales > Phyllobacteriaceae > Mesorhizobium > Mesorhizobium sp. B2-1-3A. Next base: position 597,808 of record NZ_VFWK01000006.1, read on the forward strand.
GATCGTGAATTTGGATCCCGGCGACACCGACTTGGTCGTCCGCCAGCTCCTACCTGTAGGCTCGCGGATGAGCGCAACGAAGCCCAGCGCCGTGGCATCCGGCTCGACGGTGATGGTCTTGGACGCGGATTTTCCCGGCCCGACGGCAATCTGGTCGGATCCGATAAGATCGCCTGCCAGCGCCGTACCGGCATCGCCCTGCAAGGCAAAGTAGTCGGCGGAATTGAATTTGCCGGTGCTGCGCAGCCGCATCACGAGGACGGTCACCGGCCGGTCGCCGCCGCCCGGTCCCGGGTTCATGCCGGCCCCGCCGGACACGTTGACGGTGATCACCGAAGGTTTTGGCGGGCCGCTCTGGCAAGCCGCAAGCAGCCCCGTTGCGCCAAGGGCAACGATAAATTCGCGTCGATCGATCATGTCTCACTCCTCCTCATATGCGTCCCGAAAATCAGCGCCGATTTCGCCAAGGAAGCTCTTCTCCGCGCTCTCGGCGATTTCACGATGGCGTTTCTGGTAGAGTTCCCACAGCTTGGCGCCGCGTCCGCCCGAAAGCAGGGTACCGATCGCCGAATTCGATTTCAGCTCTTCCTCGATCGCTGCCGGGTCGAAGCGGTCGATCATCCGCCGCAAGGCGCCTTGCACGCCGCGCCAGGCGCGCACGTGATGTTGAGCGAGATCGCGAACCGCGTCGGCGATAGCCGCTTCGCCGGCGAGGAATCCGGGACTGCGCTCGGCGATAAGCGTGACGATGGCGTCGTCGACCGTCGGCAGAAACTTGAGCGGATTGACTTCGGAAGCCCCGACCATGGTCTGGGCAACGCGGGCGTTTCCCTTTTCCTCGGCCCGCTTGCGCAGAAGCTGCATCAGGCCTTCCATCATCAGCCGGTATTCACGGCCGAATTTCTCCATTTCCGCGATGCTGTCGCGCCCGGGGAAATCGGCTTCCTCGACGCCCATGCCGCGCAGGAACGCGGAACGAAGCGCCATGTCTCCCGGCTGGGCCGCCGCCGGCAGGCGAGCAGGCGCGGCAGCGGCACCCGTGCGCGCCGGAGACGGGCCATCTGCCGCTTGCACGGGCAAATCCCAGGGATTGGCTGGGCGCTGGGCAACGCGCTCGCGCTGTCCGGCCGAGCCGGCGCCGTTTGCCGACCCGGTTGCGGCGGCTGGCCCGAAACCAAAATCATCATTGAAATCGGACGGCTTTCCCCGAGCGATCTGGGCTCCGCGTCCGAGGGACGGCAAGGGGTCGAGGCTGAACGGGTCCGTTTGGTTCTCGGTGCCGCCGGGTTCTAGGTAAGGAGCGTCGTCTTTCGACACAGGCGTCGAAACCGGATCGAGGCTGAATGGGTCATCGAAAGCAGGCGAACTGCGCTGGCTGGACGCGGCACGCTCGAACGCGCCCGCAACCGGCTGCTCGAACGGATTGGGCAGGTCGGCCGGGCGCGGCCGTCGCGGCTCTTCCTCGACCTTGGCGGAAAAGAAATCATCACGGCCGATGCTCACCGGCGCTCGCGATGCCGGCGGCAGGCGTTCCGGAATGGGCTGGCTGGCTGTGGGTGCCTGGGCGGTTGGCGTCTGCAGGTCGACATGGACGACGTAGTCGCCCAGCCTCAGCCGCATGCCGTTTTGAAGGCGCGTCGACTTGCCGGGGCCAAGCGGGCTGTCGGAGTCGTTTATGAACAGTCCGCTGCTCGACGTGTCGGTGACGAAGTATCCGTCCCGCCCGCCCGAAATCTTGCAATGAGCGCGGGAAACGAACATGTCGGGATCGTTTATCTGCCAGCCTGCGTCCGCGCTGCGGCCGATCACCAGCTCGCCCTCGTCCAGCCGGGTCTGCCGTACCGTCTGGGTGCGTGGCCCTTGCTCCAGCGTCAGCAGCAGGCTCATGCCGCGCCCTCCGCCATTTCCGGCCGCCATCCGACAATTGTCCGCAGCCGCAGATCGACAGCATCCCCCCTTTCGGTGGGCCGCGCAAGCCAGGCGGTCCGGCCGAGCTGGAGCGTTCCGATACAAGGCGGCGGCACGGCTTCACGCGCCAGCACGATGCGCAGGTCGACGTCGAGCGTTTCCCCGACCATGTCGCGAACGGCCTGCTTGAACAGTTTGAGGCGCGACCCTCCCGGCAGGAAGGCCTTGAATTCCTCAAGCCCGAGAGGGCCGACACGCAGTTCGATCCTGCTTTGGCGGTTGAAAACGCGCGGACCGATGGTTGCCCCCCGGCCGAGCCCCGCATAGGCTTTTGCGAGCCGGGTCTGGAGCCCCGTTGGGATGGTTATCCAGGCGGCGATGAACTCCTTGATTTGAACCGGTACCTTGAACGCTTCCGCCAGGAACAGCGTCAGCCTTTCGGGGCCGTCGACCTGGCTGGCGAGCGCCGCGGCCTGGCGAAGCTTGACGGTGTCGAGATCAGGATTTTGGGTGCCGGGAAGCCCGATCCCCGCCATCGCCTCAAGCATGGCGCGAACGCGGCCGCCGACAGCGCGCTCGACCTGGACAGCGGGATGCGCATCCGCCCAGGCCCGGTAGTACAGGGCAATCATGCGGTGCTGAAGGATGTTGACGAAGTCCACGAATGTCGTGTCGCTGGTCTGCTGTGCGTCGGCGCCGGCGAACCAGCGCTGCGACAGGCGGTCGAGCACCCAGCGCGTCAGATGCAGCGGCATTGGGCCCTCAGGGCCCAACAGACCGAGATTTGCGACCGTGACCCGTGCCGGCGCCTTGTCGTTGGCTTCGCGGAATTGAACCAGGTCCCGCGCGGAAAAGGCCAGCCGCACATGCTGGCCGAGCCTCGCGGGCTCGCGGTCGGGCCGTCCGGAATGGCCGAACAGACCGCTGCGCTGTTCAAGACGGCGCAGCAATTCGAAAAAGTCGAACGCTTCGGAGAGACCTTCGGCCCGGTCCGGGCCAGTCTTGTCCAGATGAGGTGACTTGTCCGGATCAGGTGTCTTTTCCGGATCAGGTGACTTGTCTAGATCAGGTAGCGATTGCCGGGCGTCATCGGCCATGGCACATCCTCCTGCTTCTGCAGCAGCCGCGTGCGAGTTCGCACGAAGCCGTTTATTCCGGCATGACGGGCAAACAGCCGCGCCAGCAAGGCCGATAGCAGCAAGCTGCTTTGCCCAGCCAACACTGACTGATCGACATGCAGCGTCACTTCAGTGCCGCGCCCGAAGCACATCGGCCCATCGATCTGCAGTCGTTCGACCACCGGCCGCGAGTCTATGCGCACGATCGAATGCACGTTGCGGGCAAGGCCCGGGTCGCCCCGGTCGGCATAAAGATCAAGCAGCGCGTGCAGCGGATCGACGCCGCGGCCTTCCTTGGCAAGGCTCAAGAAATTGAGCGCCAGCTGCGCGACCAGCCGCCAGGCGAGATCGTCGGCGCGGGATTCACCGTCGGCCCCGGCGGGAAGCGCCGCCGGGATGGCCGGCTGTGGCGGACGCAACGCACCGAGCAGCCGAACGGATTCGATCGGGTCACCGGCCTCGAGCGTCAAGGTCGGATTGTCATCGAGGATCGGCAGATCACGATTGGTGCAAAGCGCCATGATGTCGAGACGCTTCAGCGGCCGGTTCGCGGGACTTGCGAGCGGCCGCGATACGGCCAGGAAAACGTCGTCCCCGGTGTATGACGTGCGGGTCAGACCCTCGCGCCGTTCATCCTCCGTTGCCCGCCTTGGGCGCCGTTCCGTCGAATAGACCCAGCCACTGCCGCGGTTCTGCCCGAGGCTGAACAACTCCGGTATCTCGGCATCGCTGCCTTCACTGTCGGCATCCTCGACGCGGATCACACGATAGATCTCGAAGTCGCGCGCCCGCGTGCGGTCGGCGTGGATCACCTGCCGCGTCTTGCGCGCGTCGAGCTCGACGACGTTGCACTCACGCTCGAACAGATTGATGATCGGCGTCGCGAAAAGTTCGAAATCCGCCGGCGTCAGGTCGGCGAGTTCGGGCACCGGGCGACGGAACAGGAAGATGATCTCCAGGCCGGCCTCGCATTTGCGCACCACCGTCTGCAGTCCCAGGACCCGCACATAGTGAAAGCGCTCCGGCATGACGAAGTATTCGCGCAGCAGGCGGTACCCTTCGAATGTCGGGCGGGTGCGCGGCATCAAGGCCTCGTCGTCGCTGATGCCGACCATTTCGGGTGCCGGCAAGGGCGACAGCCGGTTGGTCTTGCCTTCCGGTCGCGCGCCAACAGCCACGCAGGCGCCAAAGATCGCGTCGAACAGAAGCGGCGCCTTGGTGCGTCCGGCAAAATAGAGGTCAAGCTGGTCGAGCGCCAATTCGTCGAGTTTGCCTTTTCCGGTCCGCGTCAGCGCCAGGCGCAGCGCCGCCTCGCCGCCGGTACCGCCGATCGGTCCTATGCCGGCCGCGGCCAGCGCGCTGCGATCCTGAAAATAGCTGACCGAAGTGATCGCTATCGGCCACAGCGTCATGTCCTGCGCGGTGGAGAAAGTGCAGCGCGTCGACAGGCCGGGTTGCAGGCTGGAGACCAGCCGCGTGTTGCGCTTGACGACGTGGCCGGCGGGCATGGTCTGCACCTGCTGGCCGGGTTTCAGCACGGCCATCGCCGTTGCCGGCGCCGGCGTGACCAGATCGGGATAGAGGACGTCGAGCACGCTGCGCGAAAATCGCGAGCGCTCGGCGTCGACCTTCAGCCGGGTGCGCGCGGCGAGGAAGGCGACGCCGTCCAGCAGCCGTTCGACATAAGGATCCGGGCAGGGCACCGTGTCGAGGGAAAGGTTGCGCGCCACCGCCGGATGCATGTCGGCGAATTCCGCCGCGAGGCCGCGGATATGGGTCAGTTCCTCCTCGTAATATTCGACGAAGACCCGATCCATCTCAGGCGTCCCTAATTTCGGTCCGTGCCAAGCCGTTGTCGAGATTGATCGTGGTGCGCAGGCGCATGCGTTCCGGTGTGGGCGTCATGATCAGCACGGCGTCTATCTCGATCTTCAGGCCCACGGTCTTGTCGCCCAGGGTGACGGTAACCTTCGTCGCGCCTTCCTTGAGGCGGGGCTCGAAGGTGGCGAGCACCGAGCGGATTTCGCGGGCCAGCACGTCGCGGTCGAAGTCGCGGGACGACCGGCCCGAGAAGGAGGGCACGCCGTAATTGACCACGCTTCGACGGACCTCCGGAAAATCGGCGAGCGACGGCGGATTGTCCGCCATTTGCTCATTTTCCAGGTCGGAAAGCAGTGGCGTGGCCTCGAAACGCTCGGTGTTGAACAGAGCCTCGATGTCGCGCCGCACCGCTTCCCTTAGCACGCGGGCCGATACCACCACACCGCGGCTTTCGATCTCCGCGCGGTGCTGGGTCTGGAAGGCCAGGCGATGCAGACGCCGTTTCTGGTCGGGCGTCAGCTCCGCATCGGCATCGATGGTCCGTGCACTGCCGGCAGCGAAGGTGTCGAGACGGTCCGCGCCAAGCTCGTCCAGCAGGACATGGCGCAGCCCGTCTATCTCCGAGGTCAGGCCCGGCAGGTCGTTGACAAGGCGATCCCATAGCGATGGCTGGACGGCCTCGCTTTTTGCCCGCAAGCTGCCGGCTATCTGCTGCTTGCCCGCGCCGGGCCGCCGAACCTCACTTGCCGACATAGACATCCATTTCGGCTTCATCATTGCCGTCATAGACGAACTTGATCTTCTTGTAGGCGAAGCTGACCTCCTCCTGGATCAGGTCTTCCTCATCCTCGGCCTGCGACATGTCGTATTCCATGATCGAGGCGTCGGTGAGCGTAACGACCAGGTAATCCTTGGTCTCGCCATCGATGGTCCGCCGTGCCGAGAACACCACCTCATCCAGGGCCTTGTTCTCGAACAGGGCCTTTTTCAGATAGGGCGAGGACTTGTCATAATGTTTGATGAACTTGATCATGCCCATCGACACGCGCCCACGGCGTGAGAGCGAATTCGGGTCATAGGGCGCGACCATTTTGTAGTCGACGCCATGGATTTCGATCTCGTCCGAGTGGCCGTCGCGGGTGCTTGGGCCCTTGATATCGGGAACCTTCAGAAAACCATCAATCTTGACTGGCATTGTCTTTCTCCACCGCTTTCAAACAAAACAAGGTCTGGTTGCTGCAAATCAGGTCTTCACGGACGGCAGTTCCGATACCAGCCGCAGCGAGGCGTTGATGCCTTCCAGCTGGTAATGGGGACGCAGGTAGAAGCGGGCGTTGTAGTAGCCCGGCCGCCCCTCCACGCTGTCCACCTGGACTTCGGCCGCCGCTAGCGGGCGCTTGGCGCGCGCCTTGTCGTCGGCAAAGGCAGGGTTGGCCAGCACGTAGCGGTTGATCCACTCGGTCAGCCAGATCTGCATGTCGGAGCGTTCCTTGAACGAGCCGACCTTGTCGCGCGCGATCGCCTTGAGGTAATGCGCGAAGCGCGAGACCGGGAAGAGATAGGGCAGGTTGGCGCTCAGCCGCTCGTTCGACTGGGCATCGGGGTCGACCAGTCGGCCGGCGCGCGTTTCGTCGTCCTGCAGCGAATGGGCGCCGATGAAGGCCGCGAGATCGGTGTTCTTCCGGTGCAGGATCGGCATCAGGCCGAGCTTGGCCAGTTCGGCCTCGCGCCGGTCGTCGATGGCGACTTCGGTCGGACATTTCATCGCGATCGAGCCATCGTCGGTCGGGAAGCTGTGCACCGGCAGGTTGAGCACGGTGCCGCCATTCTCGACGCCGCGGATCTGCGTGCCCCAGCCGAAAAGCTTGTGGCTGCGGTTGATGTTGACGCCCATCGGGAAGGCGGCGTTCATCCAGACATATTTGTTGTGATCGCCCTGCACCTCTTCCTCGAAGGTGAAGCCCTTCACCGGAACGGTATCGGTGCCATAGGGCAACCTGGCCAAGACGCGCGGCATGGTCAGCCCGATATAGCGGGCGTCCTCGCTCTCACGCAGCGACTGCCACGAGGCATAGGCCGGGTTGGAGACGATCTGCTGCAGGTCTTGCGGGTTCGGCAGTTCCTGCCAGCTGTCCATGCGGAACAGGCGCGGCGAGGCGGCGGCGATAAACGGCGTGTGCGCCGAGGCGCAGATGCCCGAAATATTGCGCAGCAGGCCGACATCGCGCGGGTGGTTGGAGAATTCGTAGGCGCCGATCACGCAGCCGATCGGCTCGCCGCCCAGCATCGAATACTCGTCCGTGTAGACTTTCTTGAAGATCGGGCTCTGGTCCCACATCTGGCCTTCATAGTCTTCGAGCGTGTCGGCCAGCTGTTCCTTGGAGATGTTCATCACCCGGATCTTCAGCTTCTGGTCCGTCTCGGTGTTGTTGACGAGATACCAGAGGCCGCGCCATGTGCCCTCCATCTCGCGAACTTCCGGCGCGTGCAGGATCTCGTTGACCTGTGTCGTCAGCATCTTGTCGATGCCCGCGATCAGCGACTTGATCGACTTGATCGCATTGGACGAGATGGTCGTGGTGTCGGAACGCGATTGCGCCGCGAGCGCGAGATTGCGGACGAGCTGCTGCAGCTTCTCGCTGTCGTCCTTCTTGACCTTGAAGTCCTTTTCGAGGAGCCCGCTGAATTCTCCCAGGTCGATGGCTTCGGCCTCGGCGGCGACGGCGGTCTTTTGCTGTTCGGCCATGACTTACTCCCCTGCCTTGTCGTCGTCGGCCAGTGCCTGGCTGGCGATCTTGCCAAGCAGCGGCTCGTTGTTCAGCAGCTGCGCGATGCGCTTTTCGGCGTCGACGCGGCCATCCATGAAGCCGAGCAACTCCTCGAGCTGGCGACGCATCTTGAGGATCTCGGCCAGTTGCGGCACCTGCTCGGCAATCTTGTCGGGAGCGAAATCGCCCATCTTGGTGAAGGTGAGATCGAGCGCCAGTTCCTCGTCGCGTTCCTGGCCTTCGGCCTGCGGCAGCGTGTTCTTCACCCGGGCTTTGACGCGGGGCCCGAGCGCCTCCATGAATTTGGGGAAGCGGTTCGCGTCGGTCTCCACGAAGGCTCGGTCCAGCACCGATTTCGACGCTTCCCTGGTCTGCGAAGCGCCGGAAAGGTCGGCCATCACGGCCATGACAAACGGCAATTCGATCGTCGTCGGGCTACCGTAGGTTTCCACATCGTAGGCGATCTGCACTCGCGGCGCGCGATTTCGTTCGATGACCTTCGCTTTGCTTTCGGCTGGCATGTGCTGTTACCTTTCATCCTTCTGAGCCGTCTTCTTGGCATCGGGAACGCCGGCGAGGAGCCGGAATTCCTTCAGCCCCGACGGGGCGAGATCTTCCATCAGTTCAACGAAATCCATGTGCACCATCCGGCGCACGCGCCGGGCCAGATGCGGTATGGGGCTCGACGGTTCGGTGCGGTCATAGAAGGCGACGACGAGGTCGAGGCACTTCACCACGTCGTCGCGCGAGGAGATCCGGTCGGGAAGCCCGGTGCTTGAGTCCGCGTAGCTTGCCGCACTTGCCATAGTCTCGGCTCCATGACCGTTTCGAGCAGGTGTTGCCGGTTCTGCCGGGATGGGCGGCTTGGCCACGCCATTCGCCACCGCAGCCGCTGCCGAGTTCCGTTCGAGGGTCGTCAGCAAACGCTGCAGAAACCGTTTTAATTCCGGAACAGGAGCGCCGCCGCCCTCGAGGCGGGCGTTGAGCGCGGTGTCGACCGCGTCAAGGGCTGCGATGGCAGCCCGGGCATCGGCGACCAGCGAGATCATCTCCGCACCGGCCTGATCCATCTGTGCCGCACATCCGGCACGCACCCGGTTCAACAATTGTCCATGCGCGCTGACCAGTGCCGCCTTTTCCGCCGTATTCAAGCCGGAGGCGGCTTCCTGGAGCATGACACGGTCGTCGAGCGCGCTTTGTTCCAGGTCGCGTCCGCTGATCGGCCCGATCGAGCGCGGCGCAAAGAAAATCATCTGCCTAAGGTTCGCCAACAACCCGCCCTGACTGTTCTGGAGGTCGAGCAACGCGTTGATGCGGCGCAAGGCGGCATCGCGAGGCGAAGCGTTGGGCCGCAGTGCCGGATGCATGGTTTCCCAATGCTGGTCGAAGGTCTGCGCAATCAGGGTCAGCCCCTGCGCGAGCCCGGCCAGCCCTTCTTCATTGGCCAGTGCGCGGGTGACGATGACCAGCAGCCGCAGGTCGCGGCCATGCGCACGCAGTTCCCCTGCCTTCGCCAGCACGGCGGACCAGTCGACCGGAATGGTGCTTTGCGAAGTGGGCTTGTTGTTGCCGTCGTGGACGACCTTGATCTCGGGTTCGGTCAGGCGCTCCAGCTCGTGAAAAGCCGGGTCGTTGCGCAAGTCTTCCCCTGACGGATTTCCACCGTCGAGCGGACTAAGCCAGAGTGCGACATCAATCACACAAACCCCCAGCGACCAGCCTCAAGCCATACGTGACGCAACGTTATCACACGGTTGCACTTTACCACAATTCAACGAGGGCTCAAAAATTAACAGAAGCTAAACGCGATCGTCTCACAAGCGCAGAAATCCTCGGCTTGGTTGCCTTGGCCGCATGCGAACCGCGTCGCGCCGAGGCATCCGGCGACGTGGCTGTTTGCAGTCAATGGTGCGGGACTTTCAACAAATGGAAAGGAGCCGGCTAAACCGGGCATCGGGACATCGGTCCATGACGCGCTTTGTCAAGTGACGTCTTATGTGGCAGTTTATCGGCTGGCAGACTGCAGGAGCACGTTCGATGGAACAGCGCCGGTCATCGCAGACTTTCAAGCGCAAGGAACTGGTCGGCAAGCTCAATCCTGTCGGCGTCCGCGCCTTCAAGGCTGCCGCCGATGCCGCCAAACTGCGCGGCAATCCCTATGTCGAACTGGTCCATTTCATCGAGCAACTGGTGCTTTCCGACCGCTCCGATGTGCAGATGATCATCGCCGATGCGGGCGTGGATGCGAGCCGGCTCACGGCCGACATGACCCGCGCCGTCGACAAGCTGCCTTATGGCGCCACATCGATCGAGGAATTCTCCGACCACATCTTTCATGCCATCCAGGAGGCCTGGAACCTGGCAACGCTCGAGTTCGGCGTCGAGGAAGTCCGCAGCGCACATATTCTGCTTGCCTGCCTGAAGACGCCGGTGCTGGAAGGCCTGCTGTCGAAGATCAGCGGCGAGTTCGACAAGATCGACGCCGACGCGGTCATCGCGCGGTTCGCCGATGTCGTGGAGGGTTCGCTCGAAGCCGGTGCCTCGACCACGGTCTCCGCTCCAGAAGCGCCGCGACGGGGGCCGGGTGGGGATTCAGCGCTGGCGAAATACGCCACGGACCTGACCCAGCGCGCCCGCGACGGCAAGATCGATCCGGTCGTCGGCCGCGATCCGGAAATCCGGCAGATCGTCGATATCCTGATGCGGCGCCGGCAGAACAACCCGATCCTGACCGGCGAGGCCGGTGTCGGCAAGACCGCGGTGGTCGAGGGCTTTGCCTTGCGTATCGCCGCGGACGACGTGCCGCCCATACTGCAAGGCGTCAGCGTGCGCATGCTCGACGTCGGATTGATGCAGGCGGGCGCCAGCGTGAAGGGCGAATTCGAAAAACGGCTGAAGGCTGTCATCGACGAGGTTCAGTCGTCCGAAACGCCGGTCATCCTGTTCATCGACGAGGCCCACACGCTGATCGGCGCCGGCGGCGCGGCTGGAACAGGTGACGCGGCCAATCTCTTGAAACCGGCGCTGGCGCGCGGTGAACTTCGCACGATCGCGGCGACGACCTGGGCCGAATACAAACAGCACATCGAGAAAGACCCTGCGCTGACCCGCCGTTTCCAGGTGGTCAAGATCGACGAGCCGTCGGAGGCGGTGGCCGTACTCATGTTGCGCGGCGTGGCCGGCGTTCTGGAGAAGCATCATGAGGTGCAGATACTCGATGAGGCGATCGAGGCGGCGGTCGGCCTGTCGCATCGCTACATCCCGGCACGGCAACTACCGGACAAGGCGGTGAGCCTTCTCGACACCGCTTGTGCCCGTGTCGCCATATCGCAGCACGCCACGCCGGCCGAGGTCGAGGACATCATGCGCCGCCGCCAGGCGCTGGAGGTCGAGCGCGGCATCATCGGTCGCGAGGCCGCCATCGGCATCGAGGTGGCCGAGCGCCAGGCGCGGGTTGAAGCCGGGTTAGCCGAAACCGAGACCACGCTGGCTGCCGCCGAGGGGCGCTGGGAGCGTGAAAAGGCGCTGGTTGCGGAGATACTCGAATTGCGCGCGCGGCTGCGCGGTGAGGGCGTGCCGCTCGATGCGGAGGCGACCGCTGAGGTCGACACTGAAACGGCAGTGACGGACGCAGAAAAGACCAAGGTGCCCAAGACTGAGCCGCCCAAGGCCGAAACGACGATGACGGAAACGGCGAAGACCAAGGCAGCCAAGGCCAAGGCGGAGGTGCCGGCGGTTGCCGATCCTGCGCCGCCGGATCCTGCGGCCGACCTTGCCCGGTTGCGCGAACTGATGGCCGAACTGGCTACGGCGCAGGGCGAGACGCCGCTGATCCTGCCCTCGGTCGACCGCAACGCCGTGGCCGCCGTTGTCCAGGACTGGACGGGAATCCCGACCGGACGGATGCTGTCCAGCCAGACCGAAAAGGCGCTCAAGCTCGCCACCACGCTTTCGGAGCGGGTCGTCGGCCAGGACCACGCCATGGAGATGATCGCCAAACGCGTGCAGACCAGCCGCGCCGGGCTCGGCGCACCGGAAAAGCCGGTCGGCGTGTTCCTGCTCTGCGGTCCTTCGGGCGTCGGCAAGACCGAAACCGCGCTGGCGCTGGCCGAAACCCTCTATGGCGGCGAACAGAACCTGATCTCGATCAACATGTCCGAGTTCCAGGAGGCGCACACCGTCTCGACACTCAAGGGCGCGCCACCCGGCTATGTCGGTTACGGCAAGGGCGGTATCCTGACCGAGGCCGTGCGTAGAAAACCCTATTCGGTGATCCTGCTCGACGAGGTCGAGAAGGCGCATCCCGACGTGCACGAGATCTTCTTCCAGGTTTTCGACAAGGGCATGATGGACGACAGCGAGGGGCGCCGGATCGATTTCAAGAACACGCTGATCCTGCTCACCTCCAATGTCGGCTCGGAGGTCATCATGGAGCGGACCCGGAACGGCACGATACGGGCCGGGCTTGACGATCTGGACATCGCCTTGCGCAACCCGCTGCTGAAGGTCTTCCCGGCCGCCTTCCTCGGCCGGGTGGTGACCATTCCCTATTACCCGCTCTCGGACGGGATGATCGAAGCCATCACCCGTCACCAGTTTGCCAAGATCGCTCGCCGGCTGCGCACGACCAACGATGCGGAACTGGTGATCGGCGACGGTGTCATGGATCTGGTCAAGGCCCGCTGCACCGAGATCGAATCCGGCGGACGGATGATCGATGCCATCCTGACCAACACGCTGCTGCCGGAACTGAGCCGCGGCGTGCTCAACCGGTCGCTCGCGGGCGAAAAAATGACAAAAGTCACCGTTGGCGCCTCCAAGGAAGGTTTCACCTATTCCTTCGAGTAGCTTCGGGCGAACATCGATCAAGCGAGGCTTGCCGCTGGGCGCAGCCGCTTGGGGCATGGGATATCCCGGCAATCATCCCCCAGAACGTGCTGGATTCTCTTGAGAATCGGACCGATCGGGCGCTCCTGGTCGACGGAACTCTCTTGATGGCCGGCGATGCCTCCCGGGCGGCGGGACATGATTCACGCTCGTTTCACGCCAACGTTGCGATACACGGATCGTCAAACGCGAGCTTTGCGGGAGCAAGCGATGCTAGATCCGAAGACATACCTGTTCGATTTGCCGGCCGCGGGCAGGCCGGCGCCATTTGCGATCCCAGAGGTGCTCTATCCAGGCGTTCAGGATTACTGGGCGCGCTCGACGTCGTTGCGGCGTTTCGATCCGATCCTCGGCATCAACGCGGTGGTCATTCATGCGACTGTCGGCGGCAGCTCGGCAAGGGCAATGTCGGTGATGCAGGCCGGCAGCGGCAGTTTCCACTGGCTGGTTCCCGACGAGAACGAAAGCCAGCACGGAAACATTGTCTGGGCGTGTGCGCCGGAATCGCGGGCGGCCTGGCATGTGGGAAACGACAAGAGCCATCCGCGGGTCAATGGCGGCGCCAAGCGCGTCAACCACTGGAGCCTTGGCATTGAAGTCGTCAACAGCCAGGTCGCGGACCCATTCTCAAGCTGGCAGGTCGAAGTGACGGCGAGGATTGTCCGCTATTGCTGGGCGAAATACCCGAACCTCAAGACCATCGTTTCGCATGCCGTGCTCGATCCGGCCCGCCGGCCCGATCCAGGCATGAACTTCGACTGGAACCGTTTTCGCCAGCTCGTCATATCGCCTCCCGGCACCGAATCCGTGTCGTCGACGATTGCCGGCGTGACCCCGATGGGCAAACTTGCACCAACTGATGTCCGGACTTGTTGCACCGGGTGATCGGTAGGCTTCAACTATGCATCTCAAGTCGGCCGGGGGGCTGGCGGCGGGACGGATTTTGGGCCTCCCAACATAATCCGTCCCGCCCTTGGGCCAGGCCGTTTGGCCGGGGGCGCAAGATATGGCCGGCTGGTATCGCCGACCGCGTGCGAATGGAATAGTCTTTGACGAAAAGGGCTGGCGATGAGACACGGCGAATATGCGACATATGAAACCCTGGTAAATCACCGCCGCGCGCTCAACGCGATGGCGAGGACTGCTGGAGGTCCCACCGTCGAAGCGGCAGGTGCGGACGCGGGCGACGCTCTTCGGCGCCGGCTCCTGTTTCCCGATCTCGCCGAAAAGCCGATAGGCCTCATGCCGGCTGGAGAAGATGGCTCCATGACGGAGAGAACCCAGGCGGCGCTCACCGACATCTCGAACTGCATGCTCGGTCCCATCGATTCCCCCGACCTCAGCGACAATCCCGCTGCTTACACCTATTTCGGCCAGTTCACGTTTCACGACATCGTCTTTAGCCGCATATTTGGCATGCCGGGCGATCGTGCCGGGTTCACCTTGAGAAATGCCGTCTCGGGCAGTCTCGATCTGTCGGGCCTTTATGGACGAGGCCTGATTGTGGACTCGCACCTCTATGACTCGGCATCGGAAAGCGACACCACTCTTTGTCGATTTCCGATCGGCCTGCCCGGGGTCAGCGACAAGCAGGTCAAACTTCCCGTCGATGGTGCGGTCGAAAGAGCGCGAGACGTCCCGCGCGTCGACGCCTCCAGCGGTTTTTTGAGCGTGTGCGGACGAAAGGCGCCTTACCGTCCTCTGATCGGCGATCCCAGGAACGACGACAATCTCATTCTCTCCCAGCTGCAATGCTCGTTGATGCAGGTGCACAACCGTCTCGTCGATTTGCTGATGGCGCGCCGCGCTGTACCGCCGCAGACCGCCTTCGATCAGGCGCGGCTTTACCTGACCGGTGTCTATCGCCGCGTGGTCGTTGACGACTATCTTAGGCGAATTCTGGCCCCGGCAGTCTGGGCGCACTTCTTCGATGGCGAGGAGTTTCGCGGCCCCGGCGTCGCATCGCTGAAGCCGCTGGCGGACTTGCCGATGGAGTTCACATTTGGCGCCTCGCGGTTTGCGCATTCGATGGTCCGCGACCGCTACGCCCTCAACAAGGCATTCGAAGAAGAAGCCGGCACCTTGCGCGAAATCCTGGCATTTTCGAGCCAGCGCCCGAACGGTGACGTTCCGGTCCGTGTGAATTGGGCCGTTGACTGGAGCCGTTTCATCGAGCCGGGCGACGCGGCAAAGGCACTGAAGGCACGCCGTATCAGTCCGTTTCTCAACTACGAGATGGCGGTGGTTCAGCACGCCGCCGACTTCGACGGTACACCTCGGTCCATCGCCTTCATGGATTGTTGGCGCTGTTACGATCTCGGCATCGCATCAGGCCAGACGATTGCCGGCGCCGTCGCTGCGGCGCTTTCCGCGGATGTGCCTGTACTTTCCGGCGCTGCCATGCTGCCCACGCAAAGCTGCAGGAAACGCTACAGCTTCCAGGCTGGCGTGCTTGAGAAGACGCTGCTGGCCCATCCGCGGTTCCTGACCGAAACACCTCTGTCCTATTACATCATGCAGGAAGCCGCAGTGCTCGGAGATGACGGCAACCGGCTGGGACCGACCGGCTCGTTCATCGTCGCGGCCACCGTCGCCGCTGCACTGTTCAATGCCGGGGACAGCGAAATCCAGGTGCCGCTGTCCCTATCATCGGCCGAACCCGGCAATCTGGCGGGGCTATTGGGGCTGGCCGACGACAGGCTGGTTTCAGACGACGAGCTCTACGAATACTTCAAGCGGTACGCTAACCTGGACATGCCGGGGCGGGCCTATCGAAGAACCGGCAACGTCGCAACCTGAAGAAATGGAGAGGGGTCATGGCCAAATTCGAGAATGTGCAGTTCGAAGCGTTGGGAGCCTTTATTCGAGAAGCCATAAAGGATCCCGCCACCATGGAGATATTCAGACACGGCACACAGAACGAGAAGAAAGACCTGCTCAGAGGGTTCATGAACCCGCGCGGCAAAACCTGGGACGAGATCGAGATCATCGCGCATTTCGATGAAGAGAACGTCGTCAACATTGCCTTTCCTTTCACCGGGGACGTCGAGGAGACCGTGCGGACGATCGCGCCCGAGGTCGGCCCCGGAGAGGACTATCCTTTCCCGGCGCACTACAAATTCGACCCTAATGCAGGCTCGACGGTCGAGGAGAAGAAGGCAAACCGGCTCCGGGGCTACCGTTGCCGGCTTGGCGACTATGTTATGTCGCGCTGCAGATAAGATGCGCCCGGCTTCGGCCGCGTCATGCCAGCCGTGAGGCGCGGTCGATACCTTCGCTCAGTCTCGCGCGATCGGCATCCAGGCGGATCGGGAAGACGTTCTTGAACCAGTCGATCGCACTTCGCCGGGTCGGGCGCTCGCCATTGTGCCATGCGGTCGTGACACCCTTCAGAAATATTCTGAAGTCGGTGGCGGCTTTCGCGTCATCGCCCATGAAGGCATGGGCGGCAGCCGACCAGCCTCGGATATCGGGAAACAGGCCGTCGCTTTTCTCGACAGCCTCGACGCAGCCCTGCAGGTCGCCCGCCAGGAATGCAACGGTCGCATGGTAACCATGGTAGTGCGGCTCATGCAGCGGGTTGAGCTCGAACGACCGTCGCGACAGGTCGACTGCTCGCTGATGGTTTCCGATGAACGCACTGAAAAGCGAATAGGCGATAAGGGTCGCCGGATTGGCGGCGTTGAGGTCGTGCGCCAGTCCGAAATGAAATTCCGCCAGTTCCCAGCGCCGCGCCAGGAGGTGGCTCCAGGCCAGGTTGACCTGGTTGCGGTGATCGAGAGGATCGAGCGCGACCGCCTTCTTGGCGAGGTCGAATGCACGGTCGAGGTCGGCGCTCTCGACTGGATAGCCGGGCAGCACGATCCACCGCGAATTCAGGATCACGGCCAGGCTCGAATAGGCGCAAGCCAGGCTAGGGTCCTGGCGAATGGCTTCTTCGTAACGCGCGATCGCGACGGCGTCGGTGTCTTTGCGCCACAACGTCGAAAGCCGCTGTCCGTCGAGCCAATTGTCATAGGCCGAGATGTAGTTTGGCGACTGTTCATCTATGCGATGGAGGCGCGTGGTGGAAATCACCAACTGGAGGCGTGAAGCAACCCGCGCGCAGATTTCATTGAAGACGGGTCTCCATGCCGCCGGTTCTCGAGGCGCGGTGGTGGAGAACTGCAACACGCCCGTTGCGATCGTCCGGCATGAAATATCGAAATGCGGTTCGTCCTCATCATCGGACGCGTTTATCATCACGGCAAGGTCAGCGGTTTCCCCCACGGCGGCTCGAAGCGTCTCGACAGACCCCGATCGCATCGTGTCGCGATCAAGCTCGGTGTGGATTGCGGTCCAATGCCTGAACCGCGAGAGGGTGGCGGACAGTTCACTGACCAGAGCGAACTGAATGTGCGCGTCGGCGCTCCTGTGTTTTTCCGTGACGAGCACGATCGTCGGCCTTTCGACGAGCTGCCGCGGCGCGGCAGGGTCGAAGGCGGCTTGTGGCTGCGCATCCGCCCCATCCTGGGCCGCAGTCTTGAACCGCTCCAGTTGCCGGATGATTTCGCGTGGCGGTGCGAGATCGAGTTCCGACCTCAGGTCGCTGACATAGCGTTCGAAGAAAACGCGGGCCCTGGCATAGCCGCCTTCCCGATGCAGCGCCCCCAGCATACTGACGACCGCCGATTCATGGAAAGGATCGAGGCGCAAGATGCAGCCGGCGATCGCCTTGCGTTCCGCCAGGCTCGAATTTGCCTCGTTGAGCGATTTCGACAGTTGATGGGTCAGACCATCCGACCACTGGGTCGAAATCATCCCGATCCAGTTGTCGAATACCGGATCGCAATCTTGAAGCCCGATGCAAAGTGATCTGTCGCTTCGTGCCAGGATGCCGTCGACAGTCGGGAAATCGCGGTCCCTGAGCGCATGGCGCAGAGCCGCGAGATCCGTTCGCAGGACATTGGGGTCGATCCCGACGGAGAGCTTGTCGAGGACCAGAAACTGCACCCCCGTCTTGAGTTCGATCTGCTTCAGATCGCGGATGGATTGCCTCAGCGAGGCGCGTGCGTGTTCTTCATCGCTGTCGCTCCACAGCAGCGCGGACAAACGCCCGCGTGTTTCGCGCGTCTGTTCGGACAAAATGAGATAGGCCAGGATCGCGCCGGCCTTGCGTTTGTCGAGGGCATAGACCTTGTCGAGGCTGCGTATCTCGAAATTGCCGACGAGTTTGATCTCGAGGCTTTTCCTGGGAGAGCCCCTTTCTCTCTGCCTGTGGATCATGGTTACTGACATGATCGGCCCAAACGCCCTCTGATCATTTAATACCAGAACCGGGCGGACGTTAAGCGAAGATCGAAGAATGCGGCTAGAAAAAGGTCATTGGGAAGTGCTCTGCGCACAGCCGCATTCCGCTGTCGGCTCTTCGAACGCGGTGCTCGACAAGGTGCCCGATACAATAAGGCGGGATCTTCGGCTCGCGGGATTGGAGCTCCAGCCGGAGATGGATGTCGAGGCTTCCGACCGCCTGCGCCTGTATAGCTTCGCCGCCCGTCATGGCCTGATTGTCGATCTCTTCGAGATACCGGGCGGCATTCTGGCCGCGGCGAACCTCGGTCTGGCGTGGAGCGGCGGTATCCGCCAGGTGACTGTAAGCGGAAAGGGATACAGCCGGTCACAGGCCCTGTTGGGATGCCTTGGCGAAGCCGTGGAAATCGGCAGTTGGATGTATCAGGCCTTGGATGAGAGCAAGCTTGTAGCGGCCGACCAGGCCAGCGATATCATCCCGGCCGAGGCGGTACTGGGTTTTTCCAGGCGCCAGATACAGCAGCGCCGCCGTCTCAACCGCATGTGGGAAGGCTGGGATGCGATCCCCCCGCCCGGGCAACTGTACAATCCCGACCGGTTGGCCCGCGTGCGCGATTTCGCGGGCTCGCGCACCGCGATGTGCCCCGCATTTCTTTGCTTCGGTGGCTTTGGCGAAGCCGTCCATGGAGACGACAGCCTGAACGCCGATTCCAACGGCTGCGCCGCCGGAAGCACGATCGACGCCGCTATGTCGCGCGCCGTGCTCGAGGTCGTTGAGCGCGATGCAACCGGCATATGGTGGTGGCGAGGCTGCCGGCGTCGGCGCTTTGCTCCCACCGGGGAAGATGCTTCCCTGGCAGCGGCCCTGAAGGAACACGCCGTCGAAACCGGGCGGCGTGTCTGGTTCCTCGACATTTCAACCTTTCACAGCGCGCATGTGGCTGCCGCTATATCGTGCGACGGGGACGGCCGGCGCGTGGCGGTCGGATTTGCGGCGGCCTTCGATTTACAGGCGGCGGCCAAGGCCGCGTTCCTCGAGATGATCCAGACCGAGCTGGCGTTCGATGCCCATGAGATGAGGGTCGCAACAAACGGCGATGCGCCGATGTCTGCCGCGGACCGTCGCGTCGCGGCCTGGCTGGAGCACGCAAATCTCGACACAATGGGCTTTTTGAGCGGCTCCGATCCCGGCTCGGCAACGCAGACAGGCCAAGCAGGGATGCTGCCGCGTCTGATGGAAGAGATAAACACCGCAAGCGGCGGCAATGTATGGTTCGCGGACTTGCAGCGGCCCGCATTCGAGGTCCCCGTGGTCAAGGCGATCTGCGTCGGTCTCGCGCACTTCAAGCCGCGGCCAGGGTGTGAGCGGCTCTGGATGTTACCTCAACAGCGGGGTTGGCAGGCAACTTACGGACGCCGCGATTTTGAGCGGCTGATACCTCTCTTCGTCTGAGGTTTGGGCTCCGCCTGGGGTTGATTTCACGCTGAGTTCACGGTGCTGCTCCCAAATTGCCGCGACGGGTAGGGGAGGGATGCGGCGATGAAGAACCGATACATCCTTATGGCATAGGTGGCCTGCACTTTGGCGGGCAGACGCTGCGGCAGAACCTCGCCCACGATCTGGCCAGCATTCGCCATGCCGTCGACGACGATGCGCAACTGCTCAACCTGAAGGCCTTTGGAAATTTTTTCAACGCCGGGTGATGTCCTCGGCTTTTTTCGATTGGAGAAACTCATGTCCGTGACTGAACTTGCGACCGTAAGGATGGACAGGCGACCGCAGCTTCGCGATATGCGGCGGCTGCGCGGGCCGGGGGCCGGGGCAGCTCTCGAAACGCACATTCGCAGTGAGGGTGCCATGGCCGAGCGCGCGGCACGACCGCGCACGTCGCCGCCTCAATCCTTTGCTGGCCGTACCGGCTTCGATCGGACTTTCCTGACCAGATTCCCGATCGACTTGCCCAAGCCGACCGGCCAGCGATCCCGCGACATAACGCCGGTTGGCGGCGATGCCAGCGGCCGGCTCGACTATTGCAACTTTTCCGTCGTCATGTGCGCGTCGCGGCGCATGGCCATGTTCACCGCCGTCAATATCGAGGGCGCCCGCTCCATTTCGATTGGGCGCGAGGACAACAAATGGGCGCTGGACGGGCGCCTGCCGGCCGAAGCGCAGCTCGGTGAGGACCTCTATGCCGGCAATCGCCTCGACCGAGGACACCTTGTCAGGCGCGAGGATCCCAATTGGGGCGCCAACGCCCTCGTCGCCAATGCGGACACGTTTCACTTCACGAACTGTGCGCCGCAGATGGACATCGTGAATCAGAAGACCTGGCTCGGAATAGAGAACTACATCCTGCAGAATGCGCGGGCCTGGGCCGAGCGGTGTTCTGTATTCACCGGCCCCGTCTTCGGCGGCACTGATCTTCGCTATCGGGATGCGCTCATTCCGAAAGCTTTCTGGAAAGTGGTGTCGTTCATCTCCGATGACGGCCGTCCGTCATCGACGGCCTACGTGGTTGAGCAGGAAAGGGAGCTCAGTGAACTGGAGGCGGCGTTCGGCGCCTACAAAACCTACCAGCGCAGCGTCAAATACGTCGAAGGGCTTTCCGGCCTCTCTTTTGGCTCGCTCGCCAATTTCGACGGGTTTTCCAACGAGGAAGAGATCGAAGGCGGCCTGTCCATTTCGTCGGAGATCAGGGTGCTGGGCGATGTGCGCGTCTAGGGCGGAAAACCGTTTCACGCTTTTCCTGGATTTTGCTCTAGCTAGTAATGTATCGGCCCGATGACCCCGCCGCCGCAGGCGATCGCATCGCCGTTGATGGCGACGCTTCGCGGCGAGGCGAGGAATGTGACGACATCAGCGACTTCGGCCATATCGACGAGGCGGCCGATCGTGACGTTGGCGGCAAGTCGCTGTTCGATTTCCTCGGGCAAAACGCCCGCCGAAGCCGCGCGGGCGGCGACCAGGGGAGCGGTCTTTTCCGTGCGGGTCAGGCCAGGATGGACCACCGTCACGTTGATCCCCTTCGGGCCCAATTCGTCGGCGAGATTCTTCGTCAGGGCAGAGACGGCAACATTGCGGATCGAGCCGATGATCGAGCCTGTCTGCCGGGCAGCGAGCCCGCTTACGTTGATGATCCGGCCCCAGCCGGCGGCGGCCATATGAGGCGCGGCCTCACGCGCCATACGCAGATAGCCCATCACCTTGACGTCAACGTCATCCCAGAACAGGTCGTCGGTGATCTCGGCCAGCTTGGGCGGTGGTGTCTGCCCGCCCGGCTTGGCTGCGGCGTTGACCAGGATGTCGAGGCCGCCGAGCGCCGCGATCGTCCCTGCCACCAGCGCTTTGACCGAGCTGTCGTCCTGTGTGTCGACGCCTAGCCCGACGATCTTGCGCCCGGTTTCGGCGGCCAGTTCGCGCTCGGCAATATCCAGATCGGCAGCGTTGCGGGCGGCGATGACAAGGTCCACGCCTTCCAGGGCCAATTGCCGGGCGATGGCGCGGCCAATTCCCTTGCTGCCGCCTGTGATCAGCGCGCGTTTGCCGTTCAGTTGCAGATCCATGGCTTGGTCCTCGGTTATGCGGGCGGCTTCTCCGCGGAAGCCGGATGTTGCCGCAAATTTGATCTGTGTTGGGGAGCTTCGCTTCTTGCCTCAAACCGCCAGAAGCTTGCGGACAGCGCCGACGATCGCCTCGTCCTTCGGCTCCGTGTCGGAGCCGAAGCGGGCGACGACGACCCCCTTGCGGTCGACCAGAAACTTCTCAAAATTCCAGCTCACTTCGCCGGCCGCGGGCGCGGCGCCTCTCTCGGCCAGCCGGGTCAGCAGCGTGCTGTCCGGCTTGAAGACAGCCTGTGGCCGCGCCTCGATCAACGCTTGATAGAGCGGATGCTTTCCCGGTCCCGTCACCGCGATCTTGGCGAACACCGGGAACTCGACACCATAGGTCAACCGGCAGAATTCCTGGATTTCCGCATCCGTGCCCGGTTCCTGCCCGGCGAAGTCATTGGCCGGAAAGCCGAGCACCACAAGGCCCTGGTCGCGATACGAGCGATAGAGTGCCTCCAGTCCGTCATACTGCTTGGTGAAGCCGCATTTGGAGGCGACGTTGACAATCAGCAAGACCTTGCCGGCATATTCGCCCAGGCTTGTGGTTGAGCCGTCGGCGCGGCTGAACGGAATATCGTGGATCGAGGCTGTCATAAGCAAAATACCCTGCAGGTGAGATCGCCCGGTACATTGGTGGCTTCCTGGTTCCCGTCAAGGAAAGCTATTCTCCGGAGCTGAGATTGCCGGATTTGCAAGATCACGTTTTCGCCACCCTCACGCGGTGGCTGATGCTCAGCTATAGCGGTCTTAGGCAAAGGTCGTGCTGGGCTTCACACCTCAAAATTGGAAGGGGATCAGCCAAAATCAGAAGCACGGTTGTTGACGGCGTCTTTGATGTAAAGCGCTATACGCTTTGGATAGGGCGGTAGCGTAGAGTGACGTGCAATTCGGCGGGTCGCGGCCCGCCGACAGTCCGCGAAACGATGTGGAGAATTCGATGCGGAACACGATGCTGGGCTTCATGGCGCTTGCGCTCGTCGCGTGCCAATCGGCTCCCGCAGGGCCGCAACCCGCCGCTCTCGAACCTACGCCGGATCCTGTTGGCACTCCTGCTCAGCCGGTCTCGAGCTCCGCCGCGGCCTCCGCGGGTTCGGCAATCATGGATCCATCCGTGACGATCACTCCCCCTGCGAAGGGCGTTCCAACAAAGTACGCCGCTTTTTCGGGCATGTGGGCTGGGCGATTGGAGGGCGCGTATGAAGCCAAAGTCGCCGTGCAGACGATTTCCGCAAACGGCAAGGTGACGGTCACTTTTGCCTGGGGCAATCTGGGCGACAACAATCCGGGCGAGGCCGCCGGTGAAGGAAGAATTGTCGGGAGCACATTGAAGCTCGGGCGCCTGCCGAATGGCGCGGACATCAGTTTGACGATGATGCCTGACGGGACCCTGGCCGGAACCTATGCGCTCGCCGGCCAGACCTATAGGGGCCCGTTCATCAGGCAATGATCAAACCCGACTGGTCGCCTTGCGGCCAGCCCGTACCCGTCAACCCGCCATCCAGCCGCCGTCAACCATCAGGTTGATGCCGGTGACGTAGCTTGCCATGTCGCTGGCAAGGAACAGCGCCGCTCCCGCCACATCGTTCGGGGTTCCAAGCCGCGGCCAAGGCGTGCGACGGAGCGAGTAGTCGAGCGCATCGGGGTCGTTGGCCACGCCCGGCTTGCCGGTGATGATCTTGCCGGGTGCGATGGCATTGCATACGATCAGATCGTCGGCGTGGTCGACCGCGATCTGCCGCGTCATCTGCACGATGCCGCCCTTGCTCACCGAATAGGGAAGGTCGCCGGGGCAGGCCACCATGCCATGCTGCGAGGAGATGTTGATGATGCGGCCGCGCACGTCGTCGACCGGCGCCTGGGCGAGCATCTGCATCACCGCCCGCTTCGAGCAGTAGAAGAAGCCGGTCAGGTTGACGCCGATGACGCGGTTCCATTGCTCCGGCGTGGTGTCGATCAGATTGGTGCTGGTGTAGATCGC